>CAWAJS010000023.1:0-542757 GCA_963782315.1 uncultured Chloroflexia bacterium
TTCACCTCGACGCATTTCGAGCCGGTGAGGAAGTCTCGCGTTCGTCGCAGACAGGCGCGGCGACCAACATCCTGAGTGGCCTCGCGCTGGGCTACGAGTCGTCGGTGTATGCGGTGCTGGTGATCGCCGTGTCGATCCTGGCGTCGGTGCTGTTCTTCGGCGGCTACGAGCGTCCGTTCGAGGCGGTGCTGTACGGTGTGTCGCTGACCGGCATCGGTATGCTGACGCTGACCGGCAACACGATCTCGATGGATGCGTTCGGACCTATCGCCGACAATGCCAACGGTATCGGCGAACTGGCGGGACTTGAGCCCGAAGCACGCGCAATCATGGACGATCTGGACGCGACCGGTAACACCACCAAGGCCATCACCAAGGGTGTAGCGATCGGCTCGGCGGTGATCGCGGCGGTGTCGCTGTACGGCTCGTTCTTCACCGATGTTGGCATCGTGCAAAGCGAACTTAGGTTTGCCGGTGATCGCGACGATCAATATCGCGCAACCCGAGATCTTTATTGGTCTGCTGATCGGCGGCGCGTTGCCGTTCCTGTTCTCATCGCTCACGATTCGTGCGGTTAGCCGCGCGGCGTCGTTGATCGTCAACGAAGTGCGCCGCCAGTTGCGCATACCGGGCATCATGCAAGGCACAGTCACGCCGGATTATGCCAACGCTGTGGCGATTTGCACGACAGCGGCGCAGCGGGAACTCGATTACCCTCGGCTTGATCGCCGTGGTCGTTCCCGTCATCGTCGGTTTCCTGCTCAACATCGAGGCGCTGGGCGGTTTCCTGGCTGGAACGATCTTATCGGGTCAGTTACTGGCCGTGTTCATGTCCAATGCAGGTGGTGCCTGGGATAACGCCAAGAAGTACATCGAGGAAGGCCACTACGGCGGCAAGCGTAGCGAGCCGCACAAGGCGGCGGTGGTCGGCGATACGGTCGGCGATCCGCTCAAGGATACGTCAGGTCCGGCGCTCAACCCCTTGCTCAAGGTGATCAACCTGATTTCGCTGCTGATCGCGCCGATCATCGTGACGGTGCGCCGTGATCAGCCGCTCAATCCGCTGCTGGCGCTCGGTATGATCGCACTGATTTTGGTCGTTGCGTTCGCGATCTATCGCTCGAAGCGTGAGGCCGATGACCTGACCGATGGGGTGGCATTTCAGCCGAGTGTTGAGCATGATGTAACTGTACAAGCTACCACGCCAAAATAACGGGTGTTCGTGCATCACGAGGCGAGTATGGCACCATCGATGGGTGCCATACTCGCCTTTGGCGTTCTCGCGCCGGAGTTATGAAACCATGAACGAGATGAACCCTCGGATGAACGGTGCAGGCTCGCCTCCATATGCTGCCGCAACGCTGCTTGGCGTGGTGCAGGGGTTGGGCGAGTTTCTGCCAGTGTCGTCCTCCGGTCATCTGATCGCGACGCCCTGGCTGATCGGCCTGGAAGACTCAGCGCTCAACGACCCACGCCTATGATGTTGCCCTCCATTTTGGTACCTCCACGACGCTGCTGGTGTTCTTCTGGCGCGACTGGCTGGAGATGGCTCGCCGTGCCAATCGCTTCGATTCGCCGAAGCAGGGCGACGGCTGTGGCTGCTTGCGGTCGCATCGGTGCCGGGGGCTGTCGTGGGTTATCTGATCGATGACCTGGCGGCGACCACGGCTGCGAAAGCCACTGGTCGTGGCGGCGACAGTTGGCACGATGGGAGTAGCGTTGTTTGCGGCTGACCGTTGGGGCAGACGCGACCGCACGCTGGCGCAGTTGGGCCTACGCGATGCGTTGCTGCTCGGTATGGCACAGGCGATCGCGCTCGTACCAGGCGTGTCACGGTCTGGTGCTACGATCACGATGGCACGGTTGCTGGGTTTCCGTCCCGCCGACGCCGCTCACTGCTCGTTCCTGATGGCGCTGCCGATCACGGCGGGAGCGCTGCGTGTTCAAAGCACGCACGATCGAACGATCTCAGATCGATGGCCCGTTCCTGATGGGCGTCGTCGTGTCAGGCATGACGGGCGCGCTAGCGATCCGCTTTCTGCGGGCACTCCTCGTACGTCATACGGGTTTTCTGCCCTTCGCGCTCTATCGCCTCGCCTTCTCTACGCTGATCGTGGTGGTGTATCTTTTACGCCAGGGACGAGCCCAGCGTTGACATAGACCGCAATTTCCTCCTGCTGCCGTAATCTCTCAGCAGGTAATTAGTGTATCCCTCCTCTCGTTTTCCCACGTGCTCCTTCAGGCTTTCATTCGTCGCTAGCCGCTCGTCCGTGCCCGGTCGTCGTCCGCCAGCATATGCTATACTGGCATACCGTACTGTGTACATATTCATACAGATTCCTGGCGCATGTAACGAAGCGAATGAGGAGTAATAGACATGACTAATGGATCGAAAGTCCAGATGACACGCGGCAAGTTCGCGGGCATCCAGGCAGTCGCAGACGAAAACGGCATCATCGCGGCTGCGGCGATGGATCAGCGCGGATCGCTCCAAAAGGCGATCAGCTAAGGCCAAGGGCAGCGACGTAGGTATTGCCGAAATGGTCGAGTTCAAAGTCGCTGGTCACCCGCGTTCTGACCGCTATGCCAGCGCGATCCTGATGGACCCGGAGTATGGCCTGGACGCGATCAAAGAGCGTGCACCCGGCACAGGCGTGTTGCTGGCCTATGAAAAGACCGGCTACGATGCCGACAAGCCTGGTCGTCTGCCGGATCTGCTGCCGGAATGGTCGGTGCGACGCTTGGCTGCTGCCGGTGCGAACGCGATCAAGATTTTGCTCTACTACAATCCTGAAGACACCGCCGAAATTAATACGATCAAGCACGCCTTTATCGAGCGTATCGGCGCGGAATGTGCCGCGAACGACATGCCGTTCTTCCTCGAACCGATCTGCTATAGCGATGAGATCGGCGACGAGAAGAGCCTGGAGTTCGCCAAGGCTAAGCCTCGTCTGGTTACGGCATATATGGCGGAATTCTCCAAGCCACAGTATGGCGTAGACGTGTTGAAGGTCGAAGTACCGGTCAACGTCAAGTACGTCGAAGGCTCAGCCGCCTTCGATGGCACGGCCGCCTATACCGATGGACGAAGCACGCGCCTACTTCAAGGAAGCCGCCGCAGGCATCGCGTCTGCCCTTCATCTATCTGTCGGCAGGTGTTACCGACGAAGTCTTCCGTGCGACACTGGAACTGGCTGGGGAAGCTGAAACCGGATTCGCTGGCGTGCTCTGCGGTCGTGCGACCTGGCAGGATGGCATCAAGGAGTACGGCAAGGGCGGTGCGGACGCGCTTGAAGCCTGGTTGCTTGACCGGGGCGTGCAGAATATCCAGGCGCTCAACGAAGTGCTGTGGCGCGGTGCCAAGCCGTGGTACGAATTCTATGGTGGGCTGGACAACATCGAAGTTGTCGATGGTCCAGGTGAGTCCGCTCACGGTCGGAACATTCGACGCCAGCAATTAGATTTCAGGATAATATCAAGCCAAGGCGCAAAGCGGGTCGCTGCTTTGCGCCTTTGTGGTCCTGTGGAGTGGGATGATGGAACCGTACGATTATAGTCAGCGGAGCGGCGTCGAGCCGGTGTCTTGGGAGCGTTTCGAGCAATTAGTGCGTATTCTTGCGGAACAGAGTCGAATCGTTCGAGCCGCAAATGATCCTTGGTATCGCTCGCGGCGGTTTATTTCCCGCCACGATGCTGTCGTTTATTCTGCGACGCGAATTTTATCCGATTCGGCTGACACGGCGACTTCAACGATACTGTCGTGCGCGAAAAGCCAACCTGGTTGGTGCGGCCCTCCTGAAAAGGTCGTGGGACGGCGCGTGCTGCTGGTGGACGAGATCGCCGATTCGGGGTGACACCTGGCATTGGCAGCGGATGAGGTACGACGTCTGGGTGCGTCAGCCGTGCGGACCGCTACACTGTATGCCCATACATGGGCCGATCCACGCCCCGATTACGTTGCGCTTACCAGTGACGCGCTGATCCTCAATCCGTGGGACCGTGAGGTGTTGGTTGAAGGTCAGTGGGCGACGCATCCCGAACTCGCAGCAGCCCTGCGTGTCAATCGCGGCTAACGTCTAGCGTCCCACATAATCCTGACCGACCAATACAACGATGTCGACTCCGAAGGGCGCGGCATCTTTGTTTGCGCTCATGTCGCGCACACTATCAGGCGGCAGGTTGAAGAATTGCGCGAGTTTGGCGCGCGTACTTCTGGCTTGCCGCTGTAATCCAGGATCAGCGTGCTTGGATGATCGCCTGGTGGGGCATCGGCAGGGTCGGCGACCGTAAAGCCCGCGAGTTCAAGATCGAGACTGATCTGTCCTGCGAGGCCTTTGATGCCCTTGCCGTTTTGCACTTGGATCGTCGCTGTTTCTGGTGCTGACGCGATGGCTTGCATCGGTCCCTGCTGAAATTCTTGCGCGATTTCGGCTATCGCCGCACTGTCCCAGTGAATGTCATACCAATTGTCGTAGTTCTGATCGAGTGCCACGGTTGAAGGATTGATCGCAAAGCGCATGATGCGGTCGCTGCCGATCTCTTGAGCGAGGGCACCAAGTCCACGCAATGTTCCGAGGTCGTCGATCGGCATGGTCGTTTTGATCGACGTCCGCAAGGCGTCAAGCAGTTGTGGTAATGCTTCGATCTGTTCGAGGATTCCGCGTTGTCGTAGCTCGCGTACGGCCTCTTGAAGCACCTGTTGCTGGCGTGCGGCACGTCCAAAGTCGTTATCGGCATGGCGGGTACGAGCATATTGCAGCGCCGTTTTACCATCCATGCGCTGCAATCCGGGCTCGATCAGCAGACGAACATAGCCATAATCATCGGTAGGATATTCGGCATCAAGGATCGTATGTGGGACATCAACCGTAATGCCGTTGATCGCGTCGACGAGTTGCTCGAAGCCCTGGAAGTTTACCTGTGCGGTGTAGTCGATCGTAATGCCCCAGGAATTCCTCAACGGTGTCGGCGGCGAGTGCGGCTCCCGCCTTCGTCGGGCCGTGTGCCCTCGCCATAGATTTCTGGATTGGAGAACCCCCACGAATACGCTGTCGTAATCTTGCTCACCTGCACATCGTCACGGTAGGGAATGTGACGAACGTATCACGCGGGATCGACAACATCGAGGCCCACTTGTTGACCGGATCGACATGCACGACGATCAACGTATCGGAACGTGCGCCGTCTTCTGGATTCGCCTCGCGAGCATCCACGCCGATCAACAGTACATTGAACGGCCTGTTGGAGTAAAGCCGGAGGTGGTCCTTGCACCTCGACTACCTGTGGACGTACATCCTTAACATTGGTCATATCACCAAGCGCACGAAACGTCCGGTCCCATACAATATAGCCAAGCACAACTATCGCGCCAAAATCAGCACCAGCCATAACGCAGTACTGCCACCACCACTACGTGGACGGCGATTTCGATATGGCGATTGGGCTGGAGCGCGTCGTGCGGGTATACGCTGCACGCTACGAGTCGAACGGGGAGGCTGCGCCATGAGATCGGTTCCTTCGTCGCCTCGATCGCGGGATAATCTAAAGGGCGCAATTACTTGCGCCCTTCAGTCAATAGTATAACATAACGGACCGATAGGAGAGTGGTAATACACTGATAGCGCTAGTTGCCCTTGGTCGTGCACCCAATACGACCTCGACTTTTGTTCTTTGCCATCTCGTAGCACCGTCAGCGTAATCGTTTGACCAACGACGGTTTGTGTCGCCAGGTAGTCGATGATGTCGGACGATGCGGTCACAGCCTCGTCGTCGATTCGAAGAACGATATCGCCACCAGTTGGATACGCTACCCCACGGACCTGAACCAAATCAGTACCACCCTTGTAGTCCGGCCTTAGTCGGCAGGTCCGTTTGGCAACGACCTCACCCACTGGAACGCCACGCTGGACCGAAAGCTTGAGTTCACGCGCCACGGCTTCCGTGAGTCGGCTCGTCCCATCGAGATGCCAAGATACGGATGCTCGTAGCGTCCTTGCTTGATGATCGCAGCGGAAACCTTTTCGACGATGTTTGACGGAACCGCGAAGCCGACACCCTCGAACGAGCCGCCCTCGGAACGGATGGCCGTGTTGACGCCGATCACCTCGCCCGAACTATTGAACAATGGTCCACCCGAATTGCCCGGGTTGATTGCCGCGTCGGTCTGGATCACGTCGCCAAGACTAAAGACGCCACCCTGCGATGCCGCGCGGCTGGGCATGGTGCGACCGAGCGCACTGATCACGCCCACTGTCAACGTCGAATCGAGGCCAAAGGGGTTGCCAATGGCGATGGCACGTTGCCCAACTTCGAGCTTACGCGAATCGCCCAGTGGCAGCGGTTGCACGCCATCTGGCAGTTGCTTGACTTTGATCATGGCGAGGTCAGCGTCCATATCGGTGCCAACAACATTGGCTTCCAGCGTCGAGCCGTCGGTGAAGGTGACTTCAATCGTCGTGGCGTTTTCGACCACATGGTTGTTGGTGATGATATGGCCCTGCGCGTCAAGCACAAAGCCTGACCCCTGTGCTTCAAAGCCAAACTCCGGTACAGTGGGTGTCGCGTCAGGGTCGTCGGGCTGAATCTGCGGAAGTTGCAGAGTTTCACTGCTGGAACCCAGAATATGGATGGCGACTACAGCAGGACTGCGGTCACGATATAGCGCCGTCAACAACGCATCTTCTGCATCAACTTGCTGCGTCAGGATCTCCTGAAACAGTCGGGGCGGGTTTGGCGTCTGTCAGTGCAGGGGCAGGCGTCGATGTCGCAACACCCGCAACCGTTTGGATCGCTGATGTCGATTCTGTATCGACGTTCACAACACCGGTTTCGACGTTATCTTTTGTTGTTGTTCCTCCGGACAATGGTGATCAAACCCAAGGATCAGCAGCAGCAGGAGTGGCACAATAATAAAAGGGGCCATGATAACCTGTGCGCGTTTCGCCATATCTCTTCCTTTCCAATGGTAGCTTCGGTTCAAGCAACATCGCTCATTTCATTCTACCATGGTGGCTCGGATCGAAACGGGTATGGTACATTTGAGCTATGGTACACTGATCTTTTGAGTTTACGTAATTTTATGTTGGGTATGCGCTTCTATCGGTCACCGATCCAATGGCTCGGAATCATCGTTCTGCGATCTGTTCGAATCGGCATCGTCGGCCTGGTCGTCGCCACGATTGCCGGCGGTGCGGTGTACCTGCAATATAGCCGCGATCTGCCCGATCCGAGCTACGCTCGGAACACATCGACCGTTTGAAACGACGCGCATTTATGCCCGCGATGGCACGACACTGCTGTACGAACTGTTCGACGGTGGCCAGCGCACCGTCATTCCCTATGCCGATATTCCCTGGGCGTTGAAAGCGGCGACGGTCGCGGTCGAGGATGCTGGATTTTTCAGTAATCCCGGCTTTGATCTACGCGGCATTGTGCGTGCGTTGTATCTCAATCGTGAAGGCCAGATCGTCTCTGGTGGTTCAACGATCACGCAACAACTGGTGCGTGGCGTCCTGTTGTCTCCCGAAGAACGTAACGAGCAATCCTATCGTCGCAAGATTCGCGAGGCGATCCTGGCGTTTCAACTATCGCGCCAATATTCCAAAGAACAGATCCTGGCCATGTATCTCAACGAGGTCTATTACGGCAACATGGCCTATGGTGTCGAAGCTGCCGCGCAAAGCTATTTCGGACATGGCGCCCAAACCCTCGATCTTGCCGAAGCGAGTTTGCTGGCGGGATTACCGCAGTCACCGACCATACTCAATCCGTTGAACGATCCCGTCGCCGCCAAGGCGCGCCAAAAAATCGTCCTCGATCAGATGGTCAAAGAAGGCTACGTCGACATATGATCAGGCCAATGCTGCTTACGCCCAGACGATCCCACTGCGTCCTGTGCAGGTCGATATTCGCTATCCACACTGGGTGTTCTACGTGCGCGACTCTGCTGGAACATGAGTATGGACCGGAGTTAGTGTATCGTGGTGGTTTACGGGTTGTGACGACGCTCGACCCAGCGCTGCAAGACATGGCAGAGCGTGCCGCGAGTGATCAAATCGCCAACTTGCAGGATCGCAACGCCCATAACGCTGCCGTGGTTGTAATGGACCCGCACACGTCAGAGATCCTGGCGATGGTCGGATCGATCGACTACAACAACGCTGCGATCGATGGACAGGTCAATGTGACGCTCGCCGAGCGCCAGCCTGGGTCCTCGCTTAAGCCGCTTGTCTATGCGGCCGCGCTCAGCCGCGATTGGACGCCTGCCACCATCATCTGGGATACCCCAACGGATTTTGGTGGTGGCTACAAACCACAGAACTACGACGAGCAGTTCCGTGGTCCACAACGTCTGCGGATGGCGCTTGCCGGTTCGCTCAATATCCCGGCGGTCAAGGCGCTGGCGCACGTTGGACTGGATGCGTTCCTGGATCTTGCGCACCGCATGGGTATCACGACGCTGCAAGATCGGGATCAGTATGGCCTCGCGATCGCGCTGGGAGCAGGCGAGGTGCGGTTGCTGGACCTGACCGCCGCCTACACGGCGTTTGCGAACGGTGGCTTGGCGCGTGCGCCTGTGGCGCTCCTGAAAGTGACCAGCAATTCCGGCGCGGCCTTTGACACTGATCCGGCTCCCGCACAGCCGGTATTTGGTAACAACAGCGCGCAGGTGTCGTATCTCATCACCAGTATCTTGAGCGACAATGATGCACGAGCGCCTATATTTGGCGTTGACAACGTTATGCGGCTCGACGGCGACCGCCCCGCTGCCGTCAAGACCGGCACCAGTAACGATTGGAAGGATAGTTGGGCGCTCGGCTATACTCCGGATCTGGTGGTGGGGGCGTGGGTCGGCAATAACGATAATACCCCGATGTCCGAGGTCGCGGGTGCCAACGGCGGCGGTGAGATCTGGCGCTCGATAATGGAGCAGGCGCATGCGGGAAAGCCTCCGGAACCGTTCGTGCGTCCGTCGGGCATCACTGAAGCTATGATTTGTAAGGCGACAGGGACGATCGCCGAAAACTGTGGCGATACCGTACAGGAAGTGTTTCTGGCGGCACACACCCCCGACCAGGATCAAGGGCAGTACGTAACGGTGACAGTGGGTGGCGATGGAACCTGCCTCGCCACGGACGCTACGCCGCTCGACCAACGGCGCACAGTGACGTTCTTGCAGCCGCCCCCCGACGCGAGTGATTGGGCAGCGGCTTCGGGACTGCCGCGCCCGCCGACCGTGCCATGTGTGACAGCGACCAGCACCTCCAGCACAACGCTTGCGACGACGGCAACGGTTGCGGCGATTACCTCGCCAGATGCTGGGGCTGTGGTGGGCGGCCAGGTCACGGTGCGGGGTAGTGCCGCCGGGCAATACATTCTGAGTTACGGCATGGGTAACACGCCCACTACCTGGAGCACGATTGTATCTGGTGTCGGCGGCGTTACCAACGGACTACTCGGCGTATGGGCGACCGACGGTCTTGCGACGGGCGCCTACACATTGCGACTGATCGTGGCGTTGCCAGGGAACCCGGAGCAGGAAACGCGTATCGGCGTCAAGCTCGATAACGCCACGGTGGCGGTGCGGCTGTTGCAGCCGCCGCCCGATGCCGTAGTCCAGCAGGATGCGGCAGTCGCGCTTACGGCGGAAGCCAGCGGTCCGGTGGCGCGAATCGAGTTCATGGTCGATGCTCAGGTGGTGGGCGGCATCGACGGGCGAAGCGGCCTGTGGACATGGACCGCGCTAGGAGCCGGACGGCATACGCTCGTCGCCGTCGCCGTCGCCGCCGACGGCAAGCGTGTCGAAAGCCAGCCGGTGATTATTCGGGTGGAATAGCTGCACCCCATCCTATGACGCAGTACTGATATAGATGTATCGGGCTGCCGTAAGCGAACAACACGCGCACCTGTCCGATGTGCGAACCTACCACGCGATCCAGCCAGTTCGTGCATGCCAGTGTTTGCCCGCACGCAGATGTGACACGAAGGCTCGGCGCAGCGTGGTGTCTTGCGGAAGCGCGTCGAGCATTCCTTCGGGCATCTCAGAGCCTGTGTAGTGCTGCCCAAAGATATAATGGAGAATGTCGTGGTCGCTCACTGGTGGTGTGCGTTCCGGCACAAGTTGGAACCGCCGTTGAAATTGCACCAGATTGGAGGTTGGCGGCAAATACAGTGCGAGTTGGTCGTCCATCAGCCACGAGTGACACAAAAAGAATGATACAGGTTCGTCGGGGAAGTGACGGGCGAAGAACCCGCGCGCCTGGGCGAACGAGGCGTCACAGGAGGCAGCGTCCATGGGACCGACCGCCGGAATATGCACATTGAGGACATAGCTATACGGTCGCCCCAGGAACGAAATCTCGCCACGGTTGAACCCCAGTCGTCCAAGCTCGTAGTTCGCGCCGCGAAAACGTAAGGGTAAACCCCACTGCCCCGATAGTCCCAGGCCGCCGACGCCATGTTCGGCGCGATGCTCCTTCATTGCCGTCTTGATCATACCCAGGGTTTGCCAGGATAGCTCATCAGGGATGCCACGATCGGCATGGTAGCGGCGGACCTCCGGTACCACCGCGAGATATAGCCACACATACAGATACCTGCCTACCGCACCAAGCTCGGCTGGCAACGTGGGCCATCCACCGAACCCAGCAGGGGATTCGCCGCGTCCCATAGTGGCGATCAGGTCGTGGTATGCACGGTCTAGCACCCACCAAAGTTCTGGTTGTGCGTTGGGGTCAGGTCGTGCCGCCAGCGTTTCCGCCTGGTCGATAGGGTCGACGTTCAGATGGTTTAGCAGCAGGGTCGCCTGGTTGTCGTCAGGCAGGTGTGGTCCATGTGACGAGGCTGGACGATCGACGCTTTCCAGCCAGGTCATCATTTTATCGGACAGGTGAAGGTTACATTGAACCTCAGATGGCTGCACGCTTTGTGACACTGGCAGGCTCCTTATTACTATGAAGGCGGATGACGAAGCACTATTGTATGGCAAGTGATGCGTGTTACTCGTGACACGGGCTCGTGCTGTATAGGGAACGTTGGACGTTGACTGGTCCGTGCAATGCGAGCACACATTTCTGATCTGCAATGGCAGGGCGGATCGAGTGGCGCATGGTTCCGTCGCAGGAAAGCGATGTCTGTGTACTGACAGACGGAGTATTACCGTTAGATTTGGCTTTCGTTTGCCTTCACTTTGCGCGATTAGTGCAAAAAGTAATGCATATGTGCGGTTGACAAGGCATTTGGCGCTCATTACAATACAAGGTAATCTTGAACAGGTTTGTGCTATTACGCACAATCTTAGCGATTGGATAGGGTCTGAGGACACGGGTCTTCGGAGCTATAGAATATATAATGAACGGCGATGTAGCAATGATACAAGACCATACAGAGTTGCGCATGACTGGAAACCGCCAGGTAGTGTTGGAAGTGCTGCGTAACACAAGCGCACATCCCACTGCTCAGCAGGTGTTTTTGTCGGCACGTGACCAGCAACCGGGTATTGGCTTCGCTACCGTATATCGCACACTGGATCTGCTTGTACGGCATGGGCTAGCCCAGGAAGTCTTTCGTGACAAAGATGGTGCAGCGCACTATGACGCGAACGTTACGCGCCACGATCACGCGATCTGCAGCCGTTGCGGGCGTATCGAAGATGTGTCGGCTCCATTGCATGCGCTCGCATACGCGATTATCGAACGGCAAGCGGGCTTCCGCATTGATTGGCACGCGACGTCTTTTTCTGGCATGTGCGCCGAATGTGCCGCTGACCGCGACTAATCCGCAATAGCCCTACAAGAACTGTGGCCGGCTCCCTAGGGAGCCGGCTTTTTTGTTGACCGCGTATCCTTCTGTGGTTGTCGGGTGTTTTATAATGCCCGCAACTTCACAGGATAAGGTCAAGGTCGATGCAGGATATTCACTATTATCTCGGTTTCAACCTGGTTAACGGCATTGGTCCGGCACGACTGGATCGCTTGATCGCCTATTTTGGCTCGCTCGAAGACGCATGGCGCGCTGACAGTGGCGACCTACAAATGGCTGGTCTTGATGGTCGGACGACGCAAGCCCTCCAAAAGATTCGCTCGACAGTCGATCTACACGCCGAATATCAACGTATCAGCGCCACAGGCGTGCGCGTCATCTCGCGTGATGATCCATCCTATCCACCGTTGCTGCGAGAAGTGGTCAATGGACCGCCGGTGATCTACGTGCGCGGCACGCTCGTGGAGAACGACCGCTGGGCGCTGGCGGTCGTCGGGACGCGCGGTGCATCAAGCTATGGTCGTGATGTGACTGTGCGACTCGTGACCGAACTCGCCGCGGCGGGCGTAACGATCGTATCCGGTCTTGCGCTGGGCATCGACGCGATCGCGCATCAGGCAGCACTCGAAGCGGGAGGGCGCACGCTGGCGGTGCTGGGAAGCGGTGTTGACCAGTTATACCCCTCGACGAACCGTATGCTAGGTGAAGCCGTTATGAAGCAGGGAGCGATCATCTCGGAATACCCGCTTGGCACTGCGCCCTCACCCACGAACTTTCCTCCGCGAAATCGTATCATCAGTGGTTTATCGCTGGGCGTGCTGGTGGTAGAAGCCGCTGCACGCAGCGGCGCGTTGATCACGGTGCAATTCGCGCTCGAACAAGGTCGCGATGTATTTGCAGTCCCTGGCTCACTGTTTAGCGCCAAATCGGTCGGACCCAATCAATTGATCCGCGATGGCGCGATGTTGGTGAGCCGTGCCGAGGATATTCTGGAAGCCCTGAACCTGCAAAATGCCGCCGAGCAACAAGCCGTGTCTGCGGCGATGCCAGAAAGTGCCGAGGAGATCACCCTCTTGCGATTGGTGGAGGCCGAGCCACGTCATATTGACATTATCAGCCGGGAAAGTGGGTTGCCGCAACCTGTGGCATCGGCGACGCTGGCGATGCTGGAATTGAAAGGATTGGTCAAGCAGGTTGGTGGTATGCAGTACGTGTTGGCACGCTAGCCCATGAACATTGACAAGAAGGGGTGGTCACGAATACCCACGTATTCGTGACCACCCCTTCTTGTCGCCGGGTGCTACTTTTCGTCGGGTAAGCCGATGAGTTCAACAATCCGTCGCCATTGTTCATCCGTCACCGGCATGACCGACAGGCGCGGTTGTTTCACGAGGGGCATCGCCGCGAAAATCGGGTCGGCCTTGATCGTGGTGAGGGATAGGGGCGTTGCCGCCCACTTGTCGGCACGTACGTTGACAACCACAAGCTTTGGGTCGTCTTCATCGGGATCGGGATACGCTTCACTTTCGATTGTTCCGACGCCGACGATGCTCGGCTGGTTTCCGCTGTGATAAATCAGCACACGATCCTCGTCGTGCATCGCCCGAATGTGGATCAAGGCTTGCGCGTTCTTTACGCCATCCCACATCGTACGTTCTTCTGTAACGAGATCGGCGAAACTGTAGGTATCAGGGTCAGATTTCAAGAGCCAGTATGCCATTGTTCCGTCCGTTTCATCGAGCCGATAGATTCATGTTCGGCTATGGAGATACTCGATCATAGCAGATATGTGGCGTGATTACGCGACCAGTTTTCCGTCGCGCAGTTCGTACACCAGATCGGCGCTCTCGACGACGACCGGATCATGCGTGACAGCAAGAACCGTGATGCGCTGTTCGTCCACGAGTTGCCGCATCAGGGCGATGATGTCGCGTCCGGTGTTGGAATCGAGTTGTCCGGTCGGCTCGTCGGCGAGAATCAACTGAGGACGAGCCACCAGCGCCCGTGCCAGCGCGACACGTTGCTGCTCGCCACCGGAAAGCTCGTAGGGACGATGGTGCATGCGGGCCGCTAGCCCTACGGCGCCGAGTGCGTGTTCCGAGCGTGTTTCGCGTTCCACGCGCTCCATCTTCTGGATGCGGAACGGCACTTCGACGTTTTCGCGTGCCGACAACAGCGGCAAAAGTCCAAAGGCTTGAAACACGAAGCCCATTTTGGTGCGTCGTAGCGCGACACGTTCGTGCTCGGAAAGTTTGGTGGTGGGTTGGCCATCGATCCATATTTCACCAGCGGTCGGACGATCTAGACCGGCGATCAGGTTCAACAGCGTCGTTTTGCCGGAACCGGAACGCCCACGAATGACGACCATGTGTCCCGCTGGAATGTCTAGCGACACATGATCGACCGCGTGGATGGTTTCGCCGCCTAGTTTGAACTGGCGTTGCAGATCGTGGGTGACGATGATCGACGAACGAACAGCCATCATACCTTCCTGTCTGACGTATGTGTATGAGTTTGTATGCATCGTCTGGACCGCATGTTAGCTTTTGCCGGGGCGTTGCCAGCGAGTATCGTCGCCAGGTATAGGTTCACGTATCGCTGGTTCGGGCGTGGCGGTCGGCTGCACCAAATCAGGATGCGATCGGCGCGGCTCGTCCATGTCCTGGTGGTCGGACCATATGCCGATATGGTCTGCTTCGAGCTCGAGACGTACCCGATCTTTAATCCGAGGGATTCGATATAATGCGCTGGAATCTGTAACCGTCCGACGCGATCAAGCAGAGCGAATTCCTCCTCCAGAATCACATGTCCGGCGATATCACGGCGGCGGCGAATCTCGGTGGCTGTACGTCCGTCGCGAATCGCGACCACCCGATCGACCCGTCGCGCCACCTGTGCGTCATGCGTGACGACGATCACTGTTACGCCAAGCTTCTGATTGAGCTCGCGCAACACCCCGAAGATCGTGTCGGCAGCAGCACTATCGACTTCGCCAGTTGGCTCGTCGGCGAGTAGCAGTCGAGGTTGGTTGGCCAGCGCGACGGCGATGGCGGTACGCTGTTGCTCGCCCCCAGATAGGCGGTCGGGACGGTGGCGGATGCGTTCCTGCAAGCCCACGGACTCCAGCAGGTCGAGCGCCCGCGAGCGGCGCGTGCGCCCGCGCACCCCTGCCAGCGTCATCGGGAGTTCGACGTTTTCAAGTGCTGATAGGTAGGGTAGTAAGTTACGTGCTTTTTGTTGCCACACGAAGCCGACGGTATCGCGTTTGTAAGCTGACACGTTCGCGTGCGTTCATCGCTAACAGATCGTATTCGCCGACGCGTAGCGTTCCGGCGGTCGGTTCGTCCAATGCACCGAGCAGATTCAGCAGCGTCGATTTGCCCGAACCGGATGCGCCCACCAGTGCGAGCATCTCTCCCGGCATGATATCAAGGTCGAGACCCTGGAGCGCGAACACTTCCAGGTCGGCGACTTTGTAGATTTTGACCAGGCTGTTCGCCACCATGAACGGCGATGCAGATTGGCGTATGGTGGTGCTCACAACATACATGGTAACAGTTTGCCCGGCCCACAACAAGCGCTGATATAATTCTCCAATGCTCGGATTGCTAACCCTGATCGTTCGCCGCAGCGTGCGAAACGCCCCTCTGACGCTGGCTGTGTTGGTTGGATTACTGGTTCTGGTGACGTTGCTGGTCGCCGCACCTCTTTATACGGCTGCCTTAGCGGATGTTGGCTTGCGCGCCACGCTCGCGGATGCACCCCTGGACGAGCGTAGCGTGCGCGTTACGATGCCCGCCGATGCACTGGCGCAGGACGCATACGACGCCATGAACCAGCGTGTGCAACAGGCAAGTCGCGGGGCGACCTGGCTCGACCCAGAGATTCTGTCGGCGATACGTACAAAGCGCCTGCTACTACCCGAAGGGCGAGAGTGACCGGCGTGTGGTGCTGGTGGAAGCGGAAGCCGCGCTGCCGAATCTGCGCATCGTCGAAGGGCGTATGCCTGCTGTCACGCCGGCACCCGCAGCGGTCGAAGTGGTGCTTGGTACCGATGCCGCCGAGCAATTCGGCCTGAGTGTCGGCGATACGATCGATCTGTTAGAAAACCGTCAGGACGCGCCACTCGTGCAGATTGTGGTCGTGGGACTAGTCGAACCTGCCGATGTCACCAGCGTGTTCTGGCAAAGCGGCTTGCTCGATCTGGTGCCGGTCGTCAACGCGACACGGCGCGAGGCGATGCTGCTGGTCGCCCCCGGCGTGCTATGGCAACGGGTCGTGCCGCAACTGCCCGCCGAACGGCGTTCTGGCGAATATCGCTGGCGTGTTGTCTTTGACACGACTGTCGTGAACGGCGACAACGCGGCGCAAGCCGAAAGCGCGATCCGCGGCGTCCTCGATGCTACCACACGGGCGTTGCCTGATGCCGAAGTTGCCAGCGGTTTCAGCGGCATCGTCTCCGGCTATCGCCAGCGCCTGTCGATCGCACGTGCTCCAATTCTCCTTTTGCTCAGCGAGATCGCCGGCCTTGCCCTGATCTATATCGCCTGGACCGCCGCGTTTCAAGCGGAAGCGACCGCATCCGAACAGGCTGTGATGGCGGCACGCGGTGCGGGCGTGCGGCAACTGGTCAGCGTCACAGGCGGTCAGGCGTTGCTGCTGGCGGCGGGCGCGGCGCTGGCGGGTATACCGCTGGCGCTGCTGCTGCTACGGGCGACCGCGAACATCGGTCCGGTCGCCGCCCTGGCGCGAACGCAGGGATTACGGCTCCAGGCGACACCGGACGCTGGACGCTATGCGTTGGGTGCAGCGTTGGTCGGGTTGCTCACACTGGCGCTCCCGTCGATTCCTGCGGCGCGGCGCTCGATCGTGGCGCTCCGGCAAGGGTGCGGCACGTCCGGCTGGGACGCCATTGTGGCAACGCACCTACTTCGACTTGTTCGTATCGGTCATCGCGATCGTTGCGCTGGTCCAGCTTCAGATGCAGGGCAGTGTCCTGCAACAACTGCGCGGCGACTTCGTCGTCGATCCGTTCCTGGTCGTCGCTCCGCTGCTGGTGCTGGTCGCGGGCGGCTTACTGTTTCTCCGTCTATACCCGCTATTGCTCAACCTGGTTCGCGCCGCATCTGAATCTTTGCAAGGGTTGCCGTTTGCACTGGCACTGATGCAGCTATCACGCAATCGTGCTGCCTCGACACGGCTAGTGCTGCTGCTGTCGCTGGCGGTCGCGTTGGGATTGTTCGCGCAAACCTTCGGCGCGACGGTCGCCCTGAATCAGCAGCAACGCGCCGGATACACCGTCGGCGCGACCGCACGGGCGACGCTGACCAACACACAACCGTTGCTGCCGGGAGCGTTACCGGAGAGCGTACACAGCGCCTGGGCGTTGCGTGATACCGTCAAGGCCGCCGGAGGACGTGGCGCGTCCGGCACGTTGCTGGCGGTCGATCCTGCGCAGTTTGCGGCGGTCGCGTTCAACCCGCCTGAACGTCCGATCGCGCCTGTCGCGGCGGTGATGGCGTCGTTGGGCGAATCGCCACCGCCCGATGGTATCGCGCATCGACGGACAGCCGCAGGTGCTCTCGGTTGTGGTGAATCTCAACGGAGGGCCGTTCGTTCCAGCGATAATCCTCAGCGATGCGGGCGGACGCTATCAGCGGTATCGACTTGACCACCACCGATCCTGTCGGTGGTCCGCAGACCTATAGCGTGCCGCTGGAACTGCCCGCTAATGCCTATCCGGTGCGCTTCGTCGCCCTGGCGTTCCTGCCGGATGGTCACGGTCCGCTGGAGCCGTGTCAACGGCGAGATTGAGGTGCGGAAGCCGCCCGTGACCGTCGATATCGGTGCGCATTGCAGCGGACGGACAGGTGTTTGAGCGCTGGAACGATGAGCAGGTCTGGGAAGCGTTTTCGGATACGTCACTCAACCCCGACCAGACTACCGGCAGGGGAGGTGACGATCGAAGTCGCTGCAAACGATCTGCAACCTGTGACGATCATCCTGGGATTCGCCATGCGTGCTGCGATGCTCAGGCCGGACGCGCAGGAGGTCACGCCGATTCCAGCGCAGGTGAGCGCCAACTTTTTGGCGGCGAACAACCTCGCCGTCGGCGATACGGCGCTGTTCCTGTTGCGTAACCGATTAGTGCCGATCGAGATTCGCGGTACGGTCGAACGCTTCCCCTCGCTTGGCATCGACGACGAACCATTTATGGTCGTGCAAGGATCCGCGCCTGATTCGGCTGCTCAACGCGCCGTACGCTCGCCCCGTCACCCCGAACGAATTGTGGTTGGACATGCCCGACGATACCGCGACCCTGGGCGCCGTGCAAGCCCAATCGGGAATTGGCACGCTGCTGGTGCAAGCCGCCGTGCTGCGGTCGTTCAGCCGCGATCCACTGGCGGTGGGCGTGGCAGGCGTGTTCTTCCTCGGCTTCGTCGCTAGCATTGGCCTGACCGCCCTGGGCTTCGCCATCGCCACGTATCTGGCGGGGCGGCGGCGTACCGTCGAGTTCGCGGTGCTGCAAGCTCTCGGCCTGGATCGCCGCGCCGTGCTTTCGATTATCGCGATTGAACAGGCCGTTCTGGTCGTGCTGGCCTTGCTGGCGGGAACGGTACTGGGTGTCGCGCTCGGTCGCCTGGTGCTGCCGTTCATGGCGGTCAGCGACCAGGGGCGTGCGACCGTGCCGCCATATGAGATTCTGGTGCCGTGGGGGACGTTGCTGGCGACCTATGGGGCGCTGATCGTGTTGTTCGTGAGCATCACGATCCTGGTGCTGTGGTTGTTGCTTCGGCGTGGTATCGGCAACGCTTTGCGGATCGGCGAGGAATAACATGTTTTCACCACGGCATCTCGTTCGCCGTCTGCTGCGGCGTCCGCTGATCACCAGCAAGCATCGTCTTGGTATCGCGCTGGCAGTGGCGCTGGGTGTCGCCGGACCGCTTGCGTCGAACGCGCTGGCTGCGCTGGGATCTCCGTGCGACGGTGCAAGCCCTGCCTGCGATCTCCAAAATATTCAACTCACGCGCACGGGCAAGGATTCACTCCAGCCTATCGTGAGCGCGTGCAGCAAGACTTGAGTGGGCTGATCGATCGCTTCCTACGGCGTAAGTTATTTGCCGCTGCTCGACGCGACATACGCATCCGACCTTGGCCTGACCGTGCGGCTGACGGGCGCAGGACGAACTCGTCGAGCATGTGACCGTCACCGGGCGCGCCCCGCAATCGTTCGCCGAGCGTGGCACGCAGGGACGGCTCGTCTGTGGCGGTGATACCGCACTCGAAGCCATGATCAGCGCGCAACAGGTGCCAACGTTTAACTTCGCGGTCGGTGATCGCATCTGCGTTGATGGTACGTTGCCGATCGAGATCGTCGGGACGTTCGCGCCACGCGACGAACAGGAACTTTACTGGTTTGGCGACCGTCGTCCGGTTGCGGGCGAGGTCGCGAACGCTGGCGCGGGTGGCAACACACGTGTGGCTGTACTGATACTGGCACCAGATGATTTCGAGAGTGTGTCGCGCATCGCGCCGCGCCAGCAGATATCCTACACCGTGCGAATGCTGGTGCGACCGGAGGCGATCTCGCTTGATACACTGGCCGGTGTCGATGAGCAACTACGCACCTTCCGTACACAGGTCGCATCCTTGCAGCCGCGCACGACGTTGCTGACCGGGCTGGACGGAGCGATCGCGACCTACAACCAACGCTTCCGGCTGTTGCAATCTGCACTGTCGACACTGCTGCTGGCGATCGTGATGTTAGCGATTGTGTATATCTTTCTGGTTGGCGCGCTGGCGACCGAACAACAAAGCGCCGAACTCGCCATGATGCGTTCGCGAGGTGCCAGTGGCTCGCAGTTGATGTTGAGCCAACTGGCGCAGGCGCTGACGCTTGTCGTGCCGGGATCACTACTTGGCGCTGCTCTGGGAGTGCTGGGAGTCGTGGCCTTGAGCCGCACGACGCTGTTTGAGCGGCTGCGAGGACGTGACGCGCTCGAACTACGTTGGACCACCGCGACGACCGCGATCACGGCGACCATCCTGGTCACAGTCGTCGTTGGTCTGCTTGTGGCGGCGTGGCCTGCGCTCAGGCAATCGTCGGTGACGCTGCGCCAGGAGCGTGCAAGACCACCCCGTCGTAGCGGCTGGCGACGTGTTCAGGTCGATGTGCTGATTGTGCTGGGCGCGGTGCTTGGTTGGTGGCAATTGCGGCGCTACGGCAGCGGCCTTACGACCACCATTGACGGCGCTGCACAATTCAATCTGATCAGCCTCGCCGCGCCAGTGCTGATGCTGGCGGCGGGCGCGGTCCTCTTTTTGCGGCTCTTTCCCGTTGTTGCGCGTGGCCTCGGCGGCGTACTGGCACGCGGTAACGGCATCGTCCAGGCGCTGAGCGCGTGGCAACTGGCACGCAACCCGTTGCTGTACGCTCGCCTGGTCTTGCTGCTGATTCTGACGGTTGGACTGGGTGTCTATAGCCAGACTATGAGCGCGACCATCGCCCGTGAGCAGTTACGGCAAGCCCTGGATGACGCTGGAGCAGATGTGCGCGTGCTGCTCGACCCCAACGACGACCGCGCTGCCATTGCTCGTCAGTACAACCCCGCGTCCGAGGCCACCATCGCACGTATCGCCGCTGATGTGATGGAGAAAACCGACGTGACCGAGCGGCAGATCGGCACGGCGACCGTGATCGTTACCAATGGCGCTGATCTCGCCACGGTGTTGGAGCAATCGGGCAGCACCGACCAAGCGTTGCTGTCTACCTTGCGCCGTGCCAGTGCCGGAACGACCCTGCCACTTGGCCTTGCGCTGCCGTCGGGTGCCGATGCCCTGCGGCTCGGCGTTCGCGGCGATGCGAGCAACGTCATCCTGTACGTCAAGGTCGCGGATGTCAACGGCACGCACGAGATCGAGCTTGGACGTCCGACCGCAGAGTGGCAGACACTTGAAGCACGCTTCCCGCCGGACTTGCGTGAACCGATTACCCTGCAATCGCTGTTGATCGTCGCGCCACCGAATACCACCGGCACCGTACGACCAGGGTTGTTCATCCGTCAGCTTGAAAGCATCTCCGGCGACCAGCCGATGCTCCTGCGTGGGTTCGATCAGGTGGACGAATGGGAGGGGTTGGGGACGAACAGCGGGCGTGTGAACATCGCCCGCGAACCTGTCGTCGCCGGAGAAACCATTCCCGTTGCCCGCGTGTCGTTCGGCTCCATCCTGCCGGGATCGCCTGCCGTCGTGCGTTTCAAGGTCGATGCAAACGTGCCGGTGTTCAGTTCCCGTCCATCGTCCGGCGTGAGCGCCAATCCCGGTCAAACGCTGCTGTTACGGGTCGGCGAAGTGTTCGTCAACGCGCGGGTGCAGGAGCGTATCCCGCGCCTACCGGGTGAGAATATACCGGGACAGACGCTGCTGGTGGCGGATGAACGGCGTATGAGCGATGTGCTGACCTATGGACTCCCGACCGCCCTGGCCCCAACCGAGCTACGTATGGCCGATGCGTGACGGCGCGACCGAACAGCCAGCGCAGCCAACCAGTACCATCACATATACCAAAGCTGCAGCGCTGCTCCAACGCTCGTCCGATCCGTTGAGCAACGGCGTGCGTGTGATCTTACTGCTGGGGTTTGGCGCGGCGGTGGTGCTGTCGGTGGTCGGCTTCCTGACCTACGCCGCGCTCACGATTCGGGCGCGTCAGATCGAGTGGTCCGTCCTCAGCGCCCTCGGCCTCCCTGGACGCGATCTGCTGCTACTGGTTGTGTTCGAGCAAGGCTTTGTGCTGTTGAGTGGCCTTGTCGCCGGATTGATCGTCGGCGTCGTGCTGACGTTCACGACAACGCCGTTTTTGCAGGTCGTCGCTCGTTCGACGGCGCTGACGTCGCCAGCGATCGACTGGGCCGCGCTCGGCACGCTCGCGGTGACGTTGGTGGTGGCGTTGGTGGGCGCACTCGCGATCCTGTTGCTGGCGATGCAGCGGCGCGGGTTGACGCAGGAACTTCGCATGGGCGAGGCGTAAGCGCTCAGGTTGCGAAGATCGCCGCGGGCGGGAGCGTCGGGATCAGGTTCGCCAGCAGGTGATCGTCCACTGGCGATGCCAGCGGCCTCAAAGGCCAACAATACGGCACCGATGGCTGGCTCGAAGCGACTGTTGACGATCTGCACGTCGGGCGACGTCGTGCGTACCTGTGCGACCAGCGCGTCGGTGAGTAGACGCGATGGGTGGCGCAACACCCCACCGGTGAGAACCAGTGTGAACGGCGTTCCTTCGATGCCAACCTGTCGCGCACATGCCAGCGCGTAGTCGCCCAGCATCGCGCCGTGCGTCGTTACGATACGGTAGGCTGTCGGGTCGCGGTTCTCGGCTTCGTCGAGCAACGCACGCACCAGTTGCGCGATGCGCGTTGCGGGTTGCGGCGTCAGGCGTCCTGTCAGCAGGTGCAACACTGCTTCGACGTTGGGAACATCGAAATGCGCCAGTGCACGTTGGGTCAAGCGCCGTCGGTGGGTCGATGCCAAGCTCCGCACGATACACCGCGCGTAGCATCTTGTTGCCCATGTCGTGACCGCCGTGTGGTTCTTGCCAGAAACTGGCGTGCCACATCTTGCCGTCGGGGCTGCGTGCCGCCAGCGCCGCGCCCGTGCCACATGCGACGACTACCCCGTTGCCGTCGGGCGAACCTGCTCGTAAGCCACCCAGCGCATCGTTGACCACGGTGATCGTGCGACCGAAACCGCGTTGCTGCATGGCTGCATGGAGTAGCTCGAAGTCCTCAGGCCAATCTGCGCCCGCCATGCTGAACGCACCAATGATAAGTTCTTCGCGGGTGACGCCAGCAGCGTTCAAGGCTTCGATGACAGCGCGTTCGATCTCGCCGAGCGCCGCATCCACCGAGGGCGCACCATAGATATCACTCCACCGGCCACGTCCGACGCCCAGAATCGCGCCATCGGTGCGGGCGACCATTGCAATCGTCTTTGAGTTACCGCCATCGACGCCGAGGACGTATGACATGGATGCTCCTATTGACCGACGAACGACCAATGACGAACGAAGATAGTAATGGTAGATGGTCTATCGAACTATTAGCACGATATACCATCTACTATGTGGTCGTCTTGAATAGTGCGACGAAATCGTGTTAGCCGCGTGCCTCGATCTCCTCGATCGAGAGGTCATCCGACCAGGCATCGCGGTCGACCAGGATCGTTACGTTGGGTGTTTGTTGCAGGAACGAGGCCGGAACGTCGGGTGTGATCGGTCCGACCAATGCTTTGCGGAGGATATCGCGCTTGGCTTTGCCCGACACGATCAGCAGCGTTTCCTTGGCTGCCAGCAACACGCCAAGCCCTGCCGCGATGGCCTGGGTTGGCACGTCCTCGATGCGATCCCAGTATACGGCGCTGGATGCGATGCTCGATTCGGTCAGGTCCAGCACACGCGATGGCGCGTCCGCTGCCGATGGCGGCTCGTTGAAGCCGAGGTGTCCGTTCGGTCCGATGCCGAGGAGCGCGTAGTCCAGGCCGCCCGACCCTTCGACCGCTTCATCGTAGGCGCGGCACACCGCGTCGGGGTCGGCGGAATCACTTGGCAGACGCACGACGTTGGCGGCAGGAATATCGAGTGGCTGCAAGAACGCCTGATCGAGCCAGCGAAACAACGAGCGATGATCGTCGTCGGCAAGTCCGAGGTAGTCGTCGAGTTGGAACACATGCAGACGCGACGTATCGAACTTGTCGGCCTGGTACATCTCGGTCAGATCGCGGTACAGACCTACCGGCGAGTTGCCGGTGGCGAGCACGACATTCATCGTGGGGTTGGTCTTAATTTTTCCTGCCAGTATTTCGGCACCCTTGCGGCTCAGGGCGGCATAGTCGTCAACGAGAATGATACGCACGAATGAAACTCCTTTATAGAATGACCGACGACGAACGATCACCTGAGGTATCCGTTCGACGCCGACGTGTCGCTAATGATACTGTATGAACGCTGAACACCGTGATGCCACGAAGCGGCGCTGGTCTAGCGTAACAGGCGTTCAGGCAGATACTCTTTGAGCGCTGCCGCCATTTCGTCGTAGATCACTTCAGCTTTATGCAGCGAAAAACAGAGCGGATTGGACGCCAGTGCCCGAATCGCGTCACGGCGCGTGCCGCTCCAGGCGGCTTCGGCGGCAAGCGCCTGATATTCGCCCAGCATCTTGACCAGACCAACTGTTTGCGATGGCATCGATCCTTGAACGAGCGGCACGACCCCGTTGCGGTCGACGTACCCTGGTACTTCCACCACCAGATCATCGGGGAAGTCCGCGATTGCGCCCTGATTCGGGACGTTGACAGGCCAGACTTCCTTGCGGTCGTTGAAGATCGCGTCCATCACGTCGATTGCCAGTTCTAGTTCGTGGATGCCACCACGCGAACGCCGTGGGTCGAGTTCGGGCGCGTCCGAGTTGGCCTGTTCGCGGTAATGCTGCCAGTAATCCGGCACCGACGCGAGGATGTCCTGCGAGCGCGTCGTCGGTTTCGCCGACAGTTCGGCAAGCACCTCATCTTTGAAGTAGTAATACTGGAAATAGCTTGCCGGAAGCGATTCCATCGTAACGGCGAGTTCGAGCATCCGAAGACGGTGCTGGTTGGCATTCGGGTCAGCCTTCAAGCGTGCGTAGGCATCGCGCAACAACGGCATGATGTCCGCGCCGTCGTACAGGTGCCGCACCGACCAACAGCCATGGTTGAGGCCGATCATGGTTACGTCCAGGAGCGCTGGATCGAGGCCAGCCGTGCGGGCGATCTCCTCCGGGAAGATGATCGGGCCTTCGCACAACGAAACCGTCGGGATCGATGTGTGCTTGGTCACTGCCTGGGATACCAGATTGATCGGATTGGTATAGTTGAACAGCCGTCCGTTTGGACAGACCGTTTCCATGTCCTTGACGATGCTTTGCATGGCATTGATCGAGCGTAGCGCCATAAAGAAACCGCCCGGTCCTTGCGTTTCCTGCCCGATCACGCCATGCTTGAGCGGTATGCTTTCGTCGACGTAGCGAGCCTCGAAGCCGCCAGGGCGAAAGCTGGTCAGCACGGCGTCGCAGTCCGTGAGTCCGGCACGCTGGTCGGTGGTGGTCGTTACCGTAAGATCGATGCCGTTGTGACGAGCCATCCTGTCGGCAATCGACTTGACCAGCGCGAGGCGTTCCGTGTTGAAGTCGATCAGGACGACCTCAGAGCCATCGAAATTTGCACCCTGCGCGATGAACGAAGCCATCGTCCCAGGGGCGCGTGTGCTGCCCCCGCCCACATAGGCCATTTTAATTCGCGCCATAGCGTCTCCCGTTCATAATCAGTGGTCTTGAGCCGCCTATTTTACTCTACGGTGTACAGCATACTCCAATGTGCAATCTGCATGGTTAAAGCGCCTTCCACCGCGAGTTTTCCGGTCCAATGTTTGCGTTCTCGGCTTATTACCTCGAGCAGTGTGATCCAGAAGAAACCATTTTTTGATTTCAACGTTGTTAAAACATCGCATTCGGTGTGATGGCTTATGCGGTCTGCTTAGCACGCAGCCTCCTACTTGACCATGTACCTCGGTGTATGGTACAAGAGAACTGGTATAGACCTCTATAACACAATGTGGTAATGGACGATCCGCAAAATATCTGCACGACTGGTTCCAGATGCAAGATCGCGGTGATGCCGCATGGTGCATGACGTAAGCAGTGACCGAGAGTATGAAATACAAAGGGGTGTTCCTACATGACTGATCCTGTTCGTATTGGATTTGTTGGCTGTGGCAGCGTCATGCGCAATTGCTATATGCCGCTTGCCAAGCAACTCGAAATGCGTGGCATCGCCAAAGTCGTCGCGGTGTGTGATATTCATGCCGACCATGGGGTCTATATCGCCGACACCTATGGCATCACTGACTTCACGACCGATTACAAGGAACTCGTTGTACGCGACGACATCGATCTGGTCGTCGTGACAACCTCGATGCCAGCACATGGTCCGATCGCCAAGGCCGCCCTCGAAGCAGGGAAGCATGTGCTGGTCGAGAAGCCAATGGCGGTTACGCTCGAACAGGCCGCTGAACTGGTGGAGATGGCGAAAACCAGCGCTGGCTATCTGCTGCCCGCTCCGCATGTCGTCCTCAGCCCAACCTACCAGACGATCTGGAAGCGTGTGCATCGCGGCGAGATCGGCAAAGTCCTTTCCGCGCGTGCCTTTTATGGTTGGTCTGGTCCGACCTGGGGCAAGTGGTTCTACGAGCAGGGTGGCGGTTCGTTGTTCGACCTTGGCGTGTACAACGTCGTGTCGTTGACCGGCTTGCTGGGACCCGTCAAGCGTGTGATGGCGATGGCAGGTATCGCTATCCCCGAACGTGTTGTCGATGGCGAGATGACCAAAGTTGACGCCGTGGATAACGCGCATGTGCTGCTCGACTGGGGCGAGGGCGTGTACGCTGTGGTGACGACCGGCTTCACGATTCAGCAATACAAGGTGCCCGGCATTGAACTCTATGGCAGCACCGGCGTCATTTATATGAACGGCGAGGATTGGGACCCCAACGGTCACGATGTCTGGCAGAACGACGCGGGCTTCTGGGCGCAATACAAGGAAACCGATGCCTCCTGGCCCTGGACCGACGGTTTGCGCCACATGGTCGAGTGTATTCGGTCGGGGGAGCGACCGATCATCACGCCCGAACACGGCTACCATGTCCTCGAAATCATGCTCAAAGCGCAGGAATCCGGGCGTGACGGACAGGCCAAGATGATCGAAAGCACGTTCACGCCGCCCTCGTTCGACCTCGAAATCGAACAGCAAGCCGTCCACCTGATGCACGACTCAGGACGCACTACATGAGTTATTCACCATCACCACGACCAACCTTCGACGGTCCGACCTTAATCCCGTATGCCGCCGCAACTCGTCATTTGTGGGGCGACGCGGAGGCTGGGGAAGTCGAGGATTGGATTTATGTCTCCAGCGGACAGATTCACCAACTGATGTTCGGGCTCGCGCCCGGCGGTGCGTTTCGGCATTCCGAAGCGCACCGCACGATCTTCGCCGCCGACGAGATTTACTATGTCGTCGAAGGCACGATGGTCATTTGCAACCCCGAAACTGGCGAGGTGTATCGGGTCATGGCTGGCGAGTCGGCTTTTTTCCGGCGTGATACCTGGCACCACGCGTTCAACTATGGCACGGGACACCTGCGCGTGCTGGAACTGTTCGCCCCACCGCCATCGCAGGGAACATCAGGCGCGTATTCGCGCACGAAACCGTACCTCTCTACATCGAACTATGGGCAAGAGCGCTGGATGGGGCGCTGGCCTATGGCGCAGCAGGAAGCGGCGACGGCAGCGACGATCACGGTCGTTCGCGACGCCGACACGCTCTGGCGGCTCGAAGGTCGCGAACGGCAGGTTCTGGTCGGCCTCATCACCGCGACCGAACATCTGACGACTGGCGTGATGCATCTGTTACCAGGGCAGCATTCCGATGTGGAAACTCATGGCGGCGATGAAAGCCTGTATGTGCTGGAAGGTACGCTCAACGTCCGATTGCCCGAACACGATGGACAGCGCTGGTACGAACTCAACCCGGGCGACGGTTTCTATTTGCCGGAAGGTGTGCCGCATCACTACTACAACATGACGGGCAAGCCTGTGCGATTCCTGTTCGGCGTCGCACCACAGTACGCGCCACGAGTGGAGTGATGCACGCGACGAAGCCGCGCTGCGCTATCGGACTGGACGTTGGTGGCACAAAGATCGCCGGTGGTGTGGTCAGCTTTCCGGCGGGTGAGATCGTGGCGCGCGAAACCATCCCAACCGCAGCGCAGCGCGGCGGAGCGGCGGTTCTGGACGATGCCTTTGCGCTCGCCGAGCGTCTGGCTGACGCTGCACGGCAGCAGGGTTACGCGCTGCATGGCATCGGCATCGGCGTACCGGAATTGGTCGATGCCAACGGGTTGGTCGCCAGCGACCATGCTATCGCATGGCGCGGGGTTCCGGTCGCGCAACGCTTCCTGTCGTTGGCTCCCGCCGTCGTAGATGCTGACGTACGGGTCGCGGCGCGTGCCGAGGCCGTATGGGGCGCGGGGCGTGCGTTTGCAACCTTCGCCTATGTGACCGTTGGCACCGGCATTAGCTACAGTCTGGTGCAGGATGGGCGTGTCTATACCGGAACCCATGGCAATGCATTGGTGCTTGGTAGCAGCCCGCTGACGACGACCTGTACGGACTGTGGGGCTGTTATGCACCCGGTCCTTGAGGACTTCGCCGCTGGTCCTGCCCTTATCGCCCGCTATAACGCACGCGCCGTACAGTCCGTCGAACGAGGCGAGGATGTGATCGGCGCGGCTGCGAACGGTGATCCCATCGCCGTCGAAATCGTTCGGACGGCTGGCGAGGCGCTTGGTGTCAGCGTCGGTTTTCTGGTAAACGTGCTTGATCCCGCTGCTATCGTGGTGGGTGGTGGTCTCGGTCAGGTGGATGGTCTGTACTGGTCGAGCTTTGTCGATGCGACACGCCGACATATCTGGGCCGACGCTAGCCGCAATGTACCGATCCTACATGCGGGTTTGCGGGTCGATGCTGGCTTAGTCGGCGCTGCGGCATTATGGTGGCAGCATATGGGCGAACATTACCCCAGGGAAGCTACGTCATCGGAGTAACGCGAGAACCGCATTGCAACATTGACGCGCTGTATAACCGTGTCTATATTCTGCGGTGGACAGCATGACCGATAAGCTATCGTCCGAACTCGTCGAACGCCGTTATTCGTACTACTGGCTTCTAAGCGCTGGGCAGGACGATCGCGAATCTTTTTTGCTGTGCATCCGTCCCCAGTACTTCGGCTATACCGTGCGATCGTTGGAGACTGCTCATGACTCGTCCTATTCGAACTGCCTTGATCGGCTGTGGCAGCGTATCTTTGATCGGTATCTTGCCGCAACTCGTGCAACCTGATGCCCGCGAACGTATTGATCTCGTCGCCGTTTGCGATGTTGTTGCGGAGCGAGCGGCGGCAACCGCATCGCAATTCGGTGTGTCGGATGCCTATGCCGACCCCGAAGAACTATTTTCGCGTCCTGACATCGAACTTGTATTGATCATCACGCCGATTCCATTTCACCATCCTCTAACAATGCGTGCCCTGGCAGCGGGCAAACATGTATATGTACAGAAAACCATGGCGACCACATACGTCGAGGCACAGCAGATGATCGCAGCAGCCAACGAGTACGAGCGTGTATTGGTTGCTGCTCCTGGGCAGATGCTCGCTCCCGCGATGCAAAAGATGAAAGACCTGGTTGAGCGAGGTGCATTGGGCAAAATCTATTGGGCCTGGGGTAACACCGGTGGTTGGGGACACGACTTCGAGCCAACGCGACACGGCGATGATGTGATGACGGCGATTGATCCAAGTTGGTACTATAAGCGCGGCGGTGGTCCGTTACGCGATGTGACAGTATACATGCTCCATAGTCTGACCGGGGTGCTTGGTCCTGCGCGAGCTGTGACGGCGTTATCCGGTCTGGCGATACCTAACCGCGAATGGCGTGGCAAGACAATACCAGTTGACGTGGACGATAATACGCTGCTTTTACTCGATTTTGGCAGCGCGACGTTTGGCATGGCAGGTGGATATAGTGGTATGACTGGACGAGTTGTGCAGTGGGGATCGATGGGTATCTATGGGTCCGATGGTGTGATCGAGACGTTGGAAATCGAGCCGCTGTCTGGACACCCTACCCAGATATACCTCAGTAGCCGCCATGATATCCCGGAACTCGCTGACGTATCAGACGGAACCTATGTAATTCCGGGCTGGCTACCGTATGTCACGCCCGAACATGCCGCGCTCCCGGAGCCGCATGTGTATGCCGATATTATCCATTGCGCTGACTGCATCCTCAATGGAACCAAGCCAATTGTATCGGCTGAACATGGGGCTCACGTTGTCGAAATCATCGAGCAAGGCTATATTGCCGCACGGACCGGACAGACCCAGAAACTTTCGAGCAGGTTCTAAACTTGTCAAGTTCAACTCAAAAATTGACATAAAGATTTTTCACTATTATAGTGGTATAGACCTCTATATCATCATCGATTTCCAGACGAACAGAGCCATGGCTGCAACAGGAGACGAACAATGTCGCAGGAGTATTTCGAGCATTTCACACATCCACTGCGAAGTGTTGATACTTCAGCCGCCTTGCTCAAGCGTTTCTACCTGGTTGAGCGCGAGGTCATGCGCTCATTGGGGGGATGGCATCTGGCGGTAGCAAACTGGGAACTCAAGGTGCTGACGCCGCGCCACACCTGGCACGCTTCGCTGCACGCCAACGCGCTGCGCGATCGTGTGCTGGAGTTGCGCTACCCCAGGCGTGATGTTGACGCAGGACACGATCCCAAACTGCTGGCGTTTCTAGGAGAACTCACGAAAGCCAGCACCGACGCCGAGTTCGTGGCGGGCATCTATGAGGTGGTCAAGCCCGCACTGATGGACGCCTTTCACGACTACATGGCGGGCGGCGATGAACTGGACGATGCGCCATCGTTTTACCAGATCGAACACATCCTGCTGGACGAACGCAAAGACCTGGCGGAAGCGCGGCCTGTGATGGCAGGTCTGGATGCCGCACAATGGACTGCCGCGCAACCGTGGACTGACTATCTCCGCACGTTTCTACAGGCGATTGGTGGCATCAGTGGCGAAGGGGTAACGTCTGCCATCCCCCATGACCATCCGTGTGTTGGTCGTCCGGTCTATACCGTCCCACAACGCGCGCAACGCGATCCCCGTTTCAGTCCAGCAACGGTCGAAAGTCCGGCACGTCCGCCGCGCACAACCCGCGAGCGGCAGGTCTGGTTCGCCATCGATCATGCCAACGAAATCTGGGCAGCGGAAGTTCCTGGCGCGTTTATGTGGGAATGGTCCAACATGCCGTGGGCGTTCTATATGGATGCCGCACGCTGGGGCTATGACGAGCAGCGCCATTCGGCGATGGGGATTCGACGGCTCGACGCCTGGGGATTCCAGGCGGGCGTCGACTATCCAATGGTCGGCGACCCCTACCATGCGATTATCGAACAGGGCCACGGCCTCGACATGGTGCTGGCGTTGTTGTACTACTTCGAGCGCGACGCTCCTGCCTTCAAACAGCAGGTCAAGAAGCAGTACGACCAACTCGGCGACGTTTCAAGCGCCCAGGACACCGATTTTGATTGGGCAGACGAGGCGATACACCTGCGCTACGGCTACACCTGGCTCCAACACCTGCTGGGAACTGATGCAAAGACGCGCATGCCTGAAATGGTCAAACAGGCTGGAGCGCTTTGGGACGCGTGGCTCGCCGAACGCTGGGAGCGCGGCGAGGACGGCTATGCACCATACATGGAGCGCATCGATGCCCGTATCGCGCAAGCAGAAGCCGAGGCACATGTCGTTTGATGGTGGATGTAGATGCTGGCGTCATCGTGACCCTGACGAATGGTGCGTCATTTCGCGTTGCTCCCGACGAGATTGTGTTGGATGCCGCGATGCGTGCCGAAATCGACGTGCCGTATTCATGCCGCAATGGAACATGCCGTACATGTATCTCGCGGGTGGTCGAAGGTTCGATCGAACATGATCCGCTCTACAGCGATGACCTGTTGATCGACGAAGACGAAGTCGATGCCGGATATCGTTTGCTGTGTTCTGCGTTCGCCTATGCAGATAGTCTGCTCGATGTTGGACGTTAAGCCGATCGAGATGGTCCGTATCGAATGCCTTATGTGGATGGACATCACGCCATACGCATGTCTTGTAGTCAAATGTGGTATGTCATCTGCAGAGAGGGGAGAGTGAAAACGTACTATGCAATGGTCATCGTTATCGTTGGAACGACGTAGCCCGATCCCGCTCTATTATCAGCTTGCTGAATTGATCAAAGAAGGCGTCCGAACCGGCGAACTTCAGGCCGGAGATCAGTTGCCATCCGAGCGCGATCTGAGCGAATTCGCCGCCGTCAGTCGCATGACGGCGCGCCATGCTATCGCTCATCTGGTGCTGGAAGGAGCGCTGGTAGCGCAGCACGGACGTGGCACGTTCGTCGCCGAGCCGAAGATGACTTATGATGCCTTCAATCTGGTCGGCTTTACCGAAGAAACGATACGACGCGGTGGTGTCGTCGTGTCACAGGTGCTGGAGCAGACCGTGGTCATGCCTCCCGCACGCGTCGCCGCCGGGCTTCGACTGGAAGCGGACGCAGCCGTTAACAGGATCGTACGCTTGCGCTCGGCGGGAGAAACGCCGCTGCTGCTGGAGACAAGCTATGTGCCGACCATACTGTGTCCGGACTTACAACAACAGGACCTGACCAAACAGTCGCTGTATGCTTTGCTCGAACAGCAGTATGGATTACGGCTAGCCTATGCACAACAAACTGTCGAGGCTACAATCGCGAATGATTATGAATGCGCCCTGTTCGGAATTCCGTCAGGAGCGGCGATGTTGTTATTAGAAGGAGTGACATTTCTGGATAATGGCGATATCGTCGAGTATTTTAAGGCGATTTATCGTGCCGACCGCATTAAAGTTTTCTTTCGCTAGCCAGCGCAGGAGTGCTGACGATGTCGTAACGATGCCACGGATGAATCTCGTACTAATATGAAGTCGGTCGCAGGACGGTTGCAGGGAACGGAGAAGCATCGCCGATAACGGTGTGGAGAGAGGAAGAAGGCAGCGTCCCACAATCTATGTTTGAAAGGAACAGGTAATGAAGCCCACGAACGATGATGCCGCGCGGCATCGGATCAACCGGCGTGACTTTCTCCGCCTAACGGGCGTTGGCGGCGGCGCGGTTCTGCTTGCCGCCTGTGGTAGTACGCCCGCATCACCCGTCACGGAAGCCCCAACCGCGGCAGGTGCTGCAGGTGCTGCCGCCGCCACTGCCGCTCCTGCCGCAGCAACCGCGGCTCCGGCCGCTCCAACTGGTGAGAAGATTGCGCTGACATTCTGGACGCCGGGAGGCTCGCCCCAGTTCTGCGAAGGCTTCAACACGATCGCGAAGAATTACGAAAAAATCGCTACCAACGTCGACATCGGCGATACCCAGTGTGGTATGGGCGAACAGAATTTCAACGAAGTGCTGCTGGCACGCATCGCCGCAGGCGATCCGCCGGATTCGACGATCCTGTGGACCTCGCCCGCCGCATTGGGTGCGCGTGGTTCGCTCGAAGCGCTGGATGAACTGATGGCATCGTCGCAAAACTCGCAAAAGGAAAATTGGCCCGAAGGCGTGCTTGCAAGTTGTTTGTATGGCGGCAAAACCTACGGTCTGCCGATTGCCGCCGGTACCTATGCGATGCTCTTCAATCAGGATATGTTCGAGGCGAAAGGAATTTCAACCAAGCGCGAGGATTTCCCGAAAACCTGGGACGAACTCCGCAAGTTGTCGAAGGAGTTCACGCGTTGGAACGGCGACACGCTCGAAAGCGCCGGGTTTATTCCGTTCGCCGATCCCTATCAGATTCCGATCTGGGCGGCGCTGAACGGCTCGCAGATCTACGATGGAGCCAATAGCAAATACACGATCGATTCGGAACAGAACATCGCCATGATGGAATGGGTCGTCGATTGGCTCAACGAAGAATACCAGGGCGATATCACCAAGGTCAACAACTCCGGTCCGTGGTCGGCAAGTCCCGACTCGACCGGGCAACCTCCAGCATGGCAGTCAGGACGATTGGCGATGATGTCAGATGGCTTCTGGACGGTTGGCGATATGTACCAGTTCGACCTGACGTTCACCAACTGGGATGCGGCTCCATATCCGGTTGGACCCAGCGGTTCGGAAACCGTATCGGGCTACTGGCCTAACTGGTTGGTGATCCCGAAGGGATCGAGCAACATTCAAGAAGCCTTCAAATACCTCGATTACATGACTGTCGATGGTATGAAGGTCTGGTTCGATAACATTCCTGACATGCCCGTCAATAGCAAGGTTCCAACCGACCTTGTGCCGAAGCGTGCCGTTGAAAAGCGCGGCGAAGCGTTCGCGAAAAGCATCACCGAGTTTTTCCGTGGGCAACTCGCGATTGCCACGCCGATGTGGAACTCGCCGGTGCAGGATTTTGGTACCGACCAGCTGACGCGGGCGCTCGAACAAATTACCAACAAGGTGGCAACACCCAAGGACGCTTTAGCAGAAGCACAGCGCGCCTGTCAGAGCGAGCTTGAGAAGGTCCTCAAGAGCGGAGCAGCGTAGCCAACAGGTACAGGAGATAGCATAGATGGCGACGATGACGACGCGGCGGGTGCTGTATAAACGTACCCGCATGGGACCGATGCGGCGACGGGAAGCAATCGCGGGGATGCTGTTTGTGTTCCCGTGGTTGTTGAGCCTGATGGTGTTCACCGCGTATCCAGTGATCGCCGCGTTCTACCTATCGTTTACCGATTACACGATCGTACAACCGCCCAGGTGGGTTGGGTTTCAGAACTACCAGACGATGTTCACCACCGATCCGGCATTCTGGATATCCGTCAGCAATAGCGCATACTACGCCTTCCTCTCGGTGCCGCTCGGCCTGCTCGTTTCGCTGGTGTTAGCGTTGCTGCTCAACATCCGCGCCAAGGGCATCGGCGTGTATCGCACGATGTTCTATCTTCCGGCACTCGCGCCACCTGTCGCCAGTACGATCATTTTCATCTTGATGTTCGATCCGCGAGCAGGACTGATCAACGAAATGCTCAAGATGGTCGGTCTGCCTGCCGTTGGCTGGCTGACCGACCCGCAATGGTCAAAGCCCGCCTTGATTCTGTTGAGCCTGTGGAGCGTGGGCAGTGGTGCGTCTGGTGTTCCTGGCGGGGCTCAAGGAGATTCCACAATCCTTGATCGACGCGGCTGCGATCGACGGTGCAGGGGCGTGGCAACGCTTCCGTCACATCACGATGCCGTTGCTTTCTCCGGTGATTCTGTTCAACCTGGTGATGGGCGTGATCGGCTCGTTCCAGGTTTTTACCCAGGCCCTTGTCATCGGCAGCACTACCGGCAAACCGCTTGAATCGACCCTGATGTTCATGGTCCATATTTATCGCAATGCCTTCCGCTATTTCGCGATGGGATATGCCTCGGCGTTGTCGGTCGTGTTGTTTCTGGCGATCCTGGTGGTCACGCTGCTGATATTCCGTTCGGCGAATGCATGGGTCTATTACGAAGGAGCCGACCGCGGCTGGCTAAACGGAGGAGAGGCCTTCGGACGGATGGCAACTGAATTGACCTCGGTTGCGACGGCGGCACAGGCGCGTCAATCTGGCGGCGACGTGGCGGCGATCGTCTGTCCCGCCACGCCATGCCTGGCGATTATGGCGTTCGCGTTTATGATCCCGTTTTACTGGATGGTCACGTCGGCGTTGAAGAACAACACCGAGATCTTTGCACGCCCGATCCAGTGGTTACCGCCTGCCTGGCGTTGGGAAAACTTTCCCAACGCGCCTGAATTATCCTGGCTTTCCGTTCTTACGTTTCCTGTGGAACAGCATCTATTATTCCGGGTTCGTGACGATTGGCACGGTGATGTCCTGTGCGGCTGTCGGCTATGGTTTCGCACGTATGCGCTTTCCGGGGCGCGACCTGCTTATTCATGCTCACCATCTTCGACGATGATGATCCCATCAATCGTCACATTTATTCCGACCTTTATCCTGTTCCGCTCATGGGTTTGCTCGGCACCTACACGCCGCTGATCCTCCCGGCGTTCCTTGGCAATGCCTTCTACATCTTCATGCTGCGCCAGTTCTTTATCGGGCTGCCATGGGAGCTTTCGGACGCGGCGCAGGGTGGACGGCGCGGGTGAGTTTCGCATCTTCTGGCAGATCATGCTGCCGCTCAGCGCGCTCGGCGTTGATGGTCGTGGCGGTTTTTACGTTCCTGTACACCTGGCACGATTTCTTTGGCCCATTGATCTATCTGTCCGAGCGCAAGCCAATATCCCTTGTCACTTGGCTTGTTCACCTTCAAGTCGCAGCGCACCACCGAATGGGCGCCGATGATGGCGGCGGCAACGCTGGCGACGCTGCCGCTGGTCGTCGTGTTCTTCTTCACACAGCGCTTTTTCCTCGAAGGCATTGCAGTCACGGGTATCAAGGGTTAACATAACGGTCACGACTGCGCAAGGGGTAGGGTTCGACACCCTACCCCTTGCGCCGTTCGTGCTGCTTCATCATTGCTGGTTTGCTTCTGTTGCTGTCATCCGGTGGGTGTTTTCCTTGCCCGCCGTGTCCCAGCGGTTTATAATTGATCCAGAAATCAAAAGATGTGAACATGTGCGTGTTGCGAAACGCCTGGTGCTGTGTGTTTCGCTGTGCATAGAAGGAGTATTTTATGTCAGGCCATTCGAAGTGGCATTCTATTCGTCGCTCAAAAGGTGTGCTTGACCAGCGACGCGGGCAGTTATTTACAAAATTGCCCGTGAAATTTCGATTGCAGCACGCGAAGGTGGTGGCGATGCGGATATGAACTTTCGTCTGCGGCTGGCCGTCGAAAAGGCGCGGGCGGCGAACATGCCTAGCGATAATATCCAGCGTGCAATCGACCGCGCCACCGGCAAGGGCGGCGAAATCTCGATCGACGAACTGTATTACGAGGGATATGGCGCGGGCGGCGTGGCTCTGATCATCCAGGCCGCGACCGATAACCGCAACCGTACCGCCGCCGAAGTTCGCGCGGCCTTCACCAAGGGTGGCGGTAACCTGGGCGAAAGTGGTTCGGTGGCCTGGATGTTCGAGCCAAAGGGCCTGATCACGATCGAAATGCCGGAAGGCAAAGCCTTCGACGCCGACGAGATCATGCTGCACAGCCATCGACGCGGGAGCCGACGATGTGCAGGTGGATGAGAATATCATCGAGGTCTACACCGAGTATACCGACCTCAACGACGTACGAACCCGGCTGGTCGATGCCGGTTTGCCCATCGCCAACGCCGAGCGCACGATGAAGCCCAAGTCGCCCTACACGCCGTCTGAAAAGGATGCGTTATCGGCGCTCAAGCTGATGGAGCGGTTGGAGGACCTGGACGACGTGCAGAAGGTTTACAGCAACATCGACGTGACCGACGAACTTGCGGAGCGGTTCGCCGAAAGTGTTTAATTTCGTACCGACGGCGGGTGACGCTGATGCGCAGCATTAGGAATCGATCCCGGTACGGCGACAATGGGTTGGGGTATCGTAGAGGAGGATGGAGCGGGTGGACTGCGCATGGTCGATTATGGTGCTTTGACCACGCCCAAGACCATGCCGTTCCCACTGCGGCTGCAATCACTTTACGAAGGCGTAACCGATATCATTGCCCGCTATCATCCTGATACGGCAGGCGTCGAGGAGTTGTTTTTTGCCAAGAATGTCACGACTGCGATTTCGGTAAGCCATGCGCGTGGCGTCGTATTGCTGGCTCTGGCGAATGCCGGGTTGCCGGTTGGGAGAATACCGCCCGATGGCGATCAAACAGGCGGTAACTGGCTATGGTCATGCGGACAAAGCACAAATTCAGGAGATGGTGCGTATGCAGCTTGGCCTTGACCACATCCCCAAGCCCGACGATGCCGCCGATGCCCTCGCCATCGCCATCTGTCACAGTGTCACCGCACCTGCTCTCGAACGCTATAGGGTAGAACGAATGAACATACTGCGCACCGCCTGTACCGTATTACGCCAGCGACGCTATCTGGTCGTTGGACCTTGGTCTGCTGATGTCATCTCCCGATCTGGACGAATATCATGCCGATAGATTCGTCATTCAATAACGAGAAGATTCGTCCATTGCTGCGTGGTGAAGGTGAACGCGAAGGCAAGTTCTTCCGGCTGCAAACATGGCGGCGTGAAGGGCTGATCGCGCGTATTCGTATGGCTGGCTTCAATGTCCATACGTTGCAGGACCGTATCGACGCACTCCATGCGGCACCCGTCGACATCGAACCGGGTCCAGAAGTATTCCGTGTCTTGGCGACACAGCGCGAGCAGATCGCCGCCTGGGACCCTGAACGCTTGCGCTGGCGCGATTTGCCTGTGCGAGAGGTCAACGGCGTGCGTGGCGTGACGTTGCGTGTCAACGAGCCGTTACGTCGCCGCAAGAGCCGTTCGGGTGGCGACTATCTTCATCGCGATCGCAGAACCAGGTGGTCGTGCAGGGCTGCGCCCTGTGCGCGAAAGCGACGCGATTCTGCACGCTTATGGCATGCTCGCTGCTGATGGACGCCCTGCGGTCATTCGGTTCGAGCGCACGTCTGGTGGGTATTTCGTGCCGTCGAATCAGGCATTATTTCCCGAACGACACCGCGAAGCCCTCGAATTCCTCGCGTCGGATGACGAGCCGCTTGGACCTTCGAGCGCGAACACATTGATCTCGTAGAGCAGGTGTTCGATAGGCTGGCAGTCCGGCTGGAACCGCTCCCGCAGTCCTCGTAGCATCCCTGTTCGTTGTATAAACAAAACGCCGCTACCTCGATGGTAGCGGCGTTTTGTGTCAGGTCGTCCTACTTGCGGCGGTTTCGCAGGAACGGCGGAATATCCAGGTCGTCGGTCGGATTGCTGTACGACGGCTGCTGGCGTGGCTGCTGCGGCTGCTGCTGGATCGGCGTCGGCACCTGCGGACGTGGCTGATATGCGGCTGCTGCTGCGGCTGCTGTGTCGGCGTCTGCATTTGGCCGGGGAACGAGCGCGTGCGTTGTGTCGCACGTGGCACGTTGTCAAAGCCAGTAGCGATCAGGGTGATCTTGACCTCGTCGCGCATGGTCGGGTCGATGCGCGCACCGAAGATAATCTTCGCGTCGGGGTCGGCGGCGCGCTGGATGATGTCGGCAGCCTCGTAGACTTCCTGAATACCCAGATCCTCGCCGCCCGTGACGTTGAACAGCACACCCTTCGCGCCGTCGATCGAGAGTTCCAGCAACGGCGACGAGATCGCCATATTGGCGGCTTCGACCATGCGCGAATCGCCTGAGCCGCGACCAATCGCCATCAAGGCCGAACCTGCCTGCGTCATGATGCTCTTGACGTCGGCGAAGTCAAGGTTGATCAGGCCGCGCTGGGTGATCAGGTCGGAAATGCCCTGAATACCCTGGCGCAACACTTCATCGGCCATTCTGAAGGCTTCGAGCATAGACGTGTTTCGGCTGGTGATCTGCAACAAGCGGTCGTTCGGGATCACGATCAGCGTATCCACGACGGGCTTGAGTTGCTCGATGCCCTGCTCAGCGACCTTGCGGCGGTGTGAGCCTTCAAACGAAAAGGGCTTGGTCACGACGCCAACTGTCAGCGAACCAAGCTCCTGGGCGATTTGGGCGATCACCGGCGATGAGCCAGTGCCGGTGCCACCGCCCATTCCGGCGGTGATAAACACCATGTCCGAGTCTTTCAGCACGTCGTACAGTTCTTCGGTGGTTTCTTCGGCTGCCTTCTGGCCGATGACCGGATTGCCACCCGACCCCAGGCCATGGGTCAATTTAGGTCCGATCCGAACCCGCGCAGGAGCGCTGGAATGGATCAGTGCCTGGGCATCAGTGTTCACAGTAATAAAATCAACACCCTGGACGCCCATTTCAATCATTCGGTCGACGGCATTCGAGCCACCGCCGCCAGCACCGATGACTTTGATAAGCGCGTGACCATCTCCTACGAGATCGAAGTCATTCCGACCATCCATAATCGCTACCTCCACATCTGCGGGAACGTAAAAAATGCTTTTTTAAGGAAGAAACTCTTTCAGCCACATCTTGAATCGGTCGTAGACATTACGCCAATTCCCGGCTTCCATGCGTCCTGCGACCGACCCCGAAGGATGGAGTAACCCTTTAGTGACACCCCATCGTACGAGCCCAACACCTGTGGCATAGGGCGGCGCGTCAACCGCGTCGGCTAATCCCATCAAGTTCGACGGTACACCGATACGTACTGGAATACCCAGCATATCGCGTGCGAGCTCGTCCAGACCAGGCAGTTGTGATGTGCCGCCCGTCAGAACGATTCCGGCTGGTAACAAGCCTTCGTAGCCGGAGCGCCGGATCTCGGCACCGACGAGTTCGAGGATTTGTTCAACACGAGCCTGAATGATCTGGTTAAGGTAATAGCGACTGATCTGCTGCCGCTCGCCGGGAGCAAAGGATTCCGTATCGATGGTGTCTTCCTCGGATTCCTCGGCTTCGCGGGCGATAGCATGACCGTATTTGAGCTTAAGATATTCAGCAGTGTTGTGTGGTGTATGCAGTACATACACGATATCGTTGGTCAGGTGATTGCCGCCCAGAGGCAGCACCACGCTATGCCAGATGCCGCCCTGGATGAAAATCGCGACGTCGGTCGTACCGCCGCCAATATCGACCAGCACGACGCCACGATCCTTGTCCTCCGGCGACAATACCGCTTCGCCGCTGGCTAGTGGTTGCAGCACCAGGTCGTCGATCACGACACCGGCCCGCTCGACGCTCTTGATCAGGTTCTGGATCGCCATCACCTCGCCGGTGACGATATGCGTTTCTACTTCAAGCCGATACCCCGACATGCCAACTGGGTCGCGGATGTTTTCGTGACCGTCGACGATGTATGCGCGGGGAATGACATGAATCACCTCACGCTGAGTAGGAATTGCAACTGCTTGCGCGGACTCGACTGCACGCTCCACATCATTACGTGTGATTTCGTGGTCAGGCCGCGAGATTGCGACAACACCTCGACTATTGAGCGAGCCGATGTGCCGCCCTGCGATGCCGACATAGGCGGTACCGATACGATATCCTGATGTACGTTCAGCCTTTTCGACCGATGTACTGATCGCGGCTACCGCCTCGTCGATATTTACCACGACACCTTTGTCGAGGCCCTTCGATGGGGAGAGGCCAACCCCCAGGATATTTACCCGGCCGTCATCGCGGACCTCGGCGACCATGGTGCAGACCTTGGTCGTGCCGACATCGATCCCGACTACAGTTCGGTTCATACGCTGATCCTTGGAAAATGCCGGCTGGACCATCAATCGGAAACATTTTGGGAACGGAAGTGTAAAGCCGGACACACTAGTAAATGCCATTATACGCGATGCTATCACGCCATGCAACGATATCAAATTAGTCATAGAGCTCGTCAAAATGCCTGACGAACGATAGATCGAATCATTTGTCAGTACAACCTACTCATCGATAATATGGTGTTGACGGTCGTAGATCCATAAACGTGAACGGTGTTGCTATCTTGCAACAGATAGCGCAGCGTCGCCAATTTCTGATCAAGGTTATCGCTCCGACCGATCACCGCCTGACGGTTTTCGTCCAAAATCAATCGACACTCCCAATCCTGCATCCCACTCGATGCGGGTGATCGGCACCGGCAATTCCGCCGGTGCACGCAAACTGATACGCCGTGCCAAGTTCAAGGGCATCTGGATCGACATGAGTCGCCGATGGTCAGTGGACGGTTCGGCGTCGTATCGACGATGGTGACCACGCTCTCGAACGATGTATTCGCCGCAGGTGCGTCGACCGCTTCAGGTGGCGGAGCTACGTTCGACAGCCGCCTCCGGCAGGTGGCGCGTCCACGGGCGCGCCCTCAACCGGAGCGGCTTCTTCCATCGGCATTTCGGCGGGTGGCGCTTCTTCGGCGGGTGCGTCCGCAGCAGGCGCCCCCTCCATCGGCAGTGCATTGTCTGCCGGAGGCGCGGCCTCGCTGGCGGTGCGGCTGGTACATCCTTCTCGCGGTCGACGACGATGCCATCCCAGGTTACTGCAAAAACTACGCCGTTGTGCATCCAGCGCACTTCTGGCTTGCGTTCGGCGACCAAGACTTCGACCTTGTTCGGCAAGATCAGACGCGTTCGACATCTTGTACGTATGGGCTTTGTCGCACACGATCGGATACCTCGTCGGTATCGACATACCAGATCGACTGTGCGTCGACCGCTGCGAACGTGCGTACGTCGTCTGCTGTAAGCGCCTGAATGCCGACCGCATCGACATGCTGCACCTCGTAGCGTGAAGATGTCAGAGCGTCGTAGAGCGCCCAGCCACACAGAGCAGACGATCAGCAAAGCGCCGGAACTTGCCGGTACGTACCAACCACATGAGTGAGCGTCGCATACCCGGCCGCACCCGCGAACCAGCAGGATCGAGATTATTCGGTTGTGATGTCTGCGTTTAGCCATGGTGCTCGCGCCGGTCCTCATGGCGTTCGAGTGCGAGTTCGATAATACGGTCCAGCAGTGCGGGAATGACGAACGTCCGGTTGCTTCCCATAGTTTGGGATACATCGAATCCGCCGTGAAACCAGGGAGGGTATTGACTTCGTTGAGGAATACCGCGCCGGTTTCCTTTTCGATCAGGAAGTCGACACGTGCCAGTCCTGCGCCGTCAATCGCTTTGAATGCGTCGATCGCCATGCGTCGAATGCGGTCGGAGGCTGCTGGATCGAGGTCCGCCGGAATCATATAGGCGGTGCGCCTTCAAGATATTTGTCGGCGTAGTCGTACCATTCGTTGGCCGGAATGACCTCGCCACAGATCGATGCTTCCGGTTCGTCGTTGCCGAGCACCGCGACTTCGATCTCGCGTACGTTGATGCCTTGCTCGACGATGATGCGACGGTCGTAGGTAGCGGCGAGCTCGAGTCCGGCTCGCAGTTCGTCACGGTCGCGGCATTTGGCGATGCCGACGCTCGATCCGGCGTTCGCAGGCTTGGTAAAGACTGGATAGCTGCAACGCCCCTCGATATGCGCGATCACGGCCTCCGAGCATCGTTAGCTCCAGTCGTGCCTACGTAGCAAGACATACGGCACCTGCGGTAGGCCTGCCGCCGCGAAGGCCGCTTTCATCAGCCCTTTGTCCATACCGACTGCCGACGCCAGCACGCCACAGCCGGCATAGGCCACATCGGCGAGTTCGAGCATGCCCTGGAGCGTGCCGTCTTCGCCGTTCAGTCCATGCAGGATCGGCAGAATCACGTCGACGCGCTCGACTGGTGCGACATCGCCTGGTAGACGTCCCGGCGTCGTCGTCGAGTGCTGATGTGTGCGAACAACCCCTGGTGCGGTTCGCGGGTCAGTAGCTTTGGGATCGGCGTGCTGTTCCAGCGCCAGCAGCGGATCGCCGTCCCAGACCCAGCGCCCATCCTTGGTGATGCCGATCGGCACGACTTCATATTTGTCTTTGTCGAGCGCTTTCATGACGGAACGTGCCGACGTGAGTGAAACTTCATGCTCGGTGTTACGACCGCCAAAAACGATCCCCGATGCGTTTCTTGCTCATCCTAGAACTCCCCGATGCGCTGGATTTCCAGTTCCAGTTCGACGCCGAATTCGCGCAGAACGCGTTCGCGCATGATGTCGGTCAGGCGTAGACACGTCCGTGGCGGTCGCGCCGCCAGTGTTGACGATATAGTTGGCATGGATGTCCGATACGACCGCGCCGCCTACCCGTGTCCCTTTGAGTCCGGCCTGATCGATCAGACGTCCGGCTGTTGTACCGGGTGGGTTCTTGAACGACGAGCCACACGAAGAGCCGCTGGGCGTTTTGGAGCGTCGGGTCGCCGCGATCGCCGCCATCTCGGCGCTCAGTTCGGCACTATCGCCGCGCTCAAGTCTGGAAACGCGCGGCTAGCACAACCGGATGTATCAAGCCGGGATGCTCATGCGGAGCAGCCGCGTCAGTGGCCTGCTGCTTGAGCGCGCTGGTGCGATAGGCATAGCCTAACTGCTGGCTGCTGCCAGGTTTCGATCGTGCCGTCAGGCAAGTAACATCGTCGCGTCGATCACCGTTGTCGCCGTGTCGCCGCCATAACAGCCGGCATTGCCGTAAATCGCGCCCCCGACCGTGCCGGGTAATCCTTCGGCCCATTGCAGGCCAGCCAGAAGCCGCGGTTGGTCCAGCGGCGTGCCGTGCCTGCCATCGGCGCGCCCGATTCGGCAACGGGAGCGCGCCTGGTTCGCCTTCCACGAGTCTCGGTAGCCGGCGGCACGATTACGGATCACCAGACCAGGAAATCCACGGTCGCCGATCAAGATGTTAGTGCCGCCGCCAAGCATGAAGATCGGCACGCCCTGCTCGCGTCCCCACGCGACGAGTGCTTGCAGATCGTCGGCAGTGCGGGCCTGGGCGAAGTAGCGCGCAGGGCCACCGATGCGCCAAGCGACATAGCGTGCCAGTGGCTCGTCGTGCAAGATCTCAACGTTCACTGGCGACCTCGTTTTCGAGTCATGTGCCGTACGCGATCGCCAACTTTGTTTCCATCACCAGCGCCGAGCGTCAGTACCACATCGCCGGGTTGGACGTGCCGTGCAAGTAGCATCGCCGCGGCATTGGCGATGTCACCGGCGGCGTCGGCCTTGTGCCTGGAATATGCTCGCACCAGCAGTGCGGCATCGATGCCAGGAAAATCCGGGCGTGTTCGCGTGACGCATAAATGTCGCCGACCAGTACAACGTCGGCATCGCCAAATGCCGTTGCCGTTGGCTCCAGTAGCGCCTGCCGTGCGGCTAAAGGTGTGTGGCTGGAAGTACACCACCAGTCGCCGTGCGCCGAAGCGGGCGCGGGCGGCCTGCAGCGTTGCCGCGACCTTGGCCGGATTATGAGCATAGTCGTCTACAAACGTGATGCCGCCCGCTTCGCCTTTGTACTCGAAGCGTCGTGCCGCGCCCTGGAACTGTTCCAATACCTTGAGCGCATCTTGCGGCTGGACATTCCACCCGACGGCTGTCGCCGCGACGGCGCCTGCCGCGTTTTGCAGGTTATGGCGACCCGGCACCTGCAAACGCCCTGCGAAAGTTCCCTCGTGGGGTGTGTAGGGTAAAGCGCGTCCACACACCATCGGCTTCCACATCCTCGACGCGCCAATCCGCATCTGGTGCAAAGCCGTAGCTTTGCCAGCGCGTCGTGCCATCCACGCGATCGCGCACGCGGCCGACGCCGGATCGTCGGCACAACCGATCACGGTGCCACGTACCTGTTGGGCGAACTGCGCAAAGGTATCCTCTACATCCTGCCGCGACGGGTAGATATCAACGTGATCCCAATCAACGCTCGTAATGATCGCGACTTCGGGAAGCAAACCCAGGAACAAGCGGTCGTATTCGTCGGCTTCGATCACGAATGGCCCTTTGCCCCAGCGGGCGAAATGGTCGAGACCCGGCACCGGACCACCGGCGGGGACGATATAGGCCGGATCGTAGCCGAGCCGTGTCATAATCAGCGTCGCCATGGCAGTCGTGGTGGTTTTGCCGTGGGTTCCTGCAACCGCGAGCGTCGGCTTCGCCTCGGACCAGGTGTGCCAGATGTCGGCACGTTTCAGCACCGGAATCCCGCGTTCGCGTGCGCGGACCAGTTCGGGCTCATCGTGGCGCACCGCCGACGACATCACCAGGGCATCGACATCGGCAACGTGTTCCGCCGCATGTCCACGCATGATCGTAGCGCCGCGTGCGGCGAGTTCGCGGGTGAGGCATTTTCCTGGGCATCACATCCCGATACTCGATGACCTTGATCGAGCAACAGATGGGCGATCGCGCTCATGCCCGTACCGCCAATACCCAGGATGTGATACCGTTCAGCCATCATTTATTCCCGTATCTTAGGCAACCGTATAAAGACCACAATCAACAATAAAATCAACAACAGCGCGAAAATCGACGGCAGATAACCGCGCAGAATCGTAGCTTCGGGGTCAGGTGTTAGGATGATCTGCCCTTCCTGCTGGAACGACGTTGGCAGGAAGCGTGCGATATACGCAAAGACCTGTGATGCCACCAGAAACACATTGACCAATCCCAGGACTGCGCCCACAATCCTGCCGCCCCGTCCTAGCGAGCGCCGCGCACCGAGCACGCCGCCGAGCAGGTACGCAAGAAACACTGAGATGATGAATCCGACCGAACGAAAAAAGCCCTCATTGGTGTCGGTAATGAGTTGGCGCGATTCGATTTCCCCGCCGAACAATGCCCCGAAGAAAAGCGCGAACGCCTGTACGACGCGGTTGACCAGCGTTCCCAGGTTGTCCGATAGGCGTTCGCCAAATATGATCAGCGCGACCAGCAACGCGCCCGTTGTGAGTGCTTCTTCGCGCCATCCCCGTCGCCAACCATACGCCAATCCGGCGATCATGAACGGCAGAGCGAGCAGCATCTGGTAGGAGAGATTGAATTGCATTCACTCGATCCCCTAATGAGCCAACAAAATAAGTTCGGCTGCGAGCCGCTCAGCCGCGTCAGGGCGAGCTAAGGTTTTGGATTGTTCTGCCATGGTGGCACGCGCCTCACTATCAAGGAGCAAGCGTCGTACCGCCTGATACAGTGGACCTTCCAACGGTGAACCAGTCCCCAACATTTCACTGTCCGCGACGGTGACTGCCGCGCCACGTTCGGTGAGATACGCAGCGTTTTCGTCCTGATGCACAAATGGGTAGTGGCACCAGTACGGCGGGCAATCCGACCGCCGGAAGTTCAGCCAACGTCGATGCGCCTGAACGACAGACGGTTACGTCCGCTGCGGTGAGCGCCTCCGGCATTGTTCCCGCCAAATACGGGTGTAAGTGATAGCGTTCGCGTAATACCGCCGGAAGCTGCGAGGCAGCTTCGGCTAAAAACGTTTCGTCACCTTCACGACCGCAGACATGCACGATCTGACAGATTTCCAGCAAGGGCTTCATCAGCCGCTCGATCGCCCGGTTGATCGAACGAGCGCCACGGCTGCCGCCATAAACCAGCAGCACAGGCAGCGTATGGTCGAGCCCGAAGGTCGCGCGGCTGGCATCGCGGTCGAGTTGGCCGAGCGACGAACGCAGCGGATAGCCCGTGACTACGGTTTTCTGGCGTGGCAGGAAGCTCAGCGACGGCTCGAACGAGCACGCCACCCGAGTCGCGATCCGCGACAGAAAGCGAATCGCCAGCCCAGGCACGATGTCAGGCAAATAAATCATCGTCGGTACGCCTACCAGTCGTGCCGCCACGAACAAAGGCACGCATACATACCCTCCGGTTCCCAGGATCGCCGCCGGTTTCAGTTGACGTAACATCTGGCGTGCCTGAAGCACACCAGCACCGAGCGTCACCGTATTGCGTGCTAGCTGGATTGGACCACGCCCCCGCACCGCAGCCGACTGGATCGCCCGAAACGGCAAATCCGATTCCTGTGTGACGATCGCCTGTTCCATGCCGCCGACCGAGCCAATGTACAGTATTTGCGGGGTTGTGCTATCCACATCCCAGGTTTCGCCCCAGCCCTCAGTGCTTGCGCCACGACCCTGCAAGCGTCGTCGGGCGGCGGCGTGCGCCGCGCCCGGTGCGACTGGCGGGGACGCTGGAAAGGCGTCGCCATCCAGTTGCTCGCTCGTTGGGATTTGATACGACTTTGCGGCTAAAGCCGAAGCTACGGCTAGCGCTGGATACACGTGTCCCCCCGTTCCGCCGCCGCATAAAAGCAGCAAGGGCGGGGATAGCGGCGATTGGTCGCCGTTTGACCGCTTGTGGGCGGGATTCGGCGGTTGGGACGAGTTCTGGTGGCTGGTCGTCGACATATTTTGAAATATTCAGCAGTATTCCCACGGAAAAGAGACTCATTGCCAGGGAAGAACCGCCATAGGAAATGAACGGAAGCGTAACACCGGTGAACGGAATGACTTGTGCCACGACCGCCATATTGACGAACGCCTGGAACGTCAGCGATGCAGTAATGCCGACCGCGACCAGCGCGGCGAACGGGTCTGGTGATCGCGACGCGATCCGAAAGCCGCGATACGCCAGGTAGAGGAAGGCGATCAACACGAGCATCGTGCCGATGATGCCAAGTTCCTCGCCGATCACACTGTAGATCGCGTCGGCATGGGCGGAGGGCAGCCAGTTGAACTTCTGACGGCTCTGGCCCAATCCACGACCGGTCCAACCGCCCGATGCCAGTGCATACATCGCGTGGATCGGCTGGAAGCCACCGTCGCGATAATATTTCCAGGGGTCCTGATACACTAGAAACCGTTCGAGTCGGTAAGCCGCTGTCTGCATCAAGACAAACCCCAGGCCACCGCCCAGGAACAAACCTGCGATGATGTGTACCAGGTTCGCGCCCGCCGCGAAGTAGACCGACACGCCGATCACCCCCAGGATGATCGTGGTACTGAGGTTCGGCTGCATCATCACCAGCGCCAGCACAATGCCCATAATCACCGTGAACGGGATCAGGCTGATCGTCATCGAGCGCAGTTTCGCGCCGCGTCCCATCAGCCATGAAGCCAGGTATACGATCAGACTGAGCTTGGCGATTTCGGATGGCTGCACGCCAATCGGTCCAATGCGAATCCAGCGTTCGGCACCGCCGCGCTTGGTCACGCTTTCGGGCAGCAAAATCACCAGAACAAGCAGCAACAGCGTGACCGCCATCAGCGGAAGCGCGAGCTTGCGCCAGTAGCGATAATCGAGCCGCTGGGACACGAGCAAGCCGACGCATCCGAGCACGGCCCACATGGTTTGCCGCACAAGGTAATAGATTTGGGTGTGTCCTTCGTTCACGGCGATCATGAACGATGAGCTATACACCATGACCAGCCCAAAGACCGTCAGGCCAAGGACCAGCGCCAGGAGCGTGTAATCTGGTGGTCGCTGTACTTTTTGATTCATACGCTAAACCCTTTGTCCTGCCAATGTCATTACTGCTATCGCAGCGATACCGACCAACCCAACCAGGATAATGCCAGCAAACGCCCAACCAAGCGCGGGACGGTCGGCGCGTACCACAACTGGTGGATACACCCGTTCGTCGACCCTGAATTGTGGTGCCATGGCAAGTCCCGCGATGCCGCCCACGATCAGCCCGCCGATATGTGCCGCGTTGTCGATTGTACCGGCCAGGGCGAACCCAAACACAATATTGACGACGGCCAGGCCGATCATCTGGTTGACACGTTCGCGTGATGCTTCCGCGCCCAGCAGCGAGCGGGCGCGATAGTAAAATGCGGCGAGCGCGCCGATCAGGCCGAAGATCGCGCCCGACGCGCCGATCGAAAGACCGGGCGACCGATATATATGATGCGATTGATGCCGCCGAAGCCCGCCAGCATATAGATCGCCAGAAAGCGCAGACTGCCATAGATCCGTTCGGCCTCCGGTCCCAATGCGCATACAGTGCATAGGAGTTGAACGCCAGATGAATCAGATCCGCCATGTAAGAAGATCGGTGTGATGAATCGCCAGTATTGCCCGGCATCGATCGCCGGACCATATTTGCCGCCAAGCACCAGCAACGCGCCGTTGAAGCCGATGCCGCTCGGCCGAACTCGAGAACCAGCATCGTCGACAGTACATGACGACGTTGATCGCGAGTCAGTCACGTAGACAATGCGTGGCCTGTTCAGCGGAATCCTGAGCCGAACCTGCTGTGGCTGGGCGTACTCAACGTCGCACTGCTCGGCGGTGTCGCGGGACCATAGCGCGGATCGGTATCTTGCGCCTGGCGTTGCCCGAACTCTTGCTCGAATCGCCGCATAGGCCGCGTTCGCATCGTCATCCGAGCGGTTATCGTTGGGATTATTCATCGAGTGCCGCCACAATCTTGCGAAACTGTTCGCCGCGGTCGAACTCGTTCACAAACATACCGAACGAAGCACAGGCCGGGGATAACAGCACCGCGTCTCCTTGTTCCGCTATAGTTCGGCGGCATATGTGACAGCGCGGTTCGAAGCGGTCGTAGGTTCCCAAAATTGGTACAGTCTGTGGCTGTGAGCGCTTCGGCGAGCCGTGGGGTCGCCGTGCCGTCGAGCAGCACGACGCCTTTGAGCCGTGGTTGGTTCGCCGCTGCGAACGTCGCCGGCAACGTCGGCGAGTTCGCCGAAATCGAGGTGCTTTTCCGCGCCACCCGCGATCAGGACGTCGGTGCCTCGGTGGCACGCAGCGCCGCGACCGTCGCGGTGGGCGTGGTCGCGGTGGTATCGTTGACAAAGCGTACGCCACGCCGTTCGCGCACAAGTTCCTGGCGGTCCGGCACACCCGCGAAGTTCGCCAGGGCGGCGGCGCTCGCCGTATGTTCCACTGGCGGCTGGTAGGCACGCGCCAGCGCGACGGCGGCGGCGACGTTGGCGCGATTATGCTCGCCGTGCAGACCGCATCTTGTCAGCGGTCGTCACACGTTCGTCATTCCACATCAAGCGGTCGCCGTCCCACCACGCTGCTCCAAACATGTCGTCGTGCAACGCTGCGATCTGGTCGAGCGTGCTGTCGGGTCGAAAACCAGGCCAGTCCGTTAGGACGCGCCACCGATGTGCGCCAACCCTGCACGCGCTCGTCGTCGGCGTTCAACACGGCGATGTCGCCGCGTTCCGCTGACTGATGCTCGACGATGTGCATGCTTGGCCGCGGCGTAGGCATCCATGCTGGCATAACGGTCGAGGTGATCGGGCGATATGTTGGTCACACAGGCGTACTGCGGGCTGAATTCGGCCTCGCCCAGTCCTTCGAGTTGCCACGACGAGAGCTCGATCACGACAGGCGTCGTCGGCGTGATGCGCGACAACTGTTGGAGCGCTGAAACACGCAGGTTGCCTGCTACGACCGTATCGGGATACTGCTCGGTGAGCAGCGCCCCTGTCAGCATCGTCGTGGTGGTCTTGCCGCGTGTTCCAGTGATGCCGACGATCGGTGCAGGGCACAAGCCGAAAGAACAGCGTCATCTCCATCTCGATCTGTGCGCCATGTGCGCGTGCGATCTGTAAGATAGCGCGATTCGCGTGGCACGCCTGGATTACGGATCACGATGTCCGCCGTGGCGAAAGTCCTCGTCGCGATGTTCGCCGAGCACGTAGCTGGATCGGCAGGTCGCTCAGTGCTTCTAGCGACGGGCGCAAGATATCGGGACCGCGCAGGTCGGTCGCCGTCACCAGCGCACCCTGTTGTGCCAGAAAGCGGGCAACACCAACACCCCCGGCGTTGATGCCAAGCCCCATGACAAGCACATGTTTTCCGCGCAGTTCGTTCGTCATAACTATGATTGCTCATCCAAATTATTCAACGGTATCTGTGGTGCGAACGGCAATCCCTGCGATTCCGGCGTTGTCAGCGCCAGCGATACGCCAATCAGCGCGGCGATCATGCCGATCAGCACGAAGCGTTGCATCACCTGCATCTCCGACCAGCCGCGCAACTCGAAATGGTGATGCAGTGGCGCGGCGCGAAAAATGCGCCGTCCCTCGCCATAGCGCCGCCTGGTCCATTTGAACCAACCGACCTGCAAGATCACCGAAACGGTTTCGGCGAAGAAGATGATGCCAATGATCGGCAGCAATAACCAGTGCTGCGAGATCAGCGCGACGATCGCCAGCGTTGCCCCCAGCCCCAGCGAACCAGTGTCGCCCATGAACACCTGAGCCGGATGCGCGTTGTACCATAAGAAACGCGGCACACGCGCCCATGATCGTGAACGAAAGTGCTGAGACCGCGATCAGGCGTGGATAGGCCAGGAACGAGATCACGCCATAGGCGGCGAAGGCCATCACCAGTAGCCAACCCGCCAGACTATCGAGCCCATCGGAAAAGTTGACCGCGTTGGCGGTCGCGACGATGATGAACGTTGCGAGCGGAATATACCAATAGCCGATGTTCCAGGCACCGACGAACGGGATCTGCACCAGACCCTCGTTTTGCAGCCCATAGGGCTTGGGCAGATAGAGTGCGAGCGATGCCAGCAGTGCCAGCACGACCAGCCAGACGAACTTGAAGCGCACCGTGAAGCCGTACGTCTTCGAATGTGATGCGCGTCAACGTCAGGAAGTCGTCGAAACCGCCCAGGATGCTGTACGAGACGAGCACCGCCAGCGGCAGCAGCATCGAATATCGCCCGACCAGATTGAATAACAGCGTCATGATCACGACACTGACCACGATCATGATGCCGCCCATGGTGGGCGTGCCGGTCTTGATCTGGTGGGACTGTGGTCCTTCTTCGCGCACGCGCTTGCCGATATCGTTGGCCTTGAGCCAACGCACCAGACGACCGCCGCCCAGCAGGGTCAGCAGAAATGCACCACCTGCCAGCAGGAGCGTGCGGGCGACATCGCTCACAACATCGATACGGAGAAAATCCACCTAGGACATTCCTTCCCGGCGCAGTGCTACGACGATCTGCTCGGTTGCTGCCACTCGCGCCCCCTTTACCAAAATATAATCGTCCACGCCTATATGCTCCCGCAAGGCCGCGCTTGCTTCGGCGTTGGTCGCCGCATAGAGAATCGGCAGCGACGGGTTGCATTCCGCCGCCGCGAGGCCGATCCAGCGCGCCTTCGCACCGACGACGACCAACAGATCGACGTTCTGTGCCGATCTGCCGACCTCACGATGTCCTTCTTCTTCTTCGGGACCGAGCTCCGCCATATCACCAAAGACGGCGATGTGGCGTCCCGGCGTTCGGGCGAGTACGTCTAGCGCAGCGGCGCACGATGTGGGCGACGCGTTGTATGAATCGTCCAGCAGTGTCGCGCCATTTAAGCCGGGAACGATCTGGAGCCGCGCCTGTGCATCCGGTGCGTTGAGGCCAATATCGATCGCCGCCCACGGCACGCCCAATTCACGGGCGATGATGATCGCCGTCATCGCAGTATACACATTGTGTTCGCCCAATAGCGCCGTCTGAATGCGACGTTCTCCGTGCCAGAATGGACTGTAAATGCCATACCAGGTAGCCCGCCGCCTTCGATATCGCTTGCCCATACGATCATTGCTGGCATCCAGACCGTAGCATAACACGCGGGCCGCTGTACGTTCACGCATTGCGCGCACACGGGAGTCGTCGCCGTTGAGAATGGCAAGGCCGTCTGCGGGCAGGGCTTCGACAAGTTCAGCTTTGGCGCGTGCTACGACATCACGGGTTTTCATACGTTCGAGGTGCGAAACCCCAACGTTGGTCACGATGCCATACTGCGGTCGTGCCATATCGCACAGCAAACGCGATCTCGCCTGGACCATAGGTTCCCATTTCGATCACGGCGACCTGATGTGATAGGTCCAGCTTTAATAGCGTCAGTGGTACACCGATCTCGTTATTGAACGAACGGACATTCGAAAGCGTCGCAGATGCTGCGAGAGGACGGTCGCCACCAATTGCTTTGTACTGGTCTTGCCAACGCTACCGGTAATACCGATCACTGGTACATCGATGGTGATCGGTGGTGTGCGGCCAATGCTTGGAGCGTTGCGAGCGGATCGGGACAGGAACAAGAGCAGGAGCGACCAGTTCGGTCGATGTGCTATCGACGAAAGTACGTCCGGCGGGAAGATCGCTTCGTGCTTCTCCGATCCAATCCTCTCGTACAATGGCCGCCTGAGCTCCTTGTGCAAATGCTGTGCGCGACATAGCGGTGTCCATCGGTATTTCACCCGGCAATGCCACGAACAGGTCGCCCGGTCTTACGGCACGCGAGTCGATGGCGACATCGCATTGAATGTCGCGCGTGTAAGCACAGCAGGGAGCGGCCCGAAGGCGCTCCCAGTACGGATGTTCGTTGATTGGTTTGGTGCGTTTTCACGCTTCGGCTCTTCCTCCTAGCTGCTTACCATTCAACTATGCTTATTGATTGTCTATCTGCGATGGGTCGATGATTTCGGGGTTCGGTGCCATGCGTAAATAGGGCATCAGTTCCGACACGACCTGTTGGTAGACTGGGATCGCCGTATTGAGACCGAACGGGTCATCCTTCGGGCGATCGATCTTAACGAGTACGGCGATGCGTGGGTTTTCGGCAGGAGCCCATCCGGTCACCGAGCCGATCGTCGCATTCGCATCGTACCACCATCGACCGCGATCTGCGACGTTCCGGTTTTGGCGGTCACGCGGAATCCCGGCACCAATGGCACAGGTGAATACGAGCCGGTGATCGGTCCCCATACGACCGGTGCATAGCTGTTGGCGTTTTCGACCAGCATGTCGTTGATCTGCGCGGTGACACCTGGATCGATGACGCGGCGTACCGTCTGCGGTTCAATATCCTCGCATTGCGTTCCCTTGCAGCGTTGCTTGACAACATGTGGCCACATCAAGTTGCCACCATTCGCGATCGCCGAGATCGCCGTGATATGTTGGACTCGGTGTGACGGCGATACCTTGTCCAAAAGAGTTGGTGTCAAGGGTGAGGTCGCTCCAATTGTCGCCGATTGGCCAATGTACGATGCCTTCAGCTTCGCCTGCCAGATCGATGCCGGTGGGTTGACCGTAGCCAAACATCTTCAGATATTTGTAAAAGTTATCACGGCCGATGATTTCGGCGAACTGCAGTGCGGCGACGTTCGACGAGTAGTACAGCATCTTGCCCAGGTGTCGCTGCGCCGTTGCCTGCGCTGTTCCAGTTACAGATAGGCCAGCCATAGCGATCAACACAGCCTGGATCGTTGACAGCGCTGTCGGCGGTGAACGCGCCAGTTTGCAGACCGATCGCGGTCAGGATCACTTTGAACGTCGAACCGGGTTCGTAGACATCCGTCATCGCCGGATTGCCGTTATACATCTCTGGTTCGTACTCCAGGTAGTGACTTGGATCGAAGTAGGGTGTGGAAGCCATTCCCAGAATTTCGCCGGTGGACGGCTCCATCACGATCACGGTACCGCCACTGGCGCTATGTTTCTCGACCGCTTCCTTGAGCGCGTCCTCGACCACTCGCTGAACACGTGCATCGATCGTCAGGGTCAGGCTGGCACCATCTTCCGGTTCGACCAACCGCTGCGGGGCGATCCAGATCGGGCGCTGTGTTGCATCCTGCTCGGCTTGCAGCGTTCCGGTGATGCCTTTGATTTCGTTGTCGTAGAAACCTTCGACGCCGCTGATGCCCACACCTTCGTAATTGGCTACGCCGACGATACGGCCCGCGAATGCGCCCTGTGGATAGACGCGCTGCGCTTCGGCGATCAGATGTAGCCGGCTGGCGGCGCACCTTCCTCGCCAAGCTTGCGGATCTCCTCGGCGGCCTGGGGCATACCCAGCGCGCCAGTCGCACCCACTCGCGTTCTTTGTTGCCGATGACCGCCAAAACGTCCTGCGGGTCCATGCTCTAGAAGCGGCGCCAGGACCAGCGCGAGTTTTTCCGGCTCGGCGATGCGGAGCGGCTCGACATACAGGCTATCGTTGTACATGTTGAGCGCCAGAGCCGAGCCGTTGCGGTCGTAGATCGTGCCACGACGCGGCTGCAGCACGACATGCATCTCAAGCTCTTGACGGGCGCGTTCGCTGAGATCGCGTTCGCCGTCACGCTTATAGACCTGGATTTCCACCAGTTGACGTGCTGTGAACAGCGACAACATGATCGACACGATCATGATGACGTTGATACGTCGGCGGGAGATGCCCGCTGGTTTGCTGGATGCGATTTGTGCCATATCAGTGCTGTGCTACTACTGGGCCGGCTGGCATTTCGATCGTTGCAAACCGCAACTGGGTAGTGGCGGCAGGGCGCATGCCCATCGCGGTCGCACGTGCTTCGATCACGTCAAGCCGATTGGCTTCGGCGATGCGATATTCGAGTTGCTGCGATTCGTGAATCGAGCGTAACGTGCTGCTCTTGAAGCTCCTGCAGAGTGATAGCCGAGCGTTGCGACACGACCGGTTTGCGCGAGGTACAGGATACTCAGCAGGCAGATCGGCGACGACCGCACCGGCGATCAAGCCGGGATAGCCGAGCCTGAAAATAGGTCGGATACTGCGCGCGGCGCTCACGGGCGTCCTGTAGTGGTAGTGCATGTACGGTTACTGCCATTGTTCCTGTCCTCCTGCCTAACGGTCTCGATCCTCGAACACTTGAGCGCTGACGATGCTCGCGCTCGTACGGCTCGCGTTTATATCGTGGCGGCGATCCGCAGTTTCGCACTTCGACTACGGACGTTCGCTGTCGTTTCCTCACTCGGAAGCGACGATCGGTTTACGTGTTACCGCGCTCAACCGTGGCGCATAATCACAGTCGCGTTGCGCAAGATAGATGCACGGTCGTGCGCCGGTTCCATTCTGCGAGAAGATGCGGGCAACCTTCGGCAAACATGCGCGGCGGGCAGCATACACACTGCCGCCTCACGCTGGATGTAAGTGCTTGACGATGCGGTCTTCCAGCGAATGAAATGTGATCACCGCAAGCCGACCGCCCGGACCGAGCAGCGTCGGTCGCTGCCGGTAACGCGGTTTCCAGTGCGCCTAGCTCGTCGTTGACGGCGATGCGTAGCGCCTGAAAGGTGCGTGTTGCGGGATGAATTCGCCCGCTTTTGCCTCCCGCTGCCCGTTGCACGATGTTCGCTAGCTCCAGTGTTGTCGTGAATCGGCGTCGTTTGACGACGTTCGACGATATATCGTGCGATCCGGCGTGATGCGCGTTCTTCGCCATAGCGATAGATCACGTCGGCAAGATCCTGCTTCGGGCAGCGTATTGACCAGATCTGCTGCGGTAGGCCCGGTTGTCGGGTCCATCCGCATATCGAGTTCCGCGTCAGCACTGAACGAGAATCCACGTTCAGCGGTGTCGAGTTGGTGCGATGAGACGCCGATGTCCAGCAGCACGCCCGCGACATTGCTCGAACCCATGTGCATGGGCCAGCGTTCCAATATCTCGGAAATTGCCATGTACCAGTGTGACGTGTTGTGGGTCGAAGCGTTCGCGTGCTGCCGCCAGGGCTGCGGGATCGCGGTCGATGCCAAGCACATGCTGTGCGCCTGCTGCGAGCAGAGCGGCTGTATGGCCGCCACCGCCAAGCGTCCCATCGATGAATACCCCGCCCTGGCTCTGGAACTAGCCCCCGGATAGTTTCCTGCAGGAGGACCGGCACATGCGAAAAGTTCGACATCGTTTATCGGGCAAGCGACAAGCAAGAAGCGCCAGTCTGCACGTGCTGTTTCATCGACGCTATCCTGCGTGTACATCCATACGTCATAGTCCCAGGCTCGCGAGTGTTTCCGCGATCGCGGTGCTATCGGATCGTCAACGCTTCCTGATTCGCTCGCCATGCTTCCGTAGGCCAAATTTCGATGTATGACCCCATGCCTGCCACGATGGCGTCGTTGCCGATCTTGGCAAAGTCACGTAACGATCCCGGAAGAAGAATGCGACCTTGTCGGTCGAGTTCGAGCTCGAATGCGTTGCCGAACAACATGCGTCGGGCTTTGCGTACTTCTTCCTGTACGAACGACAAGGCGTTGAGCTTGAGCGAAAGGCTTTCCCACTCTTCCTGGGGGTAAACGAATAAACAGCGATCAAAGCTACGGGTGATCACCAGGCCTTGTTCAAGCTTTGCGCGATAGCGGGCGGGAACGGCGATGCGGCCCTTTGTGTCAACACTATGTTCGTATTCGCCTAGAAACACTTCGTTCCCCTCGATCGTAAAGTGTCGGGAATAGAACGGATGTACTAATTCCCCACTTTTCCCCACTTTTCCCCACGCCTGAGCCGATTATACACCACCTGATACCCCTCAACAAGCAAAAACATACGTGTTGAGCGACATATGAACCTCACATATTGCTTATAAAGTTTTACAGGTTTATTGTGGATAACACTCGTATGATGCATCAGGGAGCGTCACAGCAATCGCATGATGCAAAATACCCTGTGTCGTAGTCCATCGCTGAGTATGAGAATGACTTTAAGCAAAACGACATTATGTAGTATAACGAGTAACGTGGCAGGTGTTGATGAGGTTTCTCTGAAGTTCTGCTTATGAGGAGCGATCTTAACGATCACATAATTCGGAATCTTTTCGCCCAACGGTCCACGCTAGAAAGCGTGGACCGTACGTATGAGGTGATCGCGATCACCGATCAGGCGTTTTGTGCGAGTTCCTTATAGCGTAAGATTGCGCCGATCCTTTCGTGATCGTCCAGGAATGAACTCGCGTGGACGATCTGGATCGTGGCTCCCTGCTGGTAGGAGCGTGTGGTGAACATCTCGCGCAGATTGATCGAGCGCATCTCGGTTCCGTCATAGGGGCAGGTCGGACGAAGACCGGTGCGAATTGAGCCGCAATTGGGGCATTCCCCACCAGTTCCCTGGAAGTCTTCATGTACTATCAGCGTTCGCACCTGGCCTTTGGTCAAGGCCATAGCCGTATCCGCAACACCCACCACGCCCAGGTTGTCGCCACGCACTTCGGCTTCAAGCTCAGCCAGAGTGTTTGCTTCCTGCTTGTGCTCAACTGAGCGCATGATCGGCTCAAGTTTATCCATGACCTTGGATATGTCGGCCTTCATATCGAGACGGATGATATCGACAAGTTTATCTTTGATCGTTTGAGGAAGCGACTCCGTTACCATGTGTTTGATCGAGTCGTTAGCAGCGATGACCACATGTTGGACGTCGTGATGCTTGATGACCTGGCCCAACTTGTCCGCAATGTCACGGGTATGTGCTTTAATGATGTTGTCAGTGCGCCGTTGGAACAACATCTGGCTCCAACCTCCGGCGTCGAACCGTTTAATCTGCTCCGATGCTTCGGTCGAGCCAGCACGTTCGGCTTCATTGAGCGAAACAACGAGGATTTGTGATTCCTGCCCATCGGCAAGCACCAACGCAAAGGTTTCGTAGTCGTCCAGGATGCGTGCGAGGTTGAAGATATGGGGGTAGCTATCCGCGACGACAGACGTTTCGACTTGCATCGGAACGGCGAGCGTTTCCCAGACACCGGCAGCACTGCAGGCGAATATTGCAAGTCCTTTCGCGTCGACGTGTGATTCATTGTAGACGTAGTCGATAATGCGATCGCGATCGGCTTCAATGCTTACGCGTTCTGCATGCTTACCACGATACTGACCAACGACTGCGTTGAGCGAGTTCTCGAACTTCGTCAACTGCGAACGTTTGCCAGTATGCTCTAGTGTCAAGTCAAGGTATGCACTGACTAATGGATGCTCGGTGGCAGGTAGCGCTGTGAGCCTATGCAGCATTGCTTGTAGTTCCGCTGACATATATACCTTCCTCTCGGTTGCTTACGCCCGGTCGGCGGGTGCATGTGTTTCCGAAGCTGTCTCCTATCACTATGAATATTGTTAGTTCTGGTGTCGGTTACTTGCGGCTACCCTGATCCGCGTTGCCGGGTGGCACCCATCCATCATCCTGACCCTCGACTGGCTGGCGGTTTTCCTCGGCGTTTTGCTGCTGAAAACGCTCTTTATCTTCCTGAGCGGTTTCTCGGGGTGAAATACGGTCCTGGACCTGTTTCTCATCCCAACCAAGTTGACGATTTGACATAATTCCTCCTGCCATGTTGTATTTACTTGTTTATAGATCGAGCAAGCTTCATACCGCCATGTCCAGACGGGTAAAAAGACGTATGTTGAGAGGGTTTGGCAATGCAGGTACATTGGTGTTCGTGAAGCGTCAGGGGTGACCTTCGCCGTACGTATTGAGGACTGCTGCTACAGTATCGCGAGCGTTGACTATCAGTGTCGTTGTGTTGACATACCTGGCGATCAACGGATGAATGGAGAGCATCCCGTGGTGAGTATGTTCGAGCAAGCCCAGACTACCGAGCCTTATCAACGCGTCCTCAAAGGCGTATAACGATATCATTGGAGCGTTCACTGGCAGAACACATGCCTGAAGCAGGTGGCGTGGAATCCGCCGTCTGGGAGCGAAAACAGCAGCATACGCGATGATCCTCAAGGCAAATCCATCCGTAGCATTGGCCTCGTCAAGCTGCTGATAGCTGTGGTGGAGCGTGTGCGCCAGATGCTGTTCGTGGTCGGTCGGCGAGATCGTTCCCTCAATCATTGAAGGATGATCAAGGAGCGTCTGGTTAGGTTGCCCATCAATGTACTGAAGTTGGTCGAGATAGATTGCGGGTGTGAGGAACGTATGGTATCGGTCGATGTAGGCGCCCGCGAGGTGTAAGGCGAGTGGCAGATCGCCAAAGATATCCGCGATACTATCCAGGTCAGGCCATGCGTCTGCGGCGTCGGGGCAGTAATGTTCGAGCAGCGCAATACTTTCGCGGCGTTCAAAGACGCCTACCGGCAGGGTGCAAAGGCCGAGTAGAGGATTCCAGCGCGAACGCCGACTGGTCACGATGACGCTGGTATTGCCGTTCGCGGGTCGCCATTGCTGCAGCAGGGCTTCGTCCTCGCAGCCATCGAAGATCAGCAAGCGTGGAACGGCATCGTGCCAGGAGTTCCAGACAAGGCGTACCTGCTCGTCGAGCGGGAGGCTTTCGTATGACGAAAAACTACCCGAAAAAGCATGGCTTCCAGCCTTGGCGATCCGTTCGGGGATCGCCCGTGGATCGGTAAAATTGATCCAGAATACGCCGCCAGCAAAGTATTGACCGTAGCGATGCACCCACTCAGAGGCAGCCTGAGATTTGCCGCTACCGCCAATACCTGTCAGTACCACTGTTCCAATCGATTGTCCATACGCCTGGTCGTGCCCGCTCAGCGTTCGGGCGATCGTCAGGAGCAGCGCTTCGCGTCCCACAAAGAACGGGTTGCGCCAAAGATAGACATGCGAACACGACGGCAGTGGTGCCACTGGCGCTATGTAATTGATTGGCATGTGCGCGGGCGTGCGTTCTTCAGCCATGTCCGTGCCGCGTTGTGCCGCCTTTGGATGCACGTCCGGCTGTATCCACGGCTTCAGGAGCACGCGATCCTGCGTCGGCAAGTGCATCTTCAAGAGTTCGGGAACCGAAGGATGACCGGCTATCTTGAATAAGCGTGATGTTTCGTCGATGTCCAGTTCAAACGCGGCGGCGACCTGCGCGATCGGTTGCCATGCGCGGGGCCGTGCTGCACGTCCACGCAGCCAGTTGTCAATGGTCGCCTTGGGAACGTGCGACAAACGTGCCAGTTTCCCGGCGGTCCATCCTGTTCGTACCAGGAGCGCTTCGAGTTTATCTGCCAAATGCTCTACCCGATCCATATCCTAACCTTCCCCCTGTATCTGGTATAGATACAAAAAGCCATTTATTTTTGCGCGGTCGAGACAGATCATTCGGCGAACTCGTCTGCCATGCCATACTCAGGTACATCCTGCCCAATGAACAGATGATTTTCATGCTGGTGTGATTGTGATCGGGTGGATGTACCGTAGCATGAGAGTGGAACAGAATGGGGAGGAATGCGGGTGAAGGGAAGGCGATGGAAAACGTTGGGTTTACATGGTCCGTTGGCGCGGATGATCCTCTTTGTTGTCACGATGTCCGCGCTTGCGTACCCATTGCTGGGGGCGCGGTCTGCATGGCAGGTCGCCGCTAAGACCGTGCCAACGCGCACGATTGGCGCAGCGCGGCCCGCGACGCTCAATATTCCATATGGCGAGGACGATCAGACGATCATCATGGCGATGCCCGATCTCGATCTTGCCGCGATTATGGCGGCTGAGTCACCGCTCGAACTACCACGCCTTGATTTCACCGACGTGCTTGGGCGGGGGGCTGTCCCCGCAAGTGATGTTGCCGATGTGCGTGATGTCGTCGGCGATATCGCGCTGCCGGACACGCTGTTGCTGTGGAGCGGGGACTGGTTTGGACCGAAGTTGCATCGTGCCGCCGAGGACCTGGGTGTGCAACTCAGTGCGGATCAATGGACGGCGCTTGAATCGATCGCGGTCGCGCGGTCAGTCAACACGCGTATGCTGCTGACGCTAGCGGCGATCAAAAGCGCACCAACACGCTATACGACATCAGCAGACATGGCTCAAGTGGCTCTACCTCGAATCGTCACGCATGCGCGATGCGCTCCATCCCTATCAATCGGACGATCAGCCGTCGATCCGCTATCGCGACGGTCGTCTGATGACGATGGAACCACGTGTTCGCAACGCCGCCTCCTGGGTGCTGGCGACGAGCCTGGGTGCCGGCGCGACCTTCGATGAAACCACTGCCTCGGTCGCCGATTGGAACCGTCTGTATGCGCGTGTGTTCGGATCACCAGCGACGACCGAAGCCCAGGCACCCGCCGCCGCGCCCTTTCTATACAAGCCCTATAACGTTGCCCTCACGGGACGCGGCTACTATGACCATACCTATCCTTCGGTCGATAACGGTGGCACGCCCAACATCGCTGGTATGCGTAACTATCTCAACCAAACCAACGTCAACTATGATACGCACGACGGCGACGATCTATGGATGCCCTACGGCTCGCCGGTCTATGCCCCGGTGAGCGGTTCGGTGCTGTGGACGGATGGACAGGCCGTGCTGATCGGCTACGAAAGCAATTCGTACCATATCTATATCGGGCATCTCAGTCGCCGTGATGTGAATACTGGCGCAACGGTGAGTCGTGGGCAATAGATCGGGCTAAGCGGACGAGCGAATGTCGATCATATCCACTTCGAGGTGCGGCATAACGGGAAACAGACCGACACGATGGGCTGGTATGGTGGTGGTGGCGACCCGTGTCCGGGTGGTCCTGCGCCCTCGTCACGCTACCTGGGGTGTGAGCCAAGCGTCTGGTTGTGGGCTGATCAGAATCCGCCCAACAGCGCGGACACGACCCCGCCAACAGGTAGGCTCACTCAGCCCGCCGACCGTTCGCAGACAAGCGATCCGATGTTTACGATCACGGCAGATGCCTCTGACAGCGGTAGCGGCGTCAACCGCGTCGAGTTCTATGCGACGTATGACAACAATTGGCACCAGATATGTAACGATACCGGCGCACCATATATCTGTGCCTGGAATGCGAATTCGGTCGGCGACCAGGCGATCGTGTTCACGATCCATGTCATCGATAACGCCGGAAATCGTGCGCATGGACCCCGGAGGTTATCGCACGGTACAATTTGGGCGGCGCTTACGCCCCCACGCGGACTTTTCATTTCTGCGTCAACTGATTTGAGTATTTCGCTGGGTTGGCAGGATGCGTCGGGCGAGGATGGCTATAACGTATACAACGGCGTATGGGATGGCTCGAACTGGTTCTTCATCCGGATTGCGACGCTGCCCGCGAATACCACTGCCTTCACGGACGCTCCGCTGAGTTGCGATGCCAGTTACGCCTATCAGGTTACAACATTTAAGGGTGGCAGCGAATCGACCCGTGGCGAATCGACCGTAGGCCGAACCGATGTATGCCCGATCGGTCCGGTGCCACGTATGTATCTGCCGATGGTCAGGCGGTGAGGTTGGACGACTGACGAACAGCCACCAAAGATTGATGTACCAAGCATGGCATTGAGGGTGAGAATGCTGACGGTCTGAGCCTACGTGATATGGCTCATGGTTTGGCTGGTTTGGGTTCGCTATATGGAGTAGCACAGGTGAGCGAAATAAGGTACACTCTCGATAGATTCGCGACCTGAAATAGCGATGGTTCTTCGCTGTGGTGATCGCCGATCTCTGGAAAGGAGTTTCGTTATGTGCGGACGTTTTACCCTCAGTACCCCGCCTGAAACACTCGCGCAACTGTTTGAACTACCTGAGGTTCCTACGCTCAAACCACACTTCAATATCGCCCCGACCGAATCCATCGCGACGGTGCGACAGCCAGACGCCAACAGCGAGCGTGAACTGGCGTTGTTGCATTGGGGTTTGATTCCGTTCTGGGCAAAAGACCGCAGCGGCAGCGCCAAGATGATCAATGCACGCGCCGAAACCGTCGCGACAAGTCCGGCGTTTCGTGCGGCCTTTCGGCAGCGACGCTGCCTGGTGCTTGCCGACGGCTTTTATGAATGGCAGCGCAAAGAACACGAGAAAGGCAAGCAGCCATTTTATCTGCGAATGAAAGACGAATCGCCGTTCGCCTTCGCTGGATTGTGGGAACATTGGAAGGGACCAGAAGGCGAAGTCATCGAGTCGTGTACGCTCATCACGACGGTGCCGAACGAACTGGTGCGTCCGGTGCATAATCGCATGCCGGTGATCCTGCCACCCGATCTCTATGGGTTGTGGCTCGATCCTGAGATGCACGAAGTCAAGCAGCTTCAATCGCTATTGCAGCCGTATCCACAGGAAGCTATGGAAGCTTATCCGGTCAGCACAATGGTCAATATTGTACGCAACGACGACCCGCAGCTTATCGAGCCGGTCGCCGCATCATAAGGTAGCTTCATGACGACACGTTCACTGGTCGAGCCACGTCCGCTGGCGGCGACGGCAGCGGGATTACGTTCGGGAGACCTCGATCTTCATCAATATATCGAGGATACATGCGACCGCATCGAGGAAGCAGAGCCGCAAATCGCTGCCCTGATGCCGGAACCAGATCGCCGTGGAAGGCTTCGGCGCGAAGCCGAGGCGCTGCTGGCGCGCTTATCCTGAGCCTCCAACACGTCCCGCGTTGTTTGGTGTGCTGGTTGGAGTCAAAGATATCTTCCATGTGGATGGTTTTCCGACGACCGGCGGTTCGCGTTTGCCGCCTGACGCGCTCGCCGGAGCCGAAGCGATCAGTGTGACGCGCTTACGTGCGGCGGGAGCGCTTGTCATCGGTAAGACCGTGACGGCGGAGTTCGCGTACTTCGAGCCGGGCCCGACCCGCAATCCATACAATCCTGAGCATACGCCAGGCGGTTCGAGCAGCGGTTCGGCGGCGGCGACGGCAGCGGGTTTCTGTTCGTTGGCGATCGGCACCCAAACGGTCGGCTCGGTGATCCGTCCTGCCGCTTTCTGCGGTATCGTCGGATTCAAGCCCACGTTTGACCGTATTCTAACTGACGGACTGCTGCGATGCTCGCCCGCGCTCGATCATGTTGGCATCTTCACGTCCGACCTCACGGGTATGCACCTCGCCGCTGCGGTGCTGTGCGACGACTGGCAGCCCCAATCGTCCGCGCATATGCCGGTCCTTGGGGTGCCGGATGGTCCATTCTTGCAGCAAGCGTCTCCCGAAGCACTGGCGGTGTTCGAGCAGCAAGTTGCAGCACTTTCGGCTGCCGGATACAGTGTGCAATGTGTGCCGATGTTCGCGGACATTGCCGAAATCGCAGAAAGTCATACCCGATTGGTGCAGGGCGAAATGGCGCGCTCACACGAGGCATGGTTTCCAACCTACGCGGAAGTGTACCGTCCGCGCACAGCCTGGGCGATCCGCAACGGCGCACAGATCGACCCCGCAGCCATCGAGCAAGCGCGTGCGGACCGTACGACGCTTCGCGCACGCATCGAGACGGTGATGGACCAGCACGCCATTGATATTTGGCTTAGCCCGCCCGCCCTTGGCACGGCTCCCCATGGGATCGCCGCGACGGGCGATCCCGCCATGAACCTGCCCTGGACCAATGCAGGTTTGCCAACCACAACCTTTCCGACTATGCACATGATCGACGGGTTACCGCTTGGACTGCAATGCACCGGACGATGGATGGACGACGAGCGTTTGCTCGACTGGTGCGAAGGATTCGTGGAAGTCTTTCGCTGAAGCACTACGAACAGCAGCCGCTCAAACCGTGCTACTATCAGCGCATACCATGATGTGGTCAGGCATGCCACCGCGTCAGCACGTACGAGGGCCTGTGACGTATTCTTTCTTGCCGCATGTGCACTGGTTCGTTCGCCAACACTCATCCTGATGGTTGGCTGAAGCACTATGCCTGCACCATTACATTCGATCGCCCGTCGTGCGCGTGAGTTCCGTCCGATCAACCTTCCAGCGATCGGTCCAGGCAGCACCATGCTCCCGCCAAGCGAGGTCCAACGCGGTATGCGGCTGGGCGTTGCCGAAGGTGCGTTCAATCAGATGCACCTTTCCCTCACGGTCGGCACACTGGCGACGGGGCTGGCACTTCTGCTGGGCGCGACATCCTTTGAATTAGGTATCCTGGGCGCGATGCCCGTGATCGGGGCGCTGATGCAGTTTCCAGCGGCCTGGTGGATCGAACGCTTCGGCGACCGACGCGGTGTCGCCGTTGTCGGGTCGCTGGGTCGTCAGATGTGGCTTATTCCCGCGCTGTTGCTGCTTGTTCCGTTTTCCACGTCCACCCGTCTGACGATCTTCTTGCTTGTGACCGCGATTGGGCAGGTGCTGATCGCAACGTCGATCAACGCCTGGAGCCATTGGATGACCGACCTGATCCCGCCGTCTGTGCGGGGTCGCTATTTCGGGGCGCGTGGTTCGCTGATGGGCTTCGCCGCCATGGTGACCGGGTACAGCGGCGCAACGCTGATCGACCGAGGTGAGGCAGGTGGCTGGCAAGACTATGCGTATATCATCCTGCTTATTGTCGCCGCGATCTGCGGCGCGGTAGGCTCGTTCTTGCTGACCAAACAGCCTGAGCCGCCGATGACGAAAAGTCAACGGCGTAGCATGCGTGAGTTGCTCATGATGCCGTTGCAGCACCGCACGTTCAGGGCATTCGCCGGGACGTTCATCATCTGGCAGGTTGGGCTCGGCTCGGCTGCTCCGTTTTTTACGGCGTATGGCCTGACGGTGTTGGGATTGCCGCTTCGCACGCTCGCGCTCATGGACACGCTAACGGCGCTGACGACGTTGGTAGCGCAGCCGCAATGGGGCAAACTGGCGGATCGCATCGGGCAGCGCCGGGTACTTCTCATGTGCATGTTTGGCGTCGTGCCGCTGCCATGGTTCTGGGTGATTTCCACGCCTGACCGTATCTGGCCTTTGTACGTCAACGCGGCGATGGCGGGGGTTATGTGGGCCGGCGTACTGATGAGCCAAACCAATCGTCTGATGGAACAGGCTCCCGCCGATGGTCGAAGTGCGTATTTCGCGGCGTTCTCGGTTGCTACAGGTGTGCCCTACATGCTGGCCTCGCTGGCGGCGGGCACGATCGTTTCGTTCATCGGCGTGCAACCAGTCGAGCTAGCGGGAATCCCCTTCCATCCCTACCTCTTTTTCTTTATGGCGAGCAGTATCCTTCGCTTCATCGCCACGCTCCTGGGACGCAAGGCGTTGTAGCTGACCACCGACCACCGCCTACAGAAGATCGTAATGTATACACTGGATGACCGTAGGTACGTGTAGAATCTGATGGTTAGTGTTCAGTATATAAAAACAGGTAGGGTGTCACTGCCGTAGCAAGTACCCCTACCTGTTTTGCATGTACTACGCCGCTTGGGTGGTCAGTGGTCAGTCGTCGGTGGTCAGCGGTCCGCTAGACCGCTCGCTCGCTCCGCAACGCCGCGATCTCGTCGGCGCTGTAGCCAAGTTCTGCCAGAATGTCGTCGGTATGCTGTCCAAGGACTGGTGGTGCCTGGCCGATGCGGCAGGGCGTTTCGCTGAGGATGTAGGGAAAGCCTACCTGATCGATCGGGCCGAGCGTCGCGTGCTCGACGCGCTGGTGCAGCCCATAGGATGCGACCTGTGGATCGGCGAATACCTCCTCAAGATTGTTGATCGGTCCGCACGGCACCGATGCGACCTCAAGCCGCTGCATGATGTCGGCAGTATGCAGCGTGGTGAACACCGCTTCGATCAGCGGCACCAGTTCGGTCAGGTTCGTGATGCGTCCGCTGTTGCGGGCGAAACGTGGGTCGTCCACCAGGGCGTCTAGACCCATCGCGCTGCAGAAGCGTGCCCAGATTGCGTCGTTGCCGACGGCGACGTTGACGAATCCATCACCCGTGTGGAAGGTCTGGTACGGTGCGAGGATCGCGTGGGCGTTGCCCGTGGAACGTGGTGCCTGTCCGCTGGCAAAGTAGATTCCGGCCTGATATGTCAGTAAAGCCATTTGCCCGCCCAGCATTGATGTGTCGATATACTGCCCCTGGCCAGTCCGTTCACGATGGAACAGGGCGTTGACGGTGGCATAGGCCGCGAACATACCGGAAACAATATCGGCGATCGGCACACCGAAGCGTGTCGGCTCACCATCAACCGCGCCGGTGACACTCATCAGACCGGAGACGCCCTGTACGATCAAATCGTAGGCGGTGCGGTCGCGTGCTGGTCCCTGCTGACCGAAGCCGGAGATCGAACAATAGACGATCTGCGGACGACGAGCGCGGACCTGTTCATAGCCAAAGCCAAGGCGTTCTGCGGTGCCAGGGCTGTAGTTCTCGACAACGACGTCGGCCTGTTCAATCAACCGCCACAACACCTCGCGTGCTGCTTCCTGTTTGAGATTGAGTGTGAGCGAGCGTTTGTTGCGATTGACGCTGAGAAAATACGCGCTTTCGGCCTCGATAAAAGGCGGTCCCCAGCTACGAGTGTCGTCGCCTTTCTCCGGCTGTTCGACCTTGACGATATCGGCTCCCATGTCGCCGAGCATCATCGTGCCGTACGGTCCAGCCATGGCGCGGGTCAGATCGACCACGCGAATACCTGTCAGTGTTTGTTGTTGCATAGCATGGCATTGTAGCATCGTCGTACTCACTCGTTCGCCGCAAACCTCGTCATTTCAAACAAGAGTGCTCGCTTTCGTCCACGGGCGATTCGATGTATTAAGTGTATTAACAATGGTTGACTAGCACTATGCCGAACGGTATAATACATGTAGTCACGAGTACCTTAACAATTTGGGGATGCCTGGTTTCGACAGGGAGCTGATATTGTCGGTTGCGAACCGAGCCGCCCAGTCTCGTTAAAGGGGCAAAGCCATTTAACTGGCAAAACAAACTTTGCGCCTCGCGCGCTGGCTGCCTAATTTAGTGTAGCCCGTTCTGCTCGTCCTCAACCCGATGGGAAGGGATAGAACGTCATTTAGTCGGGTTGCTGCGACCGTACCGCCTGCTAGGGTCGCTTAAGATTAGCGGGTTGGCCCCCTTCTGCGCCTCGTCTGTTGAGCGCTGGGGGCGAGAAACTAATCAGCAGTCTACGTTCGTAGAGGCTTGCGATTGACCTTTCTGGACGGGGGTTCGATTCCCCCCATCTCCACCATTTCTCGTGACGCACCCGCGTCAAGCATCGCGCTTGACGCGGGTGTTTGTATTTAATCTCCTAGACACTATGTGGATCGCGCCGTTCTGGAAGCAGACGGTTTTGTTTCGTTCTTCGGCAAGAACTCATCGGACGATGATACACGCCACCGTGAACTCATGGACGAGATCAAGGCGCTGCGTGAAGCAGTCGCGACGCTCCAGGCCAACAAATGAAGCCCGGAGCGTCCTTCGATGGCATTTTAACGACTGGAGTTGATGAGTGAACTAAATGATTACTCGTCGCCTGTCGGCTATGATGCGGCTTCCAGCACCACCTGCGTTTCGCCGAGAATCTCTTTGAGGTTTGCCAGTAGTTCTGGTCGTGGGTTGACGCGCTGTAAGGGTTCGAGGATGACGTTGTTCTCGCCGGTCGGCAGATACAACGATACCTGGTGTGCGCCCTCGAATCGTTGCAGGACTTTATAGACCTCCTGCATACAGCGAATGTCGGCGTCCGAGTTTTCCGAACGGCATAGCGTGATATGTAAATGGTAACTTGGCCCGCTGGGTGCTGGCGCTGTCGGACGAGTTTCCTCGTCCTTGCGGGCGATCTGGATGCGCTGGCGTGGACGCATGACGGTCGCAGGCGCGGCCTGAGGCGTCGTTGGCTCGCTGGGCGTTGGTGTTGGTGTTTCAGCACCAACGCTACCGTTCGTGCCGGATGCCTGTGCTATGGGCGCGTCATGTGTGGTCTGCGTTCCCGCTGATCCATTGTTCATACCATTTCCATATGCTGCACCCGAACCGTTGCTCGCGGCATAGCCGTTTGCTCCATTGCCGTTGGCAGTATAGGCGTTCAACGCATTGTTGCCATTAGTGGAGTGGGTGTTCGATAGGTCGCTGGCTGCGTAGCCATTGGAGGCTCCAATGCCATTGGTGTAGCTGTTCGACGCACCGTTGCCGCTCTCCACATGATAGCTGCTCGACGTGCCGTTGACTGCGACAACGGGGGCGGTGGCCGAAAGGCTGTCCCAGTTGAAATCAGGCGGCGCGCTATCTTCATAGCCACCCTCGTCGAACCCGAGCGCTGACATATCCGCAAAAGCAAAATCGTCGGGCGATATCGTCACAGTGCTTGTGCCGTTGGTGCTGCGCGGTGCGCTGCGCTTGAGGCTGGTGTAGGGCGCAGACACTATCGCACACGAGTTGCAGCGAATCGCGGCGCGTCTCGATCTTGCCGCCGACCGCTACGACGTTATCCTCGATCCAGAAGTCGCTGTATTTCTCGTATGCTTTGGGAAAGACCACCATCTCGACAGACCCTTCCAGGTCCTCAAGCTGTGCGGTCAACATGGTGTCGCCTTTTTTTGTCTGAATCTTGCGTAGGCCCGAGAGCATACCCATGAGTTCGATCTTCTGACCGACGTGTGCCTCGCCGATCTGTCCGAGCGTCAAACGGTTTTCGTCGATTGGCATCGAGGCCAACGCCTGGGTGACAGGGTGTTCACTGATGTAGATACCCAGGAGTTCCTTTTCCCACGCGAGTTGTTCCTTCTGCTCGGCTGGTCCTTCAGTAATGAGCGGGTAGGTGACGCTGACGCTCGATGCTCCCTGGTCATTTGTGCCGAACATATCGAACATGCTCACCTGGCCGGATTCACGCAGACGCTGTGCGTCGGCTGCCGCTGCCATCGCCTGATCGATCACGGCAAGCTTTTGACGGCGCGATCCGTAGAGTTGATCCAACGCGCCGCACTTGATCAGCGCTTCATAGACACGCTTGCCCACTTCCTTGCGGTCGAGGCGCTCGCACATATCCTCCATGGTCTTGAACGGACCATCGGCTTCGCGCACCGTGCAGATCGCCCTGATCGGACCCTCGCCAACGCTCTTGACCGCCGAAAGGCCGAAACGCACGGCTTTGTCGTGGGTGGCACCTTCGGGCAGTTCGCCCTCGATCTTCTCGATCGTGAATCCCAGGCCGGACTTGTTCACGTCCGGCGGCAGCACCGCCACACCTAGCCGCCATGCCTCGCCAACATAGCGAGCTACGTCCTCGATCGTCCCCGCGGCTGACGACAGCAACGCCGCCATGTATTCGGTCGGGTAGTGGGTCTTAAGGTAGGCTGTCTGGTAGCTAAGCAGACCATACAGCGTCGAGTGTGCGCGGTTGAATGAGTAGCCCGCGAAGGGCTGAATCAGGCTCCATAGGTGCGCCGCCTGATCGAACGTCAGTCCGTTCTGCTGGCAGCCTTCCAGGAAGCGCGGTTCTTCCTGCGCCATCAATTCGCGGTTTTTCTTGCCGATGGCCTTACGCACGATGTCGGCTTTACCCATCGTGTAACCCGCCATCTGCATCAGAATACCAAGCACCTGTTCCTGATACACGATAACACCGTACGTATCCTCAAGGATCGGTTTGAGGATCGGGTGTAAATAGGTGATCAGGTGCGGGTTGTTCTTCCAATTGATGTACGTGGGAATCTGTTCCATCGGACCAGGACGGTACAACGCCACCATAGCGTAGATGTCCTGGATACGCGTTGGGCGCAACTCTTTGAGATAGCGCGTCATCGGTGGCGATTCAAGCTGGAACACGCCGAGCGTGCCGCCGCGACTCAGGAGGTCAAAGGTCGCGTCATCGTCTTCGGGGATATCGGCGAGCGTGAAAGGCGTGCCTTTATCCGTGGAGATGTAGTCGAGTGCAGAGGCCACGATCGACAGGTTCGCCAATCCCAGAATATCCATCTTCAACAGACCGATATCGCCGAGCGTTGGCCCCTCGAACGCCGCCATGACGGCTTTCTCGTCGCGGGTGGTTCGTTGCAGCGGCACGAGTTCGTCGAGAGGTTGTGCCGAAACGACCAGACCACAGGCGTGTGTTCCGGCGTTGCGGACGACCCCTTCGAGCTTGCGTGCCCTGTCTACCAGGTCCTTGATCTGTGCGTCGCTCTCGTAAATCTTCTTGAGTTCCGGCACACGTTCGAGCGATTGGCTGATCGTCGTGCCGACAGGCAATTTGGGGATCAACTTCGCGACCTGATCGACTGTGTTGAGTGGAATATCCAGCACACGTCCAACGTCGCGCAGCGCCGCCTTCGCGCCAAGCGTGCCGAAGGTGATGATCTGCGCTGTGCGGTCGCGCCCATATTTGCCCGCAACATAGTCGATGATCTCGCCACGGCGCGAATCGGCGAAGTCCATATCGATATCGGGCATTTCCTTACGTTCGGGATTCAGGAAGCGCTCGAACACCAGTTTGTTGGCGACGGGATCGACATCGGTGATACCTAGACAATACAGCACGACCGAGCCGCCCGCCGAACCGCGTGGCAGACAGGGGATGTTCTGCGTGCGTGCGAACTTGACGAAATCCCACACGATCAGCATGTAGAGTGGGAATCCGGTCTGGTCGATCACGTCGAGTTCGTAGTGCAAGCGCTCCCAATAGTGTTTGGGTGGATCGCCGCCCATGCGCTTGATCAGCCCTTCCTGAGAGATCTGGCGCAGGAAACTCGACGGGGTATGCTCGTCAGGCAGCGGGAAATTAGGAAGTTGCACACGACCGAAGTCGAGCGAAAGGTTACACATATCGGCGATGCGTCGCGTGTTTTCGAGCGCCTCGGAAGGATACGCCCGCATCAACTTGTGCATCTGGTCGGGCGATTGCAGGAAATAGCTTTCGTCGAGTTCGGGGTTTTTGGCGCAATACTCGTTCAGGGTGTTGTTGAAGCCAAGGCAGCGCAACATGCGGTGTGTTTCGGCGTCGGACTGATCGACATAATGCGCGTCGTTCGTCGCCACCAGCGGGATGCCGAGTTCACGCCCGATCCGCACGAGTTCCTGGTTGATCTCGTCAAGCTCCGGCACTTCGGGATGCAGTTGCAATTCCAGGAAGTAGTTGTCGGGACCGAGCAGGTCTCGATACCAGGCCGCCGCTTCACGCGCTCCCTTGGCGTCCTTCTGTGTCAGGCGTCGATTGACTTCGCCACTGACGCATGCCTGCGTGACGATCAGCCCTTCTTTATGCTGCGCCAGCAACTCACGGTCGATGCGTGGCTTGTAATAGTAGCCGTCAAGATGTGCGTGGGTCGTGAGCTTCAGCAGGTTACGATAGCCCTGCTCATTCTGTGCCAGCAGCACCGTATGGAAGTAGCCCTTGCCTTCGGGCGTCTTGTTGTCGCGACGTCCGGGCGCAACATAGGCTTCGACGCCGATGATCGGTTTGATCCCGGCCTTCTTCGCCGCCGAGTGGAACTCGATCGCTCCATACAGCACACCATGATCGGTGAGCGCAAGTGAATCCATCCCCAGGTCTGCCGCACGTTGCGTCAGCTTCTTGATGTTCGATAAACCATCAAGCAAACTGTATTCCGAATGGGCATGGAGATGGACAAAATCGCTCATGAATTTTCCTAAAACGTTTTACACTCGATATCATGCTGCCCTTGCCGCGAGCATTGTTTCGGGTGCAGATTTGGATCAAGGTGTATGCTGATCTGCCGTCGATCTTACGCTGAAATGCACGATCGTTCGATCGCGTTCCGGCTATGTCAGGCTCTTCCTAGGGAATAGTATAACATATGTGTTCTCAACGGCACGCCCTTATTACTATCGACTGTAAATCGTTATGTCGAGAATGTACGGCTGTCAGATGAGCTCGGCCCAGGGCTCCTGGCGCCATTGTTACAGCTATGCTGAGGAGATATAAGCCCACCCAAGAGGGAGGAGTGCTATATCAGGGATAAATGCGGCACGGCGTTGCGTGGTCGCCTCGGCATAAATGTCATAAGCCACCCATGAAATATGGCATGGCTCCTGTATTCCTGGCTTACGATCATACCAGCACAATTGCGAAGGCGAGGATAGATCCGCGCAGTTGATGGCTCAAACATTTCAGCGCTGAGAAGAAAAGCTATCGTGGAATACGGACGCGACAAAACTGTTCCAGAAAAGTTCGATCCAGAGTATGATAGATGCAATCTCATTATAGCCAAGGAGAGCGGATGGAATCGTTAGTTGTGGCCGATGTGATGCATACGCCCGTCATCAGTGTGTCCGACGAAGCACCACTTTCTGAAGCATTTGATCTCCTACTTAAGAACAAGATTAGTGGGCTTGTCGTGGTCGATCACTCAGGATTTCTCGTCGGCGTGATCTCACAATCGGACTTGTTGCGTGCATGGCGAGAAGGCTCGGAATACATGCCGCTCGCCAAAAATACGGTCGCCAATATATGACCCAGGACGTAATCTCGTGTGCGTCGTATAAGCCACTGACCTATGCCATGCAGTTACTCAGCCAGCACCAGATTCATCGACTGATCATCGTGGAATCCCAGGATGGCGGTAGGTTTGCGAGTGACCGTATGCGTCCGGTAGGTATATTGTCGCAAACAGATATCGTGCGGGCGCTTGTGCCGGATAACGAACCGTCGATTGAAGGAAATTAAGTGGCGGGTCTCGTCATGCCATAAGGGACGCCATACACTTCACGTATGGTGTCCAGAGCGCTCGTGCTGCCGGTCGTTATGCTTATCATCTTGGTCAAGCGTTTTACGCTCCTACCGGATCACGGAACTGCGTCGCATATAAGCGTGCGTATAATCCCGCCTCCTCGATCAGTTGCTGGTGGGTGCCTTGTTCCACGAGATGCCCATGTTGCAGCACCAGGATCGTATCTGCCTTGAGGATCGTCGATAGGCGATGCGCGATCACCAACGTCGTGCGCCCCTGCATGACGGTTTCCAAAGCATCCTGAATCGCCCGCTCTGACTCGCTATCGAGCGCTGAAGTCGCTTCGTCCAAAATCAGGATACGCGGGTCTTTGAGAATCACCCGTGCTATCGCTAGACGCTGCTTCTCGCCGCCTGACATGCGGTAGCCGCGTTCCCCAACTACGGTATCGTACCCTTCCGGCAACTGCGCGATCATCTCGTGGATGTTTGCCGCCACACACGCGCTGACCAGTTCAGCATCGGTCGCATCAGGCCGTGCATAGCGCAAGTTCGTCGCGATAGTGTCATGGAACAGATACGTTTCCTGCGTCACCATGCCAATGTGTTGTGCCAGGGTGTCGAGGGTAACGTCGCGAAGGTCATGTCCATCCAGGCAGATGCGCCCGCTGGACGGATCATAGAGACGTGGCAACAGATACGTGATTGTCGTTTTACCTGAACCGCTTGGACCCACCAACGCCGCCATTTGACCGGGCTTGACCTCGAATGAAACATCGTCGAGCGCCCAATACCGCGCTCCAACCGGCGCGGGTGCTGGCTCGCCCGCCGTTATTGTCCCGACCGGTTTATCGCGCGGCGACAACGATAGTGCAGCATGCTCAGGTACTTCCAGATACGAAAATCGCACATCCTCGAACTGAACTGCGCCTTTGACATCGGCGAGATGTACGGCGTCGGACGACTCTTCGATCTCAACTGGAAGGTCGAGCACTTCAAAGACGCGCTCAAACGAAACCAACGACGTAGCAAGTTCCACCCTGGCGTTCACCAGCGCCGACAACGGTCCGTAGAGCTGTGTCAGGTAGGCAGCGAATGCGACGAGTGTACCGGTGCTGAAACGTCCGCTGATGGCGAGATAGCCGCCGACCCAAAAGACCATCGCTGTCCCCAGCGCGGAGGCGAGGCCGATGCCAAGAAAGAACCAGCGTCCGATCACGGCGGAACGCACGCCAATGTCACGCACGTCCGAAGCGCGCTGACTGAACTTTTCGACTTCATCGCGCCGACGACCGAACAGTTTGACCAGCAACGCCCCTGATACGTTCAGCGTTTCGCCCATCATGGCGTTCATCTCGCTGTTGGCTTGCATCTGCGAACGGGTCAAACGCCGTAGCACACGCCCGACGCGGCGTGATGGCACGATGAACAATGGCAGGATCACGATGGCGAGGATGGTAAGCCGCCATTCCAGCGTTAGCATGATGCCGAGCGTGAGCGTCAGCATTACGATGTTGGTCAGAATCGTAATCATCGTCCCTGTGACAGCGCGCTGTGCGCCAACCACATCGTTGTTGAGCCGCGAAACGAGCTCACCTGACTTCGTGTTGGTGAAGAAGCGCAGCCCCATACGCTGCATATGGTCGTAGAGGGCGCGTCGCAGATCGACGATAATGCCTTCGCCGACACGGGCAGACTTGGAGCGTTGGAATACGCCAACCAGTCCGCTCAGGAGCGGTAGGGCGATCATGCCGATGGCGAGGAAATTGAGACGCCGCAAGTCCCCTGGTCGTCCATTGTTTGGCAAAGCGTTATCGATCAGGTCGCGCAGCAGCAGCGGCGGGAGCAAGTCCAACAGCGAGCCGATCAGGATTGCCCCCAACATCACCACAATTGTCCTGCGGTAGGGCTTTGCATAGCTTCCGATGCGCCGTATCAGCGACCGGTTGATCGTGGGACGATCGCGTTCTTCATCAAATCGGACAAACGACCACCAGTTGCCCGCACCATGTCCACCGAGCATTCTATTCCTTCTCCGCATGTGCGGGTATCGTTATGACGAGTAGATAGGTGAATCAAGCACACCGGATGCCATGATTATGTAGCAGACGACCAATGGATCGAGCATCTGCGAGATACAATGAACCGCTGATTAACTCAATTTGTGAAGGACATCAGGGACTTGGAGAAACCTCGAACGGGGTCATCGCACTATTTCCCCACCATCCGGTGATTGTCACCGCACCGTAGCGCACTTCCCCACTTTGCTGAAGTTCGCTGAACAGTTGTTGGTCGGGAACGTTCTGTAACTTGATTTGTCGTGCTCGTGTGGACGGCACTCCGCCTTCTGATAGCTCATCGACGAGCAATATATCACCAGATTTTGCCAGGATGAAACAGTCAACTCGTAGCAACACGCCGTCGAAAGCACCAGGGTTCTCTGCGAGGCTCGCAACCGTCGTGCGTTCCGCTGGATTGAGCGTGGCGCTCGTGGCGGTGAATTGGTAGGAAAAGCGTCCATCGCTACCGTATGCTCCAGGTGGGCTGAGTTGACCGCGCAGCTTCAACACATTAACGCCGTCCCCTAATTTCGCAACCGTTTGTTCTGGAAGTGGTTCCGCCAGCCATAACGAACGCTTGCCGTCGTCAACGCCGATGGGTGTACCATTGATCGTGAAGGCTGGCACCAATACGCGGTTGTCGGCGGCGGAGGCGATAGGCGCAATGAGGGTCATCTGCCGCCCAACCCACTGTTCCGGTTCCGCCATGAGTGCCGGAAGCGATAACGTCGCCGGAAGCTGTGGCGTTCCCATAGCCGCGGTCGGCAGAACGGCGGGCGGCGCGCCGTTGGTACATCCAGCCAACGCGAGAACACAGATCAGTGCAATGAATAATCGCATACACCTATCTTAGCATGGGACGGCGACGGGTGGGGTGCATCAGCGTCTATCGCCCAGGGTTCCGTCAGCGTTGTGAAATGTGTAATCCTCAACCGCAGTGAAGGATTTTTCCGAACGAGAGACAGCTCCTGAGTTCAGAGTCTCTCGTTGGGTTCAGGATGGGTATTTCGCTCCACTCAACATGACAGACGTTCGACGTTGCATAAGACGTTCGACTTTGGCGGAGCCCTGATCTATCGCAAAGGCTCCTTCAACGTCCTCAACACTGTCATTTCGAGCAGTCCATGCGCCTTGCGGCTCGCCCAGATGAATGAATATGCCCACAGCCCGCTTTCTTCGGGAGCGTCGCTTGTTCTTTCACATGGGCCGACGCAAGGAAACTTTTTCGGAGTTTAGAAAATTCCTCGCGTCGGCTCGGAACGACAACCAGGACATGCCCCGATCTATTCTTCGATCTTGACGGAACCCTGCGATACACCAGCGTTTCGTCAAACTCAGACATGGCGAAACACCCGGTGGGTGCGTCACAATGTCGCTCTGGACGTTAAGGGAGGGATGCGCCCTCCTCTCTTGGGCTAATGCGATCCCACTATAAAAACAGAGCTATCGCCGCTGTTTAGTAGGCTCTACAGTGGCTTTGATAGGTTTTGACAGGGAGTTTGAGGGCTATGGCAGGTGCTCATCGGTATAGTACATCTTCGATAGCAGATTGTGATTTCAAAAAAGATCAATGAGGCGGCAATGGGTTCGAAAAATTCGCGTATTGGTGGTTTCTATCAACTCGATCCCGCCGCACGACTACGAGAAGTTGGGGCGTTCGATGGTTTGAACGAAGCGGACCTTGCCGCGCTACGAGGCGGGCAAGGGGTTCTGACGATCGAGCGTGCTGACAAGATGATCGAAAACGTGGTGGGGACGTTCGAGCTTCCACTAGGTATCGCTACGAACTTTCGCATCAACAACCGTGATGTGCTGGTCCCCATGGTCGTCGAAGAACCGTCGATTGTCGCTGGTGCCTCATTCGCCGCCAAGTTAGCGCGTGCTGCTGGCGGATTCCAAACGTCCTCGACCCGCTCGCTGATGATCGGGCAGATTCAGCTCGTCAATCTTCCAGATATGGACGACGCACGGCTTGCTGTGCTCGAACACCGCGATGAAATCCTGGCGCTCGCGAACGCACAAAGTACGTCGCTCGTGAGGCTCGGTGGTGGCGCCGAAGATGTTGAAGTCAACTGCTTTGGAGATTCCCCTGCTGGACCGATGATGGTGGTGCATCTCATCGTCGATTGCCTGGATGCCATGGGTGCGAATGCAGTCAACGGCATGGCTGAAGCGGTCGCGCCGTTGCTCGAACGGATCACTGGCGGTCGCGCGTACCTGCGTATTTTGTCGAATCTTACTGACCGACGGCTGGCACGGGCGCGCCTTGTCGTCGAGCCGCGCACACTTGAACGCCCCGACATGACCGGCGAAGCCGTGATCGACGGCATCATTCACGCCTATGCCTTCGCTGCGGTCGATCCTTACCGTGCGACTACACACAACAAGGGTATCCTCAACGGCATCGATCCGGTGCTGGTCGCCACGGGGCAGGACTGGCGTGCTGTCGAAGCCGGGGCGCACGCCTATGCTGCACGCGATGGGCGCTATACCTCGCTCACGACCTGGTACCGCGACGACGCAGGGAATCTTGTCGGTGAGATCGAGCTACCGCTGGCGGTTGGTATCGTCGGCGGCGCGACTCGCGTCCATCCTGGCGCACAGGCTGCGCTCAAGTTGCTCGACGTTCATTCCGCCCGCGAACTCGCGGAAATCTGTGCATGTGCTGGTCTCGCGTCGAATTTGGCGGCAATGCGGGCGCTGGCGACCGAGGGTATTCAGCAGGGACACATGAGCCTGCATGCCCGTCAGGTGGCGATGAGCGTGGGTGCGACTGGCGACATGGTGAGTATCATCGCCGACCAACTGGTCTGGGAGCGCAACATCAAAGCCGCACGCGCCAGTGAACTGTTGGATGAAACAATGAGCGCTCTCGTCTAATCCGCAGTACACTCCGCGCATAGCAACAGGGAGTTGAGCATCGCTCAACTCCCTGTTCTCATTCTAGCCCCGTTCCCTATGGCGCTTGAATGTACCAGGTTTCGACGTTCCACATGAAGCGAGGTGAATCAAGCACGATCTCGCCATCGTCGCTCTTTACATTGGGGTTGACAACAGTGAGGACGCGATCCGTCCATAAGAACAGGTAGGGGACTTCGCGCCGGATGATCTCCTGGGCTGCCCCAATCGCGGCGAGGCGCTGCGTCACGCCATAGGTTGTGCGGGCTTGCTTGGCAGCCTGTTCATACTCCGCGTCGTTGAAGCCGCCGATGTTGCGTAAACCCTGGCGAGTGTCGCTTTCGCCGCCCCAGATGCGGTCGGCACCAAACAGCGCGTAATCATCAGGATCGTAGAAACGGCTGGTTGGCACGCCCGCGCTGTTGGGCGCATCAACCCACGAACTGAGGATCAGGTCGAAGTCGTAGGGCGGAGCTAGCTTGCCAACCAACACGGTCCCGAAATCGACGCGCGATACTGTGAGTTGTACGCCGATTGGCGCAACCGAGGCCGCGATACGCTCGGCGGCGGCGACACGGCGCGGATCGTCTCCGCGCACGAAAAGCTGTGTCGCCAGCGTCGCATCTCCGCGTACACGCACCGTCTGCCCATCCGGCAACGTCCATCCGGCCTCGTCCAGCAGTTGCCGCGCGCTGTCAAGGTCTAGCGCTGGTGGCTGCTCCTGCGGATAGTCCCGCGACGCGGGAGAGATCGCCGACACCAGCGGAAGGGCACGCGGACCTGCGATCTCGCGCACGAGCGCATTGTTGTCCACTGTCAGGGCGATAGCCTGACGCACGCGAGCATCGGCGAATATGCGATCCTGGCGTGTGTTGAACGCCATGAAATAGAAGCCGTTCTCAGGATAGCCGCCCTGGCGCAGACTGGACGCGATCGGCTCGGTGGCGAGCGTTTCCGTGATGGGAAACTCGGCGGCGAGGAGCGTGCCATCGTTGAGGGCGCGTGTCACGACGTTGGGGTCGGGCGCGATCACTAACGCAACACGGTCGAGGTGTGGTGCACCATGTACATACTCGTCGTTACGAGTGAAGCTATAGCCCTGATCGTTACGGTCTACTAGTTTGAACGGGCCGCTCCCGATGGGATCGTCCCAGAAGTTGAACGCCGCGAGTTCTTCCGGCGTGCGGCTTTGTAGGCGGTGACGTGGCAAGATCGGCAGGGCGAGGTCCGCAAGGATCGGCGCGTAGGCTTGCGTCAGCGATAGCACGACCGTGTTGCTGATCGGTGTACGGACATCGGCGATAGTGGTGCGAAGGTCGACCATCAACGAGTTGGTCGATGTCATCGTCCGCATCGCGTTGAGAGTCCAGGCGACATCTTCCTCGGTCAAGGGTTCGCCGTCGTGCCATTGGAGATTGCTGCGCAGGGTAAAGGTGATGATGCCACCGTCGGGTGACGTTTCCCAGCGTTCCGCGAGGTCAGGCTGTGGCGTGAGTGATGCGTCGAGCCGCATCAATCCGTTGTACATCAGATCGGCGACATATTCCTCGGAGCGGCTACGCAGGTCCCACGGTTTGAGCGTCGGGAGCGAGTGAGGTATGCGTATCGTCAGTGTTCCCCCCTGCGGAGCAGTCGAGGTCGTCGCGGTCGCGGCGGCGGTTTGCGTGGTGTCGGCACCTGTCGCGGTCGTCGCGGCGTCAATGGTGCCGGGTGCCGTGCTTGTGGTCAGCGCTTCTATGGTATCTGTTGGGGTAATAGGTTGGCTCGTTATAGCTTCCGGTGCTGGCACGGTCGCCGTCGTTTGTGCTGCGGGTACGGCTGTCGCTGTGGAAGACGAACCTCCCACGTCACAGGCTGCCAGCAGCACAAGCATCAACACGGTCATAACCATGCTCACCATCAGGGAGCGCCGGTTCGATATCATTTACACATCCTCAACTCTTTAGGCGGCATTCGGTTCATCGTAGGCTGCCGGACGCCGTTTTACACCAGGGCATTGTACACGTCTTCATGCTGGGCGGCGATGGACGACCATGAGAAGTGTTCGGTGAGGTGGCGTCCCTGTGTTCCCAAATGTTGACGTAATGATGAATCGGCGGCGAGGCGGGCGATGGCCTCAGCGAGCGGTTGTGGCTGATTGGAATGAACCAGCAGGGCATGTTCGCCCGAAACAAGTGGGGGATGCAAGGGATGGGGGGGGTGCGTGGTGATGACGGGACGTTCGTGTGCCAACGCCGCCAGCAAACTCCCGCGTCGGTACGACGCGCCATCGCTGAACGGCAAGGCTACCAGGTCCGACGCCAGCAGGAAGCCCGAAACATCGGCGGGACTACAATGTCCGGTGAACACGATGCGTCCCGTAAGCCCTAGACGTTCGATGGTGGCGCGAATCTCGTCGAGATAGCGCTGATCCTGGGGCTGGGGCGTCGCTCCGCCGACGACGACGAGCCGTATATGGTGTGGCAGCGCGGCGAGCGCGAGGACCAGTTCGAGTAGCCCTTTGGTTGAACTAACCAGGCCGAAGAAGGCGATGACGATGTTTGTCGCATCTGCTCCAAGTCGTCCGCGCCACTCGTCGCGATGGTAGGGCTTGGGCGGCGCAACGTCGATGTTGCTACCAATGGGTATGACTGTCGCCGCCAGTGGCGTTCGAGCGACGAAACTATCCTTGTCGCCATGCGTCATTCCTTGCAGCGCGTCGTGGTCGGCCTGGTTGGTCACGACCAGTGCGTGTGCATCAACGAGCAAACGACGTGTCACCCATCGGCGCGCGGGCGCGGCTTTGGGGAATAGATAGGGCATTCGCAGATCGTGCATGGTGACGACGATGCGGACCCCGGGAAAGTGGTGCCGGATGAACCAGGGTACGAAATTGATCGCCGGGTGCATGTGGTAGGCTCCGGTCTGATATTGGATGTGCACCAGGTCTGGATTCCGACGCTGTATGGCATGACCATACTGAGCCCAGCGAGCGCCACGACCACCCGTTCGTGATCTGTTGCAGTGCGAGATCGCTGTGGCTCGTCTCGGTCGCTGGCTGTCCAGTCGCGACGACGACACGATGCCCACATGCGATCAGCGCGCGCCCCAGATGCTGGGTGTAATCACCGACACCGCCAGGATCGGGCGGGTACTCGGCGCTCACCTGCAGGATTGTATATGCTTTCCGTGTCACCGCGAGCGATGCAGCAAGGCGTCCGAGAACGACCAGAGTTTGCCGAAGGCGTCGGCATCGCGAGGCGAAACACGGTTTAACGCCGCCAGCGCTCGGTCGTGTTCGCGCTGGGTCAAGGCGACGACATGTTCGCGTGCGTTCGTGCGCTCAAGGATCGCCAGGAGCGTCGTGATATCTTCTTCCGTGACCTGTTGTTGCCCGTAGATGCGTTCGATCGTCGCCCGGTCATCGCCCGCCCGCTCGTAAGCATGGACCATTGGCAGGCTCATCTTGCGTTGCAACAGGTCGGCAGCACGGGGTTTGCCGGTCAGCTTGGGGTCGCCCCAGATGTCGAGCATGTCGTCGTGCATCTGGAACGCCAGCCCCAGTGCCTCGCCGAACTCGCTCATGGCGGCAACAGCCGCTTCGTCGTCAGTGGCGAGCCGCGCTCCCAGGCGTGTGGACGCAGCCAGCAGCGCGGCGGTTTTGCCGCCGATCATTGTGATATAGCGTTCCTCGCTGATGTCGAATCGCCCCTCGCCTGTCATATCGAGGTGTTGACCTTCGACGATGCGCAGGATCGTTTCCTCGAAGTCCTCCACGACGGCAAGCACGCGCTCCGGTGCTACTCCGGCACGACGTAAGCCGTACAGGGCGCGGTGGGCGACCGAGAACATACCATCGCCGACGTTGATCGCGAGTTCCTCTCCCCACAGCTTCCATACAGTTGTGCGACCCCGGCGTTGGGCGCTATGGTCCTCGATGTCGTCATGGATCAGGGTGAAGTCGTGCAGAAGCTGGATCGCCGCCGCCAGCGGAAGCGCGTGTGCTCGTCGCCGCCCAGCGCCGAACATGCCAGCACCGCCAAGTCGGCCTGATCAGTCTTGCCTGGATTGGACGCGCGCAGGCACAAGATGTTCGTCGCGCCAGCCGAGATGGTATTCCATCATCTCGTAGTAGCTTGCGAATGTTGCGGATCGGTTGGCTGCGGAATGTGCCGCTTGCATGGCGGCTTTGATGCTGCTCGGAAAGCGTGAAGTTGTTGCGTCATGTCGCGAATCCTCACATGAATGATGGCATGGCGCCGTCTGTAATGCTACCGTTATTTTCAGCCCTAGCCGTTCGATCAGTACCGGGAGTAGACTGCAGATGCAGAACGGGTATCGCGGAAGGCGAAAGGAGTGTTCCGCAATGGCACAGGGAACGTAAACCTGAATTTCGTTTCAAACCGGCCGAAGGCGGCTTGGTTAAAAGTACTTGGCCCCCTTGAAACCGAAATAATGCAAATCGTTTGGCGCGAAAAGTTTACCACGGTTAAGAAGGTCCACCAAGCGTTGCAGAACCAGCGCGAGATCGCCTACACGACCGTGATGACGACGATGACGCGCCTGGCTGAGAAGGGCGTCCTTAACCGCGAAGCGCGATGGACTGGCGTATGTCTATGCGCCCGCAGTCACGAAGCGTGATTTCGAGACAATGATGGTGCGACGGGTGCTCGATGGATTGATGGATGATTACGAGGAAGAAACGATCACCTATCTGCTCGATTATCTGATGGAGCACGATCCCGAAACGATTCAAGCAAATCACGGAGCGTCTCAAACCGAACAGGCTAACTCCTGGCCTCGCCCGTTCTTATGTGAAGCGCTGGTCACAACTGTGATCAGCGCTTCTGCGTATTAATGCGATCGATCGCTAGAGATGATCCTGCGTCTGCTTCAGGGCTTAGGTGCTGGCTGGGCGTAGGTCGGCGCGGCGACGAAGCCCCACTGCGTTTGTGGCCAGTAGATCAGCCAGGCTTTGCCGACGATCTGCTCGATCGGCAGTGCCGGATCGCCCGCCCAGGAGCGTGAATCCTGGCTGTTGCTGCGGTGATCGCCCAGCACCACCACATGACCCGCTGGAATCTGATAGGGCTCGCAGAGTTTACCACCGTAGCAATCGGTGGTATCGACCAGATACGCGCCATCGGCTTTGGCTCTCTGGCAGTGGCTTGTCCGTCGATCAGCACCATGCCATCTTTGACCTGGATCGTTTCACCAGGGAGCCCGATAACACGCTTGATGTAGTCCTCAGCGCCGCCGGTCTCGATTGCAACGTCGGCGGTTCCAGCACCACGACATCACCGCGCTGTGGCGTGCTGAACTGGATACACTAGGCGTTGTGGCAGATCGCGTTTCCTGGGAGCAGACCGCAACGGCGCGTTCGCGTCGAAGTGAAAGTAGACCAGTTTGTTGACCCAGATGAACTGCCGATCGTGAAACGAGGGCTCCATGCTCGATCCCTCGATGCGGAAAGTTCTGGACAACGCCCCGGAAGATAAAGAATACGAGCAGGATAAAGATGACAGTCTCCACAAGTTCGCGTATGGACGATCCGATGGACGATGCTCGATGTCAGATGTCACAAACAGCCTCGTCGTTACAAAGGAACACTGCCCATCTATACGCATGTGACCAAACTGTGGTTGCATCTTACGTTCATCGTGCCATTGCTCGCACCTACTTCGTGCGTTCCCCACAGATCGTAGTGTGTCGCACGGTCGATATGGACGTCAGCGAACGTGCCCTGGTGTCGCGGTGCCGCGTGCCCAGATCATGCCGTCGATCTCGGGAGCATCGCGGAATGAACGCCCGGCGATGAGCGGCGTGCCGTCCTCGGCGGTGCCTGTGCCTTCGACCAGCATACGCAGGTCGCGATTGATCCAGCGGCGGTTGCGACCAAGCGATATTTCCTGCTGAAGCGCCATTGCCTCGGCGAAACGACGTTGCTTGACGCGATCGCTGACTTGTCCGTCCAAGCGTGGCCGCCGGTGTGCCAGGCTCCTGAGAATAGCGGAAGAATCCGGCGCGGTCGAACTCCATCGCGGAAAGGAAGTGCAGAGTTCAGTGAATTCTTCTCGTGTTTCGCCGGGGAATCCGACGATGAAGGTCGTGCGTAACGCGATATCAGGCACCGTCGCACGCAGTTCTTGTAGCAGCGCCGCAGTCTTGGTGGTATCCGGTGGGCGTCGCATGCGCCGCAGAGTCGCCGGATGAGCATGCTGGAGTGGCATGTCCAGATAACGGCAGATCTGCGGATGGTCGGCAATGGCACGCATCACACCTGGCGTGATCGATTGAGGATAGGCGTACATCAGCCTGATCCAGCGATCTTGAGGCACGACCTGGCAGATTTCGTCCAGCAATGTCGCCAGACCATCTTTGAGCTTGAGGTCGCGGCCATAATCGGTCAGGTGTTGCGCGACCAGGATGATCTCCTGGACTCCCGCCTCGACCAACTCACGTGCTTCGCCCAGAATCGCGCCCATGGCTTTGGAGCGCATATCACCCTTGAACGAAGGGATCGAGCAGAAGGCACAACGCAGATTACAGCCGTCCGAAATCTTGAGGTAGGCTGACGGGCCGCGTCACATGGCGCTTGATCGGTGTCGTGCGCCAATCGCCATACTCGCCGATGGTGTCGGCGGTGCATGCGGCTTGGTGCTGTCAGCTGTGATGTGGGATGGTCGAGGGTGATCGTCAACGGTGCCGGTGAAGCCGTCGTGCTGAGCGGGATGACCGTGCTGTTGCCGCTGTTCGCGAGAACGTCCGGAATGTTCATCCACTCTTTGGTGCTCAGGGTGTCGTCGAGGCCTGCGACATCGGTCGAGCAGTTGGTCACGATGACTTTCCGCCATACAGCCGGCGGCGATGATGCGCTGACCGGCATGTTTCGCGTTGCGTCAGGTCACGCAGCACGCCGACGGTTTCATCGCGTGCTGCCTGAATAAACGAACAGGTGTTGACGATCACGACATCGGCGGCTTCCGCTGATTCGACGACATTGTGGCCTTGCCCAAGCAGCAGACCATGCATGCCCTCGCTATCGACGGTGTTTTTGGGACAACCCAGTGTGACAATATGATATTTCATAGGCTCTTTTATGATGATCGACCACCACTTTCCAAAATACTCTAGTTCGGAAAGTGGTGGTCGAATGTTATCGGTCGCGATTATCGATAATTGGTGAATTGAAGCGGCATCGGAAATTCGTCTGCACGTTCTTTCAGCAGCCGGATAACGACCTGAAGGTCATCCTTGCTTTTAGAGCCGATACGTAACGATTCCCCTTGAATGCGTGCCTGCACTTTTGGAGCATGTTCTTTAATCAATCGCTGCAATTTCTTGGCGATATCGTCGGCGATGCCCTGGCGTAGCGTTACAACCTGCCGCACGCGCATACCTGTCACTTCCTCGACCTCGCCATAATCGAAGATTTTGAGTGACAAGCCGCGTCGTATCGCTTTGGACTCCAGGATGTCGCGCAACGCCTGTAAATGCATTTCCGAGTCGCTACTCACGGTCAGATCTTTGTCGTGGAGGTCGATCTCGGAACGACTATCTTTGAGGTCGTAGCGCGTACGCGCCTCACGTAGGGTTTGGTCGACGGCGTTCAAAACTTCTTGACGGTCGAACTCAGAAACGATATCAAATGTAGATTCTGCTGGCATAATCGTGCTCGCTTCTCCGTGCTAGCCTTAGGAACATCCCTGTGGCGTGCAGGTCAGGCGGCGAGGTACGCCGCTTACCGAACCTGGTAAGCCAGAAACAGGCTGTCCATTGACGATCAACTGGACCACGGATGTATCGCCAATGTTGAGAAAAACTTCGCGTTGTCCTTCCCAGGTAAACGATTGGCCTGGTCGCACCAATGCGTTGTACACCTGGGTGTTGTCGGCATTAACCGTGAACCATGAGCCGACCGAGCCAGCCGCTGCCACCACGTTCGCTTGCACGACGACTGGTGCTTGCGACGAAGGGGTTGGAACGACCGCTGATGCCGACACCGCCGGAGCAATTGTCGCGTTCGGATCAAGTGGTGCCACCGTACTCGTCGGTGGTGGCGGCAAAGGTGATTGCGTCGTACCGGGCGGAGGCTCGGTAGGCGTCGCCCAATCGGTTGGTGTTGGCAAGATCGACGTTGGCTCGATCACCACACCGCCCGCCGATGGGCTGCTTGGGCGTGTCAACATGCCGGTGCTGCTGAGCACGAAGTAAAGTCCGGCCAGCAATAGCAGGACAGTAAAGAATGTAACAAAGAAACTTGGAATCAAACACGAATGCGTACGAGGTGGCACCGCAGCCGGCACGATTGTGATGCGCGAGGTCGGCTCACCGCGTTCCTGGCGGTAAAGCGAAACCATCTCTTCGGGAGGTAGCCCAAGGAGTTGCGCATAGTTCCGTACAAATCCCCTGGCATATACATCACCAGGGAGGCTCGCCACGTCGCCAGCCTCGATTGCTTGAAGGTAGCGTGGCAAAATGCGGGTTGCTGTCGAAGCTTCAGTTATCGAGATTCCAAGGGCTTCGCGTGCTTGACGAAAGCGCTCGCCCAGTTGCGTCATAAGCCGATCCAACCTTGGTTTAAGTAGACGTTATTATACCTGACGGTGAACGAAGATGCGAACAATCGAGGATCACCCAGAGATCAGTATAGCAGCGCCAGCTCCTATGCTGATCAGTGTCACCAGGACTGCAAACCCAATCATGATTTGAACCCCGGTGACTAAAGGCTTCCCAGCTGCATGGCGCTGCAATTCTTCACGAATGAACAACCGCGCTTGGCGAGACGCGCATGTAAGAACATTCCAACGAGCAGATAAACCGTTTATTCGAGCGGCTCATGCGTTTGAAGTCATTCGTAACAACAACGGACCATCGCCGTAGTGTAGGATCGTGTCGTCCAAGGAGGATGATCCCCACGGACGATCATGAGCAATCCAGGGCCTGGCAGCACAACCATCGCGACTCCGGCAATGATAGCAATCCAACCAGCAATACAACGGACACGGCTGTGGTGGCGAATATCGTTCCTTTGTACGTTACTGCGATCATCAAGGATATTGTACCAGCCCTACAACACAGGATGTTCGTCATCAAATGACCACGTTGGAAGTGCTTCAAGTTCGACGACAATATGCGGGCGTAATGGGATCGATGCGTTTGACAAGATGGATATCGACGACACGACGGTCGTCAACACCGAGCGCCTCACAGATAACATCTTGAGCAATTTTCAGCCCACCGTCAAGGTCCCGCCGCAACGGCGATCGAAGTAGAAGTCGATAAACAAGGCCAGGTAGCCAGTGCGTGCGATCTCTTGAAAGGCCGGATCGAAGACTCCGACCAAGCAATCGCAAGGCCTGTTTCTTCCATGGCGCGCGTCTGCGCTCAGGACGCGCCGCCCTTGGACCGTGCTGTATTGGTTGTTGACGCCAGGCGGCAGAGGCAGTTCAAAGGAAACTCGTGCGATCATCACCTATTCAACGTTCGGTCATCGTCGGTTTTGGTTACGCGCATTGGCGCGTTTTCGGCTACAAGTATAGTGCGTATTTTGGCGATCAGGATCGTCGACATCGAATGGCTTTGTAAGGACAGCAGCAGCCTGTGCCTGAAGTTCACGGCTGACAGGCGCTGTCGACGAAATAATGATCACTGGCGGGAACTGGCTCGGTGCGGCTATGAATGCAATGGTAAGAATTCGCTTCCCGTCAATCCGGGAAGATCGAGATCGAGTGTGATGAGATCGACATGGAGCGTGCGCATAGGACAAGAGCGCTGCGGCACCGTCGGCGACGGCGACGACTTCATAATCGATCCTCGTCCAGCACATCCTCGCAAAAGTTCACGTACTGGTGGATCGTCTTCCACGACCAGAACAACAGGGTTGTCTGTTCGTTCTGTACTCTACCTGCCATACTCGTTCTACCTCATCCGACACACTCTGTGCTGATGGTGCAAGTCATGCACAAGCAAACCGGATGCCAGCGGGAGTAGATTGGGCCGAAGCCGATGCACGAGCGATATGTGACAATGGCGCAGGGCAGCTGTCAAAAGTAGCTGCCCGCGCCGTCATCTGCGATGGTCAGGTCGGTCCGTTTAGCGTCGTTCGTAGTTCGGCGCTTCCTTGGTGATGGTGACATCATGCGGGTGGCTTTCGAGCAGGCCAGCGTTGGTGATACGCATGAAAGCGGCTGTTGGCGCGTAGCTCCTCGACCGTATGCGCGCCGACGTAGCCCATGCCAGCCCGAAGGCCGCCGACGAGTTGGAACATGGTCTCGCTCAGCACGCCTTTATATACGACCATGCCTTCGATGCCTTCGGCGACCAATTTGGTCGTGCCGGTCTGGAAATAGCGGTCGCCGCTGCCCAGGCGCATCGCGCTGATCGAGCCCATGCCACGATAGGATTTGTAGGAGCGTCCCTGGTAGAGAATTGTCTCGCCGGGGGCCTCGTCGACACCGGCCAGCATGCCGCCGAGCATGACGGTGTGCGCGCCCGCCGCCAGCGCTTTGGCGATGTCGCCACTGTTCTTGATCCCACCATCGCCAATGATCGGCACATCATGGCGTTCCGCCGCACGCGCGCAATCGGCAATCGCCGTAATCTGTGGCATGCCGCTGCCGGAGATGACGCGGGTCGTACAGATCGAGCCCGCGCCCTGACCGACCTTGACCGCATCGACGCCGCGCTCGATCAAGGCGATCGTGCCCTCGGCCGTCGAAACGTTGCCTGCGATCAGTTGCACGTCAGGGAAACGTTCGCGCATGCGGGCGACCGCATCCAGCACACCCTGCGAATGGCCGTGAGCGGTGTCGATGGTCAGCACGTCCACGCCCGCTTCGACCAGCGCCGCCGCACGCTCGAAGTTTGCCATGCTCGCTCCGATGGCGGCTCCCACCAGCAGGCGACCAAGGTTGTCTTTCGCTGCATGAGGATGTTCGAGTTGCTTGGTGATGTCCTTTACGGTGATCAGTCCCGACAGTTTGCCGTCTGCGTCGACCACCAGCAGCTTTTCGATGCGATGCTGATGCAGAATCTCTTTCGCCTGTTCCAGCGTCGTTCCTTCGGCAACCGTCACCAGATCATCCTGGGTCATCAGTTCGCTGATCGAGCGCTGCAGGTTCGTCTCGAATCGCAGGTCACGGTTGGTCAGGATGCCGACAAGTTCGCCACTGTCCGAGGTGATCGGAACGCCGGAGATATGATATTCCGCCATCAGTTCATGGGCGTCGCCGATGGTCTGTTCTGGCCGTAGGGTGATCGGATCGGTGATCATGCCGCTTTCGGAGCGCTTGACCTTGCGAACCATCTCGGCCTGTGCCTCGACCGACATATTCTTATGGATGATGCCGATGCCGCCTTCGCGTGCCATCGCGATCGCCAGACGTTCTTCGGTGACCGTATCCATGGCGGCTGAAAGAACAGGAATGTTGAGGGTGATCGTGCGGGTGAGGCGGCTGCGAACGTTAACATCCGAGGGCAAGTACATCTGAGTACGCGGGGATGAGCAGTACGTCGTCGAACGTGAGACCTTCGCGTGCGAACTTATCCTGCCAATCGATGGTCATGAAGGCGCTCCTTAATTGCGTGAGCCGAAGTTCACGCGGCTGTTCCATGTTAAAGGATGTGGGCAGCTAAACGCTGCCCACATTGGCTGAAGCGAGTTACTGTGCATGTCGATCACCATAGATCGGCGGATAGTACAAAACAACCCAGTGCGCCTGAGGCGAACACCGGGTCGCGCATCGTCTGAGCAATCAGATGATGCGGTGAGGGTACCATGCTGAACAGGCAAGGTCAAGGGATCAGGTAGCTAGTCACGTTCGCTTCGAGCGTATAGGAACGCGGGTCGTCGGTGAACAGCGCAACGCCATGTGCGGTTTCACCTTCGCCAAGAAAGCGAAAGGTAAGTTCGGTTTCTTCAAGCGTCTGGTCGCCGTCGAGCAACTCGACATGCACCAGCACATCCTCGGCGGTCGCCTGCCCGACGTTTTGGACTTGGAACGGCACCTGAAACGAATCGCCGCGGTGCTGGATTGCCGCATCGTCGACGGTGATGGTGAAGCTGATCGTTTCACCACCGCTCAGACCATGCCAGATGAGCGCTGCAATGAGTGCCCCAACCAGTAACAATGTGATGGTGAGTGTCGTCCATTCCGCAGGCGAACGCCCGTCATTCGAACGTCCGGTTCGTTGATTGTCGAGACGCTGATGTCATTTATCCTCCAACCGCGAGACGCCCTGCCGAGCCACCAATGGCAGCAGGAAGCCCCAGAATGATCGTCCGGCTCGCCCACACGTGCCACGGGATCGGCGAACGATACCTGTTTGAAAAGATACAGCAGCGCGGCAGCGGTCAGCAGCGACAGGATATAGGAAAACACGGTTTCCGTGATCGGCTGCTGAAACAAGCCCTGCTGCTGGCGGCGTGCGCCTTGATCGGCGAAACCTGCCTCAAACGTGATGATGTAAGAAACGAGCAGCGAAAACAGTACCAGGCCGATCAGTCTCCAATCGCTAATATTGACGCCGATCATCGGCACTTCTTCGGTTGGAGCGATCGAGAAGGCGATGAACAAAGCTCCGGCGACTGTCGCTCCTGCATCAATGAGCGTCCCGTGTATACCGTTCGGACGACCACGGTTGTCGTTGTCATCTTTCGCAGCATTCTTGTTATCAGTGAGGACTACTTTCGTCGTCGTCATTGGGTTCATCTTTGTTGCCGCTGAGAAACCCACTGGCGATCGACACGCCCAGGCCGAACGGCACGCTTTCGATCGCGATCATGCCGACGCTCACATGCCATGGACGACCGAAGTGCAACTCGCCCAACACCACCAGCGTGGCAGCAGCGCCGACGATGCCGATTGCCAGAGCTTCGATGGCATCGGTGACTGGATGCTTGACTTCGGTGCCTTTGCGGAAGCCAGAAAAATGACTGAGCATCCAGTTGACGACCAACGCGAGCGTAAGTAACAGCAGCAAGCGCCAAGGCTCGGCATACGTACCGATCCACCAGGCTTCCATGGTATACAATAATGGAATACCAAATAAAAAGCCGCCAGCAAGCCCACGCACGAGATCGTTGAATTCCTGACGCCATGGATGAGCCGCAAATTGCTGATGTTCTTGTTTAGGCGAGAGAGTACGTTTATCGTCCATGCGATCCCTTGTCCCATTCCCGAAGGGCATAAAACATGCTGGTATACATTAGCTTTGATAGGGTTGATTATGCTACTATGCTTCGTGGCCTGGAACAACAGAAGGCAGATACTATGAGCGACCTTAATATGTTTTATGGCCCGAATGCGGGCTATGTATCTGGAACTTTATGAGCGGTATCAGCAAGACCCCAATGCGGTCGATCCTGAAACCCGCGCGTTTTTCGAAAACTTTCAATCCGAAGATGAAGCCGCTCCCGCCCAGGCGGCACGAGAACCATTGGCACCCGAAGCCGTCCATGCGAGCGACACGTCGCTCGATGTAACGCATATCGTGTCGGTGGCGCGCCTCATTCGGTATATTCGTGAACTCGGTCATCTTGCAAGCGCACATCGATCCGCTTGGCGGCGACCCCCCCGGCGATCTTGGCCTGGAGATGGTAACACATGGCGTGACCGAGCAGGATCTGGCGGCGCTTCCCGCCGACATCGTGCGTGGGCCAGTGGTGGAGGGATCGCATAATGCGCTGGAAGCGTTCGAGAAGATTCACGCGATCTATGCCGGTACGATCGCCTATGAAACCGACCATATCCAGAGCTTCAAGGAACGCAGTTGGCTACGCGATGCGATCGAAAGTCAAGTCGCTTTTTCGGTGCCTTCGATGCACAGCGCAAACACGACCTGCTGGAACGACTAACCGAGGTCGAAACCTTCGAGCGCTTTTTGCACCAGTCATTTCTGGGGCAGAAGCGCTTTTCGATCGAAGGCTGCGATATGCTGGTGCCGATGCTCGACACGATCATCCGCGCCGCTGGAACGGTTGGCACGCGAGAAGTCGTGCTGGGCATGGCCCATCGTGGGCGCCTCAATGTGCTGGCGCATGTGTTGGGCAAGCCTTACGCATCGATCTTCCAGGAGTTTCATGGCCGCCAGCCGCGATGAAGGCGCACCGCCGTCGGAGAAAGGGCACGCTGGGGTGGACCGGGGATGTGAAATATCACCTGGGTGCACGGCGGGAATACAGGACAGTGGTATCGAGCAGATGCCGATCACGCTGGCACCTAATCCTAGCCATCTTGAGTTCGTCGATCCGGTGGTCATGGGCCGTGCTGCGTGCTGTGCAAGAGGAGTGGCAGCATCCAGGCGCACCGACGCAGGATGCGAAAGCCTCGCTATCGATCCTGATCCATGGCGATGCGGCCTTCCCCGGTCAGGGCGTCGTAGCCGAGTCGCTCAATCTTTCGCAGTTGCCTGGCTATGGCGTTGGCGGCACGATCCATATCATCACCAACAACCAGATCGGCTTCACGACCGAACTCGGCGATTCACGCTCGACGCTGTATGCCAGTGACCTGGCCAAGGGCTTTGAGATTCCGATCGCGCATGTCAATGCCGACGATCCCGAGGCATGTATCGCCGTGGCGCGATCTGGCGTACGCCTATCTGGCACGAGTTCGGCAAGGATTTCCTGATCGATCTGGTCGGCTACCGCCGCTAGGGGCCATAACGAAGGCGACGAGCCAACCTTCACGCAGCCGCGCATGTATGCTGAAATTCAGCGCACACCCGACGGTGCGCGAACTGTGGGCGAGCACAGCTCCAGAGCAGGACATCGTCAGTGCCGAGGAAGCCGAGGCCATGGTTCGGACGATGCAGGCACGGTTCAGGCAGCCAAGCAACAACCGCCTTCCGGCGGCATGACCGAGGTCGATGATACCCAGGTTGGCGAACAATTGACGAATGTTCCGGCAACCGGAGTCGACGCCGACCACATTGCGTGCCCTCAACGCTGCGTTGCTCCAAGCAACCGGAGCGTTTCAACCTCAATCCCAAGCTCAACCGCTTGCTGCAAAAGCGCCGTGCGGCGATGGACGAGCCGCAATCGATCGATTGGGCGCATGCGGAGACGCTGGCGTTTGCGTCGATTCTGGCGGACGGAACGCCGATTCGTTTGACTGGACAGGATTCCGAGCGAGGCACGTTCAGCCAGCGCCATCTGGTGTTGCATGATATCGAAGACGGCGCGCGGTATGTGCCGCTTGCAGAACTTGCCCGAAGCGCAGGGCGTCCTTTGCGGTGTTCAATAGTCCGCTGTCCGAAAATGCCGTGCTGGGATTCGAGTATGGCTATAGCACGCATGCGCCTGGTGTGCTGGTGCTGTGGGAAGCGCAGTTCGGCGACTTTGGCAATGGGGCACAGGTGATCATCGACCAGTTCATTACATCGGGGCGCGCCAAGTGGCGGCAACGCACTGGACTGGTACTGCTGCTACCGCACGGCTACGAAGGCCAGGGTCCTGAGCATTCCAGCGCACGTCTTGAGCGCTTCTTGCAACTTGCGGCTGGCGATAACATGCGTGTGGCCAACTGTACGACTGCCGCCCAATACTTCCATCTGCTGCGACGACAGGCCGCGTTGCTTGCAGCCTGATCCACGACCGCTGATCGTAATGACGCCCAAGAGCCTGCTGCGGCATCCCCTGGCGGCTTCATCGCTAGAGGACCTGGCAAACGGCAGCTTCAACCGGTGCTTGACGATGCCGAATGCGTCGCAACGAGCGGACGAGATCACGCGACTGGTCCTGTGCAGTGGCAAGGTCTATGTGGACTTGATCGCTGCTGGCAACTGTCAAAGATGCCACCCATGTAGCGGTCGCTCGCGTCGAGGAATTGCATCCGTTCCCGGTCTATGACCTCGAGGCACTGTTCCAGCAATATCACCCATTTGCGTGAGGTTGTCTGGCTGCAGGAGGAGCCGCGCAACATGGGTGCCTGGAGCTATATCGCACCACGCCTGCAAGATCTGCTCAGTCCAGAGATCGAGCTGATCTATGTGGGACGTGCCGCCATATGCGAGTCCCGCCGAAGGCTCGCTCCGGTCGCATGCGGCAGAGCAGACCCGCATCCTGCAAGCCGCGCTCGGTGAGCCGGTCGATCGTGAAGCTGTCGCGGCAAAGCCAAGAAGTATCGGGAGTGCAAAATGCCGGTTGAAATTAAAGTTCCAGTGCTGGGCGAATCGGTCGTCGACGCAACCGTGACGAAGTGGTTGAAACAAGAAGGCGAAACGATCGCGCCTGGTGAGGCGATCGTCGAGCTTGAAACGGATAAAGTGAACGTCGAAGTGCCGTCCGAAATGGGCGGTGTGCTGGACAGCATCGTTAAGAATGAGGGTGACACTGTCGCCATTGGCGATGTCCTGGGCTGCTTACCGAAGCGGGCGCCGCCGCCGCTCCATGCCGCGACCAACGGTCGACTGCGTCCGCCAGCAGCCGATGCGCCGACGGTGCAAGCGGGCTACGGCTCGGACGTTTCGACCGCGCAGGAAACGAAGGGACAGCCCTCCCAGGATCCCGTCGTTGCACGATCCTTCGAGCCAGCCGACTAAGCCTGCCGATATCGCGGCGACGCCAGTGGCTCGCCGTGTCGCGGGCGCCAACGCCCTCGATCTGCGCGAAATCTCCGGCAGCGGACCCGGCGGACGTGTCACGAAGGATGATGTCGTCAAGCGTTTGGAAGGCAGCGCTGCGGCTCCCGCGCCAGCACGCTTCGGCCGCGCCAACGCCCGCACCCGCTGCCCCGGCTGCGGCGCCACGTTCGGCGGCACCAGCGCCCAGCACCAACGACCGTGAGGAGCGCCAGAAGATGTCGCGCCGACGACAAACTATCGCACGGCGTCTGGTGGAAGCGCAACAAACTGCGGCGATGTTGACGACCTTCAACGAGATCGACATGACGGCGGTAATGGATGTGCGTAAACGCCGCCGCGATTCCTTCAAGGAGCGTAATGGCGTCGGCCTTGGCTTCATGTCGTTCTTTACCAAGGCAGCCATCGGCGCACTCAAAGCGTTTCCACTGCTCAACGCTGAGATTCAAGGTGATGAGATCGTCATCAAGCATCATTACGATATCGGTGTTGCGGTCGGCACCGACGAAGGACTGGTGGTGCCGGTGATCCGCGATGCCGACCAAAAGAGTTTTGCTGGGATCGAGCGCGAGATCGGCGATCTGGCCGGCCGCGCACGTAAAGGTCAACTGGCTATCTCCGACCTGCAAGGTGGAACGTTCACGCTCACGAACGGTGGTATCTACGGGTCGCTGATGTCGACGCCGATCCTCAACGCGCCACAGGTCGGTATCCTCGGTATGCACAAGATTCAGGATCGTCCCATCGCGGTCGATGGTCAAATCGTGATCAGGCCAATGATGTACGTCGCGCTTTCGTATGACCATCGTATCGTCGATGGTAGCGATGCGGTGCGCTTCCTGGTGCGGATCAAGGAACTGGTCGAGGATCCCGAGGCGTTGCTGCTCGAAGGCTAGTGGAGAAGCGTTCCCCAACCGGAAGCCGCCGCGATCATCGCGGCGGCTTTTGTGTTTACCCTGCCGCCTCGTGTATCTATTGCAACTACGTCGGGTCCGTACCGCGGCATGCCGTTGACACGTATAGGCGGTGACATGCCAACGCCGATTCGTACGGTTCGCCGTCGTTCGCCGGCGTCGTGACCACCCATACAGCGGTGGGCGGTAATAGTGAGCCTCTGCTCAGGTGAATATCGCCGAACTCCCTGCGCGTATGAACCAGGTGAGGCTCATTCTATCTAACCACCGCTGTAGGCGACGCGGCTTGTTATCTCATCGTTCTGTTGGCTACGTGTATGGGCTCCTGACACTGGCATTGGTGCCCATTCCTGGGGCGATCACGGTGAACCGGTATCACAATGTACCTCGTTCGGTCAGCGCCACCGCGCCACGGTTTCACCCTGCATAGACCTGATCGGAAAGCGGCAGAGTTCGGTGATCCGTCCCAAATCACCTCCCTGTTTGACCATCTATCAACCCATCAGAGCTTTATCAGCCATAGGCGAGCCATGCTGCACCACAGTCATATTACGCAAACAATATCAGACTGTCATACTAGGGCTACGACCGAGTATGTATGTCATGGTGCGTCCACCATGGCGATATCGTAACCTTCGACGTTCGGAAGCGTTCCTTTGTTTGAGATCCGCAAAGGTTTCATATACGAATAGTTAAAGAGAACGATGCTGCATATTTCGGTGCTTTCCTTCGAAAGGAGGTGGGATATTTGGACGAACTGGTCGACAAGATTATCCGTCGAACGGAAATCGAGGAAGAGCAGGCTCGCCTGATTATCAGGATGGTTGAGGCCTACGAACGCGAACATCTTTACCAGAAGTTGCGCTCGCAGGAACGGCTACTATTCAACCAACGTGAAGGCCAGGATGGGTTGGAATCCCTGAGCGGTCGCGGCTTCCTTGGATGATCGTCGCTCGCAGGTAGCGTCGCATGACAACTATGATGCCACCCCCCAGGTCAGGCACATGGTGTCGAGTTTCAAGGATGGTGGGGTCTCGCAAAAGGTCCGTGTAGCAGCCTGCTACACGGACCTTTTGTGCTCATGTGGGGTATGGTTCAGGAACCACATTGATATAGCGTCGATTGCATCTCTCGACCAGGATTCCAACCCTGCTGTGTTGTCGTGGTTTGTGTCGAGGTTGTTGTGCCAAGGCTCGCATTGGCCACGACACTACATGACGATTGGAGGTAGCTTGTGATATCGGAATTGCCGCCACGACCGCCACCCTCGCCCCATAGTACGTAGCGCACATCGCCGTCCGCGACGAGTTTGGCGAGCGAGGCGGCGTCGATCACCGGATCGCTGCCACTGAACCCACCCGCGTATAGCACCGGGCGTCCCGTTGCAAGCACGTACTGTGCGCCAGCGTGTGAACTCGGAACGACCATCAGGTACGTGGTGTCCTGGGTGTTGGCCTGGAGATACGCCAGCAAACCCTGATTCACGGCGCGGTCGCCTGGTCCCATCGCCGCGGCACTCGATTGCGTTGCGCCCGTTTGCGTCGCAGATGGCACGCCCTGCGGCATATGGTTGTCGCCCATGTCCCGGGCGTTGCTGCCAGTATAGGCTTCGGGCAAACCGCCGCTCGACGCATGAGCGTTGGTCAGGCCGGACCACACAGTCGGTATCACGATGAGTGATGTCAGCAGCAGCGCGGAACCAGCGCGGGCGAACATCATCGTGGGGCGTGTGGCGCTGAACAGCAGCAGTCCACCACCAGCAACCGCCAGCGTGATCGGAACGGCGAACCACCATCCGAGCGTGTCATACATCACGGCGGCATAGACCTGGAAGGCCAGTGTCGTCACGGCTGCGCCAATCAATAGCGTACCCATGCGCCATTGGTGTGCAGCATAGCCGCGCCAGATGAAAGCCGCACCCATCGCGACGATTGCAGCCAGCGGTGCGCCAAGCATCGCCAGGTAGTACTGGTGGAAGAATCCGGCAATGCTGAAGAACACCACACAGGTTAGTAGCCACCCACCCCACAGGATCAGTCCACGGTGGTAATCGTTGTTCGGTCGCCACCACTTCATGCTTACGGCCATCGCAAGGATCATGAGAAGGCCAAAGGGTAGCAGCCAACTCACCTGTGCTGCAAGACCGGACTGGAACAAACGCAGCACGCCCGCCTCGCCCGTGCCGAACACACCGCCAGTACCCATGCCGCCAGGGCGCGTGCCGTCCTGCCGGAAACCGCCGTCCGCTGCGGGCGTGGTTCCCTGTGTGGCGTTTGTAGTCGTGTTCGTAGTGGTTGGCGTCACCGGAGCATTGCTTGCCGTCCTGCTACTGCCGGGGCCGCCACCCATACCCCCCGCAAGCCGCTGGATGCCGTTGTAGCCAATCGCCAGGTTGAGGGCGGAATTGTTCTCGCTGCTCCCAACATACGGTCGTTGGTCGGCAGGCGTGAGATCGACGATTACTGCCCACGACAGCGAAATCGGCACGAGCACGAGCGTTGCCAGGGTCAGGTGGGCGATTTTGCGCCACCAGCGTTGCTCGGTACCGAAAAAGTACAGCGCATAGAACGCAGGTAGCGGCAGAAATGCTTGCATCATTTTGATGTTGAAGCCGACGCCGACGAGCGCGGCACCGAGTACCAGGAAGCGGATTCTGCGTGTTTCGGTGGCTTTGATGAAGGCCCATGCTGCCAGCAATAAGGTGAAGATCAGGAGCGCGTCGGGGGTATTGTTGCGCTCCACGGCGATTGCCACGGGCGTAACTGCCAGCACGAGCGCGGCGATCAGTCCCGCGATGCTCCCGAATGAGCGTCGTACCAGATGGAATAGCAGCACGACTGACAGGATACCGGCGATGATCTGTGGTAGGACGACCGCAAATCCGTTAACGCCCAGAAAGTAGGCTGAAATCGCCTGGAGCCACAATCCGACCGGTGGCTTATCCACCGATACCGAGCCACCTGGTTCTGCGGCGACGAAAAAGAAGTTGTGCCACGATTGGAGCATACTTTCGACGGCGGCAGTGTAGTACGTATTCGCCTGACCAATCGCGTCGATGTTGGCGAATCGCAGCACCGCTGCCAGCATGACGATAGCGGTGATGCCGATGGATGTCCAGGTGAGTCCAAATGGTAAGCGTAGTCCTTGCCGTCCGCGAGTGTTCCATGACGCTCGTGACATGGATTGAGATGATGCCATACGTCGCTCTCTTCAAACTGATTCAGGAAGCGGGTTGCTTCACAGTCAACGATAGCGCGAACGTATTCAGGACTTGTTAACGTGAAATGTGGAAAGTATTGAGATTCGTTCGGATCGGCACGCCATCTTGTAGCATCCGTGGCGCTACGGACATAGGACGATTGGCTCATCACCGAAACTGCGTGCGATTGGTATGCTATACACATCTTCTGACTGGGGGGTGGGAAGATACAGGATGAGCGCCTCTGCAAAGGCGCTCGTTTTGTTTAACCGCCGAACGACCACGGGAAATGTGCACTTTGGCGGCTCCGAAACAATTTCGTTCCATGAATCAACACCGAAAGGTGTGTGTCATAGCACAGACAGCCATCACCTAGGTGATGGCTGTCTGTGTAACGTCAGGTGTCTAGCATATACGGGAGCCACAGCCCCTGCATCGACTTACATGACGCCGAGTTTTTGTAGGTTCTTCGCGCCCGTGCGTACCGCATCCATAGCAGGGCCTTCGGTAAGATCCTGCTCGACGATGTACCACTGGGTTCCGGCGTCGCGGGCGGCAGCAACCAGTTCCGGCAGCGGTAGGATGCCCTCGCCCGTCGGCGCGAACAGGAAGTCAGAACGTCCGGTCATATCCTTGAAGTGCAGGGTCGGCACGCGCCCCGAAAACTTCTGGATGTAGGCAACCGGGTCCTCGCCAGCGTGCATCACCCAGCCGAGGTCGAGCTGTGCGTTGAGCATGGCGGGATCGGCGGCGTCGAACAGGATATCGAGGCCGTACTTGCCGTCGAATTTGTCGAACTCGAACGCATGATTGTGATACGATAATTGAAGTCCGGCGGCTTTGCACGTCTCGCCGATCTTGGATAACTGTTCGCCGATGCGGCGGTAGTCGTCCCCAGATTGGCGAAGCTCCTCCGGCAGATATGGGCAAGAGATGTTGCGCGCGCCAAGCGTCAACACATCTTCGATTGCCTGATCGAGTTGGGTTTGGAGCAACTGCAAGCCGACATGTGCGCCAGCGGCGACCATTCCGAGGTCGTCGATTACGCTACGAAGTTCCGCCGGGGTATGCTTGCCATAGCCAGCGAACTCTACCGCTGCGAAACCAGCATCCGCCACCTGCTTGAGTGTTCCTGGGAAATCCTTGGCGGTTTCGTCGCGCAAGGTATACAGTTGAACCGTAAGCTGTCGTTGATTCATCGTACGTCGGGCGATACGTTGTCGGGCAACGTCGCCCCGCCCTCCTTTTGTCTTATATCCAGTTTTGGCTTCTATGCTACATCACTATGATAAATCTGACCAACCGCAACGAGGAACAGTGTTTTATTGTCGATGTTCGTCTACATGTCATCGTCGTTTGACGCTCGTTGACCGCACACGTATAATCGCTTGACCATTGAACCTGAAGACTAAGGAGCAGCATATATGAAACTGGCTGTGTTCATCGTTGACAATAGCCGTATTGATGCAACCGTCGATGCGCTGGTTGCACAAGGATTTCGCGTCACCCGCCTCGCCACCACCGGCGGCTTTTTGCGACGGGGCAATACAACGCTGCTCGTAGGTATCGAGGAAAACGATCTTGAGCGTGCGACCAGTGTCGTGCATGCCAAGGCTCCTGGAACGGTCTTTCTTACGCTGGACCTGGAGCGCTACGAACGACTATGAGAATGCTCTATGTCGCCGCGGGAATCGATGTCCCCGGCGCACATGGGGGATCTACACACACCTGGGAAGTTGCTCGTGGCCTCGTGGACCTTGGACACGAGGTTCTCGTTGCGGCCCATAGCCCAAAACACGCCGGACGTAGCCGCGCCACCCGTTGCATGATCGACGGCGTTCGCATTCGCTACATTAATCTTCCGAAACCCCTAAGTCTTGCGAGTTACCCGCTGATCGCTTCCCTTATACGACGCTGGAAGCCTGCGGTGCTTATGGAACGTTACTACAATCTTGCTGGAGCGGGTGTACTGGCGGCTCATCGCGCCAACGTCCCTATCCTGCTGGAAGTCAACGCCTTGATCGTCGATCCGCCGGCGGTCTTTAAGCGTCGCCTGGACGATCGGCTGGGTGGTCCTTTACGGCGCTGGGCCACCTGGCAATGCCAGCACGCGGCACGCATCGTTACGCCGTTGGCTGCGACTGTTCCCGCCGAAATCGATCGCGCTAAAATCGTCGAACTGCCGTGGGGTGCCAACGTCGACCGTTTCCAACCTGCAACCGATCACGTCGCTATCGCACGCGGTCGGCAGGAACTCGGCATCGCCCCGGGTCGTTCTGTCGTGCTGTTCGCGGGGAGTTTTCGCGGCTGGCATGGTGTTCATGACTTCGTACAAGCCGCCCTCACGCTGCTCGACCGCAACGCTCCGTATGCCTTCGTGCTGGTGGGCGACGGTCCAGAGCGAGCCGCCGCGATGGAAACCGCTGCACGTCATAGCGAGCATATCCGCTTCGTTGGTAGCGTGCCACACGACGCGATGCCGCAGTATCTCGCGCTCGCCGATGTTGGGAATCGCGCCGTTCAATACCACCTCACATCCAGCATTGCGTTCCGCAGGTTTTTACTGGTCGCCGCTCAAAATCTACGAATACATGGCGATGGGGCTACCTGTTGTCACGCCCTCCATCCCGCCGCTCGACGCTACCATCCGAGAAGGCGTAGAAGGCGCGTTGTACGCCGAAGGTGATACACACGCCCTCGCGGACGCGATTCAGCGCGTGCTGGATGCGCCCGACCGCGCCGCGATGGGACGCCGCGCACGCGAGCGGGTCGTGCTTGATTTCTCCTGGCAGCGCCACTGTCGCGAACTCGACACGATCTTGCACCAGATCGGGGGATAAGGTCATGCTTGTGCGACGCTGCCAAACTGCCCCCCGTTTGACGATTGGAACCTCCTGCCTGTATCAGCGGCGCGGGACGCTCTGTGGCTTCGTCCGGGTTGATTTCTCTCTCCTGGTCGGCGTACGTTCTGCCGTGCTTGGTGCTTGGTGGCCGCTGGTCCTTCCTCCCTTGGTCGTTGAACAGTGGTCGTTGGTCGGTGACGCATGCGTATCCTGATCCCATCCGATGTGTTTCCGCCTGGTGCCGGAGGCGCTGCCTGGAGTACCCATGCTTTGGCCGCTGCGCTTCAGGCACGCGGGCATGATGTGACAGTGATCGTGCCGCGTGCTATGCGAGCGCAGATTGTACCGATGGCTACCCGTGTGCCGATCGCGCCGCTGATCCACGATGTACTAGGCGTGCCGGTAGTCGACGTACCGTATCCAACATCGAAGCTTCCGTTCGTCGCGAACTGGTATCGCCATGAGATGCTGTGGGCGCTCATGCGAAACATGATCGTGCGCGAAGCATTGCGTGGCGGCGCGACGTTCGACCGCATGATCATTCATGCCCAACATGTCCAAAGCGTTCCAGGTGCGGTCGAGGCCGGGGCGGAACTGGGTGTACCGGTCGTCGCTACCGTGCGCGACCATTGGCCCTGGGACTACTTTGCCACAGGGTTGCACGCCGATCAGATTCCTTATGCGACGAATACCGTTCCATCGCTGGCCACGGACCTGGTGACGCGCCTCGGTCCGTTGCGTGGGACGGTCGCGATGCTGGCGATCCCATCAATGCTGGCGCACCTGCGACGACGACAAATGTACCTCGCACGTACGGACGCTGTGATCGCCGTGAGCGAATACATCGCCCGACGCTTGCGCCCGATTGTGCCGTCGCAAGCGCCTGCATGTGCTGCCGAATATCGTAGATGTCGATGCCATCGCGCGCGTAGGTGCCGAACCTCCATCGGTTGCCGTTCCCGAACCGTTCGTGCTGTTCGTCGGTAAACTCGAACCCAATAAAGGGGCACACCTGCTCCCGCTCGTGATGCGAGCCGCACGCGAAGCCATGCCCGGTCGCACGCTGCCGACTCTGGTAATCGCGGGCAACGGTGCGCTTGATGCTACCATCACGCGCCAATGCGCCCAGGCAGGGGTTGCCGTGCGTATCCTCGAAGGCTGGACCGATCACGATGACGTACTGCGGCTGATGCGCCGTGCCGAAGCGCTGCTGTTCCCATCGGCCTGGGGCGAACCACTCAGCCGCGTGCTGCTGGAAGCGTCGGCGGTGGGCGCGTGCATTGTGGCGATGCCGACAGGGGGTACGCCCGAAATCATCGAACATGGCGTGAATGGGATGCTCGCCAGTGACGCCGCCCAACTTGGACGAACGCTCGCGCATACGCTGCTCGACCAGGATTTGACGGCGCGGCTACGGGCAGGTGCGATGCGTCGCGCCCGTGCATACTGGACGCCGGGGGTGGTGGCCGCGCAGGTCGAGAGCATCTACGAGCAAGTCATGCAATAATGTAGTACGAGGTGAAATGATGACAGCGCTAACCAGTCTCGAAGATGTGCGGCGCGAGATCGACCGCATCGACCGCGACATCGTGCGTCTATTGGCTGAAAGGGGCGGCTTTGTTCGCGAGGCCGCACGCTTCAAGCCTACCGTTGCGGATGTTCACGCGCCGCAACGGGTCGAAGCAGTCATCGCCAAAGTGCGGGCACTGTCCACTGAACACGGCCTCGATGCGGCGATCACGGAACGCATTTATCGCGCACTCATCGCGGCGTTCACCGAGCATGAGATCGAGGCTCACCGTCGGGGATAATGAGATGGTCGAAACACTGTTTTTTGCGTTTATCGTGCTGGTGCTGGCGACGATTCAGTTTATGCTCATGTCGGTCATGTGGCAGCGTTTTATGCGGCTGTTGCGGGTGCAAGAGGCGCGAACCGCGAGGTTCGTGATTCGGAGCTACGGCGCGGACGACCGTGCGACCTATCGGGCATTGGCGAAGCATACACGCCTTGACCTGCAGGAAATCGACGAACTGATCGAGCGACGAGCGCTCGGTGCGTTGCCCACGCCGCTGTCGGATCGTCAGGCCGGACGCCTGGCGGACGATCTGCGCGCGAACGGTGCCGAGGTCGAGATCGAACACAACGCCTTCCCAATCGACACCACGGTGAGCGCCTAACGCCGCCATCAGGCGCTGGCATGGATCGCGACCAGGGTTACGTCGTCGTATTGCAGTGCCGCACCCTGGTGAGCCAGCACCGCCGTAATGACGTTCTCGCAGACCATATGCGCCGTGCTGATTCGTTCGCCACTCAGCGTAGCGAGCAACTCGTCACGCCCGAAGAATGCCCCGTGTTCGTTCATTGCTTCCGTCACGCCATCGGTATACAGTAATAACGCACCATCTGGAACAATCATGATGACCTGTTTGTCGAATATTGGCGCGTCAAGGATGCCGAGCGGCTGTCCGTTATGGAAAGGGGGGAGCCAGGTAGATCCGGCACCGTCGAGAATGATCGGCAGTTCGTGTCCGGCACGCACATATTCAAATGAGTTCGTGGTGTGGTCGAGTATGCCATACAGTACCGTCACGAACATTCCTGCGTCGTTCATATCGAGCAGATGGCGGTTAACATTTGCCAGCGCGTCCTCCGGTGTCGCGGCACGTTCCGCTTCCGCACGCAACAGACTGCGGGTCAGCGCCATGAAGATCGCCGAGGGAATCCCCTTTCCCGATACATCGCCGATCACGATCCCGGTCGTCGTCGCGCTGAGGTTGATGAAATCGAAGAAGTCGCCGCCGACCGCACGCGCTGGAATAATACGGGCGTCGAAGTCGAGCCGTTCGAGACGCGGCAGTGTGCGTGGCAGAATGCTTTCCTGAATACGCCCCGCCAATTCGAGTTCGCGGTCGAGCCTTTCTTTTTCAATCACCTGATCCTGCGCTGCTTTCAGATCATCCAACGCTTGTTCAAGTTGTCGGTTTTTGAGCTTGAGATCATTGATTGTGGCGTTTCCTGATTCCCTCAGGCGTGTGCTCAACATCTTAACGACCTTGTAGGCGAGGCTTGGTTGGCGATGGAGCAGCGCGTCGAAGTCGGCATGCGTCATTTCAAGTAGCTCGATCCTGGTTCGCGCCCGCACGCTCGCCGAGCGCCGATGATCGGAATCAAACAGGCTCATTTCGCCTACCAGTTCGCCCGGACCGCGTACACTGAGCAGGCGTTCATCGGGGGTTCCTAACGCCTTGATGATTTCCAGCGCTCCATCAAGAACGACATAACACTGTACGCCCGTCTCGCCTTCCTCGAACATAATCGTGTCGGTCGCGAAGACGACATGGCGTAGGGTGTGTACAAGATGGGTTATTTCTACGTCAGGAAGCGCGGCAAAGAGTGGAACCTGAGCCAGGATCGACGCATGCATCTGCTGCGATGTATCATCGTTATGTTGTCCAACAGCATGTGAGTGTTGCATGTTCAAAGTGTCCAGATGATTCCCCGGCCAAAAGGATTGCCCGTTTCACTATAGCACCAGCGGCTACTGTCAACCATGCGTTAGGACTATAGTGCAACGATCACTCTCCGTCTATCATGTACTGGTGCTGGTCTTCCCCAGGTATTGATGACAATACAAACCTGCACGACTCTTGAAAAGGTACGTTCCAGATGCAGACGTTGCGCCTCGATCGCAGTCGGGTACTGTTTACCCATAAACGGCGTGTGAACATTCATACCTGGCCGTTATTTTATCAAATGCTGGTACCATCCGGCTTGTTATTGATGGTCCTCATAGTGGCACTCCTGACGACGGCGTATGCGTTACAGCGACTACAAACGTCGTCGGCTGCGTTGAAACGTTCCTATGAGACGATGCAACAGGCCGTTGAGATCGAGAAATCGGTTGTCGACATGGAAACTGGTGTACGGGGCTTTGCACTGACCAACAACGAATCCTTCCTGGAACCCTATAAGAATGCTACAGAGTTGGCTCGACTCGCAGCTTGCGGAAATAAGCGCACAGATTGATGATCCTGCACAACAGGCTCATATTGATCGGATCGATCAAACGATTCAAGAGTGGCACCAACGCTTTGCATTGATTATGCTCGAAGACGCCCGCAGCGGACAGAATGTGCAGGCGCTGGCACGAACGGGCAATGGTAAGCGGCGTATCGATGCAATACGGGCAGAGTTTCAGGTGTTTCGAAACACGGAAGAACGAACCCTGCAGACGCGGGTCGCCGAAGATCAATATATCAAGCAATTCGTCGGTTATGCTATCTATCTTGAGGTGATCGTCGGGATGGTGGCGCTAGCGTTGACGTTTCGCATTTCCCGCCGGATCGCCCGTCCTATCGAAAACCTGGCGGTTGCTGCCGTACGAGTTGGCAATGGCAACTACGACATCGTTGTGCCGCAAAGCGGCTCGATCGAGTTGGCGCGGACTGGGCAAGCATTTACGGCCATGGCGCGGTCACTGGTCGATGCGCGTAATATGATGCTCGCACGGGAACAAGAAGCACATGCACGAGCGAATGAAAGCGAGCAGGCACGGAGCGAGATCAGAACGATCCTGGATTCCGTGGTCGAAGGTATTGCCTTTGTCGCACCTGATCGAACGATTCAGGCAGTCAATCGTCGCTTTGATGAGTTGTTCGGAGACGTAGCGCCGCTCTTCGTTGGTCACGCGTTTGCCGACCTTCGTCCTCAATTCGATCGCATGTTTGCCGATTCCGAGCAGGTCTTTACCACGATCAAAGAATTAATCGACAACCATGAGGATGTGAGTAAGGCCTCTATTATTCAGCAATGGCCCGTCCAGCGCGATCTGGAACTCTTTTCCAAGCCCGTTCAAAATGGGGAAGGTATATTTATCGGTCGCTTGATCGTGGTGCGCGATGTGACACAAGAACGCGATATCGAACGCATGAAGTCGGATTTTGTTTCCATGGTTTCGCACGAGATACGCACGCCAATGACCTCGATCAGTGGCTATGTCGATCTGCTGCTCGACGGCGATGCTGGTGAATTATCGCCCATGCAGCAAGAGTTTCTTGACATCGTCAAAACTAGTGCGGATCGGCTATTGACGCTTGTCAGTGAGCTACTGGATGTCAACCGCATCGAAGCCGGACACACTGATATCGAACAAATGCCGGTTGATGTTGCGACACTCATCTACAGTGCCGGCGATTCATTGCATCCCCAGTTCACCGCGAAGCATCAGCACTGGACAACCGACATTCCGGCGCATCTTCCCAATGTCAATGGCGATGCCGATCGTATCACGCAAATTCTGATGAACCTGCTCTCTAATGCACAGAAATATACGCCAGTCGCCGGAACGATTGGCGTCAGCGCCAGAGCCGAAGGAAATACTATGCGTATCGCGGTCAGCGATACCGGAGTCGGGTTGAGCGATGATGAGAAAGAGAAATTGTTTACCAAGTTCTTTCGAGCCCAGAATCGTGCCACTCGTGAGGAAGGTGGCACAGGACTAGGGTTGACGATCACGCGCTCGTTGATCGAACTCCACGGCGGACAGATTGATGTCCAAAGCACGCCTGGAAAGGGTTCGACATTTAGCTTTACGCTGCCTCTGGTGGAGGGGCTTCATGGGTAAATGTTGGGAGTGGCTGTCACTATGAGGTGTAACCGCTCCTGGTGTAACGGTTGCATGAATATCGCATGGGACTAAAAGCGCCAGATCACATTAGGACATAATCGTGGTAGGATCGAACAACAGCGTGATCTATATTGTGTTATCGCACGGTATCCTGTTACTATGCTCGTCCGAACGACGATGCGAGGAACGTAGGAATGAGCATACGTATTGTTGTCGCAGACGATGAGGACGACATCCGGCGACTTGTGGCATTCACTTTACGACACCGAGGCTACACGGTCCTTGAGGCTGTTGATGGTCTGCAAGCGTTACAGATCATTCGTGCTGAACAGCCCGACCTTGCCGTGCTTGATGTCATGATGCCGCATATGAGTGGTCTGGATGTTGTGCGCGAAATGGCGTCGAATGTGGCGACCGCATCCATTCCCGTGTTGATTGTGTCTGCGAAGGGTCAATCCAACGATATTGAAGCTGGCTTGGCAACCGGAGCGACGAGTTACCTGACGAAACCCTTTTCCCCCCGCGTTCTCGCCGAAAGGGTCGCTACGATCCTGGGGCAATAAGCCAAGTTCCACGCCGTTATCTCCCCATAGCGTGTACTGGGCTTGATCCGACGAGTTTCATGGAAGAACATATACAAACGATCATCACAGACTTTGCGAACCGAGTAAGCCATAGTGTGGCTGCTCGTGATAGCAATGCGTTCGTCCCACTTACCAGCAGGATCGTCACTGCACAGTTCGAGAACGCCCTGGCTGCACTTCTCAACGACGATTATACGGAAGCACAGAAATGTATCTCCGTCTTGAACGCGCTCGGTCTGCAATACCAGTTCGTGCGCTATGCCGATCCCCATTACGATGGCTTGCTTACGGGGTTCGTCGAGTGTGCGCGCCCTGGCACCCGCGCGTACCGGGGGTGGGGTGGCATTCTGGTTCGTTCGTCTGGCACACGACAACGGGTGTATCAGGCACCCCATGTGCGCTTTGATACCTATACGCTCGAAATTGCATTACGTGCGTTCGTCGACGATCCAGGCGCGGTTGCGGTGGTCGTCGCCGGAGCACACCGTTATGCGAATGGAGAGAAACCGCCTGTCGCGGATGTGACGCGCACGCCGACGAACGTCTTTCATGCCCTGACCGCATATCTCGCCCACACCGCGCAAAGCGCTGGCGCACCACTCTGGTTCATCCAGTTTCACGGGTCGGTTGACCGCCCACTGCAGCCGATGATCACAGCGTCGAACGGAACGGAAGATCCAGATATGACCAAAGACGATCCTTTGGTACAGATCAAGCGACGGCTGAAAAAGCACGGTCTTCCGATGGGGGTATGTGGGTGGGAAGATGATGATGGTCCCTATATGCTATGTGGAACCGAGAATATCCAGGGGCTCTTGCTTGAACGTATGGGACTGCGTGCGACATTCATGCATTTTGAACTCGAACATCGCTTGCGTTTCGAATTCCATAAAGGGATCGATCCGGGCTGTACAACGATGCTAACGCTACTCGGGACGATTCGCGAGGTGTTGGACGTGACGAACGATCAACCGGCTCTATTCGTGGGCAAATAAGCGGCTAGCCATCCAGTACGTGTGAATTGCGTTTGGTGAAACAACGTAAAAACAGGACAGCGATGAACGAATCATCGCTGTCCTGTCTTTTTTCGCGATATGTTGAGGTCGTGGTTTACTCGATTGGCGTACCCAGGTTGCTGCGGCACGATGCGCCGGGTTCGGGTGTCTGTGGCCCGTTCTCATATGTTTTGATGAACGAAGTGAGGCGCGGGTCGCTTGCGCTATCGACGCGCAACTGCACGCCCCAGGCTGACGCGACGACGGGCGAAGGGATATCTGGATACGGCGACAACAGTCCCCAGCGATGCCCACGTAGCAATCCACGCAATGTTTCTACATCGGCAGCGGCCAGGTCAGGCCGATAGGTAATCCAGACCGCGCCATGTTCCATGCTATGGACGGCGTTCTCGTTTGGCACTGGCTGATCGTAGATGCCACAATTCAGCCAGGTTTGATTGTGCGCTCCACCTACGGGTGGGATCGGGTTATACGCCTGGACTTCCTGCACATGGTCGCGTGATAGGTCTGTATATGTTTGGACACCATCAAGCGCGACTGGTCGGGTATAGAGATAAATTGCGATCGCCGCGACAATGAGGATCGCCAGAAGGGCTACAGGAATCCAGAGCAGGAAATTTGTCGGCTTCTTCTGAACTTCCCGTCCACGGCTGCGATTTGCCGATCTGCGTGGTTGGTTAGGACGTGTAGTCATGTTTTCTCCATAGAATTGGTGTGAGTATTATCCCATAAATCACTTGTATGTTTGCTTACTGCGCCAGCAACGGCTCGATCTGCTCGTCGAAGTCTTTTTGCGTCAACTCGCCGATGCGCGCGAAGCGAACGACGCCCGTACGGTCGATCACATACGAACGTGGCATCTGTTGCGCCAGCCATTGTGCGACGATGTGCCCTTCGCTATCCAGCGCGATCGGATAGGTGACACCATATTCCTGCACGAAGGCCTGGACAGCATTCTCGCGAATCGCGCACCAGCGCATTGACGCCGACCACCTGTAGCCCGTCGGCATTATACTGTTCATGCCATTGCACCAGGCGCGGCGTTTCTTCCACGCATGGACCGCACCAGGTCGCCCAAAAATTGACGACCACGACGCTGCCATGCAACGCGGCGAGTTCGATCGTCGAGCCGTCAAGCGCTGGCAACGTGAAATCTGGTGCTGTCGCGCCGATGGTCGGTGGTTCGGTGCTGCGGGATGCGGACATGCAACCTGCCAATAAGCACAGTACGACGATGAAGCCGAGGGGGCGCGAAATCATGATCACCCTGTCACACTACGAAATCTTCCTATAATTATAGCGGAGCCTTGAGTTGTTGGCCTTGCATCGCAGGGGAGGCATGTATCAGGAGCATCATATGAGAACCATTGTCATAGGTATACTCGGAATTGTCCTGCTGGCAGCATGTCGCACGGGCGCTGCGACTACCACGGCGGCGCTGCCGACCCTGACACGTGATGCGACCACAGACGGTGATATCCAGGTTGTTCTTGCGACGTCCGAATTCGTCGTCGGACCAAACCGTGTTGCCCTAGGTATACTTGAAAACAATGTGCCGATCGCGGACGCTGCACAAACACAGGTCAAGACGCGGTTCTATCGTATCGATGGAGAACAGGCGATGCTGGTTGGCGAAGAAGCGGCACGCTTTTACGGCGAAGGCTTGGACCAGCGCGGAACATTTATCGTGCATCCGACCTTCGACCGTGCCGGACAATGGGGGCTGGAAGTCGAAGCGCAACGAGCCGGACGTCCCGCCACGACGCAACGCCTGGGCGTTACTGTGCGCGAGCGTGGCAGCGCAGCGATGATCGGGACGACGGCACCCCGCACGCGCACGCCCACCAGCGCACAGGTCAAAGACCTGAAAACGATCTCGTCGGCAACCAAGCCTGATCCGCGGCTGTACGAGCTTTCGGTCGACCAGGCAGTGACAAGCGGCAAGCCAAGCTTGATCCTGTTCGCAACGCCGGGGTTTTGCCAGACGCAGGTGTGCGGTCCCGGCGTCGATGTGTTGAGTCAGTCTCGCCGACACGTTCGGCGAGAAGATCAATACGGTGCATGTCGAAGTGTACCAATACCCTTTCGAACAATTGCGGTTTCGTGGGAGCGATGCGCGAATGGGGTTTGCAAACCGAGCCATGGCTATTTCTGGTCGGTGCGGATGGTACGATCCTCAATCGCTATGAAGGCGGTATCACCGTGGACGAAACTGCGACCGGATGTTGAAGCCGTGGTAGGAAACTGAACTCAACCGACCGCCCACCGACCCCAAAGTAGTATAAACCAGGGCGAATGACTGATACAAAGAAAGGGTTGATGAAGCGCCACAGCCTCATCAACCCTTTCTTTGTACGCTTGATACGGTTATAGCGGCACGTCCACGGGTAGATCGACTGGTGCACCGCCGTTCGCGGATGATTCGCGCAATGCCAGGATCAATTCCTGGTCAAGCCGTGCCTGATAAGGACCATACGACGGCTCAGTGCCATTCCGCACAGCATCGACCAGACTCATCAGGCATCCCGCTACGCCGATCTCGTCATCGTGCCATTGTGGCCCATGTCCCTGCTGTTTGGGGCGAAACGGATTATCCCAGCGTACCTCCGGCAGATCGGGATCGCCTGTGTGGGCGACCATCGCGGACAATGCACCACCGTCGACACGCTCCCAGCGTCGTTCCAGTGTGATCAGATGTGGTGCCTCGCCGCTGGCGGTAGGTGCGTCAATTGTTCCTGTACGTCCAGCCCCATGCCGACCGTGATCCCCATGCCTTTTTCGGCGAGAAAGCGGCTCGACCGCCACCAGCGTAACGGTGAATCGTAGCCGACGTTGGTCCAGTGGAAGATGCCAACACGCCCATCCGCCCATTCGACGATGCCATGTTCCTGGGTTTCCTGGCGGGCCTTCATCTCGCCGTACCGGGCGAACGTGCCGCCGCAAGCTGGATAGTCGCGCACGATGCCGCTGACACGAGTTGGTCTGTCGCTGAAGCCGAGGTAGCTCCGCATGACACTCATGCCATGGTAGCCGTGACCCGCGAAGTCGTTGAATGAACTATAGATGCGCCCAAAGATGCCGCTATTGATAAGCTTGAGCTTGATCTGTTCGAGCGGACGGCGATGAAACTGTTCGGCAACCTCGATCTTGAGGCCACGTTGCTGTGCTGCCGCGATGATCGCGTCGGCGTCGTCAAGATCATGCGCGATCGGTGTTTCCAGCAGCACATGTAAGCCATGTTCGACCGCCATCAAGCCGACTTCGCCGTTGGCGTCATATGTGACCGCGACTACGCCGATGTCGGGGGAGGTTTCGCGGATCAGGCGGTCGAGATCGGTATAGGCCGGAACGCCGAGGTTCGCGCCCGTTCGTTGCGCGGACGCCTCGCTTCGACCCCATACTGCCACCAGTTCGAGTTCGGGAAGCGCGGCGATGATCGGTCCGTACATGTAGCTGGCACGTGCTGCGGTCCCGATAATCGCGACACGTAGACGAGCACTAGGTTGAGCCATAATCATTATCCTTCGATGACCAGACATATGTAGCATGCCTGTCAATCATGGAACAGATCTTGCATCTTCCACATGAATACCCATAATGCCCTTATACATCTTCATTGTTGCGGCTTGCATGAGCCCGTGCCGTTGCTCTGATTAAGAGATCCAAACCTACCAAAAAAATCGAAGAGTTAGTTGAAGAACTGCAAGGATGCAGAGCAGCCGACTACGAAACGATTTCCTTGCCCACCTTAAATTCGGAGATGATATGAACAATCGGCTGCGATGCCTGACACAACTGCGTGTGCTAGCACTGGGTGTAATGATTATGCTGGTGTTCTCACCCGCATACACACGCTCGGCAGCCGCTCATCCTCTTGGTAATTTCACTGTCAACCTTTTCAGCAGCATCTCTGTTCAACGTGACAGTATTGGCATCATGTACGTGGTGGACAAGGCTGAAATTCCGACGTTTCAGGAGTTCGGCGCGACCATGCCGCAAGGTACAGCGCAGACGGACTATCTGAATGGTGTTGTGCCGTCGCTCGTCGCCCATCTGCGATTGAACGTCGATGGACGACCGACGACACTCGACGTGGTGAAGCAAACCGTCCAATTTTCTGGAAGGGCAAGGCGGGTTGCCGACAACACGTATCGAACTCCACCTTGCGGCGACCGTGCCATCGGTTGCGCTGGGCGAACAGCACCAGATCGCCTATGAGGACACGAATTTCGACGATCGGCTGGGTTGGCGCGAGATCGTGGTGGTTGGCGGGAACGGCGTGCGTATCGCGCAAACCGACGCATCTGCTGAGGACCGCACCAACGCCCTGCGAACCTATCCGCAAGATATGCTGCAAAGTCCGCCCGACCAACGCACCGCGCAGATCACCTTTGTAGGTGCGCCCATGACCGATGTTCAAGCGAACACAACGAGCGCGGTTGCAGGACACCGCTGCGGGACGTGGCACCGATAGGCTGTCATCTTTGATCGCTTCCGACCAGATCGGACCATGGTTCATGGTCGTGGCGGTCATACTCGCCATCGGCCTGGGCGCGATCCATGCGCTTTCGCCAGGACACGGCAAAGCCATCGTCGCGGGGTATCTCGTAGGTTCGCGTGGTACGGCGCGTCATGCCTTTTTCCTGGGGCTGACAGTCACGATTACGCATACGCTTGGCGTGTTTTCCCTCGGCCTGATCACGCTGTATGCGTCGCGATACATTCTCCCCGAACAACTCTATCCCTGGCTTGGTGTTCTGTCGGGTCTGCTTGTCGTGGTGATGGGCATGACATTGGGCATGCAACGCTTGCAAGCATTGCGTGCTCCGCGCAGCGGTGCGGCCGCGAGCGACGAACAGGCACATCAACAGGCTTTTGGCCTGATTCACGAGCATGGTCCCAATACACATACACATATGCCGCGCACGAGGAACGGTCGTGTCACCTGGAAAAGCCTGCTTACTGCTGGGCGTCTCCGGTGGTTTGTTGCCGTGTCCATCCGCGCTGGTAGTGATGTTCAGTGCCATCGCGCTCGTCGGGTCGGTTTTGGTTTGTTACTTATCGTGGCCTTTAGCGTCGGGTTAGCGGGATCGCTGACCGGCATCGGGTTACTTTTTGTATACGGCACACGCTGGATTCAGCGAATGGGAGATCGTCCGCTCGGTGGATGGACAGTGCGTGTCATTCCCATTGGCGAGTGCTGCCTTCGTTACCATCGCCGGACTTGTTATCACTGGCAGATCGTTAGTGGAAGCAGGACTCTGGAGATGGTGAGCAAGATTTTCCATCGTCTGCTTCGATAGCGATAGCGGCGTTCATCCAGCGAAAGGAGGTGTAACTGGAAATCCATGCCTCTCAAGAAGTGTTCGTCGACGGTTGGACTGGCAACAATACATACCCAAAGTAAGGAATGACCAATGAGTCAAGCCCGTAGAACTACCCGCCGCCTGTCGTTTGTTGCTGACACCCGTGGTGTTGCTCGCAGCATTTATGGTTGGTCAGGCACCCAATCAGGCTAACCGCGTCGAGCCACCGCGAAGCACCATTGATCGCAGCGGATCCGTATGTTGATAACACGGACACGTATACGCGTTTGTCAGCCCGGATCGCCCTAGACACCGTAACATTGTTGGCGAACTTCATTCCATTTCAGTTCCCTGAAGGTGGCCCGAACTGGTACTGGTTCGATGAAAACGCCGTGTATACGATCAATGTCGATAACGTTGGCGATGCCAAGAGCCACATCAAGTACGAGTTCCGTTTCACGAAGCAGCCTGCGTAACGCCGAAACATTCTTGTATAACACTGGCCCAGTCACTGCGCTGAATGACCCGGACCTGAACTTCCGTCAAACATACTCGGTGACTCGGGTGACACAGTATGGCGATAACGCGGCACCACAGTCGCAGATCATCGGCGCGAACCTTCCGGTGCCGCCAGTGAACATTGGTCCGAAGTCGACGCCGAATTATCCGGCGTTGGCAAGCCAGGCGATCAAGACCATTGGCACGAACGACTCGATCAATGTGTTCGCCGGACCCCGCGACGACTCCTTCTTCGTGGACCTCGGTTCGGTCTTTGACCTGCTGACACTGCGACCACAACCGGCCCCGGTTGGCTACGCGAGTGGCTCACCTCGCACCGGCGTCGACGGACTGGCAGGCTACAACGTCCATACTATCGCGCTTCAGGTCGCCGATTTCGCAGTTGCTCGCACCGAGCAGCAGCGATCCCGTCATCGGCGTTTGGTCCAGCGCTAGCCGCAAGAAAACCCGCGTGCTGAATACGATCGCTGACGTGTTCTTCAACGGCGCATCGGGCCTGAATGTCCAGAGCGGCGATGACGTACAGGTATCTCGCCTGGGTATGCCGCTGGTCAACGAAGCCGTTATTCCGCGAGCGCTCAAAGATGCGTTCAACACACTGACACCGGAACAGGACCTGGTTGTGTTCGCCCGTCAGGACGATCGCATCCCGCAGGAAGTGTCCGGATCTGCTGAAAAAGAGCGTCCTGGATCCCGAACTGCAGCGATTGCTGAAGGGACTGTACGGCGTGCCGAACCCGACGGCGGACGCACCCATGCAGCCACGTAACGATATTCTGTCGATCTTCTTGACAGGTATCAAGACGACCAAGCCATTCACGATCCAGACTGCTGGTGGTCCGGTCACATTGCCCGCCGATTTCAACGTCAACCAGCCTGCAGGTGTGCGACGCGGCTCGCGCGAAATGCTCCGGCTCAACACCAACATCAAGGGCGACCTGTGTAAGCCCGATCCTGACTACAACCTCGGTTTGCTGGGTGGGGATGCCTGTGGATTCCCGAACGGACGCCGTATGCAGGATGATGTGACCGATATTGAACTGCTGGCAGTGGCGGGCGCAGCGTACAACGTCACCACCACGGGCGGCGAGTTCGACTTCAACCCGGCGCTGGTCGGCGTTCTGCGTGATGGTGTCAGCAAGAACGACGTAAGCTTCTTGAGCACCTTCCCCTATGCGGCGACGCCGCACCAGGGCGCGGATCATAACCATGCCAACCTGTTCCATCTCCGTTTGATCACCAGTCGCGAACCTGTCACCGGCAAAGTATGCGACGGGCGGTACCCAGCGGCAACTAAGCCGGTCGCTTCCGGCATCGTTCGCATAGCGGACAGCCGGAAGCACGATCCTTGAGTGAGCCGGTACGCCCGGGCGTACCGCTCAGCTCCTCAAACGAGCAGAATGTTATGCGGGTCATGACCAGAAAAAGTCCTGAATTGTTGTTGCTTGCCGCAGTCCTCGTGTTCGCCGCGACCTTCGCGTACCGTACACTGGCGGGAACAGACACCCCAGGTGACGGTTCCGACAGGTCCGGCACGTGCTCCTGTCGAACTGAGTGCTGCTGATACGTTGGTCGCGTTGCAGGATCGCGTGCGGCAGAATCCCGACGATCCGAACGGCTATGCGGCGCTCGGGATGGGCTATCTCCAACGAGTGCGTGTGACCGCTGACCCGATGTTGTATGGCAAAGCGGAACAAGCCCTGGACGAAGCGATCAAGCGCGATCCCAAGCAGTTCGATGCATTGATCGGACAGGGATTACTAGTCGTTGGCACGTCACCGCTTCGCCGAAGCTGCGCAATGGGGCGAGCGGGCGCGTGCGATCAATCCTTTCAGTGCCGAGGTCTTTGGCGTTATTGGCGATGCACAAACCGAACTCGGTCAGTATGACAAAGCGCTTGCGACGATCCAGCAGATGGTCGATACCAAGCCGAATATCAGCTCTTATAGCCGTGTGTCGTATCAGCGTGAACTGCATGGTGATGTGGATGGTGCGATCGCAGCGATGCAGCAAGCCATCCAGATCGGGCAATCCTAACAGCGAAGAGACGCTGTGGACTGCCTACCAGCTCGGCAACCTTGAGTTCAATCGTGGTAACCTATGCGACAGGCCAGCAAGCCTACGAGGCAGCGCTTGCGATCGAATCCCAACTATCGTTATGCTCAGGCGGGTGTTGCTCGCGTCCAAGCGGCACAGGGCGATGTCAAAGGTGCGATCGCAGCCTACGAGAAACTGGTGAATACGCTGCCGCTGCCGGAGTTCGTGATTCAGCTTGGCGAATTATATGAGGTGAACGGTGACACCGCCGCTGCCCAGAAGCAGTACGACCTCGTACGCACGATGCAGACGCTAAACCAAAGTGCGGGCATGGATGTCGATCTTGAACTCGCGTTGTTTGAAGCCGACCATGGCACTGATCACGAGGCCGCGCTTGCGCTTGCGCGTGCCGCATATGCCAAGCGTCCGACGGTGTATGGTGCCGATGTTCTTCGTGGGCGTTGTATCAGGCAGGAAAATCGACGAGGCGCAACAATGGAGCGACAAAGCGTTGACGCTTGGCACCCAGGACGCACTGCTGTATTTCCATGCTGGCATGATCGCTTATGCCAATGACGACCACACGATGGCTCGCGAATATCTCCAGCGCGCTCGCGAAATCAATCCTCACTTCTCATTGCGCTACGCTCCTACCCTCGAAACGACCCTCCAACGTTTGAAATAAAACGAGAGTGATGCGTGCCGATCACGTATCACTCTCGCGAAATATCTCCGAAAAAGGGATAACGCCGGTCTTCAAGGCTGCATGCAACCTTACTGTTCGGCGCGCTCCCCCGTTGCTGGATGCCTACTGTCCCTTCACTGCGGTCCAGACATCCCCGTACAACGCCGAATCGCCCTTGCGCTCGATCCATTCGAGCCGTTTACGCATGTCATCGCTCGGCGTAAACTGCAACGCTCGCGTTTCATCGGATAGCAACGCCAGCGATGCGGCGTTAGGTGTCAGGAAGCCGGTGTAATCGGTGATTCTAGCCCCGATGCTCGCGTCCAGCATGTTGTTGATGAACACATGCGCGGTGTAGGGTTGTGGTGCATCGGACGGAATCGCTAGATTGTCCTGCCAGATCGCGCCGCCTTCTTTCGGTAAAATCCAGGCGATGTTGGGGTTTTCGGCTTTCGCTAATGACGCCTGACCATTCCAGGCCTGGGCTATCACGACCTCGCCACTCGACAGCGTGTTTTGGACGTTTTCGGAATCGTAACCAGCCAGCAATGGCTTTTCGGCTTCGAGCACAGCCTGTGCTTTTGCTAGTTCATCGGGGTTCGTAGAATTGTACGAGAAGCCTAGATAGCGCAGCGCGGCTCCCACGCCCTCACGTTCGTCGTCGAGCATGCTCGCTCGATTCTCGTATGCGCTCAGTTGGGTGGTGTCGAACAGGCTAGCCCAGCTATCCGGCGCAGGGCTAACCTTGGTTGTATCGTAGGCGATTCCGGTCATCCCATACTGGTACGGCACCGAATATTCGTTATTGGGGTCGTAATACAGGCCGCGCTGGTTCGGGTCGAGGTTCTTGAGGTTTGTCAGCACTGATTGATCCAGCTTCAACAAACGATTCTCTGTTTTTAGGATGTCGATCATATAGTCCGACGGGACGATAATATCGTAGCCGGAGTTGCCCGCCCTGATTTTAGCGGCCATGTCTTCGTTAGACGGATAGGTGTCCAACGTCACCTTGACGCCACAGGCTTCCTCGAAATCTGCCAGGATGTTGTTGTCGTCTTCCTCAGGAATGTAATCTGCCCAGCTAAAAATATGGAGGCTGTCGCCGAGTTTGCTGGTGTCGCCACAATCCCAGGTGCCGCCAGCAGCGGTTGCCGTGGTTTCATCTGCGGTAGTGGTTGCCGTGGTTTCCTGCGCGGCGGGTGCGTCGCCGGTCGTTGGCGTATCGCTGGCGGCGGGTGTGGGCGACGTCGTCGCCGTGTTGCCACAGGCGACGAGTGCGAACAAAAGGAAACAGGCGAACGAACGTTTGATCATTCTAAACTCCCACAAATATGAAGCGCCGTTGCTGAACGATGCCGGAGGCTACCCGACGCTGGTTAGCGCTGGCGGCGTTGAAGAAGTAACGAGGCTGCGACGAGCGCTACGGATGCGAGAAACATGATCGTCGAAAGTGCATTGATCTCCGGGGTGATCGAACGACGGACTCGGCTATACACTTCAAGCGTCAGGGTATTGACGCCGGGACCACTCGTGAAGAATGTGACCACGAAATCATCCAATGATAAGGTGAAGGCGATCAAGGCACCGCCCAGAATACCCGGCATGATCAGCGGCAAGGTGATGCGGCGAAAGGTGGTCCAGGGATTCGCTCCCAGGTCCTGTGCTGCTTCTTCGAGTTGTCGATCAAAGGCCCGCAGGCTTGCCCGCACGACAACTGTTACAAACGAGATGTTGAAGGCGATGTGCGCGATGATCACCGTTCCCAGGCCGGTACGCATGCTCATGCCTGTGACAGCGTTGATCAGCCGAAAGGCCAACGAGAAGAACGCCAGTAATGATACTGCCATCACGATATCCGGCACGATGATCGGCAGGTATACCATGGCGTCGAGCGACGTGCGTCCGCGAAAGCGGTAGCGCTCGAATGCCAGCGCGAGCATTGTCCCCAGGACCGTCGCTACAACGGTGGATACGATAGCGATCACCATGCTCGTGCGGAAGGCGTCAGCAATGCGTGCGTCGCGGAACATTTGCCGATACCAATCGAGCGTCCAACCAGTCCATCGAGCGTTGAAACGCGATTGATTGAACGAAAACAAGATCAACACCAGAATCGGTGCATACAAAAAGATATATGACCATCCCGCGTTAACCGCTAGCAGACGCGACGCCCAGCGCGTGGGTTTTGGTGTTTTGAGTACCGTGCGGGATCGTCCGGTGAGTCGTACTGAGACGCTCCCCGGCGAGAGGCTTTGGGGCGCTGTTCATCGGTCGTTCTCCGGTGTGGCGCGAAAGTAGAGTAGGATGAGAACCGTCAGCACGATCATAAAGACCATCGCGATCGCCGCGCCGAAGGGCTGATTCTGCGCCGAAAGAAACTGGCGCTCCAATACGTTGCCGAGCATCGCCACCTTCGAGCCGCCCAACAGTTGGGGAACCACAAACGATCCGGCGGTTGGAACGAACACGAGCACCGAACCGGCAGCGATGCCGGGCATGGTCAACGGCAACAGGACGCGCCAAAAGGTCGCAGCGCGACTGGCATATAGGTCCTGTGCCGCCTCGGTGAGCGTCCAATCGACCCGTTCCAGCGCCGCGTACAACGGCAGCACCATAAACGGCAACTCACCATAGACAAGGCCGATCAGTACGGCGGTCGTCGTGTTGATCAACGCGACGGTCGGGAGGCCCATGCTTTCGAGCATCGAATTGATCAGGCCGGTATTATTGAGCAGAAATCGCCACGCATAGATACGCACCAGAAAGTTGGTCCAGAACGGGATCATGATCGCGAAGATCAGCAGGGTGCGCCAGCGTTCAGATTGACGTGCGATAAAATATGCCAGTGGGTAACCCAGGATGAGGCAGAGCCCTGTCGTGACGGCTGCGATCCACAGGGATCGCCAGAAAATGCGGAGATACAGTGGGTCGCCGAACAACTTTACATAGTTGTCGAGGGTGAATGTCCAGGCGATGTCGCCCGTGGATGTTCGTTGGAGAAAACTATAGATCGCAATGATCGCGAACGGCAGGAGGAAAAAAAGCGCGATCCATCCCGCGCCAGGCCCGATCAGTCCTAGAAGACCGCCACGATCTCGCCAGCGCGAGGAACGACGAGGTGTGTCGTACGACGGTACATCATATGTCATCCACCCACTCCTCAGTATCCAGCAACAACATGCTGAAAACCAAACTTCCAGGACGGCGGTATGCGCCCCGGGCCTTGCCAATCAAGACCTTCTATTTTACAGGAAAATGCGGATCGCATGATCGTTCGTGCTCAAAGGTCGTCGCGCAATCCTGACTCCTGTCCATCGTCCGCCATACTATGTGCACTCACCGTTCCACTAAAGTCAAGGTCCTTGAGGCGCGGGTTCAGGTCGGTCAGATCGTCTTCGGGACGGTAACCAAGCAATTGACGGGCATCTGAAATATCGAGACGTTTAAAGCGGTTGTCGCTAATGCCATGCACGATCGCGAACCTGATGTTATCGGCGTCGATGCAGCGCTGGATCAACTGGTTGAGGTCGCGTTTGGAAACGAAGGCGTCGAGCATTGCTACGCTGTCTGGTTCGGCGGCCTTGCTCAACGGTTGAAAGCCACCGATGCGTATCGCCAGGACCGACAAGCCTTCCTGTTCCGCCATGTACCGACCCAGGGCTTCACCGAAACACTTGGTGACGCCATACATATCGCCAGGATTGACTGGCTCGCTGGTTTTCACCTGCACATCGGCTGGGTAGCCGGAAACTGCATGGATCGACGACGCATAGATCACCCGGCGACATCCGGCAGCCTTGGCGGCGACGAAGGCGTGATAGGTTCCAATGATGTTGTTTGGTAACAGCGACTCCCAGGTCGCGCTCGGGCTGGGGTCGGCGGCGAGGTGGAGTACCGTGTCGATGCCAGCACACAGATCCTTCAGTTTTTCCAGGTCTGCAAGGTCACCAACCACCACCTCGCCGTACGCTTGCAATGCGCGTGCATCGTCGTCCATCTCTTGTACCATCAGCCGCAGGTCATAGCGGTTGTGGGTATGTTCAGCGAAAAACGAGCCGATATTCCCTGCCGCGCCGGTCACCAGAACGCGCCGCGATGCCGTTGTGATATTCGCCAGACCCGCTGTTCCGGCGGTGAAAGAATGTGGCATGCTGTTCTTCCCCTTTGGATGTCTTTGAAGCCTGCTGCACTGCAAGTCATGTGCCGCATACAACTTAGCCAGCCAGCGCGATTACCAGGATGCCGCAAAAGATTGAAAACGCCCCGACGATGCGAACGGGACCAAACGATTCGCCAAGCCACAGCCAGCCGATCAACGCGGCGAAGACGATGCTGATCTCGCGGACCGCACCGACGTAGCTGGCGCGTGACAACGCGTAGGCTTGCAGGACCAGCAGGTAGGTCAGGGCGCTGGCGATGCCGACGATGCAGATACGCCGCCAGTTCATGTGCCATTCAGCCTTGATGAGTGTTGCGGGATAGCGCAACAGCACGAAAGGCGCGACGAATACCGCGGTGGCGACCCCGATCAAGGCAGAATACGGCAGTGGGTGGATCAGGCGAATAGCAGCGGCGTCTATCGCCGAATACGTGGAGATGCATACTGCCACCAACGCCGCAGCCCGCAACCCACGTGGGCTGACGGTCTGGGAGCGCCGCTGCCACAGTGTCGTACCGCCGACGAGAACGATGCCCGCTAGGACGAATGCCAGACCTAGTGCGCCGACGGGTTGCAGCCGTTCGCCCAGGAACAGGATCGCCCAGAGCGCCAGCAGGGCCGGGGCTGCTCCACGTGCGAGCGGATACACTAACGAAAAGTCGCCTTGCTGATACGCCCAGACGAGTGCGATAAAATATGCGGCTTCCGCTATCCCACTCGCGATGACATAGCCCCAAACCTGAGGTGGGATTGTGGGATAGAAAAAGAGCAGGGGTAACAAACATACTGAGCCGACGACCAACGACCACCATGTAAAGATACGCTTCTCACCTGCTCGCTTGAGTAATAGATTCCATCCTGTATGTCCGATTCCCGCGACGAGCAACAAAACGAGAGCAGTGATAGGCACATTTGGCTCCTTGATGTGGATATTATACGGGGCATGGCGATGAGGTATGAAGTCGTGGTTGGGTGTCATGAAACATGCGAGGGCATGCGGTGGTCTTTTTGGGGTGAGTGGCTCACCTGCTCCCCTATCATAGGGCGTAACCGGGCAGTGCGCTTTAGGTGTCGACTCAGGGCTCCGTCAAAGTCATGGAATCTATCATCCTGAACCGCAGTGAAGGCTCTTTCCGAACCAGAGACAGACTCTTGTGCCCAGCGGGCGCCCGCTCAGAGTGACAATCTCGCGGGAAATCGTGGTCCGGACCGGACTTTGACGGAGCCATGGTTGTGGACTGAGGGCAGTCCCTGCCGGTTGTTCGTTCCGAACAGCCGCGAGGAATAACATATGCAGGAATGCTTGTCGTCGATTACCGTTGAACGTTGGGTGAATAAGGACGAATGATGAAAACCTATGTTGTCGGCGATATTCATGGTCAACGCGACCAGACCATTACATTGTTGCGTGATGCAGGATTGATCGACGCGCAGGAGCGGTGGAGCGGTGGTGACGCAATGCTGATCTTCATCGGCGATTTCTTCGACCGGGGACCGGATGGTATCGGCACGGTCGATCTGGTGATGCGTCTCGAACGCGAGGCTCCAATCACGGGAGGGCGTGTGCGAGCGATCATCGGGAACCATGATCTGTTGATACTATCGGCGTATTACCTTCGCGACCGCCCCGCTGGTGGTCCGGCGGGGAACTTCCACGACGACTGGCTCCACAATGGCGGCATTGCCGCCGACATGCAGCGGTTGACGCCCGACCATATCGCATGGATTGCCAATCTGCCCGCGATGGTGTTGGAGCATGACCAGTTGTATATGCACGCCGATGCAATGTTTTACGCGGAGTATGGTCGCTCGGTGGAAGAAGTCAACACGGCGATCCATAGCCTGATGCATGAGCCGACCGAGACCGCGTGGGACCGCCTGCTGGATCAATTTAGCCAGCGCTTTGCCTTTACCGATACAGGCGGCGATCAGCGAGCCAGGAGTATGCTGCGAACGTTCGGAGGACGGCAGATCGTGCATGGACACACGCCGATCTGGAAGATGATTGATAGAGCCGCGGAGGATATCACCAAGGCATATGTATACGCCGACGGCGTATGTGTGGATGTGGATGGTGGGATGGTTACAGGAGGCCCAGGTTTCGTGTACGAAGTGTCGCCAATGGAAGCGTGACGCTGAAGCGGCACATAGTCGGCGGCAATCCGTTAGAATATACACAACGTAACACTAGCAAAACCCCGCATCATTGGATGGGATTGTATATGAGTTCTGTGACAACACCTCGACGTGGTACTTCTCGTAAGATGCTCGCGCTGATCGTCGGTGCATTGGCGGTGGCACTGATTGTCGGTTTACTGATTCCGTCCAGCAACGGAACGCGGCTCCAACCGGCGCTCGGCATGCAAAGCAGTCTGGGGGCGTTCATCGCGTTGGCGGTTCCAGCCTATCTCGCCGGTATCTTCAGCCTGATTTCGCCGTGCTGTTTGCCAATCCTTCCGGCTTACTTCTCGTTCACCTTTGGAGCCAAGCGTCAGCGCGTGGTCGCGATGTCAATTGCGTTCTTCCTGGGACTGGCGACGACGATGGTCGTGCTGGGTGCCAGTGTGACCGCGCTGGGTGCGCTGATCTTCCCGTATCGTGACCTCGTGACGCGCATCGGCGGCATCGTGATCGTCGGCTTTGGCATCATGTTGTTGCTTGGCAAGGGATTCACCGGCATGCAGGTGACTGAACGACCTGCGGCGACATTGGCTGGCACCTATCTGTATGGCCTGACGTTCGCCTTCGGGTGGAGTGCGTGTGTTGGTCCGATCCTCGGGGCGATCCTGACCGCGCTTTCGACCACTGGCCTGTCGGTGCTGAGCGGCGCGATGCTGGCGTTTATCTATGCGCTCGGCCTCGCGACACCACTGACATTAATCGCGACGTTCTTTGGCAACCTGGGTGGCTCCCGCGCTCCGGCATGGCTGCGTGGAAAAGGCTTTAGTGTGAACGTCGGTAGCCGCACGCTGCATTTACATACGACCCAAATCGTCAGTGGCCTGATGATCTGCGTCGTCGGTGTGTTGCTGGCGAACGGTCAACTTGCCTGGTTCACCCAACAGGCGTCGACAGGATCGGCGGCGCGCATTTCGCTGGATATCGAGCAATGGTTGGCGTCGTGGTTCCGGTTGGGCAATTAATCCGGTTTCTCCGCATCGTCACTGAGGGTTCGCCACGCACGGTCGGCACGCTCCGCCACTGCCTGATCCACGGAATCGGGCGCGTAGCGTGCCCGTTCATATGCTTCCGTCAGGGTTCGGAGCGACGTATGATCCCGCGCTATACTGTCGAGAGCGGGTGCGAACTCACGAGGGGTTTCGTCCGACCGTCGCCGCTTTTCGGCGGCCTCCCCACGTAGTAATAGCTGCACGTAGCGGCGGCGGATCCGCGTCGCTGGGTCCTGGCCGACCATGCTCCGCAGTACATCGCCCAGTCCGCCTTCGCCCACACGACGCCGCCGCAACGACGCCAACACGTTAGAAATATCGTTGCCGAATCCCTTCCACGAGAAGATCGATTCTCGTTCCTCATTCTGGCCATCGATGGGAGCAGAACGGCGACGGTTCGCGAAATAAATCAGCACCAGCAGCACGACGACCGGAATTACTAGCAGCAGGAGCGTCGTGAATGCCAATAGATCGAAGGGCGTGCCGAGCGCCGCTTGCGGTATGGGTTGGTCCGGCAGCGCTGTTGCCGTCGCCAACGGCATGACTGGCTCGAGTGCCTGTGGCAAGAGCCAACCGCGCAGGTATTCGAGGAGCCTTACGGTGAGCCAGATAACCGGGATAAACAGCAAGGATGCGGTGTAGATGATCACTGCTGCTACCTGGCGCAGCAGCGTCCCGGCGGGACTGGCGACGAGCGACAGGGCGACGACGCCGACAACCAGAATCAAGGCGCTACTCAGAGCGCTCGACCGCAACCACATCCATTGTGCCGCACGTCCTCCATCGCCCTTGACCGTTGTAATGCGTGTGATCGACAGGCCTAACAGGCCAAGCATCAACAGTACGATGATCCAGGCTGGAATGTTCGGGGACGATGTGCTGATGCTCGGCGTTAAACCCTGACCGAACCCTGCGACGGTTACGACCCCAAGCGCCAGTAGAACCGCGATGATGGCGCGCCGGAAGCGCTGCACCATATCGGAATGACCAATGTCTAGCAGTTGTGCGCCGCGCCACCATCCTACGGTCGCGGCGATGAGGGCAGTGTAGGCTGTTATGAATTGCGGGCTATCGGGGTCGAGGAGCGTACTCCAAGCGGCGAAGCCGCCACCATCGGCGCGAATATGCCATGTCACCGCCCAGCCTATCGCGAGCACGGCAATCGCCGCCGATTGAGGCCGGATGTGTGACGACTGGCCGTTGATCGGCTCGAACCAACCCGTGACTATCGCTGACATTGCTACGACAATGCCCACGATCCACCACCTGAGCGTCGAGGATTCACCGCCCGTCAGGAGTATGCCGACCAGATAGATCACGGTTGTCTCGAACAACACCAGTACAAGCATTTGTATGAGCTTGAATGGTTCGAAGCGTGGTCGACGGTTACCTGACATCAAGAACCACCTGACCGGGTTCGGGGCGCGCGGTCGTGCGTCGTCCGCCGCCGTTGCTCCACGGGCTATCTGGCAGGACGTGGCGAATCGTCACGCCTGGAACCGGCTGCGGGGCTATCGCTCCGCAAAATAACCACACGATATGTCGCCCGTTTCGGGCGAGGCGCAGCAGCATATGCTGCATCGCTTCGCTCGGCACGGAGCTAATCACCAGGAGTGTCGCTCCCCAGGGTAACGTCGATCCAAGTCGCCGCAGCAGTTGCGGCATCGGCGCGATCGAATATGGTACGAGTTTTGCCAGGGTTTCCATCAGCAGGGGGAGTTGCGCGGCGCTCCGGCTTGGTGCGAGGCGAATGAACTGTTCCTCGTCGGCGGTGGCACAGTTCGCGTACAAGCCTATGCTCCAGCGTGCGTTCCCAGCCGCTGTCGCGATCGAAGCGGCGGCGCTGATCATCCATTCGGCAAGTTCAGGCTGGTGGCCTTCCCAATAGTGCTCGAAGGTATCGAGGTCGAGCGCAATGGCGATCTCCTGACTGGTCGTCGGTTCATAGACTCTGGTCTGCATCTGTCCGCGCCGTGCGGTCGCGCCCCAATGAATCGTTTTGAAGGGGTCGCCTACGCGGTAGTCACGAATACCAACCGTGCGGGCGGGGTCGGTCAGCAGGTGTTGCGAGGCACGTAAATCGCCTAATGGGTGACGTGGGTTGAAGCCCAGGCTTTCGAGCGGGATTAGCCGCGGATAGACCACAAGCGCATTGCGGGTCGCGATCACCGTATCGACGGTATACAGTCCCCACGGGTCAGTTGCTTCAAGCGATACCGGACCGAAGGCGAAATAGCCCCGTTCCGGGCACCGCACGGTCATGTGCCAGGTGATGGCTTCGTACGGTCGCAGTGTCGTCCAACGCACGGTATGTCGCATACCGCCCTGTGTATAGGGCAGCACCTTTGCGTCGAGGACCTCGAGCCGTACCGATACTGCGTCGTGGATGCGTAGCCCCGGCACTGCCAGCAACTTGGAATTGCGGATACGTATGTCCAGCTTTACTTCATCGCCCACGAAGGCACGGTCCTGGTGAATGGTACGCTCGTAGCTCACGTTCCGCAGGATCACGCGGCTCCAGAAATGAGCCACTGCCAGAGCCAGCAGCAACAGCCCCAGCAACAGGCGAAGCCACCTTGTCCCAGCAGTAGAGCTAACAGGAAGAAGGCGACCAGAAAATGTGTGAAGTCAGCCTTGAACATCGTTTCGCCTTTGCATGCTGCGCCTTCATGCGAGCGCAAACGAGGCTTCGATGCACCTCGCATCGAAGCCTCAACGTACGTCAGACATCCAATAGCGCTGACCAGTAGTGTCAGGCTGCATCGCCCAGGTTGAACTCTTTGAGCTTTGTTTGCAGGACGCTGAGCGACAATCCCAGACGTTGCGCGACTTCGTTGCGGTCGTTATCGCATTGCCGCAACGCTTCTGCCAGCATGATCTGCTCGGCTTCATGCAATACGTCTGCCAGCGGCATACCTTTGCGAACGCGGTCCGCCAGATCGAGTTGACTGGACGAACGTCCCGTTTCGAGCGAGAGCAACTGGCTGGTAATGACTTTCCCCTGCGATAGCACGACTGCCCGCTGGATCTCGTTTTCAAGTTGCCGCACGTTACCTGGCCATTCATATGCGACCAGTCGGGTCATGGCTTCTTCCGAAATGCGCGTCGGCGCTGCCGCCGGGGTGTAGCGATACTTGTCGAGGAAATGCTCGACCAAGCAGCGCGACATCTTCGATGCGTTCGCGCAACGGTGGCATATGGACCGTGATCACGTTGAGGCGATAAAACAGGTCCTCGCGGAAGTTGTTCTTATGGACTTCTTCCTCAAGGTCGCGGTTGGTCGCCGTAATCACTCGCACATTGACTTTGACCGTCGCCGTGCCGCCCACGCGCTCGAACTCGCCTTCCTGTAACACCCGCAAGAGCTTGCGTTGTGCGGTTGGCGAAAGCTCTCCTACTTCATCCAGGAAGATCGTGCCGTTATTCGCTAGCTCGAAGCGGCCTTTGCGTTGCGCGACCGCGCTGGTGAAGGCACCCTTTTCGTGACCGAAAAGTTCGCTTTCAAGCAAGGTGTCGGGCAAGGCCGCGCAATTGACCTTGATCAACGGTCCGGTGCGGCGTGACGAATTGGTATGAATGACGTTCGCGACCAGTTCTTTACCCGTGCCAGTTTCGCCCGTTACCAGCACGGTCGCGTCGCTCGCCGCTACACGACCGATCGTTTTATAGATGCGCTGCATCGCGGGACCCTGTCCCACGATGCGGTCGCGTGTATCGGCGGGGTTGCCCTTGGTTTCTTCGAGTTCGCGAACCTTGGACGCGAGCGTAATATGCTCGAACAAGCGTCCGATGCTTAGCACCACTTCGTCGAGTTCAAAGGGCTTGGTAAGATAATCGTATGCACCGCGCTGCATCGCCTGAATACCGACGGATGCGGTCGCGTGCGCTGTAATCATGATGACGGGAATGTCGTTGTTGTTCTTCCGCAACCGATCGAGGACATCCAACCCGTCGATTCCGGGCATGCGTACGTCCATGAGTACCATCGAGTACGTGTCGCCACGCGCAAGGCTGGTCAGTACTTCAGTGCCGCTTTTCGCCTCGCTCACGCTGTAGCCTTCGCCTTCTAAGAGGTCTCGGAGAAGGCTACGAACGCTTTCATCATCGTCGGCGACCAGGATCGTGCGGGACCTGTTCAGCTCACTAGTCAAGAAGCATGCTCCTTCATGAATGTAGCTGGCAGAAAGCAATGGGCGTCAAGCAGGACGCTTCAGACATCTGAACGCTACCATACGTTCCCTTGAACTTGGTATTGCGACAAATGCGGTTTGTTGCCACGAGCATGCTATGTGTCAAAGACAGAAATTGCAACTCAGCTTCCTAGCCAACTCATCAACCATAAATTATAGCGGACGCAAGGGTGTACGGCAACTTTTGGTGTTCAGAAAGCGAAAAACGTATTCGCGTGACTAGCTCTCCACACGCTCGATATGTGCTCCTAGCATACGCAGACGCTCCTCGATGCGCTCATATCCCCGATCGATCTGATTGATGTTCTGGATGACACTCGTGCCTTCGGCGGCTAGCGCCGCGATCAGTAACGCCATGCCCGCACGGATGTCGGGTGAGACCAGTGTTTCGCCATGCAGAGGGGTCGGACCGACGATGATCGCTCGATGCGGGTCGCACAACACGATGCCTGCACCCATCGCGATCAAGCGATCGACGAAGAACAGGCGATTCTCGAACATCTTCTCATGGATCAGCACGGTTCCGGCGGTCTGCGTCGCCACGACGATCGCGATACTCAGCAGGTCGGTCGGGAATCCAGGCCAGGGCATGCTCTCGATTTTGGGGATGACTGTGTGGGAGTTCGGGTGTACGCGCAGTTCCTGGTCGGCAGGCACGATAATATCATCGCCATCGTCATGCCAGGTTACGCCAATACGCTCGAACATGATGCGCGTGATACGATGCTCGGCGGGACGTGCCTTCGCGATTCTGATCTCGCTACGTGTGGCGGCGGCAAGGCCGATCAGCGATCCGACTTCCATGAAGTCGGGGCCGATATCGTAGGTGGTGCCTTTGAGGCTCCGCACGCCGTCGATCGTCAGGGTGTTGGTACCGATACCGTCGATTTGCGCGCCCATCTGCTGCAAACACCGACATACGTCCTGCACATGTGGCTCGGACGCGGCATTAAAGATGCGGCTCGTGCCATCGGCGAGGACCGCTGCCATGATCGCCTGTTCGGTGCCGGTAACGCTCATTTCGTCCAGCAGGATGTCTGCACCGCGCAGACCATCAGAGTTGACGATATATTGTCCGTGCGCTGTTTCAACGTGCGCGCCAAGCGCTTCGAGGGCAAGAAAATGTGTATGGAGGCTGCGTTTGCCGATGCGGTCGCCGCCTGGACGGCTGACCACGACCGATCCACGCCGTGCTAGCAACGGCCCGATCAGCAGTGGCGCGGTGCGAATCCGCTGACTGAGCAGCGCGTCCGGCTCGTCCGCTCCAATCTTGCTGGAGTCAAGGGTGATGGTGCCATTGTCCTGCGTTTGGACATCCACGCCGAGTTGAACCAAGAGTTCGAGCTTGGTTCGGACATCGCCAATATCGGGCATATTACCGAGGGTCAGCGGTTGGTCGGTGAGTAGGCAGGCCGCCAGCAGAGGCAAAGCCGAGTTTTTATTGCCAACCGGAGTAATGGTACCGCGTAGTCGATGCCCACCCTCGATATTGAATTGCGCCATAAAGATTATTCGTCCTTTGTTTCATCGTTTGGTGGAACGTTATTCCCACCGGGAAGCAAGCGGCGAATACGACGCAATGGTCCAACACGTGGGGCCGATTTGCGTGGTGCAAGCTCTTTCGAGTTGGTATTCTTTCGCCGCGTCACAAGTTCTCGCGCACGTTGCACACCTATTGCCATGGCTTGCTTACGAATCTGGTTGAGCCGCGTGGGTGACAGTGCTTCACCTTTGCTATACCACAAAGCGGCAGCCTGGCCAGTAGCATATGTGCCGCCATATGCTACCGCAACTTTGGGAACCAGGCCAAAACCGGGGATCAGGCCGATCAGTTGGCGTGCCATCTGCCTCCACAAAAAGCCAGAGCCGATCACGGGCATGATCTCGCGTATCTGCGCCTGAAAATCGGGCGGTGCGCCATTCGCCAGCCCTAGCTTATAGACCATCAGCGCCTGATTCTTGGTCAACACCAACATGTCGGCCGCGTTGAGCGGAATATTAAGCACCGGAATGAGTTCCGGCAGCGACGAGGTGAGCGCGAATGTCGCATTGGAAAACGACGTATCGGCGATCAAGCCGCGCGAAACCGCGTCGCGGAAGCCCGCTAGTTGGCGTGCAGTAGCGATATGGTACTCCTCCGGCAAATGCTCGGTGAGCTTGGGGATCACATCGTCGGCGATTTCCTCGCTGGTCGCGGCGTCCGTGAAGATGATCGGGATCGGTCCCAGGTCGGGCTCGCGTCCGTTCGCCATCAGCGGTAGGCGTACGGCATTAAGGCACACGCCGATCAATGGCACCGGCACGAGCGAAAGTTTATCAGCGACGCGCTCGATCTCCTGCGATGGCACGGTCGCCCCATCCAGCACGAGCACAATCAAGGTGCCTTGTTGTATTTCCGGCTGCCGATCCCGCGAAAGCGAAAGATCATATTCCACCAGTGTGTCACGACGAGAAGATGCAGGACGTGCCGGATAGCGCTCCGCCTGGCCGCGCAAGGCGCGAACGAGCGGAGTTCGAGCCCCCTGTTCGCCTATGATGATGATGCTGACGGCCTGCTCCGCTTGTTCACGGATGTCTCCGACGTTAAGTTCGCGAACCGTGTTCCAGACTGAAGTAATATCGCCGAATTTTGGCACGTGTCCCTACTCCTCTCGATGATTGCTCGTACTGGCAGGTTAGCATTTCCTATGCCAATTACGTTGTAAACGCCTCTGTACCGCTCCGGCGAGATATCGTGGGCGGTGTTTTACCACCGCAGCGCCGATTATGGCTAAAATAGTAGCATGAACGCTACATTCGATGTATTACCGTCACAGTTCTTTGAAGATGAAACGCTGCGCGTAACCCGCACGTTACTCGGACAGCGGCTGGTGCGACGTATTGGCGATGAATATCTCGTCGGGCGCATCGTCGAAGCCGAGGCCTACGGTGGCGCGGACGATTCGACATCACATGCGTTTCGTGGCCCAACACCACGCGCTGCAGGCATGTTCGGTCCAATCGGACGGGCATATGTGTATATGATCTACGGTATGTACTCGTGCTTCAACGTCGTCGCCCATCCCCCTGACGGTGTAGGCGCGGTGCTCGTTCGGGCATTAGTGCCAGAGCTTGGTGTCGAACGTATGCACGAACATCGCGGCGCGGTCAAGCCACGTCTGCTTGCCAACGGACCCGGACGCCTTTGTATGGCGCTTGGTATCGACCGTTCGTGCAACAGCGTTGATCTTTGTGATGCAGCGAGTCCAGTGTTTCTTGCCAGGGGAGTAGATGTCCCGGATCATGCGGTCGTCTCCGGACCGCGTGTGGGCGTCAAGGGCCGTCCCGACGATGTCGCACGACCATGGCGATTGTTGGTGGTGCCCGCCGCTCAGCCGTCGTTGAATGAAGCAGGATATATCTCGAACCTACCATCGTTGAACAACACATAAATCTGTGGACCATGCCCGTTGGCGTTCCCGCTATAAAGCATGACGCCACGCAGGAATCGCTGGTAGACACCTGTGAGCGCCACTTCCGGCGCTTGCGCCCAACCGAGCGTGTTTTCGACGGCTGGCGTCGTGCGCCAGATTTTGCCAAATCCAAATTCGGGGGCGAACATGCCATGAGGCGGCGACAAGGGAGTGCCCAGGTTCTCGCCGTCGCGATAAGAGTTCACATACTGGTTCCAGCCAATCCCTGGCACCAGCACATAAATCTGCTGGTTGCCGCTCCACCAATACATCGTGCCATTCTCGAAGATCTGCTCAGCCGCTGCACCGCTGGCTTCTTCGCGCGTCGGACAACCGAGATCGTCCTGAATACGCTGGTTGCTGCGCCACAGCGCCCCAAAGCTGCCATCGAGTGGTGCAGGACAGGCAGTGAAGGCGGGTGTGTCCGTCGGCGGTAGTTCCGGCTCGATGGTCGGGCGAGGCGGTTCTGTCGCCGTCGGTTCGGGCGTATCGGTAGGTGTCGGTGGTTCAGCCGTAGGTTGTTCGGTTGGTTCGGGCGTATCGGTAGGTGTCGGTGGTTCAGCCGTAGGTTCTTCGGTTGGTTCGGGTGTATCGGTAGGTGTCAAGGTTTGCGGTATGGCGCTAGGCGTGCGTAGAGGCGTGGATGTTAGGGTGCTGCGTGTCTGGGTCGGTTCCACCCGTACTGTCGCCAGTGGGCGGGTTGTCGCGGCTGGACGAGGTGCGCGCGGTGGCGCAGTTGCCGCGGTTAGTACCGTTGGTTCGACAGTCGATGTTGGAACCAAGGTTGTTGTGGGCGTTGTCGTGGCGGTCGATGTATAGGTACTCGCACTCGTACTCCCAAAAGTTGATGTTGGCGTGTCCTGCGCGACCGTTGCCGTCACGTCTGGTGTTGATTCAGCCGCCAGCACATCGGTGCCCGTCACAGCAGCGGGTGGTCTCGTGGTGAATGGACCATTGGCGAACAGCGCAACGCTCACCAGCACCACAAAGGCTGCAAGCACGCCGAGCGCCGGGTAAAGTCGGGAGCGTTGGCGCACGGATCGCGTTGCGTGAACTGGCGCGGGCATTACCTGCGTGGTCGTACGTGTATAGATGTCATTGCGCTGTGCTATCGGTGGAACGATGATACCGACCTCGGTGGTTTCGCCCGTCGCGGCGGCAAAGTCGCGGGCGAACTCGCCCGCCGAGGCGTAGCGATCATCGGGATGCTTCGCCAATGCACGCCCGACGACGGCGTCGATGGCGGGTGGAAGTTCCGGCACGATCGACGAGGGTGGTGGTGGTTCCTGTTGCAGATGCGCCAGTAACACTGTTTGTGCCGATCCATCGAACGGCCTGCGCCCGGTGATCGCACGGTAGACCATCGCTCCGAGCGCATAAATGTCAGCGCGCCCATCGATGTGTCCTGATGGGGCGAGGTGTGGGTCGATCTGCTCGGGAGCGATGTAGTCGGGCGTGCCGACGATCACGCTCGATTCAGTCAGTGATGAAGATTCGAGCGATTTGGCGATACCGAAGTCGGTGAGCATCGCGCGACCGCGTGCGTCGAATAGCACGTTGCCCGGCTTGATGTCGCGGTGAACGACGCCGTGTGCGTGGGCTTCTTCGAGCGCTGATGCGACCTCCGAGATGAGGATCGCAACTCTCGATATCGGCATGCGTCCTTCGCGTTGCAACAATTCGGCGAGTGATGGTCCTGGTAAGAGTTTCATCGCCAGGTAGACGAGACCGTCGACTTCGCCAACGTCATAAATCGGGGCAATATATGGATGGTCGAGTGATGCCGCAGTGATCGCCTCGCGCCGGAAACGTTCGACGAGGCTGGGATCGGCGAGGTATTGAGGGTACAGCACTTTGAGTGCGACGTTGCGTTGCAACGCCGGATCGAACGCCCGGTAGACCGCTGCCATGCCACCGCGTCCGATCAGCGCCTCGATCTTGTAGCGACCGAGATATTGGCCGATCAGCCCTTCGAGCCGCATGATGCTGCCTTATACCTATGATACATAACGGTGCTGCCGCTTATCGTACTGCATAGTGTGTGACCTTCGCCTTTTAGGTCCAGTCGATGTGTCGAGATGAATCCGGCTCCACGTATGAGTATCATATGGAGGCGCGAACTCAGGTTACTGTTCTGACACGAATAGCTACGGCCCCTGTGCTTCTGATTGGCAAACCTGGATTAAATGAAGCATACCAAATCCAGGCGTAGTTGTATCGTGCGGAGTTTTAAGCGAGTGTTACAGAAACCGCGACAACGGGCTCAATGTGCATGCCAGGGCACCTGCACATTGCGATGTGAACTTACAACAAATCGATTTCAAGAATGCGGTCATGTCCTGCGAGGTCGCGGTGGAGCATGACCGTCGCGGCTGGGAACGCGGTCTGCGCTACATGCATCGCTGCCATGCCTTGCCATGCTCCGAGTTCGATTAACATCGTTCCCGTAACATAGCGTGGTGCGTCGTGCAGCAGGTCGCGGATTACCGCCAGTCCGTCCGCGCCGCCACCATCGAGCGCCAGGTGCGGCTCGTATTGTCGCACGTTAGCATCTACCTCGGCGAGGATTGTATAGGGCGGGTTGGACAGCAGCAGATCGACGGGCGTGGGCAGCGCCGCTAACTTGTCTCCATGAAGCAGCGTTATACGCTCCGAAAGGCCGTGCCGTCGCACGTTGACGGATGCTACATTCAGCGCATCTGTCGAAATATCGACGGCATACACCAGTGCGTGCGGCAGGTGATGGGCGACAGCGATGGCGATGGCACCGCTACCCGTACCAATATCGGCGATTCGCATCGGCTGTTGCCCGTAGCGAGCGGCCTTATGGAGTGCTAAATCGACCAGCAATTCCGTTTCAGGGCGTGGCACCAGTACTCGTGGATCAACCGCGAATGGTAATCCATAAAATTCGCGTTCGCCCGTAAGGTAGGCGACTGGCTTTAAGCGTGCGCGTTGTGCGATCAGGTCGGCATAGCGGGCGGCGGCTGTGGCATCCAATGGATCACGCAGGGCAGCGATCAACTGTGTGCGATTGGCACCGAGGACGTGCGCCAGGAGTAGCTCGGCGTCGAGTCGCGCTGTTGGCGAAACGGCACGCAGCCGTTCGGTCGCTTCCTGCAAAGTTTTGCCGACGGTCGTCACTTAGAATCATCCGTTGCGTCTTGGGCGCCTCGTCCGGTGTTAGGACGTGGCGCTTTGAGGCCTAAGCGTTGGAGGAGTTTGCGTCCGTCCGCGCTGCTCGCAAAGTTCCAAAACTTATCCATTACGCTGTCATGCTCACCGCCTCGCCGCCGCACAAGGAACCAGGATTGTTCGAGTTCCAGTCCGCTCACCGGTACGATGCCTATATCACGGGTGCGTGGCACACGATGGTGTGGCAAAAAGGCGATCCCAAGGCCATCGGCGGCAGCCTGTGCTGCTAGCGTGGTTGAATCCGTTTCCAGGGCGATCTCCAGGTCGGTCGTCGCGCCGATACGCCGCCGGAGTAGATCCTCGATTGCGCGGCGAAGCATGGTGCCACGCTGTGGAACGATGAGCGGCACGGCTCGGAGGTCGGCGACGCTCGGAGCCTCTCCCTGGATCAGCCTGTGACCACGCGCCGCGAGACACACGATTGTTTCGTAGCCTAATGGCAGCACGTCCAGCGAACGTCGTCGTGGATGCTCGTCCACGATGACGCCTTCGACAACCCGTTCGGTCAACCAGTTAAGGATGATATTGCTTGGTCCAACGTCGACTGTGAATTGCACGGCCTGGTGAACGCCGCGAAAGGCTGCCAGTAATGTCGGTAGCATGCGTTCTCCCGTGGACGGCGCACAGGCAAACCCGATATGTCCTGTAACCTGGCCTTGCAGTCCAAGCATATGCCGCTCGGCGCGATCGGCGAGCGCGACGATTTCGCGGGCGTAGGTCAACAATTCCTCGCCCGCGTTGGTGAGGCGCATACGTTGCCCGACCCGCCGAAATAGTTGCGTACCTGATAGCTGAGTTTCCAGGGTACGAATCTGCTGGCTGACTGCCGGTTGGGTGAATCCAAGTTGAACCGCTGCCGCCGTGAAGCTGCCGGTGTCGGCGACTGCGAGAAATGTATGTAGATGATCGGCGTTTAGCATCGCATGCTCTGGCTCCGGTCATAGGATGGCCGCTCGATGGTCCCTTGGTATAATAGCGCGATGCTCGTTGCTATGATATCCATACAAATCACGCGGGGCGCACTTTCGCCCACAACGATCGCTGCGCTGGTGGCGATCGTTGTGGTAGGCGTACTTGCGGTTGTCGTGTCACTCCGCATCGCTCGACGGCTCCGCGCCATCGGCGACGAGGGACAGCCGCTTGATGACGGCGACACGCCGCCACCATGAGGCGCTGCCCCGGAACAACGAGTAACGATTACAGATAAAAGAAGCCGAGCGCCGCGATCAAATAAACGCTGAGGAGCATCGCCCCTTCGAGCCAGTTCGATTCGCCGTCCACGGATATGAACGCGGCGATCAAGACGCTTAATCCCAACACCACTACCTCGAACAACGAGAAGAACAGGGTAAGTTCGGGGCCGAATAGCAGCGAGATGAACACAAGCAACGGTGCTACGAACAGCGCGATCTGCATCGATGAGCCAAGAGCGATCGTCATCGACAGGTCCATCTGATTCTTCATCGCGGCCTGGACACTCACCAGATGTTCCGCGACGTTGCCGACAATTGGGATCACGATAATGCCCAAAAAGAGTTCTCGGACACCAAGCGAGACGGCGACAGGTTCCACAACACCCACGAGAAATTCACTCATGAACACAATTGCCACCGTGCTTACGGCGAGTATTGTGAGCGAGGTCTTGATGCTCCAGCCTTTGCCATGGTGTGCTGCATCGACGGGAGCCTTGCCTGCGGCGTGGGCGTCACCAGTGGTTTGTGGCGCTGCCGTCGTGGCAGGTTCGTTCGGTGCCTCTGCTGTGCCTTTATCGCTGTCGCTACGGAACTGATATATCAGACTCAACACATAAATCACAATCAAGATGCCTGCGACGCCGAGCGAAATGATGTTAAGGCGACGGTCCTGTACAACGGTGTTGAAGATATCGAGATTGCCTTCCTGAATCTCAACCATGAGTTCGAATAATGTCGGTATCATCAACCCGATCACCGCGAGCAGCATCATCGAAGCGGACATCCCTGCTAACCCGCGGTCAAAGCGTTGCACGCCATGGCGTAGGCCACCGAGCAGCAGGGCGAAGCCCATAATCAGCAGCAGGTTGCCGATGATCGAGCCTGTGATCGACGCTTTCACCAATTCAAAGTTGCCCGCCCGAATTGCCACGATGGTGATAATCAATTCGGCGGCATTGCCAAGCGTCGCGTTGAGCAAGCCACCGATACGTGGTCCCGTATGAACGGCGAGTTCTTCGGTGGCCTCGCCCAGCAAGCCAGCCAATGGAATGAGCGCGAGTGCGGATGTGGCGAAAATGAGGATGTCATTGTGAACGAATAGTTCGGCAATGACAGCGATCGGCACGAAAATCAGCATGTAGCGTAAAAACCGCATAGCCTTGATTCTCCTTCTAAAGTCCCTGGATACAAACATTCGACCGGAGCCAATCGCAATTTCCGGTCCTCACCACGTCCTCTACCTCTGCCATGCGCTGAGCAATGCCGTAAATGAATAGAGCGCATGATACTCGATGCACATCATTTTCAACAAGAGCCGATGCTTACGGCTCGGCGAGGCCTCGGCACGTCGGGGCACAGCAGCGCTGTACCTGGATAGCTCACCTGCACTGCAGCGGCATCATAGGTCATCATTTACTGAGGTTAGTGGTGCGTCGTGGGGGGCTCGTCAGCAAAAGGTTCGAGGTTTTTGTTGACAACTGCCGATCGCAATGGTATATTTCCTGCCGTTAACGCGGCGTGGAGCAGTGGCAGCTCGTCGGGCTCATAACCCGAAGGTCGGTAGTTCGAATCTATCCGCCGCTACCAATTCGCCGGTGTAGCTCAGGGGTTAGAGCGATTCACTCATAATGAATAGGTCACTAGTTCGATCCTAGTCACCGGCACCAATCCAGACACCGACTTCATCTCGAAGTCGGTGTTTTGTTTAACGACCTATGCTCCTGTCACCAACAACCTACGGTCATGCGGAACCGAGTGCGTCACCGATATCCCTACTGTGAGTGAACGATGAAGCAGGGTAGTCAACAGGCGGAACCAATTGTACGTGCGGTCGCGAAGTACGCCGCCGCGCACACGATGTGGCAACCGGGCGCACGGCTCGTTGTCGCTGTGTCGGGTGGTCCAGATTCCATTGCGCTGCTTCACATACTGCATCGTCTCGCGCCCGCGCAAGCGCTTGCGCTGCATGTGCTGCATGTCGACCACGGTCTGCGACCTGATGCTGCCGCCGATGCAGCCTGGGTGGCGCAGCAAGCACACTCCTGGGGCGTGCCGTGCACTGTCGTCGCGTGCAACGTACAGCCACTTGTGAGCACCTATGGTGGTGTCGAAGCCGCAGCACGGGCGTTGCGCTACGCGGCCATGCGCGACTTGGCACTGGAACTGGATGCGACCGCCGTTATGACAGCACATACTGCCGACGATCAGGCTGAAACCGTTCTTATGCGCTTGTTGCGGGGAAGCGGCCTGACCGGACTCGCGGGGATGCGACCACGCCTCGCGTTCGACCAGTGGCATGGGATCGGCGTTCCTGCTACCGTGCCATCGCCGACCGTCGGACCCGCGCTCGTGCGTCCAATGCTTCAGGTGTCGCGGGAGATGGTTGTGGCATATTGTGAAGCGCATATGCTCGATCCACGCTACGATTCGTCCAATTTGTCGCCACAATACCTGCGAAATCGTGTGCGGGGTCACATTATTCCTCAGTTGAAAGCGTATAATTCTCATATCATCGCGACACTTGGGCGTACTGCACGTATTTGCGCGGAGGAAGATGCATTCCTAGTCGAACTTGTAGACGCACAGTGGCATCGTGTGGCAAAGGTCGGAGACCAGCACATCACAATCGAGCAGTCACCGTTTCTGGAACTCCATGCAGCCTTACGTCGTCGGTTATTGCGTCGCTCCGTCGCCGAAATCGCGCCATACGTGGCGCTCGGCGCGGACCATCTCGACCGCATGATGGAGCGGGCGCACATACAACAGGGAAAATTACAACTTCCTGGTGGTGTGTGGATGCGGGTTAGCCGCGGCGCGATCGTTCTGGAATGTATGGCAGGACATTGAATGTATAAGGACTTCACGGCTGTGTTGCTGACTGCCGAGCAGATTCAACAACGCATTGCCGAACTAGCCGGTGAGATCAATCGAGATTACGCGACGATTGACAATTTATTGCTGGTCGGCGTTCTCAAAGGGTCGGTCATGTGTATGGTGGACCTGGCACGCGCCATCGAACGCCCCGTTGCAATCGACTTCATGGCAGTATCGTCCTATGGACTATCGTCGCAAACGAGCGGTGTGGTGCGCGTGTTGAAGGATCTGGACGCCGATATCGGCGGGCGACATGTGTTGATCGTCGAGGATATTGTCGATTCCGGCCTGACACTGGCATACATTCGGTCGAGTCTGGAGCGGCGCTCCCCGGCGAGCCTCAAGATTCTGGCGTTTCTCAACAAGCCGGAACGCCGTGAAGCCGACGTGACGATCGACTACACTGGATTCGACATTCCCAATGAGTTTGTTGTCGGTTATGGGTTAGATTACGCCGAACGGTATCGAAATCTACCGTTCATCGGTATTTTGAGCCCTGACGTATATGCACGTAGTTAAGAGCAATTGCTCATACATAAAGGTGGGTCATAGTGGCTAAAAAGGGACGCGGGATGGGCGACAACCGTTGGTTGCGTAACAGCTTCGTCTACCTGATCATCCTGGTTGCGGCGGTCGCGCTGTTGGTGCAGTATGGCATCAATGGCAGCGGACGTGTGCAAGCGCCGAGCTTCGATCAGATTGTCCAGGATGCGCTGACAGGTAAAATCGAAAAAATCGGTGAATACAACGGCAGCGATCGGCTTGATGTTGTGTACGCGGGACAAAAGAACACAATCGTCACCAACAAGAATTCCGCGCAGTCGATGTATGAGATTTTGACGCAGGAACGGCAAAATCGCCTACAGGAAGCATCGTTCAAGGGTGAGGAAATTCCGAACCTGAAGATCCCGACCATCGAGGTTTATCAGCCGCCAGTATGGAATGGCATCCTGGGCGCGATTACGGTCGTGCTGCCGATGTTGCTGCTGATTGGCTTCTTCGTGTTCTTCATGCGCCAGGCGCAAGGATCGAACAATCAGGCGATGTCGTTCGGCAAGAGCCGAGCAAAGATGTTCACGGGCGACAAGCCGACCGTCACCTTTGCCGACGTGGCGGGCCAGGAAGAACCCAAGCAGGACTTGACCGAAGTCGTCGAGTTCTTGAAGTTCCCGGATAAGTTCGCCCAACTTGGCGCGCGCATCCCGCGTGGTGTGTTGATGGTGGGACCTCCAGGAACTGGCAAGACGTTGCTGTCACGCGCCGTGGCGGGTGAAGCAGGCGTGCCGTTCTTCTCGATCTCCGGCTCCGAGTTCGTGGAAATGTTCGTCGGCGTCGGTGCCTCGCGCGTGCGTGACCTGTTCGATCAGGCCAAGCGCAACGCGCCGTGTATCATCTTTATCGACGAAATCGACGCGGTTGGTCGCCAGCGCGGCGCCGGCCTGGGTGGTTCGCACGACGAGCGCGAACAAACGCTTAACCAGATCCTGGTCGAGATGGATGGCTTCGACACGAACACCAACGTGATCGTGATCGCCGCTACCAACCGTCCCGACGTGCTCGACCCGGCGCTCGTGCGGCCCGGACGTTTCGACCGCCAGGTGATCCTGGATGCGCCGGATGTTCGCGGACGACTGGATATCTTGAAGGTTCATACCAAGGGCAAGCCGATGTCGGAGGATGTCAATCTCGAAGCGATCTCGCGGCTCACCCCTGGCTCGTCGGGCGCTGACCTGGCGAACATCGTCAACGAAGCGGCGATTCTGGCGGCACGGCGTGGCAAAAAGCGCATCGGCGGCACTGAATTCCAGGATGCGACCGAGCGTATGATGATGGGCGGACCTGAGCGACGATCTCGCGTGATGACGCCCAAGATGAAGGAACTGGTCGCATATCACGAGGCCGGACACGCTATCGTCGGTCATGCGATGCCCAAGGGCAACGCCATGCACAAGGTCACGATCGTTCCTCGTGGTCAGGCGGGCGGCTATACGTTGGCGCTTGCCCGACGAAGATTCGTTGGGCCAGACCGTGGGACAGTTCGAGGCGCACATGGTCTTTGCGATGGGTGGACGCGCCGCCGAAGAACTTGTGCTGGGTGACATCACCACGGGCGCGAGCGGCGACATTCAGCAGATCACCCGCATCGCACGTGCTATGGTCACGCGTTATGGCATGAGCGAGAAACTTGGACCAGTTATGCTGGGCGAAGTCCAGGAAATGATCTTCCTGGGCCGTGAAATCAGTGAACAGCGTAACTATTCCGAGGAAACCGCACGCCAGATCGATGGTGAGGTCAAGCGACTGGTTGATCAGGCACACCAACGTGCGCTCACGATCCTGCGTGGCAATATGGACGTGCTGCACGAGATGGCGAAGAAACTGATCGAAGTCGAAACTCTCGACGGTGCGGAACTGCGTGAAATCCTTGGTCGCGTGGATCGCTACGACGCCAACGCCAATGGACATCCTCAGCAGGATGTGCTATCGACCACACCGCCTCGCGTAATGCGGTAGGGTTCTGGGATGCCTTGAGCGTCCCGACGAAGGCTCCAGCATAAATGCTGGAGCCTTCGTCGTTAAGCAACCATGGCTCGAAGTGTGAAGGTCTGAGAGGGGAGACACTTTCCATACCGTAATTGACCTGTTCGCCGGAAGCCACAGCCATGGAATCCATTATTCTTGTGAGTGCTCAATGAAGGATGCTTCGATAGACGCGCCATAGCCCTGGGTGCGAAGCCCTGTTTATTGTCAGTTGTCCTCCGAAAACAATACGTTGTTATTGATCCACATCTGTCTGCCGCTAGCAATCCTGCTCGATCACGATGTTGTCGATGTAGATATTGCCGCCACCGCTGCCGTAACGAAATACGAGCCGAAACGACGCGAGCGCCGCCAGGTCATTGGCGGTAAGCGAAACGCTGGTCCACGTATCAACGGGAAGTTCCGCTCCAACGAACGCTGGCATGCGGAGATAAGCATATGTTTGAGGATCCTCGAAGCTTACTTCCAGGGCATCGTTTGCGGCATTCGCAGCTTTGTACACATCGAAGCGGAGGCGCACGCTCGCTTGAAGATTGCGCCGCACGAGTTGTAAAAGTTGTGTGTTGCCTGTGATCCTGGCGCTATACGTTTCGTTCTGGTCGTCCATCCACCTGTTGATCACCGAACCATAGACCGAGCCAGTGTTAGGCCAGTCGTGTTCGCCGTCCTCGAAATCGCCGTTGCGGATCGCGCTGGCCTTGCAGATCTGGTGTACCGTTGGCGATCTGTGGAGCGTATACGTGATGGAGGTCGTCTTGTATGGTTTGAGTATTCCATCCCGCGATGACGAATATCTGCCGCACTCGATGACAATCCGCGGTGCTGATAGCAGGAACTACCGCAGGCTCGACGAGTTCATCACAGGCTTGCACCATCAGGTCACGAGCGGCGATGAAATCGGAGTCACTGGTGAGTTTCATCGTAAGGGTGCGATAGGCGATCTTCGCTAGTTTTTCGCGCCCAAGCATTTGGGCGATGGTATAGGCGACATGGTTAATAATGCCGCTGTTGACATGCACGCCACCATTGTCGCCGCCCCGAGTGTTTGGTAGCACGATGTATTCGCCCAGCACACTCGGTTGCCCATAGCGTGTCGGATCGGCGAGCGAGCGCAGAGCATCGTCTTCTATAGCGGGCGTATACACCGCTTCACCGATCTCCCAGTTATCGCTATCAATCAGCGCCCCGAAGATATCGGAATACGCTTCGTTGAGCGCCCCCGATTGTCCGGCATAGACTAACTGTGCCGTAAACTGCGTAAGTCCGTGTGTGAGTTCGTGCGCCACGACATCTAACGAACGTGCGAGTGGAGCGAACGTACTGTCGTCGCCGTCGCCGTACACCACCTGTAGCTGTCCAGGGTCCCAAAAAGCGTTGTTGTAATTTTGCAGGTAATGGACGCTGGAAACAAGCGCCATGCCGTTGCCGTCGAGACTATCACGTCCGAAGGTCGAACGGTAGTAATCGTATACCCGCGCGGCGTGGTCGTGGGCTGCGTTGATGTCCTGATCCGCGACGGGGTTTGCGTAGGTGGTCCGGCGCAATGTTCCCGGTAAATCGAATGAATTCTCCGCGTCGAATGTGCGGATATTTTTCCCCGCCGGGAGTGTTTGCAACATATCGAGCGTGGTGCCTGTGCGAGCGTCGATCTGGATGCGCCATAGGGCCGGGGCATGGGTGCGAACCATGACGTTCCAGGCGAGGTAGTCCACAGTGCTGTGACGCACCACAACGAGACGTGGTTGTCCCTCGGTCGTGCCGCCGACGACGGCACGGGCGCGTCGTGATGCCTCTATACTGGAAATGGCGGGTGCGAGCGTCGACGGTCGTGGGAACGGCACCAACGTACCGTGGACAGTGTGGAGGCTGCCATTTCGGTCGATATCGGCTCGGACATCCCCACCGTCAAGCACTAACCCGGCGTAGCGTTGCCCAAAGCGCACGCTGGTGTATCCGCGACCGTCGCGGTCGATGCGCTCGATCATCAGTTCGGCCGCCGGATCGCTCAGGCCAAATATATCGCCATAGCGTTGAAAAAAACGACGGGCGGTGGTTCCTTCGTCGCCGCGCACACCATTGGCGAGGTCACCCTCGATCAGTCGCAGTGTTCCCGCCGCGTCGTCGAAACGCACACGCACGGGGCCACGTTCGCGTTCGAGGCGTGCGATTCCCGCGTCTGGCGTGAACTGGGGACGGCTACCCTGAGCTCGACCAGAAGGAACAGGCCATGCTACCCCCAGTAGAAGAGTGACGAGGACGATACTCAGGAAGCGTTTCATGCTTTGAAGCCTTGTTGTGGTCGAATGAATGTGGGAACGGAGCGCTTATTCCCACCAGTTCCGCAGACCGCTACCCATGAGTTCGCGGGTTTCGGTGCGGGATGACACTTCGCTGTCGCCGCGAAAACGCCGAACATAGCCGAGCGTGGAAAGTGCCAAGAAGAACAAGGCCATGTTGAATACGACGCCTGTCAGCAGCACCGCCGTTCCAGGCACCGGCCCTATGGCTGCGCGTTCAAGGAGCGTAACAAAATCCGTGGTAGGCGTCGGATGGATCGCGACTTTGATCATCCAGCTTAGCACCAGCACGATAAAAATCCAGCTATAGTTGCGGCGTAGGCGACGGCTCATCGCTTCCCATAGGGTCATATTGAAGCGAGGCTGCAAGAGGTCGGAGGCGAGTAAATCGCGCCAGTTTTCAGTTTCGGTAACATCGCGCTGCGGCACAAGTAATCCGGCGAAGAACTCGGTCTCCATCAAGCGCACGCGCACGCGCCACAAGTCATAATACCGGTAACGCCTCGCCTCGATGAACAGAAAGAAACCGATCAGCAACGAATTCAGCAGAATCATGACATGCGTGTTGGTCGGGCTGGAGAAGGCGAACGAAAGCGTCGCACCCGTCGTCAGCACTGCCCAGTTGGTCGTACCGTCGAGCCGCGTGCGCCAGGTGTTGGCGCGTGACACTTCGCCACGATACAGGTGAACCAATGCTGTGTTGAATTCGCTGGGCGTGAGCGGTCGAACACCAGGAACCGTAGCAGGTGGTGCCGCATTAATTGCAAGTGGGCGGGGCGTGTGAGCCATCGTCGTTATTTTACCATGTCATCTATCCAACCCATCGCACGCCACTCGGCATAGCGACTTTGCAATACCAGCGACCAGCCAGGATGCAGGTGCTCGGCGATGCGTTCGAGCGCGTGCCGACCAGATGCACCTCGGCGCGTCCGACCAGGGCGGCAGCAGCGGCGCGGCTGAAGCGAAGGTAATCGACGATCCAGCGCAGGCAGTCACGCGGACCAAGTACGATGAGCGCAGTCCCAATGATCGGGCGATGCACCGCAAGGGTATGGTTGATGATGCGTCCGTAGTCACTCCAGCGCATGCGATCTTTGAAGAATCGTTCTGCTACGGGTGTGCCAAGGTCATTAAGGACACGTGCGAACACGTTTTGTAGCCGGTTGACGGTGTTGGGCGCGTTCCAGGGATGCATAAAGCGACTCAACACCCAATGCAGTGCCACGTTGGATTGGTAGGCGCTGATCTGTTCGAGCCAGCGCGGTTCGAGCAGATCCCAGCGTAGTGCATAGTCAAGCAATGCGGTCGTGCGTGCCAGGTTCCGCACATGCGAACCGAAGCCGGTGAAGGTCAACGGCGATTGTTGGGCGGCGGCGTCGCCCACCGGCAGGACGCCCTGTAACAACGGCGCGGTGGTGCGGCGTTCGGTGTGACGCGCAGGGATGAAGCCATAGACCGGCTTATGATGGCGAAAATCCGGTCCTGGCCGCTTATAGGTCGGCAGCAGCGCGAAATATTGCTCGAACAGATCGAGCAGCGAATGGTCGCCGTAGCGTCGGACCAACGCGGTCGTAGTAGAACAGATACACGGTAAGTTGGTCATCGCGTCCGGCAAAGCCTTCCCAGATCAATTGCTGTCCGTTCTGCGCGTCGGCGACAGATACCAGGATATCGCCGACGGTGGGATCGAATTGATCAGGGCGTGTGCCATGTTCCAGGCCGCTGATGACGCTGCCAACGGTCGGACAGACGCCCGCAAATGGTCGTCCGCGATGGCGTTGAATCGACAGCGGCGAGGTCGCGCCCATGCCGTCCAGTAGCAGTCGCGCGCGTAGCCATTGTGTTGCGCCGTGTTCGTCGGCGATCTCCGCGGCGATGGCATCCGGCGAAGCCTGCACGCATCTGAGGGTGCGGTGGTCGAGAATCGTGCCGCCCGCTGCCTCGAACTTAGCGCGGACGCGGCGCAGCAATTCTGGTGCGTCAAGGCTCACATCCAGCACGCCATCCATCCATAGCTCGGATGGTGGCACTTCGATCGTGGCGCTGTGGAAGCGCACGACGCCGCGCTCGTGACGATGGGCAACGATGTGGGTGAGTTCGGCGGCGTCAAACACGCCAAGGCGTACCAACGCCTGTAGTTCGGCGTCGGAAATATTCCATTCGCGGTGGGCCCGCCCCACCCGGTCGCGATCGAAGATCGCCACGCGGTAGCCGCGCTGCTGCATGACGAGTGCGTGGAGCAAGCCAAGGCCACCACCAGCATACAGGAGATCCCATTCGCCATCGCAAAGCGGCAGGTCCGCGACCTCATGGTGAAGGTCGGTGGTCGTGCGCCCCTGTTCCAGCGCGGACCAGCGCCCGTCGAGTGCGATGACAGCCTCTAACTGCGCGAGCGCGTCCATGCCCTCGAAGGCGCTGTAGGTCAGCGGATGCGTGTCATGCAGTGCCGCGAGTGTCGTGGGGCGTCCCGTGTCCCGCGATCCGACGCTCATCAACGGTCGTCCTGCGTGGCTGCGACATCCGCGTTGCCGATCAGGTCGCCGACGATCTTCGCGCTCGACATGACACCCGGCATCCCGGCCCCTGGATGCGTCCCGGCTCCCACGAAATACAGGTTGTCGAGTTCTTCGGAGCGGTTGTGTGGACGGAAGTAGGCGGATTGGGTCAGGATCGGCTCGACCGAGAAGGCGCTGCCCAGATACGAGTTGAGCGTATCGCGGAAATGCGGCGGCGTGATCATGTGTTCGGACACGATATGCTTGCTGAGGTCAGGCAGATAGTCGTTCCTCCAGAAAGCGCATGATCGAGTCGCGATAGGGCGTGCGGCCTGTTCCCAATCTGTGCCTGAGCCAAGGTGTGGCACCGGTGACAGCACATAGAAGCTGTCGCAGCCTGCCGGTGCCAGCGACGGATCGGTGATCGTCGGTACGTGCAGGTACAGCGAGAAGTCGTCCGCCAGTTGCTTCTTGGTGAAGATATCGTCTAGCAGCGGCTGATAGCGTTTGCCCAGGATAATATCGTGATGCGCCAGTTTGGTCCATCCGTGCCGCGATACTGGCGGTCGGTCCCGAAATAGATCACCACAAGCGACATCGAGTAGCGCATGCGGGCCAGGCGACGGTCGGTGTATTTGCGTCGATAGGCGGCGGGCAGCAAGTTCTGGTAGGTCCAGGCGACTTCGCCGTTGCTGACGACCGCGTCGGCACGCATATCGGTACCATCGCGCAACCGCACACCCGTGGTGCGGCGTCCTGCGACCAGAATTTCGCCGACCTCCTGGTTGTAGGTGATCGTGCCGCCGAGTTCCTCGAATAGCCGCACCATCGCATCCACGAGTGCGCCGGTGCCGCCCATGGCGAACCAGACGCCCCACTTGCTTCTCCAGAAAATGGATCAGGGTATAGATGCTGGTGGTCTGGAACGGATTGCCGCCCACCAGCAACGGATGGAACGACAATACCTGGCGCAGCTTTTCGTTGCGGACATGTTGGGAAACAAAGCCATACACCGTGCGGTACGATTGCAGTTTCATCATATCAGGGATGATCTTGATCATGTCCCAGGGATGAGAGAATGCGACATCAGCGAGTTCAGTAAAACCTTTGTCAAAGATTTTTTCGGTGCGCTCGACAAAAGTGCGGATAGCCCGCGACGTCGCTCGGTTCGAGCTTTTCGATCTGGGCGACCATCTGATCACCGTCGCCGTTGTAGTCGAAGGAAGTGCCGTCATCAAAAAAGATGCGGTAAAACGGATCGACCGGTACAAGCTTGACATAGTCTTCTGTACGTCGTCCGGCATTGGTGAACAGATCGTCGATCATGAAAGGGGCAGTGATAACCGTCGGCCCGCCATCGAACTTAAAGCCATCCTGCTCATATACATACGCTCGTCCACCAGGCTTGTCACGTTTCTCGACGATTGTAACGTCGTGTCCCTGTGTTTGCAGCCGGATCGCGGCTGATAGCCCACCAAACCCCGAACCGATCACGATGATGCGCATAGATGCTCCAATCTTCTGTCCTTTCATGGTACCACTGAGAGTATGATAAGAATGTGGATTTTTGGGATGTCGCATAGCGGACGATGACGCTCTGGTTCGGTATAATGAGCCTATCATGCGAGATACGAGTTTCGAACTCATCCGAAGAAGTACGCGGCCTCGTTCGTGCGGGTCATGCCGCGATTCGTGTTGGCGACTATGAAGCCGCTCGCACGACCTATGAGCGTGCCGTTTCCCTCGATCCCGAAAACATGGAGGCGCAGGATGGGTTACGCGATGCCGAACGACGGATAGGTGCGCGTGTACGCGAAGGCACTATCGATACCATCGAGTATTGTTATCGCCACCCCGAAACCGAAACCGGGCTCCATTGTGTGCAGTGTGGGCGTCCGATATGCTTCCGCTGCTCGACACCGGCAGCGGTTGGACAACTCTGTCCGGAATGTCGCAAGGGACGGCGCGCCCCGAACTATCAAGGTATCGCCCGCCAGCCTTGCAAAAGGCGGCGCGACAGCCTTCGTCGTATCGGCTTTCGTGTCATCATTTATCCAATTTGTGCCGTTCTTCTTCCTGTTCTTCGTCGGTCCGGCAATCGGCGAACTTGTGCTGCGAGCCGTGGATTGGGCGACGCGCAACAAGCGCGGACGTCCTATCCAGATCGTTGTAGGCGTTGCGCTGGTGCTTGGCGTGTTGGCGGCCATCGCGTACTCCGGAATCCGCAATCCCTTATCGCTGCTTAATTTATGTGGTCCTGGCGGTCGGCGTCGCCGTCACCCGCTTGCGCTAGGCACGCGGCTTGATAGCATCCTCGGTCGTGTGCAAACCGCCTGTTTGTGGTGCGCCCACTCGTCCGTAAGGAGATGATGCAAATGTTTACACGTATACGAACAATCTGCGTAGGCGCCGCTTTACTGCTGGCGCTCGCCGCATGCGGCGGTTCCACACCTGCCGAAACGACGCCCGGTATCCCAACCGCCGTAACAAACGAGGGACAGACCGCATATCCTGCACCTACATCGGCTATTCCAACTGATATGACGCGCCTATCCCGGCGAAGCGCCAGACGCCCCGCTAGATGTTCCTTCGGCCTACCCAGGGGTGACCGCAACACCCTAAGGTTGCGACACATACTGTCAAGTGGTATACTTGTATGGACGTAGCGACCGTCTTTGAAAAGTGGGTTCAGCCCACTTTTCGCGTTGTTTGGGGCTGAAAGGCGCGAAAAAATAGATGAAAAGCGACTTTTACGCTGCCATTTCCTTGATTGCTGCCGAGCGTGGTATTCCACGCGAATCGGTAGTCGAGGTAATCGAGCAAGCGTTGATCAAAGCATACCGTTCATATCTTGGTAATAACCCGCCTCCGGTTGAAGTGACAGTGAAGCTTGACCCGGTATCAGGGGAGGCACGTGTCTACGCCGAGAAGCAGGTCGTTGATGATGTGTTGGACGACCGGCTTGAGATCGATATTGCTGATGCACGCACACATTAGGGCTGATGTTGATCTTGGCGAAACAGTCCTTGTCGAGTCCACGCCGCGTGACTTCGGACGCATCGCCGCGCAGACGGCGAAGCAGGTCGTGTTACAGCGGATTAAGGAAGTCGAGCGAGACCAGGTATACGGTGAGTTCATGGATCGCGAAGGCGAGATTGTGACCGCCCGTGTGCAACGCACGCTAAAGGCAATGTGATCATGGAACTGGGCAAGGCCGAAGCGGTTATGCCGCCGAAGGAACAAAGCCCAAGCGACCGCTATCATCCGAATATGCCATTCAAGGTGTATCTGGCTGAACTGCGGCGCGAGGACCGTGGTCCACGCTTGATCGTGTCTCGGTCACGGCCTGAATTGATCACACGACTGTTCGAGATGGAAGTGCCGGAAATTTATAACGGCGCTGTCGAGATCAAAGCTATCGCCCGCGAGCCAGGTGTTCGCACCAAGGTCGCGGTTGCGGCTCGCCAGGAAGGCGTCGATCCGGTTGGCTCATGCGTGGGTATGCGTGGTATTCGCATCCAGAATATCGTCAACGAACTGAACAACGAAAAGATCGACGTAATTCAGTGGTCACCCGATCCGCGCACGTTGATCGCGAATGCGTTGTCGCCGGCGACGGCGATCGAGGTGCAACTCGCGATGACAACACTGCGACGGTGATCGTTCCCGACAAGCAGCAATCGCTGGCGATTGGTAAAGAAGGCCAGAATGTGCGGCTCGCCGCGAAACTGACTGGCTGGAAGATCGATATCAAGAGCGCGACCGAAATGTTGAGCGAGGAGCGTGCGTTGGATGAAGCGCGTTCGGCTGCGGAAGCCGCGGCGCTCGCTTCGGAATCCGCCTTACAGCTTGCGCCGTCGAGTACCGCAAGGTACGTGCTGATGGCATGATTACCTATCAGGTGGCGACCTACGGACCAATGCCTGCTGAAATGGCTGGTGAGACAGTCGAGATTCGGGCAACGGAAGATAAATTGAACATCTATTATGACGGTCAGTTGATCGCAAGTTATATCATCGACGAATCGATGTAGAAAGTGTGAACGATGCAGCTCCGTGGAGTGCATCGTTTAATATAGAGATATGGCGACACGAAAGGCAAAGGGACCACGTCCGAAGCATATTCCATTACGCACGTGTATAACGTGCAGGAAGGTTGATGCGAAACGTGGTCTGACGCGCTTGGTGCGCGGTGCGGACGGACGTGTAAGCGTCGATAGCGCCGGTAAACGCCCTGGCCGTGGTGCTTATCTATGTGCCGAACGCGGATGCTGGGAATCTGCACTCAAACGGACGGCGATTGAGAGAGCCTTAAAGATTAGAACAACTGCATCCCGAAGACCGGCAATCATTAATCGCATATGGAGCGGCATTGCCGACGGGATCAGAGGAGGATAAAGTCGAGCCAGAAACCAATCTGGCACGCATATAAAGGCGGATAGGTCCCACAAACCTATGTCGTCAGTCGAAGGGAAGAACGATGGTTTCTTCCCTTTCTTCTCTTAGAAAGATGTAGAAAGGAGTGCCGCCAATGAGTGTGCCTTTGAAACAACGTGATCCTCATGGTGATGATGAAAATACCAATACGCGGGTAGAGCCACGCGGCAACCGGCCTGCTGCACCGCGTCCCGCTACCCCACCTGGACAAGCCGGACCGGCAAGTCAGGGTGGACAAAGCGGACCAAGTCGACCCGCAGCCAGCGGACCACGCCCGCAAAACAGCACAGGCGGCGCACCGCGCCCGCAGAGCAGTGGTGGTGGCGGTCAGCGCCCTGGTGGCGGTGGTGGCGGTCAGCGCCCTGGTGGCGGTGGTGGCGGTCAGCGCCCCGGTGGCGGTGGCGGTGGTCAGCGCCCCGGTGGCGGTGGTGGTCAGCGCCCCGGTGGCGGTGGTGGTCAACGTACACAAACGGCAGGTCAACGCCCACAGGGCGGCGGTCAACGACCCGGACAACGACCTCAGTACAACAACCAGCGCGGACCCGCGCGAGGTACACCTCAGACTGTCGTTCCCCGTGCGCCAGTTCGCCCTCGCGGACCCGTTGAACTTCAAATGACCATGACCGTGCGCGAACTTTCAGAGGCGCTTGGTGTAGGTGCTTCTGACATTCTGCGCGAGTTGATTAAAAGCGGCGTAATGGCGACGATCAACCAGCAACTTGATTACGAAACAGCGGCATTGATGGCGGCCGAGTTCGGCATCGAAACTACGCAGGCCGCGCCTGAGGAGATGGTTGGACTTGGTAGATAGCATCGACGATGTCCTTGCCGCCGAAGATCGCGGGAGACATGAAGACACGCCCTCCGGTCGTCACGATCATGGGTCACGTCGATCATGGTAAAACAAAGTTGCTCGATGCGATTCGTTCGACCCGCGTCGCCGAAGGCGAGGCTGGTGGCATCACGCAGCACATCGGTGCCTATCAGATCGAAGTACATGGACGCAAGATCAGCTTCCTCGACACCCCCGGCCACGCTGCTTTTACGGCGATGCGTGCGCGTGGAGCGCAGGTCACTGATATCGTTGTGCTGGTGGTTGCCGCCGACGACGGTGTGATGCCACAAACCCTGGAGGCGATCGCGCACGTCAAGGCTGCCAAGGTGCCGATGATCGTCGCAATCAATAAGATCGATGCTCCCGGCGCGAACGTGGAGCGCGTCCGGCAGGAGCTCGCCAGCGCCGATGTGTTGGTGGAGCAATGGGGTGGCGATATTCCATCAGTCGAAGTTTCGGCGAAGAACAAGACCAACATCGACGACTTGCTCGAAATCATCTTGCTGGTCTCCGACATCGAAGGCTGGAAGGCGAACCCGAACACGACCGCAGTGGGGACCATTGTCGAATCAAACCGCGATAAGAACCGTGGTGTTATCGCGACGGTGTTGGTACAGAACGGAACCTTGCGGTTGGACGATGTGGTCGTCGCCGGATCGACCTATGGCAAGATTCGGGCGATGTTCAACGATGCTGGCAAGCGTATTCGCTTTGCCGAACCCGCTGCTCCAGTCGAAATCCTGGGTTTGCAGGATGTGCCGCGTGCCGGCGATATTCTGCAGGTGTTGGATGATATCTCGATGGCTCGCGAAGCCGCTGGATTGCGTCAGCGTCAGCAGCAGATGGAGCAGATGACCTCGCAGCTTAAGATGGGCGGCCTCGAAGACCTGTTTGCTCGTATTCAGGCTGGACAGATTAAGGATCTCAACGTCATCTTGAAGGCCGATGTGCAGGGCTCAATTGGCGCGATCGAGCATGGGTTGACGCAACTCAACACCAAGCATACCGAAGTGCAAATCAAAGTGCTGCATACCGGAACCGGCGCGATCTCGGAATCTGATGTCAACCTGGCAACTGCATCGTCTGCGATCATCATTGGCTTCAACGCCCGCCCTGACCCGGCGGCACGTCGTCTGGCCGACCAGAACGGCATCGATATTCGCTTCTACCCGATCATCTACCAATTGCTCGAAGACATCGAGAAGGCATTGGTGGGTATGCTTTCGCCGGTCGAACGCGAAGTGGTGGACGGTTTCGCCGAAGTGCGAAACACCTTCCGCTTGCCGTCGCGTGAGACCGTGGCGGGTCTGTACATCACCGAAGGGCGCGTCATGCGTAACCATCAAGTGCGCGTGCTGCGGTCGGGCGTGGTGATGTTCGACGGTCGTATCGCATCGTTGAAGCGATTCAAGGACGACGTGCGTGAAGTTCAGACGGGCTACGAATGTGGTCTCGTGGTGGACGGCTTCCACGAAATCGAGAACGGCGATATGATGGAGTTCTATCATAAGGAGCGGGTCGAGCGCACGGTCTAGCGAACTCAACCGTTTCTGCGTCAGCAGAAACGGGCAGGTAGCGCCACATCGTTGGCGCTACCTGCTTATGATGAGTGCTGCCGGCTGGTCCGAAAACTTGCATGTCACGACGAACTGAGCAAATTGGCGACGAGATTCAGCGCGTACTCGGCGAAGTGATCCTCAACGAGGTCAAAGACCCGCGTGTCGGCTTTGTGACTATCACGGGCGTTACTGTCACGCCGGATCTGAGTCGTGCGAATGTGCGTGTCTCGATCATGGGCGACGATGCACAACGCAAGGAAACCATGCAGGCGCTCCAACGTGCCAAAGGATTCCTGCGGCACCGCGTCGGCGATGAAATCACACTGCGGATTGTCCCTGAGCTTGTGCTACACCTGGATACCTCGCTCGATCACGCCATGCGTATCGGCGAACTTTTGCATGATATAGAGGTCGAACGCACCGAAAACCCACCGCTTATTGATGACTCGAAGGAGTAACGCTGGAACCGGCGTGTGACGCAGCATTGCTGCGTCACACGCCGGTTCTTAGCTATCTAGATGCTGTATTCAACCATCGAAACCGCTGCGCCTGCGCTGGCGACGTTCTTTCAACCCGCGCATGGCGAAACGTCCCACATCCTAATTATCACCCATGTGAATCCTGACGGCGATGCCATCGGCTCGTCAGTAGGGTTAGGATTGGCGCTCGAATCGCTGGGGCACCGTATCACCATGCTCATACCGACCTCATCGCCTCCCTATCTGGCGAAGATGCCCGCTCTCGAACGCGTGCAGGACTTTTCGGCGAATACCGAACTTCCCGCGGATGTTGATCGTGTCGTTTTAGTCGATACCGGCGATGTGCGGCGCATCGGCAAGGTGTGGGAACTTGCGAGCGACTATCTGCTGGCGCGTCCCATCGCCGTGATCGACCATCATGTGACCAATACTGGCGAAGGCGCGGTCAACTACGTCGATCCGTCACGCTCCTCAACCTGCGAAATGGTCTTCGGTCTGCTGCGTGCCTGGAACGTCGAGCCGTCGCAGGAAGTCGCTACGGCGCTACTCTTCGGCATCATCACCGATACGCAGAGTTTTCGCACCTCGAATACAACACCGTCGGCTCTTTGTGCTGCCGCCGAACTGTTGGGGTTCGGAGGTAATCGCGAATTGATCGTGCGAGAAGTTTATAATGCAGTCCCGGCGACGACTGGCAAGCTATTGGGACAAGCGCTCACTGCTATGCAGTATGACGACGAGATTGCCTGGACGCATGTCAGCACTGCGATGCAGGACGAGACGGGAGCCGATGACGACGCGTACTCGGAAGTGACCGATTACCTGTCAGCGCTGGGTGGTTTTCGCGCGATCGTGCTGCTCAAGGAGCGTCGTGATAACACGGTCAAAGTGTCGATGCGCTCTGTGCCCGGTGTCGATGTTTCGGCGGTGGCGCGTGTCTTCAACGGCGGCGGTCACAAGCAAGCGGCGGGCGCGACCATCGTTGCGCCGTTGCCCGAAGCCGAGGCCCAGGTGCTGGCGGCTGTGAGGGCGGAACTCGCCCGCACTCCCCGCGCTTGAGCCGCTCGATGCTGCACGGTTTCCTCAACATCGACAAGCCCGCTGGCATGACCTCGCATGATGTGGTGGCGCGGGTGCGACGCATCGCCGCACAAAAGCGCGTCGGACACGGCGGCACGCTCGACCCTGCTGCGACCGGCGTACTGCCGATCGCTTTGGGTGAGGCCACACGGTTGTTACCGTACGTCGTCGATGGAGCCAAGCGCTATGAGGCCCATATTCGGCTGGGTGTGACGACCACGACCGACGACGCCGAAGGCGAGGTCGTGAGTGAGCGTCCGGTGCCAGCACTCGACGAGGACGACATCAACCGTGTGCTGGCGCAGTTCGTGGGGTCGATCCAACAGGTGCCGCCGATGTATTCGGCGATTCAGGTCGATGGTCAGCGCCTGTACGACCTTGCACGTCGGGGCGTCGAACTCCAACTCGACGCCCGTACGGTGGAGATCGAGCGCATCGAACTCGTCGGCTGGTCGCCGCCTATGCTCGACCTGGACGTGGTCTGCGGCAAGGGGACGTATATCCGTGCCGTGGCACGCGATATCGGCGCACAGCTTGGCTGTGGCGCGCACCTCGCCATGCTGCGGCGCACGATGGTCGGCTCGTTGCTCATCGCCGACGCTGTGCCACTGGCAACGCTGCTTGACGATCCCACGCTCCTTGCGCACAACCTCATGACGCCTGAATCGGCTGTTGAACATCTGCCGCGGGTCGATGTGGACGAACGGACCGCGCAGCGTGTGCGTAACGGTCTACCCCTCAACCTGCCGCCGCATGATGCCGAGGTCATGCGCGTGCATGGTGTGGATGGTGCATTGCTTGCGCTTGTCCAGTATGATAGCAATGCGTGGCGACCGTTCAGGGTCTTTGGATGGCGGTAATGTACATTCAACACAAGCAGTAGAAAACCTCTATGCAACTGCACGATTCTTTAGCTTCCATCTCCACTACGCTTCCGGTTGCACTCACGATCGGAGCGTTCGACGGCATCCATCGCGGACACCAACATCTGATTGGCCTGACCTGTGCCGCAGCCCAGCGCATCGGCGGCACAAGTGTTGTCATGACGTTCGATCCTCATCCCGATAGCGTGCTACATCCGGACCGTCCGCGCCAAGTGCTGACGGATAATGCTGCGCGTATCGCCTTGATCGAGGCTGTCGGCGTCGAACATCTGGTAATCGTGCCGTTCGACCGAGAACTGGCGCAACTAACGGCGCAAGCGTTCATGCAGCGTGTGTGTGATGCGATGCTGCTTACAGAGCTATGGATCGGTCCCGATTTCCGGCTGGGCGCTGGTGGTAAAGGCACTGGCGACGTACTCGCCCAGATCGGCAATGAGCTTGGCTACAGTGTCCACCAGGTAGAGCGCTATGTGCTGGACGCACACGAGGTTACCTCGACGCTTGTGCGACACGTGCTGGGAGACGGCAATGTCGCGGAAGCCGCGCACCTGTTGGGACGTCCGTTTGTGGTGCGTGGCGAAGTTGTCCATGGCGACAAGCGCGGACGCACGATCGGCTTCCCGACCGCAAACCTGGCGATCGATCCAGCGCAAGTGCTTCCCGCCAATGGCGTATACGCCTGTCAGGTCTTTTTGCCCGGTGAAGTTGCACCCCGGCAGGCTGTGACTAACATCGGTGTCAGACCGACATTCAATGCCGTCGAGCGGCGCACCGAAGTGCATATTCTCGATTGGGAAGGCGATATCTATGGCGAAACGCTGCGCCTCGCCTTCGTCGAGCGGTTGCGTGGCGAACAGCGCTTCGCCGGGATCGACGCCCTGATCGCGCAGATCGGTGCTGATGTCGAGCAGGCACGGACGGTGCTGAATGGTGCGAACTGAGTATCCCATACGCTACCTCGTGATAACCTCACACTCACAGATGTTCCCGCGTCTAGCTTTCCCCTAATGGTCTGACGTGCTGATGGTGAAGTGCCTGTGGAGAACAGCCATCTGCTCGTGGTCTCCGTGAGCGACGAAATTACAGCGTTTGGGCGACACGGATCTCAGTATGTCCCGCGGTGATACCTCTGCTTATTCTCCTGCTCGTCCCACGGTGTAACGCTTGCTAGGTAAACTGAGCAAGGAGACTCAGCCATGGAAATCGAAGCCAAGTTTCGCATAGCCAAACATATCAAAGCCAGCGCGATTGAGCATATAGATTGGACTCCATACCATCTTGGACCGCGTGTCGTGCATGCCCTGCGCGACACGTTGCTGGACAACGCCGACCGTGCGATCACTGGCTCGAAGCACGCCCTGCGTGTACGCGAGGACGGTCTGCACACCTATCTGACGTTCAAAGGACCACCGCAGGGCGAAGGCGGTCTGCATCGTCGCGAGGAACGTGAGGAACAGATCGATCCCGCCGTTGTTGGCAAGCCCCAGGCGTGGCCTTCCACTATTCTCGAACAGGTGGTCGCTCTGGTGCCCGACCTGGCCCTGGAGCCGATAGTCGAGGTCCACAACAAACGCCGCTCCTGGCAACTGTGGCAGGGCGAGCATGTGGTCGCCGAGCTATCGCTCGACCGTGGGAAGATACGGGCAGGTGGGCGCACCGAATCGCTGCACGAGATCGAGATTGAACTGAAAGAACCAGGTACCGAGGACGATCTGGCACACTTGGTGGAACGACTGAAACACGCACTTCCGCTCGCCGACGAACCACGAACCAAATTGGCGCGTGGGCTGAGCCTGTTGGGCAAGAAAGCCAAAGGGAAAGCGCCTGCCATTACGATGACTCCGACCGCCGATCTCGCCGAAGCGGGACGGGCAGTGCTACGCAAGCATTGGTCGAAGCTACTCAAGAACGAAGACGGCGCGCGCACGGGCGACGTGGAGGCAGTCCACGATATGCGCGTGGCAACGCGGCGTATGCGTGCCATGCTTGAAGTCCTGATGGTGGTGTATGAACAACGGACGGTCGAACGTCTGCGTAAAGGTCTGAAGCGCCTCGCCGCGGCCCTGGGCGTCGTGCGCGATGCGGACGTGTGGATCGAGGCCGTGGAGGCGTACGGTGCCGGACGTTCGCCGGAGGAACAAGCGGATTTGACGCCGCTCATACAAACGCTTGTGGAGCAGCGCGCGAGCGGACGCCGCAAGCTAATGCGTGAGCTCGAATCGAAACGCATGGCTCGGTTACGCAACGAGGTTGCGGCTTTCGTTGATAGTGCCGGTGCTGGCGTGCGGGCTGATGCTATGGGGTTGCGCGTGCGCGACCGGGCCGGAAGCGCCTTATGGGCACGCTATGAGGAACTGCGCGCCTTCGAGCCAGTTATGCCGGTCGCGCCTGTGGAAACATTGCATGAGGTACGTATCGCCGGAAAGCATCTGCGCTATACGTTCGAGTTGTTTGCTGATGCGTTGTCCGACGACTCCAAGGAATTACATGGCGAACTTGTCAGTGCTCAAGAACATCTGGGAGCATTGCACGACGCCGATCTCGCCATCGCCTTTGTCGATAACTTCCTGGCTGATGATAGCGAAAACGAAGCGTTGCGGGTCTATCGTGCGTTCCTGGAGCAAACTGTGCAGCGAGAACGGCAGGCTGCCGAGCGTGCGTGGGTGACGCTGGACGATCCTGCGTTTGGGCAACGGCTGGCGGAGGCGATTGCGGCGCTATAGGCGCGACGGATATGCTACCATTTCAGGTATTAACGCCAGGGGAAGCAAACAATGGCGAGCGAAACAATCAATATGCGTAGTGTCGAATCCGCCCAACAGGAGATGTTGAGCTATTTTGATGTGCTACCCACCGAACGTGTGGCGCTGGTTGCCGCGCTCCATCGTACGTTGGCGGAAGATATCCATGCCGATATGAACGTGCCACCGTTCGCGAATTCGGCGATGGACGGGTACGCTGTGCAGGGCAGCGACCTTGCGGGCGATAGTGCGCTTGTTCTTAAGGTCATCGGCGAGGTTCCGGCGGGTGGCGTCGCGGATCGTGCTGTCGAGCCTGGAACGGCCATGCGGATCATGACGGGAGCGCCGATGCCGGACGGTGCCGATACGGTCGTGCCGTTCGAGGAAACCGACGAAGGACGCCCCGATTCCCTGTTCAGCACCGGACAGGTGCGCATCGTCAATCGGCCACCCACAGGCGCGAACGTGCGGCAAGCCGCCGAGGATTTGAAAGCTGGTGCGCTCGTCGTCAGGGCGCATACCGTGATAACACCAGCGGTGATCGGTCTGCTGGCGAGCGTGGGTGCCGCCGAAGTTGCGGTGTTTCGCCGTCCGCGTGTCGCGATCCTTGCGACCGGCGACGAACTGGTTGAAGTCGGCGAGAAGCCCGGTCCCGGTCAGATTCGTAACGCGAACGGTTATGCCAACGCGGCGCAGGTGTTGGCGGCGGGTGGCGAGCCTCTGCAATTGCCGATCGCTCGTGACACCGAAGCGGAGCTACGGGCGCAACTTGAAGCCGGTCTCGCCTGGGGTGCTGACCTGTTTCTGACATCGGGCGGCGTGTCGATGGGCGATTACGATGTCGTGAAGAAAGTCTTGCAGTCGATGGGCGAGATGCAATTCTGGCGCGTGCGGATGAAGCCTGGTAAACCGATCACGTTCGGACACATCAACGGTGTGCCATTACTGGGGTTACCGGGTAATCCGGTGTCCGCGATGGTCGTTTTTGAATTGTTTGGACGCCCCGCCCTGCTCAAAATGCAGGGACGGCGCGTGCTGGAACGCCCGATTATTCAGGCGGTCTTTGACGGTTCGATCCGCGACCGTGGCGACCGTCGCCAGTACGTGCGGGTGCGTGTTCGCTGGCAGGACGGCGAGTTCCGGGCGCGTGCCACCGGCGAACAGGGCAGCGGTATCTTATCATCGATGCTGGGTGCAGATGGTCTGCTAATCGTCCCAGAAGGGATGTCTGACGTTGTGCCGGGGACACGGCTGGATGTACTGATGCTGGTGTGGCCTGAAGCAGACGACCTGGACGGTGAAGGAAGCGACAACGGCGGCGACGATTGTTGTTAGCCAGGGTTCCGTCAACGTCGTAAAATCTGTCATCCTGAACCGCAGTGAAGGATCTTTCTGAACGAGAGACAAACTCGTCGCTCCACTCAGCGTGACACTATCGACAATGGAGTCGTCTTGAATGGAACTTTGACGGTGCCCTGGTTGCTAGCGATTGGCCCGATCACCTTTGGCCACCTCTGCTATACTGAACATATGTGCATACTGGCTTGGAGCGAGCAAGTGTTCGTTTCATGTTGATAACGAACTAAACAAACGTGCTTTACGACGATACAATTGCGGCGATCGCAACGCCCATAGGCGAAGGCGGCATCGGGATCATTCGGCTGAGTGGTCCCGACGCGCTGCCCATTTTACACAAGGTCTTTCGTCCGGCTCATGGCTCAGTCCCGCTTTCGTCCGCAACACATGCGCTACGGACAAATGGTCGATGAAAAGGGCGCGACAGTCGACGAAGGACTGGCGGTGCTTTTTCGCTGCCCCGAATTCCTACACCCGTGAAGATGTGGTCGAACTACACTCCCATGGTGGGGCGCTCACGTTGCGGCGAATCCTGGAACTGGTGCTGCGCTATGGCGCACGCCTTGCGGAACCAGGCGAGTTCACGCTACGCGCCTTTCTCAACGGTCGTGTCGATCTGGCGCAGGCCGAGGCGACGCTCGATCTAATCCAGGCGCGAACGCAGACCGCGCTTAGCCTTGCCCTCGATCAGCTTGGCGGGCGTTTGTCGCGCTCGATCAAAGATGCACGCTCACAGGTGCTCCATTCGTTGGCCTATGTCACGGCGCTGGTCGACTTTCCCGAAGACGATGTGCCGCAAGCGGAGGTTGTTGCGCCGCTGCGTGAGGCGCTCCAAACGCTCGAATACCTGTATCGTAGCGCCGACCAGGGCATCGTGTTTCGTTATGGTGCGCGGGCGGTGCTGGTCGGACGACCGAACGCCGGAAAATCCAGTCTGCTGAATGCTTTGTTACAGGTTGATCGTGCGATTGTGACGCCGGTGGCTGGCACTACCCGTGATACGCTGGAAGAAACCGCCAATCTCAACGGCGTTCCGGTGGTGCTGATCGACACGGCTGGCATAACCGAAACCATCGATCCGGTCGAACAGATCGGCGTGGAACGCTCGCGGCGTGCGCTCGAAGCCGCCGATGTCGTGCTGTTGGTGCTGGATCGTTCCGAGCGCTGACCGAGGAAGACGATGCGATCGCCGCGCTGACCGAAGCGAAACCGGTAGTGCTGGTGCTGAATAAAGCCGACCGCGTGAGCCTTCTGGACGAGACTATGTTAGGTCGAGCGCTATCCGCACGTACGCGCTAGCGTGACGGTTTCGGCACAGACTGGCGATGGACTGGATACACTGGGGGAGGCAGTGGCACATATACTGCTCGCGGGTGCACCTCTGACTGGCGCATCGCTTGATCACGAATCCACGTCATCGCGACGCACTTGGGCGGGCGGCGATGGAATTGCGCGATGCGATCGCAGGGCTGGAAGCGCATATGCCGATCGACCTGGCGGCGATCCACCTTACTGTCGCGGCGCAAGCGTTGGGCGAAGTCACCGGCGAATCCGTCGGCGAGGATTTGCTTGCCGAAATCTTCAGTCGTTTCTGTATTGGGAAATAACACAAACAAAGCGCAGAATACTAAGGTTCATGGTTACCAAGGACAGGATATATGGCGGTAGGCATTGATCGAGTACGCGCTCATGTGTTCGTGTCAGGGCGGGTGCAGAATGTAAATTTTCGCTCGCATGTGCGCGACGAAGCCAAACGTGCCGGAGTGGATGGTTGGGCGCGAATCTTGGCGACGGTCGTGTCGAGATCGTGTTTGAAGGAACACGCGGTGGCGTTCAGCGGCTGGTAAGCTGGTGCTACAGCGGTCCGCCACACGCCGAAGTCGAGCACGTCGAAGTTGAGTGGGAGGACGCCACCAACAAGGAAGGTCCATTCACGATTATGTGGTAGCGTGCCTAGGCACGCGTCTTTTCATCGCCGACCCACTCGTTTCCACCGTCAGCCCAGGTTTCGCGCTTCCAGATCGGGGCGATCTCTTTGATGCGATCCATGATATATTCGGCGGCGTCGAACGCGCCGCGTCGGTGCGGTGCGGCGACACGACCAGCCACTGCGGTTTCGCCGATCTCTAAGCTGGCCTGTACGATGGTGGACCGCGACGCGGCCGAGTGTCCCAGCGTTCGGCGGCTTCGGCGGCAATGCTGGCGAGCACAGGTTCGGCCATCGCCGGATATGCATCGTAATAAAGATGTGTCGGTTGCCCGCCCGTTGAAATTATCGCGTGCGACGCCAGTAAATACCACGATCGCGCCATCGCGGGCGTGCGCACATACTCGTGAAAGCGGGTCTGCATTCGAGGGGTTGTTCCGTTACGACGAACGGACGAAACTCGCTATCTTCCCCACCGCTGACCGGAGGAATAAACGCAACTTCATCGCCATCGTGGAGTGCCGTGCCGGGATCGGCATAATCTGGTTCACCGCATACATCAGCGAACGCGTGGCTGGAACAAGTTCGGGATATTGCTCGCCCAGGCGTGACCACATATCCGCTACGGTCGCGCCTTCGGCGACCTCCAATTCTAGCGATGACGTTCCGACGATATCACGATGAATCGCGAAAAATCGAGTGGTAACGTGCATGGCGATCGCCTTTCAAGGTATGCTACCAGTTGAGTATCCGTTCGTTGCGCATGGAGGCGAATCAACTGCGCATCCTGCATCTGTATAAGAATTATGCCCCAATAATCGGGGGTATCGAAAACCACATCAAAATGCTTGCCGAGGGTGAGGCTGCACGCGGGTTACAGACAACCGTGTTGGTGGTGAACGAATCCAGCGCAAACCGTGCGCGAGATGATCAATGGGGTCGACGTGATTCGGGCCGCGCGTGTCGTCAATTTCGCTTCGACGCCATTTAGCTCTGGCGATGGGGCTGGTAGCGTTGCAGCTCGCGCCCGACATTGTCAACCTCCATATGCCGTACCCTCCTGGTGATATTGTAGCGCGTGCCGTGCGTGGACGCCCGGCGCTCGTGCTGTCGTATCATAGCGATGTCGTGCGCCAACAGCGTTTATTGCAGGTCTACCGACCAGTGCTGGAGCGGACCCTGGCGCGTGCGGATCGGATTATCGCGTCGAGCGCAGCCTATGTCACCTCATCGCCCTTCCTGCATGCGTATGAACATAAAGCCGCATCGTGCCGTATGGTGTCGATGGCGTTCGTTTCGGCACGGTCGATCCTGACGCGATCGCAGCGCATCCGACGAACTGCGCGCGGTCCGGTGCTGCTGTGTGTCGGGGTGCTGCGCTATTACAAGGGTCTGCATATGGTGCTTGAAGCACTGTGCGAGCTTGACGCGACGTTGATCATTGTTGGTGAGGGCTGGCGAGGGTGAGCATCTTCGCGCACAGGCGAGGCATTTGGTATTGCCGACCGCGTGCACTTTGTGGGGCGGGTGCCAGGACAGCGAGCTACCTGCCTATTACCATGCGGCCGATGTGTTTGTGCTGGCATCTCACCTGCGTGCAGAAGCATTCGGGATTGTATTGCTGGAAGCGATGGCTGCGGGTTTGCCACTGGTGACGACTGAGATCGGCACGGCGACGAGCGAAGTCAACTGCATGGGCAGACCGGCTTCGTGGTGCCGCCCAATGATGCTCCACGCGCTTGCACGTGCGTTGAAGGTATTGCTGGCGGAGCAACGGGTGCGGGAGTTCTTCGGCCACAACGCAAGCTAGCGAGCAACAACGGAATATACGCCCGATCGGATGGTTGAGCGCACGGTGACGTGTTTATAATGAGGCGCTAGCCGCCCATGCGACGGCTCGATAGAAGGAACTCATGAACACTGATTTACAGCACTACCGGCTAGAGGCCTCGCGGCAGTTCAAGGAGCATCAGGATGCGCTCGACTGCGTTACTCGAAACCCAACTCGATACACTCGCGCTGATGGCAGACGCGCTGGTGCAATGTTATCGCGATGGACATAAAACGATCTGGTGTGGAAACGGTGGCTCGGCTGCGGACGCTCAGCATCTTTCCGCTGAACTCGTGGGGCGTTTTTGATCGACCGTCCGCCGCTGCCCTCACTGGCACTGCATACCGACACGTCGGCGATCACGGCGATCGGCAACGACTATGGCTATGAGCAGGTATTCTCACGACAGGCACAGGCATTTCTGAACGCAGGCGATGTGCTGGTCTGCCTTTCGACAAGTGGCCGTTCTCCCAACGTGGTAAGCGCCGCGCTGGTCGCCCGCGAACGCGGCTGCGCGGTGTTGGGATTATTGGGTCGGGATGGCGGCGACATACTGCCGTTGTGCGATCTCGCCCTGGTTGTTCCCGCTCAGGCGTCCTATGTCATCCAACAGGTGTCGATGATGGCAGGACATTTCCTGTGCGATGCGGTTGAGCGGGCGATGTTCGCCCCCGTCGCCGGGTAAGCCGTGCGTCCTGCTATCTTCCTCGACCGTGATGGCACGATCAACGTTGAAGTCAACTACCTTCACCGTCCTGAAGATCTCCAGCTCATCGCCGGAGTGCCCGAAGCGATTCGCACGACTGAATCGTGCGGGTTGGTTCGTGGTCGTCGTGACGAATCAGGCCGGCATCGCACGTGGACTATACGATCGATGCGATGCACGCGCTGCACGCTCATATTGATATGGCGCTCGAACAGCAGATGGCGCGCACGTCGATGCCTGGTTGTTTTGCCCGCACCATCCCGACTATTCCGGCGTGTGCGAATGTCGCAAGCCTGCCCCAGGCATGTTGCTCGAGGCGGCGCACGCTACGACCTGGATCTTGCTCGAAGCTGGCTGGTAGGCGATTCGCAGGGCGATCTTGGCGCGGGGGCGGCGGCGGGGTGTCGTACTATTCTGGTACGCAGCGGCTATGGTGTGGGCGTGGAGCAGTCCATCGAACGCGGCGAAGTGGGGCGGCCCTTTGCCGTCGTGGATGCCCTGCCGCAAGCCGTCACAACCATACTCGCAGCGGAACAGCAAACATAAGGTTGGTTGTTGCCCTGGGCGTTCGTCCTCAGACTTCATCACCGCGCTTGCGGAGCGCCTCAATATGTTCTCGATGATACGGCTCTCCGAAGCGTTCATGCAGCAAGCGCATGTCTTGCAGGTCCTTGTCTTGTAGTTCATAGCCCGTGTGTGTCGTCATTTGTATGCGCGCCGAAAGGCAGTATACGGGCATGTTCGCGATTGTGCCGCGTCCTTCGAACGATTCGGCGGCGAAGATCGTGGTGTCGTCCCAGGCTGGCACGCCGTTGTTCCGCTCGTCGAAGCGAAACACATGGAAATCAAGTTCCAGGCCGTTCGGGTCCCGCAGTACGAAGGCTGTCGCGACCTCACTCCGGCCTGCCTCCTCCCTACCGATCAGTTTGACCGGACGAGTGAACGACATCCAGCGATTCTCGGACCATATTTCTGTGAGCGTAAAGTCGCGAGCGGCGAGTATATCAGCCATCGTTGCCAGATCGTCCATACCAACGAACAGATCGAGGTCTTTGTGTGGGCGCGTTTCGGTGCCGAGCAAAGCGTCGATGCCCCAGCCGCCGCCGATCCACACCTGTATGCCATGTTCCACAAAGAGGGTATACAGGTCAACGACATCTTTTACTTTCATCGGTTGACCCTTCCGCGCGAAGCTGTGAAGTGCGCTCCTTCTATGGTGCGCGCACATTGAAGTGGGTGGAGGCTGAGGCGCTCAGTGCGTTTCAGCCTCCACGATTGCGGTTACGACCGCTTTTCGTCGGTCGCGTCGCCAGATGCTTCTTCGGTGGTTGGCACCAGCAGACGCGGATGTTCCTCGGTGGGGCGTCCCAGCCCCAGCGACGCGCCAGTCGCCGCCATCAGCACCCGCGTGTTGTCGATGAGCATTTGAATCTGGTTGGCCTCATGTTCCTCGCGTGGCAGCGCCATCACGAAGTGGCTGAGGATTTCGCTTCGGCGCTGGATCAGGTCCTCGTAGGTCGCGTCGGGTTGCTCGGCGCGTAGCTGTTCGAGGTGCAGGTCTAGCCATTCGCGAAGCTGTGGCACCGTGTCCGCCGACAGATGCGCGGCGGCACCGGCCACAGATAGCTATCGCCGACTGGCGTGAGATGGACGATCAGCACTTCACCGGCTTCGACGCGACGAGCGGCGGCCTGATCTTCGATGCGTAGTTCGGCGTCGTCCCACAGCGTTTTCGCCATGAAGCCGCTGTTTGGTAGGATGCCGGTGATCTCATACGGGCGTAGGCGTACATCACTCCAGGTCGGCAGCATCGCCGCTTCGGTGGGCGTCAGGTCGAGAGCGGCGGGATCGTCCGCAAGCTGTTGGACGGGCGTTTGTCCTTGCGTATTGGCGTGGTCGAACATAAACCAGGTCAGGAAGCGCTCAGCGCCGCGTTCTTCCACGTCATCCAGTTTCTCGATCTCGTCGACGGTGTGCTGGTTGTTCCAGAAACGACTGAGCGCGGCGGGAAACTCGTTCGCGAACTGCGCCGCAGCGTCCATGACCTTGACTGTCAGGCTGTCGTTTGCATTGCGTAACTGGCGCTGCTCGTTCTCGCGTGCCGCGTCGATTGGTCCGTGACATTGTTTATATTTCTTGCCGCTACCACATGGGCAGGGATCGTTGCGTCCTATCTTTGCCATCGTTGCTCCTCCACCATCTCGGTGAGTATACGTGTGGACGGTCGCTCTGTCGAATAGCCCGATCGTTCGCAGCGATCCGTCAAAGTCCCAGTCAAGACGACTATATTGTTGATAGTGTCACGCTGAGTGGAGCGAAGAGTCAGGTCTCTCATTCGGAAAAATGCTTCACTGCGGTTCAGGATGACAAATGTCAGGACGTTGACGGAGCCATGCTCGTTCGATCTTGTCCGTCCATCTTCATGATGCGTGTGTTATACTCAAGGTCCGTGGGTACAGAAATGCCAGCGGAAAAATCATCATTTTGGAGCCGACAGGCCCGCTACATATGAAGCCTTGAGGGGAAGGTCACCTGACCTTCCCCTTCGATTTGTGCATTTAATCGTGGTACACGGGAGACATGGAGATGGCGAAATATATTTTTGTAACGGGCGGCGTGGTTTCGTCGGTAGGCAAGGGTATCACGGTCGCGTCGATAGGCCGGTTACTGAAAGCGCGGGGGTTGGCAGTGTCGATCCAGAAGATCGACCCGTACATCAACGTCGATCCTGGTACGATGTCACCATACCAGCATGGCGAGGTGTACGTGACCGAGGACGGAGCCGAAACGGACCTCGACCTTGGCAACTACGAGCGCTTTATCGACGAGAATCTTTCGCGGCTCAACAACGTCACGACCGGACAGATTTACTCGGCGGTGATCCAGAAGGAACGGCGCGGCGATTACCTGGGCGGCACGATTCAGGTCATCCCGCACATCACCAATGAGATCAAAGCGCGTATCGCTGCCGTGCCGAAGGCATCGGGAGCCGATGTGGTGATCGTCGAGATCGGCGGCACGGTCGGCGATATCGAATCGCTGCCGTTCCTGGAAGCGATCCGCCAGATGCGAAAGGACGCTGGACGCGACAACGTACTGTACGTTCACGTCACGCTGCTGCCGATGGTCACGTCGTCGGGCGAACTCAAGACCAAGCCAACCCAGCACTCTGTCATGGAGCTACGCCGCGTTGGTATCACGCCCGATGTGTTGATCTGCCGTTCGGATCACGAGATGAGCGAGGAAATACGCGAAAAGATCGCGCTGTTCGGCGACGTGGATCTGGACGCGGTGGTGGCGCTGCCAACCGTTTCAACGATCTATGAGGTGCCGTTGATCCTGGAACGTGCCGGACTGGATGCATATATCGCAAACGAACTCGGCCTCGACGAACAACCCGCCGATCTGGAAGAATGGGTGTCGCTGATCGATATGATCAAACATCCCAAGCGCACCGTGCCGATTGCCCTGGTCGGCAAGTACGTGCAACTCAAAGACGCCTACACCTCGGTGATCGAATCATTGCGACATGCCGCTTACGCGCAGGGCATGGATGTCGATATCCGCTGGGTTTCCTCGGAAGAACTCGAACGCGAAGACCCTGCCAATTTGCTGAAGGGTGTGTACGGCATCGTCGTGCCGGGTGGCTTTGGCTATCGGGGAGTCGAAGGCAAAGTGATCGCGGCACGGTACGCACGCGAGCATAAGATTCCGTACCTTGGCCTGTGCCTGGGGATGCAGTGTGCCTCAATCGAATTCGCTCGCAACGTGATCGGCGCAGCGGACGCCAATTCGACCGAGTTCGATCCGAACACGAAATATCCGGTGATCGACTTCATGCCCGATCAACTCGATATCACCGATAAAGGCGGCACGATGCGCCTGGGAAGCTATCCATGTGTGCTGGAACCGAACACGCACGCTGCGGAAGCCTATGGGCGCGAGGTCGTGTTCGAGCGCCATCGTCATCGCTTTGAGTTCAACAATAAGTATCGCAAGCAGTTCGAGGCGCAGGGATTCGTGATTTCGGGACATTCGCCCGATGGACGCCTGGTCGAGATTATTGAGCTACGCGATCACCCATGGTACGTAGCGTCGCAGTTCCACCCGGAGTTCAAGTCACGCCCAAGCCATCCGCATCCGTTGTTCGCCGGGTTCATGGGCGCGGCTTCGCAGACGTTACTGAGCGGAGATCAGCACCCATTGCCGTTTGAACTTGATCGTGCGAACGTAGAGGCGACCGTTACCGAGTAAAAGACCATCGAGAATGTTTCGTCAGCGCGCCAGGGCGCGGCATCTTCCCCCGCAGTTGGAAGGCGCCGCGCCCATTATTCTTGAGGCTCCGCGATGGTGATCAGGCGGAACTCTTTGGTCAGTACGCCCTCGCGAATCACCTTGTCGCCGATACACGATACCAGCGTCAGACGCTCGCCGTCGGTGGGTAGAATGTACTGCACTTCCTCAGGCCGCGCCTGGACCTGCTGCGTGACGCGATAGCTGTATTGCTGCCCATCGGACATGGTGATTTCGATCGGTGCTCCCGGCTGAAGTTCATGCACCCGTGCGAAGGGCGCGGCAACGTTGGGCGAATCGAGCCAGCGCAGCACATGCCCCCAGAACACGACATTGGAGCCCTCACCGGGTACCGCACTTGCGTTGTACCAGCCCGCATCGTGCTTGGGCACGATTGGCACACGGTGCTCGTCGATGCCCACCGATACTGGCTCGATGTCAAGGTCAACCGCTGGAATCTCCACGCGTACTGGCACGAGTTGGAACACGTCGGTGGGATTGGAACTGTTTGGTACCGGGTGTGGCGTGGGCGGAGCCACCTCCGGCGCAAGTGCAGGTGGTTCGTGAGTGGGCGTGGCGACGATGACGCTCGGAGTCGGTTGCTCGGTCGGAAAGACTGTTTGTGTGACGGTACCTAGTGTAGGATACGCGCTCGCTTCAAGCGGCACGATCGTGGGGACGCTAAGGGTGGCTTTAGGGGTCGGTACGGTTGGCACCAGGGTGGTCGCTTGGCTGGTTGGGATGAGTTGCGCGGCGGTGCCGTCGTTCGGCGTTGTCGAATAACCCGCCGGACGCGCCCGAAGGAATAACGCCACCAATAAAACCAACACCGGAACGAACCACCACCGCTGCATGCTTGCCGATCCTTTCACGCCCCGAGTATTCTACCTGCGGTATGATACCCCTGAACGACTTGTAGTGTGCAACGTGGCTGTGTTCACACGTACCGAGGAGCTTGACAATGACCGAAACGATCTCACCAACGCCCGAGATTGCTATGGATATAGGCTATAACGCCGCGCTTACGGATGTAGCGCTCTATGACGCAACCGCCGAAGGTCGGTTGCGGCTGACCGGCAAGAATCCGGCTTCCTTGCTCCACCGTTTATCGACCAACAATGTCGAACGGCTCACGCCTGGTGATGGCACGCGCACCGTTCTGATCAATCATAACGCCCGCATCATCGACCTGCTGACCGTGTACGCGCTGCCTGAACACCTGCTGGTTGTGACATCGGCACCGCAACGGGATGCGGTCGAGGCGCTGATCCGCAAAAATATCTTCTTCATGGACCGTATTGTGGTCGAAGATATCACCGCGCAAACGGCGCAGTTGCACCTCTATGGTCCACATGCAGCCGCGACGATCCTGAACATTACAGGCATCGACCCTACCGATTGGGCGCTGCATCACGTACAGGCGGCATCATTCGGCAGCGGCGATAGCGCGGTCGAAGGCTGGATGGCGCGCACGCTCCCTCTGGGTGGCGATGGATTCAGCCTGTTTGTTCGATCTGAGGATCGCGCCGCGCTCGAAGGTCTGCTACGCGATGTGACGGTGTTGACTGCGGAAGCGTTCGATGCGCTGCGCATTGAACAGGGCTATGGAGCATCCGGGCAAGAACTATCGCTCGATTACATCCCGCTTGAAACGCGCCTGACCGATGCGATCTCGTTCGACAAAGGTTGCTATGTGGGCCAGGAGATCATCGCTCGCATGGATAGCCGCAAGCGCCTCGCCAAGCAATTGATGGGTCTGCGGCTATCACAGCCGGTTCAGGCTGGAGGTCACGTCATGCGTGACGGCAAAGAAGCGGGTGATCTGACCAGCGCCACCGTGTCGCCGCGTTTCGGCGCGATCGGCCTTGCCTACGTCCGCACGGCATCCGCCGAACCTGGCACGAAGGTTGCGGTTGGCGATGGCATCGAAGCGGAAGTCGTCGCACTACCGTTTCAGTAAATTTATCCGATCACCGATCACGATCGCAACGCATAGCGGAGCAAACCATGCTTTGATATGCGTTGTTGTTTGTCACAAATAAAAGTCGGGGCGACAGCGCGCCCTCGCACTACATTCGTGACTATGGTCAGTCGTCAGTCGAAAAGGAGCATTGTGCCCGCGTATTTTACTGAATTACTGGAACGTTGGGGACATACGATTCTGGACCAGATTCCGAATCTTGTACAAGCCTTACTCGTCGCCGTGCTTGCCGTGTACGTCGCTCGGCGGACGCAACGTACCGTGGAGCGGCTCGTCGGTCGGGAGCGCCGCCACCGCGAAATTGCGCGGGTGTTAGGTCGTCTGGTACGCATCGCAGTGTTGATTGGTGGCTTGTTGCTGGTGCTGGGTATCTTCAACCAGACGCAGATCCTGGCGTCGTTTCTCGCCAGTCTGGGCATCTTTGGTTTGCTGGTGGCGTTCGCGTTGCAGGACATCACCAAGAATTTCGCCGCCGGTATTCTGCTGCTGATCCAGCGTCCGTTCGCGTTGGAGGACCGAATAAAAGTCGGGTTATTTGAAGGTATCGTGACGGATGTATCGTTGCGTGCGACTGTGATTCGTACGGCAGATGGACATGAAGTATTGATCCCGAACGCCGATGTATTCAGCGGCGCGATCACGAACCTGACGCGCTATCCATTGCGCCGCCAAACCGTGCCAATCGTGCTACCGCTCGACATCGACGGTGAAGCCGCGCAACGCGTGCTGGAGGCAACGCTACGCGGAATACCGCAGATCGAGCGCGAACCGCGTCCCGTCATTGCCTCGACGGGTGTGACTGCCGCCGAGCAGCAATTTGAGGCACGTTTCTGGATCAAATCGACGTTACCAGAATTGCCTTCGGTCGTATCGACAGCCGTGCTGGGACTACAAAAGGGCGTCCAGCAGCTCAAAGGCATCGAGCATGAAACCGCTGTCTGCCGTTACCGCCGAAATGGATCTACGCATAGCGGCTAGTGGCTGGTTTCGCGTGCCAGGTAGTAGGTCATGCTATGGAGCAGCGAGACCGGATCAATATGGCGAATCCACACATCATCTGGCACCTGAACCGTGATCGGTGCGTAGTTAAGGATCGCGCGCACGCCAGCCTCGATCAATTGGTTGACAACTTCCTGGGCTTTGGTTGCGGGAACGGCGACAATCGCGAGCTTGACGCCTTTCTGGCGTACGACCGTGGTCATTTCGTTGTCGCCGCGCACTTCTAAATTGTTGATACTCGTGCCAATTTTGGCGGGATCGCTATCAAACAGCGCGACGATCTGTAGACCTTTTTCGCGAAAGTCATCGCGCCGCGCGATGGCCTGTCCAAGATAGCCCAAGTCCGACCAGGATCATTGGCCATTCCTGGGTCAAGCCAAGGATACGGTTGATATGACCCAGCAGTTTTTCGACATCATAGCCGATGCCTTGCTTGCCGAACTCGCCGAACCATGATAAGTCTTTGCGGATTTGTGCCGCGGTAACATTGATGCGCTCGCCTAGTTCCTGCGAGGAGATTGAGTGGGTTCCCTCGTCCAGCAGGTAATTAAGAGTTCGGGCATAAATCGGGAGTCGCCGGATAACGACATCGGGAATATCTGGTTGTTCAAGGGAAGAATGATGTTGCTGCACCTAGACCTCGCTCATATTCGGGGCATTGTACTACGGGTTTGTGGTTATATATTAACACTTTTCACAAAGTATTGAACAGCAGAATATGCGGACTGACGGTATAATGGGTATAGTTACCGACAGAATGACATCTGATATAATCGATCGCATCGATATCGGAGGTAGGTTGCTCCAAATGCTAGGGTGGAAATACGTCGCGCGTGCATGTACTGGCAACAGGAATAATATTCGCGCTCGCGGCTTGCAGTAGCCAGTCGTTCATGGGAACGACGACAACAGTGTATGATCTCACTCAGCGCCCGAGTGAGTTTGCCGATAAAGATGTCACCGTTCAGGGTATGTATCTCTGGAAGCCCGGTGATCCCGGTACGTCGATCCTGATTCCGGCACTCAGTACCGCTGACGGCGTGCGCGACGCGCAGCCAATCTATGCCAGTGTCACATGTGAGACGAATGGCGAATGTACGCCAAGTACGACCGCTGTCGGCGAGCCAAGCACCGGCGCGGTATGGCTGGAAGGTTTCCCCGCTGAAGTGACTCGGCGCACTTCATACGCCAGGTGATTCTGTCTGGGGCTTCGTCGAAGTGACAGGACGTTTCGAAAACGCGGGAAATTACGGTCCCGCCGGAGCGTATCGCTACCGCATGACAGGTGACTGGCGCAAAGCCACTGCAAACGGTCGAGCATGTTGTTGCGACGATTCCAACCGGAACCACAGAAGGTGTCGTGCCGTTTACACAGCTTGTCGATAATGCCGACCAATATAACGGCCAAGAAGTCAAGACACATGCATATTACTTCTGGAGCCAGCCTACATCGGGAACGCTGACCGAAGCGGTAACCCGCGAACAAACCCCTGAATCCGAGGCGGGGCTGAATCCGCAGCCGCAAGGACGCACTATTGCGCTTGATGGCTTTCCCCCTGATCTTTCTTCGCAGATAAATGTCGGCGAGAACAACAGCTATGTCTGGGGTCTGGTCGAGATCACCGGAACATTTGAGAGCAACGGCAGCTGGGGTCCAAACGGCGAATACAAGCAGCACATCACGATCACAAATGGTCAGGTGACAGTCCTCGAACCGAAGAAGTAAACACGTGTATCTGTTTATCGAGCCGATGCGTGAAAGCGATGTGCCACGCATCCAGGAGATCGAGCGCCAGAGCTTTTCGACGCCCTGGTCGGCAGCGACGTACCTGCGTGAGCTACGTTCGCCGCATGAGTGCCGCTACATCGTAGCACGCGGCAGTACTACCCGGCCACGTCATCTTGAAGCTCCAAGTCCAAGCCGTCGCAACTGGTTCGCAAACCTACTTCCTGGCTTCTTCACTCCTTCGGTTGAGGCGCCTAGCCCGTATAGCATCGCGGGCTACGGTGGTGTCTGGCTGACGGTCAACGAAGGACATATCACCACGATCGCAACCGCTCCCGAGATGCGACAGCGCGGTGTAGGCGAATTGGTGTTGAATGGCCTGATCGATGGCGCACGTGATCTTGGTGCCGAGGTGTTGACGTTAGAGGTGCGCGTGTCTAACATTCCTGCGCAGAAGCTCTACCTCAAGTATGGCTTTGCCGCGAAGGGGACACGCCGCAAGTATTACACCGATAACAATGAAGACGCCCTGATCATGTGGACGGATCAGATCACGACACCGGAATACCAGAATCGTCTACATGTGCTGCGGTCGAAGCTAGCGGAACGCTTACAGCAGGCCGAAAACGAATCCGCCGCCGAAATTTCCTAGATCAGCGCATCCATTCCGGCACGTTCCTGCTTGGTTTCACGCTGCATCAAATCCACGATCGCCTGACGTGGTTCCTTACCGCTCCACAGAATTGCATGCAATTCTTCGGTGATCGGCATCTCGATGCCGTGGGTCGCCGCCAGCGCCCGGGCCGTAGCGACGGTCGTGACACCTTCTGCGACTTGTCCTAGCTGCGCCTGCGCCTGTACTACCCCAAGCCCTTCAGCCAACGCCTGGCCCAACCGTCGGTTGCGGCTATAGGGTGATGCACATGTCACCACGAGGTCGCCCAGACCCGCCAACCCAGCAAAGGTCAACGGGTGCGCTCCATAGGCGAGGCCGAGGCGCGTGATCTCTGCCAGGCCACGAGTAATAAAGGCAGCTTTGGCGTTGTCGCCAGCGCCCATGCCGTCCGAGATGCCCGCGCCAAGTGCGATGATGTTCTTGAGCGTTCCGGCAAGCTCCACCCCTACCACATCGTCGCTGGTATAGATGCGCAGCAATGGGTTGGATAGCACAGTTTGGGCGTGACGGGCGAGCGCGGAATCGGCGAGGCCGATGACGGAAACAGCGGGCTTGCCTTCGAGGATTTCACGGGCGATGTTAGGACCGGACAACGCACCGACGCGCCCGTCGCCACCGACCTCGTCGGCGATGACCTGGCTCATGCGCTGCAATGTATGTTGCTCCAGACCTTTGGCGCAGGAAAGCACGATCGTCGTTGGTGACAGTGCGTCGCGGATCGAGCGGCTGTTCTCACGCATACGCTGTGATGGCACGGCGAGCAGCACGATTGTCGCGCTTGGGAGGACCGCGTGCGGGTCGGCTGAAATGAGCAGTTGTGGGGGAATCGGGACGCCGGGTGCGGCGCGTGGATGTTCGCCGAGCGTGTGCATCTGATCAGCTTCGTCCGCCGTTCGGACGAGCAGGGCCGTCGAGCGTCCCATGCGTGCATATAGGTAAGCGAGCGTCGTACCCCAGCTTCCACTACCGACGACTACGATCTCATAGGGCGTTCCAGTCATCGCGTCATCCTTTCGCCAATATTATACGTCACCGTTGGTGGGCGACCTGGAGAGAAGGATCGCGACGATGCCAGATCGTGCATAGCGTGATTGTGGCAAGGGGATAGAGTAGCGCGAGCGCTGACAGCTTTGCTTTATAGTATCGGAGGAGCGGAAAACATACAATCCAGTGCTGAAAATACCACCGGCTGTCGCGCTTCATTCGCGGCCAGGATTCCAGTGAACACAGAACTCCTGCCCCAACAGCCAGCTATACAAGCAATATCTGCCAGTGCATATGTTGTATATGCCAGCAAGGGCATCCCAATGGGATGCCCTTGTATAGGTACTGTGATGGTAGTAATGATGGTATTAACGACGGCGACGATACGCCGGTCGGGCTGGAACTCGAACCGGAATCAGCACAGGTTGAGGCTGTGGCCGTTGCAGCAACTTACCCAATGCGGACAGCATATCACCGATGTTCAACAATGTAATGATAATCGAACGCATATTTGTTCTCCTGTCTCTTGCCTATAGAAAAGCAATTCGCTTGCCACTGTCCACAGCTTATACTACGTAAATGCAGCGTATTCGGTTTTCTGCATGCAAACGGACGCCGATCAGGTACAACATATGACCATTGTACTTTGACAGTGGCCGATGCACAACCTATAATTCCCGCATCCGAGACTACGCAGTGTGGGCGACATGATATTGTCTTCAGCCCTACCTTCATATGCAAGATAAGACGTTGCACATTGGATCGCACACATCGACGTAACAGAATCACGCAGATCGGCTTTGGGGCGGCTCGCCTCCTGGCTACAACCGATTTCACCAGTATCGACGAGGGAGGTTCTAACAAACGCCGTGCGTAGACGAGACATTAAACTTATTGATCCTTACGGTCATCGTGACCGGAGTCGCCTTATGGATCAACCTGGTGCCACGCGCTAACCCAACCGATCCGAACGACCGCCGCCAACTGTGGCTGGGACGGGACGTACATACGCGCTATGGCCTTGACCTGCGCGGTGGTACGCAGGTGTTGCTGAGTTCGACCGACCCGAGCATCACTGCTGAACAGCTTGATATCGCACGGCGCACGATCGAACAGCGCGTGAATGGTCTGGGTGTTGCGGAAGCGACGGTTCAAACGTCTGGCAACAACCGGATCATCGTCGAACTTCCCGACGTAGCGAATCCTGAACAGGCACTCGAAACGATCCGCTCGACCGGTAAATTGGAGTTTGTCGATCCTGCTGACCAGCAACTTGCGGACGGACAACTCGTTCGCACCAGTGGTAGTCCTGATCCGGTCGTCCAGCGTCCAGCCGCTACCGGCGCGCTGACGTCTACTGGCACGATCTCGGAAACCGCTCCGGTAACGGAAACGGCGACCGGACCGATCTTGCAGGTTATCGCCGATGGTGCGTTACTTGACCTCAACTCGGTGCAGCCGGGCGTCGATACGCAAGGCCGCCCGTTCGTCGCGTTTAGCTTCACCGGCGAATCCGCACGCACACTCGAACAGTTCACTGCCGCGAATGTTGGCAAGTTGATGGCGATCGTACTCGACAACCGTGTGCAGTCGGTCGCAACGATTCAGGCTGTGCTCCCTGGCTCCGGCCAAATTTCCACCAACACCGTCGCCGACCGCGATTCGATCTTCAACGTGTTGAAGTACGGTTCGCTGCCGGTTGTGTTCAAGGTCGAATCGAGCCGCAGCGTTTCACCGACACTGGGGCAGTCGTCGATCGATGCTTCATTGATCGCCGGTATCATTGGCCTCGCCAGCGTCGCGTTCTTTATGATCGTGTATTACCGATTGCAGGGCGTGATTGCGGTGATCGCATTGCTGATCTATACCGTGATTTCGTTCGCGATGTACCGACTCGTGCCGGTGACGCTAACGTTGCCTGGTATCGCCGCGTTTATCCTTTCAATCGGCCTTGCTGTTGATGCGAATGTGTTGATCTTCGCACGCACCAAAGAGGAATTACGGCGCGGACGCCCGTACATGATGGCGGTCGAACAGGGCTTTGACCATGCGTGGCCTTCGATTCGCGACTCGAACAACTCGACCCTGATCACCAGTATCATTCTGTACTGGTTCGGCTCGAACTTTGGTGTGAGTATCATCAAGGGGTTTGCCCTGACGTTGGCGCTCGGCGTCATTATCAGCTTGTTTACTGCAAACGCGGTGACACGTACCCTGATGCGCTTGGTCGTGCGGACGGGCCGCTTCAACCGTGCATCGTTCTTTGCGGTTGAGGAACGACCGGAACCTGCCACCGGCGCAAATCAACCAGTGATGGAGGCGTAAGTGTTCAACGTTGTTTCTCATCGGTATTGGTTTTTTGGTTTTTCGCTACTCCTGATCGTACCAGGATTGATTTCGTTGCTGTTGTTCGGCCTACGCGTCGGCATCGACTTCGAGGGCGGCACCGTCTGGGAAGTGCTGATCCCTAACCGTACCACTGCGCCGACGACCGAAGAAGTGCGTCAGGTGTTTGCACAGTCCAACATCGACGCGAACGTACAGCTTAGCCCCCCTGATGCACAACAGCGTGCTATCGTCACCGTTCGTACACCCGAAGTTGCCGAAGGCAGCACCGAGAAGGAGCAGGTTACGACTGCCCTTCAAACCGCCTTCCCTGGCGCGGAGTTGACCCGCTTCGAAACGGTCGGCGCGACTGTTTCGGGCGAATCGACCCGGCAGGCATTTCTGGCGGTGCTGGCAGCGTCGGTGGTGATCCTGGCCTACCTTACGCTCTCGTTCCGCAAAGCACCCCATCCGGTGCGCTTCGGCGTGGCAGCAATCCTGGCGATGATCCATGACGTGCTGCTGGTAATTGGCATTGCCTCGATCTTGGGCCAACTGATCGGCCTGGAAGTCGATGCGTTGTTCTTGACGGCGCTGCTGACGGTCGTGTCGTTCTCGGTGCATGACACCATCGTGGTGTTCGACCGCGTGCGCGAAAATCTGCGCTTCCGTCGTTCCTCCGACCGCTTCGAGGATGTCGTAAACCTGTCGGTGGTGCAAACCCTGTCGCGCTCGATCAACACACAGCTTACATCGTTCCTGACGCTGTTTGCGCTGCTGCTGTTCGGCGGTCCGACTATTCGCGATTTCGTGCTGATCATGTTGATCGGTCTGGTGTCGGGTACCTACTCGTCGATCTTCAACGCCGCACAGATTCTGGTGGTGTGGGAGAATGGCTGGGGCCGCGACTGGAAGCTGGCACGCCAGCAGAACAACACGAATACCACCGCGAGCGCCGCTGTCTAGTGCTCCAGGCTGAGGCTTGGTGGACGCATCGCCGTTTGATGTGGCGCGAATGAACTCGTTGATCGAAATGTACAGCATGGCGAACATTCGCCATGCCGTATGTCGTATATGGTGACCTTTTGCTACAACCCACGTTTCCAACCATCGATGCATTTGACTACGACCTGCCACCCGAACTGATCGCCCAAACGCCGGTCGAGCCGCGTGATTCGTCGCGCCTGATGGTGGTCGACCGCGCCGCAGGGACGATCGAGCATACCCGCTTTCGCGACCTGCCGCGTTACCTGGCGGCGGGCGACCTGCTGGTGGCGAACGAAAGCCGCGTGCTACGCATGCGTTTGTTCGGACGCAAAGCGACGGGCGGCAAGATCGAAACGCTGTTGCTGCGCCAGCGCGACGAGCTTAAGCTGGGAGGCGCTGGTGCGTGGCAAGCACATCGGCGCTGGTGCGCGGCTCCATTTTGGCGAGGGCGACGGGTGGCGTCGGCGCGACGGTGCTTGAAACGCTGCCACACGGCGGACGATTGCTCCGTTTCGATCGTGCGGTGGAGCCGCTGCTGCCGTCGCTGGGCGTCGTGCCGCTGCCGCCCTATATCCATACCACCCTTGAGGACGATGAACGCTACCAGACGGTGTATAGCCGCACCCCTGGCTCGGCGGCCGCGCCGACCGCTGGACTGCATTTCACGCCGAACCTGCTCGCTCGCTTGCAAACTGACGGCATCGAATGGGCGACGGTGTTGCTGCATGTAGGACTGGATACCTTCCGTCCAGTGCAGGTGGACAACATCGCCGAACACACCATGCACAGCGAATGGTATCAACTCGACGATGCAGGGGCGACGGCGCTGAACCAGGCACGTGAACGTAGCGGGCGTGTCGTCGCGGTCGGTACGACAGCGGTGCGGGTGCTGGAAACCGCTGCCCGCGATCTCGCAACCGAAGGCACGTTGGTGCCATCCACGGGTGATACCAACATCTTCATCTACCCACCCTACCAGTTCAAGCTCGTCGGCGGGCTGATCACGAACTTTCACCTGCCGCGCTCGACGTTGCTGATGCTGGTGTCGGCCTTCGCTGGCTACGACCTCGTGCGCCGCGCCTACGCCGAGGCGGTCGAGCAACGTTACCGTTTCTTCTCGTTCGGCGACGCGATGCTGATTTTGTAGAGACATTAAACAGCAAGGCGGCTCCCTCCAGGGAGCCGCCTTGCTGTTGCCGGCGACTGTTTATGCAGTTACCGGCACGCCGAATGTGAAATTGCCAGCCGGATCGACATCCACGACGACCGTTTCGCCCGGCTTGAACTCGCTCTGCAACAGTTTCATCGCCAGCGGATTTTGCAACCGCTGTTGAATCACTCGCTTGAGCGGCCGTGCGCCGTAGATCGGATCGTAGCCTTCCTCGCTCAGCTTGGTGCGTGCTGCCGCCGACAGTTCCAGCGAGAGCTTGCGGTCGGCGAGTTGTTTCCGCAACCGTCCAAGTTGAATCTCCACGATCGCGCCGATCTGCTCGCGTCCCAGCGGCTGGAACACGATCACTTCGTCGATTCGGTTCAGGAACTCTGGTCGCAGATGTCCGCGAAGTTCTTCCATCACCCGCACCCGGATCGCATCCTGTTCGCGCCCCTGCTGGGTCATCTCCTGGATCGTCGGGCTTGCGATGTTGGATGGTCATGATCACGACCGTGTTCTTGAAGTTGACCATGCGCCCCTGTCCATCGGTCAGTCGTCCGTCGTCCAGCATTTGCAGCAGGACGTTGAACACATCGGGATGGGCTTTCTCGATCTCGTCGAACAGGATCACGCTATAGGGCTTGCGGCGCACGGCCTCGGTCAGTTGACCGCCCTCCTCGTAGCCGACGTATCCGGGAGGCGCACCGATCAGACGTGCCACCGTATGCTTCTCCATGTACTCCGACATGTCGATCCGGACCATGGCCTGCGTCGTCGTCGAACAGGAACTCTGCCAGCGCACGCGCTAGCTCGGTCTTGCCGACGCCGGTCGGACCAAGGAACAGGAACGAGCCAAGCGGACGGTTCGGGTCCTGCATACCAGCACGCGCACGGCGCACGGCATTGGAGACCGCGACCACTGCTTCGTCCTGCCCGATCACGCGTAGGTGCAGCCGCTCTTCCATCTTGATCAGCTTTTCGACTTCGCCTTCGAGCAATTTCGTGACCGGAACGCCTGTCCAGCGCGCGACGATCTGCGGCGATATCCTGCTCGTCGACCTCCTGCTTCGAGAGGGTCGAAGCGCGTGATTGCGAGTCTGTGTCTCAGCCTTCGGCCAGTTCACGTTCCAGTCGCGTCAGTTGGCCGTATTGCAATTCGGCGGCGCGGTTGTAGTCGTACTGGCGCTGTGCCTGTTCGATCTGCAACTTCGACCTGGTCGATCTGCTCCTTGATGTGCTGAATGTTGTGCAGTCCTTCGCGCTCGCGATTGCAGCTGTGCTTCCAGGGCTGTACGTCGCTCCTGGAAGTTGGCGATATCGCCTTCGATACGTTCCAGCCGCTCCTTGCTGGCGGCGTCCTTTTCCTTCTTGAGCGCCTCGCGTTCGATCTCAAGCTGCATCATGCGGCGCTTGAGGTCGTCCAACTCCTGCGGGTCGCTGGTGATCTCCATGCGTAGCCGCGCCGCCGCCTCGTCGATCAGGTCGATAGCCTTGTCAGGTAGGAAGCGGTCGGAGATATAGCGGTCGCTGAGCACAGCGGCGGCGACCGATCGCGGCGTCGGTGATGCGGACGCCGTGGTGCGTTTCGTAGCGCTCCTTGAGGCCGCGCAGGATCGAGATGGTGTCCTCAACGCTCGGCTGATCGACCATGACGGGCTGGAAGCGCCGTTCGAGCGCCGCATCCTTTTCGATATACTTGCGGTACTCGTCCAGGGTCGTCGCGCCGACCATGTGCAGTTCGCCACGCGCCAGCATCGGCTTGAGCATGTTGCTCGCGTCCATGGAGCCTTCGGCAGCGCCCGCCCCGACGACGGTGTGCAACTCGTCGACAAACAGACACGATCTCATCGGAATCCTGAATTTCTTTCAGGACCGCTTTAAGCCGCTCCTCGAACTCGCCGCGATACTTCGCGCCAGCGACGAGTGCGCCCATATCGAGCGCCACGACCTTCTTGTTCTTGAGCGATTCGGGAACGTCGCCGCGCACGATGCGCTGCGCCAATCCTTCGACAATGGCGGTCTTGCCGACGCCTGGCTCACCGATCAGCACCGGATTGTTCTTGGTGCGGCGGCTCAGCACTTCCATGACACGCCGGATTTCTTCGTCGCGTCCGATGACGGGATCGAGGCTTGCCACGACGCGCCACTCGGTTAGGTCGCGCCCGTATTGTTCGAGCGCGGCATAGGTTGATTCGGGGTTGGCGCTGGTCACGCGCTGCGAACCGCGCACGTCGCGCAACGCCGCGAGGAATCCATCGCGGGTGATGCCTGCTTGCCGCAGCAGACGCTGGGATGTACCGCCAGCATGATCCAGCAACGCCAGGAAGAAATGCTCGGTGCTGACGTACTCGTCGCCGAAAGCGGCTAGCTCGTCGTGGGCGCGCACCAACACCTGACGCAGACGCGATCCCATCGTGATCTGCGCCGTGTTGCCGCTGGCACGCGGCAGCCGATCGACTTCGGCGTGGACCTGCTGGGCGAGGTTTGCCACAGGTACATTGATCCGCTCAAGCACCTGTGGCACAACACCGTCGGATTGTTCGAGTAATCCATAGAGCAAATGTTCCGGCTCGACCTGGGAGTTGCCGTTTCGTTCGGCCAGGTTCTGCGCGGCGACAATCGCCTCTTGTGATTTTTCAGTAAAACGATTTGTATTGAATGCCATATGTGAGGCTCCTTGTTTCGGTTTGCTGTACATAATCATACAGCACCGACGTTAGAGCATCACTGGCGAAGTATTAGAGTTGTGTTAGAACCCTACACCTTACGAATACGATGAATCGTCGCGCTGAAATCCTCAAGTTTTATCTGCAAACCCGCGTTGTGCAGCGACGCGCCCGAACGGACATACTCCGAGCCTTCGGGTGCGTCGGCGCGTGCGACATCGTAGCCGTGCGTTTCGGCGGGAGCGTGACCACCCAGGCGTTCGACGGTGTATCGTGCCGCCGGGTCGAGGCCGCGCATGTAGACCGAGGGCAGTTGTGCGGGTAGCGGGATGTGCGTCCGAAACACGAACACGACGCTTTCGCTCTTGTCCCTGGCAACGTATTGCACCGCCGAATATGCCGACTCTTGCGGTGAGCGCAGACGGTATAAGTCGCCGAACTGGACGAGATGGCGTATTTCCTTGTACACTGCCACCCACTTCGCCCCTATGGCACGTCCTTCCTCACCCCAATGCAGCAGGTGCCCGCCGACTCCCAACGAGCCACACATGCTGACCAGGAACCGGAACTCCAGTGACAAATCCTCCGATACCCATGTCCGTAACCCAGGCTTCCATGGTGTTGGCAGGATACATTTGCGTATAGCCTTCCTGGATCGCCAGCCGTGCGGTCGGTTCGGTGTTATCGCTGATCCAGACCTGATCGGCGAGGCGCAGGATGCCGACATCGGCACGACCACCGCCGCCTGAGCAGCTTTGCCAGATCACGTCGGGGTGGCGTTCACGCAACGTTCCCCACACGCGGTACAGGCCGTACACATAGCGTACCCAGATTTCGCGCTGATCGCCGGGGGCGTCAGGCCAACCTGGTTCGCTGGCGTTGCGATTCATATCCCACTTGATGAAGGTAATGTTATGCTCCGCGAGTAGCCGATCCAGCAGGTCGATGATGTAGTCCTGCACGTCGGTGCGCCCGAAGTTCAGGATCAACTGATCGCGTCCGGTGGTGCGGACGCGGGTGGGGAAGTGGATCACCCAATCGGGATGTGTGCGGTACAGGTCGCTGTCGGGATTGACCATCTCTGGCTCGACCCACAGACCAAAGTCCATGCCAAGGTCGTTGACCTGCTCGATCAGCGGCTGCAGGCCGTTGGGGAATTTCTTTTCGTCGGGCCACCAGTCGCCAAGTCCGGCGTGATCGTCATTGCGCCCGTGGAACCAGCCATCATCCATCACGAATAACTCGATGCCCATGTCGGCGGCGTGGCGGGCGAGTTCGATCTGCGATGCCTCGTCTACGTCGAAGGTGGTGGCTTCCCAGGAGTTGTACAACACTTTGTGGAGCGTATGACCATGGGGAATCACCGTGTCGCGCACGAAGTCGTGCAGCGTGCGTGACGCACCGCCGAAACCCTCGATCGCTCCACCCGCCGTAACTGCTCGGCGCGGTGAACGTTTCACCCGCGTTGAGTTGCCACGCGAAATCCCAATCGTTGAGGCCAATCGACAGACGCGTTGAGTTGAACTCGGTGCGTTCGGCGGACAATTTCCAGTTGCCGCTCCAGGCCAGCACGCCAAACCAGACCGCGCCGCGTGTCCTCGTCGGCGTTGCCACGATCGATGGCGAACCAGGGGTTGTGGTTATGGCTCGTGGTGATGCGGCGGCTTTCCAGTATCTTGCGCCCGGTCTTGATCTGCTCACGTTGGAGGTGCATCTCGTCCAGCCAGCGCCCGCTGACGTAGGTCATGCGGTAATCGTCGCCGTGTGGCAGATGCCATTGCGCCGACCAGAGGCGCTCGATGGTGATCGGCTCGTCGCCCTGGTTCGTGGCGACGACCGCGCGCTCGATCAGATTGTATGCCTCATGCACGCGGTAGATCAGCACCACATGCAGCGGGTACACTGTGTCTTGGAGGTGAATCTGTAGTTCAGGGGTTGCGCCTTCGATCGACCTCGGCACGCTCGAAGCGCAGCACGACATCACGTACACCATCGGCGAAGGTCACTTTGATACAGGGGTCGATGAACTTCATGTTCTCGTACCCTGGATACTCTTCTGGCAACACCTGGGGCGGGTTATTGAACGACGCCCAGCCACGCGAATTGCTCACCGGAGGATAGTCATCGGCGTATGGTAGGCGCTGCCCCCAATAGCGATGGATCAGCAAGCCGTCTTTGTTGATACCAAAAGCATATCCGCTCGTGTTGGTTTCGAGAATCCAATCTGTATCGTGTGCATGTATCGGCATTATTTACCCCATAGATGTCATGCCGCCAAGGGCGACCAGTGGTTGCTCGCTACAGGTTAAAGGATAAGCCGTGCGGCTGCAACTGCGGACCACCGACGACGGGCGACCAAGATCGTCGTGATAGTTGAATAATATAAAAGCCGCTATGGCAACGCATAGCGGCTTTGTAGAAACTCCGGCTTTGAACGTTTGTGAAGCTAGCTCGGGCGCTTCGTCACCTGGTCGATGATGTTCCCGTTGCCGTGCCGCTCGTCGAGCATTTGCGGCAGCATGCGTGCCAGGATCAACGTCGAAAGGGCGGACTGTTCCTGCCCTTCGCTCTTGATTACAATCGCACGTGGAGCCGTTCGTGCCAACTTTTCGGCGACTGCCAGGCGGCGTACAGCGAGTTCATAGCGTAGCACTGCACGGTTGTCCTGGTAGGCCGTGCCAAGGTGCTGCAACGCACGCGCTTCGTTCTGCGCTGCCGTGAGCGCGACCTGTCCGCGTACCTCGATTTCGAGCCGGATGCGGTCGGCCTCGGTTTCACGCTCCTGGAGGGTTTGCGCCACGTCTTGCCGTGCTCTATTTTGCGCGGCCTTGACCTGGATCAGCTTGGCATCGCGTTCCTTGCGGGCGCGTTCGGTTTCGAATAACAGTGCATCGGTGCGCTGTTTTCGCGCAGTTCCCATTCGCGTTCGTAGGCGGCAAGCTCCTTGGCGACACGTTCGCGCGTCGCCAGATGCTGCTGGTACTGGTCGGGCAACTGCACATCGGGAATGTTCGCGCCCGTGATCCGCACGCCATACGAGGCGAGTTGGCGGTTCAGGTATTCCTGCATATCTCCTACATCACTGCCGCGTAGGTCATAGGCACGTTCGGTCTGCACCTGGCGACTGCGTTGCCGGATCGCGTCCTGTACCGCGCTCGACAGCACCATGCCGAAGTTGCTCGCACCCAGGTTGCGAACAAAGGCGATCGGGTCCTCGATCCTGAACTTGAGAAAGAACTCGATCGCTTTGAGTGGCACGTTATCGCGTGTTGGACACGCCAACACCGGTGCGGTATAAGGGATCTCGGTCGAGGTGTCCACGACGGCATCCACCTTCTGCCAGGGCCACCACAGGTAGTGGCGTCCCGGCGCGACGGTGCCGACGACCTGACCAAAGTGCGACAGGATGCCGGTGGTGCCTTGCTCGATCTCGATAATCGAGCCACGCCACCAGCGCAGCAGCGCCAGCGCCAGAATGGCAAATCCCAGCAGGATCATTAAGCCACGAGTGGCGGAGCTACCTGCGAAGACTGCCGCGCCGATGAAATAGAACGCAAGCCCAGCCAGGAACAACCAGCCGAAGCCGCGGCGCTCCTTCGGGATTACCACTGGTACAAGCTGTCCGTTTTCGCCAGAGCGCAGGATCTGCCTGATTTTGCTCCATGTGGCTACCGCTTCTTTGATGCGGGAAGAATCACGAATAATTGGTGCCGCGCTCATGCTCGTTCTCCTTCATCGTCAAGTGGCCTGGTGTCGCTCGATGTGGCTGTAATAGGTTCCATGTCGAGCGCGGTGACGATGGGTTTCGTGTTTGTTCCATCGGCGGCGGCAGCCTTGGCCTCCACCGTTGCGAGTTGTTTCAGTTGAATGCCCCGTGCTTCGATGCGCGACCGGATTTCGGGCAATCGATCGCGAATCGCCGCCATGTCGCTTTCGGCGTACAACGGTTCATCGTCGATGCCCAGCATCTCGCGTGCGATAGCGGAATAGTCCAGTTGTGTTTCGGACCCGCCGACCTGAACGATTTGCGGTAGACGTTCCGCGACCGACTCGATGCGTTCCAATATGTCCTGTTGAAAGCGATATTGCAGGATTTCTGGAAACTCGGCAGCGCTGACCGCACGCAGATCGAGCGCCTGGGCTTCCAGCAGCGCGGCATTGGCCTTCGCCACACTTTCGGCTTCCGTCATCAAGCGGCGGGCGTAGGCGTTGGCACGGTCAACTTCGCGTTCGTGAGCGACATCGGCTTGTGCCTGATAGGTGGCGATCTCGGCCCGGATCGCCGACAGTGTTTCGGTCAGCGATGCCAGTTCCTTCGCGATGTCGCCCTCATCCTGTTCCTTGCGCAGCTTGAGTTCGTACTCGTAGGTATAAGCTTCCTTGGCGACGCGCACCATCTCCGGTGCTGCCAGGTCCATGCGATAATCCTGGCTACTGGGCTCGGCATGGGTGATGTTGGCGTTGACGAAGCGCACAGCGGGCAAGAATTGCTGGTTCAGCGAACTGACGAGCGTGTGCGTGCTTTCACCGACGAGATCATAGATGTCCTCGGCCTTTTGCTCGTAGATCAGGGCGCGGGTGACTTCGCTGATCGCGTTTTGCAGTTTCTCGGCGAAACCACGCACGCCACCGAGCGAGAAGATGAACGCGGCGGGGTCCTCGATCTTGAACTGCAAAAAGAGGTCAACCGAGGCGTTGACACGGCTGGCAGTGGGTGCTTCCCGAATTGGCGCGTTATAGGGGTATTCCTTGGTCGTGTTGACGATGTAGCTGACACGTTTCCACGGGCTGAGCAGCATCGTGCGTCCGGGACCAACGACGGCTTCGAGCCTGCCGAAACGGGTGATCAGCGCCTGACATCCGTCGGGAATCATCACATAGCTTTGCCGCCATAGGGAGAATCCTGCGAAAACGAGCAGCAACAGCCAGTAGTGTGGTCCGAAGAGCGTCCGCGACATATTGCTGCTGCCCACCGCACTATCGACCAGACTGGTTGATACCGAGCCGATCAGGCCGACGATCAGCAGAACGACGACCCAGGCAATCCACCCGAACGAGCGGTGACTTTTAGGGACAACGACCGGCGAGATCACATTCGTCCATTGACCGGCTTGCTCCTGCTGGGGAAAGCTTCGGTTGGTGATCTCGGATGCTTCGCTAATCGGCGCGACCATTTCGTCGATGCGCGTTCCCGCTGCCTCGCCGCGTTCGCGTGCGGATAGGAAGTCCTGTGCATTGACGCGGAACTGCTCAAATTCCTCGCTTTGGGCGACCTGGTTAATGGCCCGGAGCGTATTTTGTAGTCTACCCATGTTTGGGCGGCGCAGTCATTGCGCCGGTCCTCCTTTCTATGCCGTAACATGATCTCTGCGGGTGTTAAGTAGGCTTGTGACAAGCCGCGTATCATACATCAAAGAGGCGGTAAGAAGCCTTCCCTGCAGGTTACAGGTCCATGCCATTACCCACACTGACCTGCATGCTATCCATCATAGCATGAAGGGTGCGGCTTTTGCTGTCTTTGCATCGTTCGTCTCCTCGTCAACCTTCGTATCTCCGGTTTTTTTATACTCGTGTGAGCAACAATGAGAACCGTGTATTCGTCAGTATCGTGAGTGTTTAGGAGCGTATACCGTCTACGATGCCGTGTCACCTCATTACGTTAATGCTCAACCTTCGAGGGAAGTTTGATGACAGGTTGATGGTGCATCGCGCTCGCCAGGATTGCCCACGATCTTCTGGAAAATCCGCGCACGTATGTCAACGTTCGGAGTGAGCGAATGAGTGGCGTTTGATGCCGTTTGTTCAACAACACATGACCGTGGAGCAAGGGATAATTGAGGTGAATACATGGCGGTACAAGATCTTCCTTCGGTCGACAGTGCTCCTCCATCGCCCGCCACCCTATCGAGATTCGTGCATGGGGCGCGGTGGGTGTATTGCGGGGTTGTCTGCGGGTTTCTAGTGGCATTGTTATGCAAGTCTTTCTTGCGGGTGCGGGTGCACTCGTCGGGCCACAATGGTGGGCTTCTCACGAAACGGTGGGACACACCATCGATCTGATCGTGCTCGCAATGTTCATCGTCGGTTTCTTCGGAAGGTTGCGGTGGCGTATGCACGGGTTCAACCTACTGGCCTACGTTCTGTATATAATGCAATACGTCTATTTATGGGTGCTACCTGACGTAACGGGTGTTCCGGTGGTACGCGCACTGCATGCGGTGAACGCCCTGGCATTGTTTTGGCTCGGCTTATTTCTACTGCGGCAGGGGCGGACGCTGTTGCAGCAATCGACGCTTGCGCAGGTAGCCTAAGAAGGAACGTTTCATGTCCAATATACAATCTCGAATATTACAGGTAGTGACCGGAGCGGGCGTGTGCCTTGCGCTTGTGGCGTGTGGTGGTGGCGCGTCGGGTGCCGCGCAGTCCAATAGTAGTGGTGCTGCATCCTCCGCAGGAGCGACGGTGGTTGTGACGGCGAAGGATTTTTCCTATAACCTGACACCAGCGGACGTTCCAGGCGGTACGGTGACGTTCGATGTGAAGAACGAAGGTGCGACTGTCCACGATTTCAAGATCACCGGTAACGGCGTCAATGAGAAGACTACCTACATCCAGGCGGGTAAGGACGACTCGTTCACAGTTGATCTCTCGCCGGGTACCTACAATTATCTGTGTACAGTGCCGTCCCATAAGGAACTCGGCATGCAGGGGTCGTTTACGGTTAATAAGGTCGCTTGTCCCATACGACACGGACGCTCCACACATTATGGAGCGTCCGTGTCTCGTTAAGCGATGATGCACTGTTCTCCCATAGTCATATGCAGGCAGTTCTAAATCAAGCCTGCCATGCATGAATGTCTATCACACACCAGAACACCACCCTCGAATCACCTTTTCTAACCATATGACACGCTGATTTCTTGCCGCATATCGTGGCATTCCTCTTGCTCTTGAATTGCTCGAATAAATGGCATGTGGAAACAGTAACGATACATAACATCGTGGTTCCTAGTCGGAACTGCTGTGTTGCTGTAGGCTTTGCCAGTTGAGTAGTAATGATGGACAAAACTCATGTTAAATTGCCTCGTTTGAGCCGTAACTTTTGTAGCTGTAGTGCGATTTAACATGTAACTGGATGGAATCGTGCTGTTCCAATCACAGTTTGAATGGATGCCGACCGACATCATGGCGGAACGAGGAGGGCAATCAGGTTATGGAACACGACGAAACAAACCGACAGACCCAACACACACCGGAACTTGATGCAGCGGAGCTTGAATCCGAATCGGTTACAGAGCTCCCTGACCGAGAAGCGATGACAGTTCTCAGCGGAGGGCCTGCACCAGTTGGCCCGATCTGGGGATATGACGAATTGCAACCACCCGCTGAGCCGTATTCAGCGCAGTAAGTAGAGCGTCGTTCATTTGGTCATCGGATTAATCGATTCGAATTGGTGTTCGGAGCAGTAACCCGCACAGCGGGTCGTGGCACCAGGTCAGTATCAATAAAAGGAGTCTCATCATGTCGGACAAAGAACTGAGTGCAGAAGAACTGGAGCAACAGGAAGTCGCCGAACTGCCGGATCGCGAAGCCATGTCGTTGATCAACGCGAACATTGCCGCTCCTGTCAATGCAGCCGTTGCAGCCAATGTGTTGTCGGACAGCTCAACCGCGACAGCCAATGCGACACAGGATGCCGTCATCGATCAGAGCAACTAGGGAGCACTCGTTCACCGCATATCTAGGTGAACGAACATCGGCTTTGCGGTAATGCGGAGAGAGGCAATGGGAAACGATGCATTGAAAGGTGCTATTGATAGTCTGAAGCAGGGTGCAAAGCGTATTGCAGAGGCAGCGCAACGGGCCGCGGATGAGGACAATGGTAGCCAGATCAATATCGCATCCCGTAAGAATATTGTTGTCGCGCAGGCCACGGGCGAAGATGATGCTACGCAGCATGTGTCTGCACACCAAACGGTGCGCATACGCCAGCACGGGCAAGAGAGGCGCACGGAAACATCCGGTCCGGACTCATCAACTGCGGATGGCAGGTAACTACTATCCAGGTGAATAACGGTGGGTGTGTCTCGCACATTCGGGTGCTTATGAAAGGGAGTTTTTGATGACTGAACATGAAAACAAAGAACTGAGCACGGAAGAGATCGAGCAGCAGGAAATCGCCGAACTACCGGATCGCGAAGCCATGTCGTTGGTGAACGCCAATGTAGCAGTGCCGGTCAACGCAGCGGTAGCAGCCAACGTGTTATCAGATGGCTCGACCGCGATTGCGGATGCCACGCAGGACGCAGCAATCGATCAAAGCACCTAGGCTCTCATCGTATATCGGTCAAGCGGTTTACTATCGTCATCGAGTAACTATAAGGAGAGGCATCATGTCAGACAAAGAACTGAGCGCAGAAGAACTGGAGCAGCAGGAAGTCGCTGAACTGCCGGACCGCGAAGCCATGTCGTTGATTAATGCCAACCTGGCCGCCCCTGTCAATGCAGCGGTAGCAGCCAACGTGTTGTCGGACAACTCGACTGCGACAGCCAACGCGACGCAGGACGTTGTCATCAATCAAAGTAACTAGGCAAACGGCAAGGAGTAGTGCATCTTCTACGAGATTCTGTCTCATAGGAGATGCACACCATGAGGAGCAACATAATGTCAGACAAAGAACTGAGTACGGAAGAGATCGAGCAGCAGGAAGTTGCCGAACTGCCGGATCGCGAAGCCATGTCGTTGGTGAACGCCAACGTAGCAGTTCCGGTCAACGCAGCGGTAGCAGCCAACGTGTTATCAGATGGCTCGACCGCGATTGCGGATGCCACGCAGGACGCAGCAATCGATCAAAGCACCTAGGCTCTCATCGTATATCGGTCAAGCGGTTTACTATCGTCATCGAGTAACTATAAGGAGAGGCATCATGTCAGACAAAGAACTGAGCGCAGAAGAACTGGAGCAGCAGGAAGTCGCTGAACTGCCGGACCGCGAAGCCATGTCATTGATTAACGCGAATGTGGCCGCTCCTGTCAACGCTGCTGCAGCTTTAAACGTGCTGTCCGACAACTCGACAGCCACGGCTAACGCGTCGCAGACCGCGGACATTGACCAGAGCAATTAGCTAGAGAGTCGAGTGCGACTGTAGCTGTCTACTTACGCACTATGTAGTAGTTGAGGATAGTTGTTTCGTCCTGTAGCAAGCATAGTACGAACGTATGACGCGTGGCTCCTTAGCTTAGGCATGGAACATGCATAAGGAGCCAACCGCCCGCTACGCAAACTATGCGTAGCGGGCGGGTTGTCGTCATAGGTCAGCGCACACGGACTGAAGATGATTGTCAGGTTTCTGTGGGCGCGAACTTGTATTTGGATATTACGAGGAGCAGGTACACCCTATGGCTGAGCTAGCGCAGCATTCCGATGATGTGAAAAAACCTTCGCCTTCTGCTGATTCGGTCGCCAATTCACAAAAATCGGCTGAAATATCCGACGAATCGGTAGCGGAAAAGCCAGCGCTGGCCCCGAATGTCGAACTCAGCGGTGAGATGCAAGAAGGTGGTTTTGAGAACGCTCAATGGTTGGTTCAACGTGACGGACGCTTTATCCAGATAACCGAACTTTTGTATCGTCTGCTGGAACAGATTGACGGCCAACGCGATCTGGAAGCGATCGCTGCCGGTGTCTCGGAGGCAACCGGAAAAAATGTTAGTGCCAATAACGTCCGAACACTGCTCGCAAAAAACCTGATTCCAAAAGGGTTAGTGCTCAAGGCCGATGGTACTGCTGTAGAGCCAACTGGCGAGGGAGTCCGATCCCCACTCGCCGTCAAAATGCGCATGGCGATGATTGATGCGCGTTTCATTAGACCGATCACGAACGTTCTACAGATTTTATATAAGCCGGTGATTCTTATCGGCGTAATGATCTTAGTGGCGGTGGCTCAGGGTTGGCTCTTTTTCGTGCATGGGGTGGCACAAAGTACGCAGGCCGCACTGAAAGAACCTGGATTATTACTCATCCTGTTTGCCATAATCGTTCTTTCGGCTGCCTTTCACGAGTTTGGCCATGCCTCCGCCCTGGAGTACGGCGGTGGCAAAGTGCGTGGCATGGGTGCCGGCATTTACTTGATGTATCCAGCATTTTATACAGACGTAACTGATAATTATCGCTTGCCACGCTGGTCACGCGTGCGTACCGACCTGGGAGGGTTTTATTTCAATCTCATCTTTGCCCTTGCCATGATGGGATTGTACATGCTGACGGGTCATGAATTTCTCTTGCTGGCGATATTATTGCTTGACCTTGAAATCATTCATCAGTCATTGCCCTTCGTACGACTGGACGGCTACTGGGCGCTGGCCGACTTGACCGGAGTACCTGACTTCTTCTCACAAATTGGTCCCTATTTACGAACTGTTCTCCCTCTGCCGTGGTGGAAAGGGCCTAAATTACCTCCATACAAGCGCTGGGTTAAATTTGTCTTTGGCGCGTATATTTTGATAACGATACCCCTATTGGCATTTCTCCTGTTTACAATGATAAAAAGCGTCCCTCGCGTACTAGCCACCGCCTGGGAATCATTTGGGGAACAGCGCGTCGGGCTATCACAGGCTTACACGGCCGGTGACATACTCGGCATACTTTCCGGGGTTGTTCAGATCATCACCCTTGCTTTACCGACGCTTGGTTTGATCTACGTTTTGTATAGCCTTGGTCGCAGGGCGATCACTGCACTATGGAATTGGAGCAAGCCCACTCCATTACGTCGGGGTATCGGTACGCTTGGCAGCATTGCTGCGGTTGCGTTGCTGGCCTATCTTTGGGCACCCCAATTGCCGTGGGATCCACAGTCATCAGGTCCATTGTATGCGAAGGGCCAATTCGTGCCGATTCGACCAGAAGAACGTGGCACCGTCGGCGATGCCATCAATGATATACCTGTGATGCGAAGTTTTGTTCCTGCTAATTTCACGACGGAGGGCAACCCGAATCCGGTAGTGGCGACGGCCGCGCCTGAAGCGACCGCAGTCGGCGATCCTGCAAAGACACCGACACCTGATGCTACAGGTACAGTGTCGAGTGTAGGTACGACTGTCGAGCCCGAGGCATCGACAACGGCCGGAGCGACGGCAACAGCCAGAACGACGGCCACGCCTTCCGCGACTGGCAGTACGACGACAGCCGGAACGACGGCCACACCTTCTGCAACCGGACGTACGACGGCGTCGCCTACGTTGGAAGCTACTGCACCGAGTTCTACGCGCACGACGGCACCGGCTGTGGCGACAGCAAGACCAACTGTTGCACCGACTACTGCGCCCACGACAGCGCCAACTAGTGCGCCCACGACAGCGCCAACCAGTGCGCCCACGAACGAACCGACAAGCGTGCCAACGACGACGCCTACGGTGCTGCCTACGGCGCTACCTACGGCAAGTCCTACAGTTGTGCCGGTTGATGCAGGAACCACCACTGTGCCTGCTGTGCCGCAGAACAATGCAAATGCAGCGGATACCGTAACGCCGGCACCTTGAGAATAATGAGCATAGCTTTCGTCTGAAAGCGAGAAGGAGTGTAACAAATGGTACGTAGACTGGGGACGTTACCAAGAAGTTGGATAGTGCGCGTGCTGGTTGCTACCTTACTATTAGTCGCAGCCGCGAGTACTGTGAAAGTTCAGGCCGCCATCAACGACGGCGGCGGAACGATGAGTGGAGCGCCCGCGCCAACGGCAACGAGTGCTCCCGATGCAGCAAACACCAGCGCTTCCTCGGATGCTCCCATACAGGCAATGGATAATGGTGCGGAAACGGGAGATGAGAAAGATGGTGTTTCGTATAATGAAAACTCCGGTGGTGGCGGCGGCAGGAATAATGTCCGTATCGTCAATCGTGTAGATAATCGTTTACGGGTCAAAGGCAATGTTCAGCTTAACCAGATTCCTGGACCGAATGTCGCGCCTGGGAATGTAGCGTATGCGTACGCGTCATGCACTGACTGTCAAACGTTCGCTGTTGCGCTACAAATAAATCTGATTAGTCGCAACACCACAAGTGCCAAGCCTGAAAATGCAGCGGTTGCTGTGAACTATCAGTGTACGCGCTGCTACACTGTCGCGCGTGCCTACCAGTATGTCTATAGCGTCGATGATCCCAAGCAAGTGCCTGATGAAGTGACACAGCTTATCAAGGAACTGGATCAGGAACTCAATGCAATCCACCAGGACAAGGGTATTTCACTAGCCGATGCTGAAGCCCGCATCAATGCTGTCATTTCTCGCTTCGCCTCGCTTGCTGCAAGTTTAAAAGAAACGCGGGCCGAGGAACGGAGCGCGTCAAGTCCTGACGTGACACCTATTCCTGAAACAACCGCTACCCCAGATGCAGCAACGACCGCTGCAACGCCCACCGCCCAACCGCCAAGCGATGGAACCGCAACTGTGGCACCTGAGGCATCCGTGGTCGCTCCGGTCGAGCCTACGACTACGTCTGCTGATGCTACACCCACGGTGCCTGCGGCACAAGCCGTGGCTGCATCGCCGACGATCACATCGGCTACGCCAACCGTGCTTTCGGCAACTGCTACCATAACTGCGAGTATGACACCTACAGTAGCTCCCTGATATCGTCTGATAGACAGTGCTAACGGAGCAGAAAGGACCGGCAATTGCCGGTCCTTTCTGCTCCGTGCATTGACAACCGAATACCACCGTAATTCAGATCAAATTTGAATGAATTCGTGTAACTGGCACGTCCTCACAAAGTGTTGTAGTACAGTTACTCCACCGTCACCGACTTAGCGAGGTTGCGCGGTTGATCAACGTCTGCGCCACGATCGACTGCGATGTAATAGGCCAGCAGTTGTAGTGGGATTACCGTTAGTACTGGCGTAAGCAACGGATCGGTCGCTGGAACCTCGATCACCCAATCGGCTTTTGAACGCATGATCGTATCGCCCTCAGTAACGATAGCGATCACCTGCCCGCCACGCGCCTGGGCTTGCTCCACCTGCGAAAGCATCTTTTCGTACAACCCATCGGCGGGCGCGATGCAGACCACTGGCATCTCGTCGTCGATCAGGGCGATAGGTCCGTGCTTCATCTCGCCCGCCGGATAGCCTTCCGCATGGATATAGGAAAGCTCCTTGAGTTTGAGCGCCCCTTCCAGCGCGATGGGATAGTTGATGCCGCGTCCGAGGAACAGCATGTCGGTGGTGTGTCGAAAGCGTTCGGCAAGGCGTTCATATACATCGGTTTCTTCGAGCATGGTGCCGATCTTGTTGGGAAGCGCCAGCAACGCGCCCAGATGTTCGCGCACTTGATCGGGACTGAGGCGTCCCCGTACCTGTGCCAGCTTCAACGCCAGCAAATATTGCGCGACGACCATACAGGTGAAGGCCTTCGTCGAAGCTACGCTGATCTCGATACCAGCGTTGAGATAGACCACGCCACCGTCTGCGATACGCGCCACCTGAGAACCAACGGCATTGACGATACCGATGCTCTTGACCCCTGCCGCACGGGCGATCGCCATGCCCGCCAGTGTGTCAGCGGTTTCGCCCGATTGCGTCACGACCATCAGGACCGTGCGCTTGTCCAACAGCGGATCACGATAGCGAAACTCCGAGCCGTAATCAACCTCGACACGCACGCCCGCCAGTGATTCGATCAGAAACTTGCCGACCAACCCGGCGTGCCATGCCGTGCCACAGGCGACAGTATAAATACGGTCGATCTGCCGTAGCTCCTCGTCGCTCATGCGGAGATCGGGCAAGTACACCCGGCCTTCTTCCAGGTCGATGCGGTCGTGGATCGTATCGGTAATCGAGCGTGGCTGCTCGAAGATTTCCTTGAGCATGAAGTGCTTGAATCCGCCTTTCACGGCGGCAATTGGGTCCCAGGCCACATGCTGCGCAGTCTTCTCCAGCGTGGTGCCGTCCAGACGGCAGTACTCAACCTTTCCTGGCCTCAATATGGCGATCTCATGGTCTTCCAGAAAGACCATTCGCTGAGTGTAATCCAGGATGGCGGGCATGTCGGACGCCACGAATTGTTCGCCCTCGCCTTCGCCGATTACTACTGCTCCGGCGTGGCCAAGCCGTGCTGCTAGAATCAAATCAGGGTCGTCCACGCTCATCGCGACCACGGCGTTACCGCCTTTTAGCATCCCCAGGGCGCGTGCGAAGCCAGCCTGAAAATTGCCGGTGTTGGCGGTCTCTCGTTCGATCAGGTGCGCGATGACTTCGGTGTCGGTCTGTGAATCGAACACATAGCCATTCGCCTGCAGATCGTGTTTGAGCGTGAGGTAGTTCTCGACGATGCCGTTTTGAATCACCACAATGTCGCCGTTCTGTGAGCGGTGGGGATGGGCATTGTTTTCGGTTACACTCCCGTGCGTCGCCCAACGGGTATGCCCGATGCCCTGGTGCCCGAAGGCCGGACATTCGCCTAGTTTTCGCTGGAGGTTGCCGAGTTTGCCGACCGAGCGCCGGATCAGCAGGTCGCCCCCGTACACGATTGCCACACCTGCCGAGTCATAGCCGCGATATTCCAGGCGTTGCAGTCCGCCAACGACCACATCGCTAGCGTCACGGGGGCCGACATATCCTACGATGCCACACATAGTTTTATGATCCTTAAATAGCTGAATGAAAACCGGTGTGATCGTGGGGATGGCATGGCAGGCAAGGGTAACGGATAGCGCGAAGCACCGTCAGCGTGCAGACGCCATCGAGCAAGCAGCCCGCGCATCGCACCACTACACACGTACATATAAATAAGCGCTAGATGTCCGAGTTGTGCCACCGGTCGCCCGATGGTTTTGGAACATCATTACAGGAGGGCGCTACTACATCCTAGAGGCATCCGCTGATAATCGCTTTTCCCGGACGCGCCGACGAACGCTGTGTGTGGATAACGGTCGGGGCGTGCTATGCCCGCGAGCGGTCCGCGTGTCGTGGCGGGGGTGGTCCGGTTAGCACTCGCCTTGCGGCGAGGAACCTCTTCCTCGTTACCTGTGCCTCGGTCGTCGGGACGGTGCCATCTATGTGGCTCGCGGCGCGACGGAGCAACAGGCCATGCGCTTTATGTTTCGGTAGCTTGGAACCCCCTTCAATAACACCCTGCGACGACCGGCCTCTGACCACCTGATACGGGCGACGACGTGCGTGAGACTACTCACAAGATGCTAGATAATGTGCAGCGGTTTTGCTGGTTGGATGGCGCGTAGTATACACGAAAGCTGATTCTGGTGTGTGATGAAATGATGATGCATGTGTACGCGAAACCAGGTAGAGCGGGCCTCCCGCGACACCATTTCCCGTGCCTCCCGCTATACTATCATGATGGTATGTCGTCGCCATGCAATGCGGCGTAATGGTTCTTAAATGGAGGGGTCGCATGCCGGTCAAGGCGCTGATTTTTGACTTCGATGGGTTATTAGTTGATACGGAGACGTTACATCACAAGGTCTGGACCAGCATCTACCAGCGCCACGGCGTCGCGCTACGATTGGACCGTTGGCTGCTCGACCTCGGCACACATGGCATGTTTGATCCGTGCGCCGATATCGAGGAGTTGTCCGGGCAGCGCGTCGATCATGGGGCTCTGCGTGAGGAACAGCGCACCGAACATCACCGATTGTGTGAACACGAACCGCTGCGCCCCGGCGTTCAAGCGATGCTTGACGCTGGCAAACAAGCGGGGTTAGCGATGGCGGTCGCGTCAAGTTCCAACCGCGAATGGGTGGAACGCTGGCTCGGGCATCACAACATCCGCTCGTATTTCACCTGCGTGCGAACTCGCGACGATGTGGAGCGTGTGAAACCTGCGCCTGACCTATTCCTTGCCGCTGCATCATGTTTGGGGAGCGAGCCAGCGCATTGTGTGGTCTTCGAGGACTCGCCCAACGGGATGCGGGCTGCTGCCGCCGCCGGTATACCCTGCGTGGCTGTGCCGACGAATCTATTGGAAGAAGTGGAGTTGCCCAAAGTCGCCATGCGTTTGCGCTCGCTCGACGAACTATCGCTTGCCGAGCTGCTCGAACGGCTGGATGCAGTCACCACCTGAGTGGGACGGATATGTTCACATGGTCGCACGAAGTTTTTGCCTATGTGCGGCCATGTCCTGCTACATCACGCTGTTACCCGTATTCCCGCTCGTCGCTGCCAGCGTCCGTATCTGAACCCAAGCTCGTGTCATGCGACTGTTGTTGGACGGATAGACGGAGTGAGCTTTCGACATCATCGCATTGGCGACGTAACGCGTTCGTGTCAGCTAGACTGAACATCTGACGATCGAGAACACGCTGAATTTCCCTGACCTGATGCTGAATTGCCAGGGTGCGTGTTCCACTGGGTGTGCGTTGTGCCAGCGTTCGCAACACACCCAGAAGGTAGCCTGTAACGTGTACATCATTTGCTGCCTGACGCCGAATTTGCGAGAACGCGGCATCCACGAAATCATCCCATATAGGCGTGCTGAACAGATAATGCGTATGACCACTGCTTCCGCGTTGCTCGAAGGGTGGGAAGGTGCAGTTCGCGATACGCCCCACCATATCGCCCAGGTTCGCAAGGCAGTATTCTGCAGTAGTGGGATCGTTAAGCGCAGGCGAAAGCGCTTTAAGGGCGATGTCGGCAAGTTGTCGTATGCCGAATAAGGGATCCTGGAATAAGGAGCGTTCGCGATCCAGCACGAACGCGTTCTGGAGTTGCTTGTGCTGTGTTTCATTCAACGTGGTGGTGCCAGGCCACTCGATCAGTATGCTCCCCTGAGCAATATAATCTCCAACGCAGGGTTGTACCCACAGCCATGGTGTTGTCCCATCTGTCGCTGCGACAAGGAGCGGATGATCGATATTCCGCAGAAACCCGGCCTCTCGGGAATGTACGAATGATGTCTTTGCCGTGTGTCGAAGTTCATCGACCATTAAGCTGATTGGCGGGTGATCCAACACCGCTGTTTTGTTCGAACCTCGCCCCGTTTGGTCGTCCAGTGTGTAGACGCGTTCGAGCTCGGCGACCGTTTCATTGTGTATACGGTCGATTATAAATGCGACCTGTAATAATTCCGAAATATGATGGATAAAGTAAATTAATAAACCAAGGCAGACCAGCGCAAGCCCAAGCACCACAGCAACCGAAAGAACCGGGACGAACGCAGCAGCTCCCTCGGTCTCGTTACGCGTTTGGCGCAGGATCAACAATGAATACACAAAGGTCGCGATATAGGATCCTAAAACGATATGATTGCCACGATCGTCGGTGAGGGTCGTGCGTAGGACACGCGGCGAGAATTGCGTCGAGGCAAGTTGGATCGCGATGATCGTGATGGAAAATGCTATTGATACCGATGTGACCAGTGTCCCCGCGATCATCGTCAACAACGCCTGAGCGGCGTCGGGTGTACCGCCAAATAGCCATGTGCTGAAGGAGCTTTGTCGTGCGGCGAGCCGTACGTCGATCGAAAGTGTAATTCCTGAAAGAATGACCGCGACGACGACCAGCAGCGACGGCTCGAACCACAAGCTAGCTTTGAGGTTTTCCCAGGTGTTACGCAGTTTCGCGCCCATGCATGTTTCTCTTTTCGGTGTGCCTGATACGGAGGTTGCGCTTTGACAATCCTGTTGATGGCAACTGGTGTGCCGTGGTTGGAGCGGGTCCGCCTTCAATCGGCGAACTGCATATATAGGTCTTTTGGCGGATGCAGGGTGTTTGGATCTGTGCTAGGGTGAATGCAACCTTATCGCAACAACAAGCGTATAAGGGTATGAAGGCGGGTGGGACCCGCGTACGTAAGGGAGCAGAACCGTGGCTGAACCGAGTGGTGAATGTGTACGTCGCGCCCAGGCGGGCGATCCGGCTGCCATCACCGAGTTGATTCAATCACAGCAGCATTATGTGTATAGTATCGCGATGAGCGTACTACATCAGCCTGAGGATGCTGCAGATCTTACTCAGGAAGCATTTGTGCGGCTCATGCGTGTGCTGCCTCAATATAATGGCGAAAGCCGTTTTACAACCTGGTTGTATCGCATGGTCGTCAATTTGGGACGTGACGAATTGCGTCGCCGTGGACGGCAGGTGCCAGTGATCACACCATCGGAAACATCCGAGGACGAAGGACTGGACCCGCTTGCCAGCGTTGCATCAGAGGACCGTTGGGGCGATCCGGTGCGTGCATATAGCGATGTAGAATTACACAGCTGCGGTGCGCCGCGCCCTGGACCAACTCGATCCGCAGTATCGCACCGCGCTGACTCTGTTCTACTTTAGCGACATGAAATACACAGACATCGCCGAAGTGCTCGATTTGCCGCTGAACACGGTCAAGAGTCACATCAGGCGCGGCAAGGAAAGGCTGGCAGCGTTGCTGAATGCCTATGAAGAAGGCGCGGCCACAAAAGAAACTGACCGTAACCTGTCGAATGCGCCGGTCCGTCCGGCTTCGTTCGCGGTATCATAAACCGTATGTACAGCGCATCGTGATTCTGGATGGGGGAGATGGACATGGAAAGCCGCAAGGCAGAATACATGCAAGATAATATGCGAGAGCAACCAGATATCGATGATGCTAGCATCGCGTCGATTAACTGGCGTGTCGAAACCGCGCTCCGTTCGGCCTTTGTCGCCGAAGCGCCACCAGAGTTGACTGCGCGGCTTCTTGCTCTTGCCACACCTGCACCGCAAGTATCAAGATTTGACCGTGCGTTGCAACAGGCGATGGTTGTTCCCGTACCCCCAGAACTGGCACAACGGTTGGCGCTTCTGGCATACCCGCAGGGAGTGGTTGTTCCCGCCCGTAGCCGCTGGATGTGGGCGGCCTATGGTTTTGCGGCGATCCTGCTGGGTGTGATACTGGTGTTCGCTGCGCAGGCATTTGGTCTTGCTATGCAGCAACTTGGCGTTCCTGATCTGTGGTCTGATATCATGCGGACCCCACAGCAGTGGTTAGCACAATTCTATGTAGCGTTCCCACTCGCACGCTATGTTGTCAGCGGCCTGGTAATGATGCAAGGCGCGTTACAGTGGGTGCTGGTCGGCCTGATTATGTGGATGGTGTTGGAACTTCGTACGCCACAACAACAACCAGTTTCCGCGCGGTGGAATTAGCATCCAAACCCTTCGACAAGAATAGCCCGGAAAAACTACAAGCCCGCTGAGCATATGCTCAGCGGGCTTGTAGTTTGCATCTCCTGGTATGCTGATCTCTGCTTGCGTTGGTGTCCTGGGTCAAAACACTGGCTGGTGCGAATGCTCTCTGGTGGACAAGGGCTGATCGATAGCTTACTCGACCTTATATTTCCCCCACGTTGTGCTGGCTGTGGGCGACGAGGCGCGGTGTTGTGCGCGGGATGTCTCGTGCGCTGCCGTGCGGTGCGACGCGACATCAATACGTCGCACCGACGCCCGCATCCTCAGCACGTGCTCGCCAGTGTCCATGGGTTGTACACATATGACGATCCGTTACGAGAAGCGATCATCAAACTGAAATACGGGCGGCAACGTCGTCTCGCTGCACCGCTTGGGGTGTTGTTTACCGCCGCGCTGCCCGCGCACGTCCACGCCTGTGACGTTATTCAACCTGTGCCGCTGCATCATAGCCGAATGCAAGAGCGTGGTTTCAATCAATCATTCTTGTTGGCACAGGCTGTCGCGTCCGCGCTTGGCAAGCCCGTCAGCACACACCTGGAACGTGTGCGCCCCACCATGCAACAGGTGGGGCTGAACCAGTCTGCACGCGAAGCCAACGTGCGCGGTGCGTTCGTGTGGCCTGCAGGTGTCCAAGTGCCCAATACAGTGTTGCTGATCGATGATGTTCTGACAACAGGGTCCACGCTTTGGGAGTGCGCGCGCGCCTTGCGCGCGGCGGGTGTGCGCGAGGTCCATGCCCTCGCGTTGGCGAGTGGCGATCGCTGATTATGGTGTGGTTGCTTCGGTCTGCGGGACTTCCGGTGGTGTTTCACCCGAGATCAGCATTTTGCGCGCCCACCATAATTGCGAATCGTTGGCGCTCTGCGGGTCGTTGGGGCGCCCAACCGGGAAAGGAACATGGTATTTTTCCTCTGTTCGTACAGCACCTGATATTGCGGCATGATGCTGATATGGTGGATCTCATGCTTGTTTGGCGTTAGCCAATGCGCGATGGTAATGCGAGCGGATGAATCGTCGCTCAATCGTTCGATCGACTGCACCGAGCCCTTGCCATATGTTTTCTCGCCCAACAGCGATGCGCGTTCGCGGTCGCGTAATGCGCCTGCCACGATTTCGGATGCGCTCGCCGATCCTTTGTTCACCAGTACAACCATGGGAATGTCGAACATCTTGGGATCGCTGGCGTTTCTCATGACGTTTTTGGCTTCGAGCGTGCCGTCGCTCCACTCCTCATACAGTGCCGTTCCACCGTCCAGGAAACGCCCCAGTACCTCCTGTGCGCTTGTCAATAACCCACCCGGATTGTTGCGAAGGTCCAGGATCACGCCCTTTGGTTCTTCTACCAGCAACTTTCGCAACGTTTTATCGAGTTCAGATACGGTTGTCGCTTTGAATTCGGTGATCTGTATATACGCGATGTCACCGTCGATGACTTTGCCGCGCACGCTGATGACAGGCACGGCATCACGGATGATGGTGAACTCGATTGGCTCGTCAGTGTTCGGGCGCAGAATCAATAACTTGACGGGCGTACCCTGCGGGCCCCGAATCAGGCCAGCGGCTTTTTGCGTCGCCGCTGCTGCGTCCAGATCGACAAGCAAGGGAGCGAGTTCGGCACCGTTGACGGCGAGGATCACATCGCCTGCCAGGATGCCGCCTCGTTCGGCCGGCGCGTCTTCGATGGGCGCGATGATGCGTAACTGTCCATCTTTCCATTCGATGTATGCACCGATGCCCTCGAACTTGCCGGACATGGATTCGCGGGTCTTTTCGGCGACTTCGGGGCGTTGAAAGAAGGTGGCTTCATCTCCCAGGGATTTGAGCATCCCTTCAATCGAGGCGTACACCATCTCTTGCTGGTCGAGGGGTTCTTTGCGGTAAAAGTTGCGTTCGACCAGGTTCCAGGTTTCCCAATATACCTTGAAGTTGCTGCGAAGATCACCGGGCGTCGATAACTGGATCGCGCTTGCTGGGCCGATCACCGTGGAGAACGGAAGCGCACTGCCGGCGTATAACGCTGTCGCTGCTCCACCGACGAACGCGAGAATCCCGACCAGCAACGACGAACATGCCCCCACCAGATCGCCCACGATCGACGCACCATGATGAACTCCTGTTATTGACCACGGACCACCGACGATGAACTACCGGAGATCGTGAGTGTTTCCGAGGCCGTTGAGCAGCGCGTTTAAGAGTTCCCCACAAAGAGAATTGAGTATGTTGTTTTTGAGCCTACAAGTGCATGCGACGATAGCATATCCAGGCTGTCGTTCGTATGCTTTGGTAGTCCGTCGTTAGTGGCTCCTACTCCATCTCGCCATATTCGAACATCGTGGCTGCGATGGCGGCAAGTGGTGCTGTCTCGGCCCGCAGAATACGCGGACCGAGCGTTACACATTCTATATTGTACTCTGTTGCGATGTCGATCTCTGCCGTGCTCCAGCCACCTTCAGGACCACTAAACAGGGCGATTGAGGGAGGCGTCGTTGGCGTCGAACGCAACGCCTCGCGCAGACTGACGGCAGTGTCGCCCTCCCAGAGCAGCAACGTGCGCGACGCAGCGATCTGTTCGCATGCATGTGCGAATGGCTGGATCGGTTCGAGGCGGGGTAGGTATCCGCGTCGTGATTGCTCGGCGGCTTCGCGGATGATACGTTCCCAGCGTTCGACTTTGGCGGTACCGACGCGTTCGGGCATCATCGATCACCGAATGCTCGGTGATGACGGGGACGAAGGCAGTGACACCGAGTTCCGTCCCCTTTTGTAGCACCCATTCGAAGCGCTCCCCTTTGAGCAGAGCGATATAGAGTGTCAGGTCGAGGTGTGGCGCGGCTGACTTCGTTGCCGCGCTTCGATGTTGCCCTGGATGTGGTGGCGTTCCACGGCGTCTAGCACAATGCTGTATTCCCAACCCGTGTTATCGAGCAGGGTGATCTCCATCCCTGGTTCGAGCCGCAGCACGTTCGCCAAGTTGATGCACAAGATGTTGCATCGTCGCTCCGAACATCGTCGCCGCGAATCGTGGCAGGATCGACGAAGAAGCGGTATGTGTTGCTGGTGGTTGTCGCACGATGCGACCGCTGGCGTAGCCGTTTAGCCATCGGGCTAGCGTGCCGGTGTCGGTCGTGGGCTTTTGATGGACCAATGCCACCCAATCGCCTTCCACCACCCGTTCGCGAGCCTCGAATCCGGCATCGGCGAAGGCTTGCTTCCACTTCGGCGGAGCGGTCCAGGATGATGCCCGATGTGATCAGTAAGCCGCCGGGCCGCAACGCCTTGGTATATTCCTGGCCAGCAGGATATGCACATTTGCCAGGATGTTGGCGGCGATCAGCTCGAACTCCTGATCAGGTTGCAGGGAAACAGGTACACCAGGCGAGAGGTGTGCCCGGTCCTTCTGCCCCAATCGCTGCCTAACCAGTGGGGCAGGTCACTGCCGCCGCCCAGGCTCCCTTCGAGTACCTGCACATCTACGGCGTTACGCTCGACATTTTCGCGGGTCGCGGCGACTGCGATGGGATCGTTGTCGATAGCGATGACATTGCGCCATCCCATCTTTGCGCAAGCCCAACCGCAAGGATACCTGAGCCACAGCCAAGATCGAGTGCCGTATCGCCAGTCGGAGCATAGCGTTCCATCAATTGCAGACATCAGTTGGGTCGTTGGATGTAGACCGGTCCCAAAGGCCATGCCGGGATCGAGTTCGAGAACGAGGTCGTCGGGCTTTGGCTCGTAGGTCCAGCCAGGAAGGCACGATGACCCAACGTTTTCCGATGCGCTGAATCGGATAATATGATTTCCAGGAGTTCGCCCAGTCTTCTTCTTCCAACTACGCGGCTTTGGAGTTCTCCTACGCTACGCATCATGCCGAGCGCCCATAAGCCCTTGTTCCACTCGTGCGCGGATATCATCACTGTGTTCGTCCACTGGAATATAGGTGCGGACGTCACCGGAACGTGCGGATCGATGGTATATTCCGGACCATCGGGTGAGCCAACAAAAGGCTGCTCGATGGCGACGCCACCATTGTATCCGGCAGTAGCGAATAGCTCTGAAACTGATTCGACCGCTTCTTGTTCGATCTGGACACTTAATTCAAGCCAACTCATTGTGGAGCTATGCACGAAGGTGCCACACCTGGACGGCGTAGCACCTTCGCGTTCGCTTTACCCCCATTTCCATGTTGTGCCATTGGGCGTGTCTTCAAGTGTCACGCCCTGTTCGGCAAGTTCCTTGCGTACCTGATCCGCCAGCGCCCATTGTTTGGCGGTGCGCAATTGTGTGCGAAGCTGTACAAGCAATTCGATAAACGGCGTGGCTTCGTTTGCAGTCGTCGTAGTCGCCGTCTCGACCAGCGTCAAGCCAAGGACGCCGGTCGAGTTCGCGCAACTTCGATTGTGCGGCGTCGAATGAGGCTGCCGGCGAGTCCGGCAGTGCGCGCCGTGTTGATCGCACGTACAAGGTCGAACAGGGCACCAAGCGCTCCGGCACTATTGAAGTCGTCGTCCATGGCGCTTTCAAAGCCAGACTGTCGTCCGCAATCGCTGTTGTCCAGCGTCGCGTCAGGCTCGGTGCGCGTGCCGCTCGCTGGGCGCAAGCCACTATGAAGGCGTGCGAGTTTGCGCTCGATATCGGCGACCACCCCATCGTCATAGGTCAATGGTGCGCGATACGACGACGAACAGAATCAACAGACGCAGCACATCGGTTCCGTGATTGGCGAGAAAATCCTCGATCGTGACGAGGTTGCCCAAGCGACTTCGACATTTTTTCGCCGCGCAGTTGGAGCATGCCGTTATGAATCCAATAGCGGGCGAATTGCTCGCCCGACGCGCTTTCGCTTTGGGCGATCTCGTTTTCATGATGCGGGAACACAAGGTCATTGCCGCCACCGTGGATGTCGATCTGGGTGCCGAGTTCCTTGAAAGTCATCGCCGAGCATTCGATATGCCAGCCAGGACGTCCATCGGACCACGGCGACGACCAGGCGGGTTCGCCCGGCTTCGCCGCTTTCCAGAGGGCGAAATCCAGCGGATCCTCTTTGCGCTCGTCGGCGGCGATACGCGCTCCCGATCGCATGTCATCGACCTTACGGCCGGACAACTTGCCATAATCGGCATCGGAACGCACGCGGTAATAGACATCGCCATTGGCTTCGTAGGCCGCGCCTCGGTCGATCAGTGTGCCGATCAGTTCGACGATCTGCTCCATGGTGCGTGTGGCACGCGGATAGGCCGTCGCCGGTAGCACATTCATCTCGGCAACATGTTCGAGGAACTCATCGATATAGTATTCGGCGAGTTCGGTCGGGTCGCGTCCTTCGGCGTTGGCGCGGTTGATGATTTTATCGTCGACATCGGTGAAGTTCTGGACGTGCCGGACCGTGTAGCCACGGTATTCGAGATAGCGCCGGATCGTGTCGAACACGATCGCCGACATCGCATGGCCGATGTGCGCGCGGTCATACACGGTAGGACCGCACACATACATCCGCACGACATTGGGCTCGAGCGTTTCGAATGTTTCCTTGCGCCGTGTGAGTGTGTTGTATACCTGAAGTGGCATGGAAAATCGCTCCTGTGCTAAATGCCCCAGCCCGGACCGCCATCATAATCGTCGCTATTGTGCAGACCGGCGAATAATTCGTCCGGCATGCGCCAATGTGGCACCTGGTGTTCGGCATGGTGGCGCGAGGTTTGTTCTTCGAGTTCGTGCAGCCGTAGTTCGAGTTCACGGACCTTGGTGTGTAATGCGTTAAGCATCGCGCCTTCGGGATCGGGCAACTGCTCGACGCGCCGTGACGTGCCGGTGAGCGGATCGCGGGTGCGAACGATACGGGCGGGAACGCCGATTGCGGTAGCATATGGTGGTACATCCTTGACTACCACCGCACCGCCCCCGATGCGTGCGCCGTCGCCGATTGTGATCGCACCCAGGATCTTCGCACCGACGCCGACGACGACATCATTGCCCAGCGTCGGGTGGCGCTTGCCCTGTTGCTTACCGGTACCACCAAGCGTCACGTCCTGGTGCAAGATCACACGGTCGCCCACGATGGCGGTTTCGCCGACCACTAAGCCCATGCCATGGTCGATGAACAAACCCGAGCCGATCTGTGCACCGGGATGAATCTCGATACCAGTCAAAAAGCGGACGATTTGCGACAATAGCCGAGGAAAAAATGGAACGTGGGCGTTCCACAATTCATGCGTCAAGCGATGCAGCGTGATCGCATGTAAACCAGGGTAAAGAAGGATTTCCCAGCGATTATGTGCTGCGGGATCGTTGCGTATGATCGCCTGAATATCGTCGCGCAATGCCTTGAACCAGGCGCGCATAATAGCTCCTACTGGTAGTGACGCTTGGCATCATGGAAGTGCCAGGGCAGCGTCAGAGTTGGTGTGCCAATGATTTTCGGGATGCCGGTATACCGGCATCCCTCATGACACATCCGTCCGACGCTTAGAAGTACCAGATGGAATATTGGTTGGCGATTCACGTAACGTCCCAACACACTGGCTCCGGTTCGATGGGTTACAGCTAGCTTGCCCCATCCGCTGACGAGCCAGCAGGTGAAGGCGTGGCTGCCGTAGGAGAACTTGTGTCTGCCGCAGCCGGCGTCGCATCGGTACTCTTCTTGCTCGTATCCTTCGGAGGCGAATCTGAACTCGTCGTTGATGTATCAGACGCGCGTGACGATCCGGAACGCGAATCGGTACTGTACCAGCCCGAGCCTTTGAAGACGATCCCTGCGGGCTGGAAGATACGTCGAATCTTCGCGCCACATGCAGGGCAGGTGGTCAGGGGTGTATCCGAAAACTTTTGAAACTGTTCAAAACGATGGCCGCATGTATCGCAGCCATAGACATAGGTAGGCATACCTGCAATGCTCACTTCCACAAACTGAGTAAACCGCATAATATTGTAACGCGCTTCACGGCACCCGGCAACCGTTCCGGGTAACATACCGCAGAATGCATCCACTTTGATCGGATGCGCTCAGTCTAAAATGAGAAAGAGAGGATCAATGAACATTATTTTGCCAACCGCAGGACTTGGAACACGCTTACGCCCCCACACCTATTCCAAACCGAAGCCATTGGTGCCGGTCGCTGGGAAGCCAATGCTCGGGCATGTACTGGACCGTCTGGAAGTGCTGCCTATCGAAAAGGTGGTCTTTATCGTCGGCTATCTGGGCGACCAGATCGAGCGCTACGTGAATGAAGAATACCAATTTCCTGCCGAGTTCATCGTACAAGAGGAACTTAAGGGACAGGCGCACGCGATTCAGTTGGCGAAGGGACGTTTGTCTGGCCCCACGCTGATTCTTATTCGTCGACACGCTGGTAGAAGCGGATCTACAACAACTCAAGACGACCGAGGTGGACGGCGTGCTTTACGTCCAGGAAGTCGAAGACCCGCGCCGCTTCGGTGTTGTCGAAGTGCGCGATGGACAGGTCACACGTTTGATCGAAAAGCCTGACACCATGGAAAACAAGTTGGCAATCGTCGGATTGTACTATGTGCGTGAGGTCGAGGACTTGTTTTCAGCGATCGACGAGCTCATCGAACGCAACATGCAGACCAAAGGTGAGTTCTACCTTGCGGATGCGCTGCAACTCATGATCGACCGTGGAGCCAAATTCACCGCTGACGAAGTGAGCGTGTGGGAGGATTGCGGCAAGCCAGATACCGTGCTGCAAACCAATCGCTACTTACTCGACCAGGGTTACACGCATACAGTTGAAACGAAAAATGCCGTGATCGTACCGCCGGTCTATCATTCACGATGGTGTTGTCATCGAAAATAGTGTTGTCGGTCCCCATGTTTCAGTGGGCAAAGGAGCGATAATTCGCAACACGATCGTGCGCGATAGTATTCTCGACGATGGCGTGAAGATCGATGGCGCGATTCTTGAAGCGTCAATTATTGGAGCGGGTACATAGGTATCGGCATGGTTTCCGGCGCTCAATGTTGGTGATGCGTCGAGCATCAACGGGCTATAATTTTGCCTGGCGGCGGCAATGTTGCTACCCTACATACGACGTGTATCGTTACCGATGTAAACGTAGGTTGTCATCTGTCGATTGATCGGGTTCGGTGACGAAATAGAGAATAAGTAGGCTCCGTCAAAGGCGGGTGTACGGAATAAGGTTCAGGGAGATTCTCACCAAGTAGTCGTTGCCGATGCGTTCAAGAAAGATGTGTCGTTACGGTTCATCAGACAAACGCTCACGTTGAGGGAGCCCTGACAATAAATCTGGTATTAGCACAATTGTAGGTTTGTGCTATTATGAAATAGCTTGACAGAAGGTAGGGCGCATGATACCATCGCGCAACTTCCGGGACCGCCTTTGCACGTGTTTGCAATTGGAGGTGCGACATACTGCCGATTGTCAGGCGATGGAGCGGGCGGATTGATGCATAAACAACTATACGGTGACACGTTTGTGGTGGGACCTAGAATGGAAAATGCTCCATATCTCACCGTGTCGTGTATGTTGTCCCCGCAGAGATCGTCATCCAAACTAAGCTATACATCGCATGTACATATCGAAGCGGTCGATACCCACTAGGTGGTAAATTCGTAAAGGAGGCGACTCCCGCGACGAGTTAACAAGTTACCGGACCGTTTGTTGGAGCAAAGGATGAACGTCATTCTTTGTCTGTTGGAACCACCAAGTGAATTGCCCACCCATGGGCTAAGGAGCACAGTTCACGATGAATTCACCACGATGGCGAAACTCGTTTGCCTTCCTACTGCTACTCGTCCTCGTCCTGCCTTTATTGGCTGCGTGCGGCGGACAGACAACGACACCGGCGGCAGCGCCGACGACTGCGGCAGCACCGACAACCGCGGCTGAAGCTGAAGTCCCTACAGAAGCACCGGCAGCACCAGTTGACGAAGCAACCATGGCACCAGAAGCAACCATGGACGCAGAAGTGACCATGGAACCAGAGATGACCGAGGAAGCGACCACGGACACCGGCAGTTCCGATGGTACTGCGGTCAGCCCGGCTGGCAACTATCTTCGTGCAAACTTCGGTGCGGAGCCGGACAATGTAGACCCACAGAAAGCATCATTCGTTGGTGAAATTCGCTTCATCATGCTGAACTACCTTCCGCTGATGACGTTCGATACAGACTTGAAGCCAGTTCCCGGCGCGGCAGAGAGCTTTGAGCTTGTCGGACGATGGCATGATGTTCACCTTCAAGCTGCGCCCGAACATGACATACTCGGACGGCGAGCCTCTGACCGCCGAAAACTTCCAGTATGCATGGCAGCGCTTGTGCGACCCGAACACTGCTGGCGACTATGCAAGCATCGCATTCCCGGTGGTTGGTTGTGAAGAATACTTCACTGCTTTCGATTCGGGCGGCGTAACCGTGACCGATGAAGCGGCCCTGCAAGGCCTGCGCGATGCGGTTGGCGTCAAGGCGGTTGACGAGAACACACTGACGATCCAACTGAAGGAAGCGGCACCATACTTCCTGAACGTGGCCGCACTGTGGGTTGGCGCACCGGTGCGCGAAGACCTGGTTGAAGCCGGCGGCGAAACATGGTGGAGCGATCCGGCAAACTATATCGGCAACGGCCCCTTCCAGATCACGGAATGGGAACACCAGAGCCGTGTGCGGTTCGAGCGTAATGAAAACTACGTTCTAACGAAGCCGACCTTCGAAGCGATCGAAGGCTCGATGATCACCGAAGGAAACGTCGCGTTCGAAGCATATCGTGCGGACGAACTCGACATTGGTGGCGTCGCGGTCTGAAGAACTTGCGACTGTCGAAGGCGACGATCAGCTGAAGTCGGAGTTCACGCAGTCGGCTGGCTCGTGTACCTTCTACCTTGGCTTCAACAACGCTACCGCACCGTTCGATAACAAGGAAGTGCGCCAGGCGTTTGCCCAGGCCATCGACCGCGAAGCCTACACACGCGACCTTGAAGAAGGATTGGCATTGCCAACTCAGAGCTTCATTCCGAAGGGTATTCCTGGCTACGATCCGACCGAAACACTGTGGGCATTCGACGCCGAAGCAGCGAAGGCTAAGCTTGATGCCGCTGGCTTCGACAAGCAACCAGGAAATCAAGTATTCCTTCAGCGCGAACTGCTACGGGCCGCGCCCGTGCAGAATACCTGGCGGCAATGCTGCAGAACAACCTGGGCGTGACGATCACCCTGGACCCCGTTGATCCGACCGTGTACTCGTCGCTGTTCAAGCGAGCAGCGGCTGAGAAGCCCCAGATGTTCTTCCTTGGTTGGTGTGCTGATTATCCCGATCCGCAGAACTGGACCTCGTTGGTCTTCCAGACCGGTGGTATCGCCGCCGATCGTATCAACTACTCCAACCCACAGTTGGATGAGATGACCAAGAAGGCAGACCTGTTGCCAGTTGATAGCGCGAGCGTGCGCAGTTGCACAAGGAAGCCCAGCACATGCTGGTCGAGGACGCACCTGTGGCGTTCATGTACAACGATACAGCCAACACACTGATCAAGCCATGGGTCACCGGCATTACCCAGACGCCGTTGGACTACTTCCCAGGTATCTTCGATCTCGGTGCGATCGAAATTCGGACGGAATAGGAAATAGGATGTACTGCAGGACGGACCGGCCTCTTTATGAGTGCGCGGTCCGTCCTGCGCTTTTCTGGAAAGGCAGTAGCCTATGTTGCAATATACAATTCGTCGCCTCCTGTGGATGATTCCGGTCTTATTGACGGTTGGACTGGTCACATTCCTAGTGATGCGTGCTGCGCCTGGTGGTCCGTTCGATCGTGATCCAACCGCCGTCCGTTGTCTGCCGCCGCACAAGCGCGACTGGAGGCGAAGTTTGGCCTCGATAAGCCGGTCTGGCGTCAGTTCATACGCTATATGCTGGTCGACCGTGATGTTAGTCCAACGACTGGCGAAGCTACCTGGGTGTGCGGAGCGATTTGCGGCAACCTTGGACCTACTTTTGCCTCACGTGGTGCGCGAACCGTTGAGGATACGCTCTTTTCTCCAGAAAAGACCCGTCCGAGTAAATTCTACTATTCTGCGCGGCTTGGTCTGCAAGGCTTAGCATTGGCGGTGTTCATTGGTATTCCGCTGGGTGTGATCGCTGCATTGAAGCAAAATACGATTATTGACTACACGGCGCTTTTTATCTCAACGCTCTTTACCGTTTTACCATCTCTTATTGTTGGTTTGCTTTTATTGTTGTTCGCGGTACGTATCCTCAACAATTGGGGTGGTTTTGTCGATACGTTTGGTAAGTTCGAGGTGAATCCTCGCGACTGGACGAGTATCAAGCCCTGGATTTTGCCAACATTTGCGATTGGATTCGGCTCGATGGCGTTTATTACCCGCCTTACCCGCTCCTCGGTGCTTGAAGTGATCCGCCAGGATTATATTCGCACAGCACGAGCAAAGGGTTTAGCAGGATGGACGATGATCACGCGCCACGTACTCAAAAATTCATGATTCCAGTGATTACTGTTCTGGGTCCGGCGCTGGCGGGTCTGCTCACTGGTGCATTGTTCATCGAAACGATCTTCAATGTACCGGGAATGGCGCGTGAGCTCGTGAAGGCTGTCGGGCAGCGCGATTACTCGATGATCATGGGCGGTGGACTGTTCTTCGCATTCCTGATTGCTTTTGCAAATTTGAGCGTCGATCTGGTGTACGGGCTGCTCGATCCACGCATCAAAGTTGGAAAATAGGAGGGTTCCATGGCAGTTACCGCTCCAGCCTCCAGGCGAATGAACGAAGCGAAAATGTTGAAGTTGGTATGCGTAAAGAACGTTCCCTGTGGAGCGACGCGTGGCGACGACTTCGACGAAATAAAGCCGCTATGCTCGGCCTGATCATCATCGCAATTTTTGTCGGTTGTGGCAATCTTTGCCGATGTATTCGCGCAAGATCCAACGCTCAACATCGTGCCAGAGAACGGGTATCGGCCTCCGGCCTGGGTGGAAGGCAAGAAACGTGCGGGACGTCTGGCTCATGGGAATATCCGCTCGGCACTGATAAGAATGGGCGTGACGTGCTGACGCGTCTGATGTATGGTGCGCGCGTGTCGCTGGTCATCGGCATTGTACCAACCTCGATCGTTGTGATGATTGGCATGGTCATTGGGCTTACCTCAGGCTATGCTGGCGGGCGTACCGATAACCTGCTGATGCGCTTCACCGACGTGATCTATGCTTTCCCTGACCTCCTCTTCTTGATTATCATGATGAGTGCGTTCCGTGACACCTGGATCGGACAATTCCTGGGTGGCATGTTACTGTTGTTCTTCGCCTTATCGATCATCAACTGGACTGGCATGGCGCGGCTCATCCGTGGTCAAGTGTTGTCTGATCAAGGAAAAGGAGTTTATCGAGTCTGCACGAGCGATTGGTTCGTCGCGATCCCGCATCATGTTCCGTCACCTCTTGCCAAATATCCTCGCACCGATTATTGTATCCGTAACATTTGGTATTCCGGGTGCGATTCTCGCTGAAGCGGCTTTAGGCTTCCTGGGTATTGGACTACGACCACAAACACCTGGTACACCGTCGCCGTTTCCAACATCCTGGGGCGTGCTGATCCAGGAAGGGTACGTTGCTATCAATTCAAGTCCATGGATCTATCTTGTGGTCCGCACTTGCCATTGGACTTGTAACGATGTCGTTCGCCTTCTTGGGAGACGGTCTGCGGGATGCGCTCGACCCACGACGAGAAACATTAGTTTCAGCAGCTGATGGGTTCCTTGGGTGGTCAATGTTGACGATAGTCGTACATCGACCACCTTTTGTTACTTTCGGCTCCTGTACAGAAAGAGAACTGTATGGCTCCATTGCTCGAGGTGACCGACCTCCAAACACACTTCTTCACCGAAGACGGGCTGGTTAAGGCAGTTAACGGCGTTTCCTTTTATGTCGAAAAGGGCGAAACGCTGGGAATCGTTGGGGAGTCGGGGTCTGGGAAATCCGTAACATCGCTGTCGCTCATGCGCCTTGTGCCAAATCCTCCTGGAAAGATCGTCGGCGGGAAAATCATGTTCGACGGTGAGGATCTGCTTAACGTACGACGAAAGCGAGATGCGCAAGATTCGCGGGAAGAACATTTCGATGATCTTCCAGGACCCGATGACTTCGCTCAATCCAGTACTTACGATTGGTCGCCAGCTCACCGAAACGCTCGAACTGCACATGAAAATGAGTTCGCGAGAAGCGCGACGACGTGCGGTTGAGTTGCTCGCACTGGTCGGAATTCCTTCGCCAGAAAAGCGCCTTGACGACTATCCCCACCAATTCTCTGGTGGCATGCGTCAACGTGTGATGATTGCAATGGGCCTGTCCTGTAATCCTGATCTTCTGATCGCAGACGAGCCGACGACCGCGCTCGACGTGACTATTCAGGCGCAGATTCTGGAACTGATCAACAAGTTGAAGGCCGAACTGGGCATGGCCATCATCATCATCACGCATGACCTTGGGGTTGTGGCGCGTATGGCAGACCGTGTAAACGTGATGTATGCTGGTAGGATCGTCGAAGAAGGCCCGACCGACAAGATTTTTAGCGATCCACGGATGCCATATACCATCGGATTGCTACAGTCGATTCCTCGCTTAGATGATGTGCGAGGCCGCCGCCTTAACCCGATCCGGGGCCTTCCGCCGGATTTGATCTCGCTTCCCGAAATTTGCCCATTCTCGGCACGCTGCGATTATGTGCAGGATGTTTGCACGGAGCTCGTGCCTCCGTTGCGTCCAGTCGAGTCACAACAACGTGCTGCATGTTTGTTCGATGTTCATGCCCCCTGGGTGGCCAACGATGGCCTGTCGCCACAAGACCAGACGAGAAATCAGACGCCTGCTACCGAGCGAGTATAAGCTTAAAGCTTCACGTGTGAAGTTGGGACGAATGTGTAGATACGAAGCGGACGGATGTTCGTTCGGCGACGTGACGATAGAGTATGAAGGCTGCGAGCCGGTAGCCAGCAGTTGGCTACTTTTGTGGAGGCTTTAGTGAGTAACACTCCTGTATCCGATGTCAATAAACCTGCGGGCGAGACGATTCTCGAAGTCCGCGACTTGAAGATGTATTTCCCGATCACATCAGGTGTGCTGTTTCGTCGTCAGGTTGGTGCGGTCAAGGCCGTTGATGGAATCAATCTCCAGATCACCCGGGGCGAAACTCTTGGGTTGGTCGGTGAATCGGGCTGTGGTAAATCAACCGCCGGACGAGCTATCCTGCAGTTGCACAAGCCTACATCAGGCGAGGTCATTTTTGAAGGGCGTGATCTGACCAAGCTCAATTCTGGTGACATGCGTGCTGTGCGGCGCGACATGCAGATGATCTTCCAGGACCCGTATGCTTCGTTGAACCCGCGTATGACTGTCGGCGACATCATTGGCGAGCCGATCGATGTGCATGGTCTGCGAAAAGGGAAGAAAGCACGGACCGAGCGTGTCCAGGAATTGCTGGCGTTGGTCGGCTTGAACCCTTACTTCATTAACCGCTATCCGCACGAGTTCTCCGGCGGACAGCGACAACGTATCGGTATCGCCCGCGCCCTGGCGGTCGAGCCTGATTTCGTGGTTTGCGACGAGCCAGTGTCGGCGCTGGACGTGTCGATCCAGGCGCAGGTGATCAACCTGCTGCAAGATTTGCAGCAGCAACTCGGTCTGACCTATCTGTTCATCGCGCACGGCTTGAACGTCATCAAGCACATCTCAGATCGCGTTGCGGTGATGTATCTGGGTCGCATCGTGGAACTGGGTGTTTCCGAGGACCTGTATCAGCAGCCGTTACATCCGTACACCCAGGCGTTGCTATCGGCGGTGCCGATTCCCGATCCGGTCATCGAGCGCAAACGCCAGCGCATCATCCTGGAAGGCGACGTGCCGAGCCCGATCAATCCGCCGCCCGGATGCCGTTTCCATACACGCTGCCCGATCGCGATTGATCGCTGCCGCGTAGAGGACCCGCCATTCGAAGATTATGGCAACGGACACTTCGCCGCATGCTGGCGTGCCCGTGAGGTCGATCAACTGTTACCGAACACGGCGCGACAGGCTGAGGCAGCCGCAAGTCACGCTGCCTAACCCCATCATACGTTGTGAACTGACGCAACATCAGGCAATGTCCTGGTGTTGCGTTTGTATTTAGGGTCCGACACAGGTCGGGGCAACGTGGAATGAAAGGGTGAATGTGCGTAGACGAGTATGGCGTGCTATATGCAGCGGGTTTGTCTGTTGGTGGGGTGTGCATTCCCAAACCTCCGCGTCGTACCGACCAGCGCTGGACATCAACCGAGTCGATGTCTGACCGCCACGGCTGGCAACTGGACACTCCACCTTGTTCCGATCGCTGCAACGACTTCGTGCTAGACCCGGTGCATGTTACGCACGCAGGTGATGATAGTGGACGCTTGTTCGTTGTCGAAAAGGCTGGGCGTATCCGCATCGTGCGCGACGGAGCGTTGTTCAGCCCGAACCATTCCTTGATATTACTGACCTTGTAAGGTCGAGTAGTTCGGAACAAGGTCTGCTCTCGGTCGCGTTCCACCCGCGTTATAAGGAAAATGGCTTCTTCTACGTTGATTACACCGATCAGTCCGGCGATACTGTCATCGCTCGCTTTCGCGCTGACTCCGGATGCTGATCGTGGCGATGCCGCGAGTGCTACGACGCTGCTAACGATTGAGCAACCCGCCGCCAACCATAACGGCGGGCAGATCGCCTTCGGCCCTGATGGCTTTCTTTATATTGGCATGGGCGATGGCGGTGGCGCGGGCGACGTGCGTGGGAACGCGCAGAACCCGGCCGTCCTGTTAGGGAAGATGCTACGGATAGATGTCGATGGTGCCGAACCGTATGGGATTCCGTCGGATAACCCGTTCGTCCGCACCGAAGGAGCGCGTCCCGAAATATGGGCGACGGGACTTCGCAATCCCTGGCGCTTTTCCTTCGACCGTATGACGGGCGATATGTTCATCGGCGACGTTGGACAAAACCGTTTGGAGGAGATCAACATCGAGCCCGCCGGAAGCAAGGTGGCCTTAACTATGGCTGGAAATCATGGAAGGTCGCGATTGTTACCAGCCTTCCAGCGGCTGCGAGCAGGATGGCATGGCTGCAACCGATTGTGGATTATACACATGACCAGGGTTGCTCTGTGACGGGCGGTATTCGCTATCGCGGACAGACTACTGCCAGCTTTCGGCGATGCCTACTTCTTCGGCGATTACTGCTCCGGCAATATCTGGTCGCTTACGAGCAACGGCGAGGATTGGACGATGACTGCATTACTGGATACCGACATGAGCCATCAGTTCCTTCGGTGAGGACGAACAGGGCGAGATATACGTTCTCGACATAAATGACTGGTAGTTTATACCGTTTGAACGCGAAGCCCGCCATCGCTCTGACTACGTAAGACGGACTGCGGTTTGAGCGCAGGGGTTGCAGCACGCTTTGAAAGATGTTGCAGCCCATGCGCTGACAACGTATGAGCATGATACAAGCGAACATCTCCTAAGCTCAGCCTCAGATATGATTACGTTTCAAGGACGACATAAAAAATCGCTCATATGTGCTTCTGGTATACTTTGTCGATTACACTTTTTCCAGAAGGATGATCCATGATTCCCCATAAGCTGACCGTCCGTAATTTCATGTGTTATCGCGACGATGTCCCGCCGTTGCATTTCGATGGCATCAACGTCGTGTGTCTGTCAGGCGACAATGGTGCCGGAAAGTCGGCGCTGCTCGACGCGATGACCTGGGCATTATGGGGACGGCTCGCGCCAAAAGCGACGACGATCTGATCGCGCTTGGACAGGAGGACATGGAGGTCGATTTCGAGTTCGTGCTGGATGGAACGCTGCGGCGCGTGATGCGACGCCGGACCAAGGGCAAACGTGGGCAGACGATCGTCGATTTCCAGGTGCAGGAGGCGGACGGACCTGGCGGCGTATCAGCGGCGATGGCGTGCGCGATACAGAAGCGCAGATCATCGCGGCGTTGCGTATGAGCTACGACACGTTCATCAATTCGGCGTTTCTGCTGCAAGGCCGTGCCGACGAGTTCACGACGCGCAAGCCGACCGAACGCAAACAGGTGCTCGCCGATATCCTGGGCCTTGCCGACTACGAAGAACTCGAAGCGCGTGCCAAGGCTCGTCGCGCCACCTGCGATGCGGACTGCACAACCTGGAAGGATTGCTCGCCGATCATCAGGCCCAGGTGGATCGCCGCCCTTTTCTGCTCGCGCAACTCGCCGAAGCGTTTGGGCGTGCGGGCGAGATCGACGAGGAAGTGACCCGGTCGGAAGCCGAAACCCAGCGGTTGCGGAACGAATCGGAGCGCCTGCGCCAGATCGCTGCCACGCGTACGGCATTACAGGAGCGCATCGGGCACAACGAACGTGATCTGGCCGATCTGCAACAAGACATCGCCCACCGAGGCGCGGCTGGCTATCGCCGAGGCCATCGTTGCACGACAACCAGAGATCGAAGCGGGTATGACGGCGCTGGCGCAGAACGAGCAGCGATTACAGGAGTTCGAGCAGCTACGTGAGGAAGCCTATCGGCTCAACGACGAGAAGAAGGAGTACGACGAAGCGCTGCGCACAGATGCGGTTGCGGCTGGAAGCTGATCGTGACCGCTTGCGTGACGATATGCACGGCTACACGCTCAGGCGGAGCGGCAACCTGAGCTTAAGGCGGCGGAAGCCGAACTCGAAAGCGAGGCCAGCGGTTACACTCAGTTGCACGCCGACCTCGCGGGCTTGCGTGAGCAGCAAGCGGCGTTAGAAGAACGGCAGCAACAGATCACCACCTTGCGGATTCAGGCGGCGGAACTGGAACAGCCAATCAAAGACATGCGGCAGGCGCTCCTTGCCACGCAAACGAACTATGTACGCAGCCTCGAAACGCTGGAAAAGAGCGTTGGACGTTTGCCAAAGTTGGAGCGCGATCTGCGGGCGGCGCAAGCATCAGGTACCGAACTTCGACCGCTCGAGCAGCAACTGCTGTGATTCGTGACCGAATCGCCGACGCGACGACGCAACGCGCCAGTATGCAGGAGCGCTTCGCCGCGCTGGAACGCACTGGCAAAGAACTCGCGAAAAGCTGGCGTTAATCAAAGCAGGCGAAGGCGTGTGTCCGACCTGTGGCAGCGCCTTGGAAAACGGTCAGGAAGGGGTCGAGGCCACCTACGAGGCGCAGCGCGGATTTGCGCAGCGAATACCGAGCCACGAAAGGCTCCCTGGAAGATGCCGGCGCGACGCTGGTAACGGCGAACCCGAAGCCAACCGATTGATTGAATCCTCAAAGGACGTCCGGCGTTACAACGGCGCGAGGCCGACTTCGCATCGCAGCGAGAACAGGCTCGGCCGACCAGGAACGGTTGCACGATGAGCAAAAGTCGCTCGAAAGTCGTCGATGCACAACTCGCCAACGATGACTATCGCCACCCGGAGCGTGTGCGGTTGCGAGATGTCCAGCATCGTCTTGGCGGTGCTAGGCGATGCTCAGGAGGTGCGGCACGACCTCGACCGCGTGCGTAAGCGTATCGCTACGACGGAAACATCTTTGCGTGGTGAACAGGATTTGCACCGACGACAGGCGGCCATCGCCGAGCAGGTGCGACATCGGCCATGGCGGCAAGCGGAAATGGTGCCGCTCCAACAGCGATTAGCGAAGCCGAAAAACAACTCACCGAGGAGCGTTACGGCGAAACCGAACGTACCGCAGCGCGAAACTGCTGGCGGCGATCAAGGCGCTGGGCTATACACGCGCCGCGCACGAAGAATTACGCCAGGAACGTCAGAGCCTACAGCACTGGACGCAGCAGCAAGCCGAACTCGAACGGGCGCAAACGTCGTTACCTGACATGCAATCGGCGTTACGTCGAAACCGCGAACTAGCGCAACGCCGCGACGCTGACCTGCACAAAGAGCGTGAGGAAGCGGCCAAGCTGGATGTGCAATTGCAAGGACGTCAGGCGGTCGAACTCAAGCTCGGCGAAACCGAGCGCACGATGCGGACGATGAAGGATCGGCAATCGCTGGCGCATCAGGAGCTTGGACGTACCGAGGCGGATGTTCACCGTGTGGAGCAGGTCATGGAGTTGCTGGGTGGCTATCGCGCACAGCATGCACAGCTTGTCGAACAACGCGGTATCTACGATGAACTGGTGCAGGCATTTGGTAAGAAGGGTATCCAGGCGATGTTGATCGAAACGGCGATCCCCGAATTGGAGCATGAGGCCAATGAGTTGCTCGGGCGCATGACCGACAATCAGATGAACTTACGCTTCGAAACACAACGCGATAACAAGAAGGGTGATACCGTCGAGACGCTTGAGATCAGGATTTCGGATAGCCTGGGAACACGCGACTATTCGATGTTCAGTGGTGGCGAGGCCTTTCGGGTCAACTTCGCGGTGCGTATCGCGTTGTCGAAGTTGCTGGCGAAACGTGCGGACGCGAATCTCAAGACGCTGGTTATCGACGAGGGCTTCGGCACGCAAGACGGGCGTGGACGCGACCGGGTAGTCGAGGCGATCAACACCGTCGCGCCTGACTTCGAGCGATCCTGGTGATCACACACATCCAGGAACTCAAAGACCTGTTCCCACATCACATCGAGGTCACGAAAGGTGTGTCCGGCTCGACCTGGAATATTGTGTAACGACCAACGACCAACGACCAACAGAACTTGTCCGTGCTGTGTGGACGCCTAAAGGAAAGTGCCTCCAGCATAGTATCGGTGCCCTGCTCCGTAACGAAGGACCGAGAATATTTGACGCGTCATAGCGCCGTATGCTATACTTCGGCGCGTCAAAACGCCAGCATAGCTCAGTTGGTAGAGCAGCTGTTTCGTAAACAGCAGGTCAAGGGTTCAAGTCCCTTTGCTGGCTCCATTACATAATCCAATACAACCTTAGCGATAAAAACTCCGCAACGCGCGGAGTTTTTTTGCTGCATAATCTGTTCTCCCTTCCGCTCCTTAATGCTGCTCTTCACAATTCGATTGCTATATGCTCTCGAGTGATGATTGTATCGCCTCCTCCACGCCGCTATCGAAACAGGTCGATAGCGGTGTCCTCTGTCGTAAGGCAGCGGCAAGACCTGCTTGCAGGGTTAAGTGATTCTGCCACAGCTATGCTCACCGGACGAGTAGAACCGCATGTACGTCGCGTCTGGTACATGAGTTGCTAGGTACATTCTATAGTGTGTTCACTGAACATACTATGGGATAGATGGGAGATTGTGATGAGTGTACGCTTAATACGACTGCTGGCAGTCGTAATAATGATGACATTAGGACTGGCAGCTTGTGATATTGGGACTAGTTCGACGGCGATAGAAAACGTACCTGTTCCTGAAGCGACACGTGCCCGTGTGCCGGAGGCTGCGTCGAATACAGAGGCAGAAACCCTAGCACCCACACAGACAGCACTCGTGCTTGCGTCTGATAACGCCGCGGCACAGGCAACCGCTGAATCTGTGTCCGAGGTACCAAACGCCACCGTTGGTGTAGAAACAACTGTCCCTGATACCGCGCCAGCCGCTGATGGGAACGCCGCCGCACAAACATCGGAAGTTGCGCCGCTCGAAATCGAGAAAGTAATCGCTGCGGTGAACGGGCGTGTCGCGCCTGCTGTCGTGACGATTTCGACCTCGGATGGCCTCGGGTCGGGTTTCTTGATCGACCAGGAAGGCCATATTGTCACCAACAATCATGTGGTGGCGAATGCGCAGAACGGTGAAGTGCTGGTGTCGTTCAGTGGACTATTCGACACGTTGGGGCGTGTCATTGGAACCGATCCTGACAGTGATATCGCGGTCGTCAAGGTCGAGGAATTTCCTGACGGTGTACAACCCGTTGAGCTAGGTGATTCAAACGTATTGCGTATCGGTCAGATGACGATCGCGATCGGGAATCCGCTCGGTCAGGAACGTACCGTGACAAATGGAATCGTGAGCGCACTTGGCCGAACGATTTCCGAACAGACCAGCAATTATGCCATCGGCGGTGCGATTCAGACCGATGCGGCGATTAACCCTGGTAACTCGGGAGGTCCATTGCTCGATTCATCGGCTCGTGTGATTGGCATGAATACAGCAATTCTGTCACAGAGCGGCACGAGTTCAGGCGTCGGTTTCGCGGTGCCAGTGAATCTCATCAAAAAGGTTGTGCCAGAGTTAATCAAGGACGGCACGTACGAACATCCGTGGCTAGGCGTCGAGATGGCTGAGGTGTCAACCTACACGGCGAAACAACAGAACCTGCCAAGTGCCGGTATCTTGATGCGTTCCAGTGCCGCCGATACGCCCGCCGCTCAGGCCGGAATTACCAATGAGGTGATCGTGACTGCTATCGATGGCAACGTACTTAACGTCGACCGAAGACGTGATCGCGTATCTCGAAATCAACACAAAGCCGGGCGATACAGTTACCTTGAGCGCGGTTCAGCAGGATGGCTCATCGAGCGATATCCAGGTTACTCTGGGTTCGCGACCGAGCGTTGCCGACCGTCAGGCACAGCAAACAACACCGTAACACACGTTTCATAGGTGCCGAACCGATGAAAAGCGCGGCACCGCTCCATCGAGCGGTGCCGCGCTTCCGTGCTCATCATACCCTCAACCTGTGATTGGATGTATGTCCACCATCGCTTGAAGTTCATACAGTTTAAGCATCGCCTCGCGTGGCGAAAGCTCGTCGATCTGAACATTCATGAGGAGAGCGAGCGCCGGGTGAAGTTCAGGGGTTGCTAGTCGCTCCGGCTCGGCGGGTGAAGTAGGTGGAGGCGTATTTCGTCCAGGTGCCTGAGGCGTGCTGGCGTGTTCTTCCAGATGCGCCAGTACTTCTGTGGCGCGTTCTAACACCGAGCGCGGTAGTCCCGCCATACGGGCGACGTGGATGCCATACGACCGGTCGGACTTGCCCGGTACGACCTTGTGCTGGAACACGATGTGATCGGCGTGTTCGGCGACGGCGACGTGATAATTACGGACGCGCTCGAGCGAATCGGCAAGTTCGGTCAGTTCGTGGTAGTGCGTGGCGAACAGCGTGCGACAACCCAGGCGCGGCGATTCGTGGATCGATTCGATGATCGCCCGTGCGATGCTCATGCCGTCGTAGGTGCTGGTGCCGCGCCCTAGCTCGTCCAGCACCACCAGCGAGCGTGGTGTCGCGGAATGGAGGATGTTCGCGGTTTCGGTCATTTCGACCATGAACGTCGAGCGACCACCGACGATATCATCCTGTGCGCCGATGCGGGTGAAGATGCGATCCACCAGCCCGATGTTTGCTTTGTCGGCGGGAACGTAGCAACCGATCTGGGCGAGCAGCACGATCAGCGCAGTTTGGCGCAGATACGTACTTTTGCCCGCCATGTTCGGTCCGGTAATGACCATGATCGCCTTGTCGGTATCGAGTGCGATATCGTTGCTCACAAAGTCTGCGCTGCCAAGTTCGACGACAGGATGACGCCCGCGCACGATGTCGAGTTCGGTGCCTTCGCTCAGCCTGGGGCGCACGTAGCGGCGACGCACCGCAACCTCGGCGAACGATGCGAACACGTCGATTTCGGCCAGGGTGCGGGCTGCCCCTAGCAGTTGCTGTTTATGGGCGGCGACATCGGCGATGACGCGGGCAAGCGCGGTGCGTTCGAGTTCCAGCAGACGGGCGCGGGTGCGATGCAGGCGCGCTTCGATCTCCTGAAGGTCGTAGGTGGTCCAGCGGTCGTCGCCGGTGCCACCAGGAACACGGTGATAGGTGACGGGAACGAGGTGCGCGGGTGTGTTCTTGCCCGTGGTGACGATCCAGCCGCCTTTGTAGCAGACGAGTTTCAACGTTTTGATCGCCGTCTGTTCGCGCTCGTGTTCTTCCCAGCGTCGTAAGTCCGTGTGCAACGTGGTGAGCGTCGTCATCACGGCGTCGAGTTCGGCGTCATATCCCGTACGGATCGCGGGCAGTGGCGGTCGTTCGATGCCGTCGCCGTTGTCGTCGCTTTCCTCGCAGACAGCCCGTTCGAGCAGGTCAAGGGCTTCGGCGCACACGTCGAACGCGGCGGGTAGGTCGTCGAAGGCTCGGTCGTCGAATAGCCTATCGTCTACCAGTCCGGCGACCTGTGGCAACGTGCGTAGGCTGTCGCGCAAACGCCGCAAATCGTCGGGACGTGCCACGCCCTGTAGCACGCGGTTCACCAGGCGCTCGATATCACCGATGTTTTTCAGTACGTCTCGTAATTCAGCACGCCGTAGGGTATCCTCGACATAGCGACTGACTTGCTCCTGTCGCCGCTCGATCGGCGCGAGTTGCGTGAGTGGTTGCGCCACCCATCGCCGCAACAGTCGCGCCCCCATCGGTGTTTGCGTGTGGTCCAGCAGGTCGATCAAGGCTCCGCGTTTGCGCGATCCAAGCGGCGCGAGCAGTTCCAGGTTACGCTGCGTCTGCTGGTCCAGCACCATGGTCGTGGCCTGACTGACCACTTCCAGGCGCTCGATCTGTGGCACCGCGCCGCGTTGAGTTTCGACCAGATACTGCAGGATCGCACCCGCTGCGCGTGTGGCCTGGAGTTGCCCTTGTAGCCCATAGCCGTCGAGCGTGGTGACGTTGAACTGCCGTAACAGTTGATCCGTGGCGGTGGCGAGGTCCCAGCGCCAGGAAGGCAAGATCGTTACGTGGCCTTTAGTCCATTGTGGGTCGTCGGTCGCGGAGGCGATAGGTGGCGGTTGGATAGGTTGGACGAGCGGCAGCAACGATTCCTGGCTGAGCAGCACTTCGGCGGGCAGCAGGCGCATCAGTTCGCCTTCGAGTTGCGTCGGCGCATGTTCCCCGCCAAACTCCGTGGCGACGAACTCACCGGTGGAAACATCACAATAGGCCAGTCCGTAAGTTGTGCCTTCGACCACGATTGCCGCAAGGTAGTTATTGCTGCGCCCGTCGAGCAGATCGAGGTCCACGAGCGTGCCGGGAGTAAGTACGCGAGCGACCGAGCGGGTGATGACTTTCTTGCCCGGTCGGTCGCTCGCTGGTTCGTCGTCTTGCTCCACGATTACCACGCGATGCCCACGTTGGAGCAAACGCTGCGCGACATCGCGCATGTTCGGCAAGGGTACGCCCGTGAAGTCCACGACTTCGCGCCCGAATGGTCGTGGCTTGACGCGCAGGTTCAACTCCGCGCCCAACAGTCGGGCGGTTTCAAAATAAACCTCGAAGAACTCGCCATTGCGCCACAGCACCACCGCGCCGGGATGCTCCATCTGCGTGCGACGGTATTCACGTAACATTGGCGACAGGGCTGTATCTACTGGACTGGTCATCATGCGTCTACTTTTCGTTATGGGGACAGATTTTCGTGCCATGGTTGACTGACGGCATCATAGCGTGTGCGCGTCGTCATATGACACCACGCCCGCACGTATATTCTACCGTCGATTTGGGTTGTTTTCCCTCTCCATATCAAACCGACGATACTACCATAGATTGTGAGAGGGCCGAGGGCGAGATCGTCTAATCTTGGAGTGGAAAACTGAGTATGCAGAAGCGTCTTGTTGCGTTGCCGAAACCTGTCATCGTCGGTGGTGTGTTGCTCGTCGTATGGTTTGTATGGCGTGCCTTTATGCCATTACCACCAGCCATGCTCATACGGTGGACCTATCCGCGACCATCGCCCGCTGTTGCATCGGCTGATGGTACGGTCGTGACGCCGAATACGCTGGATGAAACAGTGGTCGATGGCATTTTCCGCGTCCCGTGGGGTGTGGTTGTTGCCTATCATACCGATCAAAGCTACGGGTATAGCGTGCTGAAAAAAGGTTGGTTCTGGTGGAAGGATGCAAGTGCTGATGGGGCGTCGCTACCGGAGCCGCAACCGAATGCGTCGGTGCTGTACGATATCGGGATGCCGCGTGTATATGTTGAGCCTTCCGACAACGATCGGACCGGGCTACGCTGGGCGCAACTTGTCAGGGGACAGCGTATCGACCCAAACATAGAACGTGTGCGTGTACGTTTCGACGACGGTTCGACGCAAGAAGCCCTAGTCGTGGGTGAACGCTTTACGGTGTTCGCCAGCGAACACGGCGCAGCCTGTGAACTGGTTGCGATAGCAGCGAACGCCGAACCGCTTCAAACGCTCCGGGTTGAGTTGAGGCTTACTAAAGGCGGGGCATCGCTGGAACAGGTTGCACGATTAGGTTTCGATCCCGCGGCTATCGACTGCGCCGGAATTTGGTAAGGCATGTGCTTTGCTATCCTACAGGGCATGAGCACAGCGTATGTATATCACGACAACCATACAACGTTCTTTGGGGCGGTCCTCGCTCACTTCTTACAAAGGGTTGCGTTTGGTGCAACCCATTTGCGGAGCGCGGGTATAATCAGGCGTAGTGCTGTGGCGTTGCCGTTTGAGCCGACGCAGAAAGCGCGATTGTGTTTTGCGAAGGGAATGTGCGATGCCCAGCATCAACGAACGTCACGCATGCGTTATTCGTCGAACAAAGGAGTGTCGCCGATGTCTACCGGTCCTCAATCTACTGAAACCCCATTACGTTTTGCGCTGATCGGCTGCGCTGCTGGTATCGCCGTAACGCACCTCCAGGCACTCGCGAAGTTGCCGGGGGCGCAGATCGTGGGAATGTCCGATATCAACGCCGAGGGTGGAGCGGCGCGTGCCGCCGAAACTAACAGCCCGTTCTTTACCGACCATCGCGAAATGCTCGCCGAAACCAAGCCGGACGTAGCCGTGATTGTCACCCCCCACCCCTTTCACGCGCCCATCGCCTTCGATTGCTTCGATGCGGGCGCACACGTGCTGGTCGAAAAGCCGATCGCGGTCGAGGTCGCCGACGCTGATCGCATGATCGCAGCCGCCGATGCGGCGGGGAAGCTTCTCGCCGTCAATTTTCAAAAACGCTACCGACCATCCATCGAAGGGGCGCGGGCGTTGATCGACGAAGGTGTGATCGGCAATATCTTGCGCGTCATCTGGATCGAGCCATGGTTTCGCACCGAAACCTATTACAAATCGGCCTCATGGCGCGGCACCTGGAAAGGCGAGGGCGGTGGCGTGTTGATGAATCAGGCACCCCATACGCTCGATTTGCTGTGTTATCTGGTAGGGTCAGCCCGCGAAAGTATGGGGTTGGACGCGCACCATGCGCCATTCGATGGAATGTGAAGATAGCGCCCAGGCTATGTTGGAATTGGCCAATGGCAGTCCCGGCTATTTCGCCACCAACACGATCGAGGCCGGACAAACAGGGCGAATTCCAGATCATCGGGGACCATGCCTCGCTGGAGATCGAACCGAAGCGGCTGATTTTGACACGCTTCGAGCCCAATTCGGATTCGAGTACATGATGACCAGCCCGGAGATGTGGGGATCGCCACAGGCCGAAACCGAGATCAATCGAGTTCGCGGGGACCGGCGATGGGCACCTGGACGTGTACCGTGACCTCAAGAACGCGATCGAGACCGGTAAAGTACCCCGCACCGCGGGACGCGATGCCGATCGGGCGCTCGAACTCGCCAACGCGATCATCTTTCCAGCTATACCGGAAAAGCCGGTGACGTTCCCAATCGACCGTGCGGCATATAGCGAACTGTTGGCCTCGTTACGAGCCGGAACGGAGTCGTCGCAGGCTCAGGCTGCCAGCATGACCGACGCAAACGCTGGAAGTCGAGCACCAGGTACGCTTTGGGATCGTCGGCGCAGGCATGATCGCGGGCTATCATGCCGAGGCGATCGCGCTGACGGATGGCGCGGAACTGGTGGCGGTGTGTCGTTCCGAGGGCGGCAAGGCTGCGCAGGCCGAAGAACGGTTTGGCGTGCCGTGCGAGCCTAGCTATGAGGCGTTGCTCGCACGGACCGATGTCGATGCGGTCGCGATCTGTACGCCTAGCGGTTTACACGCTGCCGCAAGCGATTGCCGCAGCACGTGCAGGAAAGCACGTGCTGATCGAAAAACCGATGGCATTGAATGTCGCGGATGCCGATGCGGTGATCCAGGCTTGTGCAGAGCATGGTGTACGACTCGGCGGTCGCACTCCAGCGCCGGACGACGCCGATGTTTCAAGCGGTGCGTGAGGCCATCGTCGCTGGGGAACTGGGTCGTCTGGTGCTTGGCACCGTCAGCGTGCCTATATCAACGTACCGCTGCCTATTACGCGAGCGCGGATTGGCGAGGGACCTGGGCGATGGATGGTGGTGGAGCCTTGATGAACCAAGGGATTCACCTGGTCGATCTGCTGGTCTGGTTCATGGGCGACGTGGTCGATGTACGCGCACATGCCACGACAACGGTGCACCGTATCGAGGTCGAAGATTGTGTAACGGCGTCGATCGCGTTCGCCAACGGGGCATTAGGCAGCATCGTCGCGACGACCGCTGCCGCGCCAGGTTTCCCACATCGCGTCGAGATCTATGGCGACCGGGGTGGAGTGCAAATCGAGGGTGAACGCGTGGTGCGCTGGGACGTCGTGGATGGTGCGATCCGGCCACGTATCGTTCCGGTGGCGAACGATGGCGCGACGGAAGCCGCAGGCGCGGGTGCGAGTCCTTCCGGTATCGGCGTCGAAGGCCACGCGCGGATCATGGAAGATTTTGTCGGATGCCATTCGCAACGATCGTGACCCAACCATTACTGGCGCAGAAGGCCGCCGTTCACTGGCATTGGTGCGGGCGATCTACGAAGCAGGCTTGAGTGCTTAGACCCAAAGGATTATGATGCGTATCTTACTGGATACCGATATTGGCGACGATATCGATGATGCTTATGCACTCGCTCTGGCCTTGCTCGATCCCGCAATCGAACTGGTTGGCATAACAACCGTTTGGGGCGACACGTCGGCGCGAGCCCGTATGGCGCGTCATCTGTTGGATGTGTTTGGACATGGCGACATACCGGTGTACGAGGGTGTCGGTAAAACCATCCTCGGCAATTCGCAGGTTGCTGTATCACAGGCCCAATTGGAGATGACTCCCGCCAGATATTTGCCTCAGCCAGCACCGTGCATGCGGTCGATGCCATCCGCAACACCTATGCTCATCCTGATAGCGATATTGTGCTTGTGACGATCGGCCCGTTAATGAATCTGGCACTGGCACTGGCGGTCGATCCGACGCTGGCTGAACGTATTCCGCACGTATATGCCATGGGTGGCAATATCGCAGACGCCGCGCCGGAATGGAATATCCGTTGCGATGCGATCGCTTCGTCGATCGTGCTGCGTTCGGGTGTGCCTCTGACCCTGATACCGTTCAACATCACCCAACAAACAGGGCTTGGATCCGAACCATATCGCTGCACTTGACGCCGCGCCGGGTGACGCGATGCGATGGTTGATGAAACTCACCCATGCCTGGCATGCCGACAAACCCTATTGGCCGGTGCTGCACGATCCGCTTACGCTTGCCGTGGCTGTGAACAACGGCTGGGCGCAGACTAAGCGGTTTGCGGTGGATGTTGTGGTCGAGCCTGGTCCGATGCAGGGAGCAACGGTGGTCGTTCCCGACCGTGAGCCGACAATCTACGGTCGTGACCGCGATCGATGGACCGGCGTTCGCGCGACTGGTTCACGCAAACGTTGGTCGGAGTGGTCAGCCCGCGAAGCCCATCGACCGAGCGACCAAGTGGTCAAGCCGTGAGACATGATCGTGTTATCGAGTGTCATTATCGTTTGCCGAGTCTTGCACTTGGAAGTATGATGCTTTGTGTACGTCTTTGGCAATCAGCGCGAGGATGAACTCATGCGATTTGGATGTTGTGTTGCTCCCGAGGCGATCGGCGTGATCGCCGACGCTGGTTTCGATTTTTGTGAATTGCCAGCGCGGGCGGTTCTGCCGATGGAGGACGATGCCGCGCGCGCGGTCGGCGTTCCAACAACTGGCAGATGCCGCCGACTGCGTCCTGAAGCGTTCAATGTGCTGGTTCCGCCGCAGTTGCCGCTGGTCGGGCCTGACGTCGACCGTGATGCGCTCCAAACCTACCTGCGCCGCGCATTCCGGCGCATGGTGCTTCTGGGTGGCGTTGTCGTAGTGCTGGGCAGTGGCGGTGCTCGACGGATTCCCGATGGGATGCCGCGTGAACAAGCACTCGATCAGCTTGCGGATTCGCTCAGCCTCGCCGCGGATGAGGCGGCGAGCGCCGGAATCGAACTTGCGCTCGAACATCTCAATCAGGGCGAGTGCAATGTGTTTACTACGCTTGCGGAATCCCAGACGTTTATCGAGGAACGCGGTATCGGCCTGCGACTGCTCGCCGATCTGCACCACCTGGAAGTTGAGCACGAGCCGCTGGATGTGGTGACGGCGGCGGTCCGTATCTGGCGCATGTGCATGTCGCCGATGGTGGTCGCAAGGCTCCTGGCGGTGGTGGCTATGACTACGCAGGTTTCATGCAGCGGTTGCGAAACCATCGGCTATGACCGCCGTATTTCGGCGGAATGTAGCTGGGATGATCTGGCGCAACAGGCTCCGGCGGCGTTGCGTTTCATGCGCGAACAATGGAACATAGCCTGATCCGCCTGACGATTACATGTTCATGGAGGAACAGACGATGGCCAGATAACAACTCCACTCCCGCCATATCAATTTACGACTCAGTGCCTTTGGCGATGAGATCGCCGACGATCTGGCGACACAACTGGATGTACTGGCTTCGGAAGAAGTGTTATTCCTCGAACTGCGTGGAGCATGGGGGTGCAACGTCCTCGACCTGGATGCCGCGCAACTGCGTCAGGCACGGACCCTGCTCGACGAACGCGGCTTCGGCGTGTCGGCAATCGCCAGCCCAATCGGCAAATCGCCCATCGACGAGCCGCGTTCCTTCGAGCAGGAGCGCATGCAGCGTGCGATCGCGGCGGCTGAAGCGCTCGGAACATCGCTTGATTCGGGTGTTTTCGTTCTTCGTTCCGGCGGGACGCGCCGCGGACTATCGCGATGAAGTGATCGAACGCATGCGGCTGCTGACAGAACAGGCAGCGGCGGCGGGTATGACGCTGGTGCATGAAAACGAGCGTGCGATCTTCGGCGATCTGCCTGAACGCTGCCATGACATCCTGCGTTCGGTCGATTCGCCGGCGCTCAGGATGGCCTTCGACCCGGCGAACTTCGTGATCGAGGATGTGCATCCGATGGATGACGCCTGGGCTATGCTCGCGCCGTACACCACCCATATCCATATCAAAGATGCTGTGATGGCCGAGAAGCGCGTCGTTGCCGCTGGCGAAGGCGATGGGCAGGTGCCGCAGTTGATTGCTGCCCTGAAACAGGCTGGCTATCGCGGCTTCTTGACCCTGGAACCGCATCTGGTCGTGGCGGGTGCGTCGAGCGGCTTCAGTGGCACGGATGGGATGCGAACCGCGATCAGGGCGCTACGGGCGCTCTTGTGATGAGATCGTTGGTCTACAGATGCAAAGGGACGTTGATGGCAATACATAAGGCGCTCCTGGTAGGAGCAGGTGGCATGGGTCGCGCCTGGGGCAAGAACATCCAGAGCAACGATGATGTCGAACTGGTGGGGTGGGTTGATATCAGGCCGGGAGCAGCAGCGGCGGCGATCGCGGACACCGGACTGCCGAACACGCAACCTTACGAGGACCTGGGCGATGCGATTGCCAGGGCACAGCCCGATTTCGTCGTCGATGTGACGATTCCCGAAGCCCACCATGATGTAACACTGCAAGCGCTGGCGGCGGGGATTCCGGTGCTGGGCGAAAAGCCAATGGCGGATTCAATGGAGCGGGCGCGCGCGATGGTGGCGGCGTCCGAACGGGCGGGCAAGCTGTATATGGTGAGTCAGAGCCGTCGCTATGATCCTCAATTGCATGCGCTGCGGCGGCTTGGTGGTGGAACAAACGGGACCACTGGGCATCCTGAACTCGGACTTTTACATCGGAGCGCACTTTGGCGGCTTTCGCGATGAAATGTCGAACGTGTTGCTGCTCGACATGGCGATTCATACCTTCGACGCTGCTCGCTTCGTGTGCGATGCCGATCCTGTTGCGGTGTATTGCGATGAATTCAACCCGCCCTGGAGTTGGTATCGCGGCAATGCGTCATCGACGGTCATCTTCGAGATGAGCGGCGGGTTGCGCTATACCTACCGTGGCTCATGGTGCGCGGAAGGCCGTGCGACATCGTGGGAAGCGGAGTGGCGAGCGGTGGGTCCGAACGGTACGGCGACCTGGGATGGTCACGTCGCGCCTGTCGCCGATATCGTTGTCGAGGGCGGGAGTTTCCTGTCCAGGACCGAGGAGCGCGCGTGTGCCGGTTGAAGAAGATATGCCACGCGGCATCGCTGGGTCGTTACGCGATTTCATCAACGCGCTCGAAACGGGCGCGACGCCGATGGGCGAGTGTCACGACAATATCAAGAGCCTTGCGATGGTGTTCGGGGCGATCGAATCGGCACGCACCGGACAGCGTATCTTGCTGTAATGGCTGGCGCATGCATCTATAGGGGTGCATGCGCTGCCGCTCAATCTGCCGCCCACAGATGGGCGTACTTAAGGCCGGTGCCGGTGTTGAACAGCACCACCGTTTCGTCGGATGCGATCCAGCCAGTATCGAGCAGATGTAGTTGCGCCGACAGGCACGCCGCGCCTTCGGGTGCGGGGAAGATGCCAGTCAACGATCCCATCGTGCGGGCATCTTCGATCATGGCGGCATCCTCGACTGCCAGCGCTGTGCCATGACTTTCGCGGATCGCTTCCAAGGATCAAGAAGTCGCCGATAGCAGCCGGAACCCGTAGGCCATCGGCGACCGTGTGCGCCCCCTGCCACATCGTCGCATGATCGACGCCCGCCTCGAACGCCGCGACGATTGGCGCACAGCCCGTCGATTGCACGCTGACCATGCGCGGTCGTGCGGAACCGATCAGCCCCATCTGTTCCATCTCGTCGAAGGCTTTCCACATGCCAATCAGCCCGGTGCCGCCACCTGTGGGGTAAATAATCACGTCGGGCAGCGTCCAACCAAGCTGCTCGGCGATCTCATAGCCCATGGTTTTCTTGCCCTCGATACGGTAGGGTTCGCGGAGTGTGCTGCAATCAAACCAGCCCTGCTCGGCGGTACCTTCGCGCACCCGTGCGCCGCAATCGGTGATCAGGCCATCGACCAGGGTGACATGTGCGCCCAGCACCTCGCACTCGGTCCTGAACATCTGTGGTACGTCGGCGGGCATGAACACGAATGCAGGTATGCCTGCCGCTGCTGCATACGCGCTCATCGCTCCTGCCGCGTTGCCAGCGCTGGGAATCGCCAGCTTAGTCACCCCTAGCTCCCAGGCACGGCTCACCGCCGCGCTGAGGCCGCGCGCCTTGAAGCTGCCAGTTGGATTGGGCGATTCATCTTTGATCAAGGTGTTAGGGCAGCCGATACGCTCACCCAGCCGCGTCGCTCGAATGAGCGGCGTCCAGCCTTCACCTAGCGCGAGGATACGGTTGCTATCCTGCACCGGCATGACTTCTTCATAGCGCCACATATCCGGGCGGCGCTGTGCCAGGTTCGCGGGCGTCAGCGTTTGCCGCGCACGTTCGAGATCGTAGCGGGCGAGTAGCGGCTTGCCACACCCGGGGCAGAGGTTCATCAACTGGTCTTGCGGGTAGATCGCTCGGCACGCACCACATTCGAGGTGGGTCAGGGTTGATCGTGTCATCCGAAGTCCTTATACGACAGGGTCAGGTATACAGGTCATCCACGGGCATACTCCAGCCAGGAACGGCGGGTTCGGCGTGCGCGATGTCGCCGACACGAAAGACGAGTGGCTGGTCGGGAGCGTCGGCGCGATAGGAAGTAATGGTATCGGCATGCAGCAGATCGACATCCCATACTACTTGTGTTCCGGCTGCGAAGTAATCGGCACGCTTGCGGGCGATGGCGCGTTCAGCTTCCGCGCCGTAGTCACCTTCGCTGCGAACCTCGACAGCGAAGATCGGCGCGCCATCGAGAAACTTCATACCGGTGGGCCGACCAATATAGAATGCGGCATCAGGGCTGAACGAGCGGCGGTTGGGAAGATTGACGACGAATCCGGCATTGTCCGTGAGCGCGTAACCCGACTTTGTGCGCCGTTCATATTGTCGGAGGCTGACATATATTTCGGCGGCTGCGCGGCTTGGCTCAAATCCAGTCGGCGACATAATTACAACTTCTCCATCGACGATTTCAGCTTTGGCATGCTCAGGAAGGTCGTACAAATCCTGAATGGTCGCCTGTGGTTTTGTCGCCATAGTGCCCTCCGTCATGTGCATGGTAGCATGATGCGGCCCTGTCGTGTGGCCGCCCTTTACTCCTCGAATGGACTCGCCAGTATCTTCACATCGTATGCCGCCAGTTCGAGTGTGCCACTGACCATCGTATCGCTCAGAAGTTCATGGTAGTGTTCGTTCTCCCAGAGCGCGATCTTTTGCGATGTATCGCTGTGGTTCAGAACGAACAGCAAACGGTGGGTCGCCGTTTCGCGGATGGCGACTTCGACATCGGTGGGAGTGAACAACACGGGTTGGATATCGTGTTGAAAGAGGATCGTGCCATACAATTCATAGAGGAAGCGCGCTTCGGGGTCGCTGGCGATATAGATTGCGTTTCCCTCACCCCAGCGATTGCTCGTCACCACAGGTGTTCCGGCATAAAAGTCGTCGCCGTAGGTCGCAAGCACCGACGCGCCTTCGGGACGCACGATGTCGCACAGTCGTCCACAGGTGTAGCTACCGCTGCCGTCAGCCATCACGATGCGATTCTGCTGGCCTTCATACAGCGCGTCGATCTCCTCGATCCACACGCCCATGAGCGAACGCAACGGTCCGGGGTAGCCTTCAAAGGTGAGATCGTGTTCGTCCGCGATGCCGCTGAAGTAGGTCGTGACGAATGTGCCGCCATGTGCCACGAAGTCCGTGACGCGATCCGCTAGCCCGTCGCGCACCATGTACAGCATCGGCGCGATCACGAGATCATAGCCCGGCAGATCGGAATCGCTGAAGATGATATCGACCGGGATGTTACGCTGCCATAGTGCACGATAATGCTTGCGCACCGTTTCGACATACGCCTTCTCACGCACAGGTCCGACCGCGTTCTCGATTGCCCACCAGTTATTCCAGTCAAACATGAGCGCGACACGGGCGGGCGTGGTCGCGCCAAGCGTGGTCGCGCCCAGGCGTTCGAGTTCCGCGCCTAGTTCGGTCACTTCGCGAAATACTCGCGTGTCGCTGCTGCGACTGTGCTCGATGACTGCGCCATGAAACTTTTCGACGCCGCCGCGTCCGCGCCGCCATTGGAAGTACATCACGGAATCTGACCCGTGTGCGATGGCGAGGTAGCTCCACAGGCGCAACACGCCCGGTCGCTTGAGCGCGTTGACGGGTTGCCAGTTCTGACTGCTCGGGGTTTGTTCCAGCAACAGGAAGGGTTGCCCATCTTTGAGACCACGATGCAGGTCGTGTAGGAACGCGATATCCGATGGGTGATCGTTGGGCTGCGGGTAGCAATCCCACGAAATCACGTCGAGGTGGGCTGCCCAGGTGCGATAATCCAGAAATGGATAGGTTCCCATCAGATTCGTCGTGATCGGAATGTTTGGTGCGATCCGTCGCAACGCATCGCGCTCGGCCCTGTAGCATTGGAGCATCGCATCGTTCTGGAAGCGGGCATAGTCGAGGCTGAGGGCGTGCATTTGCGTTTCGCCATTGGCATACGGTGGCTCAATCTGCTCCCAATCGGTGACGGTATGGCTCCAGAAGGGTGTCCACCAGCGTGTATTGAGATCGTCCAGCCCGTCATAGCGTTGCTGGAGCCACACGCGAAACGCCGCTGCACAAGTATCACAGTAGCAACGTCCGGCGTACTCGTTGGAAACATGCCACAGCACGACGGCGGGATGATTGCCATAGCGCTCGGCAATGCGCGTCGCGATATCAACGGCGAAGCGGCGGTAGTTTGGCGAGTTCGGGCAATAGTTGGCACGCAAACCGTGGTGCCTGCGCTGCCCTGTATCGTCGGCGCGCAACACGTCGGGGTAGTGCTGCGACATCCAGGCGGGTTGTGCGGCGGTAGGGGTCGCGAGGCAGACCAGACGCCCGCCACGATGCAGCTTATCAATAATCGTGTCGAGCCATTCCCACTCGAAGCGATCTTCGGCGGGCTGCATCGTTACCCAGCTAAACACGCCGATGGTCGCTATTTTGTAATGGCTTTGCTGCATCAGGGCAATATCTTCGTCCCAGGTCTGCGCATCCCATTGTTCGGGATTATAGTCGCCGCCATGCAAGATGAACGGCGCTTTGGGGTTGATCGGTGGATACATAGAATCCTTTAGGCTAGCGAAGGGTCAAGCAGCATGCTCCCCCCGAAGGAGCGGGGACGCTGCCAGCCCTTCGTCTTGCTTCGGTTATTGGCAGTTGCTGTGTGCTAGACGCCGCTGAAAGCGTTGAATCCGCCATCGACCTGTACGATCACGCCGTTGACAAAACTGGCTCCTGGTCCGCACAGCCAGATCAGGGTGCTGACGAGTTCGTCGGCCTCGCCGAAACGTCCGGCGGGTGTGTGGTCGATGATCGTCTGTCCGCGCTGGGTCAGACTGCCGTCGTCGTTGATTAGCAATTTACGGTTCTGGTCGCCGATGAAGAAGCCGGGGGTGATGGCGTTAACACGCAATCCGGCTCCGTATTTTCTGGCGAGTTCGCTGGCGAGCCAACGGGTGAAGTTGTCAACGGCTGACTTGGCGGCGGCATAGCCCACGACGCGCGTAATGGCCCGTTGGGTGACGACCGATGAGATGTTGATGATCGAGCCACGTGGCGGTCCACTGGCGCGGTTGGTCATGGCCTCGCCAAAGACCTGGCTTGGTAACAACGTGCCGAGCAGATTGAGATCGAACACCTCGCGAAAGGCGTCTTCGGGGAGTTCAAAAATGCTCTGGTCGGGGGTGAGTGTCGCACGGGCGACGTTCCCCCCGGCGGCATTCACCAGAATATCGACGCTGCCCCAGCGTTCGAGGATGGCCTCGCGCGCCGCTTCCAGTTCGGCTTTCTGCAAAACGTTGGCGGGCAACGCCATCGCTTCGCCGCCACGGGCGATAATATCGTCGGCGACGGCCTGAGCTACGTCGGCGCGGCGTCCCATGATCCCGACCCGCGCACCCGCGAGCGCAAGCCCGCGTGCCATCGCGCCACCAAGCACTCCGGTGGCTCCCGTTACGACCGCGACCTGTCCTTCGAGGCTGAATAAGCCTGCTAATGATTCTGCCATGTGCGCTCCCTTGCGTGTATGGTTGGGTTTACACACTATGGTAAACGATCAGCAGGACCGAGGCGCAGAGGATACGTCCTCCCGACTACTTAAAGACCAATGGCAGATACGTTTCGGCGATGTTATCGGCGAGTACTGCCCAGGTGCCGGTATGTGAGATGCTCGCCCTAACAGTGTTTGCGTTCGGATTAGCGACGCTTGATGGCTCCTTGCTCCAACGACTACCGTCCCAGAAATACAGTGCAAAGTTCGCCTCGGTTTCCTCGGTGAATAGGTTGTCCTCATAGGCGATTGTTGCAGTGAAGGGCGTGGTCGGTTGAAGCTGTGAGCCGGAGACGCTATCGACAGCCGTGAGCGCAAAGATATGTTGTGCATCCAGTAGTTTCCCTGTATCGGGTGCGTCCGAGGAAGATTTCGGTGTATGGGTCAACGTGACCGGACGTGTGAACGTTCCCGCCGCGACCTCGTAGCGCGTACCATCGACGTCTGAGGTGAGTACACCGCCACTGACTGGTATCGGTGCTGTGGAAGTTGGACCATACCATAGCACTTGCATCCCGCTTTCTGATTCGGCGAGATAGATGTATCCGCCTCGGCTGTACAGGTCTTGCCTATGAATGCCTAGCTCGTTTTCTGGTGTCAGATATTGGGCGAGCAAGATGGGATTCTGCGGGTCGTGTACATCGACAATTTCCAGAGTTGAGCGCGGCGCATCCGTAGGTGGTTGAGTCTTGGTGCTGTGTACGTATAGAAGATGATGCTTAACGTCGATGCTGTTAGGACGAAATTGTGCTGAGTATGAGCCTATGACCTGGGGATGATCTGGATTCGAAACGTCCGCAAATACGATCGAGCTAATCTCGTGTGTCTTGCCTGTAAAATAGATTATTCCATCGGACACAACTGCACGAGAGCTAGATGTTACATCGTCGGGAAGTTGCATCTGGCTGCGACGTTTTGGCTGTGTAGGGTCGCTTACATCCCATATTTCGAGGAAGAATCTGTTCTCAGGTGTGAACTTCTCTCGAATCGCGTACAACGTGGTACCTACGATCTCGACTGGCGATATCTGCGACGTTGCATCTGTTGACATGGTTCCCAGGATCTTTAGTTGATCGGGGCTACTGATGTCGATAATGTATACCTCGTTGGTGTTGTCGAACGTATCCGAGCCAACGTACAGGCGGTCGCCAATAGCCTTGATCCAGTCTACCCATAGTCCTTGCCATTCGATGGGAGCAGTTAGCACCGAGCGCGGGACTGGATGGCGGGGATCGCCTACGTCGATCACACGAACGATATCATATGTTCCGATATACACGTTCCTTCCGGCAACGTCAAGTTCATTCGTGTTCACCTGCTGCGGATTTTCTGGGATGTATGAACCATTTTTTGGATGCTCGATGTGTCTGCAATATCGAGAACGTGTATGCCAGCGTAACCGCTCGCCCAATATACATGGTCATCGGCAACCTTGATACGATTGATTGCTCCATCCGATTGCCAGACTTCACGTGATCGAGGTGCATTGTCATTCGTAAGGTCAAGAAGTTCGAGCCTCATAGCAAGACGGAGGAGCGCAACGCTGCCTCGAACATCGATCGTGGGTGTGGTCGTGAAATCGGGTATGTCATAATTGCCGCGCGTTTTGGGTTGCAATGGATCGCTGAGGTCCAGTCCATGAAAACGCCGATCTGATTGGAAGTAAACGGTTGTGCCGACGAGATGAGGAGAAAAGGCGGAGCCTGCATAGACTGCGCGCTCAATGATATAAGCAGGGTCATGTAGATCTAGCAGACGTATCCCATCTGACGCTGTGATGAGGGTGAGGAGATCGTTGAACACAACCTCTGCATACCCAGCATATGTTTTACGAAGCACAGGGTGAGATATTTCTCTAACATCATAGATATATGTTGTATAGCATGTACCATATCTCCCGCAAGGATAACTGTCTCTCGCATAGAGTACATTGTTGTGAACATCCACCAACATTGCGTTAAGTTGAAGCCTGGAAATGAAACGCGGATTTGAAGGATCGCTAATATCGACAGCATCAAGCCCTTCCAGCGTTGGTATATAGGCGATGATTCCGTCGATGGAGAAATGGAAGTAATAGGAAGGATTATATGTATACGTGCCGACCAGGACAGGAGATGCGGGATCGCTCATATCCACGATGCGAAAGTTTCCAGCATCAGCAACATAGAGGTTTTTGCCCTGAGCCAACATCGCCGTCTCAGAACGGGTCGCTGGATATCGTGAACGCAGGACGGGCGCTGCATGGTTGGTCGCGTCGACGATCACGATTTCATCCGTTTGCCCCATGGCATACACAATATCGTCGGCGACCTGTATCTGTACTGGATTTATGGGGAGCTCGATACGACCCACTTGAACTACAGCACTCGGATCGCGTGTATCGACAATGAATAATGCCGAGCCTTGCGTAAAATAGGCGTACCCGTCATCCAGAACACTTGCGGCAAACGTTCCGCCAAATTGTGCTTTTGCTATTATCTCTGTGCTTGGATTCTGAGCGTTGTTATGGGGTATTGATGTTTCCATAGTGGAACGTGGGTGTGCATATGAAGGACGAGATGCCGTTGTGAAGCCGGAAGGAATCAATACGCATACAAAAAGTACACAACGCACGAGTAGGCGATGACGCATGAGCGTCTCCATTGATGTGTGACGAATATATGGTTGTGGTGGAGCGATCTATATATGTGAGGATGGGGATGCTGTCAAGGGCAGCGCCGAGGGCGCTGCCCCCATGCTGCTACATCGCCCATTCCATCGGGGTGGGCTGGGTGAAATTCGATGTGATCTCGACGGCGCCGCCTTGCGCTATCGAGGTGTCAATGGCGTTGAGGATTTCAACGACGTGTGCTGCTTGCGCGCCTGTCGGACGCTGTGGACGGTTTTCGGCGATAGCGTCGGCTAGCTCGACGATTGCCCGTCCCCACTCGGTCCCTTTGTACGGTTCTTTGACATAGGGTACTGGTTCATAGGGCTTCTGGTATTCGGCGAACTCCACGGCGGCGTCGAAGTTTTGCCAGCTATCCATATGCAACGAGCCGAGGTCGCCATGGAATTCGATGCCTTTCTGCTTGCCGTGATGACCGACATAGAAGTTGGTGGTCAGGCGTGTCACCAGGCCGCACTCGAACTCGATAGCAGCCGTCACCCAATCGGGTGTGTCGATGTGGAACGCGACGCCTTCCTTGGTTACACGGTCGGGATGCACCACAGTGCCATAACCGGTGGCGCGGCGTGCCGGACCAAAGATCGTCGTGAGGACGGTCAATGGATACACGCCAACGTCATACAATGCGCCGACCTGGTAGAACGCGCCGGGTGCCGGGTGCCACGATTCGATGCGCCCCCAGTTGACCTCGGCGTAGGCAACACGCACCTCGCCAAGCCTGCCATCGCGAATGGCCTTCCATGCTGTCTGTTGTGCCTCGCCCATGAATGTCATCGGCGACGAACTCAGCCGTAGCCCTTTGCTTTCAGCCAGTTCGACCAGCGCTTTGGCATCTTCGTAACGCATCGCCAACGGCTTCTCAGTATGCACATGCTTGCCAGCGTTGAGGCATTGCGTGATCACTTCGGGGTGGGCGTGGTGAATCGTCAGGTTGAGGACAGCTTCAACATTGTTGTCGGCGAGCAATTCCTCCAGCGTGCCATACGCCGTGCCGCCGTATTCGGCGCAGTAGGCTTCGGCGCGCTTGGGGTCGATGTCGGAAGCGGCGACGATCTCGATCTGTTCGTAGGGCTTGAGGGTCTTGGCATATGGTCCTGCGATGTTGCCGCAGCCGACGACGCCAATCTTGAGCGGATTTCCCATGAGTATGCTCCTTCGCATACGGGAGGAGCAACATGCTTCTCCCGTTTAAAACCGTGTGTCAGGATCGCCTGAGCATCTGCTCCAACATCGGGAGCATCGCACGGCAATCGTCGGTCGGGTCGTAGTGTTCCGGTTCGTGTTCGATCGCGTACGGTCCGGTATAGCCGATGGTCTTGAGGACGTTGACACAGCGCTCAATCGGCACGACCCCCGCGCCGTAGCGACAGGTTTCATGTGCTCCCGCCGCCAGCACGTCCTTGAGGTGAATGTGAACCAGATGATCGCGCAACGCCTCGATCGCGACGGCAGCATCGTAGCCTTGAGTGCCGAACCAGCCAGTATCGACCGCCGCGCCGATGGTACCTTCGCCACCGTCGCCGATTTTTTGTAGGAGTTCGGCCGGGGATTTTTCGGGATGGTTTTCGATGCCAAGCCGCACGCCATACTTTTGCAGTAGCGCGACCGCAAGCTGGCGATCCGACACTAGAACCGATGTATTGCCCCCCAGGACCGTGGTACCGACTGCGACCGCGACATCGCAGGCACGCTCGAATTCGTCAGGTGTCGAGCCGAAGTTGCCCGCCAGGCTGTTCACGGTGAGATCGTGCTTTTCGAGCAGGCTGCTGGCGATCTCAAGGTGGCGGTCCGTCGCCCACGCCCAATTGAGATGCCCGGTCCAGAGGTCGATGGCCTCGAAGCCCATCGAACGCACCTGTCCTAGCAACTCGTCGAAGCGTTCCTCGAAAGTCGCGACGGGGCGGTAATAGTCGTTGGTTGCTTTGTCGCCAACTGCCCAGCCACCGTTCATGTCAAACGTAAAGCCGATTTGGCGCGCCACATAGTTGGCGCTCATGAATGAAATCGTCATTGGATGCCTCAGATGATTTCGAGATATTCGCGGTCAGGCAGCGCCGGAAACGGTGCCGCAGGCAGTGTTTGATACCAGTAGGCGACTGATGCGATGTCATCCTGCAACGGCAGGTAGCGCCGACCACTGCGCCAGCCTAGCGCCTGAATCGTGACGCGCAAATCCTGCTCGAAGCGAATCGGGTCCATGATATGCCAGCGATACATGCTGAAGCGTGTCTGGGCGTCGTACAGACCATCGGGACGGATCACCAGTGGCAACCCGGCATATGGGGTGGTGAACTCCTTGTAGCCACCGTTTTCCTTGCCAAGGTCGAAGTCGTACGATCCGCAGAAATAATCCTCGGTGCCAGTGCCGCAGATCGTCGGGTAGTCGTCGTCGCCATCCATGAAGAACTTGATCTCGCCTTCGCCCCACCAACTGTTATTGTTGACGCCCCACGCCATGTAGGTGCCGACATAATGACCCTGACCGCGCACGCCGTCGAGGATCGTGTAATCCTCTTTGTAGGGCAGCGGGTTCGTGCGGCGGAACTGTGCGTGGAAATACGCGACATCGTTGGGTACATCGGTGAGGGTGTAATTGATCTGGTAGTACAACACCATCGCTTCGTCCGCGATGTTCGTGATCGTGATGCGGCAACGCTTGCGGAACGGCATCTCCCAGTAGCAGTTGAGACCGCTGCGTGGATTAGTGCAGATCGCCAGCGAGCTAATCTGTGCGTAGCGCCCATAAGCGCTGGCGAAGAAGTCACCGACGGGACATTCTACCGATGGCTCGTCCGCGTCGTCCCAATAGATGCGCAGGATACTCCAGCGCCAGTTGCCAGTCGGGGTCATCCAGATCTGCTGGATCGCTCCGGAATCCTGGATGTCCGCAAGCACGCGCGTTTCCCCGGGCTCGATGTTGATGGAAGGTGAGAGCTTCCATCCGACGCCCAGGTCCCGTGCGGCATATGCGCCGGTGCCATCAGTTGCTCGCCCGCCTTGACCCTTCTCGCCCCCGAAGTTCTCGGGACTGATCGAACGCGACTTCGCGTGTGATAATCGTGGAAGAACACCCAGGTTCATCCCAAGCCCGTTGAATGAAGACAACTGACAACTCCTTGACGACCGGGCCACGAACTACCGAGCGCTGGCGACGGATATTTCTCGCGTGCCGCGACGATAGGATGTGGTCAGCCTTCACACATGCAATTGTGGCTAGCGCTATCCACCAGCCACAATGCATTGTAAATCCATAGGCAAGTTGTTTTGTTACGGCTGCGAGGAGCTATTCCACCGGCAGGGCTAACCCCTTCGCGCCACGGTGCGACGTTGTGGCGGCCTGATCGTAGCGCCCCAGCAGCGTGAGGCCGAGGTAAGCCCGCCGCACGCGCTCCTCCGTTAGAGCGAGGGCGGTGTTTTCAAGGTGTGTGCCGCTGGGGTAGACGTTCGGCGCGTTGCGAAGGCCAAATTTGAGGTAGATCGGAGCGGCGACGCGCACCAGTTCGGGGATATCGTAGTGGCGAATGAAGCCGCCGAAGTCGTCCGGCACCTCGACGTATACATCCAACGGTACATCGACGGCATAACGAATGGCGGCGATCTGCGGCACGGTCAGGTCGGTGGCGACGTTGAGCGTCCCGGCGCCGAGTTGCTCCAGCACTTTCGCGCCGCCGGGATTGGTCGGAGCCATCAGGACACTGATCTTGACCAGCAGATCGGCTGGTAGTTCGCCCGTGCGTTTCCCATGATCGATGGTCCAGAGTAGCCCCTCGTCGGCGACCAGTACGCTACGGATACCCAATGCACAGGCACGTCGCACATCCTCGAAGGCGTACACCAGTTGATCGGTGCCACGTGACCGTGCGCCGATGCTCTTTCCTGCGCTGGTCAGCACCTGTGCTCCGATGTCCCAGGCCGCACGCGGACCGGCGAATAAGCTGACCTCAATGCCCGCTTCGCGTCCCAGCCGACCCATCTCCTTGATTTCGGCATCGTCGAGCAGCATGATGCCGCTGCCCTGCGATACCCGATGGAGCGGAATGTCGTAGTGTTCGGCGAGCGTCAGCACACGTTCGAGCGCCCGTGGCCCCTCGACTGAGGGTATCTCGACGCGATACTGTGCGCCGTCGGGGAAACGCTTTGTGGACGATGAGCGCCAGTGTCGTCGCGTGGTAATCCGAGCCGTTCAAAGAAATCGCGTGTCGTATCCAACGTTGGTCCTTTTCACTAAGCGGTGGATGTGTCGGATTTGGGTTCCTGTTTCGGTGGTGCCGGTTGCTGTGGCAGCATGTCACGGGCGTTTTCCCACGACCGCAGCAATGTCGCTTCTTCTTCGCTGTTAAGCGGGTTCTGGCGATAGATGCGTGCCGTCAGCAACCGCCCAACTCGTTCGGCGGGGATTTGGACGACCGGCACCGTGCGACCCAGCCGTTCAGCATATTCCTCGATCGAATCGCCAGGATGTGGCGGGATACCGGCGCGACGTCCATAACGATACAACTCGACCAGCACACGCGCAGGACTGAGCGGAATCTTGCGACGACTGACGATCAGCACGCCGAAGAATCCTGCCAGGATCACGAGGCTAAGGCCGATTAACGCCCAGTTCATTGCCGGATTCCGCGTGACTGGCTCGGCCTCGGTCACAGGCGCAGGTGCGGGGCTATTTGGCGTTGTGAGGCGTGCTGGAATCTCCCGTATCGGCGTCGGCTCCCAGCGCGTCCATCCCTCGCCTTCGATATAGAGTTCAGGCCAGGCGTGCGCATCGGATTCGTGGACCGTCCAGGTATTGGTGGCGGCGTCATATTCGCCCGTGGCGTATCCTGTGACGACACGGCTTGGAATCCCGACTGTGCGTGCCATCATCGCCATCGCCGAAGCATAATAGGTGCAATAGCCCTGTCCCATCGTGAACAGGAATTGATCGACTGCATCACCACTCAGTGGCAAGGGAGCGACTTCGTAACTGTACTGCAAGCCGCGCAGGTAATTCTCGATTGCAGTCGCCCGGTCGATCTGGTTGCGCTGGTCTGCGGTGATCTGGTTTGCGAGATCGACGACGCGTTGCGGTAACTCCGGCGGAACGGTGCGGTAGGCTGACAGCGTTTGCTGAATTTCGATCAGGTCAGAACCGACGGTGCTCGGTGGTGCTGGAGGACGTGAGTACACCGTGTAACTGGTGCCTTCGCCGATCCAGCCCACCGTATCACCCTGTGCATTCGATTCGATCGTGGTTTGTGCGGTTGCGGCGACGATATTGGGAACGCCATACAAGATTTGTCGACCCGGTTGTACGTCGGTGATTTCCTGCTCGATGAAGCCAAGGTCGGGATCGAGGAGGTCGAGTGGCGAGATCGTGCGCGACGAGATCGGTCCGGTTTCCCATCCGCGTCCGTTATAGCGGCTGAAGATACGACCGCGCCAATACGGCAGTGAATCTGGCATCACGGCAGGTGCCTTGATGCGTAGAGCGACTTCCTCACCGCTACCTGCTTCGAGCGAGCGACCGAGTTCCAGGTTCTCACCCGGTCGTGTGCTGCCAACACGGGCGGTTCCACCACGGTCACCAGTTTGCGGATTCTTGGCAGCTTCGGATTTGTCCAGCCGTGCCAATCCCGCCGGAAGCCGGACATCGGTCCAGAGCCAGGTGGTGATGGGATTATATGGAACGGGCGGCGTCAGGATGCCAAAGACGATCACGACGACAAGCATCGCAAACCCGATCAGGCCGACATCCCATTGCAATGAATCGCTAAAGCTATAGTTTTTGTGTTCCCACATGCGCTGGCGCGTGCGGAACGCTCCGACGATACACAATAATAATACGACGATGATCGCGAACACCACGTATATCGTGCGTATATTTGCGGTCATTGCCGTCATAATCAGCGTCGCTAAAAATGGCAGACAATATACCAGTGGTGGTCGCCCGCGTCGTAACCCGAGCGCAAGGAACGCCGCGGAAGGATAGCTGAATACCGCGATAATGCGTGTCAGCGCCCAGCTTAATGGCTGTGGGCTGCCGTTCCAGGCCTGTAAGAGCGTTGTGCTCGTCGATTGCCACGCTGCTTCGAGAGAAGCGGGTAGCACATAGGTCGCCGGACGACGCCATGATAAGACCAAGGTACGCGCATCGGCTTCGATGATACGCCACGGCGGTACGAGGTCGAAGATGAAGAACGGCACCAGTACGGCTGGAATGAGCCATATGATGCGTGCACGCCGCCCGATCAGAAATGTTAGCAGGTAACCTGCTGAAACCGTCAGGAGGGTAGGTCCGCTGTCAAGTGCAAGTTCGGCGTTGCTGATGAGCGACGGCAAAAGCAGCACCGTTACGAAACCCAGGAGGAACACGCCCCAGCCGATGCGCGGCGGATGCCGCCGGGCGAATCTAATCAACAACTCCACCATCGTTAAACTTTCTACTCGAATGGCACGACCGAGCGGCGAGATGCGATACCCTGGATCGCGCTGCCGGGTCGGTGTGATGAGTTGCAACGGCACCCCGGTGTTGAATATAGCGTAGCGGATGCCAAGCCGTTCGAGCCGTTCGCTGGCTGCCACATGGCTTTGCGTGCCTTCGACGAGCAGCACGGATGCGGACGCGCCGCCGCCCGTCAGACCTGCGAGCGATCCCGCCCAGCCAACGCTGGTATCGGGCGTAATGACGACCGCTGCTGCCCGCCCCTTCACTACCGATGCAAGTTCGCCGAGCACGTCACGCAATGGCACATCGCCATCGGCCTGAGCATCCACCAGCGCACTCATGAATTCCCATAGATGTTGTCGCCCACGGCTTGGACGCACCATGCGGCGTTCGGCTCCACGAGTGAATAATCCCACGGTGCGCCCTTCGGCGAGCAACATGTTGGCGAGCGAACAGGCTAACACCACGCCGAGTTCCTCGGTAGCGTCGTCCCCCGTTCCCTGTTGCACAGCGCGGGCGAGGTCGAGCACGATCCAGATCGCCCCGGCGACCTCCTGGTCAAACTCCTTGACCATCAGTTTGCCGGTGTGCGCGACCGCGCGCCAGTGAATGTAGTTGAGCGGATCACCCGCACGATAATCGCGCAGACCTCCAACCGTGGTCGTCGGCGAGGATGTTGAGCAACGATGCCGTGGCGACGCCGCCGCGCTGCCCGCGTGGTCGTTGCAGCGTCGGTAGATGCACCAGTGGCGGATACACGATCATTTCCCGACTGGCCTCGTCAACGCGTACGATAGCGGAATAAACCAAGTGGATCGGTGAGTTCGAGCGTAAGGGGACCAACGCGATAGCGCCCGCGGCGCGTACAAACGGCTGTTGTCGTCCATTCCTGAAAAGCGTTTGGTCCGGCAGCGCCGACCCGACGGGCGTTGTATCCCGGCAGCGTCGATGCGTCGTCAACCTGGAGCCATAGCAGCGGCAGCCAGGAATTGTTTCGCACTTCCCAGCCCTCGATCAATTCGTCGCCGACCTGCGCCCAGCCGCCGCGCATCTCGCGCAGCAGTTCGACGCGTGGACCCTGATAACGTACCCAGGCCCAGGAGATCAGGAGCAACCAGCCCCACAGGTAGGCCAAGTAATACAGAATGTTATAAGGGACGACGACCGCCAGAGCGATGAGCAGGGGAAAGAGGACGACTGTCCAACGCGAAGTGACGCTGATGCGACCGCGTGCGGGCTGAACGGTGAAACTGAACACCGCAGCACGCAGGTCGAGCAGACGCTCCTTCATGGCGCGGCTCGCCTTTCCGCGTGCAGGAACGCTCCATCATTCTTCGCTGAACGTTGTGGGACCATTACGTTCAGTATAGTCCGTTCCGGTGCGGCGGGCAAGGGTAAAACATCGCGGGCTGCATCCAAGCGTTGTCGGAAAAGCCAAACGCGAAAGAAGGTACTCAATCGAGGGCAACGGAGCATCACAGGTTGTCATTCCGAGCTTGTCGAGGAATCCGTCTCATGGATGATGGGGGAGATCCTTCGGCTACGCTCAGGATGACATGGGTGAAACGCCGTCGCGCGTCGATGAAATATCTTTCCTGTGCTTTCTAACAACGCTTGGACGCACCCATTGGCCAGGAGTTGATGTCGGCACTCCGCCACGACTGATGATAGGCCTTCGAGCATGCTATCATCTCACCATGGGCATACGGAATTATCTGATTGACGGTGTTTCCGGTACCGGCAAGACGGCGGTCTGCACCGAATTGCAGCGGCGTGGTTACCATGCTATTCATGGAGACCGGGAATTGTCTTATTATGGCGATCCAGAAACCGGTATACCGGTGGATGGCCCCAAGCACGAGCACTCGGCTACCTTCATATCCGAACATCACATCTGGCACGTCGATAAAGTACAGGCCCTCGTCGCCAACCAGGATGATGCGGTGACGTTTTTCTGCGGTGGTTCTAGGAATTCCTCAAAGTTCATCGATCTGTTTGACGGGGTTTTTATCCTTGAAGCCGATCTCGACACAGTGAATCGGCGGATTGATGAGCGAGTAGCAGTGGACCCAACTGACTGGGGTGGAAAACAAACCGAACGGGAAATCATTGCGCGCTTGCATCGAACGAAGGAAGGCATTCCGAAAAACGGTACTATCATCGACGCCACCGCACCACTCGCGCACGTCGTTGACGAGATCATTCGTCAAATCGATGCGAAGATACCACGGTAGAGCGTTATTCGCGAGGTGATTATCCGGTGCGTCGGTGGTTAAAACAAGGGTGAGCAGTGTCATGCACACTGCTCCTCCTTGATGTCTAGCGGTCGTGGAACTGGATGCTATGCCGCATCGTCGCGCAGTTCGAGCGTGCCGAACGCCGCTGCTCCTGGCGATGAGCCGTCGAATACCTGCACGTCGCGTCCGGTTTCCTCAGCGTAGCGTGCCGCGATGCGTCGCACAGCGTCGCCACGGTCATGCAATCCGAGAATCGCGACCGTGCCGCCGCTACCACCGCCGGTGATCTTGGCTCCGAACAGGCCGGATTGCGGTCCCTCTGCCAACACCAGTTCCACCAGACGATCCGTTCCTGCTGTTCCCAGGCCACAGGCACTGTACGAACGATGGGACGCGACCATCAAGGCGCCAAGTTCCTGCCGCACGGCATCATTTTGCTCGCCGAGCAGCAATTCGCGGAACCGCTGCACGCGGCTATGTTCGTAGATCGGGTGCGCGGTGCTTCGGCGCACGGCGTAGGTACGTGCAGGGTCGATAGTGGTCACGTCGTCAGTCGAGCCACCATAGCGTGCGAGGAAATCGGCACCGGACAATTGCTCCGGTACGACCGCGCTGAGTTCGCGCTCCCATAGCTCCGGTCCAATGTTGGCGAGGTAGCCATGCCAGCGCGGGTCGTCAATCGTGATGCGATTGCTTCCGCCATCATCCGCGTGTAGTCCTGCATGGTCGGCGATGATGCGATAGCCCATGAAGGCGGCGGCACGCACGGAACCATAGTCCGCGCCGCCGACGGCGTGCCGGATGCCTGAATCGATGCCCCACACCGCCAGGTCGGCAGGCAACGCCACGGTCGGTTGCAGTTCGGCAGGCTGGCACAGCAAGGCCATCAGTTGCCCTTCCTTGCCACACGCCGAAGCCATCTGATCCATGATGCCGCAGGGCGCGCCGACGACGCGGTTTTCGACCATCTGGCACAGGATCGCCAGGCGTGCGCCCGTCGAGGTCGTGTCCGGTCGCGCCGCAGACCGCTTGCATCGTCGCGACCTCGATCGCCGCCGACGAACTCACGCCCTTCCCTGCAGGGACTTCGGAATGGATGAACAGCCGCAAGCCCACGGTCGAACGTCAGGCCTCGCTCCTGGCCGCAGCACTATCAGAACGCCCGCGACATACGCAGCCCACGCTCGTGCTGGATCGCTGGCGAAGCAGCGCACGCGCCTGCTCGTAGGAAAGCGCGCCGCTCGCCGGAAACAGCGCCGCGAGCGGGATTTCGACCGTGCGGCATTATCGTTGCCATGGACGCCTCGGTCGAATGGATATATACCACGGGCTCGGCGATGGGCTGTGCCGCCACTAAGGTGGCGACGCCAAGCGGCAGTTGCAGCACCAAGCGAGCCGGAATAGTCGGCGATGCCGCCCATCAGGTCGAGGCGTCCAGGGGCGCGTGCCAGGGTGATCGGGGTGTCAGGCTCGAAAAACGCGGCATGCTCGTTGAGCAACGCGACGAACTGCGTCGACATCCGGCAGGGTTGCCGATGGAGGCGGGTCAAGCGTCCACATCGTGTGGCTCCTCCATCCGACCATAAGCCGCGCTCCTCCAACGTCGAGCGCAGTACGGGTTCGACCTGTTGCTGAATCGCGGCGTTGGCGTAGCCGATCCACGAGCAGTCGGATGTGACATCGAGCGGCGCGGCGAGGTGTTGTCCGCGCTCGTCGGTGACGACGACGCCCGCTTCGCGTGCGATCAGTTCGGTACACAGGTCATAGGGATGGCAGCACAGACCAAGACTGAGGCCACGCTTGCGTAGGATCGGCTCGACCATCGGACGCAGGTCAGCGATCCAGCGGTCGTGTCCCATCAGCAGTTCGTACAACTGGCCTCCTGTACGAAATATATTGATCCTCGAACGCGAGTGCCTGTCCCGCCTGGACCGGACCAAGCACGCGTTCGACCACCAGATCGTCGATCGTCGCCAGTTCGCCGCGCAGACCGGGGAAGAAGCGTGCTAGCCCGCCATAACCGCGAGCGATGGTGGCTTCACGCGATGGCGTGGCATGCAATGGCTGCGTGGTGCCGTCGATGCGGTTGTAGCGCTCGCCGCCGACCTCTCCCCCCGCGATCACCCACAGTGCATCGGATAGGTGTTGCTTGACCAGCGGAATCTCGGTCTGTACGGCGATCTCGATGTCGGCGAGCGTGGGCAGCGTGCCATGCATCGGCGCGACGCCCGTCAGAATCCAGGCCGCCCGTTTCTGGTACATGATGCCGCGTGTGCCGTCGATAGGATCGACGATCACGCAGATTTCCGCCTGGTCGATGGTGTTGCCTTCCGGTAAAATCAATCTGTCCGGTGGCTCCCAGCCCTTCGGCGACCAGTACGCACGGCCATTCGTGAGCGATCTGCGCGAAGGCTTCGAGCAGTACTTCTTCTGAGATGCGGTCGATGGCGAAGATCGTATCGCCGCCTTCGTCCTCGGCGACGACGGTTGTGAGTTGTTCGGTCGCCATTGTTTCACAGGCGGCGACGACGCTATCACGGATATCGTTGTGGATCGACCGGATGCGGTCGAGTAAACGCTCTTGGTCGCGAATCATTCTATGCCTCCTGCGGTGTAATGGACGGTCGGCATGGACAGCAATTCCGCTGCCTTTTCTTCGGGGGATGTGTCGCTCAGAAAGTTACCTCCGCCGATTTCCGGTCCTGCCAGATACTTCAGGGTGTTAGGGCGGCGCAGGGGTGGCAGAAAGCCGATGAAGAAGTGGAAGTCGCTGTAGTCGCCGCCATTCGTGGGTGCCTGGTGGAGCGGCATGACATAGGGGAAGGTTTCCTTCCACAGATTGTCATAACGCACCGTGACGTTCTTGAGCGCGGCGGCGAACGAAGCGATTTCGCGATCATTCAGTAGCGAGATGTGCGGTACCGTACGCTTAGGTGCGACAAATACTTCGTACGCGTAGCGTGCGAAATACGGCAGGAACGCGATAGCATGTTCGTCTTCCCACAGGATGCGCCGTCCGTCGCGCTGCTCGGCAGCAATGATATCGCCCCACAACGACCGCCCGTTTTCGCTGCGATAGCGCCGCGTGGCTTCCCATTCGGTGTCGAAGGTTTTCCAGGTAAAATTCGTCGCGTAGATCTGACCGTGCGGGTGGGGATTGGACACGCCGACGACATCGCCCTTGTTCTCGAAGATCAAGACTTGCTCGACTTCGGGACGATTGCCCAGGTCGGTGGTCTGCTGTTGCCAGACCGTCGCGATGGATGCGATGTCGTCGACCGGCATCTCGGCAACGGTCAGGTCGTGACGTGGGCTATAGCAGATCACGCGGGCGATGCCGTTAGCGCGACGCGTTCGGTAGGGCGATTGCTGCGGCTCGGGCTCCGGCGAGTTAGGACCGACGCATGGATGGTCGTTATCGAAGACATACACGCCGGTATAGTTCGGATTCTGTGCGCCACTGATGCGTGCGTTGCCCGGACACAGATAGCAATCCGCCGCGAACTGCGGTGGGCGCGCCGTCTGCGATCCGACGACCGCGCCGCTCCATGGGCGGCTCTGGCGGTGCGCGGCGACGATGACCCATTCTTCACGCAGGGGATGCCAGCGTTCTTCCCATGATCCTAGATGGTGTGCGTTCGAGGATTCCATTGTTTTCGTCCTTTGAATACATCGTTGACTCTATTCGGTTAGATCGAACAAAAATAAGTGGTGAGGCAATATACCACTGCTTACGCGTATGCGGTTAGGAAGATGTGTCCCTGGAGCCTTGTTGGAGCCACACGCGCATCGCGCCCGCTTCACGATTGTCCCAGGCATAATATGGGACAGCACGAACGGTATATGCATGTGTGGTGGGAGGCGCGGTTCGATACAGAACACCTTGCCAGTTCGATGCTTCGATGACACGTGCCGGACCCTCCAGCACAGTAATGCCATGAAGTAGATCAGCCTCATGCCGTGGCTCCAGGCCCGCGGCGTTGTCGATCAGCACACGGTTGATTGGTTGCTCGTTATCGCATTGTTCCAGGCAGTAGAGGAGCGGACCACGCTGCAAAGCGATCTGTCCCTGGTCGCTTTGTACGTCGGGGTGAGCATGCACCATTTCGACTGGCATCGGGAGCTCCAGCACCACGTTATCGCCGGATTCCCAGGTGCGCTCGATCACGAGATAGCCACGGTCGAGGTCGTCGGTGGCAATAGATTGCCCGTTGACCCTCGCGGTCGCCCCCTCAGACCAGCCAGGAATACGCAGACGCAATGTGTAGTTGATCGGCTGCTCGGCGTCGACTGTGAGCGTCACCGTGCCATCCCAGGGATAGTTCGTGCTCTGTGTAAGTCGCACGCTACCGCCGCCCATATCGAACCTGGCATCACCACCGATATACAGATGTACGACGATCTCGTGGTCGCTTTGTGCGTAGACATAGTGGCCCAACGAAGCGAGTAAGCGGGCGATATTGGGTGGACAGCATGGACAAGCGAACCACGGTTGCCGATGATGTCCACCCTGACTGGTCAACGGGTTCTCATAGTAGTAGGCTTTGCCGTCCATACTGACGCTGCTCAGAACGCCGTTATACAACGCGAGCTCGAGAATGTCTGCATATGTGCGGTCGCACGCGAGCTGAAGCTTGCGTTGCGCCCAGAAGATTAAGCCGATGGAGGCGCATGTTTCGGCGTACGCGCTCTCGTTCGGCAGGTCATAGTCTTTGGTAAAGCCTTCGTTGCTGCTTGACGTACCGATGCCGCCAGTCACATACATTCGCGTTGTCGTGAGGTGCTTCCATAGGCGCTCCGATGCTTGCCACAGCGCGGCGTCGTCATAGATGCCAGCCAGGTCCACCATCGCACTGTACAGGTACACTGCTCGCACGGCATGACCGACAACTTCGTGTTGCTCGCGAACGGGCGTATGCGACTGGTTGTATTCGTAAGACCTGGCCCAGAAGTCCTCGCGTCGTTCGCCGCGCTCAAGCGCTTCGCTATCAAAGTAGTTGGGTTGCTGTCCGCGCTGGTCTACAAAGTAGCGGCTCAGTTCCATGTAACGCTGTTCGCCAGTGGCGCGTGCGAGTTTTACGAGCGCGAGTTCGATCTCTGGATGACCGCAGTACCCCGGTTTCTGGTCTGGTCCTGGGCCGAAGGTGCGGTCGATGTGATCGGCATAGCGACACATCACATCAAGCAATGAGCGCTTGCCCGTCGCCTCGTAATGGGCGACGGCTGCTTCCATCAGGTGTCCCGCACAATACAGTTCATGCCAATCGCGCAAGTTGCGCCAGCGCTGCTGCGGATCGACCGAAATGAACCAGGTGTTGAGGTAGCCGTCGCTTTGCTGCATACTGGCGATCAGCGCGATCACCTGATCCAGTGTTCGGTCGAGTTCAACATCGGGATGAGTGGCAAGAACGAAACTGGCAGCCTCGATCCATTTCGCTACATCCGAATCCCAGAACATTGTGTGGGTACCGTTCCAGCGTCCGTTACGTACCGTAGATGCTTCAGGCCAGTGCCAGCCCAGCCGAAAGGCGTCGATGCTGCCGACACGTCAGGAGTTCCCCATAGATATGCCCGATGGTGTTTTCGCGATTTGCTTGTAGCCGCGGCGACCAGAATGCGTCTTCGATGCTTACTCGTGTATGTGACAAAGGAGTGTAGCGAGCATGTATCGCATGCCCCGTTGCTGAATCTCTATCGCTCACGTGTTGGGATGGCACATCGTTGTCCTTTCATGGGTCGAGTGGGTGGTGTGAATGCCAAACGACGATGGTATAAGATAGCACCAACCGGCAAATATGCTGTGAGTAGTCAACGGGGCTACACACTTTACCCAAAACGCACCCTTACTACTCACCCACTGTATGCACTGAGGCAGGACTTCCTTGCTATTGTTAATGACCGCTCGATTCTTTATAGTATTCACAGGTTCAGTTGATTCTAATATTTATTGATTTAGGAGATTCCACGGTTATGCTTCGTAACTTTTTTGCTCGTGAAGAGGGACAGGGTCTGGTCGAGTATGCTTTGATCCTGGTTTTGATCGCCATCGTCGTTATCGGTATCCTGACTGTCCTTGGTAGCCGCGTGTCGGGCGTTTTCTCCAGCATCAATTCGGGCCTTGGTGGTCAGTAACGATTTCTTTCATGCCAAAATATTTTTTGGCGATTTCAATTTCATCTTTCACACAAACACAGCTGACACATCGTGTCAGCTGTGTTTGTGTGCTATGTGTACAACCTGGAACACCCAAAGCGTGTATAGGTTGACGTGTGAACACGAGAGCGAACAACAGAAAATAGTCGTACCCACCGTGATGTGTCTCCTTGTTGCCTTTGTACGATTCTGCTAGCATACGTGTTCCGGGATGCCACATGGCCCCCATATATTATCCAGGACAGGTTATGCTTTCTGATCGTCGTATCGCGTTGATTGGTGCCGGTATGATGGGCGAGGCGATGATCGCCGGACTCCTCGAAAAGGAGCTTGTCGCGCCTAACCAGATCGTTGCCACCGGACCGCGTGAAGAACGTCGCGATTATCTCCAACAGCGTTTCGGTCTCACCGTGTCGGAGGATAACCGCGCTGCCGCCGAGCAAGCCGATATTATTATCTTCGCGGTCAAGCCCCAAGTATTCACCAAAGTACTCCCCACATTGCGCGGTGCTATACATCCCGATGACCTCGTTATTTCGATCATCGCTGGTATTCCAATCGCCACAATACGGGATGCGCTGGGACACTCGACGATTGTACGTGCCATGCCCAACACACCCGCACAGATCGCCGAAGGAATGACCGTATGGACCTCGACCGATCTGGTATCGGAGGCTCAGCAGTCTGCGGTGCGATTGATCCTGGGAGCGTTGGGTAAAGAACACTACGTTGCGGAGGAAAAATTGCTCGACGCAGCCACGGCCTTATCCGGGTCCGGTCCTGCCTACTGCTTCTTACTGCTGGAAGCGATGGTCGACGCAGGAGTGCAACTTGGCTTCGCACGGCGTGTTGCGGAAGAACTTGTGTTGCAAACTATGTACGGATCAACGCTATTGGCGATGCAATCGGGTAAGCATCTCGCTGAAATGCGCAATGATGTGACCTCACCGGGTGGAACAACTGCTGCGGCGTTGCGTTCTCTCGAACGCGGTGGTTTGAGGACGGTGCTATCAGACGGTATCTGGGCGGCATACGAACGATCACGTGAACTCGGTAAATAACCGGGCCGTTCAACCAAGAAGCGCCGCCGGACAATGTCCGGCGGCGCTTGTGTGAAGGGCGAGAAAATTTAGTAGTTGTCGCGGCGGTCGCGATCGCCGACGCTTCCGCTGTTGTCGAGGTCGAGGCCCGTCAGGCGCTCGGTGCCGCTGCCAATATCACCGGCCGTGTCTTCGACGACGCCTTCATCGCTTGGGACATGCGATACATCATCGTAACGGGTCGATGAACTGTTCAGCGGAGTTGTGCTCGCCGAGCCGTAGCTTGTCGAAGCATCATCCTCGCCGGTTGCGGCGTCCTTGGCTGCTTCGCCCGCTGCGTCACCAGCAGCGCCAACGCCTGCGCCAGTCACGGCACCAGCAATGCCGCCGATAACGGTTCCGACTGGACCGCCGACTGAGCCAATGGCTGCGCCGGTCGCTGCGCCAGCAACACCGCCACCAGCCGTGCCGACCTTGCTGCTTTCTTCCCACTCGGACTGCGGTGCATCACCACTATCTGAGCTTCGCCCGTAGCTTGCGGTATCGGTCGACATCGTACGGGTCGCGTAGCGATCATCTTCACCAGTCGCCGCATCGTCCGCTGCTTCGCCCGCTGCATCACCGGCAGCGCCAACGCCTGCACCGGTCACTGCTCCAGCGACACCGCCGATGACGGTTCCGACTGGACCGCCAACCGAGCCCATTGCCGCGCCAGTCGCTGCACCAGCAACCGCGCCGCCTGCTGTACCAACCTTGCTACTTTCTTCCCATTCCGATTGAGGCGCATCGCCAGTTGCGGTGTTTCCAGCAGTCCCGCCGGTGTTTGTGCCAGTCGTAGTGTAGTTGCTACTGACCGCTCGCGTCGTGTCGCCACCAAGTTGCTCTACATCTACGTTCGTGCGGCGTACCGTGTCGCTGACTGTCTCAGTGCGATCCTCAGTTGTCTTGCCTACGACAACTTCTTCTACGACACGTGCTTCCTTGGAAACAACGGCTTCTTCGTCACGTTCGCGTACTTCGAATGTGCCTTCACGGAAGGCATCTCCAAGCGTCGAGGAGTCGACAGGCTGGTCGACAGAGCGGCGATCGACCGTTACTGTTTCGTCACGCAAGTTAACTTGCTCGTTTACTGGCGTTTCTTCAACACTGGTCGTAACCCGAACACCGCCGCTTTCTACTTCACGCTTGCCGACGCGGATGTTCTCTTCTACCACAGGAATCGCAACATCGCCTTCATCTGTGCTCAGATTGCGGCTCGAAGCGCTTGTGTTTTGGTAGCTAGCAGTATCGGTGGTGCGGTTGGTATCAGTAACCGAACCCAACGCCTGACCGCCCACGGTCGAGGTACGATTTTCGCCATAGGAGGCGTCATCCTCGCCGGTTGCGGCGTCCTTGGCTGCTTCGCCCGCTGCGTCACCGGCAGCGCCAACGCCTGCGCCAGTCACGGCACCAGCGATGCCGCCGATGACGGTTCCGACTGGACCACCGACCGAGCCAATGGCTGCGCCGGTCGCTGCGCCAGCAACACCGCCACCAGCCGTGCCGATCTTGCTGCTTTCTTCCCACTCGGACTGCGGTGCATCGACATCACTTCTATTGGACGAATCATAGTTCGAACCGCTGGCACCAGAGGCATACGGTTCGGATGTATCGTCGAAGCGTGTCCAGCCGGACGAGCGATAATCGGCGGCACGATCGTCAATATCGACCACATTGTAGCTATCGAGGATGTCCGCTGCGCGGTCGGCCTGTGCATCGTCGGCTGCCTGTACTGTAACTAGCGTACCGCCACGGCGAATGCCTTCGGCGTATACATTGGCATCATCTTCAGGAATACCTGCGCCCACAAGACCACCGACAAGGCCACCTGCTGCCGCGCCGATACCAGCGCCAAGAGCAGTGGTGCCAAGCGTCGTTGCCAGTGTACCTGCGGCGATGACTGGTCCGACGCCAGGAATCGCTAAGGCGCCAAGTCCGACCACAAGGCCTGCAAGTCCACCGACGACAGCCCCACCTGTTGCGCCGGCCCCGGCTCCTTCGGCTGCCTCGGTTCCACCATCGGTTGTGTACTCGCCACTCGCATTGCTTGCGACAATGCTGATATCGTCCGCAGTGAATCCTGCGTTGTTAAGGTCCTGTACTGCCTGGTGTGCTTCCGACGTATTGTCGAAAAGTCCCACAACTTGCTTCGCCATGCTTAATCTCCTTCGATAAGTTTCCGAACAACATACCTTGCTGGCCGAAATGTTCCTGGCCTGTTGTATAGCAGATGGTATGCCACTGTCCGGCTTGTAGCAGTCACTTGTGATGATATGGTCTGCATTGCCGGGATTCCGTGTGCGGGTAGAAAGCTTGTTTCCGATTTAAGTAGGCTCATCGATATGTTCGATGTCGATGTGTTCTTCACGCAGAATAACACTGGCCTTTTCGGTTTCATCGATGCGGCGTTTTGTGATACGAATTTCCTCTTTCAATACCAGCCGCTTTTCTACGACCAGCATTTCTTCCAGGACTGGTATGATCAACGTATCGCCTTCCTGGCGCGTACCGATCACTCCATCGATTGGACGACCAATCGTCGTGCGTTCTACACTGACTTCTTCGCGAAAGACGGGCTGTTCAACGACCTCTTCCCGTTCTTCCACACGTTTGTTAACGCGCACGCCGCCCCGCTCGACTGTTCGTATCCCAACATGTACGTCTTCCTGAATCACCGGAATGACCGTCGACTGTTCAGCCGATACATCTTCAACGTCAGATGCTTCATGCGCAAGAGCGGTGTCAGTCAAATCCGAATCTGTAATTCGTTGGGTTTCGTAGAGCGTTCTATTAATAAGGTGAACCGTTCCGTTCTCGATGCGATAGGTCGTGGGTTCAAGCATCATGGTCTGCCCATCAAGACGCCGAACCAAAACACGCTCCGGCTCGTTACCAGTGGACAGAACATCCTCGACTGTACCGATCTCGCTGCCTTGACCCATCACGAGCATGCCACGCTCAATAGTAGCCATTCTGCAGTTCCTCCTCTTGGGGTGCTTGTTCTTGCAACCCATGTGCCATAACATCGTGGCGGTTGTGGAACCAGATCGATGGCTATCGAATGAAGCTTAGGCTGAGATGTACGCAGTATGCTTTGATAGGTTGCGGTCCCTTGTTATACAGGACTATACTTACCAGCATGAACGATCAAGTGTTTGTCTGGATCATATTTGTGTTGGTCGCGGCGATCGTGATCATCGGTATCGTGATGATCCAGCGCTTTTGGAGCGCACAACTCAACATGTCGGATGAGGATGTTGCATTCGAGCGGCGCATCTCGGCACTCAACCAGGATCAGGCAAACCGGCGACGTGATGATGAGATCGTACGTTTGGTAAGTGGGCAGGAACAACCTATCGTCAACGATGACGACGAGCAAACATAGCTGGACGACGAGGGACTTTGCCTCTAGATGACTGTCAATAGCCGATTGATCAGAAACCAGAGGAGCGCATAGAGCGCAAAGAGGATAAGGATATAGGCACCCCGAACGAGTACACGATTGGTTCTATAGCCTTCATATCGTGCGAGTTGGAAATCGATGCGACGCCGGATGCTCGGCACCCGGTCGAATACGCCCATTGGTAGCAGCGACAGGCGAAACAGTTGTTCCCCCAGCTGGTGAGTAGCCAAAACAGTGGCACGGCATGTCTGGCAGAGTTGAATGTGATGTTCCACGATGCGACGGTTGCGCTCATCCGCATATCCATCCGCATATTCTCCAAGCAATACCCCGATATTAGCGCAACGCATCGGTCAAGCCCATCTTTCCAACGATCTGCTGCCGAGCCTGTTCCACGGTTTCACGGATCGATGCTACATCATCGTCCATGATTACAGCAAGCCGGTCAATGTTTAATTGTTCGTGATAATACAGCAAAAGCACGATACGCTCATAGGGTGGAAGCGTGGCAAGTTGATCGAGCAATGCCGCTTGCCAGCCCGTTGCTTCTGAATGAAGTAAGGCCACGTTGATGCCACGTTGGATGTAGCGTTGTAATACCTGCACGAGGGTACGCCACAGCATATCACTATCAATCTCACGCCGTCGTGCGAGACGCTTGAAGCACGCTTCGGCAGCCTCGGTCGCTAGCGCGGCATCCCCCAGCGCCTGGTACGCGATACCCAGAACTCGGACAAAATAGTGATGTCGTATGTCGCTTGGGCGCGCAGATGTGACCATGAGATTATTGTAGCACGAGGACTGGTCGCAACACATATGTTACGACCGGTCCTCATATCTTGTATAGTTTTGCGCGAGTATTAGAGCGAAGCTACCACTTGCCTAGCACGCGCTGACCATCGGCAAACATCGCGCCGACTGAAATGCCTTTGTGGATGCGCAAAATCACCTCGCCCAGCAATGACGCCACGGACGTAATTTTGAGGCCATCCCAGACTTCGTTTGGCGGAAGGGGCACTGAGTCTGTCGCGATGAGGAGCTCGATCGGGCTCTGGCGCAGTCGGGTGATCGCTCCTGGCGGCAAGATCGGGTGGATACAGGCGCCGACGATGCGTTTTGCACCATACTGCTTGAGCAGTTCGGCAACTCGTATCATCGTTGTGCCGCTGACTACTTCGTCGTCGATGATCACGCAGGAGCGTCCTTCGACGTGCCCCAACAGGTTCATCTGCCGTTCGGTCGAGCCGCCACTGTGGCGAGTTTCGACGATTGCCAGGGGTGCGTCGAGGATTTCGGCAAAGTTTCGCGCACGTTTTGCAAAACCCAGGCCGGTCGCGACGACGGTCAGGTCGGGCAGGTTGAGTTCGCGTACTTCCTTGAGCAACAGATGCACCGCGCTCATCTCATCAAAAGGGATACGAAAGAAGCCCTGAATCTGCCCAGCGTGCAGATCGAGTGTTAACACACGATTCGCGCCAGCAACTTCTAGCATATCTGCCAGCAATCGTGCTGTGATTGGCACACGCGGCTGATCGCGCTTGTCGGTGCGGCTGTAGGCATAGTAGGGTAGCACCGCCGTTATTCGTGCCGCAGAGTCGCGCTTGCACGCATCGATAGCCATCAGCATCTCCATGATGCGATCGCTTAGCGGTGTATACAGGGATTCGATCAGAAAAACATCTTGTTCGCGGACGCTTTCTTCCAGCTTCACGAACAAGTTATCGTTCTCGAACTTGGCGACGTTGAGTTCACCATGCCGTACGCCGACATATGAGCAGATTTTGCTCGTCAGTTGTGGGTTACCTGTGCCGCCAATAATGCGGAGGTCGTCGAATCTACTCATATTTTATGACCTCACTGCTGTTCGAATTGGCCGACTTCGACATTGTCGAACCACACGACGATTGTATTATCACGTTCCTCAACCTCAACCTGCTCGCCGATCAAGCGCTGCTCGACGGGACCATAGAGTGTCCCACGGACGCTGATCTTGCGGTTGCGCCCAACTTTGCGCGTCATGCGATTGCTTCCGGCTTCATCAGTCCTGGGGGTGGCGAGATTTTCGCGCATCCAACCACCCATAGGAAGTACGATGCGGTCTTCGACGATTTCAGGAAGAATGCCCAGCAGGGCAGCACGACGCCGACCGATGAGCAGCCATAACAGCACAGTTCCGCTGATCGCCGCGATGATTTGGCGGCCTTTTTGTTCGTTCATCGTCGTAGCGTGTTCTCCTTGTTGTTAGCATCTGGTGGATTATTTGTCGTTCGTAGACTGCGTAACGGGTGAGATTGCGAATATCGTCAGTGGCGTCCGAGCCTTTGGGTGTTTCGAGGATCATGGGTGTTTTGAAAAAGCGTTCATCGTTGACCAAGGCAGCGAAACCCTTCGAGGCCGATCTCACCATCGCCGATGGGTGCGTGGCGGTCAAGGTGGCTGCCCAATTTGCCGCGGCTGTCGTTGAGATGAAAGGCTTTGATCGTGTCGATGCCAACCAGCGTGATTAACTGGTCGATGGTGGCATGATACCCTTCCGATGTGCTGATGTCATATCCCGCCGCATACATGTGGCATGTATCAACACAGACCGCGACACGCTCGCGATGGCGCACGAGATGCAGCAAACGTGCCAGGTCCTCGAACGTGCCGCCCAGCGTCGTCCCCTGACCTGCTGTGGTTTCGAGGAGAACGGTGGTGGTGCCACCTGTTCCCGCATCGAAGAGACGGTTAAGCGCATCGGCAACCCGTTGAAGCCCGGCATCCAGGCCAGAGCCGGTATGTGCTCCGGGATGGAGCACGATGAAAGGAATCTGTAACTGTTCGCAACGCTCTAGCTCGTCGGCGAAGCGCAGCAATCGACTTTTCCCATAGCTCATCGGTAGGAGATCCCGAGATTGATCAGATAGGAGCCGTGGACTATGAGTGGCGAAATAGCCGAACGTGTGGCTTCGGCCTTGAAGGCGATGATGCTTGGTGCATCCAACGGTTTGGCTTGCCATTGTCGTTCGTTCTTGGAAAAAATCTGTAGGGTGCGACAACCGGCTTCCTCGGCCCGTGCAAAGGCTTTGTGGATACCGCCGGCGATAGACATGTGCGCTCCGAGGTTCATTCCGCCAATTATAACATGCTGCTCTCATGTGGACAGGTGGATGTTCTGCGAACACGATCCTCTACCCAATCGACGAGGGTGGGCTACCACAATTGCTCTTGCTGGACTGTTGCCGTCGAGGTGCGATACATACCGAGCGCGCGGGCGATCTGACGTAGCCCACTATCGTCTGGCTTGAGGATACCGAAGCGGTTTGGAGCATCCGTTTGTTGTGCCAGCGTCCAGCAGAATGTCGCCGGACGAAGCTCAAGTGGCAGTGGGTCGGACCCTCCCAAATGGAGAATACCGTCGGCGAGCATCGTGCGAACCGCTCGCGCAAGTGTTTCAGACGCAGGGCTGGAATGCCCATTGATCGGCACAATGGATACCAGCGTCGCCTGACCCTGCTGCAGCGCTGTACGTAGTTGCGCGGAAATGCGGCTACGCGCCAGTAACGCGCCATAGGGCAATACACCAACGATTCCGCTGGGTTCGAGCGCAAGCACGCCGTCACCATCTACATAGAGCGTAATCCCAAGATGTTGGATGCTCGTCGAGGAACGATTGCCATGGCTCGACCTCGTCGCTTTCGTCCGTTTGCCCAACCAGCGTGATTGATGGCTCTTTTGGAGGCCAACATCCCTGGACATAGAGGGTGAGGGGTGGTTCGGCGAGTTCGCGAAGCCGCTGCGGATATGTCGGCGAAAGGTAGGTAATAGATACAATGCCCATACGATGCAGGCTTTTGATCCCCGCGACGATAGCCGCATGTTGGCGTGGAGCCGCGACGATCCGGCTGATCAGGGCGGGCGGCACGCCTGTAGCGCGTAACTCGGATGATGGCGCACGCAAGATCGTGCTTGCGTCAGGCCAGCGCTCCAGCAGTCGCCGCAGCAGTGCGGCGTTCAGGCCAGGAACCTGGCATAACAGAACCGCTTCTGGTTCAGCAATCATTGTCTGCTGCCACTGACTGGTGATGCTGTACGCATATGCATGGTAGGCTGGGGGATAATTGTCGCGTATCGATTGGTCGCATCAGCTTGGCGTTCATTCATCGTCCATCATCCTTGCTCTGGATTGTACTCTAGCCGGACGACGAATGAACGCTATGGTATAATCAGAGCAACGATCGGCTCGTGCCGAAGTACTTGTACATTGAGGAATAAAGATCATGGGCGGATTTGGCGTTCCCGAACTGTTAATTATCCTGGTTATCGTCATTGTTCTGTTTGGTGCGAGCCGTTTGGCTGGCATTGGCAGCGCGATGGGTGGCAGCATTCGCGAGTTCCGTAAGAATGTCCGCGATGACGAAGACTCGAAAACCACGACGACGACGGTGACCCGCACCGAAGAAGTGAGCGATTCAACCCGTCACTAGTAGTACCGAATTGCGTAAGGAGCGAGCGTTGGATTAAGGCGTGGTATTTCCATGCCTGTTTCAGCATTCATAACATATAACGGATGGCAGATTTAGTCGATCAGGCACAAATTACGGCGAAAGCTGGCGACGGTGGCGACGGCGTTGCCACTTTTCGGCGTGAAAAATTTGTGCCGCGCGGTGGTCCAGATGGTGGTGATGGCGGTCGCGGAGGCGACATCTATCTCGAAGTCGATGTTAGCCTTAATACGTTGCTACGTTTTCGCTTTGAGCAGGAGTTCGAGGCAGAAAAAGGTGGGAATGGTGGTTCACAGCGCAAACATGGGCGCAATGGCAAAGATATGGTTGTGGGCGTCCCTCCCGGTACGATCGTCCGCACCGAGATCGAAGGTGAAACATACTCGGTCGATCTGGTCGCACCCGGCCAGCGCCTGTTGGTAGCATCGGGAGGTAAAGGTGGACTGGGCAATGTCCACTTCAAGAGCTTCTACCCATCAGGCTCCTCGCATCGCGGAACTTGGACAACCGGGCGAAATCGTATACGCTCGACCTTGAGCTACAGCTTATTGCCGATGTAGGGTTGATCGGTTTCCCGAATGCCGGAAAATCGACGCTTACTGGCGGCGATTAGTGCGGCACGACCCAAGATCGCGAATTATCCCTTCACGACCCTTAGCCCGAACCTGGGTGTGGTCGAAGTTGGCGATCAGCACTTTGTCGTCGCCGATATTCCAGGGTTGATCGAAGGCGCGCATACGGGTATCGGGCTTGGGCATGACTTTCTGCGGCATATCGAACGCACACGCATTCTGGTGCATGTGATCGACACGGCAGGCACGGAAGGACGCGACCCGCTCGAAGATTTCGTCAAGATCAACAACGAACTTCGGCTCTATCAGCCCGACCTGGCCGATCGATTGCAACTCGTTGCGCTTAACAAACAGGACTTGCCGGATGCACGCGATCAGGTCGAGCGATCTGCGGCAGTGAACTCGGCGTCGATGCGGAGTTCGATCTTCCCGATCGCCGCCGCGACTGGCGAAGGCGTCGCGCCACTGCTGCAAAAAGTCGCCGAGTTGCTTACGCGAAATCCCGAATCCAGTGCCGCTTCGTGCGCGTACGGACGAGGTACTAACGTGGCCGAAGTCTGTGCGCGATCCTAACGCTTTTACGATCACACGAGAAGGCGATGGGTTATCGAGTACACGGACAAAAGATCGAGCAGACCGTTTCTATGCTTAACTTTGCGCAGCAAGAATCGCTCGATCGCTTGCAGCGTGTGATGGATCGCTCCGGGATCGCCAAGGCATTGTATGCCGCTGGCGTCGAGGAGGGTGACACCGTGTATATCGAAAAAGCGGAGCTCGTGTGGAGCGAGGAACTCAGCCGGTAACTGAACTCCCGTTGCTGCCCGGTATGCGCTCAACAGCGCTACCGGTGCATGCAGTACGGGCGCGTCGTTTGCGCCTGGAACTTCAGTTCCTGGTGGTTCTTGATGTTTTGCTCGCGACGCTTGGCTTCATCGTCGCGTATTTTTTGCGCTACCGCTATGGCTTCCTAGCTCCCGGTGCGCTAACCGCAGCCACTGCAAAGTTTCCTTCCCACGATCGCTCTCGCTGGTGCCGACGATCCTGGGATTGTTGTATTGGAAGGGTTTGTACCATCTGCCCCGAAATGCCGGATGGTTGACGCAGCTTGGTAAGATCGTCAGTCGAGCGTCACCACTGCGGTTGCGGTGACGATCGTTATCACGTTTCTTATTCTCTCCCGGCTTTTATTCGCGCCTGATCTTTCTGCTAGCCTGGGCGAGTACGATCGTGCTCGTTGGCAGTAGGGCGTTTGCTGGTCAATTCATATCGCCATCGCCGTTGGGCTGCAGGCCACGACCTCGAGCGGGTAGTCGTCGTGGGTGGAACCGGGCTCGGTCGCCAGGTGATGCGAAACTTACGTCGTTCACGCTCGTTGGGCTATCATTGATCGGATATGTCCACGACCACGAACGAAACGAACGTGAGCCGAAAGTCGCCAATATCAGGCGAAACACCGTTGCTCGGAACGCTGGAACTAGTTGCCGCAAGTCGTGGCGCAACGCAACATGCATCACGTGATCGTCGCTTTACCCTTCCTGGCAGAACGAGTATCTGCCGCGCATCGTTGAGATATGTCACCAGATGGGCGTGCCGTTTCAGATCGTGCCGGATTTCCACGAGTTATCCTTCGACCGTGTGACAATCCAGGAATTACGCGGCGTCCCGCTGATTGGGTTGCGCGAAAACGTGATTCAGGGGTGGAATTATGCCCTCAAGCGGGCGCTGGATGTTGGTCTGGTGCTTGATGACGATTGCCGCTTGTGGGGTACGCTGTCCCTACTAATCATGTTATTGATTCGGCTTGATTCGCAGGGTCCGGTAATCTTTCGTCAAACGCGGCTAGGACGCAAAGAGCGACCGTTCGAGTTCCTTAAGTTTCGCACGATGGTGACGAATGCCGAGGAACTCAAGGCCGAGCTTTGATGGAATACAACGAGAACGCGGGTCCTCATTTCAAGATGAAGCAGGACCCGCGCACGACGCGTGTCGGGCGCGTGCTGCGCCGTACCAGCCTCGACGAGATTCCACAACTCTGGAACGTGCTACGCGGTGAAATGAGCCTTGTCGGACCGCGCCCTGCGGTGCCGGAAGAAGTCGCGCAATATGAACCGTGGCAACGCCGCCGCATGGAAGTTATGCCTGGTTGTACTGGTTTGTGGCAAGCCACCGGACGTTCCAATACGACCTTCGACGAGATGGTACGTCTCGATATCTATTACGCCGAACATTGGTCGGTGTGGTTCGACCTCAAGATTCTGCTGCTCTCGATTCCCGCGGTCGTGCTCGGTCGCGGAGCATACTAATAAAGGATACAATTTCATGCGTGTATTGATCACCGGCGGAGCTGGCTTCATCGGGTCACATCTGTGTGACTATTTTCTGGCACGAGATCACGAAGTCATCGCCATGGATAGTCTACTGACTGGCTCGACCGATAACATCGCGCACCTTGCCGGACAATCCACGCTTCAGCTTCGTCAAGCATGACGTGACCAACTACATCTATGTCGACGGACCACTCGACGCAATCCTGCACTTCGCAAGTCCCGCTAGCCCGATCGATTACCTGGAGTTGCCCATCCAGACACTCAAGGTCGGCTCGCTGGGGACGCACAAGGCGCTTGGACTGGCGAAAGCCAAAAGCGCTCGCTTTCTGTTGGCTTCGACCTCGGAAGTGTACGGCGATCCGCTGATCCACCCGCAACCTGAAACCTATTGGGGTAACGTGAACCCCGTTGGTCCGCGTGGTGTCTACGACGAAGCCAAGCGTTTCGCCGAAGCGATCACGATGGCCTACCAGCGGTTCCACCATGTCGAAACGCGCATCGTCCGTATCTTCAACACGTATGGACCGCGTATGCGTCTGGCGGATGGGCGCGTCGTGCCGAACTTTATCCAACAGGCATTGCGCCACGAACCATTGACGGTGTATGGCGACGGACAGCAGACACGCTCGTTCCAATATGTCAGCGATCTGGTGGAGGGCATCCATCGATTGTTGATGTCGAACGAAAACGAACCCGTGAACATTGGGAATCCGCACGAATTTACCATCAAGGCGTTCGCAGAACTGGTCAACGAGGTCACCAACAATCCTGCTGGTATCGTCGTCAAGCCCGACCTACGTATCGAGGATGATCCACAAACGCGCCAGCCGGACATCACCAAAGCACGCGCACAGCTTGATTGGTCGCCACAGGTTGAACTCAACGAAGGTATCCGCTTGACCGTCCCATATTTCCGGGCACAGCTTCAGTCGCTTGGTCAGATCGACGCGGATGGCTAATTTGCCAGTCGTGGATCAGGGTCGAACGGTAGCGCTGCCACGCTGGTGGTCGGTGCTCATGGCGCTGCCCGCTGCCCTCGCCTTGGCTCTTTTGCCACTGCCATATGCCGCCGTCGCTATCGTCGGGCTATTCGTTCTGGTCATGGTCATCGTCGATCCTGTATGGGGGCTGTATGCCTCGATCCTGTCGATTCCAGTACAAGAAATGATCACCCTTCCGGCAGGTTTGACGGTGACGCAAGTGGTCGTGGCACTGGCGGCTGGTTCATGGGTGCTTAAAGTGCTGGCGCATCCCGACCGTACGCTTGGTTTACGCTACCAATGGCCCTGGCTATTGTTTTTGGGTTGGCAACTACTGGCGGTCGTGATGACGCCCTATAGTCTCGCCGCTGGGTTCCAGCAATGGGCGCGGTGGGTCGCGGCGTGGTTGGCGTTCGTGCTGGTGCTCGGAACGGTCACAAATCGGCGCCGGATGTGGGGGCTGGTGATCGTGCTGCTAATGGCACCAGGATTTTCGGCGCTCCTCGGTACGTTGCAATTCCTCAATGCCACCGGTAATGCGTCGTTCCTGATCGCGGGAGGGCGTTTTGCTCGTGCGACGGCGACGTTTGGCAAGCCAAACTCGTATGCTGGCTATATGAACATGGCTTGGCCCCTTGGCCTGATGCTGGGTATCTACTGGTTCCAACGCTGGCATGCGCTGAGGCGATTGCTGGCGGCATCGCGTGTGTTTCCTGCATCCGTCCGACGTATGACCGAACCGTTCCATCATCTGCGTGGACAGGTCAGCGACGCTGCTTGGACTGGCGCTGGTGAGCGGCGGCGGCGGTGCGTTGATCCTGTTTGGGTTATTCGCATCGTATTCACGCGGCGGGTGGCTAGGCGCGATTGCGGGTGGTATGGGGCTGGCGCTGTTGGCGGGACGGCGCTCAGCACTTATCGCCAGTGGTATGTTGATCCTGGTGCTGCTCGTAGGTGTCATCGGCGCGTTCAATGCGTTGCCACCTGTGGTTGTCGATCGTATCGAGGCCATAACCAATAACCTCCGCATTTTCAACGCTGCGACGGTCATGGTTAACGACGACAATTTCGCGGTCGTGGAACGTATGGCACACTGGCAAGCGGCGTGGCGCATGTGGCAGGCGCACCCTTTTCTGGGGGTCGGTCCTGGAAACTTCAACGAAGCATATCCTGAGTTTTTCCTGGGTCGATGGTCGATCTCGCAAGGACACGCACATAATTATTATCTGCATATTCTGGCGGAAGCTGGCCCCATCGGTTTGCTGCTTTATCTCGTACTGTACGGCGCTATGTTTGGGCAAGGGTTACGTGGTGATGCGGCGCTACCCTGGTACGCTATGGAGCAGGCTCGCGCTCGGTGGCTGTGGTATCATGCTCGCCGTTGCAGGCCACAATATTTTCGAGAACCTGCATGTTCTGAACCTCGGTATTCAACTTAGTGGCGTCTGGAGCCTGATGGTAATCGCCGAACGCCTCGCTCAACAACCCGAACTTCCTGCTTAGAAGCCAAGGCGCTTTGTACCGATACGACCCTGTGAACGTATGATGGACACCAAGCAAATTATGAAACTTTCATCCTTCGGCGATAACGTCGATGTTCCTGACGCCGAAACTCCCGCTCTCCCACCTGAGGAGAACGATGATCAGGAGCTTGATCAGGGTTTCGTCCTCAAGGATTGGCTGCTGCGTCCACGCACCCTGATTTCATTTGTCGTGGCGCTCCTGATCATCGTCTTTGTCTTTCGTGGCAATAGCATCAACGTTAGCGAAATCGTGCAGCAAGTACGGCAGATCAACCCATGGCTGTATCTGCTGGCGTTCGTCTGTTTTTACCTGACGTTTCCTATTCGGGCGCTACGCTGGCAATACCTGTTACGCAACGCGGATTTCCCGCTGCCACAGGGACGTGGCTCATGGGCGTCGATCGGGGCGTTGACCGAATACCTGGGACTGTCATGGTTCGCCAATTGTGTTGTTCCGGCGAAGCTCGGTGATGCCTACCGTGGGTATTTGCTCAAGCATAATGGTGGCGTGTCATTCTCGCGCTCGCTTGGCACGATCTTCGCCGAGCGTTTGCTCGACATGATTGTACTGTTTGGTTTGCTGGTGCTATCGGGTTGGGAAGTGTTTGGCGCACAGATGCCACCGGCAACGCGCGTGATCTTCTTATTCGGCTTCGTCCTGGTGGTGGTAATCGTGATCGGTCTGGCGGCGATGCGCTACCTTAGTCCATATATTCGTCGCCTGGTACCAGGGCGGCTGCATCGCGTCTATGCTGGATTCGAGGCAGGCACGCTTGGTTCGCTCAAGCCGCGCTCGTTGCCGGTGCTGTTCGTCCTGACCGCACTGGTCTGGATGGGTGAGTCCCTGCGTCTGTTTCTGGTTATCGAAGCCATGGGAGGGCTCCATCTCGGCCTTCCGGCGATCATCTTTGTCGCGTTGGCCTCCTCATTGTTGACGACGATTCCGGCAACTCCTGGTGGACTGGGTCTGGTCGAAACCGGCATCATCGGCGTGCTGATCTCGCCGCTGTTCAGCGTCGCGCCTGTGATGGCGACGGCAGTTGCATTGCTCGACCGTGTGATTAACTATTGGAGTATCGTCGTCTTCGGCTTCATCCTGTTCCTGGTCAGCAAGCGAAAGTGATGTCTATGCCCGACGCCAAGCGACCAATGACCAACGAAAGAAATCGAAATAGTCTGCGGCAGTACGCTCCATCTCTTTCAGCCCACATATACCCGATTGCTTGTTCGATCTGTTCACGCTATGTCGTTCTCAGCTTCGCTGGTCGTTGGACGTTGGTCGTTGGTCGCCGGTCATGCGTATAGCCATTGACTATAACGCTGCATTGCGGCAGGTCGCCGGGATCGGGCGCTACACCCGCGAACTGGTACGGGCGCTGGCAGCGGCTGGAAGTAGCGATCAGTTTGTGCTGTTCTATGCCAGCCGAGACAGCCAGGGTGCGTTTGGCTACCAGGCGCTTCAGGATATTAAGGCGACGTATCCCTCGATCGAACTCGCGCCGATTCCCGTCGCGGAACGCTGGCTACCCCTCATCTGGCAACGTGCGCGGTTGCCGTTGCCCGTGGAGCTATGGACAGGCAAGGTCGATGTGCTGCACGCGCCCGATTTCGTGCTGCCGCCGTCACGTACACGCCGCACGTTGCTGACGGTACATGACCTGAGCTTTCGGATTCACCCCGAAGCCGCCCATGAACGACTGCGGCGCTATCTGGAAGCCGCGGTACCACGGTCCCTCGAACGCGCGTCGCATGTAGTAGCCGACTCCCACAGCACGGCGCGTGACCTCGAACGATTGATGCACGTCGATCCTGCGCGGGTGACGGTGCTGTATCCTGGCATCGGGCCGGAGTTCCGGCGCGTCGAGGATAAGGAACGGCTCGCGACGGTGCGTGCGAAGTACAATCTACCACCACGCTTCTTCTTTCACATCGGTACGATCGAGCCGCGCAAGAACCTCGAACGTTTAATGAGCGCCTACGCCACGGTACGGGCAGACGACGCCGCTGCGACGGGCGAAGCGCCGATTGGCTTGCTGCTCGCTGGAAAGCCGGGGTGGTTATCCGAACCGATCATCGCCCGCGCACGGCAAACGCCCGGCGTGCTGCTGCCGGGTCCGGTTGACGATGCCGACCTCCCGGTGCTTCATTCTCTCGCAATCGCGCTGGTGTATCCTTCGTTATATGAGGGATTCGGGTTTCCGCCGCTGGAAGCGCTGGCATGCGGCACGCCAGTAGTGACATCGCATACGTCGAGTATTCCCGAACTGGTGGGCGAGCGGGCATTGTTGTTCGATCCGATAGATGAAGGCGCGCTCGTCGCAGCACTGCGTCGTGTACTGAATGAGCCTGCGCTGACACTTGCGGCGCGGCACGAAGGTCCGGCGCAAGCGGCATCGTTCACCTGGGAACGTACCGCACACCAACTTCTTGACATGTATCATTCGCTTGGTGGTCATTCCAACGGAAATACCATCGAGGAAAGAAGGCGCTAAATGCCTGCCGTCGATCAAACTGGTCAATCTGTACGGCGGGATGGTACGTACAAAATTGGTCGCATCATTTCGCAGATATTCCACCCGACGGTCAATGGATTTGCCTCCTACCTAGTGGTGGGTATCAACGGGCCGGGAATCACAAGTATACGTTCGGGGCTGGGTTGGGCTGCGGCATCGGTCCTGATGGTGCTGACTCCGCCATCGCTGTATTTCTACCTGCGGTTGTTCCGGGGGGATTATTCTGACGACGATGTTTCGCGCCGCTCCGAACGCACGGGACTGTATCTTGTCGCCGTGATATCGGTCATCATCGGTTCATACCTCCTGTATCTGCTGGGCGCTCCGACGACGTTTCTGCGACTAAACGCGGCGGCGGCGGGTGTGGCAGTCGTCGCGATGTTGATCAACTTTAGCTGGAAAATCAGCGTTCACTCGGCGTCAATCGGTACACTGGCGATGCTGGCAACCTTGTTCACACAATGGCTCGGCCTTGCCTTATGGATTTGTGCCGTCATCGTCGGCTGGGCGCGGGTGCGGACCGGTAATCACACGCCGATGCAGGTGCTCGGCGGTTGGAGTATTGCGATCGTGGGCGTGCTGGTGGCGTTCGGGATCGGGCGCTGGTAACGCTCAGGACCTGAGGCGGCGTTCCAGGCCGGTGAAACGCCCCGCGACCTCGTTGTTACGCACCGCCATTTCGATAGCGAAGCGGTCGCCGACGATCACGACCAGGTGGCGGGCGCGTGTGACGGCGGTGTACAGCAGGTTGCGTTGCAGGAGCATGGCATGCTGGCGCACCAGCGGAATAACGACGACTGGAAACTCCGCGCCCTGCGCTTTGTGGATCGACGTGGCATAGGCCAGTTGCAAGTCGTCCAGGTACGCCCACTCGTAGCCGACGATGCGCGGACCCGTGACTTCCTCGTAGCGAACGCTGAGAGTTTGCGCATCGCCGTTGACCTCCACGATCTCCCCAACGTCCCCGTTAAACACATCGAGATCGTAATTGTTACGCACTTGCATCACCCGATCTCCGACGCGATAGATTGTATCGCCCCAGGTACGCTCGTCTCGTCCGGGTGCGGCGGGATTGAGTGCTTCTTGCAACGCTTTGTTGAGCGCCTGAACACCGGCGGCTCCACGATGCATCGGTGAAAGCACTTGAATCGCACGGCGGTCGATAGCCGAAACGCCGTGCGATGCGGTCGGCGACCAGATCGACGACCATTTCTGCGCATGCCTCCGGCTGTGGGCGCGGGAAGAAGAAGAAGTCATCCAACGCTTCAGTCTGCGGCGGCTCGCCCTGGTTGATACGATGGGCGTTGGCGATGATCCCCGATCCCTCGGCTTGCCGAAAGATCAGGTCGAGATGGACAGCAGGCACGGCCCAGCTTTCGATCAGATCATGCAGGACGTTGCCAGGACCGACAGACGGCAGTTGATCGGCGTCGCCCACGAACAACACATGCGCGTGGGGGGGATCGCCTTGAGCAGATGGTTGCATAGCAGCACGTCGAGCATGCTTGCCTTCGTCCACCACCACCATGTCGGCCTGCAGCGGGTTGTCACGGTTGCGTTTGAACTGAAAGCCGACGCCGGGAGCGTATTCCAGCAGACGATGGATAGTCTTGGCTTCGGCTCCGGTCGCCTCAGCTCAAACGCTTGGCGGCGCGGCCGGTCGGCGATGCCAGCACATAGCGTATGCGGTGGGCTTCAAGGAGTTCGATCACGGTGCGGAGGGTCGTGGTCTTGCCGGTGCCGGGTCCACCCGTCAGGACGCACAATTTGGTCGTCAAGGCGGCTTGTACCGCTTCGCGCTGCTTTGCGGTCGGCTGGTGACCTTGTTTGCGCCCAAGCTGATCCCAGAAACGTGTCCCAATTAAAGCGCTTGAACATTGGCGCTATCGCGGACGGGGCAATCTGCAACGTCCTGATCGCGTTGGCGACGCCGAGTTCGGCGCGGTAGAACGGCAACAGATACACATGTTGAAGTCCGTCAACTTCGTCGATATGCACGTCGCCCATGGCATCGACGTTACGCAGGGTCGTTTCGATCAGCGATACATCAACTTCCAGGAGTTTTGCTGTGCGATCTACCAGCAGATCGGCGGGAAGATAGCAATGCCCGTCGCCCGCTGCCTCGCTCAGCACATGGCGTAACCCGCCCCAAGCCGGAACGCATCGGTGTGGCTGACACCCTGCGAGTGCGCCACCTGGTCGGCGGTCAGAAAGCCAACGCCATGCACTTCGTCGGCGAGGCGATAGGGGGATTCCTTGACGATGCTCGAGCGCTCCCTCGCCATACTGCCGATAGATGCGGATGGCGAGCGTCGGCGTGATTTCGTAGCTTTGCAGCAGGTTCATCAACGTTTTGATGCCCTGTTGCTCGCCCCAGGCCGGATGATCGCGTTGACGATACTTTCGCCGACCTTGGGAACATCATACAAGCGACGCGGTTCGGTTTCGATAACCCGCAGGGTGTCGGCACCGAACACATCCACGATGCGTTGCGCCATTACCGGACCCAGCCCTTTGATCAGTCCAGAGCCAAGATATTTGCGGATGCCTTCGGCGTCGGCGGGCAGCACCGCTTGCCATGCGGTCGCGGCGAACTGCCGTCCATGGTTGGGATGGCTGGTCCATTCGCCCTCCAGCCGTAGGGCTTCACCAACCTGTACGCCAAGCAGTTTGCCGACGACCGTGACAAGATGACGTTTGCCGGATGGCTGTACACGGGCGACGGTATAGCCGGTTTCGGGGTTATGAAAGGTGATGCGCTCCAATGAGCCTTCGAGCGTAGCCATGGATCAGTCGGTCTGCTCCTCGCCGCGTGCCTGGTAGAGCGTCTTCAGTTCGACATAATGCAGCGCTGGCAGATGGCGTCGCGCGGCCTGGTCGGGACGCAGTCGGGCGAATCTTGCCGGGAACACCCAGCACGAGCGATTCAGGCGGCACTTCCATACCTTCGGGAACCAGCGCCCCCGCGCCCACGACACTGCCCGCGCCGATATGAGCGCCGTTGAGCACGATCGCGCCCATGCCGATCAGAACACCGTCGTCCAGGGTCGCGCCGTGAACGATGGCGCGATGTCCGAGCGTGCAATCGTCGCCCAGCCGCACCGGGAAGGTTGGGTCGGCATGGATAACGCAGCCATCCTGCACGTTGCAGCGTGCGCCGATGGTGATCTCGCCTTCGTCGCCGCGAATGACCGCCATCGGCCATACGCTGGTATCAGCCCCGAGTGTCACGGTGCCGCCTACATAGGCACGGGGATGCACGTAGGCCGAGGGGTCGATGTGAAGGCGGTCGGTAATATCAGGCCAATCCATTGTTGCTCCTAGCGTTCGATCCACATGCCGAGGATGCCATCATCGACTTTGTGCGTTTCGCCGGATGCTACATCGAGCGTCCATACACCAGCGTGATCGGCGAACACCAGGCGTTCGCCGCTTTTGATCCCACATCCGAATCGACTGAGCGTACTGGTCGAAGTATGGCAACAGAGTTGTGAAATGCCTTTGATGGCTCGAAGGTATGCAGTGCACGTGACTGCCCGGTCGCCATATCGACAATATTCCAGGTCAGTCTCAAGTCTTGTCTGCTGCCGAAGGCCGCCGGACGCGTTTCCGCTTCGCTGGGGACCGATATGTAGGCGATCTTGCTGCCGTCGGGCGACCAGACGAAGGCATACGCCGGAACCGCCGATAGCGTACGGTCCTCCGTGCCGTCCATGCCGACAACATGCAGCGGACCGATGTTCGGCCTTGTAACGGCGTATACGCGACGGTCTTGCCGGTGGGTGAAACGCTGAAAAACATGCCATTCCGGCTGCTGGCAAGCCGCTGCTCGATGTTGCCTGTCGTCATCTAACCGTGACAGCGTCACGCCGGCCTCGTCTTGCAGCACAACCACCGATGCCTTGCCGTCACTCATCCACGCCGGCGCGTTGAACAGTGCTGGCGCTGCTTCCATGGCTGTGGTTCGCTGTCGTCGGAGCTCCAAAGGGCAATCGAGCCGCGTGGTGCCACGCCACGGGTATGGAGCAGCAGTTGCTTGCTGTCTGGACTCCATGCGAAGTAGGAGGGCTCACCGGGCGTGACTTGCTTGACCGCCGGTTCGCCACGAGTGTTGACGTTTTGCAACAACATGCCCTCGGTCGAGCCGCCCAGAAATGCGAGTTGGCTGCTGTCAGGCGACCAGTACAGATAGAACGGCGCGACTGTCGTGCTTGAAAAGAGCGTAGGTGGTTTGCCGCGCAGTTCGTGCATGATCAGGGACGAGCGGACACCTGAGTCCTCGCGTTCTGCTTGAACATAGGCCACGCTGCGTCCATCGGGGGAGGGAACTGGAAAGTCATAGGTGCGTGTTTTGCCGTCGGCGTCGTTGGTCAAGGCACGCTGACCGCCTTTAGCGTCGACGAGCGCGAGGTTGCCATCGGCATGCTGGACGAGCAGTACAGGCGTTGTTGGTACGAGCCAACAAGCCACACGATGCTGCCCACGATCCCCACGAATACAACGAGCGCTGTTCCCAGGACCAGCAGAACTACACGTCGCACGCTTTCATCCTTCCACCTGCGGGTGTATCGACAATTCACCTTGCAGTATAGCATTGTCAGGGGTCGCTCGCCCGTCGCGATCCTATGCCGCTGCATCCTTCCAACCACGCATTATGGTATACTCAGCCTTCGATCTGGAGCGTTGCATATGACGATCAAGCGTGCGGTCGGGCGCCAAACAGCGCGCGTTTTCGAACGCACCAAACTAATGCCTAGCCATGTTCAGCGGCAGCCAGCGCGCATGGAGGAGATCGAGTTCGCCGGTTTGCACTGGATCGATATCCAGTTGCCGACAGTGGTCGAGATGGATATACTCGAAGGCCGCTTCCCTTTCCACCCGCTCGATCTCGAAGATTGCTTGAGCAAGGTGCAACGCTCGAAGCTAGACGTGTATGATGAGGACGAATATCTGTTCCTGGTGCTGCATTTCCCGATCTTCGACCGCGTGCGACGGCTGGCGAATCCGGCGGAAGTCGATATCTTCGTCGGGCGGGATTATGTGATTACTGTCCACGAAGGACGCCTCAAGCCGCTCAATCGACTCTTTCTGGCCTGCCAAAAAGATGCCGTCGAGTGTCAGCGCGTGATGGGTCGTGGGTCGGGCTATCTGCTGTACAGCATCCTTGACGATTCCGTTGATTATTGTTTTCCGATCATGGGCAAGATTGGTGAGCATATCGAACGCATCGAACTTGAAATCTTCGACCGTGACATTCGACGGCTGGTGCAGGAGCTTTCGTACGTGCGGCGTGACATTATCTCGCTACGTCGTATCATTAAGCCGAACCTGCCAGTGTTGCGCCAGTTCGAGGCGCGGACGTTTCCGTTTCTGCGCGTCGAAGAAGAAGTCTATTTCGGCGATGTGCTGGATAGCGCCAACAAGCAGTGGGATATGCTCGAAGATGACAAAGAGATTATCGAAGGGCTAAACGATACACTTGATAGCCTTACCTCGCATCGCATCAACGAAGTTATGAAGATTCTGACCGTGATTTCGGTCGTGCTGCTGCCTATGACGCTGGTTGCGAGCGTGTATGGTATGAACATCGAATCGCTGCCATATCGCCACCCATCCATCGTCATTTGTCATCGTGGTCGGCTTCATGATCACGAGTGCTGTGTGTATGTTGTCATATTTTCGTTGGAAGGGTTGGATCTGAGCGCTCGGCATACTTCAGAACAAGGATTCCTGATCGCACACCTGCGTGCAGCGTTGCTCGGAGACGGACGCTGGACGACAGCGCTGCTGGTGCTGCTGGCGATCGTGGTCGGGCGTTGGTGCGGGCGCGTCAGTATCCATCGGCGGCTGGTATATCGGCTGGGCGTTACTTCGTCGTCGCCATCGGCGGCTACATTATCATGCGGTCGCCCATGGCTTCGCTGGTGATCGTGTTCGCGATCATTACGCTACTGCCTTTTGCGACGCTGCCGTTCAAGATCGCGATCACGCCCACGCTGCTCGAATTGATGCTGATCGCGCTGACTGATGATCTGGCTGCTGCGGCTGCTGGCCGTGCCGGAGTACGACCTGCGTGCGACCATGCTTGGGCGGGATGGTGCTCCTGTTTCTGGCCTTTACGGTGTTTCTCCCTGATCATCGGCGCGAACGGGCGACCCGATAACCTGACACTCCACAATTACCTGAAGTTTGCCCTGGGCGTGTTGTTATATTTTTCCGTCGTCAATGTCGTGCGGACGCGCGACGATATGCGCTGGGCGTTGCGTGCGCTCATCTTGGCGGCGGTGGAGCGGCCGTGATCGGCCTGGGCTTGTATGTGCTGGACGATGAACTCGCTTTACGGGTGCTTGTTTCGCTCGGTCGCTTGGGCTATCCCACCAGCTGGGCGGGTGCTGCGTTTCGTGAACGATGATCCCGACGGCGTCGAGCGCGCAATCGGAACATCGGTTGATCCTAATTCGTTTGGCGGTATGTTGTCGCTGATCTGTGCCTGTGCGATGGCGCAGATATGGGCGAAGCGTCCGGTGTTGCCTCGATGGATCACGTTCGGCGTCGTCGGCGTGATGGGGATATGCATCTTTCTGACGCAGTCTCGTGCCGCGCTGGGCGCGATCGTTGTGGCGGTGATGTTTCTGGCGACGGTGCGCGAACGGCGTTTGTGGTGGTTGATCGTCGGTGGTGGCATCGCCGCCTGGGTCGCGCTGGTGGCTTTGGCTACGGTGACCAGTTTACCGAACGTATTCGTGGAAGGCGTGCAGTTCCGCGATCAGGCCAATCAGATGCGTCTGGCCGAGTTCCGCAATGCGATCGAAATCATCGAACGCTATCCGGTGTTTGGCGTTGGCTTCGGCACCGGACCCGAACTCGGCCTGATCACGGGCGTATCGTCGATTTATCTGGCGATGGGGCAGCGCATTGGTCTGGTCGGACTTGGGTAGTTCCTTGCTCATAATGGGCATGTTCTTCTGGCAAACGTTTCGGGCAGTCACCGCACCTCGACGAGGAACGACAAACGTGGTTGCTGGGCATTCAGGCCGCGTTGTTGCGGCGCTGGCGACGGGATTGCTGGATCACTATTACTTCAATATCGAATTTAGTCATATGGTCGCCTTGTTCTGGGGCGTGGTCGGTCTTGGCAGCGTCGTCACATTGATCGACGAACCGGACCACAATAGCATGTTTGTGTTTGATAGAGGAAATGCATGGAAGCGACACCGTTTACTCCTGAATCTTTGTACGAACTTGGCTGGATTTCCGACCCACAGGTTGCGCCGGACGGTGTGCGGGTTGCCTGGGTCCAGCACTGGATCGAGGAAGGCAAAAGGACGGTAAGCAAACGCTGGTGTACCGGACCGCGTTGTACCTGAGCGATGGACCCGACGCACAACCGCGACGACTTACACGTAGCGTCGGTGCCGACGACTGGATGCCGCGTTGGGCGCCTGACGGCAAGCACCTGGCCTTTCTTTCGACCCGTGATAATCAGCGGCGCAACTGTTTGTGCTGGAACTCGACGGTGGCGAGGCACGGCGCATCACGAAAACCGCGACGCTTTCGGAGGGTGTCCGCGAATATTGCTGGCATCCGGCTGGCGTTGCGTTCTGCGTTGTTTCGACGGGCCATAAAACACCGGAAGAACGTGAGATCGATGACCAACAGGACGAACAGGTCTACGACGGACGCCTGCCGATCAAGGCAGACGGCGTCGGGTTGCTCGGTCCACGTCGTCCACAACTGTGGCAGGTCGAACATGACGGTTCTGGATTTGCGTCAGTTAACGGAATGCCAGGGCAACGTCCAGAACGTGGCCTGGTCGCCGCAGGGTGGCACGATCGCGTTTGTTTCGACGGCACGTCCCGAACACGAGCGGCAATACACGTCGGATATTTCCTGCTTGATCTGGGCGATGCAAGCGTTCGCCAACTGACGCATTCGGTTGGTCCGACGAGCTATCCAGTCTGGCATCCGGACGGCCAGCGCCTGCTGTTCCTGGGACACGACAAACGGCGCGGCAACGCCACGAACGTCGGCGTCTGGGTGATCGATATCGAGGGGGGCAACCCCCGCTGTTTGAGCAGTGAACTCGACCGCTCGGTCGGGATGCTCGATCGCCTCGGACTCGCACGCCGGCTCGCATTCGGAGCGTCCAGCATGGGACGACGATGCAGTGCTGTTTGTGGCGACTGACCACGGGCGTTGTGGCCTCTACCGCGTGAGTGCGAAGGGTGGTGCGGTGGAACAAATCAATACGTCGGGTATGTCGCTGATCGGTTTCACTGCGGCGAACGGAACGATCGCATTCAGCGGTGAGACGAACGCCCGCATGGCGGAAGTGTTCACCATGACCAGTGACGGGCATCGCGTCACCCGACGTTCGCACGCCGCCGATCATATCTTCGGTACATATGACGTCAGCCTGCCCGAGCCGCTCGATTTCACGGGAGCGGACGGTGGGCTTTACAGGGCTGGATCCTCAAGCCGATGCCGTTCGAGGAAGGCAAGCGCTACCCGATGATCCTGTACATCCATGGTGGGCCGCATTTCGACTATGGTAATTCGTTCTTCCACGAGTTTCAGGTGCTGGCGGCGCGAGGATATGGCGTGATGTACTTCAATCCGCGTGGGTCTCGCTCCTACGGTGAGGTATTTACCGATGCCGTACGCCATCACTATGGTGAAAAGGACTTCGAGGATCTGATGGCGGCCGCCGACGTTGCCGAAGCGTTACCGTGGGCCGATCCAACAGCGCATCAGCGTCATGGGCGGCTCGTATGGCGGCTTCCTGACGAACTGGACGATCTCACATACTGATCGATTTGTCGCCGCATGTACCCAACGCTCGATCTCCAATTGGGTATCATTCGTCGGTACGTCTGATATCGGTGTCGAGTTCGGTGGCGACGAGATGGGTGTCATGCCATGGGAAGATGAGGAGTTCTTGATGTCGAAGTCGCCATTGCGCTACGTCAAGAATGTGCGCACGCCGACGCTGATTTTCGCGCAGGAAGGCGATCATCGTTGCCCGATGGAGCAATCCGAGCAGTGGTATACGGCGCTGGTCTGTATGGGCGTTCCGGTGAAGTTCGTGCGATTTCCGCTCGAAGGCCACGGATTGTCGCGTTCGGGAGCGCCACGTCGCCGCGTGCGGCGTATGCACCATATCCTTGACTGGTTCGATCAGTACACCGCGCCGCCGACAACCAGCGGTTGAGCGCCGGGGCGTTTTGACGTGAATCCCGTCGTATGTTTGGCTGAACACATACCGGGATTCATACAAAGCTTGGAGCTTGGCCCCTTAACTGCCACGATGCAGGATACGCCGATGCGCCGAGTTGTTTTGCTCATCGCTATGCTTACGACCCTCACCTCTGCTGCCGTCATGCATACAAACGCCGTACAGGTGCCGAAGTTGCCGGATAGCGTCACGTTGACGTTCCAGACCGAGCCATCCGGATGCAGGTGCAACTGGATGGGCGTGTGTACCGCACGCCTGTGATGCTCGAAGCAGCAAAAGGGTGGGCGTTTTCGGTCAGCGACTATTTTCAGGCCACAGGTGATTGTCAGGGCTACACGTTCGAACAGTGGTCGAACAATCGCCCCCTTCGCATCTGCTGGTAACAACAATATGTCGATATGACGATCACCGGCACGTTGCGACAAGTTCCGATGTATTGTTACCATCTGCCGTTGCTGATGCATTGATGTCATACATCCCTCATAGCTATGGGATATGTATCTCGCAAACGCGAATCACGCATCATCAGGTAATCAGTGTGTTTGAAGCTAGCGCTGGTAAAATATGGACACGCTATGGTTCAAAGCATGGTCGTTTATTTGTAGATGCCGCTTTGCGGTGTCGTAGTCGCTGAAAGCCTCCTCCCCGCTTTCACTCAGGAGACGTATGACGAATCGAAGGTTACGCCGGACAATCAGTGTTTGCGCTACGCTGTTGTTTGTTGCCCTGATTACTGGCGTTGTCACAACATCGTTGGCGAATCAGGCTTCTCAGATCACGGCGAACAGTGTGTTCTTACCGTTGGTCTTGCGGGAAACGCTGAGCAAAGTGCATTTGCCATCGATCAGTAACCGTTCACCGATCGTAACGAATTTCGGTGTGCAGGCTGACGTGCCGGATATCAGGGCTGCGCTCCTGAAGCCTCTGGGTGTGGAATGGCTGCGGCTTGATGGACCAAAGTGGGCGGAGATTCAGGCGACTGAAGGTGGTGCCTACGATTGGACAACGGAAAGTGCCCGCAAATTCGACCAGGCTTTATTGCAGTTGCAACGCCGTGGTCTCAGTCCGCGCATTATTATGATACTGCAGGGAAGCCCGGCATGGGCGACCACAGACGGTAGTCGCTGTGGACCGATCGCCGCCGCTCACTACGAAAAATACGCACAGTTTGTACGCGCTGTTGCCCAGCGCTACCCGAACATTAACTATGTCGAACTTGGCAACGAACCTGATGTCGATATCGGGGATGTGCCGTCGAATAGTGGTTTCGGCTGCTGGGGTAAAGCAAACGATGAGTTCTATGGTGGTCGCGCCTATGGCGACATGCTTAAGGTCGTCTATCCTGCGCTTAAAGGCCTGCGTTCGTCGATTCAGGTTATGAACGGTGGCTTGCTGCTCGACCGCCCATTTTAATGCGGCGACCGGCGCGAATCGCTCTGGGCGCTTCATCGAGGGTATCTTTGCCACGGGTGCTGGCTCCTCATTCGATATTCTAAACTACCACCATTATTACAATTATACGAATGAAGTTCCAACGCCTGATGGTGTGTCAAACATCGGTCCAGGCGCAATCGACTGGAAGGTGCCATACTTGCGTGAGGTCATGCAACGCTACGGTGTTGCGGAAAAACCACTGTACAACACTGAAAGCGCGTTGTTGTGCCGCGTCGGTGCCGACAAGCTTGCTGCGTGCCATGACGCGCAAGGTAATATGGTCGGTCGCCTGATGGCGCGTGCGTCTCGCGACCGTATTAATGCGGTCATCTGGTACCTGTTCGATAGCGACCGTTTCTATTCGACGGCGATGGTGGACCCCAATTTGAGCACCACGCGACCTGTTTACGACGCTTTCAAACACGCTCGCTCGTTGCTCGGCGGTGGCCAGTATGTGGGAACACTTGCCAACCAGCAGAGTGGTGTCGAAGGCTACCGTTTCCAGAACGTCGGGCTGAGCGTGACGATCTTCTGGTCGGACCAGGGCGGAAAAACCGCAACGATTCCGGTTCCGATCGGCAGCACGCCACGCTGTACGGACCGTGCCGGTGCGAAGATCGAGTGCCAGAACGTCAACGGCAACGTGACGTTGCCCGCAACATCGCGCACAACCTATGTCACTGTTCCCTAGGTCTTCTCCTTTCGGGGTCATGGGTCATGTAGCAAGCACCGAACAGGTATCGCCTGTTCGGTGCTTGCATAGTGAAACGTACGCGAATAGTGATCGATAAGTATTCCATCCAAGATACACATGCGCGTGATATATCCGGCTTCGTCGGCCTTGTTCGGCGCGGAAACCCTGCGTTCTTCGCCACGCTTTGGTGTGTCGGCGTTTCGTTCCTGCTGGTCGCGATGTTTGGTGGACGAGGGTCTGATGATCCGTTCATAACATATCGCTACGCGCATAATCTTGCGACCGGAAATGGCCTGGTGTATAACCTGGGCGACCGGGTCCTGAGTACCACGACGCCGTTGTACGCGATGCTGCTGGCTCTCTTCAAGGTCGTGGGGCTCGACATCCCCTGGGTGAGTAACACAATCAGTTGCTTTAGCCTGGGCTCAGGAGCCTGGGCGCTATGGGCGTTGCTGCAACGCTGGGGGTGGTCATTTGCGGCGGGTGTCGCCCTCGTGATGTACCCGCTTTCGTCGCTTCTGTTGGTGACGATAGGCCTGGAAACCCCGTTCAGCCTCGCCGTAATTTTGTGGGCGATGCTGCTATCCGAGCGCGAGCGTTGGACTGGCGCGGCGGTGCTGTTCGCCATCGCGACGCTGACTCGGTTGGACGCCGTGCTGGCGGTAGCGATGGTCGTCGCCTACGGGGTGGTGGTGCGCCGTCGCTTCCCACCCTGGCGCGCCATCCTTATCTACTGTATGTTGCTCGTGCCATGGGTCGTCTTTGCCACCGCCTATTATGGCTCTCCCCTGCCGGTGACGCTGACAGTCAAACGACAACAAGCACTCATGCCGCAAAGCGATAGCTTCGCCAAGGGTATTAGGCTGTTTTTTGTTCACTATTGGACGGTGGCGTGGCTGTGGCCTCACCTCGCCTGTGCGGTGCTAGGCGCGATCGCTGTGTTCGTACGGTTCCAGCGCAGTCTGCTGGTGCTGGGCTGGATCGTGGCGTATACCGTCGCCTATGTCCTACTCGGCGTGACACGCTACGGTTGGTATTACGCGCCGCTGGTCATGGGCATAATCGTACTGATCGCCCTTGGCATCGAAGCGGTCTTGGTGGTGGGGCGCAAGCCCATGAACAGGCGCATCGCGGCAGCGATCACGGTGGTGGTGCTCACGGGGCAGGTCTATTCGTATCTAGCCTATCACCGCGTTCAGAACGGGCGACTACACATCTATCACGAAGTCGGGACGTGGCTTCGCGACAATACCGAGGCAGATGCGACTATCGGTGCGTTGGAGGTCGGCATTATTGGCTACTATGCGGAGCGTCGTATCATCGACTTCGCGGGACTATTACAACCGGATACGGCAGCACACTTTAGTCCCACAACCGGCTATGAAGATACAGCGATATGGTCAGCACATGTCTACCATCCTGACTATTTGGTTCTCCACGAGCACTATTTCCCGCGCCTCGAAGCGTTGCTCGCAGATCGTGGAAACTGCCATCGCCTCAACACCTGGACTGATCCAGACTACAAAGCCGTACTTGTGGCATATAACTGCCTCTGGTAGGTTCAGTTTAGCGCGACGATAGCGATGCCCTCGCGGTCGTATACGACGCGGAATGCCGCGTTATCACGGAACATACTGAGGTCGAAGGGCGCGCTCTGCCCGGTGTGCTTGCCTCCACCCACGTAGATATAGTCAATTCCGGCCTCGCGACATAACCGAATTCCTTCTTCCGATGGCAGCGGGTGTTCGCGCAATGCTGCTGCGAATCCATTCGTGCGTTCGGTGAAGGTCGCATCTTCGGCCTGTTCACTACCATAGGTGAGCGGTGGCAGCGTCGAGCGACGTTCAGTCAGGAGCGGAATCCACCATCCTCCGTCCGATCCTGCCAGCAAGGTGTCGGCATAGGCCGGGAGCATGTTGACCAGGAACAACGCATCAGGAGCGGTGTTTTCCCTGATCCATGCCATTGCCGGTTCGTCGGCGGGCGAAAAGAGTTGGTTCTCAGGGGCGAGAATGTTCCGCTGCCAACTAACACCCCACGCGGTCGCCGCAATCAGCACCAGTGCCGCAGCAACCGCTATACCCTGTGGACGCCAGCGGGTAAGCCACGTTTCGAGCAACCCAAACGGATAGGCTGCCAGCGGCAGCGCGACGAGATACAGCGCGATATATACCGTGAACCAGACGACAATGCCCGCCCCTCGTAGCCCGACGACCTGCGGTACCACCAGCACGATCAGGAATTGACCCCAGACCAGCAACAGTATCATACGCCACTGACGGCGCGCCAGCGATGCTATGGTGCCGGCGACAGCGGATGCGATCAGCCATGTTTTGAGGTAGAAGGGTGCGACCGCTTGCAGCGTCGCTCGTTCGGCGATGTACGCGCTTCCAGCTTTTTCGGTGACGAAATTGTTGGCGATCTGCAACAGGTAGCCGTTGAGGGTATTCCATAACCAGGGTGCGGCGAGCAGCACGGCGGGAGCGACGATCGCCACGCTACGGAGAGCGATCTCGCGCACCGCCGACCAACGTGGATCGCGAACGAGCAAGCCGATAACGTACGCGCCCAGGAACAGAACTGCGAACAGCACCACAATGTAGTGGATCAGGGCTAAACAGGCGGTGATGAGCGTCGCTAGTACGATCGGACGCCACGAACGTTGCGGCGCTTCCAGCACTACCATCCAGCATACGATCAGCACGGGCAACACGACCTGACCCGTCAGTTGTGTGTAGCGACCCCAGTTCACATAATACAGAGGCTGTGTGTTGACGAAGCCCACGAGTACCATAGCCCATAGCCCGACCATACGATTGCCGCTGAGCCGTCGCCCCAGCAGATACATCGTCGGCAGCGTGGCGACACCAAGCAGTTGACCAGTGTAGACCAGACTGCGTGGTACGTCGACGCCGCTGAGCCAGTGGAAGAAGGCTACATCCGCGTGAAAGCCGAAGTGATAGGTAAATGTGCGAAGTGGTGCATACGGCTGCCAGGATGTAAATAGGCCCCCATTATCGACCAGCAATTGTGCGATCATCGTATGTTGGTATGAATCGCCCCACATGCCGACTGGTAACCCGCGCACGATGTACAAACGCGCTACGAACGCGACCAGGAGTGTGCCGATGAACAGCAGCAGATGGTTCGAAATGATGGGTGGGCGGGCGAGCCTAACCGAGCGCCATGACCTGCCCCACACGAGCGCGCCACAGGATAGAGCCACATACACGACGGTGAGCGGCATCGACCACGGAATGCGAACGAGGTGGACGAGTTCGAGCAGCAGCGACGGGATCGCCAGGCCGATGCCACAGGCCATCGCGAAGCGTTCGGGCGCCGCGACTGGAATCCCAGCCCACAACCAGCGTAGCAAGGCGAGGCCCGGCACGACGAAGACAAACGTGCCGACCATCCCGACAAGCAACAGTTGGGGGATGTTGGCGAGGCCCCATAGCACGACATCGCCGCTGGTTAACAACAGAACGGCGAACCATAGCACTGCGGCGAGTAAGGCGAGTACGCAGGCGAGGCATTGAGCGTGGGTATGTTGCAAGCTGTTTCATGTGGTGGTGTCGTGATAGGTGGTAGCCGCCTGTCGCTCGCTCGCTTCGGCGCTCCACTCGTCAAATTCGATCAGGCTTGTGGCGACCTGCCGGTTGAAGGCGACCTGGCGTTGTTGTAGTTCGTCGAACTGGCGGCGCAGGTCGGATTGGAACCATGCACGTACATAGGCGGCGACGCGGCTTACCGGATTACGTTTCCCTGTCGCTGGTAGTGCCGCCACTTCCGCAAAAGTGTGTAGATGTGATAGATCGACCAGTTGACGCAGGCGTGGGGCGGACTGGTTATGATTCGGTGTTGCTGCGGCTCGCTCAACCAGGGCGAGTAATCGGTCGCGAACCATGTCGCTCTGGAATAGGTGTGCCCGCTGCTGCCCGCGCTTGATCAATGCAGTGCGGAGTGTCTGGTCGTCGAACACGCTCACGATGCCCTCGGCTAGTGCCTCGATATCGTCCGCTACGACGATGCCAGCATCACCTACTGTTTCCGGCAAGGCGGCAGTGGCAGTTACGACCACCGGAATGCCGCGTGCCATGGCTTCGATTACGGGCACGCAAAATCCCTCGTGAGCGCTGGCGCTGACGACGACGGTAGCACCGCGATACAGGCTTTCCAGTTGTGCCTGTTCGACGCTGCCTGTATAGCGCACCGCCTCGGCGATGCCTAGCTCGACGGAACGACGCTTGAGTTGTTGGACGACGGGTGCGTGTGATGGTCCCTGAGCATCGCCCGCTAGCACTAGTTGTGCGTCGGGGACGCTGCGGCGTACGACCGCAAGGGCTTCCAGTAGCATTTCAGGTCGTTTGTGGGCAGCCACGCGTCCGACATGCAGAATGTAAGGTGGTGTTGACACCGCTTCCTGCATATCCGGCGGCGTAGGAACGATGCAGGGCATCACGACGATGCGTTCGCGGGGGAATCCGGTCAAGGTATGGAGTTCCTCACGGGTCCATGCGCTACGCGTGGTCGCGAGGCTGGCGAAATGTACCAGTCCGGTGCGTCGTCGCGACATCGCAAGGTACTGGCGTGCGGCGTCATCCTGCCAGCGGTCGGGTGGCGACACACCGTGGTAGCTCCACAGGATCGGGGGTGCCGTCAGCAGACGCAGGGATTCCGCAAGGGCGTAATAGGCTGGATAATCGCAGATTACGAGGTCGGCGGATTGGACGGCATGCCAATAGTGGCTGCGATGGAACGTCGCGCCATTGACTGCCTGGGTCACGTCCACAACGTTCTGCGGGACGTCATTGCCGATCGACTCAACGTAGAGTTCGACCGTATGTCCTGCTTCTTGAAGCAGTCTGGTCCAGTGGATTAATTGTAGTCCGACTGCATCCGCGCCACGCACATAGATCGCGAGTATCGCTATTCGCACGGTGTGTACCCCAATATGGAGACGCGAGGTTTCATCGTCATGTCCCGATCATGCGCATACGTTGTTCGATGATGTCCAATCCATGCGCCCATGTCCATCGTGTCGCGTCCTGGGCGGCGCGCATGCCTTTACGTTGGCGTTCTTCCGGTTGCGCGGCGACATGCCGTAACAATTCTACCAGCATCGTTTCGTCGGGGTCAGCCCAGCGGGCATCGCGGTAGTAGGGATGGGATGCTTCCGCCGCGACCAGACCACGCGAACGCAGTGGATAGCCGTTGTCGGCGTTCAGGAACGTTGTCTGGGCGCTCCAATCGGTCGCGATGGCCGGCGTACCACATGCCATCGCTTCCAAAATCGGCATACCCCAACCTTCCCCTCGTGTCGGTAGCACGAAGCAATCGGCGCTCCGATACAGGTCGGCGAGTTGGTGGACGGAAAGCGGCTGGTTGTAGATCAGCGCGACGGGTGGCGCGTCGTCGGGCAGCGCCTGCGCAAGTGCGGCAACGGGATGCGGCGTGGGAACGGTACAATCGACCTTTAACACCAGCAGCACCGGATCATCGGCGCTAAACGCTGCACGATAAGCACGCAACAACACGTCCCATCCCTTCCGCATACCCCAGTCAAAGACCGACAGAAACACTGTGCGCTCGCCCAGTGTCGTACGGTGAGTACCGGGATGAAAGTGGGACGGATCGACGCCGAGCGGCACGACGACGATCGGGCGTTTGACGCCACTGGCCTTCAACACGTCGGCTCCCCACTGCGAAGGCGTCCATACCTCGTCCATTTGATTGGACTGTGTAACCCACGACGGCACCATACGATCGACCTCGACCATAGTGTAGCCGATGCGATAGGCTCCGCTGTTCTTACTGAAACGATCTCCTGGCGCATAAACCACCTGCGGAACGTCCAGGCGCACCGGCGCGGCTTGCAACGCTTGAATCCGTGGATGAAGATGTCCCGCCGCAATGTATTCGTCCTGATCGGCGCCATAGAGATACAACGGACGCACGGCGATGCCACGCTCGTCGAGGCCGAGAACGAAGCGTACCGCAGAACCGCTGTAGCCGGTCAGCGTGGCGAAAGATGAATGCCATACTAGCTCGGTCACAGGATGGACCTAGGTGGATGACGCGTAGCGCATGATATACATACGACTTCCCTTGATTGTTGGTCCTCGGCTATCACTCTTGGATATCCTCTGATTGGTATCGTGGTGCTCGTCTTTTAGTGGTCAGTGGTACGCTCGTGTGCCAGGTGTTCTTCCAGGCGGCGGCGTGCCGCACGTTCCTCGTCCAGATGGACGACCAGGCTATCGATGATACGGACCAGCGACGCATTGGCGCGATTACTTTGTGCCAGTTCTGGACCAAGCAGCCACCACGCCAGCCGTGATCGGATGCGTCCGATCACGCTCTGCGGCTGTGGACGTATCTCCCAGGTAGCATGCAGGGCTACAAGTTGTTCGCGCAGATACGGGTCGCGCAACGCGACGTGTGTGGTTGGGCTGAGCGAACCGAGCATACCCTGACCCTGCTCCAAAGCACGTGCGATTACGTCCATCGGTGTGTCCGCGCCGATCTCGTCGACGATAAACAGGCCACGCTCAGGCATCTGGTTGTGGCGTCGTGCCATCCTCATGTTGAGCCAGGATGATCCACTGCCATGCAAATAGCGTTGGCGCGACCAGCAACGCCAACTTTTGTAGGCCCACCACGATGCGGAAGCCCAATGTTCCTTTGCCCGAACGCCATAGTTCTTCCAGCGGGAAGGGTGTTGGGCGCGTGCGTAGTGGCACCAATCCGGCCTCCCGCAACGTATCGTGGGCAGTGCTGCGTGTGTAGAAATGTAGGTGGGTGCGATCAAGGATACCGCGTTCCATGCGCGGGAACTGGCCCAACAACAACATCAAGCGCACGGCGATATGGGCGACGTTTGGCAGCGAAACGATGAACACGGCGTCAGGCGTGGCGCTTTGCTTCAGTTGCTCGATCACCCCGACCGGATCGGCGGTATGTTCCAGCACATCCCCGCACACGATCACCGGATACGTGGCCGGGGGGATCGGGGCGTCCTCGATCATCTGTGCCCAAACCTCTCGGTAATAGGCTCGGGCATGGTCGGCCCACACCGGATTCGCCTCAACGGCGTCGATCACGAAATCGGAGCCGTGAAAGATTTGGTCCGAGGAACCCTTGCGCGGCTCCTACGTCCAGGATTGGACCACGCTTGATACGGCGAATCAGGTTCGCGATCTGCTGGTGGCTGCTATATGGGTCATCATGTTGGCGATAATGGAGCACGAGCCCTCCGAATGAATAGAATAGCGTTTATGTGCTGATGCGGCGAGCGCGGACTATCGGCTTGATTGATCGTGGCCGCGTCTTCCTCGACTGCCTTTTCGCCGCGCAGCACACGAGCTTGTAGCAGTACGACACAGGCAAGCACCCACAGCACGTTACGAATGGTGATAACAAGCGATCAGCCACGTTGGCATGATCCCAGTCGCGAAAATCTCATAGGACTTGCTAAATCCCCATGGATAGACCACACCAGTCAGCGCCGCGATCAATACCCATATACCGTAGTGGCTCCAGCGCCAGCGGCGGACGCGGAACTCGCTGGCGGCAAGTACGACGAACGGTAGCACCCACAAGAGATACTGTGTGGAAAAGACCTTGCTCGTGCCGATCGAAATCAGCATGGTGAGTGCCCAGGCGGTTGCTGGACCGATGCGGTCCATGAAGAACCAACCGTACAGCAGCAGCAACAGCACGATAGTGAATCCGCTCAGCACCGGGATCAGTACGGCATCAGATGGGGTAAACAGGTTGAACGAGCCAAACGAGAAATCGACCTTGTCGCCGCTGAGGGTCGAGCAGCCAGCCGATGCTGGCGCCCAGCGATTCGACCTCCAACGGTCGTTGTCCATGATAGGCCAACAGTCCCGCAGTTGGGCGGGATCGAGTAGCCCACATGCTTCCGATGGCGATGAGCAGACCCGCCGCGCCTGCCAGCGCAGCGCTGATCGGCAAGCGGCGCGTTCGTGCGCCATTGCCATATTACGACGACAGGCATCAGGATAAGTGGGTAGAGTTTGAGCGCAACGCCCAGCGCCAACAATAGTTGCGCGAACACCCAGCGGCTGCGCGTTCCGGCAGCGAATGCCAGCGTTGTCACCAGTACGATGAAGATATCGAAGCGAAAGGCGGCGGTCCCCCACGCGCCGAGCGCAACCAGTAGGAACATCCAGAAGCCGCCACCGTTGACGCGATCGACCGTGACCATGGTCAACCACATCGCCAGCGCCGCCCACACCACCCAGCCCAGCATATAGTTTTCAGGGTGCAAGTAGTTGTGGTACGACGAATAGCAGCGCCGAAGCGGTGGATATTCTCGCGGTAGTTGTGGTGGGGTGCCAAGCAACTTCTTGGCATAATCCTGGTACAGCCATACATCACCCGCGCCTTGCAAGCGGGTGGTGTTCGGGCCATACACGAAATAGAGCAGTATGAAGATGCCCACCAGTAACAGAATGGCCCGTCCTGTCATGTCGGCAACTGGTTTCCACGGTCGAGTCACGGATGTTGCTCCCGATGTGCCGTCCATTCGGCATACCCTGATTATAAACGGTACTATGGTATGCCATTCAGCCCAATCAGAAGCCGTTGACGAACAGAATGTCCGTTAGATGAAGCAGGAGGCTTAGGTCGAGCCCGACCATAAGCATATCCTGCAATGTGAACAACCTATCGCGATGAAGCTGAATACCAAATACGAGCAGCGGAGAGTGCAAGGACGAGGGTGCCAGGAAAGGCGATAGAGTGGAACGAACAAGAATCGTGCTCTCAGGCTATAGAGCAGCGGAAGCCACGGAATCCGTGCGATACAGCAATCTAACGAAGCCCGCAACGCGCCGCACTCTGGCGCGTTGCGGGCTTCGCTCGTATAAACGCAAACGTTCCTGGCGCACTGAGCGCCAGGAACGTTTGCGAAGCGACTATTTATCGCCTGGTGAATGGTGCGTATACATAGCGTAACCGACTGACTGTTTCAACCGTGATCGGGATCACGACGTCCTTCGCGCCGGGTGAGCGCACGGTGATGGACGCTGACACGGTGCCATTTTTTCGTGGTGATTGAATCGTCACAAGAAGCGGATCGCTTTTATTTCCGCTCTTACGATTGAGTGAAACGATACCCTGTGGATCATTTTCTGTGACGGTCCAATTCTCGGCAAACGTGATACGAGTGGTGCGTTGTACGCCTTGTAGAACCAGAAGATCTATTGATGTTTGTGATGGCCTGAGCGATGGCACGCGTAATACGCCCGTATGCTGGGCGTTCCCGCGAAACATGGGCCAGGATGCCTTTAGTGTGCTATTCGGCAACTCCAGGCATTGATCTGCGCCTTTCCAGGGTTGTTCGATGGGCCGTTGCCCGATGCCGAAATAACGTCGAGCTTGCCGTTACCGTCGATATCACCAATGGCTGGAGGCGTGATGCCATACGAGGCATAGAATGAGGGACGGGCTGGGTCAAGGTTACTGGTCGCCGTCAGTTGTGTTCCTGTTTTACCACGCATGACGACAACATCCCATGCCAGGGCAATAAAAACGTCATCGACTCCATCGCCATCATAATCGCCAAGCATGGGACTGGTTACTTCAGGATCAGGTAAGTATTGGTTGTTGAAAATATCTCGTGCGAGTGTATGCCACAAGACGGCTCCGGAAGAACCATCGAATGCATATACTTCGCCATTGACGACGCCGACAACAACTTCAAGCCGACCATCTCCATTTATATCGCCAATAGCAGGGGAACCAATGACTTGTTTCGGGAGGTTCTGACGCCAGCGTATACTGCCGTCATGGTTATACGCTGTAAAATACCGACCATATGGCTTTCCTTCGCTTATTGATCGGTACTCGCCTGTTCCAATGAATATTTCGGGTCGTCCGTCGTCGTTCACATCTGCAACCGCTGCTGACGACTCAATTATCTCATCTTGATGCTTGATCCATAGGATGCTGCCATTCCCATTGAATGCGTATAAGTCTCCACCATCTTCAGTGTAACGCTCTATGCCTCGATAATAGTGGCTATCAACGCCAATAATGACATCCAGGCGGCCGTCACCATTAAGATCCGCGAGCGCAGGTGAGGACCAAACGGTATCGAGGACAAATTGTGGCCAATTTGGTAATAATGTGCCATCACTATGACGAGCATAGACATGTTGATCAAATGCACCATAAACAATTTCGACGCGACCATCGCCATCAATGTCCCCAACTGACGGAGATGTCGCAATGCCATCGGCGTACCCATCTGGTTGGCCATTAGTTCCGGCATTGTCGACACCGCCAAGATCTCGAGATATTTTTGGCCATCCAGGCAAAAGCTTTCCATCTCGATTTAGGACGACAATACCTCCATGGGTTGGATTCGAAAAAACATCACCGCCTGTGACGATCACTTCCGGAATGCCATCGCCAGTTACATCGGCAACGGCGGGAGAGGATCGAATAGGAACAGGTTTTGTTGAATGTTTTAGCCCTGAAATATTTTGTGCCGCCCTGTTGATGACGGGGCTTATATCGTATGACCATCGAAGGGACCCGTCATGACGAACGGCATATACGACGCCGTCAACTCCACCTACGACGATATCAAGTTGACCATCTAGATCGAGATCTGCAAGTGTAGGAGGGCTAAACAGTATCCGGGCGCCAGATAACACTACTGGAAATCTTGGTCGTTGGCGTGCTTCGTACGCTTGCGTCGGTGATGGATGAACGAGCAGGATACTGCACAAGAACGCAAGAAGGATAAGGGGTACATAGTTATTCCTCTTCATGGTTCCAATGTCCTTTCTTTTGAATACCCATGGTTTTTTATTCGTGTGGCTGCTGGTATTAGGATTGTACCGTAAAAGGCTCGCATTTCTCAAGGATAGTAGGAATAGATGACCACATGATGCTTGAGGCTATGTATAAAAGGACTTTAGTACGGTATACCTGGCTGAACACGAGACATGCTGGATACTTCAACCGTCAGGCAATCCAAAAAGCGTTGGTAAAGAGGACTGTACACGCGATCAAGAAGATGCCGAACAGAAGCATTACAAAATGACGTAACCATGGACTGTCGAGAAGTAAAGCCATACCAATAAATATAGGAAATCCAATAAGTATGTGACGAGGAAGGCTTCGATGCCAGCTTGTAATATACGCTGGGAAGATAAGGCAAAGAGTAAATAATCCATACGTCAAAGAGATTCTCTTGAAGGTTATAACAATGAGAAAGATACAGCCGATCCACGTGACTACATAAAATGTAGTCAACGGCCAATCGAGTGCGCTATAATATCTATACTATTAATGCTATGGGTATGGTCCATGGCGGACTGACTTTGTTGCCTTCCCAACTTTGCTGAGCAGCAATGAATGCAAACGGTGTGCCGAACTCGCCACCATTGATATGACATGAATAGGATAATTCCTAATGGAGGTAAGAATATACTGATGGACAGAATGATGTTTTACCTTGCTCCAGTCCCATCTGTGATGGGTAAGATACTCTACTAGCAGTACTGGCGTTATAAAAACTCCTGGTAAGCGTGTCAATGTGAGAGCAAACCCAGCGATTCCGGCAAGCCACCATTTTTGCTTACGTATTGCCCAAAGTACGAGGACAGCAAAAACAAGAGCGAGTGATTCGCTGTATCCAGCCATAAAGAAGAATGATGTTGGAAACGTGAGAAGCAGTATAATCGAGCGGCGTGCAATAGTATGGCTGATATCCGAGCTTATCAGGTCATACAGAAATAGAAGAGCCATCAGCATGGCTAATTGTGAAACAGCTATTGCTGATACTTCGCTATTTACATTCGTGATGAATGATAGCGCTTTTACAAGCAATGGATAAAGAGGGAAGAATGCTATGTTGGGCCATTGTTCATTGTGGAATAAATACCCTCGTCTTGCAATGTCCTGATAATGGACGCTATCCCATCGTATCCAGCTTCCAACAAATAGGTTCCACAAGAAGTTGTCGTGATCAAGGGCCATCCCATCAGTAAAAAATTTACTTGCGTAGGTATATACTAGACTGCTTTGCCATAGTCCAAAAGCACATGCTATCCAGAGCGCTATTATCCAAATAATATAGAATGGCCCGATACTTTGGAATGCCTTAAATATACGATTGATCATTACATGTGGTGCGGAGAATAATCTGGAAAGAGAAATGGTCGACCATACATATTATCCTATGGTTATGATATCCAAAAATCATTAATAAATAGCATCGTACATGTGTATAATATGGCGAGCATTATATTTAAAAAGACCACTTTGAGCCATGATCGTTCCGTGATAATTCCTAGTACGATAAAACCAGGAAATGCCATAAGAATATAACGAGGTAAACTTTCGTTCCAGCTGCTCAGATAGGGGGGAGTCAAAAACAGAAGCATTACTAGACCATATATGATTGGCAATTTACGAAAGGCTAAAATCGTCAGTAGGATAAAGCCGAGCCATATACTTGATTGTAACACCTTCATAGGCCAGTCAGTAGAAGTGAGTGTCATCAATAGTTCATATGGCATTGCCCAGGGCGGCTGAAGTCGATTCTCCCATGCTCGTTGTGCGATCATGAAGGCGACCGGAGTGTCGAACTGCCACCACTGATACAGCATGAATAAAGCCAGCCCAGCAGGGGGAAGAACGATCGAGAAAATACTTGATCTTGTTAATGCCCTCCATTGAAACTGATATGCTTGCAGATAGGCGAATGCCATTATTGGAGCGATCAAAATCCCTGGCAGGCGCGTTAAGGCAAGGAAAAAACCAGCCGCGCCAGCGGCCCACCACTGTTGCCGCTGTATCGCCCATACCGAACAAACTAAGAGCATTAATGCAAGCGACTCCGTATAGGCTGTTACAAAGAAAAATGACGTAGGGAAAGCGAGCAAGAACATGATAGTACGATAGGCGATTTTATGGTTGCGTATCTGCGAAACAATTTGATACAGCAGGATAGATGTTATAAATAATGCCAAATGTGAAACAATTAGAGCGGCACTCTGAAACCTTATACCAAACAGATACATGATACATCGAACGACTATTGGATATAGCGGAAAAAATGCTATCGTTGGCCATTGCCCGGTTGTTTTATATCCATTTTCTGCGATATCTTGGTAGAAGCCTGTGTCCCAATGGAACCAGGAAGTGCTCAAGATTCGTGACCATGATATGAGTTGATCTCCTATACTCCCAAATATTGTGATATGTCGCCCAAGATAATAAATGTCTTCTGAAAAAATTATCCCAAGTGCTGCTATACCCCAAATAATAAGTTTCCAAAATACAAGCAATACGAATATACCAATTACTGGACGCCTGAACGATCTATTGCCAATATGTATAAATATAAACGATGTTGCGAGAGAGATGATTGCTATGGAGAGAATAATGTTTAAGGAAATGCTGCTGTTACGAAAAATTACCCATGATAAAATATACAAAGAAAAATATAGTGTAGCCAGCAATAACTTCGGCTTGTAATGATTTAATGATTGGACAGAATGCCAAAATAATATTAATAGTATTGAAGTCAGTATAAAGGAACTTAGTGGGAAATTCGTATGTCTTGATGTGATGGATAGCCAGTCTATATATATGCCAAGATCTCGAGGGTCAGATTCTAGGTGAAACGTTGTGCTATTGATATATAGTCGAAAAGCAGAATCACCTGTAGGCGGTAATAGAACATGATAAACTCGTACGCTGTCCGGCTTCAGTGTAACCTGATGCAACGATGTTCCCACAGATGCGTATAACGGTATTTTTTCAGAGTTAGAACCTAGTCGGAGGTTTGCTATAAATGTTCCGGTTCCCGCTTGAGGTAAATATAGCGTTGACGATCCCGAAGTATATGCAAATGAAAATTCTTCGTTTTCTTCGGGGTTATTGAGGCCTGTAAGCGTTGTCGATGAACCAATATCCTGTTGCTCAAAAAAAGGACGAGAATAGACAATAGCAAGGAATAGGAAATTACATATGGTAATTAGGAATAGATGAATAAAAATGCTGGGGAATTTTCGTGATTTTATCATGAGGGATATATGGCATCCGATAGCCATATGCTAAAACTGCCAGAAGCATTTATATAGCCAAGTTGTAAATGCAATTCGGCAGGTATGTAGATTCAACCATAATAGATGGCTACACTATGCATTATTGGTAAGGCTTCTTATCATACCCCATCGTAATCGCGGCTGTCAATCGGCGATTGACGCAAAAAGAACCTGCACAAAATCGAAGCGCGCTCAGGATGAATGTACGTAGAGAACTGGGTACAGCAGGCGGACTTCGCATGCCAAACATGGGATATGAAAACCGAGAGTATCATGTGAATGAGCGTTCCTGACGTGTCACGACTGAATCAGGTGTTCTGCAACGCCACAAGAGGCCGGAGCCTCGCGTTGGAATGAGCTACGAGGTAGGCCCGTGGAATGTAGTTCGGCTGGACCACGTATCAATGAATGCAGCATCAACGACCCAAATGTACGGCTTGATAAGGGCTTCAGTCACAATGATCTCGCTCGATGTACATGTGTCGATGTACCAATCGGGAAAGGTGAACTGCACCTCGCCGAACCGCAGTCCCAAGGCGGGCTAGGCCATTTCGATCTGCGAATGAGTTTTCATTCGAGCACTCGTTGACGAGGTTGCTTGGTTCAAGCGTTTGAGCTATGGCAGGGTGGCCAGTGAGGTGGAAGGATGACCGACACCGAGCGCTTGACCTCTTGTGTACTTATCGAGTGGCTTCTGCTGTGTTGTCGGCCATATGCTGAACAGCGTGTTCGAGTGCGGCTTCGAGGCGGGCTTCCATCACGGGCCAGGTGTAATTGCGCTGCACGAAATGACGACCTTGCTTTCCAAGTTGAACACGCAACGCCTGATCTTCTAACATAAGGTCAAGACAGGCTGCGAACTCCTCGTAGCTCGTGTAGAACAGCCCACCATTGCTACGCAGCGATTGCTCGCGCAACACCTCGGCCACACCGTTGACCAGCGTTGGCCTCGCGGCGGCCCAGGCTTCCAGGCATACGATCGACAGGCTCTCGAACTCGGATGGCAGCACCAGCATCGAGCACTGGTCAAGCAATTGCTGCTTTTCTTCTTCGCTCACAAAACCAAGGTAGCGAATATCGGGGCGGTCGGGGAGTTCCATATCGAGGCGTCCCGCAAACCAGAGTTGAATCTCGGTCGAGCGCTCGGCACGGTAACGTACGAAATGCTCGTACAGTCGATCACAACCTTTTGAGCCATGCACGCGCCCGATGTAGAGGAGCGTCGGGATAGTGTCAGTTGGTTCTTCTGTTGTGGTCGCCCCCACATCGACGCCAATGGCGACTTCGCTGCCGGGAATATGGGCTATGTCAAAGACGTGGTTGAGAAAGGTGCGCTCGGTCGTGGTGTTGAAGATCATATAGCGCGGTGCCGCGAACAGGTGCCGGAACATCCGCAAATACAAAGGCGGTTCGTCGTGTGCGGTCGGCACCAGCACCGCCTTATGACGCACCAACGGCAAGCCAAAGTAGGACGTGCAATACAGGTATGTCATAAACACAAAGACGTCGAAGTCGGCTTCGCGTGCCGCGATTGCGTCGAACAACGCTGACGAGTACGGTCCCTGCTGGCGCATCCATTCTTCTTCGTCCGCGTCGGAATGTGGACCACCATAAATCATGTGAGTGTACTGGTCGAAGGCTGCCAGGTCGCGGGGTGCATCGACCGGAAAGCGGTGGACGCTAACGCCGTTGACGTTCTCGACGCCGGTCGGATAATAGTCAGCCCAGGTCAAATAATCGCGGGCGCAGGTCGTCAGCACCGCTACATGGTGGCGCGGGGCGAGCCGTTCCGCCCATAGGCGGCATTCCATCTCGGCTCCACCATGAACATCCTGACCGTAGCGTTGGACGACGAACGCGATCCGCATCGTTACTTCCCCCTCGCAATCGTACGAAACACGTCCAAGAGTGCGTGGCGCAGTTGTTGGTCCGTGAACTTGCCTGCGTGAGTGCGACCATGTTCTTGCAGCAGACTATAAGTCGGCTTGGTTGTCCCACACATCGTCGATCTGTGCGGCCATCTCGTTCGGCGTGCCTCGCAGAATCAGCCCGCCGCCGTTCATGGTTTCGGGAATTGGTGGTACGTTGTGTCCCACGACGGGCGTGCCGAAATAAAGCGATTCGACGATCGGCACGCAGAACGATTCCCATTCCGATAGCGACAGGTAGAAGCGGGCGTGACGGTAGAAACTGGTCAGGACATCCGGCTCGGTTACAGGTCCGGTGAACACCACATCGTCGGCGACTCCAAGGTCGGCGGCGAGCGTCTGCATGTCACGAAGGTAGCTCGGCAGCGACTGCGAGCCTACCAGAAACAGTTTCACCTCGGGACGGCGCTGCTTGAGCGCGGCAAAGACGCGCAGCATTGCCTCAACATCTTTTTGCGGCACGATGCGCCCAACAAACAGCAAATAGTCGAGGTGTTCGAGCAATGGGCGCCAGGTGGGCGATTCCGCACCTGTGAACCGCGCCGTGTCGACGACCAGTGGGAGCTTGTGGATCGCGCGGTAGCCACGCCGCTGTAAGTCGTCGCGCACGTAGTCCGTATGAACCACCACCATATCCACATCGTAGACGAAAGTGCTGAGCAAGCGCTCGCCTTCCTTACATAACCATTCCATGTGTGGATCGTAGCCATGAAACAGGTGGGCTGGGCTGACATTATGCGAGTCGAACACAACGAAGTCGGTGCTGTCATGTAGCCAGTGGACGTTATCGGTGTAGATTGAGTAATGAAACCAGAGAATATCGCGTCCGGTGGGCTGATAGGCACTGGTGTGGTAGTGTGGCAACGGAAATCGCACGTTAGGATGATCGGCATACACCATCACCTCGCAGCCCCAGGACTGTAGGATCGGCACAAGCGCCAGGATATAGTTCCCGATAGCATCGCCAGGCGACATCGCCGCCGTCATCATATGAATTGTCAACGGTTGGTGGCTACCGGTGGGCGTCATCGCGATGCTGTCCTTTGAGCATACCCGCCACTGGTTCCCAGGAAGGCCAGCAAGCGGCTAAGAATGGTGTCCCATGTGAAATGACGGGCTACATAGGCGCGCCCTGCCGCGCCCATTTCGCGGGCGAGGTCGGGATGCTCGGCATACCAATCCAGGCACGCCGCGAACTCGTTCGCGGTGCGAAAATGGAGGCCACCACCCGTGATCTGGCAAAATTCGCTGGTAACGGCGCAATCGCTATGAACCAGTGCGGGCGTGCCGCTGCCCCATGCTTCCATCATCACCAGAGAAAAACTCTCGTTGACCGACGGTTGACACAACACCGTCGCAGCGGCGTAGGCATCGTAAATGTCCTCGACCGGCAGGCGTCCCAGGTCACGGGCAGCACCGCTCGCCACGAGATCTGCGGGCAGTGGTTCGCCGGGACCGCCGATACAGACCAATGGAAGTGTGCCACCCTGTTCGTTGTAGTGCCGGAACGCTTCCAGCAGCAGCGGCGTGTTCTTGGTAATATCGCGTCTTCCGGCATACAGCACGAACGGGCCTTCGACAACGTAGCGATCGCGGAAGCGCTGTGCGTCGGGGGTGCTGCCAACGTCGACGCCTTCGCCTAACAGTAGTTGTGGCGTGCGGTCGAGGGCATACAGGCGCTGGGCGAGCCGTTGTTCGGCGGGAGCATTGAAAATAAGCCCGCGTACATTTTCGATCGATTGGCGGTACAGGTGCATGCGGGTGTAGCCCTCGTCGTGGAGGCAGGGGATCATATAGCCGTCGATGGCGCGGCGTGAACCCCAGTAGGTCGTGCCAAACATATATGGCATAAAGATGAACAGGCGATCCTTACGTTCACGTTCGACCGCGTCTTCCAGGTCGTCGCTACCGACGATCTCGCGTACAAACACGGCCTCGTCCAACAGGCTCAAGCGTTCGCCCGCCAGCAACCGCAGGTGTACCCGATCGAAGATGGCTGCGTTGCGTTTGCGAACTGCAAATCGATGCACCGGTACGCCGTTAACCGTGGATGTTCCCGTGTCATAGGCTGGTGATGTCCAGTCGGTCATCAAGCCGCCGCCTGTCGTGGTGAACACCTCGGCGGCGATGCCGCGTGCGCGGAGTTCTTCGGCGTTCCGGCGACACTGGTATTCAGCGCCGCCCGCGATCTCCTTGCCGTACCATGGGATCACAAACGTGATCGTCGGTCCGTCCCAGGTCCACGGTGGCGAAAGGACGCTATGCTCCAACCCGCTCCTCAAGCTGTCTGATGCGTTCGCGCAATTGCACAAGTTCATCGCGCAAGGATTCAAGCTCAGCTTCGCTGGCACCATATTGATTGCGACGTGACAGGCTGTTGAACGCACGCACCGCAGCGGCGTTGAACTCAGTTTGGCGATAGATCATCGGGTCGAGGTAGCTGCGAACCTCGAAATGGATGCGACCGCGCACGACATTCCACACCCGTCCGAGGATGCCCGCTACCGGAGGCAGGTGCAAGGGCTGGTATATTTTGTCCCATTGCGTGTTGAGGGTATGCAGTGTAACGCCAAGCTCAGTATCGACCTGCGGCCCTTGGCGCTCCGCGATACGTCGGCGCACCTGGCGCATGATCGCGGCAACATCGACCGGAGAGTCATGTGTTGTGAGTGGCGATGGTGACTGGTTATCGAATTGGGTCATGCTTGCTGAACCTCATGGCTTGATGCACGAACGTATATCCTGCTGCGCTACGTGCGCGTGATTCTTCCTGGAGCACGACGCCGTGCAGTTCCTTCAACATGTCTACGATACGGCCATACGCGTCCGGACGCTCGTTCATATCGGCGCGATCCGCGATAAGATCGTGGCAATGCTAACAGACCGTACAGGTAGGCTTGTTTGCGTGCCAGACTATCGCTCGTACTCCAACGCTCGATCTCGGCACGTTCCTCCGGCACCCATTGTTCCAGTTGTTCGAGCGAGCGCCATTTCAGCAGAAAGCGTACCCGGCTGCGATGGTAGATCCGCTGGTGGTTCGCGCTCCGCAGAACCAGTGATGTGCCTTCGTGATGGAGCAACCGTGCAGCAGGCGCATACATCACATCAAAACCAGCCGCACGAACACGGTAGCAGTAGTCTACATCTTCATAGTATGCAGGGCTGAAACCCTCGTCAAGCAATCCGACCGTACTTAAGTAGGTCCGTGCGAATCGCCAGCGCGGCACCCGTTACGAACTCGACCGACGCATCCTCGTCGTATTGTCCATGGTCCGGTCTCGCCCGCTCCGCGATGCGTTCCCGTTCCCAACGGCCATAGAAGTGTACCACCCGCATGCTGCAACGTCGTTCCATCGGCGGCGAAGGCTTTACAGCCGATTACGCCCGCTTGTGGATGGCGTTGCCATGCCGCGTTGATCTGCGTCAGCCAATCAGGCGCGACCTCGGTGTCCTGGTTGAGTAATACGACCGTCTCAGGATGGAAGCCGAAGATTTCGGCAACCTGTCCGTCGCAGATGGCACGTAATCCGACATTATTGCCACCCGCAAAGCCCCGGTTAGTGTCGCTTTCCATCAGTGTAACGTCGGCATACAAACGGACAATGTCAGCCGAGCCATCGAGTGAGGCGTTATCGACGACAAGGACACCGAAATCGTGCGCGTAGTCCTGGCGGATGAGTGCGTCCAGGCAAGGCCGCAGAAAATGCTCGCCGTTGTAGGCCAGGACGAGCACCACGACGTTAGTCATGTGGTCGCTCCTTCGCCTGAGGAGCCATCATGTATGGTGGTCAACGGCGATGCTTGGGTTGTGTCGTGGCGTGAGAGCGATGCAATATGTTCCGCGAGGATGCGATCAAGTTCGTCGCCCGCGACGACGGCCTGATCGAGGAGTTGGGTTGCATACGCCAGTCGTGTCAGGCGGTCGTTGAGTTCGCCGCCAAACTGCCCCGAGTGTATCAAGCCGTCCATGCAGATCACGCTCCAATATGTCGAGGCGTGCGTTGATGTCTCCCGTGAATTCGGATACTGTGTCGATGCGCGTGTTGGCATCTGCGTTGAGCACGTGCACATAACTGTTCAGCGTCTGGATCTCCGTGCCAAGGATCTGTACATCGGCTCGCAACGCCGACACTTCGCGTCCGTTCGCGGTGACTTGGGCCATGACCGCATTGAGTACAGTGTCGAGGTCTGCCACGGTCTTGAAGCGTGTACAAAAACTTGACGAGTGCTGCGTTGAACTCGCGCTGCTGCGCGACAAGTGGACCCACAACCCGTAACACCGCTTGATGCAGTAAGCGGTCCGTGCTTCCCGCGTTAGCGGGAAGCGTGCCGAACTGCCATGATTGTTCCAGTTGTTTGAGCAAAGGTTCCTGTTCGTGCCGCATCGTCGCGTTCGCTCCTCGTTGCATGTGGGGCAAGGCTGGTTGAACCGTTGTTTCAGTTGTCGGTAGGTTCGTCAGTTGGTTGTGCCAACCGTTGAGCTGCGCCATGGAGCGCTGCAGAACGCCAGCAAGGGTTTAGCAACCGCGTCCCATGTGTAGTTGTGCGCGAGTTCGACCGCGTGACGGGCGCTAGCTGTCCGCAGGTCGTCGTCGTCAAGGAGTCGCACGATCGCATGAGCGGTTGCCTCTCGGTCGCTTGGTGGCACCACGAGTCCCAGAGCCCTGTGAACGCACCAGATCAGCGGCGGCGTCACCATCCGCGACAATACTCGGTAGTCCCGCCCACAGATGGTCGAGGAAGCGCGACCGCACCGCCGCATAGGCAGTTTCAAGATGGTTGTGGTGCAACGACACCGCGATATCGGCTTCGTGTAAGACGTTCGCTCGCTCGCCGTAGGGAACCCACTGATCGTAAAAGAAAATATGTGTGTCGAGCAAGCCCAGGTCTGCCGCACGTTGTCTGGCGATGGCAGGCGTTCGCATGGGTTGGATCGCGCCAGGGTGCTGCCCCGCCAGGAAGACTAACCGTGCTGTGTGATGCTGTGCGACGACAGCGGGCATGGCTTCGACCAGCGTGTGCGGGTCCATCCAGTCCCACAGGCCGCCGGTCCACAGCAGGATCAAATCATCCACGCTGATGCCGGGGACAACGCCGCGTAGCACTGCTCGCTCGTAGCGCGGCGGACGCTGGACAAGCCAAAGGGAACAACATCGATCAGGCGACGCAGCGTAGGGTCGGCGTCTGTCACGGCGTGAGTGATGCGTCCTGCTGCCATCAACGCGCCGATCAGCAGGTCGCGCTGGCGTTCTGTCGCGCACATCAGGAAATCGCCTGCGCGTAGTTGGCGCTGCAACAGCGCCAGGTCCTTGCGGTTCTGGTGCATCCGCTCCTGCTCACCGCGTCCACGCCAGAGCTCCAGATTTTCCAAGAGCACTGGATCGTATAAATCCAATGCGAGAGGTTGCGCGATGTCGACGAGGTGCTCGTGTTCCAACAACAGGAAAGCCGTTGGCGACGACGATATCCGTGTCGAGCCAGGTTTCCAGCGAGGCCTGGTCGCCCCACTGTATATGAGCCGCAGATGAATCGGTGGTGCGGTATCGATGGTTGTGGTGCGATCCAGCGTAACATCGTGGACATGGGCCAGCACGCGGGCAAGCTCCCAGTAGCGGATACCCGTTCCCGCCATCCGACTCCCGATAATATCATGACTGATAATCAGAATGCGTTGCCGTGCTCCGGCTGCCATCGGCTTACCCCCGTCGTCTGGCACGATTAAGAATACGCATGAACGCGCCATTCGCGATCCTGTTGATCTGGCTCTGGAGCGTCTCAATCTGCGAAGTTCTGCCACGCCGAACGGGCATGGAGGTCGGCAAGGGCAGCATCACGCTGCTCGACCATGCGTACCAGGTCGGCGATCTGTTGTTGCTGTGACGCCACGGTGCTTTCGAGCGCTGATGACTGCATACTGGCGCTGGCGTCGGCGGTGCAGGCGGTGCTGCTTTGTTCTTCAGGGTCGCGAGGTCCACCAGCCAGTTGACCGATTGCCGCCAGTCATCCGATGGCGTGTCCGTTTGTGTCACCACGGTTGCACGCAGCATCTGTTCGACGTGTTCGAGCCAGTCGCCTCGCCCGTCCTTTGCCGCGACGATGCAATGCCGGTAGCTCGGTTCACGCCGTTCGGAGCCGCCAGCCAGCGAATGTAGTATTGGTCCACGCGCATGTGGATTTCGGGATTGTCGGTCAGACCAAACAGGTAATGCTTGGCGATCATCATCAGCAGCCAGCTATGGATATAGCCGGACGGATAGGTCGTACAGGTCGTCCCGGCTTCGTGGAACAATGCCTCGGTCGCGCCCAGTACTGGCAAACCGTAGCCACGATGTTCGGCTAACTGCGCCTGGATTCTGCCAAGTTCCACTTCGATATAGCGGAACAGCAGATCCTCGGCGGCTTCGACGACTGGTTGCTTGAACGGCGCGACCAGCACGATACCATAGCGCGCTACGCGCATCAATTCATTGACGAAATCGGCGCGGAGGTCGGCGGGGATATGTTCCAGGGTATCGGCGGTGGTCACGAAATCAAAGGCATTGTCGGGAAAGTCGAGTCGCGTGCCATCGCCGCGCTGATAATGCGGCAGATCGCTTTCCGCCTGGTCGAGCACCAGTACGTCGTCGTCGGGCAAGAACGACAGGATCGGAAGTGCGTCCTCCCAAAACAGCGTTTTCGTCCACCCGCCGACATCCAGCACGGAAAATCGTTGCTGATCCAGTGCGGTACGTGCTGCGCCCAATGCTTCACGGAGCAAGGAGTAGCGTCCAAACTGGTCGAACGTCAGCCAGGGTGGGAGTTGATCGGCATACGATACGTCAACACCTGTGATGGAATGTGTTTCGGTCATTCTTGTCCGTCCACGTGATGCGATCACGAGATGCTCAACCCGCGTTATCATAGGGTGAACATGCGTAGTGCGACTGATCCAGGCGCATGCTATAGGAGCTAACAGCCAGATGTGCCTGGCAGATGGCACGTCACATGCGGTTGGCAAGTGTACCATATCCAACCAGTCGACCTACCAGTGGAGAGCACCGCCGCCGGGTTTCTACGTTGTCGTTGGATTAATCCGTTCCTGGGTAAAGCCGGGTACACGTACGTTCTGAAATCCCATACCCGGTGGCTCGACACCATGATGGCAGTGAAAATGAGGAATACCATGCGACATATTATCACCGGCGGTGCCGGATTCATCGGCTGTAACCTCGCGGATGCTTTGCTCCGTGATGGCGAGGACGTAACGATCTTCGATAACCTATCACGCCCCCGCACCGACCAGAATCTGCGCTGGTTACAGGAACGACATGGGTCCGTGCTTCGCTTCATCCATGCCGACGTGCGCGATGCCGCCGCAGTTACAACCGCTATCGAGGGTCATGATGTGGTGTACCACCTGGCGGGTCAGGTCGCTGTAACGACATCGGTCGTCGATCCCCGTAGCGATTTCGAAATCAACGCCCTGGGGACACTCAATGTGCTGGAAGGCGCACGCGCCGCGCAGACACCGCCAATCGTTTTTTTCGCGTCCACGAATAAAGTGTACGGCGGGCATGGAAGATATCGCCATCAGCGAAGGACCTATGCGCTACGGTTACACCGATTTGCCGGAGGGAATTCCTGAAACGCAAAATCTCGATTTTCACTCGCCGTATGGTTGTTCAAAGGGTGCCGCCGATCAGTACGTGCGTGATTATGCCCGCATCTATGGCCTCAGAACGGTCGTGTTCCGGCAATCTTGCATCCTGGGACCACGCCAGTTTGGTGTAGAAGATCAGGGCTGGGTCGCTCATTTCGTGATCGCGAGTGTGCTCGGACGCCCGCTATCGATCTTCGGCAATGGTAAGCAGGTACGGGATATGTTGTATGTGGATGACCTCGTAGCTGCCTATCGTACCGCGCTCGCTCAGATCGACCGTGCATCCGGCCAAATCTATAACATTGGCGGGTGGCGCTGCGAATACTATCGCGATATGGACGCGAGTTCGGCCCGTTGCTCGAACGGTTGCTCGAGCAGGAAGATCGAGGTGCAGATACGGACCGTGGCGACCAGGCGACCAGCCTGTATATATCAGTGACATCGCCAAAGCCGAACGCGAACTTGGTTGGCGTCCGTTGATCGACGTCGAAGAAGGGATACGCCGTTTAACCGAGTGGGTGCGAACGAATCGCGCCTTGTTTGACTAGGCCAGGATAAACTCGGGCGTACAGATCGTCGGCCACTCATCGCCCTTGCGCCAACGGTAGCGTATCTCGCGATTATGGATAATCTCGATGCTGGTCTGGTCTTCGCGAAAGGTCAGGAAACGACCGCGAAAGGAACAGATCTGTTGAGTGCAAGCGGTGTGGTGGGGGAGTGACGTTGGTCGCATAGAGCGCCAGTGCACGGAACGCTTTGTCGTTCCACCCCACGACATGCACGATGTCGCGTACGTCCGGAATACGGGGTTCGCGTTGTAATACACGCGACCCTAGTCCACGGGCAGTCTTGATGCCGCCGCTGCCGTCTTGTCCTGCCAGCAGCCATTGCAGCGTCGGCTCGATATTGATACTCAGGCCGTGAAGCCCCAGCGCATAGGCTGCTCGCAGAATGTCGCCGGTTCCGGCGATCCACTGCGGATAGCGATTCGCACGCTGGCGACCGTAGATAATCGCCGGAAACGAGCCGTCAATCAAGCGGTGTCGATGAATGAACGCGAAGGCACGCCATGCCGCGTCGAGGAATGTTTTGTCGTCAGTCCATTCATAGGCTTGGAGAAAACAAGGGATGCAGCGGGCGATCGCGAGCGGCAGAAACTTGGCAGGCACGCGAGCGGTGCTCAACTGGTATGGGATTGCACCGTCCATTGGGTCATTCGGTGCATATACCTGATGCTTGACCACCACCCGCAGCGCAGGTAGCGCATAGCGTTCGACCAGATCGGTCGTCTGGCGTAGCTCCCCATGGCGAAATAGCGCTTCGCAGATCGCGATGGTGCGATGGGGATAAAACATCGCTAGGCCGGGAGTGTCGCGAAAAATAGTATTTTCCTCATCCCATAGCGCGTCAATGATGATGCCGTGGATCGTCAGTTCACCGGCTGCCGCATAGGGCTGCCAGACCGCACTTTGTGCTTGGTGCAGCGCGAGTGCTAAATCGAGTAACGCTGCTGCGCTCATCGCGATATTCGAGCGGACTTCGTCGCGGGTTGTGTCGCTGGTGCCAAACTGGCCCTGTGGTGATTGCCCTGCTAGCAGATCATCGCCCGCCCACTGTGCCTTCGCCAGCCATAGCCCATCGCCTGTACGGCGCCAGAGATGGATGTATCCTGCGATGATGCCTTCGTAACGCCAATCCAGCGCGGTGTTGGTATTACTAAAGCGTTGTTGCCACCAGTGCGCTTGCGGTCCGGTATATCCTTGTGGACCGCGCATGCTATCGAGCCAGCGGTCGAGTTGCCCGACCGCCACATTGATGCGTTGCTGGATAGGAGATATCACCGTCATTCGGGTCGCATTCCTGCCCGTACTTCGATCAGTCCGGTCATGGCGAAGGCCATGGCCGGGCCCTGTGTCGCGAATCCACGGCGCATGGCGAATTGCAAGCGGTCGCTGATGTCCGGTCGGGTGAGATCGAACCGCGTCGCAACCCGCCGTATTACACTCCACCATAGGGTTTGAAAGCCAAACGTGCGTTCGAGGCGAAACCCACTTTGAAGCAGCGTGCTACGGAACCGGAGGAATCCATAGGGCAGGACGCCGACTGCGGCTGGATTGAACGAGCGCCGGAGTGCAGATAGTGGCAACGATTGCACAATCGACAGCAGACTACCACTCGGTAGCTCAAGGCTGAGTGCTTGAAGCTGGTCACTCCACGTAGCGCGTTGTGGTTCGAGCCATGCCGCGCCGATCCACGCTTGTGCGGGCGGGCGTTCGGGGTCATCGATGGTAAAGAAGCGATCGCCCAGCCGCCGCCGCAGAACTTGCTCCCAGGTTGGTTGCGAGGACACCAGCAAAATTGGTCCACGGGTCGCGCCAAAAGATAGCGCGCAGGTATCTAGCGCGTACCGCGGTCCCGGCGCGAGTTCATGATGAACGAATAGTTCGCCGCTCACCTGTTGCTATCTTTCTTATTGCTCATCCGTGGTTGCCTCGTGGTGTGTCCATAGCCGTTTAGTTGTCGCGCCTATGGCAATCGTTCTTCAAGTTGTCGTAACGCGGTAACCAGTTGCACCTGCCGTAGTGTTGTCGTGAGATCGCCGCGTGTCCGTTCGAGCACAGCGCGTAATGCATCAGTCGTCCGCCGGAGACCGCCTGTAACTGCATCTGGGTAATCGACTGTCACCAGTAGACCGTATACGTCGTCCATCGCCGTCAACAGTCGCTCGCTATCCGTGGAGTCGCCGTTACGTAGTCCATCCAGTATGTAACGTCGTAGTTCGCTGGCGGCTTCGGCGAGACCGTTGAGATACGCGGCGGCCTGGACCTCAAGCTGTTCCGCCGAGGGCAATTCGCTGCCACGGACCAGTGCCAATGTCAACGATGCTTCAGCATACTCTTTCAACGCATCCTGCGAATACCCGGCATGTAGCAGCATCGGATAGTCTTGCAATCGTTCACGCAGTTCCTTGGCGCGCGCGGCGGCTTCACCGAGTAACAAATCGGCGTCAGCCCACTCATGACGGTGGATCGCACGGATGACATTGGCACATTGCCGGACAAGAGCGCGAGACGCGACCAGAGCGGTTTCGCGAGCGGCGTTGATCGCGTCGAGTTGTGCGACTGCTGTCGTGATACCTGCTCCTAATGAGCCGAACTCGATAGTTGGAAGCTGATTGTCGCTGTGTCATCCTCGCTCCTTGTCGTATGTTCGCATCACGTCCGACATACCGTCGTTACCTGCCGACGAAGCAATAAGCGAGATACCGTCCGACTTCATCCACCACTGCGTCGAGGCTGATCGCCGTGTCCCCTCCCGCCGGTACGCTATGCAATTCCAGGCCGTGATCACGCGCGATCTTTAACAGACGCAACGCTTCGACGGGTTCCGCCACCAACATCGCGTCGGTGATCCGCATGTCCTGCAAAACTTGATGCACATGAGCGAGTTGCTCGATCTCGGTCGTCTCGTTGATCTCGGTGATCTTGTCCGTGACGATCCCACGTGTGATCAAGGCTTCGCGTGCTTCGATCGTTTCGCGTCCGGCAAGCACGATGCGTGCGATGCTTCCCGCGAGATACAAACGAACGGCACGATCGACGCGCGCCTCGCGTCCTTGTGGCGTGCCATCAACCATCAACACGGCAGTATCGGCAGTCAAGGCTTCGTCACGCCCTGCTTGCGCCACGACGATCGCTCCGATGCCGACGAGGACGACCAGGGCGAGAGCAAGACCGGCAAGAATACGGCTGAACGAGCGTAGCAATACGCTCACGGCTACGTGTGGTGTCATAAGCCTTCTTGTATGAATATCCTATCAGCTTTTATCATCGTAGGACGATCGACTTTGGAGCAATTACCGCGTATGGTCAAGTGGTCGGTCTGGGGCCAGTACCAGATACGAAAGCCCAACGCCGACTAGCGCTGCCAGCACGGGTGCACCAGTTATCAGGTGGGTTGACCATGTTAGCCCAAGCGTGAACTTGAGCGCAACCAGGTAGCAAGTATACAGGATCATTGGAACGAGAAATGCGAACCAGCGAAACGCAGCAGGACGCGCGCTTGACGGTCGCAACAATGTCACAAGTGTATCCGCCAGGATGCCCGCGACGGCGGCAACGATAATCATGAGATGGTGATCTTGAAGGACGCTCATGAAAGCCGCGTTGAGCGTAAACATAACCGTCAATGCGCCCCAGGCCAGCCGCCAATGACGCACTGCCATCAACACGAACCCCATGAGCAGCGCGGTTTGTAGCAGGATACCGCCGATTCCTTGAACCTGACCACGTTCGCCGTCGCGCCATAGCGCAGGCCAGTAGTCCATAAAGGGATGCAGGTAGCCCGACATAAAGGTGATTATCGAGAGTGTAAACGTCATTGATAGGAGCAATGGCAGTTGCTCAAGAAGGCTTGACGGCGACGACTCGGATGTTGTTCGCCAGGTGGCGCGCATCGGACTGCTCATAACCAGCACCATCCCAAAGGCGAGGAGCACGTGGGAAGGGCTAAGGAGTGCTTCAAAACTTTCCTCGATGCCAAAGACTGTGTGCCAGACCAGATCGAACGCGCCACCGAATGCAAAGATGATTGCACCCATCAAGGCACGTTCGTAGCCCGCCGGAATCGCGAGGTGCCACGCATAGCCTCGGAGACGATTCAGGAGCATCATGCCGCCCAGGCCGCCCACGACGGCGGCATACCCACTATAGAAAATGGCATGCCATGGCGTAAAAAAACTTTGATCGACTTTGCCATGGTTGTGCGCCCAGCCGTCAATATAAAGCCCTGAAAGGAACCACGTCATCAGCGCGATCATCACCCAGGTGAACCGTGGTGCGGCACGTGCTTGTTCCCGCTGCGTGGCGGGTGTGGCAAGGCGGGAGGCATACGGAATATGTATCATTGTCCACTCCATTCGGCACAGCGATGTGCGGGTCACGGTCGTCGAAGTTGCTTCTAGTGTACGCGAAAACGTACTCATTTTGTTTGCGTGATGCCTGAAATTGGCGTATCGTAATTTGTAGAATATCGCCTGGTGCTCTGCTATGTGGGTCCACGTGGGTGGCATGATGGACTGGATATGTAGGCTGAAGCATCAGAAGCCTGGCTTGGATGTCCAGGATTTGGAGGAATGATGAGCGACGAAACAAACGGTCAAATGGATGAATCGAAAGAACGACAGCCTATTTTGACCAACCGGCAAGGCCACCCGATCTCGAATAATCAGAACGTTCGAACTGTGGGCGACCGTGGACCGACGGTACTGGAAAATTACCAGTTCCTTGAGAAGATATCCCACTTCGACCGCGAACGCATCCCTGAACGTGTGGTGCATGCTCGTGGCGCTGGGGCACATGGTTATTTCGAAGCATATGGCACGATTGGTGACAAGCCTGCCAGCACCTACACCCGTGCCAAATTGTTCCAGGAAAAGGGCAAGCGTACGCCAGTGTTCGTGCGTTTCTCATCAGTGATCCATGGTGGACATTCGCCCGAAACCCTGCGCGATCCGCGTGGTTTTGCCACAAAATTCTACACTGAAGATGGCAACTGGGACCTCGTGGGCAACAACCTTAAGGTCTTTTTCATACGCGATCCTCTCAAGTTCCCCGATGTGGTACATGCTTTCAAGCCCGACCCGGTGACGAACCGCCAGGATTCTAATCGCATCTTTGACTTCATCAGTCTGACGCCCGAATCGATGCACATGATCACCTTCCTGTTCAGCCCACGCGGTATTCCGGCGAGTTATCGCCACATGGAAGGCGCGGGCGTAAACACGTACAAGATGGTCAACATAGCAGGGCGAGGCCGTACTGGTCAAGTACCACTGGATTCCGAAGCAGGGCGTGAAGTCGTTGACGCAGGAAAAGGCTAACGAGATTCAGGCAACCAACTTCAACCATGGTACGCAGGACCTGTACGACGCGATCGAGCGCGGCGACTTCCCCGAATGGGAAATGCAGATTCAGGTGATGTCGGACGACGATCACCCCGAACTTGATTTCGATCCGTTGGACGATACCAAAATCTGGCCAGAGGAACAGTTCCCGATGCTTCCCGTAGGGCGCATGGTCCTCGACCGTAACCCAACCAATTACTTCGCGGAAGTCGAACAAGCCGCCTTTGGTACAGGCGTGTTGGTTGATGGCCTCGACTTTTCGGACGACAAGATGCTGCAAGGTCGCACACTGTCGTATTCGGACACGCAACGCTATCGTGTGGGACCGAATTACTTGCAGTTGCCGATCAATCAGCCAAAGACCCACGTTGCCACCAATCAGCGTGACGGCCAGATGGCCTACAATGTAGATGGCAACGATGCTGGTGGTAACCCACATGTCAACTATGAGCCGAGCAGCCGTAACGGATTGGTGGAAGCCAAGCCGTCGGGTGCGCCGCACCAGCCATATGTTCAAGGCCCGGTCATGCGCCAGACCATCGCTCGCACGAACAACTACGTCCAGGCAGGCGCGCAGTATCATGCGTTCGAGGATTGGGAGCGCGACGATTTGATCAACAACCTCGTCACGAATCTCAAGACCTGTAATCCTGATATCCAGGAACGCATGGTCAACCACTTCCTGCAATGTGACGCTGAATATGGTCAGCGCGTCGCCGAAGGGCTGGGGATCAGCATCCCCGAAGCCGCTGGTTCAGCCGCCGACTAAGAACCGTTCGCGTAAGAAGCACAGCAGCCGCACATCGATGTGCGGCTGCTGTGCTTTATCGTCCTACCTGTGTGCTTATGCCTCCAGCGGTACGCTACGGCTGTACCGCCTCCCACTCCGAATGCCACACCAGCGGCATCACACCGCCGATTGGTTCCAACACATAGTCGGCGAACTGCCTCAATGTGACGATGCGCTGGTCGAGCGTACCATGCCCGATGCACGCACGCACCATCTGTGCTGCCCTGCTATCCCAGCGTTCTAGCTCGCTCAGCCGTCGTTTTGGCTTGGCGGCCCAGCGCCCATGCAGCCGAGTATGAGTTTCGATCAGTTCCTCGATTGTATGCACGATCAGCATGGTCGCGGTAGCCTCGTCGCTCGTTGCAACGTCGTCGAGGTCGCGTAGCAGATCGGCGATGGCATAGCGCGGAAGCCAGCGCATATGCTCATCAATGGCGGGCGGTCCCTGCTCCCATATGGCACGCGCCTCGGCCTGGAGTTCCGCAATCACGCCATGCGGATCGTGGATCGCCGTGCCAAAGGTGAACATATGTGGATCGACGCCGCGCTCATCCGCGAAGTAGCGCCGAATCTGGAATGGTGGGTTGATAAATAGTTCGAGTTCAACGCCATCCACAACCAGGTTGCGCCGCTGGCGTTGATGGAGGTCGATCACGACATGAGCATCAAGGTCGCTATTGGGCGCGGGGGTGCCGTGGATGCGCGATCCTGTCGCCAGGATACCCAACAGGTGTGCGCCGAACTCCTTGCCGAGCGTGTCGATCAGATAGCGGAATAAGTCTGCGTTTTGCTGCTGGATCGGATTGGGTGGTGCGGTCATCGTGGCTTCCTCTGCTGATGATTGGCGAAGCCACGATACTACATTAGATATTCAGAACGGGCGCATGTTGTACAACTGCCACTGGCGCTGGGGATGTTGTGGTTAGGTGTTTGCCGAGCGCGATGCTGGGGCGCTCGATCCAGCGTTCGGCGGCGGCGGCGACGAGCAGGATTAAGGCGAGCCAAACGATCATGCTCAAAACTGGCGATCCGACCATCGGCACGATGGCGAGAACCAAAAGGTGCAGGAGATACAACGAGTAGGAGATTGAGCCGAGCCAGCCTAGCACGCGCTGCTGGAACCAGGCCGGTCGGTGGATCGCGACGAGGACGAAGGCGAAGGCCGCGACGGTCGCGCCGGTCGCGGCCCGCCCAAATGTGGACCCGCCTTCATTGAGCCAAACCAATAGCAGCGCTATCATCAGAAAGGTCGCAACCTTGAGGAGCGGTTCACGAGCCGCCCGTGATCGTTGTAACGTGGCACCACACCAGATGATCGTCAGAAAGAGTGGGTAATAAGGCGAGAACCCGATCCCTGGCACAAACGCGGGCGCGAGCGTCGCGAGAACGAGCAACAGGCCCACCAACATCGGTTTGTGCTGTAGCCCAAGAAAGCCGACCAGGGCGACGACGACATAAAATAACACTTCGATGTGCATCGACCAGAACACCGATAGCACCGATGGTACGTTGAAGAAGTTTGGTACCATCGTCAGGTTGAGCAGGTAGGTCGTGTTAAGACGTGCCTGATAGAAGGGTGTTTGCGGCAACCATCCTACTCCCTTGAGGATCGCTGCGATGCCGATGGTGAGCCAGTACAGCGGGAACAATCGGCACAGGCGACGAACCCAGAAGGTGCGTTGTGAGGCATGACGTGCGAACGAGTCGGGGATGACATAGCCGCTGACCAGAAAGAATACGACGACGCCGAAACGCCCGACACCATGCAGGATAGGGCTGTTCGTAGCCGTAGAACAATTGCAGGGCGTGGGCAACGACGACGACCAGCGCGGCGATGCCGCGTAGCGCGTCCAGGACGAGCAAGCGTTCCGATGGGTATGCAGATGAACCAGACCGTCCAGCCACGGCGCGTTCCTTTTCGTCCAGTGTTTCGGGTGCGATGGAGTAGACTATCAAGTGTTGATTCTATCTGGGGGCGTGTGTAGTTGCACGACCCATTAGTCCCCTTCGTGGCTAGCGAACCTGTAAGGGCATAGCTTAACGAAAATGTGGCTCACGTTGTTGGATCTGCGTTCCAAAGGCCGATCCCATATGGGATCGGCCTTTGGTGTACAACGCTCATTTCGTATGACAACAACTAGATATCCAGGTTGCGAACCTCGACCGCGTGCGTCTGGATGAAGCGGCGGCGCGGCGGCACATGGTCGCCCATCAGCATGGTAAAGGTTTCGTCGGCGGCCTGTGCGTCCTCTGACGTGACCTGTAATACCAAACGGTTCGCCGGATTCATCGTGGTTTCCCACAACTGTTCCGGATTCATCTCGCCCAGACCTTTGTAACGCTGGATCTCGATCTTGCGGCGGTCGTCCTCAGGCACTTTCATCACGAACTCGTCGCGTTGGCGATCTGAGAACACATACTGTTCCAGTTTGCCGAACTTCATGCGATACAGCGGTGGCTGCGCGATGTAGAGGTGTCCGTTGGTGATCAGTTCGCGCATGTGCCGATAAAAGAACGTCAACAAGAGCGTTCGGATGTGCGCGCCGTCCACGTCCGCGTCAGTCATCAGCACGATGCGATGGTAGCGCAGCTTGGACAAGTCCAGGATGTCGCCAACGCCAGCACCCAGTGCCGTAATCAGCGCCCGGACTTCGTTGTTAGCGAGCATCTTGTCCAGTCGCGCACGCTCGACGTTCAGAATCTTGCCGCGCAATGGCAGAATCGCCTGGAAGCGGCGATCACGGCCCTGCTTGGCTGAACCACCTGCCGAATCACCCTCGACGATATAGAGTTCACAATGCGCAGGGTTGGTGTCTGAGCAGTCTGCTAGTTTGCCGGGAAGCGAGAAGCCTTCCAACGCACCCTTGCGGACGGTATCGCGGGCTTGCATGGCGGCCTTGCGAGCGCGAGCCGCGAACAGACACTTCTCGATGATACGCTTGGCATCGCTGGGGTTTTCTTCCAGGTATGTGGCGAAGGTATCATTGACGGTCGCTTCGACCGCTGTACGTGCCTCAGGGTTGACCAGTTTTTCCTTGGTCTGGGATGAGAACTGCGGGTCGATCAGTTTCACGCTCACGACGGCGGTCAAACCTTCACGCACATCGTCGCCCGAAAGGTTGTCATCTTTTTCTTTCAGGATGTTCTTGGCACGCGCATAGTTATTGATCACGCGAGTGATCGCCGTGCGGAAGCCGGTAATATGTGCGCCGCCATCGGCATTGTTGATGTTGTTGGCGAAGGCGTAGATCGAATCGCGATCATAGCTATCAGTGTATTGCATCGCGACTTCGACGTTGACGTTCTCGACTGTACGTTCGGCATAGAACGGCGGTTTGTGCAGCAGATCCTTTTCTTTATTGAGGTGCCGTACAAAGGAAACGATACCGCCCTCGAAATAGAACGACGTCTCGATATCTTCGCGGTCGTCGGCGAAACGAATACGTAGTCCCTTGGTCAGATATGCCATTTCGCGGAAGCGTTGCGCCAGCACACGATACGTGTAGTCGATCTCGCGAAAGATATTGATATCAGGAAGGAAGCGTACATACGTGCCGGTGCCCTCGGCATCGCCAACTTCGCGCACGCGCCCCTTGGGAATACCAATCTTATAATCCTGGCGATATAATTTGCCGTTCTGCCGAACTTCGATGTACATCCATTCGGAGAGCGCATTGACCACGGATAAGCCCACGCCATGCAGACCGGCAGACACTTTGTAGCCGCCTTCGCCGAACTTACCGCCGGCGTGAAGTACGGTCGCGGCAAGTTCCATTGCCGACTTCTTGTGCTTCTTGTTGATGCCGACCGGGATACCACGGCCGTTGTCGCCGACCGATATCGAGTTGTCGGCATGAATCCGCACGTCGATGCTATCAGCATACCCGGCGAGTGCTTCGTCAACCGAGTTGTCGACAAGCTCACGGATCATATGGTGCAAGCCGTTGATATCTGTAGGCCCGATGTACATACCCGGTCGCTTGCGAACGGCCTCAAGCCCTTCCAAGACCGTGATTTGTTCGGCTCCATACTCATGTGTGACTGTCGTGTTTGTCATACTATCCTCTGGTTTATGTGCGCTAACGCACGAACGGTATACGGGCAAGCACCCGGAATCTATGATGCGCTGGCACGAACCAGCGAACGATTATAGTAAAAAACAAGGTGGGCTGTGGCTAGGCCTGTACTGATATACGCGCTTGCGAATACCGCCACGAGCATCCCCACCACGGTCGTTTCCATCCCTCTCCAGATCACGCCAAGACCGGCCAAAATAATGCCGATGAGCAGATACAGGCTGACCACCCCCCAGAACGACTTGCGTACGATAAGCAGACTTGATAGTAACGCACGAACGGGATTGGAGCGGTAGAGTACGACCGCATCATACGCAAAGCTGGTCGTGAACATCAGCCACACCACCGTCGCGATAAGTACTGCCATCAGGAATGAGCCAAGCAGCGGCACGAAATACGCCACGCCTAACACCACAAACAGGAGCGGCACGCCCCCAACCAGTAAGAGCACAACGATCAACCCCTGGATACCCATGATGCGAGCCCAGGCATCCAATACCCGTATGAACCAGTTGCCCGTCGGCGTGTCACCGCGCACGGCATCGGCGAGGGGAAGGAGGTACAGGGCGAGCAGCAACGAAAAGATGATGTTCAGCGCAAGAACTGAGCCGAACAAGCTGAGAAAGCCGCCGACGTACCACATCGTTGGTTGCCAGAGCTGGATCGCATCGCTGGACGGCACGAGTGCAAACAAGCGCCGCCAGAACCAGAAGAACCATTGTTCTTCCAAAAGACCTTCTACCCGCAGGTCGAACACCTGCCCTTGTGGGAAGATTGGTTCAAATTGTGCGCGTGTGGAATCCCAGATCACCGGGTCGATGCTACGTAGCCAGGCGAACAATGGTTGAAGGGATATACGCGGACCTAGCCAATACCAGATATTCAGAAGCACCGGCACTAGCAGCGCCGCTGCGGCACGGTGCGACGTTCTGAACCCGCTACTCAGCGTGTCAACAAGTGATGGTGGTCGAACAGCGTTTGTAGCATTACGATGCATCATTTACGTGTTGTATTATACCATATCCGATCGCTTCTTGCCTGCTGAAAATAACACATCTGTTCGTCAAATACCAACGGTTTGACGTGCGTTTTTCCTGGCCACGTCAGGCATAACTGCGATGGCTATGCTATAATTCGGGCAACATTCCCTGGAGGAAACGCTCTATGCTCTCGTACGAGACGATATCTGATGCACTGCTCGATAGCGCAGAGCAGGCCGGTTTAAATGTGTGGCAATCGGACGAGTTACTCGATCCGCATTCCTTGTCACGCACCTTTAAACTGTCCTGTTTGCCGCAGGGCCTTGCCGCCCCGCGTGCGCATTCGGTTCAGGCGACGATCAAGTTCCAGTGGGATGCGGCGATGACCGCGATCTCCACCATTGGAACTGAGGCGCTGTGCGAGCGTTACCATGGCGATAATGTTGCTTGTCCCCACACACTCGTAGGGTGTGGCTACGAATCTTCGCTCGCACTCGAAGTGTTGTATACACTTCCTATTCATATGACGATTGATGGCGACCTGCAGGTACTTGGACGTTTAGTGCAATCCGTGCAAGATATCCATCGTGGCATGGTTGACCATAAGAATGTCATCAACGTCGAGGCCAATGTACATTTTGTTGGCAGCACGACCCGTATCACTGCACTCAAAGCCAAACAGGTATGGACTATTGGCGACCCGATCCACGATCTCGACGGCCTCGAAGATGTCCTTGAGGAAGCATGCGCCGAAGTACGCGATGTGCTGACCGCACTGACTGGCTATTTCGCGACCGTCTCGGCAGGTGATGTGGAAGAATCGCCGATATCTATGCACATCGATCTGGATGACGACCGGATATATCTTCGCCCGCCGACAGCCTGAGGCACCATAGCGGGTTGACGAACAGTTGAAAGGAGCACGGGCAACCGTGCTCCTTTCGTATCGCGGCAGCATACGACTGCTGTATCCTGACGTTTTCATCGCCGCATGCTCCGAGGACACGTTATGTTTCAAGGATTTAGCGCCAGCGCACTCGCTACACTCACGTTGCCCGGTATCGGTGAGCGTTGGGCCGCTGTCCAACAACACCTGCATCCTGTCTTACAGGAACTTGCCGCACAACTCCAATTCACCGGACAGGCCCGCTTCGAGCGCGAATGGTCGCTGTACGAAGTGAGTTGGAAAACAGCACGGTATCTCAACCGAGGGCGTGGACGGCGCGAACCTATCGCTGAGTACCATTTCGCCCTTGACCGACCGCCACGCGGCTCGGGTATCTACGTCGGTGTGTCCAGCGAAGAACGGGCGGTGCTGGTTGGCCTGACGCTGTGGGGTGCACGCAAGGAATCGCTCAGTCGAGTATGGGAGTCGAGCCGTGCGATATGGCAACCCTTGGTTGACGCCATTCCCGAAGTGCGTTTCATCGGCGACCGCGAAACCGGCGGGAACTGGCTTGACGCCTACCTGCGATCCGATGCTCAATACCTGTGGGCGGGCTACCGCTATAGTTGGGACGACCCGCAGATCGCGAGCCCGGAGTTTGGTACAACGCTGATCGAAGCCGTGCTACGCCTGTTGCCGCTCAACGAAGCCTTAATGGAGGATATTGAAGCACTCGATTGGGCCGGCGAGAGTTTGGTGCGGGAACGCCAGGGACCCTACGCGCTCACGCCGCACCTGCCCGCGTTTGAAACTATCGCTGAACGGATCGGTGCCAACGGTTACACCTACGACGACCGGCTGTTGCGTGCATATCATATCGCGCTGCAAACCAAGCCGCTGGTGATCCTGCCCGGTATTTCCGGCACAGGCAAAACGCGCCTTACACGCCTGTATGCGGACGCCGTGCATAACATTCCGGCATCGACGCTGGAAAATCCCTATTACCTGTTAGTCGCCGTGCAACCAGATTGGCATAATGCGCGTGACCTTTTGGGCTACTACAATAGCCTGACTGGAATGTTCCATCCCACTGCCCTGCTGCGTTTGATGCACAGGGCACTGGGCGAGCCACTCCAGCCTTTTTACGTCTGTCTGGATGAACTCAACCTGGCACGTCCTGAATATTATCTGGCTCCGATCCTGTCTGCTCTAGAAACCGCCGAACATCTGCTCGACCTGGGTGCACCGGGCGAAACTGTCACCACACCGGACGGGCTGACATTGCGTAATCCGTTCAGGTTGCCATTGAACGTTGCGCTCGTCGGCACGGTCAATATCGACGAATCGACGTTCGCGTTGTCCGACAAGTTATTGGATCGCGCCAATGTGATCGAGTTGAGCGACATCGATCTCGATGCGTACCGCCAGAGCTATCAGGGACCAATTGATCCATTGGCATGGACGCTTCTCGTGGAATTGTATGAAATCTTATCGCGTGGTGGACAGCCGTTTGGTTATCGTGTCGTCACCGAAATCTTGCGCTACCTGGAAGTCGCACGCAACGTTCTGCCGCTGGAGCAGGCGCTCGACCAACAGATCAAGCAGAAGATCTTGCCAAAGCTACGGGGCGAGAATACTCCGCGCTTCCGACGGATGCTCGAAGAGGTGAATGAGGTGTTGTGTGTCGCCGACGAGCAAGGCGGACTACGCTTTGGAGAATCGGCGCTCAAGGGACGCAAGATGTTGGATCGCCTGGAACGAGAGGGATATACCGATTTTTATAGTTAGCGATGGATTGCACTAGGTCAAAGGAATACGAACGACGAATACCACGCCCCCTGTATCCGCATCGCGGACATCAAGTGTTCCATCGATGTCTTGCAAACGATAGCGTAAGCACCTGATATGGTGAAATCCAGGTAAATCCGCGGTGCCATCCAGAAGGCCGTTGCCATGATCACGTACCGATAAGACAAGCGACGGTGGCGCTGTTTCGTCCACCACCAGGTCGATATCGGCTTCAGAGGTGGTTGCATGGCTCTGGATATTATCCAGGCCGACCTCGACTGCCTTCGCCAGCAGGTGCACATGGCTTTGAGGTAGGGCGTGTTCTTCCTGCGGTAGCTTCAGGCGCACCTGAAGCCCACGACTGACCGCTTCTGCGACCACGTGTTCGATTGCCGCGTGCAGTGCCACAGGAACCTGTTCGAGCGTTTGCGCGGATGGGTGTGTGGCTCGCCAGTTGTCGTTGCGTTTCCCGCTTGCTCTGGCTCGATCCTGGTTCTTTGTTCTGCTCGCGGAACGAGAGCGCTGAGCCTCCCTGTCGCGTATGACCTGTTCCAACAGGTCGGCTTGCGCCGTATGATAGCGTATGTTGGTGTGTGTGCCATTTCCACAATTCAAAGCTAAGGGGCCAGATCGTCGCTGCAACCAGCATACGAACATAGCCTAGTGCAATTGTCGGCACTGCTGCCGTAGGACTGAGCGAGGGAGGCCAGGTGGTCCATCCTACGAGTTGATCGATCAGCACGTATCCTGCGACGGCCCCGCTGACGCCAAGCCAATGAAAAAGCGCTCCAGGCAGTATCAACGCGCCTAGCATGAACGGTAAAAACGGGCTGAGCCATCCGCCACTGACCCAGGCAGGCAGCGCACTTAGAACGACATCGAGCAACAAAAGTGCTGGTACGTGTGTGGACCAGTGGATGATTTGCGGTAGAAAGAGACACCAGACTATCGTGTAGGCCGCGCTGCAGGCGCTGATGATAACTATTGTCGTGGAAGAGAATGCTATCCAGAGGAGAAACGCCAGCGACAATTAATCCAACTGTCATCATCCAGATGAGACAGCGAAATACGATCGCTGGAACAAATGCATGGTTCGGTTGCATCATCGCTACCGTTATAATGTGCGCCTTCTTCGCCATGGATATGTGGATGTGGCTGAATCGTTCGTTCGCCTCTACCATTAAGTGTAGCAGAATCTACCCAACCCAACAACTGCGACAATACAGGGCTTGAACGTCCAACGGAAAGCAGCCGAACCTCAAAGATCTGCTGAGTGGGCGAAGCATGACACTCTTTGCGACGTTCCACGCGCCCTTCCGAAATTCGGCAAGAGAGGAGCAGCAGAGCAAAGAGCTTATGCCTCAAAGCGTTGCATGCCCCAAACAGCAATGGTATAGTAGGGCGCGTGGCCCCGTAGCTCAATGGATAGAGCATCAGTCTTCGGAACTGAGGGTTGGCGGTTCGAGTCCGTCCGGGGTCGCCACAACGTCACAAGGTCTCATTGGTGCAGCACCAATGAGACCTTTTTTGGTTGTCCTGCCTACGCAGTCCTCACGAAAAAATAGTCATGTAACCAATTTCCAAATTCACCAACCATACGAGATCCTTTTTCACCGCACACTCCGTAGATTGAGATTAGACGAGCAAAACAGTCTCACCGCTCCCAGGAAACACGAAGGCTTGTCCTGAATGTTAGATAGTCCTGGTATGCAATATGCTACTGCGTAGCAGCAGTGCTATATATCACAAGCGGTGTTTCTGACTGCTCGCGGTGAAGACCACAGCATATGCTGTGCGTGTGAACGTAACTCAACTTCCGTGTGTGAAAAATTATGCACACGGCGCGTTAGATTCCATTGGGGAATATGACGCGAAGGTATGAATCCTCACCAGTGGTGAGACATCGTAGTACAGGGGACAGTATGAACAAGCTCCAAAATCAGGTGTCGCGACGCAACATGCTCAAGACGGTAGGCATTGGCTCTGGTATCGCAGTGGCGAGTTTCAGTGCCTTATTCGCGGGTGCAGATGATGCCCTCGCAGAACCAATTGGACCGTTCAATCACGACGCGCAGGATTCTGTTGAAACGATTGCCAATCTGGCAGCAACTGCGGAAACACTGGCAGCGACCAGCTACTTCGGCACGCTAAACCTCGCTGGATTCAGCTTGAGCAACGAAGCACGCATGTACATGAAGTACGCCTTGAGCTCGGAACTCTATCACCTCGCCATCTTGCAGTCGCTGGGCGGCGCATCGTTGGTGAACGAGTTCTACATTCCTGAAGCATTCCTGTCGGACTTCTCGGTCAACACCCAGACGTTCATCGCCGCCGAAACCGCGTTCACGGGTGCGTACCTGGCGGCAACTCGACGCTTCGCAGAGATGGGCCAGCCACGCTTAGCTGTGACAACAGCACAGCATGCCGCGACCGAAGCAGAACACCTCGCGCTGACCCGCGACATCGGTGGTCTGTTGCCGAACCCGAACGGCTTGCCGGCCCCGATCTATTACAACGTGTCGGATGCCGTTGGCACCCTGACCCCGTTCCTCACCGGCGGCCCTGGCTTCATCGGCCCGGTTGCCGTTCCCAGGTGTGGACGCGATCAATGCTTACCTCGGCGACACGCAGGCAGTCAGGGTTCCACCCTTCGTTGCCCTGTTCTAGTCGATACACCCGTTGGAGCGAAGGTCGGTGGGGTAACCCACCGACCTTCGCTTGTTGCGGCGAGCCTACGGCAATGGTATAGTACGCGCATGGCCTCGTAGCTCAATGGATAGAGCATCAGTCTTCGGAACTGAGGGTTGGCGGTTCGAGTCCGTCCGGGGTCGCCACACGACCGCTCACCTCCTAGGTGAGCGGTTTGTTGTTAATGTTATTATTCCTCGTCGCGGCGTGCTAGCAGCATCACGGCTCCGAAGATACACAATCCAGTGACGCTCAACGATGCCAGCACAGGTGGTGGCATTCGAGGTCCATCCGGGCCAGTTTCCCCTGCTTCTGGTTCGCTGCCTCCTGCTTGTGTTAGTCCACTTTCGCCACCAAAGCGCCTTTCATTGTGGAAATAAAGTCCGAGCAGTCCTGACAATGAAACGACCAGAAAAACAGCAACTAACCTGGTTCGCATCTTCCCCCGCGCCCCGATACCTAGCACCGATGCGATCAAACCAATGATGACTGCTGCTAGCCCGACCAATTGCATTTGTTGGTAATGGGAGTAAATGAGCAGTTCAGTGAGAAGAACCAGGAATCCACCAGCGATAATCGACATAACCAGTAGGTGGAAGCGGCTTCGCACAACGGCCTGTATGGTCAGTAGCATATACCCCTCCTGCATCTACTTCCCAATGTACTATGGTTATGTTCAACTGTATACTGTTGCTTACCGTACGGTGATGACATCCGCTTCCTCGTTCGCATTCGTGTTAACGCTTATGACCTGTTCATCAAGTTAATCCGCAAACCAATAGAACGCAGGCGTTCAGCTAGAGCGGCAGATTGTTCGAGAGCATTGACATCGACCGGAAATGCCAGGGCAGAGTATCATCGCCATGGAGACTGAACTGGTCATCGGAATGTGGTTGAACGGGCGTGGCTATTCAGGCATCCCCAATGCTAAGCGTGCGTGTCTCAGAGGGTCAACGGAACAGCGGTGGGTCAGCTACAAGGCTGATTATGCGAAGCTTTCATGATCATGCCGACTATTGCCGCAGTTTCACACACGGTTACAATATCCTCAGCCGTTACCACAGCTAATCGTGTGACGTATAGATCGAAGATCCACTATATCGTCGGCTTCGGTCGTCTGTGGTCAGGTCCATAGGAGGTAATTATGGTAGAACGTGATTGGCAAGCCTACAATCGTGGAGTGATCGAGGAATTTCGGGCGAACGGTGGCAAGTCCGGCCTGATTTTGTTGACGACAACTGGCGCAAAAAGTGGCCAGCCGCGTGTCGTGCCGCTGAACTACAGCGTCGATGGCGACCGCGTAGTGGTGATCGCGTCTAAAGGTGGATCACCCACGCATCCCGACTGGTACCACAACCTTGTGACGCACCCAGAAGTGACAATCGAACGAGGCGAAGAAACCTATCAGGCGCGTGCGTTCGTGGCCGAAGGCGCGGAACGTCGACGATTGTTCGACCAGCAAGCCGCTAAGTGGTCATTCTTCGCCGAGTACGAGCGCAAGACGGCACGCGAGATTCCTGTGGTCGTCTTTGAACGTATCGAGTAGCTGTCTGGATAGTGACATACGGGTGGGGAAACCACGGTCCGAGGAGCAAGGTGCCCCAACGCTGTAGGGCGGTGTGTGTTGAGGCGACAGCACTCAAGCCACACAAATTTTGACTTAGGGTATGTTGCGCAGATACAGCATCGGTTTCATCCGATGCTGTATCTGCGCAACATCGTTAGAAACCTTGTGCTTGCATCCATTCGCCAAAGCGATCGATCCAACTATCGCATGGCAAGCCTTGTTTACGTATACCGAAGCCATGACCACCCTGAGCATAGATATGAATTTCGGCTGAGCGTCCCGCCGCGTGCCACGCTGAATACAAACGCACGCATGGTTCCGCTGCGATTGCGTCGTTATTGGCGACCACTGTAAAGAAGGGTGGAGCATCGGCAGGGATGACCAGATCCTGCCACAGTGCCCCATAAATTGGAGCGACGAAATCGAGGCGGCTGTCGGCCTCGTTGGCGAGCGCGACAGCCGCTGAAACAAAGCCACCGGCGGAAAATCCCATCATGCCGATCCGATCCGAGGAAAGTCCCCACTCGGTGGCCCGTTCGCGAACGATCTTGACTGCTTGTTGCCCGTCCGCCAGCGCGATTGGTCCATGTTCGCGACGCAGACGCTTAAGGCGTTCGATGCGATGTGGATCACGATCCTGATGCAATCGATCTTCCTCACGAGCAGGGGTTTCGATGACCCGATATTTCAGCATAAAAGCGGCGATACCACGATCGTTGAGCCATTGAGCCACTTCTGTACCTTCGTGTTCGACGGCGAGAACTTCCAGGCCGCCGCCGGGGCACACGATCACCCCGGTTCCGGTTGCTATCTGGGGATCGGGGAGAAACACGGTCAGAGTTGGCTCGGTCACGTTGCGAACGAGCTTATAAAAGTACGGTGCAGGTGCGTTTACCTCCTGTTCTTTCTGACTCCAGGATTCTGTTCCTGGTGCACCCTCAGGCCACAAAACTATCGTTTCACTATGGTTGGCAGTTGGCATAGGTATTTTCCTCTTCGAATGTCATGCGCGGTGGTATCCACATGGTCACTCTCGTGTGCCTGACATTACTCTTGCACGTCACCGTCGATCAGCGCTCGGACAAGCCGAAACCCGACAAATGGTGTGCGTGTCGTCGGTGCGAGCCGGAAGCGACAGGCACAGCGGGCGAAGCCTTCAGGGTTCGCGTAACACCCTCCTCGCAAGACGCGCCGTATTTCGTGGGTAGAGGGGTCATTGTGCCAGGGCAACCGTGAACGGAGGCGTGACCACATGCGAGGTGGCTTGGTAGTATCTGACGCGGCGTTGCGCCCGTCGCCATCGACGTACGGATAGGGTGCTTGCAGCGAATTTGTCCACTCCCACACATTGCCCGCCATGTCCAGTATGCCGAAAGGGCTAGCTCCATCTGGATAGGAGCCAACAGGCGTCGTGCCGGTACGTCCCGCCTGACGTACGTTACAGCGCGTGGGGTCGAAGGTGTTGCCCCATGGATACTGGCGTCCGTCGGTGCCACGGGCTGCTTTTTCCCACTGTGCCTCGGTGGGTAGCGACCAGGTGATGCCGGATTCCGCAGACACCCAACGGGCGAATATGTTTGCTTCTTCCCAGGACACATCGACGACCGGATGTGTGGCAAGTTCGAGTGGCATGGCATCGCCGCGCCACGTGATCGGCGGACGCAAACGGGTCGCACGTACGCCATGCTGATACAACTCGTTGGTGACAGGCACCATCATCATTGCAAACGCCTCGACCTCTACGCTATGTTGTGGGGCTTCTTCGGCGTAGCTTTCGCGGGTGCCGCCGTAGCGCTTGGCAAGGCCGCTGCGCTCGGCGTCCGGTGTTCCCATGAGGAACGCTCCTGCCTGGATGACCTCGCACGGCATATCAAGGTTGATCGTCGTCATGGCAGGTTGTGAACGAGGCGCTCGAAGGCGTCAGGTGGCAACAAGTCCAGGGAAGCGACGACGATATCGGCATCGAGCGTTGCATGCGACGAAAGCACCCCGACCGTGTGCATTCCGGCACGCTGCGCCCCCTCGATACCCACATGCGCGTCTTCCACGACGACGCAGTGGGCCGGATCGGCTCCCAGTCGTTGGGCGGCGAGCAAGAATATCGCCGGGTCTGGCTTGCCGATAGCGACTTCGTCCGCTGACACGATCGCGTCGAAATATTCCGCCACGCCCATAGCTTCAACGATGACATCCAGGTTGGCATGCGGCGCGGACGAAGCGATCGCCTGACGCCACCCCCTGTCCTTGAGCGTTTGCAGCCAATGGCGCACTCCAGGCAACGGCTCGATGCCGCGCTGTCGCACGAGGTCGCGGTATAACTCCTCCTTCGCGTTCGATATGCGTATGCTTTCTTCGTCCATCAAGTCGGGACCAAGGAATACGCGCAACACCGCGTCGTTGCGTTGTCCGAACGTCGATTGAAATTGCTCATGCGTAACGGTGATTTGTTCGCGTTCGAGCGCTGTCACCCATGTTTCAAAATGGAGCGCTCCAGAATCGATGAGTGTGCCATCGACATCCCAGATAACTGCTCGCGTTGGATTACCTTCGTTTGTTTGCTGCGTCGAATCCATCATGTACTCCGGTCGTCGTCGCTGACGCATAGCCTCGCACGATGTTGGCGGTATATGTCGTTCTGACGTTGTTGACATTGGAAATGCTGGGCAATTGTACCAGCATCGGTACCTCCCAATGTCATGTGCAGGTGTGGGAAGCACTCAAACACCTGTCGCATGACCTTGGAAAGCAAAAGCGAAAGGGAAAATACCTTTGCTGTGACCCGTTCGCTCTGACATGGCATGGTAATCATACTAAAGCAGGTAAAATGCGATTGGTGCATGCGAGGCGAGTACGACGAAGGCATGACAGCCGCGTTTCACGCGGTGGATATGCGGAGTAAGGAAGAGAGTATGCGAAAAATTGCCGCGGTGGCATTGATAATAGTTATTGCGGCAGGGTTCACATGGTGGTATCGCTTAAGTGCGGCACCGTCGCGGATTGCTGGTCAAATTAGTGCGGTCGCAGCAGCATCGGGGGACGACGATTCACGTTGGCAGCGTGTGACCGCCCCGCGCTCGTTCACATTCCCCGCCGATCATGGACCGCATCCCGAATACCAGACCGAGTGGTGGTATTACACCGGAAATATCCAGGCAGAAGATGGGCATGAGTTTGGATTCCAACTGACGTTCTTTCGACGTGGCCTCGATCCCGAGCCAACGCCGCGAGCGTCACGCTGGGCGACCGAGAATATCTACCTGGCACATTTCACCGTTACCGACATCACGGGCAAGCGCTTCTACGCTGCCGAGCGTTTCAGCCGCGATGGTGCGGACCTGGCAGGGGCGAGCAGCGATCCCTACCACGTCTACGTCGCGGACTGGGAGGCGACAGGCAGCGGACCCGAAGATATGACCATGCGACTACGCGCGCAAACCAAGGACATGGCGATCGATCTGGAACTCCACGCCACCAAGCCACCGACCTTGCAAGGAGACCGTGGTTTCAGCCCGAAGGGGCAGGAAGTGGGCAACGCCTCCTACTATTATTCATTGACACGCATGGCTACAACCGGACGTGTTACCGTTAGCGGCACCGAGTACCAGATCGTGTCAGGCGCAAGTTGGATGGATCGCGAGTGGAGTACATCTCAGCTTGAAGCGAACGTCGTGGGTTGGGACTGGTTTGCGCTCCAACTGGACGACCAACGCGAAATCACCTGGTACCAGTTGCGCCGCGCTGATGGTAGCGTCGAACCTGCCAGCGCAGGTATGGTGACCGCCCAGGATGGCTCGACCACGCTGCTTGGGGCGAATGACGTTGTGCTTGATGTGCTGGACTATTGGAATAGTCCGCGTTCAGGTGCACGCTACCCGTCGTCCTGGCGTATGCGCGTACCCCAGGAGGGCCTGGACCTGACGATCACGCCGCGTGTTGCCGATCAGGAGTTGCCGGTATCGGTCGTGTATTGGGAAGGCGCGGTGAGCATTACGAGCGCGTCGGATGCTCCTCCGCTCACTGGTCGTGGTTACGTCGAACTGACTGGGTTATGCTCCAGACGGCGCGGGTGTGCCAGAGCGCTAAGGTTCAGCGTATAATCCGCATCAAATCACGTTATCGGGAGGTCCATGCTAACGTTATTCATTTCCGCTATCATTCTTGGCATCGCGTTTTGCGCGCCTCCTGGAGCGGTCACCGCTGAAAGTCTGCGTGCCGGAATAGCAGGCGGCTTCAAGCCAGTATTTCTTGTGCAGATCGGGTCGTTGGTAGGGGATGCAACATGGGCGATCATCGCGCTCGCCGGTGCCGCGATCCTGGTGCAAAACGCCATCATCCGATTCGGCCTCGGCATTGTCGGCGTCGCGTTTTTGTTGTATCTCGCGTATGGCGCGTTTCGCGCCGCCTGGGATGATCAACTACCCCAGGCAACGGCAGGACAGCACGGACATTTCGTGCGTGGCATGCTGTTATCGCTAACCAATCCCTTCGCGATCGCCTTCTGGCTCGGCGTCGGCAGCGCGATGGCGGCGGTCGGCGTTGCTGCGCCACAGATCAGCGACTTCGCCGTCTTCTTTGGTGGTTTCATGTTTGGGGCTGTCGTATGGGCGTTCTTTATTTCAGGAGCGATCGCCTGGGGGCGCCGTTTCGTTCACCAACGCTTCTTCCGTTGGATCAACGTCTTGTCTGGCTGTGCGCTGGCATACTTTGGCCTGAGTTTGGGTTGGGGCATCTTTAGCTAGGCGCGATCTCGTTGCCTGCCAGGAACTCGCGTGCGCCGCGTACCCGTGTGGTGAGTATGTGGCCTGCTCTACTGAGGTCGAATACGACGTTAGCTGGGCGTCGTAACCCCGTGGCTGCGAGCGTAGTCGAGCGTAGCGCCGCAGGTGGGATACCGTGGCGACGTGCTACGAGGACGCCGAGCTCGTAACGGCTGATCGCATCAGACCCCGCGACGTTGAGTATGCCCCGTTCAGTTCCTTCTGCCAGTTCGACCAACGCTGCTGCCAGGTCCGGCGCTGCGACCGGACATCTTATCTCGTCGGTAAACAACGCCTCGGTGCGTCGTCCTGCGGCGATGTCGAGGATGAAGTGGGTATGTTTGTCTGGTGGTGCGTCGTCGATAATCAGCGACGTGCGGACGATCAGTGCGTCGGATGCTACTGCTTTGATAACCGCTTCCGCTGCCGCTTTGGACGCGCCATACGGGTTAAGCGGCACTGGATCGTCCTGCTCGGTATAGAGGGTATCGCGTCCTTCAAAAAGCGCATCGGTCGATACATGAATCAGGCGCGAATTCCGGCGTGCTGTCGCGATGGCAAGGTTTGTCGGACCGCCGACGTTGACCGCCCACATGCCCGCGCCCATAAGTGTTGGGTAGACTGCGGTGTTGATGACGATAGCGGGTGTATAGCGCTCGAACGTCGCTTCGACAGCGGCGGCGCTGGTGCAGTCGAGTTGGTGCAACCGAATGCCTTCGACGACAAGCGGCGTTGAGAAATAGGTTCCGACGACATCCCACCCAGCGTCACGAGCGTGGGCGGCGACCCGACGCCCCAGTGTGCCACTCGCGCCGACTACCAACGCTACGCCGTTCATTCCTCGTCGCCTTTATACGATGCGTTGAGCATGTCGAGGGCAGCCCGTGCGGCCGCCTGAGTCGCGGCCTGTTTGCTGGTCCCGTTGCCGGTGCCGAGCAGGTTGTCACCAGCCCAGACTTCGGTGGTAAAGCGGCGGTCATGATCGGGCCCCTCGATCCTGACCGTGCGGTATTGCGGTGTTTGGCTGCGCTCGTATTGTACGCGTTCCTGCAGTCGGCTCTTCTCATCCAGCATCAGACCGTTGTCGAGGATGTATTGCACTTCCGTTTCGAGTATCGGGCCCAGGAACAGCGCCGCGCCGTCAGCGCCCTGGTCGAGGTATACCGCGCCGACGAGCGCCTCGAATACATCTTCGAGCAACGGATCACGCTCGCGCCCTCCTGACCGTTCCTCACCACGACCGAGTTTGAGTGCGGCACCGAGGTCGAGCGAACGAGCGAGGCGTGCCAGGGTCGATGTTTTCACCAGGGCGGCTCGTAGCGTTGTCAGATCGCCCGCGCTTTTGTCAGGGAAGCGTTCGTACAAAAAGCGTGCGGTCAGAAAGTTGAGGACGGAATCGCCTAGAAACTCCAGGCGTTCGTTCGATTCCGGTGTTTGGTCCCAATGTTCGTGCGCGAACGAACGATGTACCATCGCCATCGCCAGCAGAGCCGGATCGCGAAAGCCTAGTCCTCGTTCGTGCAGATACATTTCAAGTTTTTGCAGCGCTGTCATCGGGAACAACCATATGAGGGGTCGTGATGTATCAAACTACCTGCCTGTACAGCACGACCACACCGTTCATCACATTGATACTTCAGGCGTCGTAGCGTCGCAAAACCAGGCTGACGTTATGCCCACCGAACCCAAACGAGTTTGACAACACTGTACGCAGCGCTGCCGTGCGTGGTGTATTCGGCACAACATCGAGATCACATTCGGGATCGGGGGTGCTGTCGTTAATGGTCGCCGGAATTAGCCCTTCGCGGATAGCAAGCGTACACACGACCGCTTCGACCGCTCCGGCGGCACCCAGTAAATGCCCGAACTGTGATTTGGATGACGATACCGGGATCGTTTTAGCCTGATCGCCGAACACCGATTTGATCGCCAGGGTTTCGAGGCGGTCATTGGCTGGCGTCGACGTTCCATGCGCGTTGATATAGTCGATGTCGCTCGTTTCCAGTCCGGCTTTCTTAATGGCGAGGCGCATCGCGCTGGCTGCTCCTGATCCAAGTTCGTCGGGCATCGTGATGTGGTAGGCGTCGCCGGTCGCGGCATACCCAATCAGTTCCCCTAGAATTGGCGCACCACGTTCGAGCGCATGTTCCAAACGTTCGAGCACCAGAATACCGGCGCCTTCGCCCATCACGAAGCCGTCACGGGTGGCGTCGAACGGGCGTGATGCATGTTCCGGATCGTCGTTGCGTGCGCTTAGAGCGCGAGCGTTGGAGAATCCGGCGATCGAGATCGGGACGATGGCGGCTTCAGTGCCTCCCGCGATGATTACATCAGCATCGCCGCGCTTGATGATCGCCGCTCCTTCGCCAATGGCGTGCCCGGCGGTAGCACAGGCAGAAACGGGCGCGAAGTTTGGTCCTTTCGCGCCGATGCGAATCGATACCATGCCTGCGGGCATGTCCGCGATCATCATCGGCACCAGGAATGGGCTGACACGACCGGGACCGCGTGACGCGAGCGTTCCAAATCCTTCACTGAGCGTTTCGATGCCGCCGATGCCGCTGCCGATGATCACGCCAACGCGATCGGCGTTTTCCGGCGTGATCTGTAGCTCAGACGTACGCAGGGCTTCGTCGGTGGCGGCAATGGCGTACTGGATGACCCGGTCGGTCCGGCGTGCTTCCTTGCGGTCAAGGATCGTCGTTGGATCAAACCCTTTGACTTCGCCTGCGAACGACGTGTCAAAGCCATCTGTCGCGAAGCGTGTGATCGGTCCGATGCCGCTGCGGGCTTCTTTGATGCCTTGCCATAAGGTTGGGACATCGAGCCCTAGTGGGGTGATCGCGCCCATGCCGGTGATGACAACTCGTATTGGGTTGTTCATTCGTATATTTCCTCCGTCGCTCATCATCCATCGTGTCCGAATCAATACAGAGCGAAACGTATCATGCATATGCTTTGGAAAGCAGGCTACGGCAATTATAACAGCGTGCGCCGCTGGCGTCTTGGGTTCGGCTTACGTCCCGTCGTGCAGTTTCAGAAATGCCTCGGCTTCCGCGACCAGTGACTGCGAGCCGATGTACAACGGTGTCCGCTGATGGAGGGTCTGCGGCTCGATGTCGAGGATGCGCTGCGTGCCATCCGTCGCTGACCCGCCTGCCTGCTCGACGAGAAAGGCCATGGGTGCGGCCTCGTACAATAGCCGTAGCTTGCCGTTGGGCATATCGGGGTCCTTGACATCGGACGGATAGTAAAAGATGCCGCCTTCCATCAAGTTTCGATGTAGGTCAGCCGCGAACGAACCGATATAGCGTGAGGAAAGTGGCTTGCTCGGTCGTTCGTCGTCGAGTCCTTGCAGCCAGTTCGTGTATGCACGCACGCCCTTGCTCCAATAGCGCTGTGAACCTTGGTTTGCGCTGTAGTACTTGGGCGTGTCGGGAATCTTGATGTTATCGTGCGACAACAGGAATTCGCCGAGCGAGAGATCGAGCGTGAAGGCATGCACGCCGTCGCCTGCTGAATACACCAGCATCGCGCTGGGACCGTAGAGGATGTATCCGGCTCCGACTAAATTGCGTCCAGGTTGCAGCACATCAATGAGCGCCCCCGGTCCGGTGGTGGAACGGCGACGGTAGATGCCAAAGATCGTGGCGATGCTGACGTTTACATCGGTGTTGGATGATCCATCCAGCGGGTCGAACACGACAGCGTATTTACCAGTGCCGCCATTGGGCTGTACCGGCATGACATCTTCATCTTCCTCCGAAACGATCACGCTGGTGCGACCGGCGGCGGTGAGGATGCTCACCAGGATATCGTTGGCGTACACATCCAGTTTTTTTTGCTCTTCACCTTGCACATTGACGCCGCCAGCCAGTCCCAGGATTTCGTTGAGTGCTGCGTGAGTCACTTCGCGTGCGATCAGCTTGCCAGCCAGTGCGATGTCATACAGCAAATCGGAGAACTCGCCTGTCGCGCCTGGATGCATGATCTGGCGGTCGGTGATATGACGCCCGATGGTCATAATCTCATGGCGTGGCATACTATCCCTCCTGTTCGTGACACTATGGCTTGTGCTCTCTATGGTAAACGAGGAACGTCCGAATGTGGACGTAGCCGTATGGAGAAGCATCGCTCCATATAGAGTTTCCGAGGTTTATCTCGCCAGCACAAGCGTACTTTTGTTACAATACAGACTGCGATGGGACCGGTCACGCGCTGACGGTCCCGTTCCTTGTTGTGCGCGAAACGAGGTGGGAATGGAACTGGCAAGTCTACTTGCGTTGGTCAAGACGCATGAGCCGTTAGAAGCCCTGGTTGAGACGCTCGACCAGCAAACAAACGCACGTGTTGTCGTCACACCTATTCCTACTGCCGCACGCTCGATCATTACAGCGACGCTCGCGCGCGCCCGCCGTGCGCCAGTGATGTTCGTGACCTCGACGCTGGATGCCGCTGCGCGACTACGTGAAGACCTGCTGGTGTTCATGGGTGATGAAGCTCCGGTCTATCTCTATCCAGCCGCCGACGCGATGTGGTACGAACATATGTCGGTGGGCGACGATATCATCGGGGCGCGCCTGCGCGTGTTGCTAGCGCTCACCACCTACACCGCCGATCCCGGTGCTGGCATCACGGGTGGGTTGCCGATCGTGATCGCACCGATCAAAGCGCTGATGCAGCCGACGCTCGCTCCGACCGACCTCGAATATTCGATGATTGCGTTGCAGGTTGGTCAAAGCGTTGACGTGCGCGGATTTCAGCAGCACATCAGCGCGGTCGGCTATCGTAGCGTCGCCGCCGTGGAAGCGGTCGGTGAATGGAGTAGCCGCGGCGGCATCGTGGATATTTGGCCCCCGACCGATGATCGGCCGCTCCGCGTGGAATTCTTTGGCGATGAGGTCGATAGTCTGCGACGCTTCGATCCGCTCACGCAGCGTTCGGAACGGCGCGAACGCCAGGTGTCGATTCCGCCGCCGCACGAAATCCCGTTCTGGCGGCGCGATATGGCAGCCGACCAACTGCTGGCATTCGACCTGACCACCCTACGCGGCGAAGTCCAACGGGAGTGGGAAACCATTGCCGAACGGCTACGGCAGGGCGAGGCATTCGAGGGACGGGCGTTCTTTGCGCCCATGTTTACGCCGCAAGGCGACGGGCCATGCTCGCTGCTGCACCACCTGCCACCAGGATCGGTATTCCTGCTGGGTGAGGCACGTGACGTTCGCACGACTGCCGAGGAATTACAGCGGCAGGCCGAAGAAACCCGTGCATCGCAACGGATGACGGGCGAGATGCCGCCAGACTACCCACGCCCCTACCTGGCGTGGCAGGATATCGTCGCACGGGCGCTGCCGCTTAACATCGTTGACCTCAGCGCACAGCCGACTGGCGACGGAATCGGCAATTGGGGCATGGCGACCGACGTACCCGACGAGATCACACCTACGGTGGTGTCGGTGTCGCCGACGCTGTTCCAGTCCGCCGACCGCTTCGCCGGGCAGATGAAACGTTTACTTGACGAGATCGAACAGCGCGTAAAAGCAGATGAGCATGTGGTGATCGTTTCGCCACAATCGAGCCGCATCGGCGAGTTGTGCGAAGAACGCGGATTAACTGCATCCTACGATATCGACGACGACGAGCCGCTTCCGTTGCTATTGCTGATTCATGCGAACATTGCCGAAGGGTGGGTCAGCCCAGATCTGCGCCTCACAGTGTTGTCGGATACCGAAATGTTCGGGTTCCAGCCCCGGCAGCCAGTGGTCACCAAGCGCAAACGGCAGCAGCGCGAGATCGACCGTCAGGCATTTTTGCAAGCGCTCAAACCAGGCGATCACGTCGTACATATCGAGCATGGTATCGCTGTATATGAAGGGCTACGCCGCATCGCCGTCGAAGCGGTCGAGCGTGAGTATCTGCACCTGCGCTATGCCGCCGGCGACGCGTTGTACGTGCCAGTCGATCAGATTGATCGTGTGTCGAAGTACATCGGCGGCGCTGATTCAACTCCGGCGCTGACGCGGCTCGGCACCGCCGACTGGGAGCGTGTCAAGCGGCGCGTCAAGGCTGCCGTCGAAGAACTGGCCCGCGAACTGTTGGAGTTGTACGCCGCACGCCAGACCGCCGAACGCCCACCGTATTCGCCCGATGGACAATGGCAACACGAACTCGAAGAAAGTTTTCCATTCATCGAAACGGACGATCAGCTACAGGCGATCACGGAAGTCAAACGCGATATGATGCAGCCGCGCCCGATGGATCGCCTGATCTGTGGCGATGTGGGTTATGGTAAAACCGAGGTCGCGCTACGTGCCACGTTCAAGGCCGTGCAAGATGGGCGACAGGTGGCGGTGCTGGTTCCGACCACGATCCTGGCGCAACAGCACTATGACACCTTCCGCAAGCGTATGGCAGCATTTCCGGTCGAAGTCGAGATGCTTTCGCGTTTTAGAACCGCACGCGAACAAAAAGAGATCATCAAGAAGCTTAGCAACGGCGCGATCGACATCATTATTGGGACGCACCGCCTTTTATCCAAGGATATCGAGCTCAAAGACCTGGGCCTGGTTGTCGTGGACGAGGAACAGCGGTTCGGCGTCAAGCACAAAGAACGCCTGAAGGCGCTGCGGAACGAAGTCGATGTGCTCACGCTCACGGCGACGCCGATTCCACGCACGCTGCATATGGCCCTCGCCGGCATCCGTGACTTGAGCGTGGTCGACACGCCGCCAGAAGACCGTGTACCAATTAAAACCTATGTCGTTCCCTACGACGAATCGTTGGTGCGCGATGCCATCATGCGCGAGATTGGGCGCGGCGGTCAGGTGTTCTTTGTCCACAATCGCGTGCAAAGCATCTACTCCGTGGCATCACGCCTGGAAGAATTACTGCCGGATGCTCGCTTTTTGGTGGGGCACGGGCAGATGGACGAACGCGAGCTTGAGCGCGTGATGTTCAAGTTCTTCAACGGCGAAGCAGATGTGCTGGTGTGTACCACGATCATCGAGTCGGGCATGGATATTCCACGGGCGAACACGATCATCATCGACGACGCGACTAATTACGGACTCGCGCAGTTGTACCAGCTACGCGGACGGGTGGGGCGTTCGACCCAACGCGCCTATGCATATCTGATGTACCATGCGGGCAAGCGTATTACAGGCGATGCACAGCAGCGTTTGCAAGCGATCCAGGAGGCGACTGAACTTGGCGCAGGATTCAGGATCGCGATGCGCGACCTGGAAATACGTGGTGCGGGCAACCTGCTAGGACCGGAGCAAAGCGGCAACATCGCGGCGGTCGGCTTCGATCTTTACACACAATTACTGTCGCAAGCCGTGACAACGCGCAGGTTGCCCATGGCTGAGAAGCCACCGACGAATCGGGCAGACCGTGCGAAGCGAGTCCAGGCGGCGGAAGACATGCGCCGTGCGGGTGCACTTTCCACGACACCCACGCGTGTCGATACTGATGTGTCCGCAAGCAACGCACCGATCACGCCGATCCCGCTGGTCGCACTGGACCTGCCATTGACCGCGTTTCTGCCGACGGATTATATCGCCGACGATGCGCTGCGGCTGCGCGTCTACCAGAAGCTAGTCGGCGCGGCATCCGCCAACGACCTGCGCAATTTGCGTGCAGAACTGCGCGACCGCTTCGGAGTGCCACCGGAGCCTGCCGAGAACCTGCTAACGTGGTTGGAACTCAAGGCGCTGGCGCTGCATGCCGGAGTCCCGGCGATCGCTACGGGCGAGGATGAAATCACGATCCGTCTGCCGGAGAACCCGAAGGTTGACCGGACGCGCCTTCTCAAAATGGCGGATGAGGCTGTGCGGGTGGGTCCGCAGTTCATTCGTATCAATCGGCGTGCTGCTGGTGACACCTGGGTCGTGCGATTGCGCGAAGTGCTGGAAACGCTGGGCTAGACACCCCGCGTTTCCAGCACTTCATTGATCTAGGCGCCAGGCATCGTCGTAGGGATACGCAGCGCCACGGTTGTACCACGCTCTGCATCGCTCTGCCATTCCACGGTGCCGCCAAGTTGCTGTACGAGCAATTGAATCGATGGAATGCCGCGTTTTCCAGCCGCTGGTGCGCTTGGCATACCGATGCCATCGTCGACGATCTGTAGCATGAAGTGTCCATCTTCGAGGAAATAGGTGACTGTGATCGTTCCGAAGCGCTGGTCGGGAAAGGCGTGACGGAAGCAATTGCTAACCAGTTCGTTTACGATCATCGCGATAGGGGTTGCTATCGGCAGCGGCAGATGCAGGGTCGATCCTTTGAATTCTACTGGTGCGCGTCGTCGTGGACTATAGATGCTCTTGAGGGCGACGGCGATAGCACGGATCAGCACGTCGACATCGGTGGGATCGTCCTGCAAGATTTCGGACGTTTCATAGACCATCACGACCCCTCGCACACGTCCCAGAATACGTTGGACGGTTTCGCGCACGGCCGGGTTCGTCTGGCGTCGGTATTCGGCCTCGATCACACGATACAACGCCTGCAGATGCGTCGAAACATTGTGCAAGAACTCGCGCCGTAGCACGACCTCGGTTTCGGAGTGTGTTTGCGAGGTGCGTAGGTCTGTCTGTACCTGTTCAATTGCTTCGCGGAGCGCCCCATTTTCGACAATCAGAGCACGAGCGCGTTGATCGCGGCGTCGAATCGCCTCGATTCGCCCAAGCAATTCTTCGGTCATGAATGGCTTTCGCAGGTAGTCGTCTGCGCCAAGACGAAACCCGCGTACGGGCCCGTTGAGTTCGTGTGAGGCCGTAAGCATGATAATCGGTAGGTCAGCGAACTCGCTCATACGAACATTCTGACACACATCGTAACCACTCATACCGGGCAAGCCAACATCGAGAACAATCAGATCGACAGCATGTTTCGCAAGCTCATCAAGAGCTTGTTCTCCACTCTCGGCCATGATCGGTTGATATTCGTGCGTGCGTAGGAGAAGTTCCAACATGTCGCGCGTGTCCGGATCGTCTTCGACGACGAGGACGTTTGGATATGCTCTCATTGCGTCTGTGTGATACGTTTGCCATACTCTACTGGTTTCCTCTTCGCCTCATTTGTCGCACATGTTGAACAGCGAGCGCACGCCGGACAACTATCAGAGCGAAGCAATCATCCGTGAACGAAGGAAATCGTTGAGGCTCACTACTATGTTTTGGTGATGATACGAGTATAACACGTACGTTTTGGTCATCCGCGCATGCTGTTGGTATAGACAAGGGCTCCATCAACGTCCGATGTAGAGCAGATTTCCCGCGAGATTGTCACTCTGAGCAGCAGCGAAGCGTCTGTCTCTGGTTCGGAAAGCTCCTTTACTGCGGTTCAGGATGACAGATTTCACGACGTTGACGAAACCCTGGGTATAGATAAGTGCTCGTGCAACGTTGGTAAACGGTTATGCGAAGCCGTAGCGAAGCATCTTTGTAAACATAGGCAAGATGCCTCGCTACGGCTCAGCATGACGAGCGTTGGGGTTGGCTGCTTTCGACTGGGCGTTCTATAAGCCCATGGGGATAGACGTGCTCATAGGGCAAGAATGGTGGTTTTCTCCATTCCTGCCCAATGAGCATCTAGATATTACGTGTAAGAAGTGGTGTATGGTGCCTAGATATCGTTGCGTCGGCGGGAGCGCTCCAGTTCATTTTTTGCTTCAGGAGTACGAGTGAACGTCCCTGGAGCGGGTATTCCTTCATCGCTTCAGTGATGACGCCCGTCTGAGTGTCCGCTGCTGTATCGAATACAACCTCCCAGGCTGGGTCGCGCTCGGTTCCTGGCATCGTAAAGGGTACGACATCGTAATGTGCATTGAGTAGTACCAGGAACACATCGTCTTGCAAGTGCCGTCCGCGTGTATCCCATTCGTCCATAATCGCACCGTTGAGCAACATGCCCATGGCTCGGGCCTGGTCGTTGCTCCATTCCTGATCTTCCATTTCCTGACCATCAGGGCGATACCATTCGAGATCGCTGATTTGAAGGCCATGGATGCTGCGTCCCTGGAAGAAGCGGCGACGATGAAAGACCGGATGCTCGGTCCTGATCTTCACAATTTTACGGGTGAACTCCAGGAGTGCATGACCTTCGTCATCCAGTTGCCAGTTGATCCAACTGATCGCGTTATCCTGGCAATACGCATTGTTATTGCCGCGCTGGGTTCGCCCGAACTCATCACCAGCAAGGATCATGGGTGCGCCCTGTGACAAAAGCAGCGTCGCCAGAAGGTTGCGCTGTTGTTTAGCGCGCAGTGCCTTGATTTCGGGGTCATCGGTCGGACCTTCCGCGCCACAGTTCCAACTGTTGTTATGCGATTCGCCGTCCTGATTATTTTCGCCGTTCGCCATGTTGTGCTTATCGTTGTAGCTCACAAGGTCTTTCAGCGTAAAACCGTCATGGGCGGTTACGAAGTTGATGCTGGCATACGGGCGGCGACCAGTCGATTCGTAGAGATCGCTCGAACCCGTCAGGCGGTAGGCCATGTCCGCGATCTGCGCCGGGTCGCCTTTCCAGAACTGACGCACGGTGTCACGGTATTTGCCGTTCCATTCCGCCCACAACACCGGGAAGTTGCCGACTTGATACCCACCGGGACCAACATCCCACGGCTCGGCGATCAGCTTGACTTGCGACAAAATTGGGTCCTGGTGGATGATGTCGAAGAACGCCGATAATCGGTCCTGTTCATGCAGACCACGGGCGAGCGTCGCCGCGAGATCGAAACGGAATCCGTCGACGTGCATTTCTAGCACCCAATAGCGCAAGCTATCCATGATCAATTGCAAGGTACGCGGGTGCAACATGTTCAGGCTGTTGCCAGTGCCGGTGTAATCCATATAGTAGCGCTGGTCGTCGGGCATCAAGCGGTAGTAGCCGCCGTTATCAATGCCCTTCATCGAAAGTGTTGGCCCTAGGTGGTTGCCTTCGGCGGTGTGGTTATACACCACGTCAAGGATTACCTCGATACCGGCGGCATGCATCGCTTTGACCATCGCTTTAAATTCGGTCACTTGCTGACCCAGCATGCCGGAACTGCTGTAGCGTCCATCGGGTGCGAAGTAGCTAAGGGTGTTGTACCCCCAATAGTTGTGCAAACCGCGCTCGACAAGTTGGCGGTCATCGACGTGGTGGTGGATCGGCAGCAATTCGATGGCCGTAATCCCTAGTGATTGCAAGTAGCGAATCACCGGAGGATAGGATAGGCCCGCATAGGTGCCGCGAAGATTTACTGGTACTTCGGGGTGCAGGCGCGTAAAGCCCTTGGCGTGCATTTCATAGATGATCGAAGCATGCAGCGGCGTTCGCGGTGCGCGATCTTCGCCCCAATCGAAAGAAGAGTCCGTAACCGCTGCACGCGGCATAAACGGCGCGCTGTCGCGGTCGTCGAAGCTGAGATCTGTATCGGGATCGCCGATCTCGTAGCCATACACGCTGTCATGCCATTGAATAGCGCGGCTAACGGCTTTCGCATACGGGTCCACGAGCAATTTCGAGGGATTGAAACGGTAGCCGTTCGCGGGATCGTGGGGTCCATAGACACGGTACCCATACAACTGCCCTGGCTGTAATCCCGGTACATACACATGCCAGACCTGATCTGTTTGCTCGGGTAAGCGAATGCGTTCGCTCTCATAGGGTGTGTCGGGTCCATCGAATAAACAAAGCTCAACTGCCGTGGCATCTTCTGCATACAAAGCGAAGTTGACGCCCTGTGCATCCCAGGTTGCGCCTAGTGGATAGGGTTGTCCAGGCCATAGCTCGCGCACCGGGGCTTCGGTAGCGTTGGCACCTGAAATGATTGGCGGGCTCTGATTTGGGCGCTCGAACAAGAAGCGCAATGCTCCATGCAGTCGGTTCGCCCAGGCTGGCTCGTTGTGTTCGGCGGCCGGTTCCTCGACACACAGGATGTCGGTTCCTGGGCGAAAACCCTTGTCGATTAATACGGCGCACAAGCGGCGAAAATCGACCAGTTCCTCGGCCCCTTCCTCCCGACCGATATCAACGTACAAGGTGCCTGGTACGAATGGCGTACGCTGGATCGTCGAGAAGATCGCCCGGTTGGCAAACCATAACGACGGACTCATGACGCCTGCGAAACCAAAAGTTTCGCTGTTCTTGAACATGGCATACAAGCTGATCAGGCCGCCGAGCGACGATCCCATGATGCCGGTGTGGATGCGGTCGGTTTGCGTGCGGAACTCGCCGTCGATATATGGTTTAAGTGTTTCGACGATAAAGGCCAGATACTTGTCGCCCTGCCCACCGCCGTGCGCCTCGTCAACGAACGGAGAGTACTCATTGATGCGATCTTCACCCGTGTTGGCGATGCCGACGACGATTGCCGGATATCCTTCCTGGCTGACTCGTTCCATCGTCTCATCGACCTGCCATTCGCGGTCGTAGCTCGTTGCGTCGTCGAACAGATTTTGCCCATCATGCATGTACATCACGGGGTATCGTTGTTCGGTATTATCATCATAATGTGGCGGTAGATATACAAGGATGTCGCGTGTATTCCCTAGCTGTGGACTTTCAAAATCTTTAATAACACGGACATTCCCGACTATCGTATGTTCTGACATATTTGTAGACTGCTCCTGATTATCCTGGGTTCGGCCTATAAGCAAAAGGTGTTCCACGGTACTTCCATGTACGTGGAGTTGATTTTGCTTTCTCTCGATTGTAGAGAAACAGATGTACTATGCATCGGCACAATGTGCCATCCGAAGGTTCTTCTCGCCGCACCGCAAGGAAATAAATAATGCGTAATCCCCTGTATCGTCTGCTGGTTATTTGCCTGATCGTGGCTCCGTTGGTCCATCAGGCGCGAGCGGCGTCTCGTATGGTAGGGGTCATCGTCGAGTTGAACGATACACCTGCCGTGGTTGTGTTCGCCACCGGACGCCCACATGGTGTACGAGCCGCACAAACGGCGGCGCGAAAAACACTATCAGCGATCGGACGCGAGCAGGACCGCATCACAACCGAACTTAGCAATCTCGATGGCATTGTGCTGGCTCGAATGCAGCGTGCCTATAACGGATTGATTGTATTAATACCCGAGCGGCGTATTGCAGCAGTGCGCGCACTACGTGGTGTGCGGTCGGTTCACTTCTGCGGTTCGTCACAGCCCCAGCAATGCACGGAGCGTGCCTTCGATTGGAGCACCTCAAGCATGGACCTATGTGAATGGCTTGACAGGACGCGCACAGAGAATCGCGATCGTCGACACAGGGATCGACTATACCCACGCGGACTTCGGGGGATTGGGGACACCGGCAGCGTTCGATGCTGCTCGCGCTAACACTGCCATCCTTGAACCAGGGAGTGGCTTCCCGAGCGTCAAGATGCCCAACGGAATCGACCTCGTTGGCGATCAGTACAATGCCGATAATGCTACCACGTCCATCCCCGTTGTGGACTCTGATCCGCTGGATTGTTACGGACATGGTACCCATGTTGCGGGCACAGCCGCGGGCTATGGCGTTGAGCAGGACGGCGCGACCTATCGGGGATCATATGACGCGCAGACACCATTCGACACCATGCGGATCGGTCCTGGTGTTGCACCGGAAGCTGCCTTGTATGCGGTCAAAATATTTGGCTGCAGCGGTTCGACGATCCTGACGCCTGCAGCAATCGAATGGGCGATCGACCCTGACGGCGATGGCGATTTCAGCGACCGTATGGACGTGATTAACCTGTCGCTTGGTGCGCCGTTTGGTTCCGGCTACGATGTGACTACTGTGGCAGCGGATAACGCCGCCCTGGCTGGTATCGTGGTGGTGGCATCGGCTGGCAATGACGGTGATACCACGTTTGCGAGTAGTACGCCTGGGACGGCAGATCGTACGATCGCGGTGGCGGCGGCGAGTGGAACCACGCTTGCCTCGTTTAGCTCACGCGGACCGCGTCGGGGTGACGCTGCGCTCAAGCCGGATATCACAGCGCCCGGCGTAGGTATCAATTCGGCTGGACGTGGGCGTGGCAGCTACGGGACGTATCTTTCCGGTACCTCCATGGCTGCCCCGCATGTTGCGGGCGCGGCGGCGCTGCTGCGACAGGCTCATCCTACCTGGACCGTCGAGCAGATCAAGGCCGCGTTGATCAACACCACGACGATGCCTTTCAACATGAACGGCGCAACCTACTCGCCGACGCGCAGCGGTGCAGGTCAGGTTGATGTCGGGCGGGTGGTACGGACCTCGGTGGTCGCGTTTGGCGCGGACGAGCAGGGCAGAGTTGCACTATCCTTTGGTTCACTTCAGATCGTGGATCGCTACGCCGTCATCAAAAATCTGCGAGTTGTTAACGAATCCCCTGCGACCCAGGTGTTCAACGTCCGCGCCACTGCAACGAAGATCGCGACGGGCGCTACTGTACGACCGCTGATCGAACGTATCACGCTGTTCACTGGTGGGAGTGCCACGATCCCGGTGTTGCTCGACGTGCCAGATGCAAGCCTGCTGGTTCCGGCCGCGGACGCGACCAGGGCACGGACGGCCCTGAACCAATCCCGTCACCACCTCGGCGAAGTCGCCGGATCGATCGAACTTACTCCGGTTGCGACGGATGCCGAGGTGCTTGTGGTGCCCTACTACGGCACGCTGCGCCGCGCCGCAACGATGAAGGCGACCGCCGCACGCAACGCGGAAGCGACGAACGGCGAAATCGCGTTACAGTTCGCAGGTACAAGCAGTCTTACCACGACCCTGGCATCCGTCTACGAACTTCAACTGCGAAGCCCGAAGTTGCTGCCGACGCCAACCGAGGAAAGCGGAGTGCTGATGCTGGGCGAGGCCGCCGACCTGCAATATGTTGGTGTCACCGTGGACAACACTCAAGGCGGGCGCGCATCGAGTAGGGTATCGTTTGGCTTGGCGACCTACGCGCCCTGGTCGACACCGAGCGAAACGACGGTTGTGATACAGATCGATGCGGACCGTGACGGCATTTTCGACTACAGCCTTCGCACCTACGACGGCGGTCCGGCCGGCGTCGGTAGTGTCGGCGACGTGTTTCTGGTCGAACGTACCGATCTCCGTAGTGGGGTGACCTTACAGATAGGAAGGGTGAACTATACCGCCACCCCTGAAAGTGGGCTGTTCAATGGGCGCGTGATGGGATTTGGGGTGAGGGCAGCGGACATCGGTCTGAGCGATACGCGAACTCGCTTCGATTATCGCGTTACGACCTATCACCGTGATGTGACTGACGATGCTGGTGTCCCGGTCGTGGTTGACGTAACGCCGATACTTAGTTATGACATCGCTCGGCCCGGGTTTGCGACCTCAGCCGACCCAGTGCTCGTTGACGGAACACCGCTACATTTCATCGCTGATGGAACGATTGTGTCTGTCGCGTATGATGCTGAGAACGTTCAGCGCAATCGGAGCTCTGGCTTGATCATCCTGCACCATACCAACAACGTTGCGGCCCAGGCCCAGGAGATATCGATTGCCCTTCCTGTTGCAACGGCGCCGCGTATCTATCTGCCGCTGGTCCGGCATTGATCGTGGCGATCAGTTGTTACGAGGTGTGCCACCGGGCTTGTCCAGGAACGAACGTTCCATGCCGGGTGCCGTGGTTGGCGAGGACTGGGCGGGCTGGATGGGAAGTGTATCGCGCATAACTGGACTGTCGCCGGTTGGCTTAGGCGGTCCGCTGGGCTTGGCTGTCGCAACAGGTGCGGGGCGCGAGGCGGTGAAAAACGTTTGGAGCAGTTTGAATAGACTGACGACTAGCGCGACGATAGCAAAGGTCCATGCTCCGCCAAGTACAAGCAGGTCAAAGTGTTCGAGGAGAAAACGGCTGGCGATGCTGTCTCTAATCCAGCTCGATTGGGAGTCGTTCCCCCCCTCGCCAAAACGCAGCGTTTGGATCAGGCGCAGGGTCAGGCCGACGAGCAGTGTCGCGTTGATCAGCCCCAAGATCGTCCCGGCGATGCGTTGCAATCCGGTTAGTTTCGCGGCTGTGCGTGGCAACAATGACGCGCTGGCATAGCCGCTGAACAGCGCGGTCACCCACAGCAGTACCATCGAGCCGATCAACTGGCCTGTCGTCGGTTGCCAGCCAGTCCGCTGCGCAATGGCCGCGCCCCAGCGTTCACCCCACATCGTCACCAGAAATGCGCCCAGTAGCACGCCGACGAGCGCCATAACCTCTTTGGTTGCACCACGCCGTAAGCCATTAAGTGCTCCAATAAGGAGCGCAATGCCAACTACGATCGACCCCAAGAGCGCCATATATTCCTCCGAGCGATGAGGTTGTGTCACGCTAGCCTAAGAAATCGTATTCTAGCACAGCCATCCTATGCCATCCGGGGCTTGTTTGTCACGCTCTCTGGATACCATTGTGTTGGTCGCCACGTTGGTCTGATGCAACACAGTGTCATTCACATGGTAGTATCGTCGGATATCGGGGAAGGTGATGAAACGATTAGAACCCTTCAACCTGAAATGGTTGTACCCAGGGATGGGTGTCAAGCGCTGGTTGCTTTTACTCTTTGCAGCGATAACGCTTGGGGCGCTCGGTCTCGCGCTGTTTTTGCGCTCGTTATATGAACAGGGCTACCGACTGCCGCCATCTTTCTATTATTTGACGTTGCAGTTCTGGTCGCGCCCTGTACGGGCGCTCATTTTAGCGGTTGTCGCGTTATTAATGATCGGGATCGCGATCAAGCAATTGCAAAACTCATTGTTGGCGGTCGTATTTCCGAAAGCAAGGTCGCGGGCCAGTCTAGCAAACCTGGTGTATGCGCATCGCGTCGCACCGCTAGGCCCGCGTGTTGTCGCCATCGGCGGTGGTCACGGGCTTTCGACCCTGTTGAGTGGCCTCAAGGAGCACACCGGAGCGATCACCGCGATCGTGAACGTCGCGGACGATGGCGGATCGTCGGGGCGGCTGCGGGCAGAATTTGGCGTACTGCCTCCTGGCGATATTCGGCGCTGTTTGGCGGCGCTAGCCGAAGTTGACGAAGGGTTAGATGAAGCGCCTGTTCGAGTATCGCTTTCCGGCGGGAAAAGGCTTGGAAGGGCATAGCTTTGGGAATCTGTTCATCACGGCGCTGGACGACTTGACCGGCTCGTTCGATCAGGCGATCCAAACGGCATCGGACGTGCTGGCGGTGCGCGGTCGCGTCGTTCCCTCGACCCTGATGGATGTTACATTGTCCGCCGAATTGCGTGTGCCGGATGGCGCAGCACCATGCACCATCGCCGGGGAATCACGGATAAAATCGGGTGGATTGCCGATCAAGCGTGTATATCTGTCACCCTCCGCGGTCCCGGCCTATCCCGACGCGGTGCGTGCGATCCAGGAAGCCGATCTGGTGGTGATTGGACCTGGAAGTTTGTTCACCTCGCTGCTACCTGTACTGCTGATTCATGACTTGCTGCAAGCGTTACGTACCACCTCGGCGTTGCGAGTGTATGTGTGTAACGTAGCGACCGAGCCGGGCGAAACCGATCACTTTGGTGTGCGGGCGCACCTCGATGCGTTGTTTGAGCATCTAGGCGACGATTGCATCGACATCGCCTTGGTAAACGACAACCAACATCCTGATAGTGATTTCGCGCCGGAATGGCGTGGGCGTACCGCAATCGTGCCTTTGGACCTTGAAACGCTGACTGCGGTCAAACTGATCCATGCCAACGTGATTAACCCACACAATCCGTTGCGACATGACAGCGCCAAACTCGCGGCGGAACTCATGCGAGTGTTACGTACCACACGTGGGCATGGCTATCAGCGGGCGCGGGGCACGCGACGCCAACATCTACCCACATCCGCCCCTTCGACACTGTCGGATCGGCGCTGAACTACCCTCTGCAACTAACCAACGCGCGACATTGCCCACGAGGAACAGTATGTCGTGGTATTCTTGATGCGCGAAAAGCACACGTATGTACAAATCCTGGTGTGGATCGGTGCGAATCTGGGATGAACGTCGTCCCCTGATAAAGAGCGCTAGCCAACCACATAAAAGACCCTAAGGAGTATCAATCTATGGCACGAGTAGCAATTAACGGCTTCGGACGGATCGGTCGCCAAGTCTTCAAGGCGTTGCTTGAGCGGTATCCCGACGAAATCGAAGTAGTTGCGATCAACGACTTGACCGACAATGAAACACTGGCGCATCTTCTACGCTACGATTCAACCTATGGTGCATTCGACGGCATTGTCGAAGCATCTGAGTCAACGATCACCGTTGAGTTCGGCGACGAGCGCATCGAGATTCAGGCGCTCGCCGAGCGCGATCCGGCTGCACTGCCGTGGGGCGATCTGAACATTGACATCGTAATCGAATCGACGGGTCGCTTCACCGACGCCGATAAGGCACGCGCTCACATTACGGCTGGCGCGAAGAAAGTGATCATCAGCGCTCCTGCGAAGGGCGAGGATATCACGATTTGTCTGGGCGTGAACGAAGAAAAGTACGATGCTGCCATCCACAATATCATCTCGAACGCATCCTGTACGACCAACTGCCTGGCCCCGGTGGCGAAGGTGCTCAATGATACCTGGGGTATCAAGCGTGGCCTGATGACCACGATTCACTCGTACACGATGGACCAGAACCTTCAGGACAACGTACATAAGGATCTGCGGCGCGCCCGCGCCGCCGCAATCAACATCGTCCCGACGACCACGGGCGCTGCTCAAGCAGTTGCGTTGGTAATCCCGGAACTCAAGGGTAAATTCGATGGCTACGCGCTGCGCGTGCCGACCCCGACTGTTTCGATTGTGGACTTCGTGTGCGAACTGGAGCGACCGGCGACCGTCGAGGAGATCAACGATGCGTTCCGTGATGCTGCCGCTGGTGAACTGGAAGGCATCCTGGGCGCGTCGGATGAGCCGCTGGTGTCGAGCGACTACATCGGCACGGAATATTCGACGGTCGTGGACCTTCCGCTGACGATGCAGGTTGGCGATAACCTGGTCAAGGTCGTGGCCTGGTACGATAACGAGTGGGGCTATTCCTGCCGCGTATCGGACCTGACGGCGCTGATCGGCGAGGACTTCGACACCGAAGTCTAGCTACTGACTATAGTTTAGAATGGAAGGAGCGCATCTGCGCTCCTTCTGTCATTAACTAACCTACCTTTTGAGCAACACTATGTTGTCTGTTTGCATCATTGCCCGCGACGAGGAGCGCCATATCGGTGCCGCGTTGCTGTCGGCGCAAGGCTGTGGCGTCCGAACTGGTCGTTTTGGTCGACACGCGCACGACGGATACGACCGCCCAGATCGCGACGGCACATGGGGCGCAGGTTCATCACGAACCCTTCCGGTCGCACGCCGCTCAGCGCAATCGCGCGCTGGCGTTATGCAGCGAACCGTGGGTGCTATTCCTCGATGCCGACGAACGCCTCACCCCTGAACTCGTCGCCGAATTGACGCGGCTTACACTCCTGCACCATGCGTCCGCGCACGAGGAGCTATGCTGGATACAGCCTGCCGCGCTTCAATCTGTATTGGGGACGGCGTCTGCGTGGTGGCGGCTGGTATCCCAGATCGCCAGTTGCGGCTTCTGCGCCGCGACCGAGCGCACTTCGACGAGCGCCGCCTGATCCATGAGTTCGCCCAGGTGGATGGTAGCGTTGGGGAGTTGCAGGGGCACCTGCTCCATATCAACATCGAGTCATTGCGTGAACTGCGGACCAAGCAACGTGAGTACGCCCTTAAGGAAGCCGAAACGCTCCATAGCGATGGCGTGCGTGCGCGTCCACGCAACCTGGTGCTGCAACCGCTGCGAGAATGGAAGCGTCGCTTGTGGACCTGGCGCGGCTATCGGGATGGTGCCATGGGTTTATTCCTGGCATCGGCGATGGCATACTACGAGTGGGTCAAATATCGCCATCTATGGCGGCTGCAACGAGGAACCGCACGATGAGCGCCGCACACTCCCCCACCGACCTGGGCATCGTAATCGTCAGTTGGAACGTGTGTGACCTGCTGGAACGCTGCCTTACGTCGATAGCGACGAGCCTCGCCGGTCAAATGCTCGCGTATTCCGTCATCGTCGTGGACAACGCATCAACCGATGGAACAGTTGCGATGGTCCGGTCGAGTTTCCCCACGTGCGGTTGCTCGCCAATGCTACGAACCGTGGGTTCGCCGGGGGCGTCAACGATGGACTGGCGCAACTTGGCGTACGACAGGGTCGCTCTACAGAAGATTCCCGCGCTATGTATTGGTCCTCAATCCTGATACTGAGATCGTCGGCGATGCGTTGGCGCAATTCGTCGCGTACCTGGACGCGCATCCGAGGGTGGCGGTCGCGGGACCGCAACTGCGCTATGCCGACGGGTCGATTGCAATCCTCCCGCCGCCGTTTTCCCACAATCGGGGCATTGTTCTGGGAATCGACGTTACTTGAGCAGTGGTGGGCGTCGAACCCATGGGCGCGGCGCTATCGCATGGAGGACGTATAATTCTGCTGTAGAACAGCCCGTGGATTGGCTGGTTGGCGCGGCGTTGATGGTGCGGACGAGTGCGATCATCGCGGTGGGCGGTCTGGACGAGCAGTTCTTCATGTATTCAGAAGAACTCGAATGGCAGGAACGCATCACCCGATCGCAGCGTGCTGCGACCCGATCGTGTATCTGCCCCAGGCTGTTATCAAGCATTATGAGGGACGGTCGAGCGAGCAGAACTTGTTGCGGCGTCACGTCAACTTTCAGCGTTCCAAGCTGCGCTACACACGATTGCGCTTCGGGCGGACGACAGAATGGCTCTTGCGCTGCTTTTTGCTAGGCACCTATGCCATCCAAACCGTGCTTGAAGTGGTAAAATGGATGCTTGGACACAAAAGACCGCTCCGTGCGGCTCGTGTCGAGCAGTATATACAGATCATACGATCCGGGTTGTAGCCGCGTTTATATTTGACACAGCCTACCCGCAATGTTATACTCCTCAACTGGTAAAAGGTAATGTAGCGTCATTCTACGACGCAAATTCTATTTGCCAGGCCATCTTGACGCGCAGCCAATGTACTGCGACAAAGTGGGCCTGAGCACTTTTTTTGTGTTAGGAATCTTCGGTTATAGTGCAAGGCCACCCGCGCCGGCTGCGGGTCCCAGGCTAGGAGGAATAATGCCGACGATCAATCAGCTGGTGCGAAAGCCGCGCAAACCGGCAATCAAGAAAACAAAAGCTCCGGCACTTCGATTCACCCTGAATATTCTTAAGGGTCGTCTGAGCCGTGGTAAAGGTGCACCGCAAAAGCGTGGTGTATGTACGCAAGTGCGAACCATGACCCCGAAGAAGCCGAACTCGGCGCTCCGCAAGGTTGCTCGTGTCCGGTTGTCGAATGGCCTGGAAGTGACGGCGTATATCCCCGGCGAAGGCCACAACCTTCAGGAACACTCCGTGGTATTGATCCGCGGCGGTCGTGTGAAGGATCTTCCCGGTGTGCGTTACCACATCGTGCGCGGAACGCTTGACACCCAGGGTGTTAACAACCGCAAGCAGGGCCGCTCGAAGTACGGAACGAAGAAGAATGTACAGCCAGCCGGCAAGCGACGATAGGATTAAACGATGCCTCGACGAGCAAAATATGCCAAGCGCGTTACTCCGCCCGACTACCGCTACGGTAGTTCGCAGCTTCAACTGTTCATCAACAAAGTAATGTTGAGCGGCAAGAAGGCTGCTGCCGAGCGGATCGTCTATGACGCGCTCGACCAGGCGGCGACGCGATTGGGCCGCACACAGATGGAAGTGTTCGAAACCGCACTCCGCAACGCAGCACCGACGATCAAGGTCGAGCCGCGCCGCGTTGGTGGTGCGACGTATCAGGTTCCCGTCGAAATCAAGGGCGACAAGCGCTTCTCTCTGGCGATGAAGTGGCTTATTATCGCCGCGCGTGCCCGCACGGGCCGCCCGATGGTCGATCGCCTGAGCGCCGAACTGATGGATGCCTTCAACAATACCGGCGCGACGATTCGCCGCCGCGAAGAAGTGCATCGTATGGCTGAAGCCAACCGCGCATTCAGTCACTACGCCCGCTAACGAAGTAGTCAGTAGCCAATGTGTGGGTGGTCGGAATACTCCGTAACCGCACATGTTGGCTTTAAGCGACATGCTGACGGTATAATACTGATACGGCGATCTAAGCCTTCGCCGTATCAGTTGTACTGCTCACTGACTACCGATAAATCATGGCTACTGACTACTGAGAATTATCATGCCACGACCAGCACCATTAGAAAAAATCCGTAATATTGGCATTATTGCTCATATCGACGCCGGTAAAACGACGACGACCGAGCGCGTGCTGTATTACACCGGCAAAAGCTATAAAATTGGCGAAGTCCATGAAGGCACTGCCACCATGGACTACATGCCCCAGGAACGCGAACGCGGTATTACGATCACCGCCGCTGCAACCACCGCCGAGTGGAATGGTTATCGCGTCAATATCATCGACACACCCGGTCACGTGGACTTCACGGCGGAAGTCGAGCGCTCGCTACGCGTGCTCGACGGCGGCGTTGTGGTCTTCGACGCGGTGGCAGGTGTGGAGCCGCAGTCCGAAACGGTGTGGCGTCAGGCCGACAAGTACGCGGTGCCGCGCATCTGCTTCATCAACAAGATGGATCGCATGGGCGCGAACTTCGACCGTACTGTTGGCATGATCCGCGAACGCCTGGGCGCACGTCCCGTGCCGATCATGTTGCCGATTGGCGCTGAAGACAATTTCCAGGGCATCGTCGATCTGTTCGCCAACAACGCCGTGTTCTACATGGATGACATGGGCAAGGAACAGCGCATCGGCGATATTCCTGCCGACATGGAAGCCATCGCAGCCCAGATGCGGAACGAACTGGTTGAAGCTGTCGCCGAAACCGACGACGAACTGACCCTGTTGTTCCTGGAAGGCGAGGAGATCGGCGTCGACGAACTCAAGGCCGCCCTGCGCCGCGCAACCATCGCCAACAAACTGGTGCCGGTGCTGTGTGGAGCCGCGCTTAAGAACAAGGGTGTCCAGCGTATGCTCGATGCGGTGGTCGATTATCTGCCATCGCCGCTCGACGTTCCTCCAATCCACGGCGTAGCTCCGGGTGCGGTAGTTGGACCCGACGGTGAAGAACCTGAGCCAATTCTGCGCGAAACGAGCGATACCGCTCCGTTCTCAGGCCTGGTCTTCAAGATCGTCGCTGACCCGTTCGTTGGTAAGTTGGCCTACTTTCGCGTGTATTCGGGCAAGCTCGAAGCCGGTTCGTATGTGCTGAACACCAGCAAGGGTAGCCGCGAACGTATCGGTCGCTTGCTCCAGATGCACGCGAACCACCGTGAAGACATCACCGATGTCTACGCTGGCGATATCGCCGCAATGGTGGGACCGAAGCAGACCTTCACCGGTGATACGATCTGTTCGCCCGAAAACCCGATCGTCCTGGAAAACATTAAGTTCCCTGAACCAGTGATCCAGGTCGCGATCGAACCAAAGACCAAGGCTGACCAGGACAAGATGGGTCTGGCGCTCGCTAAACTTGCCGAAGAAGATCCGACATTCCGCCTTTCGACAGACCAGGATAGCGGACAGACGATCATCGCCGGTATGGGTGAGCTTCACCTCGAAGTCATCGTTGACCGCATGATGCGTGAATTCAAGGTCGAAGCGAACGTGGGTAAGCCACAGGTCGCCTACCGCGAAAGCATCACGACGAAAGTCGAAATCGATTCGAAGTTCGTTCGTCAGTCGGGCGGTAAGGGTCAGTACGGACACGTCAAAGTGCGCTTCGAGCCGCTGGGCGAAGGCAGCGGATTCGAGTTCACCAACGATACCGTTGGTGGGTCGGTCCCACGCGAATACGTTCCTGCCGTCGAGCAGGGCATCCGCGAAGCCATGGGAACTGGCGTGATCGCTGGCTATCCGGTGGTCGACATCAAGGCGACGCTGTACGATGGCTCGTTCCACGAGGTTGACTCGTCGGAAATGGCCTTCAAGATCGCCGCTTCGATGGCGCTCAAGGATGGCGTTCGCAAGGGTCGTCCGAACCTGCTCGAGCCGATCATGAAAGTCGAAGTTACGATGCCAGAAGAATATCTTGGCACCGTGCTGGGCAACTTGAACTCGCGCCGTGGTCGGGTCGAGGGTATGTCGGCGCTGGGTAACGCCCAGGTCGTCAAGGCATACGTGCCATTGGCGAACATGTTCGGCTATGCGACCGACCTCCGCTCGGCGACACAGGGACGTGCGAACTATTCGATGGAATTCGACCACTATGAGGCATTGCCGAATAGCCTGGCAGAAGAGATCATCGCGAAGAATCGCGCTTCGTAATCAAGCCGTGGGTGCCTCGCACCCGCTCAACACAATTGCCCAGGCTTGTCCTGGGCAATTGTGTTATATGTGACCTTATATGTTGCTGACCAGCCTCCAAAACCCAAGAGTCAAGGCAGTGGTCGCGTTGCGCGACCGCCGCGAGCGCGACCGTAGCGGCGTGATGCGTGTGGAAGGCTTCGAGGAACTCTCGCTGGCGCTGGCGAGTGGTGCTCGGCTTCGTGCGTTGTTCTACTGCCCGCAGCTGTTCGCCACGCCCGATCAGATTGATCTGGTGGAACGCATCGCGGCGATGGGCGTGGATGTGTACGAAGCGACCGTTGAGGTATTTGGCAAGATGGCCTATCGCGAGGGGCCGGATGGCTGGCTGGCGGTCTGCGATACCCTCGCTACGCGTCTCGCCGATATCAGCCTCGGTGACTGTGCCATTCCTGATCGTCGCCGAAGCCGTCGAAAAGCCTGGCAACCTGGGCGCGATGCTGCGGACCGCCGATGCCGTCGGCGTCGATGCGGTGCTGGCGGCGGCGCCGATCACCGATTGGGGCAACCCCAACATCGTGCGTGCCAGCAAAGGCGCGGTGTTCAGCGTCCCCGTCGCGGCGGCATCAACGACGGAAACGCTCGACTGGCTGCGCGAACGCGGCATCGCAATCGTCGCGGCGACTCCGGCGGCGACGGCGCTCTACACCGATGTCGATCTACGCGGTCCCATCGCAATCGCCGTCGGCGCGGAAAAACACGGCCTGAGCGATAGTTTTCTCGCTGCCGCCGACATACATGTGCGGATTCCGATGTGGGGGCGCGTCAACTCGCTCAACGTATCGATCGCGACCGCGCTGCTGGCCTATGAAGCGCTGCGTCAACGCCATGCGCATGATGCACTAACCCGACACAACTGAGGCATGACACCATGAGCGTAGCCACCCAACCATTCCTGTTGCTCGATTCCCCTGACTGGACCGATTATGCATTGCTGGATTCGGGACATGGGTCGAAGCTCGAACGCTTCGGACCATACACCTTCGTACGACCCGAACCACAGGCGATCTGGCGTCCTGGTGCGCCCGAAGCAGCATGGAATGCGGCAAGCGCGACGTTCCAGCGCACTGACGAGCATGAGGGTGGCATGTGGCATTTTCGCCAGACACTACGTGAACGCTGGCAGATGAATTACAAGGGGCTACGCTTCTGGGTACAGCCGACACCCTTTCGCCACATGGGCGTGTTTCCTGAACAGGCCAACCATTGGGACTGGATGCAGCAGCGTATCAAGGCGGCACGCCGACCGATCAGGGTACTCAACCTGTTCGGCTACACTGGCATTGCATCACTCGCCGCCGCCGCCGCTGGAGCGACGGTCACGCATGTGGATGCCAGCAAGAAGATGGTCGGCTGGGCGCGGGAAAACCAGGACCTGTCGGAGTTGAGCGACAGGCCTATACGTTGGCTTCTGGACGACGCACTCAAGTTCGTGCGGCGTGAGGCACGCCGCGATGCCCGATACGACGGCTTCATCATCGATCCTCCACCATTCGGGCGCGGTCCCAAGGGTGAATTGTGGCGGCTCGAAGAATCGTTGCCATCACTGCTCGATAGCTGCCGCGAGATCATGAGCGACACGCCGCTGTTCGCTATTCTGACGGCCTACGCCATCCGCACGTCTGCCCTTAGCCTGCAACATTGCCTCGCCGAGATGGTGCGCGGTATGGGCGGGGCGCTGGAAGCTGGCGAGATGGTGATCAACGAGCAAAGCGAAGGTCGGCTGCTATCGACAGCGATCTTCGCCCGTTGGGATGGCTCTGGAATCAATGCTGGTACGCCGTAGTGGGTCGCATGACGGTAAGGAGCAAGCTAGGAACATGGGGTGCAGGTGCGTGATAACGGGCTGATGCGCCAATATTGGTGCGAAATCCACCTTGAGATGCCCCTGGATCATATGGTATAATCTGCTCTTGTGCGGCGAAGGAGCGATCTTCGCCATACACCATTTGGTACTCGTGATGAGTATTTTGTGGGGACGGGGAGTTAAGGACCGGCAAATGCCAGGTGTCCAACACCCTGTTCCCAATCGTATTGTCTTTTGTTATCTGCGTTATATAAGCTAAGGAGGCAACGCCAATTATGGCTCGCCAGAAGTTCGAACGCAACAAACCGCATGTGAACGTCGGCACCATCGGGCATGTCGACCACGGCAAGACAACCCTGACAGCGGCGATCACCAAAACCCTCTCGCTGCGCGGGAAGGCTCAGTTCCTGGGCTACGCCGACATCGACAACGCACCCGAAGAGCGCGCTCGTGGTATCACGATCGCCATCCGCCACGTCGAGTACGAAACCGACCAGCGCCACTACGCCCACGTGGACTGCCCCGGACACGCCGACTACATCAAGAACATGATCACCGGTGCCGCCCAGATGGACGGCGCGATCCTGGTCGTGTCGGCTCCCGACGGCCCCATGCCCCAGACCCGTGAGCACATCCTGCTCGCCGGTCAGGTCGAAGTGCCCGCCATGGTCGTCTTCCTCAACAAAGTCGACATGCTCGACGACGAGGAACTGCTCGAACTGGTCGAACTCGAACTCCGCGAACTGCTCACCCGCTACAACTTCCCGGGCGACGAGATTCCGATCGTGCGCGGCTCAGCGCTGGCAGCACTGGAATCGACCTCGACCGACCTCAGTGACCCGGCCTATCAGCCGATCCTGGAACTGATGAACGCGGTGGACGCCTACATCCCGACGCCGGAGCGCGACGTGGACAAGCCGTTCCTGATGCCCGTCGAAGACGTGTTCGGCATCAAAGGCCGTGGCACCGTGGTGACGGGACGCATCGAGCGCGGTCGCGTGAAAGTCGGCGAGACCGTGGAAATCGTGGGCATGACCGAACGACCGACACCGACCGTGGTGACGGGCGTGGAAATGTTCAAGAAGATGCTGGACGAAGGCACAGCGGGCGATAACGTGGGTTGTTTGATCCGCGGTATCGAGCGCGAAGATGTCCAGCGCGGTCAGGTGCTGGCAAAGCCCGGTTCGATCAAGCCGCACACGAAGTTCCAGGCGGAAGTGTACGTGTTGAAGGCAGAAGAAGGCGGACGCCACAAGCCGTTCTTCCCGGGCTATCGCCCGCAGTTCTACGTTCGGACGACGGACGTGACGGGGAACATCTCGCTGCCGGAAGGCATGGAGATGGTGATGCCGGGAGACAACGTGCAGATGGGCGTGGAACTGATCACGCCGGTGGCAGTGGAAGAAGGTCTGCGTTTCGCCATCCGTGAGGGTGGACGTACCGTGGGCGCTGGCGTCGTCACCAAGATCACGAAGTAAGTCTCGATCGTGGTACCCGGTCGGTAACACCGTATGGCTGTTATCGACCGGGTACCAGTGTTCGACAAACTGTTACGAGGGAACAATGGCAAAACAGATAGTCCGCATCCGCCTCAAGGCGTTTGATCACAAGATTCTTGATCAATCTGCCAAGCAGATCGTGGAAGCAGCGGAACGGACAGGCGCACTTGTCGCTGGACCAGTGCCGTTGCCGACAAAGATCGAAAAGTACAGTGTGATGCGATCGCCGTTCATCGACAAGGATTCCCAGGAGCAATTTGAGATTCGGACGCATAAGCGACTGATCGATGTGCTCGATCCGAGCCAGCAGACGATCAACGCGCTGATGAAGCTTAATCTTCCCGCCGGCGTCGATATCGAGATCAAGCTGTAAATGGTCTTTTGGCACGATGATCAGGTGGTGTAACCGGCGTAGTGGACATTTGTAACGCATACCGATCCAGCGTCGATCATCGGGCCGTCGTAAAAGAAATATAGCCGCTGCGGCATTCAATAAGTCCGCACGCTATCGAGGTGCAATATGGCAGTTTTTGGTTTGCTTGGGCGTAAGCTCGGCATGACAACAGTCTTCAGCGAGCGAGGGGAAGCCATTCCGGTTACCGTCGTTGAGGCGGGACCGAACATCGTGACGCAAATCCGGACCAAAGAACGGGACGGATACGAAGCGGTGCAGTTGGGCTTTGGCGACATCGCGCAACACAAACTTTCGAAGCCGGTGCAAGGACAGATGCAGAACAATACGTTTGTGCGGTATCTGCGCGAAATGCCCGCTGACAACGTCGCCGACCATACACCGGGCGATCTTATCGACGTTGATCTTTTCAAGACCGACGATCTGGTGGACGTGACGGGCGTGTCCAAGGGTAAAGGCTTCCAGGGTGTGGTTCGTCGTCACAACTTTGCCGGTGGTCCTAAAACCCACGGTCAAAGCGATCGCCACCGTGCCCCGGGCTCGCTCGGCGCTGGCACAAGTCCCGGTCGTGTGTTCAAAGGTATGCGCATGGCTGGACGCATGGGTAACGAACGCAATACCGTGCAGCGTCTGCGGGTTGTGCGCGTCGATCAGGAACGCCACCTGCTGCTGATCCGCGGATCGGTGCCAGGGGCGAAGAATGGTCTGCTGTTTGTCCGCCGGACAGTGAAGCCGAACTAGGATGTTGTCGTCGGCACATGAGCGACCTGTCTCTCGTTGGCTACGACGGCATAAAGGATAAGAAAGATGCAAGCAACACTGTATAACCAGGCGGGCGCGGAAATCGGCACCGTCGACCTCGATGAGTATATCTTCGGGATCAAGCCGAACATTCCGGTGATGCACCAGATGATGGTGCTACAGCGCGCCAATGCTCGCCAGGGTACCGCCAGCACCAAGTCCCGTGGTCAGGTGCGTGGCTCCACTCGTAAGCTGTATCGTCAAAAGGGAACTGGTCGTGCACGCCAGGGCTCGATTCGCGCACCGCATCACTCCGGTGGTGGTGTCGCGTTTGGCCCGAAGCCACGCAAGTACACCCAGTCGATGCCAAAGAAAATGCGACGCCTCGCGGTTCGTTCGGCGCTTTCCGCCAAACTCGCCGATGGCTCGATTCGATTCATTGACGCTCTTTCGATGGAAACGCCACGCACGAAGGCGATGATCGAAGTGCTCAATAACCTTCAGATTGGCGAAGCGAAAGCGTTGATCGTGCTTGGAACCAAGAACGATGCTATCACGCGCTCTGCCAACAATCTCCCGCAGGTCAAGACGTTGCTGGCAAACTACCTGAACGTCATCGACCTGCTGAAGCATGATGTCATCGTTCTGCCACAGGCCGCCCTCGAAACCATCGAGAGTTGGTTAGGTGAAACCGGAGCGACGACGGAAACGGAGAGCGCAGAATGAATGCGTATCAAATCATCCTTCGACCCTGGGTCACTGAAAAAGCGACCTCGTTGATCGACAAGAACCAATATGTGTTCGAAGTCGCGGTCGAATCCAACAAGATCGAGATCCGCAGGGCTGTCGAAGAAATCTTCGGCGTGCAGGTCAAAGCGGTCAACACGATGAACGTCAAAGGTAAGCTGAAGCGCCGCCGTACGCGGCATGGCATCACCGAAGGCTTCACAAAGACGCGCAAGAAGGCGATTGTGACGCTGACGGCGGATTCCAAGCGCATTGAACTGTTTGAGGGGGCGTAATGGCAATCAAGCGGTATAAGCCAACGTCGCCAGGTCGTCGCGGCATGAGCGTTTCGGCCTTCGACGAAATCACGAAGTTCGAGCCAGAGAAGTCATTGCTCGAACCCCTGCGTCGCACGGCAGGACGCAACAATCAGGGTCGCATCACGTCGCGACATCGTGGTGGTGGTCACTATCACCACTACCGCGTGATCGACTTCAAGCGCAACAAGTTCAACGTCGGCGCACAGGTCGTTGGTATCGAATACGATCCCAACCGCTCGGCACGCATCGCGTTGTTGCGCTATGAGGACGGCGAGAAGCGCTACATCCTGGCACCCGTGGGACTTAACTACAGGTGACCGTGTGATGTCGGGACCCCAGGCGGAAGTGCGTGTCGGCAACGCGATGACATTGCGCAACGATTCCGTTGGGTTCGCAGATCCATAACATCGAACTGAAGCGTGGTCGCGGCGGTCAGATTGTCCGCTCCGCTGGCACGTCGGCTCAGTTGATGGCAAAGGAAGGCGACTACGCGACCGTGCGTTTGCCATCGGGCGAGATGCGACGTATCCATATCGAGTGTATGGCGACGATCGGACAGGTCGGCAATGTCGATCATCAGAACATCACCATTGGCAAGGCCGGACGTTCGCGATGGCTGGGTATTCGGCCCCATGTCCGTGGTTCGGCGATGAACCCGATCGACCACCCGCACGGTGGTGGTGAAGGTCACGCGCCTCGCGGTATGCCGCCCAAGACCAAGTGGCGCAAGCCAGCATTCGGCGTCAAGACGCGCAACAATAAGCGAACGAATCAGTTTATTGTGCGTCGCCGAACCAAGTGATTGAGGTTTGAGATATGTCACGTTCATCGAAAAAAGGACCTTTTGTGGATCTGCGGCTTCTAAACCGCGTTGAGACAATGAATCGGGCCAGCGACAAGCGCGTTCTCAAAACGTGGTCGCGAGCATCGACGATCTTCCCACAAATGGTCGGACACACCATCGCTGTACATGATGGTCGCCGGCACGTTCCGGTCTTTGTTTCCGAAAATATGGTCGGACACAAACTGGGCGAATTCGCACCATCACGTCTATTCCGTGGGCATGGCGGCAAAAAAGCCGACAAGCGCGGCAAGATGAAGTAGGGGAAGACGGAAATGCAAGCAAAAGCAATTTTACGTGGCGTCCGTCTTTCGCCCCAGAAGGCTCGATTGATCGCCGATGTAGTGCGCGGCAAGGAAGTTGACGCTGCACTGGCAATTCTTCGCAACATGCCCCAGAAGGCAGCGGTGGAAGTTGCCCGCACGATCAAGTCTGCAGCGGCAAACGCGGAGAACAATCTGCAGATGACGCCGGACGACCTGATCGTCAAGACGATCTTCGTCGACGAGGGACCTGCGATGAAACGCATGACCCCCCGCGCACGCGGTCGAGCAAACGTACTTCGTCATCGCACGAGCCACATCACTGTGATTGTGGACGACGGAGAAGAATATTAGTTTTGAGTGGTGAGTTTTGAGTGATGAGTGTTCAGCTCAAAACTCAGAACTCAAAACTGAGGTAACTATGGGTCGAAAAGTACATCCAATTGGTTTCCGCCTCGGCTATATCAAGGACTGGCAGTCCAAGTGGTTCGCCGAGAAGAACTACACCGAGCAGTTGCATGAGGACATCGCGATCCGCGCGATGATCTTCAAGGAACTGGCAGGAGCATCGGTATCGCGCATCGAAATCGAGCGCTCGGCGAACAAGGTCGAGGTTACGATCTTCACTGCCAAGCCTGGTGTCGTAATCGGCAAAAAGGGCGCGAACGTCGATGTGCTGAAGGGTGCGCTTGAGCGTCTGTCAGGCAAGAAGATCAAGTTAAACATTAACGAGATTCACCAGCCCGAACTTGACGCACAGCTTGTTGCTGAAAGCATTGGCGAACAGATCACCAAGCGTGTATCCTTCAAGCGTGCCATGAAGCAAGCCGCTCAGCGTGCGATGCGACTTGGTGCTCAAGGCATCATGATTAAGTGTTCAGGACGCCTGGGTGGCGCGGAAATGGCCCGCACGATTAATGAAATGCAGGGTCGAATCCCGCGACATACATTGCGCGCCGACATCGATTACGCTGTATACCACGCACATACCACCTATGGACGTATTGGCGTCAAGGTGTGGATCTACCGTGGCGAAATCTTCCCAGAGAAGGCATCGGCGATCGAAGGCCGCGAAGGTGTGCAACAGCGCCGGCAGGCCATGGCCCAGGGCGAACATCAGCCACGCCCGACCGGCGAGGGCGCACGCCAACCACGCGGAGGCACTCGTCCTGCAACAGGCAGGGGTGGCGCTGGACAATAAGCGACTCGAACCTGAAGCGGGTCGATGAGGAGAACATAACGTATGTTGATGCCTAAGCGGATGAAGCACCGCAAAATGCACCGAGGTGTGGGAAAACATACCCGCATTTCAGGGCGAGGCACCACGGTAGCTTTCGGTGAGTTCGGTCTGATGGCACTCGACTCCGGTTGGGTCAATAGCCGCCAGATCGAGGCCGCGCGACGCGCGATCACTCACCACATCAAGCGCGGTGGTAAGGTGTGGATTCGAATTTTTCCTGATAAGCCTGTGACGACGAAGCCTGCCGAAACGCGCATGGGTTCGGGCAAAGGCTCCGTTGAATACTACGTCGCGGTGGTCAAGCCTGGTCGAATCATGTTCGAGCTAGGCGGCGTCGCGCAAGACATCGCCGAAGAAGCGTTGCAACGAGCGGCTCAAAAGCTGCCGCTGAAATGCAAGCTTGTCTACAAAGATACGGCGGGCGAGGTGGTACATAATGAAGCTGAGTGAGCTTCGTGAATTGGATAACGTTCGTTTGCAGCAGCGCCTGATCGAGATCGATCAAGAACTGTTCAACCTGCGTTTCCAGCAACAAACCGGTCGTCTGACCAACTCGGCACGCATCGGGCACCTGCGTAAGGAAATCGCGCAGGTTAAGACCATGTTGCGCGAGCGCCAGTTGGCTCGCGAGGTCGGGAGGTAAACATGGACGAAGCACGTCGTAAACAAAAAGTGGGTCGCGTCGTTTCCAACAAAATGGAAAAGACAGTCGTTGTGGCTGTCGACTATCGCAAACCCCACCCGATTTATCGTAAGACCGTTCGCCAGACGAATAAGTTTTACGCTCATGACGAAGCGAACGAATGTAAGATCGGCGATGTGGTTCGGATCGAGGAAACTCGTCCGATGAGCAAGCTGAAGCGCTGGCGCATCATCGAAGTTGTGGGAGCACGACAAACGCCTATGGGCGAGACGTTCGTTCCCGCTGAATTGCAACAAGGTGAGGCAGAGGAATGATTCAGCCAGAATCGCGTCTCAAAGTCGCCGATAACACCGGCGCTAAAGAGATCATGTGCATTCGTGTACTCGGCGGTTCCCACGTACGTTGGGGTTCCGTCGGGGATGTGATCATCGCAGCAGTAAAGGATGCAAATCCTGGCGGCAATGCGAAAAAGGGTGAAGTGGTTCGTGCCGTGATCGTCCGAACAGCCAAAGAATATAGCCGAGCCGATGGTTCGCATATTCGTTTCGACGATAACGCTGCGGTTCTGATTCGTCCCGATGGCAATCCACGCGGTACTCGTATCTTCGGACCGGTCGCACGCGAATTACGCGATCGCCAGTTCATGAAGATCGTGTCGCTGGCTCCCGAAGTTCTTTAGACTGGAGCAGAACACCGGCTCGATCGTGGCTAGGGCTATGATCGCCTGGTGACTGAGAGAAACATAATGCACGTTCGAACAGGAGATGAAGTCCTGGTTATTAGCGGGAAGAATAAAGGCCAGCGTGGTAAAATCACACGGTCAATTCCAGCGCAGGACCGGGTCGTCGTCGAAAACATCAACATCGTTAAAAAGCACATGAAAGCGCGTGGACCACGCCAACGGGGTGGCATCGTCGAGGTCGAAGCCCCGCTGCATGTGTCCAACGTTATGCTGATTTGCCCTTCCTGCAATAAGGCATCCCGCACGGGAGACCGCATCGAAGAAGGTGAAGGCAAGCAGAGTCGTCGCAAAGTGCGCTATTGCAAAGCGTGCGACGCGGCAATTGTGCCAGCTAATAAGTAACGGGTACTCGCAATAAACGAGTGGTCGTTGAACATTAGGGAAGACATGGCAAGTAGGTTACAAGAGCGGTACGAAAAGGAACTCGTTCCGGCGTTGACGAAGGAACTCAACCTTCACAACGTCATGCAAGTACCGCGCGTCAATAAAATTATTCTGAACATCGGCTTGGGTGAAGCGCTTCAAAACGCCCGCGTTATCGATGCCGCCGTCGGTGACTTGACCGCGATTGCCGGTCAGAAGCCAGTTGTGACTCGCGCGAAAAAGTCGGTTGCTAACTTCAAGCTTCGGCAAGGACAGGCAATCGGCGCGATGGTCACGCTGCGTGGACAACGTATGTATGAGTTTCTTGACCGATTCATCAACATCGCGCTGCCACGTATTCGCGACTTCCGCGGCGTGAGCCGACGGTCGTTCGATGGTCATGGAAATTATAGCTTTGGGTTGCGTGAGCAGATTGTGTTTCCTGAAATCGATTACGATCAAGTGGACAAGCTGCGCGGCCTGGAAATTTCTATCGTAACGAGCGCCCGCACTGACGAAGAAGGCTATGCCCTTTTGAAGCAGTTCGGTATGCCGTTCCGTGACTAAAAGTGCCGGGGGTTAGCAACCATTACGGTTGAGCGACCCGCGACAGGAGGAACTCTACATTGGCCCGTAAATCATTGATCGTCAAGTCTCAGCGACCGCCGAAGTTTTCTACTCAGCAGCACAACCGGTGCAAACTCTGTGGTCGGAGCCGGGCGTTTATGCGCCGGTTCGGCATGTGCCGGATTTGTTTCCGGGAACGTGCTCTCCGCGGGTTGCTTCCTGGCGTTACAAAATCGAGCTGGTAGAACAAGCTGGATTCCATCCCATGCTTTCGGCATCACTATGATGCAGAAGTGTGATGGCTGGAACAAGCTCCATTGAGGACGTGATCCATGAGCATGAATGATCCGATTGCCGATATGTTGACACGAATTCGGAATGCCTGTATGCAACGACATACGTCAGTTATTATTCCGAAGTCGAAGCTGAAACTCGCGATTGCCGACATCCTGAAACAGGAAGGTTTTATCCGCGACTTCAGCGTACAGCCAACCGGCAAGCCATACGACAACATTGTTCTTGACCTTAAGTACACCCCCGAGCGTCAGCCGGTCATCACGGGGTTGAAGCGAGTGAGCCGACCTGGCCTTCGCATCTACACCAAGCACAGGGATATTCCGCGTGTGCGCGGCGGTATGGGGCTTTCGATCCTTTCTACACCTCAGGGTGTGATGAGCGGATACGAGGCATTCCAACAGAACCTTGGCGGCGAAGTACTGTGCTACGTTTGGTAACGCACTAGACTACGTAAGAAGGCGTTGCTTTCGAGCGTAGATTTGTGGGAGTATACGATGTCACGAATTGGACGAAAACCGATTCCTGTGCCGCAAGGTGTGACCGTCACTGTCGGTGCTGGCAATGTTGTGACAGTCAAGGGTCCAAATGCGACCCTGACCCAGCACCTGCCAGCGGCAATGATGATCGAACAGGAAAATGGTACGCTCACGGTTAGCCGACCGAGCGAACAAAAAGAACATAAGGCGCTGCACGGTTTAACGCGCTCACTGCTCGCGAACATGGTTACAGGCGTCAGCACTGGCTTCCGACGTGTGTTGGAAATCAACGGCGTTGGCTATCGCGCTCAGAAAACCGGTCAGAACTTGACGCTTTCGCTGGGATTCTCGCATCCGGTCGTGATTACACCGCCGGACGGTATCGATCTCAGCACAGGCGAGCGCAACACCGTGATCATCAGCGGCGCTGACAAGCAAGCCGTGGGTGAGATCGCTGCCCAGATTCGCGGGCTGCGCCCACCGGAGCCCTATAAGGGCAAAGGTATCAAGTATGCCGAGGAGCGCATTCGGCGCAAAGCTGGCAAGGCTGGCAAGAAGTAATAACTAAGAATCTGCCCGCCGTTGCACGGTCGAAGCCTTGCGGCTTCACTGTAAGCGCGGTGGGTAGCATTGATTGCGAGTATATGTATGCCTAAAACAAATGCGCGCTCAGGCCGAGCACGACGGCATCGCCGAATTCGTTCGCGCGTCACGGGAACGAATGCCCGTCCGCGATTGAATGTGTTCCGGTCGAATGCCCATATCTATGCCCAGGTCATCGACGATACCATGGGACACACGTTGGCTGCTGCATCGACCGTTGATGCAAGCCTGCGCAGCAAGATGGCTGAAAACACCAAGCAAGACGAGGCCAAACTCGTTGGACAGTTGATCGCAGAGCGTGCTCTGGCGGCTGGCATCCAGCAGGTGGTTTTTGATCGTGGCGGCTACCGATATCATGGTCGCATCCAGGCACTTGCGGACGCTGCCCGCGAAGCAGGGCTGAAATTCTGACGAGCAGTCGCTTCTTTCGCCGCCGCGTTTGTGGTTGGTGGAGAAGCGACGTTGAACTGAGAGGTTTGAGTGGCTAACGCAATTTTGAAGTCTCGCCTCAATCCAGATGATTACGAGCTAGAAGAGCGCGTCGTCCAGATTTAACCGCGTTTCAAAGGTGGTTAAGGGCGGTCGACGATTTTAATCTCAGCACGCTAGTCGTCGTGGGTGACGGCAAAGGCCATGTCGGTATCGGCATGGGCAAAGCCTCGGAAGTGCCTGAAGCAATTCGCAAGGGCGTGGAAGCGGCAAAGAAAAACATGATCACCGTGTCGTTGAATGAACATACGATTCCACATGAGATTCGTCATAGCTTCAAGACCGCGACCGTGATGTTGCTCCCTGCGTCGCAGGGAACCGGCGTGATCGCCGGTGGTGGTGTCCGAGCCGTGCTGGAAGCAGCGGGCGTAAAGGACGTACTGACCAAAGCGATCGGTTCGAATAACAAAGTCAATGTCGTTAAAGCGACGTTTGAAGCACTGGGTCTGTTGCGTTCCGTCGAGCACGAGGCACGACGCCGCGATCTGACACCGATCGAACTGCGCCGCCGCATGTCGCGACGCAAAGCCAACTCCACCACGACGGCCCCGGCTGAACCTGTGGCGGCGGCGGAAGGAACGGCTGATGGCGCAGCTTAAGGTAACCTACAAGAAAAGCACGATCGGTTATTCGCACGATCAGAAGCAAACTGTTACGTCGCTTGGTTTGCGAAAGCTGCATCAGAGCGTGCTCCTTCCTGACAATTCTGCCGTGCGTGGGATGGTCTTCAAGGTACGGCACCTTGTTGCGGTCGAGGAAGTTGCTGACGGCGCGAACGGAGAATAAGCATGAATCTCGATGATCTTAGGCCAGCCCCAGGTGCGCATAAAGAGCGCTTCCGCGTCGGACGAGGCTATGGCTCCGGCAAAGGCAAAACGTCTGGCAAGGGCATGAATGGCCAGAAGGCGCGATCAGGACCCGGTCCTCATCGTGCTTTTGAAGGTGGTCAGAACCAGATCACGCGACGTTTACCGTACAAGCGTGGTGTCGGTTTCTTCAACCGCTATTCGGTGACATACGAAGTATTCAACATCGGCGACTTCGCAGAAGCGCTGATCGATGAAATTACACCGGAAGCACTACTCGAAGCGGGACTTATCAAGAATACAAAGAAGCCGGTGAAGATCCTGGGTGAAGGAGACATCAATCGCCCGATCCATATTACGGCTCATAAGTTCTCGGCGAGCGCCCAGTCGAAGATCGAGGCCGCAGGCGGTACGGTCACGACGCTGCCGTGGAACGTCGTTCGTCGCCCGCGTAACCGGTAATCCAGAAGGCAGCGGAAATCGAGCAGCAAGCAGCGTGTGTTTACACGGTATAGTGATTGTTGCTCGTTTCCGCTGTTTTTTTATCAGGAAGCCCGCTACAGGTGTTGTCCACCCCAGGTGATCGGATATCGCGTGGGGGTGACAGCCGGTGGTCGGTCGTCGTTTTTCAAGGGAGACGTCGATGCTACAAGCTGTTAGCACGGCACTACGGATCGCAGAAATCCGCCGCAAGATTCTCTTTACCATCGGCATTCTGCTGATCTATCGCGTCATCGCTCACATTCCGGTTCCGTACACGAATTCCCAGGGGATCGCGGGATTGCTCCAAAGCAATCAGTTGCTTGGCATCCTTAACCTCTTCTCGGGTGGCGCGCTGCAAAACTTCTCGATCGCAGCGATGGGTGTGTATCCGTACATTACAGCATCGATTATCGTGCAGTTGCTTCAGCCGTTGATTCCTCGCTTGGAGGAATGGGCCAAAGAAGGCGAATCAGGGCGCAACAAGATCAACCGCTTTCAGTACTACCTGACGGTGCCGTTAGCATTGCTGCAAGCGTATGGTCAAACCCTGACGCTGGCACGTGCGACGAGTGGCACAGGGACAGCGGGCTTGTTCGAGGCGGGTTTTGACTTCAACATCTTCTCGAGCACATACTTCCTGCCGACGTTTATGATCATTCTTTCGATGACCGCTGGTACGATGATCCTGATCTGGATGGGTGAGCTCATCGACGAGAAGGGTATCGGCAACGGTATTTCGATGATCATCTTCGGCGGCATCGTGGCGCGTTTGTACGCGACCGTAGCACAGTTCTTCCAGGCTGGAACAGCGTCGGCAAGTGTGATCGGTGTGGTGTTCTTCCTTGCGATCATGTTGCTGACATTGTTCGCGATCGTGGTGGTTCAGGAAGGCGTTCGCCGCATACCGGTGCAATATATGCGCCGTATGAAGGGGAACAAGGTATATGGCGGGCAAAGCACACATATTCCCCTCAAGGTGAATATGGCGGGGATGATTCCGCTGATCTTTGCGCAAAGCATTTTGATCTTTCCCGGAACCGTTGCGTCCTACTTCTGTAACCTTGCCGATCAAACTGGTGGTGGGTTTGGCAACCAGCTAGCGTGTGGTATCTACCGGACCTTCAGTCCGCAGCAGTCGAATGCGAATATCGTGTACTCGATCATGCTCTTTTTGATGGTCGTCGGGTTTACCTACTTCTATACGGTGGTGCTATTCGCCCAGCAGAACCTGCCCGATTCATTGCGTAACAACGGTGGCTTCATTCCAGGCATCCGCCCTGGCAAAGCGACCGAAGCATATCTTGGGCGCGTGTTGAACCGCATTACCCTTGCGGGGGCGTTGTTCCTGGGTATGATTGCTGTTCTGCCATATCTCACGGCTGGACTGACGGGGGTGGCAAACATCGCCCTTAGCTCGACGGCCTTGCTGATTGTGGTGGGTGTGGCCGTCGATGCCATGCGCCAGCTTGAATCACAGTTACTCATGCGCAATTACGAAGGCTATATCAGCAACTAGGCAAGGAATGGGCGGAAAGCCCGTTCCTTGCGCTACCCACTCGCAGGATCGACGATGAATGTAATTCTGGTCGGGCCGCCAGGGGCTGGCAAAGGTACACAAGCGAAGGCACTCGAAGCACGGCTTTCGATGCGCCATGTCGCGAGTGGTGATCTGCTCCGCCGAGCGATGCGCGAAGAAACTGAACTTGGGAAGATCGCGCAAACCTATGTTCATCGCGGGGAACTGGTGCCGGATGATCTGGTGATCAAGATGATCATCGAACGCATTAGCGAGCCAGACTGCGTAAACGGTGTCATCTTCGATGGATTTCCGCGCACCAAAGAACAGGCCGCGGCACTCCAGCAAACGCTGGAGGTACACGGACAGACGATCGACGCGGTGATTTATCTTACCGCCCCACGTGTCATCCTCCTACGGCGTATCGCAGGACGGATGATCTGCCGGGGCTGTCAGGCGAGCTATAACATCTACTACTCACCACCACGCGAGGAAAGTGTGTGCGACAGGTGCGGCGATGAGTTATATGAACGTTCTGACGATAATTGGTCCACTGCGACTCATCGCCTGGATGTGTATTTCCGACAAACGATGCCGATGATCGAGCATTACCGTGACACTTGATATCGTGCATGAGATTAATGGTGATGATTACATCGAATATGTGACCGAGCGCCTAGCTCGCGAGCTGATTCGAGGCTGATGAACGCCCTCCAGGTGTTGGACAGTCGACCTCATTGGTGGTACACTTACCGTTGCGATTTTGTGCGTACAAGTATGGCTTGGTCGGTATGACCATGCAGTGCGGACGCACATTCTATTATTAAGAGTAGTATGCCGAATCCGACGAAAAAGAAAGACGTACTAGAGATCGAAGGAACGATTGTCGAGCCGCTGCCTAACGCGATGTTCAAGGTCGCGTTGGACAATGGTATCGAGGTACTGGCACACATTTCCGGCAAGATGCGAATGCACTATATCCGCATTACGAAGGGCGATCGCGTGATGGTTGAACTGTCACCGTATGACCTTTCCCGCGGACGCATTACGTATCGATACAGATAGATAGACACTGCCATTCGCAGGCTCGTCATCCCTGACTGGAAACAGAGGGAGGGTGGGTCATTGTGTGTTTGCGGAGTGTCGATTGCGACCAGGGGTTGCTCAGATGAGCAACGTCGCGGTTATGTGGAGGCAAGTCATGCAAGTACGCGCATCAGTGAAGCGCCGCTGTGATGATTGCAAGGTGATCAAACGCAAGGGTATTGTTCGCGTTATCTGCAGCAAGAACCCCAAGCACAAGCAGCGCCAGGGCTAAGCGCCTGGTACAGCGTCGGGAATCTAGTGAGTAATTCATCTGGTTTCTTGACACGGGTTTTGATTCGAACGGAGGACCAATGGCACGTATCAGTGGGGTGGACATCCCCCGGAACAAGACGATCGAGATCGCGCTGACCTATATCTATGGTATCGGCCTGACAAGCAGCCTAAAGATTCTGGAGCGCGTAAACATCGTCGGCGGCACACGAGTACGTGATCTGACCGAAGAGCAGGTCAACCGTATCCGTGCGTTGATCGACGCCGATTACAAGACGGAAGGCGACCTACGGCGTGAAGTGCAGTTGAACATTAAGCGACTGATGGATATTGGTTGCTACCGCGGGCTGCGCCACCGTAGAGGATTGCCAGTGCATGGTCAACGAACGCGAACGAATGCGCGTACCCGACGCGGACGCAAGGGACCAAGCATCGGTATCAAGAAGAAGGCATCGAAGAAGTAGGGTTCTCAGTTCACGCACGACAAGTGGAGCGCTTCGGGAAGCGGCTACGAGATTTGTGGGGTGTGAACTGCGAATATTCTGCTCAGGCGGAGCATAACGATATTCAACTGCGTGCAACACCGGCACGCACATTTCTGGAGCGATCATGGCGAAACAACAAGGCACAGCAGCTCGTCGGCCCCAGCGCGGTCGACGTCGAGAACGAAAAAATGTGCCACGCGGTAATGCGTATATCCTTGCCACGTTCAATAACACCATCGTGACGATCACTGATCCGATGGGTAACGTCGTTTGCTGGTCGAGCGCGGGATCCCACGGATTCCGTGGTTCGCGCAAGAGCACCCCGTATGCAGCCCAGGTGACAGCGGAAACCGCCGCACGCAAGGCGCTCGACAACGGTATGCGCCAGATCGACGTGTTTGTGAAAGGTCCAGGCTCAGGACGCGAGTCGGCAGTTCGTTCATTGCAGTCGGGTGGCTTGACGGTGGTTTCGATCACCGACGTGACGCCGATTCCGCACAACGGTTGCCGCCCCGAAAAGCGCCGCCGCGTTTAGTACGCTGCACAAGATTGTTATAAGGAACCAAATACATGGCACGATATAGAGGTCCTGTTTGCAAGCTTTGCCGACGGGAAGGCGTAAAACTTATGCTGAAAGGCGAGCGTTGCATGACGCCGAAGTGTTCGGTCGAGAAGCGTAACTTCCCGCCAGGACAGAACGGTCAGAACTATCGCCGCCGCCAGCAGTCAGACTACGGCGGTCAGTTGCGCGAAAAGCAAAAGATTCGTCGCATTTTCTTTGTGCTTGAACGGCAGTTCAAACGCCACTTCACCGTTGCACAGCGCATGCGTGGTATGACCGGTACCAACCTGTTGCAGGTGCTGGAGCGCCGGTTGGACAATGTGGTGTTTCGTCTCGGCTTCGCCGATTCGCGCCGCCAGGCACGCCAACTCGTGCGCCACGGACATTTCGTGGTCAACGGACGCAAGACAAACATTCCTTCGTTCATTGTCAAGACGGGCGATGAAATCAGCGTACGGTCGCAAAGCCGAACGCGAACGTATTTCACGGACCTTGATACCCAGGGTACATTGCGCAAGCGCCGCGTCCCCGAATGGCTGTCGCTGGATGCTGGTGCGATGACTGCACGTATGATGCGTATTCCTGAGCGGAGCGAAATGGATCTCGCGGTTAACGAGCAGTTGGTTGTGGAATTGTACAGCCGTTAATTGCGGTTGGGATTGGCAGCCGTTCGGTTGTCGAACGATGCTGTGTGTGCAGTATGCCATTCCCTAAGGAGGATTGAATGCTCGACCTCGCTCTGCCTAAAATTGATGTCGAGCGCGCTGCTGACAGCTATGCGCGCTTTCGTATAGAGCCGCTGGAGCCTGGCTACGGTTACACGATGGGCAACGCCCTACGTCGTGTGCTGTTGTCATCAATTCCAGGCGCAGCGGTAACACGCATAAAAATTGATGGCGTGTACCACGAGTTCGCTACCGTGGCGGGCGTGCGCGAAGATGTGACCGAGATCGTGTTGAACGTCAAGGGTATTCGCCTACGCTCGTATGCAGAACGGCCAGTGAAGTTGCACCTGTCCAAGACAGGGCCGGGCATCGCCCGTGCCAGCGATATCGACGCTCCCAGCAATGTGGAGATCGTCAACCCGCAGCACTACATCGCGTCGCTTGATGGCGAAGACGCCCAACTCGATATCGAGCTAACCGTCGAACGCCATCGTGGCTACTCTGCCGGTAGAAAACCGCGACCCGGTGCCGATCGGAGAAATTCCGGTCGATGCGATCTTTACCCCGATTCCACGGGTCAATTATGTCGTCGAGCATACACGTATTGGTGGTATGACCGACTACGACCGTTTGATCCTGGAAATCTGGACGGATGGCACGATCAAGCCCGGTGATGCACTGAGCCATGCGGCGCAGGTATTAGGTCAGTATTCGCAGACGATCGCAAGCTTCAGCCGACCGATCGAATCGAATGAACTGGCACCAACTGGACCAGGCACCCCGGCAGCGGATCACATCTCGCCGGATATCTATGAAACGCCAATCGAAGAACTCGATCTGACCACCCGCACATCCAACTGTCTGCGCCGCGCCGATATTACCAAGATCGGGCAGTTGTTGCAGATGGATCAAAAGGACCTGCTGGCGGTACGTAACCTGGGTCAGAAGTCGATCGACGAGATTCGTGAGAAGCTCATCGAGCACAAGTTTCTTTCGGTTAGCGAACCAAGCGACGAAGTAGCGGTCACGAATGGTGCCGCCGAACCTGCGGCTGTAACGGAATAAGCACTACGTATCCAGTGCATCATGTTTCGATGCACGCGATACTGAAATAAGGAGGCCATCCGATGCGGCATCGCGTTGGTGGTAAAAAGCTCAACCGGCACTATAAAGACCGGACGCGCTTGATGACACAATTGATGACTGCGATCATCGATCACCGTAAGATCACAACAACCCAGGCCAAGGCCCAGGCGTTGCGACCGGAGATCGAGAAGCTGATTTCGATGGCTCGCCACGCTCCCTCGCAAATGCAGATCGAGGGTGCGGGTGAGACCGAACGTGCCGGTAAGCGACGACAGCGCGCCGACGTGTTTCGTATTGCGTTGATGCGTCTCGGCGGCTCAAAGCGTGCGGCACACCGTTTGCTCGAAGTTGCACCGGATTACGCGGAACGACCGGGCGGCTACACGCGCCTCACCAAACTGGGACCGCGCAAGGGCGATGCAGCCGAAATGGTTGTCATCGAACTGGTATAGGTGCGGTCTGCACGAACGTTGGTGACTGACACACGTAATATCGCGCTGACGCTGGAATATGATGGAACCGCATTTTCGGGCTCACAGTTCCAGCTTGGCACCCGGACAGTTCAAGGCGAACTTGAAGCCGCCTGGACGAAACTGACTGGAGACACGATTCGTTGGTCGTTCGCGGGTCGTACGGATGCGGGGGTTCATGCACGCGGACAAGTTGCCAATGCAAGAACGGAAACGCCATACGACCTGGAGGCAATTCAGCGGGCGCTCAACGCGCTGGGTCCTCGTGACCTGGGCGTACGCGAGATACGCGAGGTTCCGCTCGACTTTCATGCGCGATTTAGTGCGTGGCGACGGGATTATCGCTACCTGATCTTGAATGAGCGTTGGCCCGCGCCGTTGCTTCGCACACGCATGCTGCATGTGCCGCAACCGCTGGATGTCGAAGGCATGGATGCGGCAATTCGGCTGCTCGTGGGCGAACACGACTTTGCGTCGTTCGGAACGGTGAGCCAGGGCTCGACGGTCCGGCAGTGTTTCGAGGCACGATGCTATGACACGATCCGCGATGAGCGAAGGCTGGTCGTGATCGAGATATCGGCTAACGGATTTCTGAGACATATGGTGCGAGCGATAACTGGGACACTTGTACAGGTGGGACTGGGGAAGCTCAAACCAGCGGATGTTGGCACGATTCTACAGCGTCGTGATCGAGCAGCCGGCGGGCCTGGGGCAGGGCCTCATGGTCTGTACCTTGAATCAGTACGGTATAAATAATAGAGCGCACCGTCGTTTGGTGGTCCGGCATCATTACAGTCGGACATATCGGGAAACCGATAGCTGGCTGGATGACGGGCAAATCGAGGAATAGCGATGACAACTGACGCACGAACATTTCATACCTGGCACCCTCGTGAGGGCGATCTTCAGCGCGATTGGGTGCTGGTCGATGCCAACGAGCAGGTGCTTGGACGCCTTGCAACGCAGATCGCACATCTGCTACGCGGCAAACATAAACCGACCTTTGCACCGAACGTTGATGGTGGCGACTTCGTCATCGTCGTCAACGCTGGCGGCGTGCAATTGACTGGACGCAAAGACCAACAGAAGGTGTATTACCGCCACACCGGTTATCCTGGTGGACTGAAGGAAACGCCCTATCGCATTATGCTGGCGACACACCCCGATCGCGTGATTCGTTTCGCGGTCAAGGGCATGTTGCCGAAGAACCGCCTGGGCCGCCGCCTGTTGAAGAAGTTGCACATCTATCGCAGTGCGACCCACCCACACGCTGCACAACAACCGAAAGTAGTGAATATCAACGCACGCAAGGGCTAGGATCGCCGAGGGATATAACATTCCCTTGCCTATCCTGCGTTGCACACGTTGACACTCCATACGAGGAGCAACAATGGCAGAAGAAAAGCGCTACTATCAGGGAACTGGCCGTCGTAAGACTGCTGTCGCACGGGTGCGGTTGTTTCCTGGTTCCGGCGATATTGTCGTCAACGGTCGCTCGATCACCGAATTCTTCGGTAGTCGCGGCCTTCTCAATTCGATCATCCGCAGCCCGCTGGAATTGACCGGCATGGCTGACGCCTTCAATGTGCTTGTTAAAGTGCGTGGCGGCGGCGACTCGGGGCAGGCACAGGCCGTCCGTCACGGTATTGCCCGCGCCCTGGTCGATGCAGATGAAACGCTGCGTCCTGCACTTCGTCAGGCTGGCTTTATGACCCGCGACCCGCGAGCCAAGGAGCGTAAGACTCCTGGTTTCCGGCGTGCGCGTAAGCGTAAGCAGTTTACGAAGCGCTAAAGGCGATTTTGTCCATTCGTTCGTCGCCATGATTACCCACCGACTAGCTGGCATGGTACGGACGTTTACACAGTAATGCTGGCCTGTTCCTGCACATTGTAGGAATAGGTCAGCATGCTGCTGTCTGCGAACGTTCATACATGGCTACCGCCGGAGGAGCTTCCGGTATATGCTATCCGACTTTAAACGCGTCGTCATCGGTAGTCCGATTGAAACTGCGCGTGCTCAGCACGAGCGACTTTCCAAGAAAGTCGCGCTTGCAGTCTTCTCTTCGGATGCACTTTCTTCCGTCGCTTATGCGACCGAGGAAATTCTTCATGTTCTTGTTGCGGCAGGAATCGTCGCCCTCACCGTTTCTCTTCCGGTGGCTGGTGCGATCTCGATCCTCCTGTTCATCGTCGCCTTCTCCTATCGCCAAACAATCAAAGCGTATCCTCTCGGTGGTGGCTCCTACATCGTCGCCAAAGATAATCTTGGTGTCATACCGAGCCTGACTGCCGGTGCTGCGCTGCTGATTGATTACGTCCTCACCGTAGCAGTGTCGCTTTCGGCTGGTGTGTCGGCGATCGTTTCGGCATTGCCGAATATGGCTCCCTACCGGGTATTACTCGCGATTTTATTTGTCACTCTTTTGACCCTGGCAAACCTGCGCGGTCTGCGTGAATCAGGCGTGATCTTTGCGGTTCCCACCTATGCCTTCGTCGTAATGATTTTCACGATGCTCCTGATGGGTGGCTATCACTTCATCACCGGCACGGTTACTCCCGTGCATAGTGCGCAAAGCCTGGCAGAACTACCACCACCCGACGAGATGCTCGGTATCGTGTTGCTGCTGAAAGCGTTTGCCGCTGGATGTACGGCCTTGACCGGTATTGAGGCGATCTCTGATGGGGTTCCTGCCTTCAAAAAGCCTGAATGGGTTAATGCCCGTGCGACCCTGACCGTTATGGCTGTCTTACTGACGTTGATGTTCCTGGGAATCACCTTTCTGGCACAGCAATATCGTGCTTTGCCCCCAGAAGGGGGTAACCCCGAAACGGTGCTGTCGCAGATCGGGCGCGGCGTGTTCGGTGGGCGCGGCCTACCGTATGCGGTCTTGCAAGCTGCCACGGCGACGATATTGATCTTGGCAGCAAACACCGCCTATTCGGACTTCCCGCGCTTGATCTCCTTCCTGGCACGCGACCGCTTCTTGCCGCGCCAGTTGGGTACAGTGGGTGACCGCCTGGTGTTCTCGAATGGCATCATCGTGCTGGCAATCGCTGCGAGCGTGTTGATCGTGGCCTTTAACGCGACGGTGACGCTGCTCATCCCTCTCTATGCTGTTGGTGTGTTCACATCGTTCACGATCTCCCAGGCTGGCATGGTGCGGCGGTGGTGGCGCTTGCGTGAGCAGGGTTGGCGTCAGGCAATGATCGTGAATGCGATTGGTGCGGTGACGACGCTGGTCGTACTTGGAATTATCGTCTACGAGAAATTCGTGTTTGGTGCCTGGATTGTGCTGCTGTTGATCCCAATCATCATCGTGATGTTCCTGGCGATCCATCAACACTATGTTGCAACGGCACGCCAGCTTTCGCTGGAAGGATTGTCGCCGCCTCCGCCGCTCCGTAACACCGTGATTGTTCCTGTCTCCACGCTCCATCGCGGCACGATCAACGCACTCAAGTATGCCGAAGCCATCGCTCCCGGCAACGTGACGGCAGTGCATATCAGCCTCGACCCCGAGCAAACCCGACGTGTCCAGGAGTACTGGCCGAAGTGGGGCGGCGACGTACCACTGGTGATCCTGGATTCACCATATCGCTCGCTGGTGCGACCGTTAGTTACCTATGTCGAGGAGGTCGACGCTCGTTGGAGCAACGATGTGGTGACAGTCGTACTCCCTGAGTTCGTTCCGGCGCGCTGGTGGCATCATCTGTTACACAACCAGACTTCGCTGTTGATTAAGGGTGCGCTGTTATTCAGCCGTAACAAGGTGGTGACGAGCGTCCCGTACAAGTTAGAAGAATAACGGGCGTCGTCTACAGCCATTCTGCGAAATACAAGGCCGGTGCGTGAGTTTATCATGAACTCTTAACGTACCGGTCTTGCCTTTTTTAAGATCGCCGTACTATGATGGTTACAGCAGTACATTCACGCATCTTAGGGAGGTTGGCATGTTTCACTTTCGCTCGATGAAGAACCGGTGGAGCCTGGCCTGGGTATTGGTGCTCGTCGTCAAGTCTGTTCTGTGTACCATCCACGTTTGCTGATGCGTCGGTGAGTGTTGATACGTCGGTCGTCGAAACGGGCGGCACGCTCGTCATCCGTGGTTCGGGCTTTCGCAATAACGAAGCGATCGTCACCTGGGCTTCAAGCGCACGAGGCACCGTGTACGCGACGAAGGCCGGTTCTGCCGATAGCAAAGGGAATGTCACGATACGCATCGATGTTAAGCGTTTCTGGGAACCGGGGTATTGGGCAATTACCGTTCATGGTTTACGCAGCAATCGCCGAAGCAGTGGCGCCGCTTCGAGATCAAAACAGGCTTGCCTGACGGGACGCTCGAACTTGCGGCAACAACCCTTAAGCCTGGAACGAAGTTGATGGCGCGTGGAGTTGGGTTTAGGAATCGTGAACTCGTAAGTGCCTGGATCACTCGTCCTGACGGCACAACTGATAGGGTTCCAGCAAGCCCGTTGCGCCCAGGCGGTGGAGCAGATCCAGTTCTCGTATGATATTCCCATGCCGCACAACTGGGGATGTGGGCGGTGACGGCCTATGGGAATGATTCGGACTTAATCCTGATTTCGCATTTTACGGTCGAACAGTAGCGTTGTAGGAAGGTGACAACATGTGGACACGCAAGCTTCATCTTTGGGCATCGCTCGGAATCGCCATCACGCTAACAGTGGGCCTGGTGCTCGGCGTTCAACCCGCCTTTGCAGCGACCACTGTCACACTCGACCAGAGCCTCGTTAGTACGGGCGAAGTTCTCGTGGTGCGTGCGGGTGGCTTCGACGCGCGGGGAGCGGATTGTAAGCTGGGCATCGAGCGCACGGGGTACGGTTTATCCAACGGTACGTGGCTACGCTGATAGCGGATGGTCGCGTTACATTGTCGGTCAGGGTCATGCGCTTCTGGGAACCCGGATACTGGGCGATTACGGTCCACGGAATCGACAGCAAGGCGGAAGGCATCGCTACCTTTGAAGTTCAAGCCGGACCACCGAGTGGACGGCTCGATTCTGATGCTGCCGTCATCTCTCCTGGAGGCCGTATCAATTTTCATGGCTATGGCTTCAAGAACTATGAGCTTGTCAGCGTGTGGGTGACGCGCCCTGATGGGAGCGCCGAAAAGCTTAAGGGTAGCCCACTGACTGCGGTGGGCGCAGAAGTGTATTTCTATTACGACACCCTGCCCGGAGCGCTGGACGGTGTGTGGTCGATGACCGCTTACGGCAACGAATCCGATCGTTTGCTCATCACGACATTCGAGATCAAGCGCTAATGAGCCTAGAGGTCGCGGCCTGAATCATTAGACTGCGACCTCTGCTCAAGTCGCCACGCCGATCAGTAGTACCTAAAAAGGACATTTCCCATGCAACAAACCTATCGTCAATCGTCACGACGATTGACACCCTGGCTGGTGCTTTTGATGCTCGTCGGATTCGTCGGCTACGCACAGCCCACGTATGCCGCCGACGTTGTACTCGATACGATCCAGGTCAACTCTGGCGGCGAAATCACAATGCGGGCGTCCGGTTTTGGCAACCGCGAAGTGGTCAATTCATGGGTGAGCAGCGGCACAGACGCGACGGTGATCACGACCGCCGATGCCGTGTCGACCAACGGCGGCGTGGTGTACCTGACGCTCAGGGTTGGGCGTTTCTGGCAACCAGGATGGTGGGCGATCACGATCCATGGTTCGAAGTCGAACTCGAAAGCGATCGGCACCTTTGAGATTCTCGCCACGCCGCCCGATGGAGTTGTAAACAGCGACCGTTCAGAAGCGTACCCCAGCAGCCGCATCAACTTTCGTGGTACGGGCTATGCCGCGGGTGAAATCGTAAAGGTGTGGGCGACGTTGCCGGACCGAACCGCTGTTGCTTCGCCTCTAAACCTTCGTGCCAACGCAACGGGCGATGTGTATTTCTACTACGACGTTCCTGCCGGAGCGTTGGCGGGTCAGTGGTATATGACAGCCTATGGCGTGGACTCGCAACGGCTCCTAGTCGGTACATTTACAGTTCTACGCTAACGAAGAAGGGTTTGGTATGGCTATCGCGACGACGAATCCCGCAACAGGTGAAATACTCCGTACGTTCGAAGCGCTGACAGACGACCAGATCGACGGGGCGCTGCAACGCTCCGCCGATTCCTTCCGGCGTTACCGCCGCACGACCTGGGCGCAACGCCGTGAATGGATGGAGCGTGCGGCGCAGATTCTGGAATCTCGGAAGGATCATTGGGGCCGGATCATGACGCTGGAAATGGGCAAGCCGTTGCGGGCCGCCGTCGAAGAAGCCGCAAAATGTGCCACGGCCTGTCGCTATTACGCCGAACACGCCGAACGCTTGCTTGCCGACGAAACGATCGCGTCGAATGCAACCCACAGCTATATCCATTACCAGCCGTTGGGTCCGGTGCTGGCGGTGATGCCCTGGAACTTTCCGTTCTGGCAGGTGTTCCGATTCGTGGCTCCGGCGCTGATGGCTGGCAATGTCGGATTGTTGAAACATGCCTCGAACGTCCCGCAATGTGCGCTTGCCATCGAGGAGATCGTGCGCGAAGCGGGTTTCCCCGACGGTGTGTTCCAGACGCTCCTGATTGGATCGGACAAGGTGCCGCGCATCCTGGAGGACTCGCGTGTCGTCGCTGCGACGTTGACCGGCAGCGAAGGGGCCGGAAGCCAGGTCGCCGCGCTGGCGGGCAAGCACATCAAAAAGACCGTACTGGAGCTTGGTGGCAGCGATCCCTTTATCGTAATGCCCAGCGCCGACCTCCAGGCAGCTGTCAATACTGCCGTCAAAGCGCGTACGATCAACAACGGACAATCCTGCATCGCCGCCAAGCGGTTCATTATCCATGAGACCATCGCGGATGAATGGGAACGCCGCTTCGTTGAAGGCATGGCAGCGTTGACTATTGGTGATCCGATGGACGAGGCGACCGACATCGGACCGCTGGCGACACCCGATATCCTGGACGAATTGCACGAACAGGTCACGCTTTCGGTGCAGGCGGGCGCTCGTGTGCTGACAGGCGGCAAGCGGCTTGACCGCCCCGGCAATTACTACGCGCCTACGGTGGTGGTCGATGTGCCGAAAGACGCGCCGCTATACGACCAGGAAACCTTTGGACCGGTGGCGGCGGTGTTCAGGGTACGCGACACCGCCCAGGCAATCGCGTTGGCGAACGCGACGACTTTCGGTCTTGGTTCCAGCGTATGGACCACCGATCCCGAAGAACGCGCCCGGTTCATCGACGAGATCGAGGCGGGTCAGGTCTTTGTCAACGGCATGGTCACCTCAGATGCACGTTTACCGTTCGGCGGCGTGAAGCGGAGCGGCTACGGTCGCGAGTTGAGCAGCCAGGGTATCCGTGAGTTCGTCAATATCAAGACTGTGTGGATCAAGGACGAGGCACAGGGCAACACAGCCGCGACGGAATAAACGATAAATGCTGCGATGGTCATCTTGACGAGTGTCAGGATGACCATCTATGTCTCCTGGCATCGGCTCCAACGGTCAGTCGACCAGTACGAAGGCGTTTTCCACCGGGCATGAGATGAACACCGTGTCGCCCTGCACGTAGCGCGTCGGCACACTGTCGGTAGGTACATCGTTTGCCGAGCGTGCGACGAATGTCTGTCCACCGTCGAGTTTTGTCAGCACCCGGGTATCTGCTCCGACATACACGATACGGTCGACGACGGCGGGAAAAACGTTTCTCCGACCACCTGGATGTCCGGTGTCCAGGCGTGCCTTCTCCGGCCTGATGGCAATGGTGACCTCGCTGCCGAGAGCGACAATATGCGGGCTGATGCCCTCGACGATTATATCCCCGGCGAGCTTGACCTTCGCTCGTCCTTCTCCTGCCTGGACGACGGTGCCGTGGAGGAAATTCGTTTCGCCGATGAAGTCGGCGACAAAGCGGCACGACGGGCGTTCATATATTTCGGCTGGCGTTCCGGCTTGCAACAATTTGCCACGGTGCATCACGGCGATACGGTCCGACATGGTCAGCGCCTCTTCCTGGTCATGCGTCACATAGATGAACGTGATGCCGATGCGTTCCTGCAATGCCCGTAGTTCGATTTGTAGCTCTTTGCGGAGCTTGAGGTCGAGCGCACCCAGCGGCTCGTCGAGCAGCAGCACCGATGGTTCGTTCACCAGCGCGCGCGCGAGCGCCACACGTTGCTGCTGTCCCCCCGAAAGCTGTTTGGGACGACGATCGGCATACCCTTCCAGCCGCACCAGTTGCAGCGCGTTCGTGACACGTTGGGCACGTTCGGGCCTGGGAACGTTCCGCATTTCCAGACCAAACGCGATGTTCTGCCCGACCGTCAGATGCGGAAACAGGGCGTAATTCTGGAACACGGTGTTGACGTGGCGCTGGTATGGCGGTGTCGATCCCATGGGCTGTCCCTGGATCAGGATCTCGCCGCCAGTCGGTAACTCGAAGCCAGCGATCATGCGAAGGGTGGTGGTCTTGCCACATCCCGATGGGCCGAGCATCGAGAAGAATTCGCCCTGGGGAATCTGGAGCGAAACGTCGTCGACGGCAGCGACATCGCCGAAGCGCTTTTGAACGTGTTGAAGCTCGACCGCGAAATCCTGCGACATCAGCTACGGTTTCCCTGCTACTATGACGGTATGCCTGCGTATGATACGGAGGATCGTGAAGCCATGCAAGCGCTGTGCGGCGGTACACGGTAGAGCGGGAGCAACGCGAGTGGGTGGTCTTTGGTCGTTAGTTGCGGAAGGGTGGTCACGATGACCGAGCATCCGGTACCTGTGCCAACCGCGCTGGTGCTGTATATCGATCCGGTTTTTGCGCCCCTGGATCGCGATCACCAACTGGAACGGGTCGGCGGTGGCTTTGAAACCGATGTGTACCGCAGCGACGACCGACGCTGGGCGGTGAAACTCAAGCATGACGGCTGGCGCGGACCTCCCGACGACGCTCCGGCGCATCGCACATATGCGCCGGGTCGCCGATGCCTTTGTCGAGTGCCTGGGACCGGACCACAGCGTTCCAAACTACTACGTTGTTTCGCGTGACGCCACTGGCACAATCCGAACGCTAGTGGTACAGCCTTTCCTGAACCATGCGCGACCGCTCTACACCTTGCCCTATGCACGGCTCGACCCTGCGGAGCGTGCGACAATCGCACGCGCAACTGCGTTACGTCGTCGAATGTACCTTCGTGTTTTATCGCCGCACGCGCTTCATGCCCGACTTGTATGGCATGACCAGTTCCGGCGCTGATGAGCGGCGCGTCCTGGGTTCGGTACGCATGTTTCCGCGTTTGCTGTGGGACTTCCTGGTGAAACGCAACCTGTTGCAGTCGCACAACCTGCTACTAACCGAGGCGCAGCAGGTTGTGTTGGTCGATTACGACCTGGTGCGTTGGCCCTGGATCGTGCGGCGGGTTTATTTTGCCGTGCGTCGGCTGCTGCATTGGCGCGACCTGCTTCTGATTCGGCGTATGCAACGCGATTAGCGCCAGTCGCTACGCCTGGATGTTACACAGGTCCCACGCTGCTTTGAGCGCCGCCGCGCCATCGCCGCGTGGTATAAACTCCTGCCCCACGTAGCCTGTGTAGCCAGTTTCGAGGATCGCCCGCATGATCGGCGGATAGTTCAATTCCTGCGTATCGTCCAGGTCGTGCCGTCCTGGGTTGCCCGCCGTATGGTAGTGGCCGAAGGCGCGGTGGTGTGTGCGGATCGTGCTGATGATATCGCCTTCCATGATCTGCATGTGGTAGATATCGTAGAGCAGTTTGACGCTCGGCGAATCCACCCAATCGATCACCTGTACGCCCCAGGCCGTATGGTCGCACTGGTAGTCGTGATGATCGACCTTGCTGTTGAGCAGTTCCAGCACCAGCGTCACGCCAGCGTCCTCGGCGGCTTTGGCGACGCGCCGTAGCCCTGTTGCGGTCGTTTCCGCGCCGCTGGCGTCGTCCAGAGCCCGCACGGTTGCCGCTGAAACAGATCAAGTTAGGAATATTCCATTGCTCGGCCTGCTTGATGCGGGCGAGAAGTTCGCGTTCGATGCGGTCGTGGTGTTCGCTGCGATTGAGACCTTCTTCGATCGAGCGATGCCCGTTGACGGATGCGATTGCGAGGCCGTGGTCCCTGGCGAGTTGCCAGTGTTCGTCTGGCACGAGTTCCACGGCAGCATAGCCGATGTCGGCGGCTGTGCGTGCCAGTTTTTCCGGCGTCATGTCGCCGCGCTCGTAACACCACCATGCCAGCGACTGTTTGATCTGTGTCATCGATGATCCTCCCTGAACGTCCTGCAATGGACAGCGTTATGCGATGAAGCGTATGATAGCGCAAACGAATCGAGGTGACGATGCGCCGATTCCTGGTCATCATCGCGCTCTGTATCCTGGTCGGAGCGCTGCTGTGGCTGCGCCTGCCCGTGTCGAAGGCTGCGCCGTCCCTTGCCGGATGCCCGATGTTTCCCGCCGACAACGTGTGGAATACGCCGATTACATCGCTGCCCGCCGATCCACGTTCGCGTGACTACATTGCCAGCATCGGAACCGATGAAGGGTTGAAGGCCGACTTTGGGGCGGGCGAGTGGGACGGTGGGCCGATTGGGATTCCGTTCGTGGTGGTCGACAGCAGCCAGCCACGTATTCCTGTTTCCTTCGGCTATGAGGATGAAAGCGATCCCGGTCCTTATCCGATCCCGCCGGATGCGCCCATCGAGGGCGGGTCGGACAGCGACGGCGACCGTCATGTGCTGGTGGTTGACTCCGATACCTGTACGTTGTACGAACTCTACGCGGCGTATCCTCAGGATGATGGCACGTGGAGCGCCGACGCGGGCGCTCGCTTCGACCTGCGGACAAACGCGCTGCGTCCGCGTGAGTGGACTTCGGCAGACGCGGCAGGGCTGGCGATCCTACCCGGTCTGGTGCGCTATGATGAGGTAGCGGCGGGCAAGATCGAACACGCGATCCGGTTCACCGCGCCCACGACACAGGACGCCTGGGTCTGGCCCGCACGTCACGCCGCGTCTGATGATGGCGATCTGGCGTTGCCGCCGATGGGGCAACGCTTTCGGCTGCGTGCTGACTTCGACAGAACCGGAATGGATCGTGATGTTCAGGTGATCGTGCAGGCGCTACAAACCTATGGCATGATCCTGGCAGATAATGGTTCGGCATGGTTTATGTCGGGCGTGCCGGACGAGCGATGGGATAACGACGCGCTGCGCCAACTCGCAACGGTGCGCGGCTCGGATTTTGAGGCTGTCGATACGCAATCGCTGATCGTTGATCCTGACAGCGCACAGGCGCGGCAGCCACGTGGCCATATCAACGTCTGGTTGCCAATCATCGGACGCCAACAGTGACGGAGGAGCATGGGTGAGCGATCAACCAACCGGTGACGAAGCGCGACGGCTACCGTTCTTCGTTTATGGCACCCTCAAACCGGGCGAGTTCGAACTATGCGGCGTACCTCGAAGGACGCTGTACCATGACACATACCGCACATATCCACGACGCTGCATTGTTCAGTGACGGCATGTATCCCTATCTGGTGCTTGACAGCCGCGCTGTGCCGCCGAACGATACCGCCTACGGCATTGTCGTCGAGGTCAGGCCCGAAAGCTATGATGACGTGTTGGAACGCCTCGACTGGCTGGAAGATTACAAGCCGAACAGTCCCTGGAGTATGTATGAGCGCGTTACAGCGGTCGCGCACACGGACATTGGTCCGGTCGAGGTGTGGACATATGTTGGCGGTCCACAATCGTTGGCGGCGATCCGTGCCGGACGGTTGGTATACATTCCTGGCGGTGTGTGGACTGGTCGTAATGGGTAACAGTATGCGTATGAATAGAGGATGATTATGACTCGTATTCGCCCTATGACTCCCGAAGATATGGACGCCGTTCTCGATCTTTCGATTCGGGCCTGGGAACCGGTCTTTCAGTCGTTCGAGCAGGTGCTTGGTTCAAGCATTTATCACAGAATCTACCCCGATTGGGTGCCAATGCAACGGAGTGTCGTGCGTACAAGCTGTGAAGAACATGACACATGGGTTGCGGACGTTGATGGAACCGTAGCGGGCTTTATCGTGTGTAAACTGAATGTCGATCCAGGCACCGGCGAAGTCGATATGCTTGCCGTCGATCCGGCCTTCCAGCGGCGCGGCATCGGTGACGCATTAAATCAGTTCGCGTTGCAATATTTGAGAGAAAACGGCATGAAACTCGCTGTCGTCGGCACGGGCGGCGATCCAGGTCATGCACCTGCTCGCCGCGCTTACGAACGTGCTGGATATACGCCCCTGCCCATCGTGCGCTATTACCAGGAATTGTAGACCAGGAGCACGTAGAAGCCCTACCCCATGCTGCTGATGCTGTCGGCTTCGATCCGAATGATGACGCGCACCTGATCGCGCCCACCGTACCACGGGTAGGGCGTACCGAGATATTTCTGCGCCAACATGTTGATGTGGTCCGCGCCACCTTCGGTCGTCATGTCGATCACCCGTCCGCGCACCTGAAAGTAGCGCGACGGATTTTCGGGGTCGGAGATGGCAACGGCAACACGCGGGTCGCGGTCGATGTTCTTGAGTTTGACGTAGCCCTGCACGGTGTTGATGACCACATACTCGCCGTCGGTATCCACCCAGGTCTGAGTGAGTTGGGGCGAGCCGTCGGTCATGGTGGTGGCGATATAGCAGATGCTAGGCTGCTGCAGCAGCGCGACGAGTTCTTCGGATAATTTCATAATGACTGTGCTTCTCCGTCATACGAGTTCTCGTATCGATAAGCACAGCGTGTGCCACCTCAAACCTGCGTGTATGCACACCCGAACATTCGATTTGCACATCTCCTGTATACTCCGCGCATCCTTGCACAATCCAGCATTACGGAGTTGTACGCATGCTCGCCAAATTGTATAGCTGTGCCATCATCGGCCTGGAAGGCGGTCTGATCGAGGTCGAAGTCGATATTGCCCAGGGTTTACCCGCGTTCACGCTGGTCGGCTTACCGGACGCAGCCGTTTCAGGAATCGCGGGAACGCGTGCGGGCGGCGATCAAGAACTCCAGCGCCACGTTTCCGATGCGCCGTATCACCGTCAACCTCGCCCCCGCCGACCTGAAGAAAGAAGGTCCGGCCTACGATCTGCCGATCGCGGTGGGGATTTTGCTGGCGACGGAACAGGTGGTTTCGGACGTATCGAAGTCGGTGTTCCTGGGTGAACTGTCGCTCGACGGCACGGTGCGGCACACCGACGGTATCTTGCCGATGGTGGGCGTGGCGCAGCATCACGGCATGGCGACGGTGTACGTGCCCTACGACGACGCAGCGGAAGCGGCGTTGGTGGATGGGATGACGGTGATTCCGGTACGAACGCTGGCAGACCTCGTATCGCACCTCAACGGCGACCGCTACATCGCGCCGTTCGTGAACAAGGGACCGCAGGTGGTCGAAGAAGCCGATTACGCGGTGGACTTCCGCGAGATTCGTGGACAGGAACATGTGCGGCGTGCGCTGGAAGTCGCGGCGGCTGGTGGACATAATATTCTGATGAGTGGCGTTCCAGGGTCAGGCAAGACGCTCATGGCGCGGGCGATGCCCTCGATCCTGCCGCCGATGCCCGGCGACGAAGCGCTCGAAATCACCAAAATCTATAGCATCAGTGGCAAGCTGCCGCGCAATACGCCACTGCTGCAGCAACGCCCGTTTCGTTCGCCGCACCACACCACCTCGCACGCCGGACTGGTCGGCGGTGGTCGTCACGATTCGCCCCGGCGAGATCACGCTGGCGCATCGAGGCATGCTGTTCCTGGACGAGTTGCCGGAGTTTCCCCAGGCGGTGCTGGAAGTGTTGCGCCAGCCGCTCGAAGATAAAGTCGTGACGATCAGCCGAGCGAGCGGCACGCTCACCTTTCCGTCGAACTTCATCCTGGTCGCCGCGCAGAACCCCTGCCCCTGTGGCTATTACGGCGACACCGAGCGAGCCTGCACGTGTCCTCCCGCTGCTGTCGCCCGCTACGCCAAGAAGGTGTCGGGACCGCTGCTCGACCGTATCGACATCCATGTGGATGTGCCACGGGTGAACTACGAGAAGTTGAGCGGCGACAAATCAAGCGAGTCGTCGGCGGCGATTCGGGCGCGGGTGAGTGCAGCACGCGAACGGCAAACCAGGCGCTTCACCAACAAGAAGATCAGGACGAACGCGGACATGGGACCTGCCGAGGTACGCGAGCACTGTGCGCTGGATGCGGCGGGGCAGGCGTTGATGAAGGCGGCGATGCGGCAGTTGCAGCTTTCGGCGCGGGCGTACCATCGCGTTCTCAAGCTGTCGCGCACGATTGCCGACCTTGTGGGTGCCGACACGATCAGCCCTGCCCATCTTGCCGAAGCGTTGCAGTATCGACCGAGGCGGGCGGAGTAGGCTTTAGAGACTGTTTACAAAGCATCATGTCATCCCGGTTTGTCATGCTGAGGCCGCAGCCGAAGCATCTTTCCAGACCGCCAACGGAGGAAAGATTCCTCGGCTGCGGCCTCGGAATGACAGTAGTAATACTTTACCGAACTTCGTAAACAGCCTCTTAGACGGCTGCCACTATTGATTGCCTGTGTCTCAAAACCGAAGGTATCACGCTTTCGCCTGTCCGGTAATCGATAGCATTGCGCAGACTGAGGTGATAACCTACTACACAATTGCCGAAAGCGTTGTACTATGAACACATGGGTACTACCGCCACATGCTTCGACCGCACTGTGCGTTTGCTCCAGGGTTTCCGTATCAGCTTACCCGCCGATACCATGGCAGCGCTGGTGTTTCTGCTCGTGCGCTTGGTGTTGGCCCTGTACCTTACTGCGTTTGTGTCCATCGCGGGTGTGATCTCAATCGAACGCTGGTCCGAGGGCGCACATGTGACTCCTGCAATGTGGGCGGAACACATGGAGATGGTGAGCCTGGGCTACATCGACCATCACTATCACGACGATGCGATACACGCTACATCCTCGGCAACGGTTACCACGTCGCAGCAGGTACTACCGTTCATGCCTGTCTGGAACGCCCTGCCAGAGTTTCCGCTGGTCGTCGATTGGACGCCAATGGTCGCGTCGGTCGCCGCCCTGATCGCGATTGTATTTGTGGCTGGACGGCTCTGTGCCAATCGCGCCCGTGACCCGTTCACCGACTACCGCCCACCGATCCCGCAGCGTCCACCGATCCTCCCTACATATTCCTGATCACCCAAGAAACGCCTCGTTGTAGGCGTTGGCTAGATGTGCGCTTGTTCGTCCATGAGTGGAAGTATGAGCGTGTACTTGTGATTGATATTTGTTTTGGATGTTCGCATCCCCAACTTTTTAGGAATATGTACGATGATGAATTTTCTCTCGCGTCTCTGGATTGCCGGTCTCGTGTCGATGTTGCTGGTCGTGTCCGCCGTTTCGCCTGTATCCGCGCATACGGAATTCGTGAATTCCAATCCCGCCGCTGGTGCGATCCTCGCGTCGGCTCCTTCCGAGGTTTCGATTACGTTTAGCGGTATCCCTGATCTTGCCGGTTCGAGCATCGTCGTGGTCGATGGCAATGGGACGACCGTCAGCCAGGGGGCGACAACAGCGGCGCCGTCCGACGCAAAGACGCTCGATGGTCGCGTTGCAATCCGGCCTTGGAGCGGGAACATACACGGTGAACTGGGCGGCACAGGCCGATGACGGGGATGTGTCCAGGGCCTCGTTCTCATTCACGGTTGGCACGGCAACACAACCGTCTACGTCGGCTCCTGCTCAGCTTCCGGCGACAGGTGCAACCTCCATGATGCTTCCGTTTCTCGCGCTTGGCGCTGCGTTGTTCATGCTTGGCGTGGGCGTTCGCACGCGACGCATCAATCGCTCCGGACGCTAGCGACGATGTGGGGAGGTAACACAGCGTTGCCTCCCCACTGTGGTCATGCATGGAACGATTGGACGATGTAGATGTGTTATATGTTGGGTCGATAAAGATGTTTCATAGAGTTTTTGGCACATGTGCTGCCGTCGTTGTTTTGTTGCTGCTGGTGCCACAGGTTGCCCTGGCGCATGTGGGGGTGTTGCCGGTGACCGTTCCCGCCGCGACCTTGCAGGTGTTCACCGTGCGCGTGCCATCCGAGCAGGATGTTCCGACGACGAGCGTACGCATCGAGTTTCCGACCAACTCCTTGTCTCGCGCTTCGCGCCGATGCCGGGGTGGACGCGCAACGTCGAGAAGGATGGAGCCGGACGCACGATCGCGGCTACGTGGTCGGGGGGGTCGGTCGCGGCTGACGAGTACCAGGATTTCGTGTTTATGGGACGCACGCCACGCGAACCCGGCACGCTCGTGTTCCCGGCGTACCAGACCTACCAGGATGGCGAAACCGTCGCCTGGAACGAGGCTCCCGATCAGGAACATCCAGCCGCGACGGTCGAGGTGGTCGCGGCAGACGCGCCGCTCGTCGCAACCGAAACTCACATGGAAGCGACGACCGCCGAGGCCAGCACACCGCTGGTTGAAACCCTCGCCGAAACAGCGACCTCACTGGTCGAGGGTGCAACGCCGACGGTCATGGGTGATGCTGTGGAAACCGCTGCTCCTGCCTTCGTCGAAGCTGAGCCAACGCCGCTGGTTGCCGGGGCTGCCGTGACTGAAAGCGGTGGCTCCGATCTCGCGCTATTCGTGGCGCTCGGTGCGCTGGTGCTGGGGTTGCTCGCTGTCGCGCTTGCCGTGGTCGCCCTCATGCGTCGTCCGGCGGCACCGTGATGCCCTGGGGTTGGGCAGACTGGTTCGTTTTCGCAACACCGCTGCTCCATGGAGCAACCGGTGCGTGGGATGAACTGGCATGTCTGGCCTTGCCGCTATTTGTCGCGGTTACCCTGTGGATGTTGAGTCGAAAACCTGTTGTCGAGGAAGATGGTTCGCCGGCTGATGCACAGCCTCCCGAGGAAGCCGAGGAAGAAGTATAGATGATGCGACGTGTTACGGCCGTGTTGCTTGCGCTGCTCGTTTTGTGCACGCTGGTCCCTGCTCTGGCGTCGGCGCACGCGGAACTGGTTAGCTCCAATCCTGAAGCGGGGGCATTGCTCGCGGAGGCACCCCCGACTGTTCGTTTGTCTTTTTCCGAACCGATCGAACCGGATTTTTTCGCGCTCGAAGTCTATGCACCCGATCGCACCCGCGTCGATCAGGACAACCCGCGAATTCCGGCTGATGATATTGCTGCCCTGGAGGTGGACCTGCGACCCTTGTCACAAGGAACCTATACTGTCGCGTGGCGCGTGCTGTCGATCGACAGCCATGTGGTCAAAGGTACGTTCGCATTCGCGGTGGGAACGTCCACCGCCACGAGCGCAACACTTGATATCCCAACTCGTGGCGCACCGTTTGAGCTCGATTCGCGGTTCGTTGGACGACTTCCTGCTGTCGTTCGTGCTGGTGGGCAGCCTCGCCTTCCTGCCGCTGGCTTTCTGGCCTGCCTTCGACGCCGCCAGGATCGACGATGCCGCGATTTCGCAGCGTATGGAACGAACGACCGTCAGATTGGCGTGGGTGGCTTTGCTCGCGCTGTTCGTGGCGAACTTCGCCGCGCTGTTGATACAGGCGGCGAATGCGAGCGGTGTTACGCTTGGCGAGGTATTCGGCGGGCGATGCTGTCTCGCGGCTGCTGCTGGGCACGAAATATGGCATGCTCTGGCTTGCCCGCCTGGGCTGTTTGCTGATAATGCTCGTGGTCGATGGCATGGGCAAGCGTTGACATGCGCGTCGGTCGTAGACTCGCGAATTCGTAGGCATCACGGTCGGGGCGTTGCTGCTGCTCGCCATCGCCGCCAGCGGTCATGCTAGTTCCGTGGTTCGTCAGTACCACACTCACCATCCTGGCCGACTGGATGCACCTGGTCGCCGGGGGGATCTGGACTGGCGGGCTCTTGCAACTGATCCTCGTGCTTCCAGTCGTACGACTGTCGCAGACACCGAACGCCTGCCGTCTGCTGGGGGGATGGTACACCGCTTCTCGTGGACGGCGGGTGCAAGCGTATCCGCATTGATCGGCACAGGTGTGTACGCAGGTCTGGTGCATGTCCCGACCCTGCGCTCGTTGGGATACACGCCATACGGCGCGGTGTTATCCGGCAAACTTTTGCTTGTACTGCTTGCTGCTAGGCGGTGGGTGCGGTCAACCTATTGGTCATGCATCCGCGTTTCGTGCAATGGCGAGTGGCAAAGATGTGATGACCGAAGAGCAGAACACGACGCACGTTTCGTAGGCTGGTCTCGGCGGAAATGCTGCTGGTGATGCTGGTGTTGGGTGTAACAGGCGTACTGACCGGTCTGCCACCCGCGACCACGGCACCTGGCACTGGGTTGCCGTTCAGCGCGACGCACAACGCCAATGATCTGCGCGTTACGTTATCGACCACGCCGAATCAGGCCGGAACGAACCGATCGAAGCGGTCGTGCTTGATGCCGCTCGACAGCCAGTCGATGCCGCCAGGTGACGCTGACACTAAAGCACCTGGACATGGCGATGGACGCGCGTCAGGCGATCCTCAAACCGCCGGCAAGGGCGGTATGCTGCGGAAGGGAATTACCTCAATATGGCCTGGCCGCTGGGACGGTACCGTGGCCGTTCCTGGTGACATCGCGAAGCCGACCTTCCAATGGACGGTCGGCGAATTGCCCACGCATGCCCCAGCGTTCTCGCCGGGCTTGATTGCGCTCAACGCTGCGACACCGATCGCGGCAATGTGGATCGTATGGCGTTCGCGCTGGCCGCACTGGTTTGGTAAAGCGCTCTGGAATGGCAGCGCGTGCGCGATCGGCGACAGGCGATATTGATCGGCGGCCTATTGATCGTGCTTGGTACGCTGGTGACAGGCAACACGCTAGCGACGGCGTATCGTCGCACGTTGCCTAATCCTGTGCCCGCGACCGTCGAAAATATCGCCAAGGACAAGCAACTGTATGTGCAGAATTGTGCGGTGTGCCATGGGTTGACTGGACGTGGCGATGGACCGGGTGGTGCACGTCTCAACCCACGGCCAGCGGACTTTCAGGTGCATATGCGCGAAGGGCATACCGATCCGCAGTTGTTTAGCTGGGTGACCACTGGTGTAGATGGCACAGGCATGCCCGCTTTCAAAGAACGACTAACCGAGGATCAAATCTGGACGGTGATCAATTTCATCCATACGTTTGCCCCGCAGCAACCGTGAACGAGTGGTGGGCGGTGGGTGGTGGGGATTTGTTGTTGGGTGTTTGGTGATGGGTGTTTGTAGGGGCGTAAACGTCGCTTAGAGTGATCGCGATGACCGTGGCGGTCGTCGATGGTGCATAGACCACGACGCCTGTTGCCGATCTGGCGACTTATACGTCCTCCCCGTCTACGAAAAGCCTCATCGGTCGGTGGCTCGTTGAGCATGGTATAATATGTACATACGCCTTGAAGGACAACCTTTGGGGCAGTTCTGGCTAAAGGGGGTGAGGGTAGTGCGGATGGTAGAGCAATCTACCATACCTCGCAGTCGTTATGCATGTAGATCGACGAGAAGGCGAATCCGTAGAACAGCTGATTCGACGTTTCAACAAGGGCGTCGTCGCTGAGCGGATCACCAAAACCTTTCGAGAAAAAATGTTTTTCGTTTCCAAGGGCGAACAGGCCAAGGAAAAGCGTCGTCGCGCAGAGCGCAACCGACGTAAGCGCGAACGAATGACACCTCGCTTCTAGCTGATTGTACCGGCAAGGATGCGACGGGGAAAGCGTAGATGTATCGCTTACCCCGTCGCATTGTGTTTATCGTTGTGTTCCTTTATTAGTATACATGTGAGATAGTATTATGCTTGACGAAGGTATTCTTCAAAAACTCGCGCAGATCGAACAGCGCTACGAGCAGATCAATGAGCAGATGGCGCAACCCGAAGTCGCCACCGATAATGATACCCTGCAAAAGCTAGTTCGTGAGCAAAACAACCTCAGTCCGGTCGTCAATAAATACCGTGAGTATATGCGCGTACTCAAAGGTATCGCCGAATCCGAAGCTGATGCTTAGCAGATAACGACGATGCGGAGCTGCGCGATCTCGTCATGGAAGAAATGACGGGTTTACGCCAAACAAATCGATCCCTTAATCATGAACTCAAGCTGTTGCTGCTGCCACGCGATCCCAATGACGAGAAGGATGTGATCGTCGAGGTGCGTGCTGGCGAAGGTGGCGACGAGGCTGGGCTATTCGCTGCCGATTTGTTCCGTATGTATACTCGCTATGCCGAATTGAACGGCTGGAAAACCGAACTCATCAACAGCAGTGAAAACGCTGCCGGTGGGTACAAGGAAATCTCGTTCGAAATCCATGGCGAAGGTGCATATTCGCGTCTGAAATACGAGGGCGGCGTACATCGTGTGCAGCGCGTGCCGACGACCGAGGCACGGGGGCGCATCCACACATCGACGGCGACGGTAGCGGTGCTGCCCGAGGTCGAGGACACCGAGATCGATATCCGCGATGAACATATTCGTGTCGACGTGTATCGCGCTGGTGGTCACGGTGGTCAGGGCGTCAACACCACGGACTCGGCCGTCCGGCTTACCCATCTCCCGACTGGCCTGGTCGTAACGTGTCAGGATGGGCGGTCGCAGATCAAGAATAAAGCCAAGGCGATGGCGGTACTACGCTCCCGTTTGTTTGCACTTGAAGATGAGAAACGCTCGAAAGAGATCGGATCGTCACGACTGGCGCAGGTGGGAACGGGTGAGCGTGCCGAAAAGATTCGCACGTACAATTTCCCGCAGGATCGTATTACCGATCACCGTATCGGGCAGAACTTCTCAAATATTCCCGGCGTGCTGAACGGTAATATTGACACGATGGTCGACGCCCTGACGCTCCGTGACAACGCCGAACGCCTCGAAGCGGTCGCAGCGGCATAAAAGCCGCGACCGCTTCGTCGTCACCCCACCCAGAATCCGTTGACAAACAACAGCGTGCCGAAAATAAGTAGCACCAGCATTGCCGACGCCAGGATCGAACGCGCCGTGCGTGACTTGATCTGTGCCAGCACCACAAAGGCTGGAAACGCGATCAAGACCTGACGGGCGATGCTGCCGGGAAAACTGCTGAAATAGACCGGCAGCAGTAAGAACAGCGCGACGAGGCCATAGGGGAATGGGAAACGGCGCAACCCCAACCCGACAAGCACGATGAAGCTGGCCCAAATGCTCAGTTCCCACACTTTCATCTCGCGGTCAAACACGCTCATGATTTCGGCCACACTCGTAGCCGGGATGACCCATGGCGGGCTCAGTTCGTTCTTCCAGGCGCGTTGCGCGAGCATGAATGCTATGGGCGTGTCAAACGTCTGCCACTGATACGCCATGAAGCCGAGCAGTGCCAGGGGTGGCAGCAATATCGCGAGGATCGGCAGCCGTATTTTGCGCCATTGCCAACCGGCGTCGCGCAAGTAGGCCAGGGCAATCAGCGGCGTCATAAAGATGCCGGGGATACGCGTCAGCGTAAGCAACGCCCCCAGGATTCCGGCGAGCCACCAGCACTTGGCCTGTACTGCCCACAAACAGACCACCAGTAGCAACAACGCCAATGCTTCTGAGTAGGCCGCTCCGAAGAAGAAGGCAGTCGGGAAAAGCATCAATAGCAGCACCGTACGCTCAGCTACCTCGGCTCCAAAGTCGGGGCGTAGCAAACGGTTGAGCAGCATAAGCGCCGCAAGAAAAGCACCATTCGAGATAAGCAGCGAGGCGACGGGGATGCTGCCGATGAGCGTGCCGAGCAACCGTGTGAGCATCGGATACAACGGGAAAAATGCAATCGTGGGAAAACGGTCGCCCACAAAAGTATAGCCACGTGCCGCGATGCTCTGGTAATGTATAGCATCCCAGCGTGACCAACCCTCGACAAAGGTTCTCCAGAGCCAATGGGTGCGCTCGATTTCCTCGCCGTGGTGGGTGATGGCAGTGCCGAAGGCATACACTTCTGCGCTGTACCACAGACCGATTGCCCCGACGACCCAGAGTAACACGCGCCAGAGCGTGAAATATCCTACGATGCGTTGGGTCGCGGTCCACTGATGCTGACGTGCGATGGTGCCAGCACTGAGTGTTGCTACCAGCATCAATAGTCCGAGCATCCACCACAGGCCAGCCGCAAACACACCGCGCCCAACGGCATACGAGCCCGCCAGCAGTAGCACCACTAATGACAGGATCGCGTACCGCTGCGCCATGGCCGGCACGATATAGAGCACAGTCGCCGTGACCATCAGCAGAATCAGCGGAGTCAGGATATCGACTGCGGGCGGCGGGTCGAGGCGACCGAGCGATTCAATCGCGATCCAGTCGAGCAGTACGCCGAGTTTGCGGTTCTCATTCGGAAGGGAAGCGGTCGCACTTTGGGCCTGAACGTCCAGGTCGCCCTGCTCATCGGAGGTCGAAAGAAAATGGTATACCCGTAATGCTTGCACCTTGCCGAGACTTAGCTGCTCGTTGGAGGTTTCAAGCGTCGCCGCGACGGGAATCGCGCCGCCAGGACCACCTAGCCGCATTCGACGCTAGAATTGCCAGTGCCGCTTTCTGGGAAATCGAGCGTCGCGTCGCCATCGGTGTAGGAATAGGATAAGTCGGCGTTGTGTTCGGGGCTGTATAGCCCGTCGGCACTCACCCACTCCGAGCCGATGTCACGGCGAAGCATGAATGGGCTGGCGTATATCTGCGGAAGCAACATCGCCGCGAGCGTCACGAATAGGCATAAGCCAATCAGCGGTGTGAACGAGCGCAGCGGTCGCGATGAAACAAATGTCGTCAACGGTATGTATCTACGATCATGTCGATAAACGAATGTCTGTGGTATTGTACTACTGGTTGAAACGTATGGCGCAGTTTGGTTGACGTTGATGGTGCGATCCGTTACAATGAGACATTGACGCGGCGAGGCCGCGTTCTTCGTGCCGTCCACGGGACGGCCAGGTGATAACTGATGTTTGAAAGTCTTTCTGACCGGCTCCAACAGGTCTTTTCACGGCTTGGTTCTAAGGGGCGATTGGGCGAGGATGATGTCGACGAAGCGCTGAAGGAAGTGCGACGCGCACTGCTGGAAGCCGACGTTAACTTCAAAGTCGTCAAAGATTTCGTCGCACGGGTGCGCGAGCGCGCCGTCGGCGAGGAAATAACCCGCAGCCTGACGCCTGCCCAGATGGTGGTCAAGATCGTCAACGACGAATTGATCCATCTGCTTGGCGACGAAGCCGTGCCACTTGCCGAAAGCAAGCCGGGGCCAACGGTGATCATGCTGGTTGGTTTGCAAGGCGCAGGTAAGACGACAACCGCAGCTAAACTCGCGCTGGCACTGCGCAAGAAGCATAAGAATCCGATCATGGTCGCAGCCGACGTGTACCGTCCGGCGGCAATCACGCAACTCGAAACGCTGGGCAAGCAATTGCAGATTCCGGTGTATAGCGAGGGAACCGCAGCGCGACCGCCCGACATCGCCCGCAACGGTCTGGCGTATGCCCGCCAGCACAATCATCAGGTGGTGATTGTCGATACGGCGGGTCGCCTGCAGATCGACGAAGCGCTGATGGCTGAGCTTCAAGAGATCAAGGCGGCGGTCAATCCGATCGAAACATTGCTGATCGTGGATTCCATGATCGGTCAGGAATCGGTGCGGGTGGCCGAGGAGTTCAACCGTCAGGTGCCGTTGACCGGCTTCATCATGACCAAGATCGACGGTGATGCACGCGGTGGCGCGGCGTTGTCGATTCGCCAGGTGACAGGCGTTCCGATCAAGTTCCTGGGCGCGGGCGAAAAGACCGATGCCCTGGAACCGTTCCACCCTGATCGACTGGCATCGCGCATCCTGGGCATGGGCGATGTCCTATCGCTGATCGAGCGTGCTGAAGAAGTCATCGACAAAGACGATGCCAAGCGCATGGAAAAGAAACTGCGCAAAGGCTCGTTCGACTTCGAGGATTTCCTGAACTCGATGCGCCAGATGCGCAAACTCGGGCCGTTGCAGCAAATCCTGGGCATGATTCCTGGCATGAGCCAGCTTGGCAAGATCGATGAAATGATCGACGAGCGCGACCTCAAGCGTGTCGAGGCGATCATTCTGTCGATGACACCCGACGAGCGACGCGATCCCGACCTGATCAAAGGCCGCCGCAAGGAGCGCATCGCTCGCGGTAGCGGCACCGGTGTCGAGGATGTCAACGATCTGATTACGCAGTTCCGTGGCATGCAGAAGATGATGAAGCAGATCACGGGCGGTGCGCCGACGGCGAATGGGAGCTCCAATAACAAGCGCTCCAACAAGTGCAAGAGCAAGAACAACAAAGGCAAGTCAAAGAATCCCCAGCGGCCGCAAAGCCGGGTGGTGGTTTGGATATAGATAGCATTTTGCGAAATATGCGCTAACATGTCGCTGCCGAGTAATCGGCCTGCGGGCTGGCGCGTAGTACGCATTTCGTAGAATTCAATGATAGCGTTAACTATGGTATCGGAGGAATAAATGGTTCGGATTCGTTTACGACGGATGGGCAAGAAGAAGGCTCCTACATATCGTATTGTCGTGGCTGATGCACATTCGCCGCGTGATGGGAAGTTCATCGAGATCATCGGCAATTATGCGCCAACGCGCCAGCCGAAGGTGCTGAACATCGACAACGATCGGGCAAAGTATTGGCTCGGCGTCGGCGCACAGCCGTCTGATCCGGTTCAGTACTTGTTCAAGAAGGCTGGACTGCTTTCCGGCGACGCAACCGCCACGGAAACCGCCACACCGGCATTCCAGGCCAACGAGAGCTAACTAATCGGCAACTCTGGCGGTCAGCGTGCGGTCGAGCTTACGTTCGTGGGCCTGTGCTGGCCGCTTGTTTGTATCTACGGGTAGCGTGCAAAACGATATGAAAGAACTACTTGAATACATGGTCAAGGAACTGGTGGATACCCCGGAAGCCGTGCAAGTACGTGCTCGTACCGGACAGTATGCCATCACCCTGGATCTGAAAGTGGACGAACGCGACGCTGGTAAGGTGATCGGACGTGGTGGACGAGTAGCGAAAGCCTTGCGTGATGTGTTGGGCGTTGCTGCCGCTCGCGATCGCAAACGTGTTCATCTCGATATCAACTCCTAATCATGACAAACTCATCTCCATCAATGAAGAAGAACTGCTGTTGGTTGGCACCGATCGGCGGGCCGTTCGGCGTGCGTGGACAGGTCAAACTCAATACCGTCGACGACGCATCCCGAACATCTGGCACGCGTCAAGACCGTCTACATCGGCGAAGACCATACGCCGGTCAATCTCTAACGTGCGCAACACCATAAGCACAACTTTGATGATACTGACCCTTGACGGTTTGGTGACCGTAATGCCGCCGAAGCGCTACGCGATGCGGAAGTATTTATTCGTGAGACGGATGCCGCGCCGCTCGAAGAAGGCGAGTATTTTCTCCATGATCTTCCTGGAATGGTCGGTCGAAACCACTGACGGGTGAAACGCTTGGAAGTGTCAAGGAAGTGCTGGAGACGGGCGCGAACGAGGTGCTGGTGGTCGGCACGTACTGAAGGCGGTGAGGTGCTTGTGCCAATGATTCGTGATGTGGTAAAGTGCTTGATCTTCACCAAACGCATCGTGGTCGAGCTGATCCCCGGATTGCTGGATCATAATTCAGGTCAACCGTCGAGCCGCACACGAACATGGAACGAATCCATAGTGCCTCATTTCCATGTATCGATGGCAGACTGGTCGGTCGCATACATGTCATTGTAGCTCAACCGGTACGTCGAGGGCCTACGGTCAATCTTCGAGAAGATGGACCGTAGGCCCTCGAGCTATGTCCTCCGAACCGTGTGTCGAGTTCCTTCCACACGTCCTCGATATTGAGCCCTTGCTGTTCGAGCAGCACAAGTGTGTGGTACATCGAGGTCTGCGAGTTCGTAGCGTAACTCGTCGCGGTCGCCCTTCATCGCGCCAATCACGACCTCGGTAGCTTCTTCTCCCACTTTTTTCGCGATACGATCCACGCCGCTGTTGAGCAACTTAACCGTATACGAGCCTTCGGTTTGTTCGGCGCGTCGCTGGGCGATCAAGTCATGGAGGCGTGCGACGATCGCGCTCGCCGGTACTGGCGCCGCCGCTTTGCCTTCGCTCGGTTGCGCGAAGCACGACCACGCTCCGGTATGACAGGTCGGTCCGGCCGGTTCGGCGAGCATCAATAGTGCATCTCCATCGCAGTCTTCTCTGATCTCGACAACCCGCAGGACGTTGCCACTGGTTTCGCCCTTTTGCCAGAGGCTTGTTCCGGCTGCGACTCCAAAAGGTCACCAGGCGGTCGTTTGCGTTTGTTGAAACGCGGCTTCGTTCATATATCCCAGCATCAGCACTTCGCCCGAACGTGCATGCTGAACGACTGCCGCGATCAATCCTTGTGCATCATATTTCATCGATGAACTCTTCTAATGTCTGAAATGCCGCCGGCCCGTAAAGACCATCGGGATCCCAAGTCGGTTGGCTGCCTCGATACAGGCTTCGTCGCCCTGTGAACCGCCGGGCTGTACGATCGCCGCAACACCTGCTTCGACGGCTGTTTCGACGCCGTCCGGCTTCGGGAAAGAACGCATCCGAGGCCAGGACGCTGTCTGGTGCACGGTCGCCCGCTTTGCGAGCGGCGATCATGGTGGAATCGACACGCGATGGCTGTCCCGCGCCCATGCCGACAAGGGTACGCCCTTGCACCATCACAATCGCGTTTGACTTCACGAATGCGCAAGCTTTCCACGCAAATTGGAGTGCCGCCCATTGCTCTTCGGTTGGCTGCTGTATCGGTCACGACGCGCCAGGTCGAAGGATCATCGTCGATAGGGTCGGCATCCTGCACCAGCAGTCCGCCGGTGACGCGTCGTAAGTCCCAGCCAAGCTCAAGCGGACGATCCATCGGCACTTCGAGCAGACGAAATTTTGCTTCGCGGCTAGGATCGTCTTGTGCTTCTTCGCTGAACTCGGGCGCGACGATGATTTCGTAGAAATATCGGCTCAAGGATTTGGCCAGTGCCGCGTCAACGGGACGATTGAAGCCGACAATACCGCCGAATGATGAGACAGGATCGCCCGAGCGTGCCGCAGTATGCGCGGCGACCAGATCGTCGTCGCTGGCCAATCCACAGGGATTGGTATGCTTGAGGATCGTCGCGATCGGCAGGTCGAACGAGCGAACGATTTGTAATGCGGCATCGGCGTCAAGGATGTTGATGAACGATAGCTCTTTGCCTTGAAGTTGTCGCGCCGACGCGATTGTGCCGTACGTCGCATTACCCTGGCGATAGAACGCCGCCGTTTGATGTGGATTCTCACCGTAGCGTAGGTCTTGCAGTTTCTGCCAACTCATCGGCAGGGTGGCGGGAAGGCTTCTGCCGTGAGATATCCGGCGATGGCACTATCGTAGTTTGCCGTATGGGCGAATGCTTTGGCCGCAAGCGCCTGACGTTCTTTGTATGCGACCTCACCCGAGCGGAGCGCTTCGAGCAGTGAGTGTATAGTCGGATGGATCGACGACGACAAGCACCGCAGGAAAATTCTTGGCCGATGCCCGGATCATGGTCGGACCGCCGATATCGATCTGTTCGAGCGCCTCCGCCATCATGACATCAGGCCGCTGGATCGTTTCCTGGAAAGGATACAGATTGACCACGACAAGATCGATAGCCGCGATGCCATGCTCGGCGATCTCGGCAAGGTCTTCTGCATTGTCACGTCGGTAGCAGGATACCGCCATGTACCTTTGGATGCAGTGTTTTGACGCGTCCGCCAAGCATTTCTGGAGAGTTCGTGAGCTTGGAGATCGACGATGCCTGTAGACCTCCATCGGTGATAGCTTTAAGCGTTTTCCCTGTGGAATAGATACTCCAGCCTAGTTCCTGCAAGCCTCGCGCAAATTCGACGACGCCACTTTTGTTCGACACACTGATGATCGCACGCATTGGTATCTCCATGGGCAACAAAAAGGCTCCGGATGGTCGTCCGTGCCTCGGCCCAGGCGAGCGGCCTTGCCAGCCCCCGAACTTCCCCGTGGTTTCCCACGTCATCTCGCCAGTCGTTGTCGGTGGTCATGTTGTACGTATTATATCAGAGGGAAGGAGGGAAATGGGATATGGGATTTGAGGAGTACGGAGGGAGCGACGAACAAGTCTAAAATTCGTTGGTCGTTGTCACCGGCAGCTCTGTTCTTCAACTAACCCAAGGCTGATGAGGCTGTGCAGGAGTCCCGTATGCGGGATTGGCGAATATTGAACGTGCTCGGCCAGAACATCGATCGTGTGATCACCCTGGATTAGTGTGATCAGCTGCCATTGTTCCTCGGTCGAGACGATCTCGGCATGCTTGTGTTTTGGTACGGCGACGAGGCGCAGAGACAGCGCTGTTGTAGTTTCAACGGGTGTAGGGCGGCTCGGGGTCCTGACGAGCGATGCCTTCCATGATGACATGTTCGTTGGAAAGATATATGTTACGCGGTGGAACGTCGTCAAGGTTGGTAAAACGAAAGGTCCCATCGGTTGCGCTGAAAGAGGTCAAAGACTGCCTCGATACCAACTATGCTTGCCGTTATGGGCATGATGGATGGCACCTTCCAGAAATGCGATCTGTCCTTCAATCGCGCCGGCATCTCGGTGCCCATATACGACTACCGCACCGGTCTTTTTGCCCAGATCGATCAACTGGATCACGTCAACTAGGCTCCAGTCACTCAGTGTTCCTGCGAGTGCCGGATTTCTGGTGGGTTGCTGCAGGATGTCAGGTTGATACATGGTGTTCATCGTATGTTGTTCGTTCTTTGCTGTTGCTCGAAGGCTCTATAGCTTGCGCATCACAAGCTGGCTGATCTCACGCAGAGACTCCAGTACACCTGTACCTTGTGTTGCCGTGGCCTCGATCGTCGGCCAGTTCATTGTATTGAGGTAGGTATTCAGGGTCGATATAGGTAGCGCGTTGGGCAGGTCACGCTTGTTATATTGCAACACGAGCGGAAACTCTTGAAAGCGCTTGCCCTGCTTCTGGATATTTTGAGCGAGCTCCCGAAGCGCACTGACATCGTCTTCTAGATCGTGTTGGGTCTGAATCAGCCACATATACGACGCCATCGGCTCCATTTAGCACGGCGACCCGCGTGCGCTCGTACATCACCTGACCTGGCACGGTGTATAGATGGAGCCGTGTTTGAAAGCCCCGAACTTTTCCCAGTTCAAGTGGGAGAAAATCAAAAAATAGCGTGCGTTCCTGTTCGGTAGCAATCGAGCGCAAGTCGCCACGCGTTGCCGTCGGTGCTTCTCGGTGAATATATTGAAGGTTACTTGTCTTGCCACTCATTCCAGGACCGTAGTACACGATCTTGCAATGAATCTCACGCGCCGCAACATTGATCAACGCCATCTACGCCAGCTCCTGGCACACCAACCTTCTAATAGGATCATGGACTATCCGTTGTCCCTAAGCATAAAGCATCACGGCGTGCGCTGCCGCACCCGTGTGGCCTATTTATCGGATTACCGTTCGGTACTGGGCAGGTAGGACTTATACGCCGTCTTTTGGCTCGGAGTGTGCGCGGCGGACGATCGGGCGCTCTTTGGGTGGCCGGCCGGTGCGGATGCTCCGAAGCGAGGTCACTGTGGCCTCCAGGGCGCGATCGGCCCAGCTATAGATCGTCGGACGTGAACGGTCGAGATCCTGGGAAAGCTGGGTCACGTTGGCACGGTAGGCCGGATCGAACGTGGCGAGGTTGATGCGAGCAGCCGCGATAATCTGACGCACTTCTTCCTCGCTGAGGTTAAAATCTGCGATCAGTTTCCGAGCACGTTTGTTATGGAGATCGAGACGCATGCGAGGCTCCTGCTGGACACCGACGTATTCGAGCCATAATGCTAGCATACTGCGTCTTAATGTCTAGAGGTGTGTAAAGCGTTGATACATGACGGCACTTCGACTGACACCAACAAATAAGCATATCATCTGCGATAGTGATCGTGAATACCTGACACGTTCTGCCAGGAAGATAATGGGAAGTGTAAAAAAAGACCCCTGGCAGGCCATATGGCCTGCCAGGGGTCTTCGGACGTGTGAAGACGCAGACAAACTAGTTTGCCTTAACTTCTTCCTCGCTCGGCTCGACTTCAAGCGCCCGTGAGCCAGCGTTCGCCTTCACGTTGATTTTGCGTGGCTTGAGCGCCTCGGCTTTAGGTATCTCAAGGTGGAGGATTCCATCCGCCAATGATGCTTGTACCGACTCACTTTGTACCGCCATCGGGAAGCCGATTGTGCGTGTGATACGACCATAGCGGCGCTCGACGCGATGGAAGTGCGGCTTCTCTCCTTCCGTCTGCTCCTGGCGCGATTCGCCGACGATCGTCAAAACATTGTCCTGTAAGGTAATATCAAGATCGTCTTCCTTGATGCCGGGGACAACGGCTTCGACGATAAAGGCGTTCGGGGTTTCGGCAACATTCAAGGCCATAGCAGCGGTGGATGTACGTCCAGTGTTCGGTTGCACGACGCTGTCTTCAAACAGCCCGTTGATCGCCTCACGCAGCGTCAACATCTCGCCAAACGGATCCCAACGTGTTACATTCGCCATTGCTCTCCTCCTATTCGTGCTTTGGGAATCGCTTTTCGCGTTCCCATTGATTTGTTCTGATTCTTATAATACGCTGTATGTGTTAATTGACTGTATATAAAAGGTTAGAGAAGTGTTAGAGCATACCGACTACCGCCTCAGACAACGCGATTATCTGCTTCGGATCGGACAGGCGATAACCGCGCAACTCAACCTTGACGCCGTGCTATCGCTCGTGATCGAATACGCAGTCGAGATCGTGGCTGGCACATACGGTCTGATCGCGCTGCAAGACGAACGCGCGCAAAAACTGCGGGTCGTCGCGTCGTATAACCTGCCTCGTCAAAGTTGGAGTGTGTTCGAGCCGTTGCTGCAAATCTTCGACGGGCCTACAGCGTCGTTCGATCAGGGCGTCGAAAGTGCCCGCAGCATCGCCGAAAACCTGGGATTGCCGATCCGTCAGGCCGTCTCGCTGCCGCTGCTGGCGGGCGATTCGGTCATCGGGGTGATCCTGGTGTTTCGGGCGGCGATCAACGTTGCGTTTACCGCGGACGACCGCCGCCTGTTGCAATCGTTCGCCGATCAAGCCGCGATCGCTGTGCAAAACGCCCGACTATACCAGGACGCAGTGCAGGAGCGCGAACGCCTCAATGCAATCATCGAAGAATCCGCCGACGGTGTGATGATCTTCGACGACCGCTGGCGCATCACGCACTTCAATCGTGCCATGGAACTGCTCACGGGTTGGCCCCGTGACGAAGCCATTGGTCGTCCCTGTGCCGAGGTGTTGGCGATCCAGAATCCACAGGGACAGAACCTCTGCCTGGTCGATTGCCCGTTGCAGCGCATGCCCTTCACGCAGCATCCCGTAGCGGAAGGCTGGGTGCAGACACGCGATAACCGCCGCCGCTACATCGAAAGCCGCTACTCTCCGACCCGCGGACCGCATGGCGAGTTTCTGGGTGCGATCGCCAACGTGCGTGACGTGACCACCCAGAAGCAGGAAGAAGAGCAGCAACTGACCTTTATTTCGGTTGTTTCGCACGAACTCAAGACGCCGGTCGCAATTATCAAAGGCTATGCAAGCACGTTGCGGCGTCCCGATGCGAAATGGGACCAGGAAACCATCGTCGACGGTCTGGGTATCATCGAGGAGGAAGCCGACCGCCTGAGCGAATTGATCAACAATTTGCTAGATGTGTCGCGGCTCAATATCGGCGGCCTGTCGATCACGATGATTCCTTTCAATTTACCGCATCTCGCCCAACGATCGGTGCAAAGCATCGCGGCGACGGCAGGCGATAGGTTCGAGTTCCAACTGCGCTTTCCGGCGGTCTTTCCTCTCGTACTGGGCGACGCGAATCGTGTCCGGATGGTCCTCAACAACCTGTTAACGAATGCCGTAAAATATAGTCCAGGTGGTGGCATCATACGGGTCGGCGGCTGGGTCGATGGATCTGAAGCGTTGGTTTATGTGTCTGACCAAGGCATCGGTGTGGCACCCGAAGATCGAGAGCGCATCTTCGACCGATTTTATCGTGCTGATAACACGCTGGGGCGTAGCACGCAGGGGGCCGGTCTCGGTCTCTATCTTGCTAAAGTGATCATTGAGGCTCATGGGGGACGAATCTTCGTTGAAGCCCTGGCACAGCATGGGACGCGCTTCGTTTTCACGCTTCCCATAGATATCCCTCAACTGAGTGACACAACATCGAATACGCGCTCGGCAACCTTCGCCGTGGACGACGAGCGACTGCCACAGGCGACTTCGGAAGATCCGCAGACCTGATTGTGTGCCACAATATACTGTGAAGATGCGGTACACTACGAGACTGCAACAGATACATTCTCATACGAGTAATGCACTGGAGTATCACCTGGCGGCGAGACGTGAGGGTGATCTCACTATATAGATGTTATAGGAGTTACGAGCGGATGGCTGAACGGAAAATGCTGCGACAGGTGATGAGCCCCAGCGATGTTTACGCGCACGCGGAATCTATCTGTGACATGTTACGCGAGCAGTATGGTTCATATGATGCGGATTCACTCGAAGAAGTGTTTGTCGACGAAACATTCGTGCAACGCCTGAAATCCCTGGGTTACGACCTCTTGGGTGAAGGCGATATGGCAGAATCCGCACCCCTGCCACGCCGCGACGCACCACGCATGGATGTGAATCCGTCATCGAATATACGGCGCCCTGGTGGTGACCGTTCAGTGCCGATGCGTCGGGCTGGCTCGAGCGATAGCTCAGTGCCGATGCGACGCCGCGACGGCGCGAATGATGGTAGCGTCCCTCTTCGACGTAGTGACCGTAACGAGGGCGGTACGCAGCGCCGCCGTGAGAATGGACAACCAAGTGATGGTATGAGCCAGATGCGCCGCCGCGAAACGAGTAATCAAGGCGATGGGGTGCCGATGCGTCGTCGTGAGCCGCGTCCCGCTGGAGATATGCTCCCGTCGCCACCGAGTGTCGATACTCCCAGCGGCGTTTCTGCTCCGACACCGCGCCGAGGTTGGGACGCCGCTCGCGAAGAAGCAACTCCGGTTATGCCGCGCCGCGAACATGTGACACCACAAGCGGCGTCGAGTGATGGGGTCGTGGAACGTCAGCAGCCCGCAGCCGAGGCTGCGCCAGTGCAACCGGCGACGCCCGCCCAAGAATTGCCTGCGCCTGTCGTCGAAGCGCCGGTGCAGGACACTCCTGCGACCGCCGAGGTTCAGACCGCCGAAGCGACGATGGTACAGGCTCCGGCGGAAGAAGCACCTGCCAAGAAGCCCGCACCCCGCACGCGCCGGACCGCACGGGCACGTACCAAAGCCGATCCTGATAACGCGACGGAATAGCACGGCGATGGGAAGTAGCGATACATCATGGAGGGTGGTGGGAACGTGCGTATGGCGCATTCCCACCGTCCAGTGACATAATAAGACGGGACGATAGATGACGAACGAATCCGGCACGAATCGAGTTACGCGATCGGTTGATCCTGGTGGTCGACGACGAGCCACGTATGATAAACTTCATGCGTATGAACCTGGAACTCGAAGGTTGCCGTGTCATCAGCGCACGAATGGTCGTGAAGCGCTCGAGCGTGTGCGCGATGATATGCCCGATATCATCCTGCTTAGATATCATGATGCCGGGTATGGACGGTTTTGAGGTGCTGCGGCGGCTGCGCGCAAACGTCAACGGTGCCGGTGATCGTGCTGACGGCCAAGTGACGAAGAAGATGACCGGATCCGGGGTTTGGAACTTGGTGCCGATGATTATATCGGCAAGCCTTTTTCGCAGCGCGAACTGATCAGCCGCATCCGTGCGGTGCTACGACGTCATCTGATCCAGCCGCCAGTGCAGCAATCCGAAGTACGTATCGACGACCGTCTGCAGATCGACTTTGCGAAAGCGTGAAGTGTATCGTTGATGGCAAGCCAATTTCGCTCCGACCGACCGAATACCGACTGCTGCATCATCTGGTGCAAAACGCTGGCTGGGTCATGCCGCACGAAGTGTTGCTTTCAAAGGTGTGGGGACCGGAATATAGTGATGAAAGCCACTATCTGCGGTTGTATGTCACCTATCTTGCGACAGAAAATCGAGCGTGATCCGGCGCATCCTCGCTATATCTTAACCGAGCGTGGTGTGGGCTATCGTTTTGTCGATTTTCGAAATCATGGAGATGGCTCGTACAGCTATGGCTACGATCTGATGGAATGACCAATAATCTTTGACATTCGTGTGGCAAACCGTATACTCCTGAGACTTCTCTGAGAAAATATCGATGCCTCGGAGGATACATATATGGCGCAAACACGCCTGGTAATCGCTGACGACGAATCGTTGATTCGTATGAACCTTAAAGAAACTCTGGTCGGTCTTGGATATCTCGTCGTTGGTGAGGCGGGCGACGGAGTGACGGCGATCAATCTGGCTCGCTCGCTGCGGCCTGATCTGGTGATCATGGATATCAAGATGCCCAAGCTCGATGGCATCCAGGCCGCCGAGGTACTGACACAGGAGCGCATCGCTCCGGTGTTGCTGTTGACGGCCTACAATGACCGTGAGTTGGTCCACCGAGCCCGTGATGCAGGCGTGATCGCGTACCTGGTCAAGCCGTTCCGTGAGGCAGATCTGCTGCCGGCGATCGAGATCGCCATCGCTCGTTTCAAGGAACTGCGCTCGCTGGATAAGCAGCTTGGCGATCTGCAAGAAGCGATGGAGACGCGCAAGATCGTCGAGCGTGCCAAAGGGCTGTTGATGGAAACACAGGGTCTGTCCGAAGCCGAGGCATTTCGCCGTATTCAGCAGTTGTCGATGAATACGCGCAAGCCGATGAAGGAAATCGCACAGGCGCTGCTGCTCGCGAATCAGATCGAGAAGTAGGCATGGTGCCGCGCCACATCCCACAGTGGCTGCAACTGTTGCTCAGTGCAATGCTTGGTGGAATCGTCGCGCTCGGCTTAGGTGCGGGCGTGACGAGTCTGCCGAACACCGCCGCCTGAGCCGACGCCGACGACAGCTGTGGCGACCCAGAAGTGATCAGAATTACCGCTTCCCACCACAGCTCCGCCACCGTTTTGAATGTCTCGCCCGGTTCCACAGAGGCCAACTAGCAGCGATGCGCGCTGATCTCGCGCAACAGGGTGCCTTGATACTGGTTTCGCGCTCCGAACGGCATATCGCGCTCGCGTCTGCCGCGCTGATTACCAATGATTTCGGCGTCGCCGACCGTGAACTGGTCGCGGCACGAACTGCGCTCGACAATGCTTTCGGGCTCGTGCCGGAAGACCTCAAGCAAGTGATCGATGTTCAACGGCGGGAAGTCGGACGCATCCGCAGCGAACTGCAGATCAATCCCGAAAACAGCGATGAACGGCTACGCGCTGCGCAGGATCTGTTGCTCGGATTGATCGTACCCGCGACGCCGTAGTCCGTTACGCGGCGGCGGACGGTGCGAACCGGCACCGGATCGTGCTCGAACGTGCGTGATCGTTTCAGGACCAATGCTGCAGGATCGCGATGCAGATGCGATGTAAGCATTTCATACCTCTTGCACTACTATTAGCACGAAAACGAGTGCATCGGTCGAGTATACACGAATTCACGTCAGTTCGGAGTGACCCTACCGCAGTCCTACGGCAGCCCTAGTCTAGGAACTAGTGCCGTTCATATCGCGTGCGGCGTTGCTCGGGACACTAGGACCTGCCGCGACGCCGTGCCAGTCGCTCGCCAACACCTGTCGTGAGCACGGTGAGCGCTTCGAGCCGAAGCCACGACGCCAGCCCCAGTACACGCCCGCGCCGACCATGCCGCCGACGACGATCACGGCAAGTGCCGAAAGCTTGGTCGGCTAGGGCTACTGAGCAGAAGGTGATGTCCATAGACCACCAGATCCCGCCACACCGCTGGCGATCGGTGCCCTTCACCAGTGCTGCTCCGAATCCTTGACCTCGTAACGCGTCCAGGCGTCGATGCGCGAACCACAACATCAGCAGCGCGTGGGCGACCCACTGCACGCCATTCGCCAGGATCAGGCCATAGATGCCAAGCGAGCGAACCGTCACGAAGGCGACGACCAGGTACATCGCGATGGCGACGCCGTTGACCAGGTTAGGCAGCAAGGTGTTTCTGCGGGCATAGAAGGCGAAGATCAGTGGCTGGTCGATCGCGGCCGCGACCAGGCTTGGCAGATACAGCAACAATGCCCGTGCGGTGAAGGCTGTTTCGGCGGCGCCGAACTCGCCCTGCTGGAACAGCAGCACGATAATCGGTTGTGCGAGGGCTGCCATCAGCGCGGTCGCGGGTAGGATCAGCAGCAGCACGACCTTGATGCCAAGCATCGAGCGTGCGCCGAAAGTCGACGAGGTTGTCGCGCATCCGCGCCCTGTCGCGCTAGCGTTGGTAGTGCCGCCAGTGAAACGGCGGTCGCGATGATGCCAAGCGCGAGTTGAACCAGCGTCGTCGCGTAGCGCATGACGGCAGGCGCTCCCGCTTGCACCGCCGCCGCCAGGATCGTATCGACGGTGGTGCCAACCAGGGCGAAGCTAAGGCCGATGCAGCGACCGGAACGTATAAGCGGCCGATGCGCCGGACGTCGGGATGGTCGAGGCGCAGATTGGGACGCAATCGCGTGCCACGCATAGCCTGGTGCTTGTAGCAGCACCTGAAGCGTTGCGCCGATGATCATGCCTGCGCCGAGGCTACGTACTCCAGCGTACCGTTGAGAGCCGATCGCGCCGATGATGATGCCGACATTGAAGACCGACGTGGCGAAGGCTGGGCGCAGAAACTGGCGGCGAGCCTGGAGTAGCCCGGTGATCAGGCCAGCCAGCGCCATCAGCACTGTCGCAGGGAGCATCCAGCGCACCAGGCTGATGGTCGTCGCCGTAGCGCCGGAAGCTGCTCCGGCTGCGCTGTCATGGTCATCAGCGTGCCGATCGCCGGTGCGAAAAGCCAGGCGACCGCTGCGACGACGCGCGATGGTGAGCGTAGCGACAGTAAACACCGTTCCGGCGACAACGCCTAGCTCATGTTCATCGCGCTCGGCGAGCTCGGAAAAGACTGGCACTAATGCCGCACTGACCAGGCCACCAACAATGAAATCGTACAATGTCGTCGGCACCCGGGCAGCCAGTGCATACGCGCTGGCATCGATGCTGGTGCCATAGAATCCGGCGGTGACAGATTCGCGCACCTGTCCAAGCACGCGGCTGGCGATGTTGCCGAGCGCAATCAGTGCAGCGGCGATAGCAATACTGCGTCCGGTCTGCTTGAGCATACTTCCTGCGATAGTTTGCTCATCCTGAATGTCCGCAGGGTCCACTGGCTGATGGGGATCTTGGTCCATGTGTGGCCTTAGCCGTAACGCGTGCGGATGCGTTCGATCAGTTCTGACGTGGAATGTTGGGGAAGATAGGGGATCAGTTCGACCTGTCCGCCATAGCGTTCGACGATGGCTGCCTCTGGCAATACTTTGCCAGCCACGCCGCCGTAGTCGCCACCTTTGCAGTAGACGTCTGGTTGCAGTTGTTCGACCAGCCGTTCAGCGGTTTCCTCGTCGAAGATCACGACATAATCGACCGGTTCAAGGGCGAGCAGCAGCGCCGCACGTTCGTCTTCCGGCACAAGCGGGCGTAGAGGACCCTTATAGGCGCGGGTCGAGCGGTCACTGTTGAGGCCAACCACGAGTACGTCGCCGAGCGCACGTGCAGCCTCGAGGTACCGCAGATGACCGTAATGCAGCAGATCGAAGACTCCGTTGGTGAAAATCACGCGCATTCCGGCGCCGCGCCAGGTCTCTCGTAGCGTCAGCAGGTCCTCCAGCGAGATCGACGGTGCCATTAAGATCTTCCTTTTCGTATTCCTCGACCGCTGCCTGTAGCTCGTCGGCGGTGACGACAGCGTTTCCGATCCGGCGTACGACCATCGCCGCTGCCGTGTTCGCCAGTGTCGCTGCCTGAATCGCATGGAGGCCGCTGGCAAGCGCGAGCGTCATGATCGCGATGAACGTATCGCCTGCTCCGGTCACGTCGGCAACTTCTACGCGCCGTCCTTCCAGATGCGTGTACGGTACGCCATGCCCAAGCAACGATACGCCCTCGCCGCCGCGTGTGACGACGACGAGTTGTACGTCGAGTTCGTCACGTAGTCGGGTCAACCCCCGCATAAAATCGTCCTCGGTCGCGAGGTGCATCCCCAGGAAGTGTGCTGCTTCGTCGTTGTTACACCGCAGCAAGTCGACGCCCACATACTTATCTAGTTCGCCCTGAGCATCGACCGTCACCAGCAACTGGTGTTCATGGGCGATCTGCTTGATCACGGCGACCAGTTCACGGGTCAGCAAGCCGCTCAGATAGTCGGAACATAGGATTGCCTGTACGTTGGTGGCGCGGTCGCCGATCAATGCTGCCAGCGATGCAACGATGCGTGGAGCGATAGGCAGGCGTGAAATACGGTCGATGCGAGCGATCTGTTGTGGCAAGCGTGCCGTGCCACCTGCGACGATACGGGTTTTAACCGTGGTCGGGCGGCTCGGGTCGGTCAGGGTACAGCCTGGATCAACTCCGGCGCGTGCCAGTAGCTCGATTAACTGGCGACCTTCGGCGTCGTCGCCCACCACCGACGCGACAATCACCTGGGCGGGGAACGCCGCGATATTCTGCGCCGGGTTCGCTGCGCCGCCCGGAATCGACGTGCGGCGCTCGAACTCCAACACCGGCACCGGCGCTTCACGCGAAAGCCGCGTGGGAGCGCCGAATAGGTATTCGTCCAGCACCACATCACCCACGACGAGGATGCGTTGTTGCCGCAAGGCGTGCAGTTGGTTCGTGACGCTCGTGGTCATCACATCTTGGGCAGCGTCACGCCATGCTGGCCTTGATACTTGCCTTTGCGGTCACGATACGACACCAATGGCTCCTCGTCGCCTTCAAAGAACAACACCTGCGCGATGCCTTCATTCGCGTAAATCTTGGCGGGCAACGGTGTTGTGTTGCTGATCTCCAGCGTCACGTATCCTTCCCATTCTGGTTCGAAAGGTGTTACATTCACGATGATGCCGCAGCGGGCATACGTGGATTTTCCGAGGCAGATCGTCAAGACATTACGTGGAATACGGAAGTATTCGATCGTGCGTGATAGGGCGAACGAGTTGGGCGGAATGATACATTCGTTGCCCTTGAAGTCCTTGAACGCTTTGGGATCGAAGTTCTTTGGGTCGACGACGGTGAGTTCGCCTGTCGCACTCGTGAAGATTTTGAACTCATCCGAAACGCGAATGTCGTAGCCATAGGAAGATACGCCATAGGAGATAACACCTTCGCGCACCTGGTTTTCCGCGAACGGCTCGATCATGCCATGTTTCTGCGCCATTTCCGTGATCCAGCGGTCGGACTTGATCGACATGTATGACTCCTTTGAGAACAGACCACCGCTCACCGCTCACCGACCACCGCGGACGATACATATCGTCCGTATAGTGCTGGATGTGCCGACGCACGGCAGGTTCGATTATCGCTTGTCCATAGACGCTCTACTGACCATGCGGCCACTGAAGTACGCGCCGGGCGTGATCGCGCATGCCATTGTACAAACAGCATGCGGTTGTTGGACGGGCGCAAGCATACCATATGACGGTGCACTGCCTGCGGCGACAGGTGGATGCTCACACTTCGACCACCATGCATGGCGGTCGAAGTGTGAGCGATCATCAGCAGCCGATCAGTTCCGGTATGGTTTCGTCTACCTGTTCGGTTGGGCTTGCGAGCGGAACGTGGCCGAGCATAAACGGCTCGAAGTAGCGGTCGATGAAGTCACGCTGTTCGGTAATTGTCTTGGCGTGCTGCACGTCGCGTCGCAACTGGGAGGCTCCCGGTAGCGCGACGTAGAACTGCCCGATCAACTGCTTGAGTTTGCCGCACGCCTGATGTTCGGGCATGACTTCGAGCATCATGTCGAGGTAGCGCAGGATAAACCAATGCTTATCGGCGGGCATGGGGACGAAAACGGGGCGGTCCTCGCGCAATTCCTTGACCTGCCGGAAAATCCACGGGTTCGCCATGGCTCCCCGTCCGATCATTACGCCGTCGGCTCCAGTCGTCATCAGTCGGTCGAGGGCTTCATGCGCCGACTTGATATCGCCCGAGCCGACCACGGGAATGTTCACCGCTCGCTTGGCTGCCGCGACGCGGCTCCAATCGGCAGTGCCGGAATACCCTTGCGCCTTGGTGCGCGGATGCAACGCCAACGAACTGATGCCGACTTCTTCGGCCATTTTCGCGGTGTCAACGAAGTTAAGGGTGTCTTCGTCCCATCCGGCACGATATTTGAGCGTCACCGGAATCGCTACGGCCTCGCGCACCGCTTCCAACAATAGGCGCATTTTTGGCAGGTCGCGCAGCAGCGCCGAGCCATGTCCGCCGCCGGTGATCTTGGGCGAGGGACAACCACAGTTGATGTCGATGATATCGGCACCCAACGCTTCGACCTGGCGGGCTGCCTCGGAAACGAGAACAGGATCGTTGCCCGAAAGCTGCATCGCCAGCGGTCGTTCCTCTGGCATGAACTCTAACATGCGGTGCCGCTTCATGGCCTTCGGCGAAACGCTGGCGGCATTCGTCATTTCGGTAGTTACCATACCAAGCCCGCCGAGCGAAAGCAGGAGCCGCCGGAACACCGAGTCGGTCACGCCGACCATCGGAGCGAGGACGATATTAGGACGCACCGTTAAGTGTGCGATATTGTAGCTATCAGGAAGGGACGAAAACACGGCCATACCATTTCTCCAAGACATCCAGTAATCGACGCTAAGTATACCATTTGATCCTGGCTTTACATAAAATCATGCTGAACTGTCGTGCCACTCCTGAAGTTCTTGCAACATGCGGCCTCGCCGTGCATGTGCCGCTGCCAGCACGACGTCGCCTTTACAAACGTTCGCCAGGGCATAGCGTAAAGCGTCGAGTTCGTCGTCGAACGTCATGATCTGTTCCGCCGCCATTTCCGCCGCCAACGCACCGGCACGGTATAAGGCTGTTGTCTCGCCAATCTCACGCCCCCGCAGGTACCGCTCCTCCTCATGCAGGAGCAGCATATCGCTATGTTTGCCTGCTATGTACCCCTGTTGGCGAATTTGAGCGTCCGGGCGGTCGCCAGGACCTCCCAGCAACATGATAAGTTTTCCGCCGGTTCTGGAGCGTAGGTGCTTGCCGAATTCCAGCAAGGCGCTGATGCCAGCCTCGTTGTGTGCGTAATCAAGGACAGCAGTGACGCCGTGGGCGCTGAACGTATTGAGCCGTCCGGGGTTGTTCTCACTGCCGAAACGCCCTAATGCCTCGATGAGCGTGGTTTGCTCGATGCCCAGGGCAAGACATGCTGCCGTCGCGGCCATGACGTTATCGACGTTATGGAGCGCCGCTCCGTTGTTGGTGATCGGAATCGCCGACAGGGGGATCGAGAACTGCTCGCCGTGCCAGGAAACCCAGATCGCCGTGCCATCGCTCCAAACGGCATCGCCACCAGTGGCCAGATGTTTTTGTACGTGCGGCTGTGCGGCGTCGCGGCTGAACCACATGACGGGCGCTCCGACGGTTGCCGCCACCCCCACCACATAGGGATCGTCAGCGTTCAGCACTGCGTGTCCTTCGGCTTTCGTAGCGTGCACGACCACGGCCTTGACGTTCGTGAGGTCTGCGAGTGTGTCGATTCCGAACTCGCCCAGGTGGTCGTCGCTGATGTTGGTCAGGACGGATACATCGCACACGTCGAAACCCAGGCCGCGCCGCAGGATGCCGCCGCGCGATGTTTCCAGCACAGCAATATCGATGGTCGGATCGCTCAACACCCGTCGTGCACCGCCAAAACCCGCCCAATCGCCAGTTTCTACGGTTTCATCGTTGATGATGATGCCATCGGTATCGGTACGACCGACGTGCAAGCCAGCGGCTGCCATGATGAACGCACACAGGCGGGTGGTGGTGGTTTTGCCATTTGTTCCAGTGATCGCGACGACAGGAATACGACCGATATCTTCCCAAGGTATCGTCTGGGTCAGACCAACACCAAGACCAGATGGATCGAATACGAAACCACGCGAGCCGGAGCCGATCATGATCGTGCCGTCTTCGCGCACCAGAAAGGGCAGGTCGCGGGTGCGCGCCTCGACGAGGATCTGTAACAGTGGCAGTGACGGCTCCTCGCGCTTGCGTTCCTCGATCACCTCGAACAAGGTCGCGTCGTGCGAATATCCGGGGGTGGCGTCGTCTTCGGCCTGGAGATCGGCGACTACACCTTCCGCAAGCCGCTCGCCGACGTTGGGAAAGGGCGTCGTGAATGTTGTCGTGATCAAGAAGCCGCCGTTCTCCTCGGTCACATCATGATTGAGATAGCCAATGATTGAGCCGGTCGCTTGTGTCCATTGTTTGATGGTGTCGCCGATTGCGCGACTGATGTTGCGGTCACTCCAGAGTTGGAGTTTGACCGCTGGTTGACCATGGTAGATATTTGGACCTTCCAGTCCGCGCAGATCACGCACCTCGATCGCCATGCCAGCTTTTCCTTTCTTCGCACCGTGATTTTACTATCATGAGTGAACGATAGGCAATAGGCACTCATTTTCCTAGCAAACAGGTCCTTGCGCACAGCGCGTGCCATTGACGATGTGCCTATACTGGATCAACCGTTTGATCTCATCCAGCACCAACTGATGTGTGAAGCGCTAGCGGCAATATGTGTCGGAAAGATGCAGGGTATGGCTTTTATCGAGACGACGCCGGTTGACCGGGCTTCTGGTCAAGTGCGGGCGATGTATGAGCAGGCACAAACCAATCCCGGTTATGTCCCCAACTACGTCAAGGTGTTCAGTCCACGTCCAGAGGTGATGGCGGCATGGGGGGTGTTGCTGGGCAGCATCCGCGCGAACCTGGATGCCCGCCGCTATGAATTGGTGACGCTCGCAGCAGCGCGTGCGTTGCGGAGCTCGTACTGCATGCTGGCACATGGGCTAGTGCTGCGCCAGCAATTTTATGCACCGGAGCAGGTGCTTGCACTATCGGACGATTTCACCCAGGCTAACCTTGCTCCCGCCGATGTTGCGATCATGGCATACGCTGAACAGATCGTCCGCGATGCGTCTTCCGTTACGGAAGCCGATGTGCAGGGATTACGCGACCATGGGTTGAGCGATGCCGAGATATTCGACGTGGCGGCAGCGGCTGCGGCACGCTGCTTTTTCAGTAAAATGCTCGACGCGCTTGGGGCGGAAGCCGACTCCGTGTATGCGAACATGGAGGCAGACTTGCAGCGACAGCTTACCGTAGGAAGACCCTTGAGCGACGCAGTCGTAGACGTGTTACCTGAAAGCTCGTCCTGAGTGGTTCTGAAGCATCAGTAGTCGCGCTGATGGCACCCCCTGGGACGATGGCGAACACATTGGGCCAACAGGTGGTTTGAGGATCATGATCAGTTGGGGTATAGTACCAGCATGATGTGTCATGGCGCGCTGCCACCGTTATGGTGTTGCGCCGCCAGAGCGCATATTGCTATAGAGGAAACTACTATGCCGATCATGATCAACCTCACGACCGCAGAGCATGGCGGGCGCAAGTCGACGGGCAAATGCGGCACGTCGGAATGTGGCACCACCTGTGATTGCGGTTGTCCATATACCGCCATAGAAGACCGTGGCAACGCCGAATGGATCGCTGACGTGGAAGCACGATACCCTAACGAGTGGCTTGGCTTCGTGATCCCGCCCGAAGAAGATGAGTTCTCGCCGGAGCGCGGTATGCTCGTCGTCCATTCCACTGACGATAACGAAGTGTGGGATGCGATCAATCGCGTGACGCATAACCAGATCACCCAGGTCTATTACAACGGTACATTCGACGAAAACTACATGGCCTGGGCGCATTCGGCACCCGCAACTCCCGGTTCACGTGTTCCACTGGCTCCTGTGCCACCGGTGTTCGCGAACAAGCCGAACGTGATCCCGTTGATGTCCTAGACATGATCACGCAGAACCTGATGCCCGCGCTGGCGGTTGTTGAGCACGTTTCCCTATGACACAGCCCGGGCGCTACAAAGGCGCCTGGGTGCCGAACGCGCCGCCTAAGCGCGCGGATTCGGGTCCGCCCGTGCGTTCGTCATAATCACGCGCGCGAACACGTCGCATGAGTAAGTCGAAGCCAGTCAAACCTGTTCGCTAACGCACGCTTTCACACGACACCAGCACGCCTGTTCCTTGATTGGCAGCAGACGTGCTGGTGTCGTGCTCAGTTTTTCTGCACATATTGGTCAGGCATGGGGATCAGTCACGATGTACAGGTCGATGCCGGAGCGGAAGCGTAAGATGCGGTTGATGATCGAGCCACGCTTGATTTCTTGCCAGCGGGTGATGTCGGACTGTCCGATTACAAGATGCGTGATTGTGTGCTTACGGGCATAACTGACGAGTGCTTCGGCGATATCTTTTGCGCTGACGACTTCGACATGCGCGCCAAGTTGGCGGGCTTGCTGGAGGTGCCACTCGACATTAGCCTGGTAGAGTGTGGTGTGTATTCCTGGTGGCTGGATATGAATGGCGTAAAGTTCCCCGTTCAGTCCTTCGGCCAGTTTGATCGCACGATACAGCAGACGCTCAGTGCTGGGGCTGATACCGATCGCGACCATGACGCGCACAGGAACTGTGGAGGCTTGGTTTTCTGAGGATGGAGATGTTTGTGCCATGTGCGTGCATGTCCTTCACTACAAGCATACACGCACACAGCAACATTGCTACCAACACTTCGACGTTAAGCGGATGACTAGCGTTGCATCACAACGTCCGCTTCACGGCGCGTCGGTGTTTCCATACCTGGTAGGTACGTAGGCGCACCGCTCGGCTTCTCACCGCGCATCTTGTCTGTAAGCATTCGTCCTGTTGCACGCGCCCATACAGATTGGTAGTCATCGGCTTCGGCACTATCGGCAGTTCCCAATGAGAACGCCAACTCCGTTTCAAGTCCTGGATGTAAGAGATTCCAGGTCCGAACTGCCGCGTCGATGCGGCGTAGCCACGCAGGAATGTTCTTCGCAGGTGTTTCCGGGAACAGCACCGCGAACCGTCCATCGTCCAAACGTGCACAACAGTCAACGATCCGGCTGTTCAACATGAGTGTGTTGGCGAGCCCCTGAATTATCTGTGTTTGTGTCGCAACTGCTTCGGGTGAATCTCCTTCCGGCAGGTCTTTGAGTTCCAGGATGCCGATGCTATATAGTCCGCCATAGCGCCGCAACCGACGTTCCTCGGATCGCAGGTGGCTTTCAAATGCTGGCTGAGTGATCAGACCCGTCACCGGATCGATAAATTGTGGTCCTTCGCCGAATTCACTGGCACGTTCGGCAGCACGACGCTGGGCTTCCGCGCTGTATTCATGCGCGAGCAGCCGGGCGAACAGTGTGAGTGTTTTGATATGCTCTGCACCCCAATCGCGTGGCTGCTCGTCCATGGCGAATAAGGTCCCATAGATTTGACCGTCGTTAAGCCTGATTGGAACGCCTATATATGTTGATACATCTAAGTCGATAGCGGCCGGGATGCGTCGAATTTCTGGACCTGCGGCAGATACGTCAGGAATACACGATTCCCCCGTTTTCAGCATATGCGCACAGAATGTGTCCTCGAACTTATACACAGACCCAGACGCCAGCGCACCTTCGGTGTCGAACAGTGACCCTACTGTTGCTGTATTCCCCTCAATCCGCATAACGATGGTAAACCGAACACCCAAATTGTGCGCGATGGCTTGTAAAACGTTGTCGACAATCTCGGGCAAGGTGAGGGGGGAATTTGCTTGGCCGGCCACAGTTACTGATGATGACATGGACCCCGGGCTCCTTAGGGGGGTAAGCTAAGGTTGATAAGCGTTGTAGGTACACATCATGGCGTACCCGTTTCATATGACGTACGATACTCTGTGGCAGACACCTCTGCAAGAAACTTAAGTCCAGTCCGCCTATCCCCAACCGGAGCCGAGATTACGGGCGCGATAGTAGGACGTATGGGCAAGCAGGTTTGCTAAAATACCAGTACATGGATGGGGAACATCCTTTTAAGGAGCCGTTGATCCTAAAGTCTTGCAGTACTGCGTGGCGGTGGTGCGAACCGTGGGGCGGCGGGGAGTAAGTTGTCACTATGGGTGTATATGTTCGCCTCGTCGCCATCACGCTGGTAGCCTTCGCGCTGCTGCAACCCTGGCTGACCGTTCCTACTTCGTCGGCAGCCGCCAATATGGTCGAGCGTTCCACACCGCAGTGGAGCGTGCAAGAAGCACGAGCAGGACGGCTTGTGGTCGGCCTCAATCCAACGAGCCGCATGTTGCGCACTCAACGACGCGATGTGCCGCAACTTCTCCAACAGCGTTGGGGCGATCATCTGAAGGTTTCGCCGCTCACCGATGGCACGACGATGCTGCTTGAAACGCAGAGCGATCTTACGAACGCTCGCCGACACGTCTGCGGCGCGATCCTGATGTCGTCTACGTCGAGCCGGACTATATGTATCGTGCGACTGTCGCACCTAACGACGAGTTCTACGGGCGCTTGTATGGCGCTGCCGCGTATTTCAGCCCCCGCTGCCTGGGATATCACCACGGGTTCGGCCTCGGTCACGGTTGCCGTTGTCGATACCGGTGTGTATGCCGCACATCCTGACCTTCGACAGAACATGCTGGCGGGCGCGAACTTTGTCGATGGTACGAACGACGCGAGCGATGATGAAGGCCACGGTACCCACACCGCCGGGATCATCGCGGCGATTGGCAATAATCGGCGTGGCGTTGCCGGTGTATGTTGGCAATGTAAAATTTTGCCGGTCAAGGCGTTGGATGATCGCGGTGCTGGTTCGGCGGTGGATGTTTCGGCGGGGATTCGCTATGCTGCCGACCGTGGGGCGAAGGTGATCAACCTCAGTCTGGGCGGCGAAAACGATTCGCGGCTGCTCCACGATTCAATCATCTATGCCACCAGTCGTGGGGCACTGGTGATCGTCGCCGCTGGTAATGAGGCACTCTCCGGCAACCCGGTGGAATATCCTGCCGCATATAACGAAGTGATCGCCGTGGGTGCGACCGATTATAACGATGCCCACGCGTCGTTCTCGAACTATGGGGACTATCTCGACATCGCCGCCCCCGGCGTCGATATTGGGTCGACAATCTGGTTCAATGGCGAATCTGAACCCTATGCCAGTGCTTCGGGAACGTCGGAAGCAGCTCCTTTCGTGGGTGGGGTTGCCGCACTTGTCTGGTCGGTCAATCCCTCGTTGTCGAATCAGCAGGTACGGCAGATTTTGCTGTCCACGGCTGACGATCTGGGCGCTCCTGGCAGGGATGCTTATTTCGGCGCGGGACGTGTCAATGCCTATCGCGCGGTTCAGGCCGCGGCTCCACGACCTGTTCTGCCGACGCCAGTGCCGCAGCCTTCACCATCGCCCACACCGGCAGATGGTGCCGTGCTGACCTTCCCTGAAACCGGGCATACACTGCGCGGTGAGTTCCGGCGCTTCTGGGAAACCAATGGGGGGCTGGCGGTGTTTGGTTTCCCCATCAGCGAACAACAGGTCGAACAAACTGCCGAAGGCATCGTTCACTGTGCAGCGTTTCGAGCGCAATCGCTTTGAGTACCACCCCGAAAAAGCCGCGCCGTATAACGTACTATTGGGCCGATTAGGTGACACGGTACTGGAACGCAATGGCGTCGATTGGTGGTCATTGCAGAAAGGATTGCCACGCGCCGGATGTGAGTATTTCAACGAAACCGGACATACGCTGTGCGAGCCGTTCCTGAGCTACTGGCGCAACCACGGCTTGCAGGACAGCCGCCTTGCACCAGCCGGACGCTCGCTGGCACTGTTCGGTATGCCGCTCAGCGAGCCACGCATGGAAACTAATGCAGCGGGTGATACCGTTATGACCCAGTGGTTCGAGCGTGCACGCTTTGAGGATCATGGCAACATCGGTGTGTTGCTCGGTCTGCTGGGCAACGAGGCGAGCGCTCCGGAAAACTGCTGATCCGACGCCTGTGGTCCCGGCACCGCCCACGCTGCCCGATCCATCGTCGCCAGCGCCGAACCCAACACCAGCCGCGCTCTGCCCTGATATCCCAACCTCGCAAAGTGGACTGGCACGACCGTCGGCGTGCCTCGCGCTTGGCACCGAGATGGTCATGGATGTGTACGGATTCAATCCCAACGAACAGGTATCCTTCTGGTTGACCGCGCCCAACGGGCAAGTATTTGGGGGCCAACGTACCATGACCGCTAACTCGCAGGGCAAGTTGGCCGATCAGCGCTATGCCACCGCTGACCTGTCAGTGGGACGTTGGTACTGGGTCTTTCAGGGGATCGAAAGTGGCCGTCAGGCGATCGTGTTTTACCATCTCTACCAGCCATAGCGATGGTACCTGGTGTGAAGGTGAACGGAACGACACGATGAAGCAATGGGTGACACGCGGGCTGGAGGGCGGCACGGACGAAATGACGCGCCAGCAGAAGGTCGTCGAACATGAATCCCGCCGAGGATGCTCGTGATGTGGATGCGTAGCCATTCGGACTAGCGCGACTGTGGAACTATACACACAGGCCAGGTGGTAGCAACCTGGCCTGTTGTTATGCTGTGACGTATGCGTCCGTGCTATACTTTTTTTCTTCGATGACTACAACATCGCACAGCGCCACGACGTTGTACCATGGAGGCATCGCGGCTTTTACAAACCGAAGCCTCTGATCGGGCGTTCGTCGATATAAGGGAGCTACAACATCATGGAATTGGGATTCGCGACACGCGCTATCCATGTTGGGCAAGAACCGGATCCAACAACTGGAGCGGTGATCGTTCCAATCTATCAAACATCGACCTATGCCCAAAGCGAAGTTGGTGTCCACCAGGGCTATGAATATTCTCGTACTGATAATCCCACCCGTACGGCGCTGCATGCGTGTCTGGCATCACTGGAAAGTGGCAAATATGCGCTGGCATTCGCCTCTGGCCTGGGTGCGTCAACCACGGCAATGCTGATGCTGAAGGCGGGCGACCATGTGATCTGCGGCGATGACGTGTATGGTGGCACTTACCGCCTGTTCCAGCGGGTGATGGTTGACAAAGGGCTGACGTTCGATTTCGTCGATATGGCGAATTTATCCGAGGTCGAAGCCGCAATTACGCCGCAGACGCGCATGATCTGGCTGGAAACGCCCACCAATCCGCTGTTGAAGCTGGCGGATATCGCCGCCGTTGCCGAAATCGCTCGACGCCATCAGGTGATCACGTTGGTCGATAATACCTTCGCGTCGCCCTACGGACAGCGACCGCTCGAACTGGGTGCCGACATCGTGATGCATTCGACCACAAAATATATTGGCGGTCACTCCGATGTGGTGGGCGGCGCGTTGATCATGCGTGATGACCAACTGTACGAACGCCTGAAATTCTTGCAGAACGCGGCGGGTGCTGTGCCTGGGCCGTTTGATTCGTGGCTGGTATTGCGCGGCGCGAAAACACTGAGCCTTCGCATGCGCGAACACGCACACAACGCCATCACGATCGCACGGCACCTCGAAGGTCATGCCGCGATCACGAAGGTGATCTACCCTGGCCTCGAAAGCCATCCCCAACATGACCTTGCTGCGCGTCAGATGCACTCGTTTGGCGGTATGATCTCGCTGATCATGCGTGATGGCGAGGGTGCTGCCAGGGAGTTCGCGCGGCGCACCAAACTGTTCACGCTTGCCGAAAGTCTGGGTGGCATCGAAAGTCTGATCGAAGTGCCAGCCGCTATGACGCATATGAGCGTGGTTGGCTCGAAGCTCGAAGTGCCGGGTGGATTAGTGCGGTTGTCGGTCGGCATCGAGGATGTCGCCGACCTGATCGCCGATCTTGAACAGGCGCTACAAGCCGTCGAGAACTAGAATGTAACGAACAGGTCGGATGGTGCATGTGCCGTCCGACTTTTGGCGTGGAGGCATAGGTGGTCGGGCGTAAAGGTACAACGTGGTTATGGTGGGCGTGTGTTCTGCTGATGTTCCTGGCTGGCATTCACACGATGCCCGTACGCGCCCAGGGGCGTACCCCGATCATCGACGATCCCGACCGCTTGTTCGGCGATGGTAGCGCCGTGCGTGAGGCTGCTCAAAGACTGGCGAACGAGGGGGCGGATGTCGTCGTGATTGCCGTGCGTAACGCCGGACGTGACACGACCTCAGCCCAACAGTACCTGAATCGCCGACTGAACGAACTTAACATTGCCAGTCAGTATCGCAGCCTGCGCGGTTCGCAAATTCTCTTTTTCCTCGCCACGGAACCGGGCTACCACAGTATCAATTATGTTTCGAGTTACCGCTCTAAGCTCGATCCAGTCTACCGCTCTATCGCCACCAACGATATGCAGCCGCTATTTACTCGTGATCGAATGGTCGCAAGGCATGGTTGCCGGGATTGACGCGGTAAAAAACACGCTGAACCCTCCCATTCCACGCACGGTCCCGATCGCGTTGGGATTGCTAGCGGTGGTCGCTCTACTTGTTATCGGCTTGGTGTTTGTGGCACGGTGGCGCGCGTCGGCGAACGCTCGCACCACCGCTCAACAACGCACAGCGGATGCCCGGCGAGCGGCGGGCGTCGCTATCGCAGACCTGGGGCGACGCGTGAATGCGGCACGCGACCAGGGGAAGTTCGATCAGGTCAGCTATGGACCGGAGAACGCACGGCGTATCGCGACGGTCCAGGAGCGTGGCGAGCGGCTGTTCGCCGAAGCACAGGCCGCCTTCGATGCTGCCGAGGATCGCACCATCGGAAACACCCTGACGCCACAGGAGCATGCCGCAGTCGCCGCGCAATATGATGAGGCGGTTCGTCTTGTGCAGGAAGCGTCCGGACCGATTGAGGAAGCGGAGCAACGCCGTATTGCACTCGATCGTGCGGGAACGCCGCGGTGACCGCCAGATATCAGCCTTGTGGGAACCTTTTTGGGTTTGGATGCGTCATGCTTGATAGATGGTGGAGCGTGCCAGTCGTACCGCATGCGTGGGTACTTTTTGGATACGCGACCCATGCTTGATATCATTGACTATGGTATGCCTAACTGGTACAGTTAGCGTAGACCTTCTACCCGATTCTATGGTGCTCATGCGCTCGCGTTTTCGTTCCTTGAAACAACGTGCCGCTCGCCAGTTTTTGCTCCGGCTTATCATCTTGATCGCGGTATTGATGCCGTCATCGTTGCTCGCCGCGCCAGCAATCCGGCCCGCCGCCGCTACCGAACAGTTCGATGTTCAAGCCTATCTTGATCGTCAGTCTGGCATGCTCAAAACCTACCAGGACGGCAGCACCACAGCGGCGCAAGCGATTCAGGGCTTCGGCAGCTATTATAGCCTCGATCCACGGGTGATGTTGGCGCTGCTGGAACTCGAAAACAAGCTCGTGTCGTCACCACATCCGAGCGCGGAACAACCTCAATCGCCCGTTTGGCGCACGTGGACCGGAAGGCTTCAGCGCTCAAATTGATTGGGCAACCCGCGAACTTCGCGCTGGCTTCGGTCCCTATACGACGCCGCCCGAAGTGCAATTCACCGACGGCAAACGCGCGCACGATCCCGACCGACCAGCAGCCTGTCATCATCGCCGTGCAGCGTTTCCTGGCTCCAGGGCATACACAGGCCGAGTGGATCGCGTTGAAAGACGCGTACGCACCGTTATTTCAAGGGATGTTTGGCGCGGCTCCTGAAAGCGCGACGCCAACTCCGCGTCCAGTCGCGGGACGGCCATTCCTGAGTTTGCCCTGGCCTACGCATTACCCAAACGTCGCCGGTGATTCGCTCTCCGGACGCCCGATCAGGATGATCCATTCGTCGTATTTTGACCATGTATACCCGACGGTCGACCGCGGCGACGATGGCAATAATTTCATCGTAACGTATCTGAATCGCGGCAACCTCTCCTATAACACACACGACGGACACGATTACTACTTCCCCGATCGCCCGACTGGGACACCTATTGTTGCGGCTGCTCCCGGTATGGCCTATGCTATCACGACCCGTGGTAATGGCGTGGTAATTCGGCATGGCGGCGACTTCGCCGGATATGAAACAGTCTATTGGCATCTTGACGGCTTCGCCAAGAAGTTCGAGGGCAAGATCGACAGCGGTGATGGCATTGCGGTTCAGGCCGGCGAATACCTGGGAACAAGTGGTAAGTCAGGGTTCACCGATGGTGGGGCGCACCTGCATTTCGAGGTTCGGCACAACGGCAAGCAAGTTGATCCATATGGCTGGTTCGGTCCTGGCACTGATCCTTGTGCGCGTTGGACTGCGGGCTGTGAAGCAAGCATATGGCTGTGGAACACGAACCTGCGTGGCTTGTACGATTTCACGCCGCCTGATAGCGCGCCGGCCGTCGATCAAGAACCTCCGATCGGCACCCTCAGCGTGCAAAGCGAAGGCGACGACCTTAGCATGCTGGTGCATTTCGAAGGGCATCCCCTACAGGAGATCGGTTCTGGTATGCCCGTGTTCCGCGATGCGACCAATAGCGCGCTCTCCTATGAAGCGGGTGTCTTTGGTAAGGCCGCGCGGCTCGACGTTGGCACCGAACTGACCTATCCAATCAGCAATAACCTGTCGCTCGAACAGGGAACAATATCGATGTGGGTGAACGTGCCGACGGAATATCCGCGTAGCACCACGAACCGACAGTATATCTTTGCTACGAGCGCGAACAGCAATGATGCCACCGAACGTGTATACCAGTACCCTGGCGTTGCGGCGGGAAGTCGTCGGTGAGGCAGACAGCGCACGTGAACAGTGGAACTTCTGGACGGTGGATGATGCGGGAGCAAGCCACGAACTGGTGGCGCGGGAGCAACTCACGCCAGGCTGGCATCACTTCTCGATTGGTTGGGAATCCAACGCCGATGGTCGCGGCGTCAAGGTCTTGTATATCGATGGCGCAATGAAAGGTTCAGCGAAAGATATTCCGCTGCCCAAAACGGTCGGGGAGCGCCTGGAAGTTGGACGCTGGACGGCGGGCTTTGGCGACATCGGTTCACCTGTCGATGAGTTAGCAGCGTTCGGCGGCGATTGAATGACGCGGAATATGCGCGACTCTTGCGGCGAAGCGTGATTATCGCACTGGTGAAGCAGGACCACTGGGTCAGAGCTGTCGCTGTCACGACCAGCGATATCGTGCTCGATACCAATGCTCTTGACCGTCAGGGCGGCATCGTGAGTGTGCGATTGCGCCGTGACGACGAGCCGTGGAGCGACCCTGCCCCCTACTATGATAGCTATCGCTGGCAGATCAGTGGCACCGAAGGTTTGCATACCTTCGCCGCGGAGTTCCGCGACCGCGCCGATAACGTGTCGGTGGTGACGCAAACCGTCAAACTGGTCGCGCCTCCAACGGCGACGGCAACCATCAGCACGACCGACGACCGCAAGGCGACGATTCAGCTACGATAATGTGGACGATAGCGCCTATCGAGGTCCAAACGTCGAGCCGCGCAGACTTCTCCGGCATCCCCTGGAATCCGATCACGGACGAACGTACCTGGTTGTGGTTGCCGCGTAGCTCGCGTGTGGTGTACGTGCGCTTCCGCTCCCGTGACGGCATCATCGGGCCGCCTTTCATCCTTGGCCCCGATGCCGACCGCACCTACCTGCCAGCGATCCAGACGCCTTAACCTGACTCTATACGATTAGGGTGCGCGTGAAGCCTCGGGCTAGGCTTCTGTTCCACGGAAAGGCTCGACGACCACAGCCGTGTCATAGGCAAGCACCTCGGTGTCTCTGTTGCTATGTCATTCGGATTGTCCCACCTGCCCATCAGGCATTTGTCTCAAGCGGGGCAGCATGTGAGAACAAGGAAGGCGCGTGAAAGCATTCCACGCGCCTTCCTTAGTTACGATCTGTCGAGCTTGAGTTATTCCTGTGGTTCCTGACCCCAATAAATGATCTCTTTCCACACAGGCGTTACGTTATCCGCGAAGATGACGAGTAGGTCGCCCGGTTGTCCCTGGCTAAGGATGTGGCGCACCGCATCGAGCTCTGGCAGGATTGTGGTGATCTTATCGGCTGGAAGCCCTGCTGCGAGCGCACCTTCCCTGAGCAATTGTGCTGCTTCGCCGGACGGGCGCCCACGCAGATTGTTGTCCTGCTTGATAATCAATTCGTCAAACATACCCGCTGTCAGTTGCCCAAGGCGGCGCAAGTCCTGGTCGCGGCGGTCGCCGGGACCGCCAATCGTGCCGATGATGCGCGGATGGCGCGGTCGTAGCTTAGCCACCAGGTCCGCCATCTGCTCCAGGGCGGCAGGATTGTGACCGTAGTCCATCAATACGCGGAATGGATGACCGTCGAAGATGTTGAGGCGTCCAGGTGTCTGAAAGAACGAGGTCGAGAACGTGCGGAGCGCCTGCCTGATCGTCTCGACTGGTACACCCATGGCATAGGTCATGGCGGTCGCCGCAAGTGCGTTAGCGACGTTCGCGATGGCCTTGCCTTCCAGCGTAGCCGGAATCAAGTGGCTCCACAGCAGCGGGATATACTGCTCCTCGTCGTAGATCGTCAGCATGTCGCCCTTGGCACCCTTCTGCAGCACCACGGCGAGGCCCCCGCTCTCGATGTGTTCGCGCAGGTGCGGCGGTCCTTCGCGTCCATCCTGGAGCGAGAAGTAGGCGATGCGCCCACCCGCCCGCGAGCGCATATCGACGCATAGCAGGTCGTCGGCGTTGAGGACCGAGGTGCCTTTACGGTGAACCACTTCCACGACCAACGACTTGACTTTCGCCAGATCGCGCAGGGTTTCGATACCGCGTAAGCCAAGATGATCGGCCTGGACGTTCAGCACTGCGCCGACATCCGCACGGTCGAAGCCGAGGCCCTCGCGCACGATGCCGCCACGCGCTGTTTCCAGTACGGCGGCATCGACGGTCGCATCCTTGAGGACGGTGCGGGCGCTCCAGGGTCCGGTCATATCGCCGCGCATGTACAGTTCGCCGTCGATATAGATGCCGTCCGTGGTAGTCAGGCCAACACGCTTGCCATGTAGCTTCATGATATGCGCGACCATGCGCGCCGTGGTGGTCTTGCCGTTAGTGCCGGTGACTGCCAGCAGCGGGATACGTGAAGGCGCATCCGGTGGGAACAGCATGTTGATAATCGGCTTGGCGACGTTACGTCCCATGCCTTCCGACGGCTGTAGGTGCATCCGTAGGCCGGGTCCAGCGTTGACCTCGACGATACCGCCGCCAGTTTCGCGCATCGGCTGGCTGATGTTGGGCGCGATGATGTCGACTCCAGCGATGTCGAGGCCGATCACCCGTGCCGCTCGCCGTGCGATTTCGGCGTTGTCATAATGTATTTCGGACGTGCGATCGATGGCGATGCCGCCCGTCGAGATGTTGGCGGTGGCACGTAGGAAGAAGCGCTCGCCAGCGGGGAGCACGGTTTCGAGTGTATATCCGGCCTGTGTCAGCAACCGCTCGGCCTGTTCGTTGATCGTGATGCGCGTCAGTACCTTCTCATGACCGATGCCGCGTCGGGGGTCGCTGTTGGTGATGTCGATCAATTCGGCGATGGTATGCTGCCCGTCGCCGTTGACATGTGCGGGGACGCGCTCGGCGACGGCGACGACCTTATCATCGACCACCAGCACGCGATAGTCGCTTCCCGGCAGGAATGTTTCGACCAGCACGGAGTTGGTGTATTGCGATGCGACCTCGAAGCCCCATTGCACCTGATCGGCGGAGGTAAGGTTGATCGAAACGCCACGCCCATGGCTCACGTCGAGCGGCTTGGTGACGACTGGATAGCCGATGCGTTCGGCGGCGGCGAGGGCGGCTTCCAGGGAACGCACGCGAATCGAGCGTGGTACTGGAATCCCAACGTCGCTCAACAGTTGGTTGGTCAGTTCCTTGTCGCTGGCGGTTTCGACGGCGATGTTCGACGTGCGTCCGGTGACGGCGGCACGGATGCGCTGCTGGTACTTGCCGTAACCAAGTTGCACCAGGCTCTGATCGTCGAGGCGGATCGTGGGAATGCGACGACGACGTGCCTCATCCACGATCGACTGGGTGCTAGGACCAAGCGCTAGCCGTCCCGCCATTCTGATCAGGGCGTCGAGTTCCTCGGCATAATCGAACGGTTCGTCGTCCTCGTCTGCGTCGAGCAAATCGAGGCCAGTGATACCTCGCAGTTCTTCCGGCAGCAAATGCTGGATCAGCCGCAACGCCAGCAGACCCGCCGCGAGGCCAACACGTTCTTCGAGGAACGAATACACCACATAGTATTCGCCTTCCTTGCGTCCGGTTCCGCGTGTCTTGCCGTAGGTTACGTCGATTCCACCCAGCGATTGCAGTTCGATCGCGATATGTTCGGTGACGTGACCGAGCCAGGTGCCTTCGTGGAGCCGCCGGATGAAGCCGCCCGGTTCGCTATAGGAACAGCCGTGGGTTTGCAGCGTCGGAATATATTCGACGAGCCGTTCGGAGAACTGAGGCAACTTGCTGGTTGGATAGTCCTCAAGCGCTTCCAGGTCTAACGTTAAGCGAATGACGGGCCGATATCCATACAAATTCGGTCCGCGATACACACGAGCTTCGGTCAGGCGCATACGCCCTCCTCCACGAATGGTATGTGATTGTTCGGGTGGGAAGAAACCGTCGGCGTGTCCACGATCAGATGCCTTCGGTATCGAACAGGCTGGGTGGCTCGAAGGGTGCTGGTGGCACGATGGGGATCACGGGCTGGCGGTTGTTAATGTCAAAGGCATGCCCATGCGTCAGGATATGGAAGCGCAGGTCGAAGATCGCGAGCGGAGCCTGGTCAGGCAATCGGTGGATGTTGTTATAGCTGGTGCCTGCACCGTCTACGACCATCACCGACCCACGACCGAACACCCGTGCCATGCGTTCCGCATCGACCTCGATCGCCGTGTCCTCGTCAATGCCGACGCCCAACAGATACGGATTATGCGCGATCGCCGTAATCAGGCGCCCAGTGCGACCGCGTGCGCCGAAGTGTTGATCAACCAACAAGCGCGTGATAAGCCCAAGCCCAGGCGCGAAGTGCATCATAGCTTTACGTGGCGTCGTGCCGCTCGAACCATAGGCCATCATATGTTGGCAGACTGCTGACGCACCGGCGCTGGTTCCGGCGACGATTGCACCATGACGGTATACACGGCGAATCCGCGTCGCCGCAGGAGTGCCGCCGATAATCGTCATCAGCTTGAGTTGGTTCCCGCCCGTCAGGAAGATGCCAGTCGCGTCGTTCAGTGCGTCGATCGTTTTCGGATCAGAACATTGTTCGCGCCGATTGAGATCGAGGACACGAACGTCACGAACGCCAAGTTCGCTGAAGATGCGGTGGTACGTCTGTCCGACGATGCCGTGGATTTCGGAGGCAGCCGCAATGATCGCAATGCGACCAGTCGCGCCCCCGGACAGTTCAACAAACCGCCGCAGGATCGCCCGACTGCCAACTTTGTCTTCTGCCCCACCGATCAACATCAACATTCCAGCATTGGAATGTGCGTGCGAGGGTTCTAATGGATCAAAATTCATCGAAGCGAGATTGTAGCATACTTAAGTTGAGTATGTCACATTTATCGTTTGCTGAGGCGCGGATCGAGCGCGTCGCGCAGTCCATCGCCGAGCAAATTGAAGCCAAGCACGTTGATCATAATCGCCAGACCAGGGAAAAAGACCAGATGAGGTGCGCTGAACACCTGATTACGTTCCGCGCTCAACATCGCGCCCCATTCCGGTGTCGGGGGCTGTGCGCCTAGCCCCAGGAAGGAGAGGGCGGCCGTTTCCAGGATGGCGGTACCGATGCCGAGCGATGCCTGAACGATCAGCGGCGAGATCGCGTTGGGCATGATATGTTGCACCAGGACGCGCAGGGGCGAAACGCCGACCGCTTGTGCTGCCAGCACATAATCCTCGCTACGTGTCGCAAGCACGCTCGCCCGCATCACCCGCGCATACGATGGAATAGAAACGATCGCGATCGCGAGCATGGCATTGCGTAAATCTGGTCCCAGCACGCTGACGATGGCGATTGCCAGCAAGCAAGGAGGGAAAGGCCAGGACGACATCCAGCACGCGCATAATCAGATTATCGACCAATTTGCCACTGTAGCCTGCAACGGCACCGAGGGTTACACCGGCGACAATGGCGATGCCAACCGTAATAAAGCCTACATAGAGTGAAATGCGTGAGCCATATACGACACGGCTGAACACATCGCGCACATTGCCGTCGATCCCCATAATATGCTGTGGACGGTCGGCTGCACAGCCAAGCAGGTGAATACAGGGGGCTTCACGTTTTCTTACCTGCTCGATGCCGATCAAAACTTGGGTTGGTTCATACGGGGCAATCAAAGGCGCAAAAATCGATACGAGAATTAATAGCGCGATGATGGACATGCCGATGATCGCCGAGCGATGACCCAGCAGCGAGCGCAACGCGATTTGCCACAGACTTTGAGTCGCTCGTTGTGGTCGAATGGATGGAAGCGTCGTGGTTGTTGTTGCCATAGGATCGTTGCTTACTCCAATCGAATACGCGGATCAAAGAAGGCATATGACAGGTCGACGAGCAGGTTGGCTGCCACATAGCCAATCGCGATGACCAGGGTGAACCCCTGGATGATCGGGTAATCGCGTGAGGTGATGCCGTCGTACAGCAGCCGCCCCACCCCAGCCAGGCCGAAAATCGTTTCGGTCAACACTGCTCCACCAAACACGGTTCCAAGTTGCAGTCCAATGATCGTCACCAGCGGCAGCAAAGCGTTGCGGAAGGCGTGACCGAAGATCACTGTGTACTCCCCCAGACCTTTGGCACGCGCTGTTCGCACGTAATCGCGTCCCAACACTTCCAGCATGCTCGATCGGGTGATACGAGCGATGATCGCCATCGGGATCGTCGCCAGAGCTAGCGAAGGCATAATCAGGTGCCTGATCGCGTCGCCAAGCACCTTAAAATCGAGCGTAATCAATGAGTTGAACACATACATGTTCGAGAAGAACGTCAGGAGATTTGAAAAAGGATTATTCGACCCAATGTCCCAACCATAGACTTCAAAAAATGGCGTAGAGGTGATGCCAGATGACAGCCGACCGGACGGCGGCAGCCAGAACGGTGTACCTTTGAGCAGCAAGGCGAATACATACGCGAGCATCAACCCCAGCCAAAAGATCGGCATCGACACACCGATGTTGGATAGGACCATCGTGCCAACGTCAATGATCGAGTTGCGCTTGATCGCCGATAGAATGCCTGCGATCGTGCCAACGATTGTGGCGATCATCAGTGAAAACAGGCCGAGTTCGACCGTAACTGGCAGTCGTTCGGCAACAAGGTCGGTGATCGGGCGCTTGAAACGAATCGAATCACCGAGATCGCCCTTGAGCGTTTCTCGAAGAAAGATACCGAATTGAACCACGAGCGGTCGATCCAGCCCTTTTTCTGCGTTGAAGCGCTGCGCACACCGCAGCGGTGGCTTTTTCGCCCAAGCTGTGCGGTACAGGGATCGCCGGGGATCATTCGTGCAAGGATGAATGTCACAGCGATAACACCCAGAATGCACCGGCATGAGAGTAGACAATACGTTGCGCGATAAATCTGAACATAACAAATACTCTGTGATGTATAGAGCAGGGATGCGCTGCCCAGACGGCGAGCGCATCCCTGCTCTACGAACGATTAGGCCGGTAGCGTGACGTTATTCAGTGGCGGGAGGGGCGTTCAGGAAGCCGCCCCATAGCCCTGGAGAAGTAGGTGAAGCTACCATCGCGTCCGACGTGGAGCGGGCTTGCCGCATCCCACTGGACGTACCAGGACATCACAACGTCGTTCGCGTCGAAGTCCGAGCCGTCGTGGAACTTGACGCCTTCGCGCAGCTTACAGGTCCATACGGTCAGGTCGTCGTTCGCGTCACAGGCTGTCGCCAGCCCTGGCTCGACGCCCGTACCACCAGTTTCGTACGACAGCAGCCCTTCGGTGACTTGCTCGCAGACGCGCAGTGCTTCGCCGTCGCTTTCGTCAGCACACCACAGGCCAGCGGGTTCGCCGTTCTGCATCCAGACGAACGTATCACGTCCACCGGGGTCCATCGAAGCGAAGGACTCGTTGCCAAGCGGGCTGACGTGCGCGTCCTCAACATCGGCCTTGTATGCGACAGCCGAGCCACCGTGGGCGATCGGTACCATTGGGACGTGTGCCTTGATCGCGTTGTTTGCCGTCGTATAGAACGGTGCGCGTGCATCGGTCGTGGCAAGTTGTGCGCCTTCACGCAGAGCCGTCGTAATGTCATCGAACTTCGTGCCGAAACTTGTGCCAGCGCCTGCGCCGAAGTGATAGTCGAGGAAGTTGGTGATGTCGGCGTAGTCCGCGCCCCAGCCCAGCAGGAACAAACCTTCGAGCTTACCAGCGTCGGAGTTGTCGAGGAACGTTCCTGATTCCTGGACTTCGATCTTGACGGTGATGTTGAGGTTTTCCTTCAACTGTGCCTGGATGTCCTGTGCCACAGCGCCTGGATCGGGCAGGTAGCTACGAACAACATCGCGGTAGTTCAGGACGGTTTCAAAACCATCCGGGAAACCAGCTTCGGCAAGCAATGCCTTGGCTGCTTCCGGATCGTAGGCATACCATTCTTCGCCGGCACAGCCGTTAGGGATCGAGCAAGGCGTGAAGTGCGATGCGGTTTCCGAACCAGCCGGGTAGAAGTTGTCGATGAGGCGCTGGCGGTCGATGCCCATCGCGATCGCCTGACGAACCTTCTCATTGTCGAACGGTGCGTAGGTATTGTTCATACCAACGTACATGGTGTTCAAGCCTTCGCGCTCGAACAATTGGAGGTTCGGGTCGTTCTGAACCGTCTCGAAGTCATCGGGACCCACGTTGTCGATGCCATCGACCGTCCCACTCTGGAGTTCGAGCAAGCGCTGTGCTGCTTCGGTGCTCCAGCGGAAGATCAGCGTTTCGGTCATTGGCCTTATCGCCCCAATAGTTATCGTTGCGCTTCATCGTGATGCTTTCGCCACGCGCCCAGTTGTCGAGCATATATGGGCCGGTACCAATCGGCTTCTCGATCAGATCGCCGGTGCCGCCGGTCGATTCGATGTACTCGCTTGGCTCGATCGCAAACGATGAGAAGGCTACCTTCACCGGGAAGGCCGGATCGGGCGCACACATCGTGAAGCGAACGGTGGACGCATCGACGGCTGCAATCTCTTTGATCAGGCCAGTGTATGGTGCGTCACACGATGTTGCAGCTGGCGACCAGCAAGTCGCCTTCGGTGAGGCCGCCCTGTGATGCGCCGGTTGCAGTCGCTTCAGGACTTTCTGTTGCTGTCGTCGTTTCTGTTTCTGTCGTTGTTGCGGTTTCCTCAGCCATCGCAGTTTCCTCGGCGGTAGCTTCGGTTCGGTGCAGGTGCTTCGGTCGGTGCAGGTGCTTCGGTCGGTGCAGCCGCCTCAGTCGGGACGACCTGTGCTTCTGTTGCGGGGCAGGTGCTGTCGGCGAGGTCGAGCCGGTCGGGGTCGTGCTTCCGCAGGCTGCCAGGATCGGTAGTACCAGGGTGATCAGCAACAGCCAGGCGAATTGGGTTCTGAAACTTCGATTCATCTGGGGAACTCCTAAACGTATACCTTAACGAACGGGAAACCGGAACCTTTGATATTCTGGTTTGTCGTCGAGTATGGCACCTCCTGCTGGTCATTCTCCACGTACTGAATACATATGATCATTTTAAAATGCTGGTTTGTAGGTCATCGATGCACGTATCGTAGACTTGCTACATGCGGGCGACGATGAACGAGCATCGTGGATAAAGGATGCTCGTTCATCGTCGCCCGTTGCGTATGGACACATACAAAGGACTACAGAAATGTTTCCTTCCCGCTATGTATCACAAACTACGTGGAACATTCAGAGATCGTGGAAAGATGCACGATTATAGCATGAAAGTCATGGTGGACGATTCCGGGCTATACCTGTCTGTGTCAACCCGAAAATACGCCATGTGATCGCCGAGGGTGCCCATCCGCTCACTCGTAGAGAATAGTCTTGTATCGACTGTTCCCTGGCACCGCAATCGTGGTGCGGTGCCAGGAATCGAGTAGCTCGGTGATAGCTTACGGTGTGTTATCGGCTGACGTGCATCGTGTGCGCGAAATGTACTAGGCGGTCTGGCCGGCTAAACTCGCGGCGAGGTATACGCCTGTATACGAGCCGTCGAAGGCTGCAACCTGTTCGGGGGTGCCAGTCACGACGACAGTGCCACCTCCGGCACCGCCTTCGGGCCCCATGTCGATGATCCAGTCGGCGCTCTTGATCACGTCGAGGTTATGTTCGATCACCACGATGGTGTTGCCAGCGTCCACCAGGCGTTGTAACACCTGCAAGCAGGCGAGCGACATCGGCGAAATGTAAGCCTGTGGTCGGCTCGTCGAGGATGTACAGCGTGCGCCCGGTCGAACGCCGCGCCAGTTCGGTGGCGAGCTTGATGCGTTGTGCTTCACCACCCGACAGCGTCGTCGCAGATTGCCCCAGACGCAAATAGCCCACGCCCACGTCGAGCAGCGTTTGTAGTTTATTGTGGATCGACGGGATGCGCTCGAAGAACCGCGCCGCCTCTTCGACGGTCATATTGAGGACATCCACGATGCTCATGCCACGATACTGGATTTCGCGTGTATCGCGGTTATAGCGTGTGCCGTCGCACACCTCGCACGGCACGAACAGGTCGGGCAAGAACTGCATCTCGATCAACACCATACCTTCGCCCCGGCAAGCCTCGCAGCGTCCCCCTTTGACGTTGAACGAAAAGCGTCCAGCGTCGTAGCCCCGCGCCCGTGCTTCGGGTGTTTGGGCGAACAATTGACGTATCGGGTCGAATATCTTGGTATAGGTTGCCGGATTCGAGCGCGGCGAGCGCCCGATCGCTGCCTGATCGATGCCGATCACCTTGTCGATGTGTTCCAGACCGCGCACCTGGTCGTGCCGACCCGGTTGTTCGCGGTTGTTGAAGAAGAACTGGTGCAGTTTGCGCGACAGGATATCGTCGACGAGCGTCGATTTCCCCGAGCCAGAAATCCCGGTGACACAGATGAACGTGCCGAGCGGAAACGCGACAGTCACGCCCTGCAGATTATGCTCGCGGGCGTTCTCGATCACGAGCTCTGCTCCGTTGCCACTGCGTCGCGATGTCGGGATAGCGATCTGCTCGCGTCCGCTCAGGTAGGCGCCGGTGATCGAGTGTGGATCTTGAAGAATCGAGGCAAGGTCCCCTTCCGCGATGATTCGGCCTCCATGTTCGCCAGCGCCCGGTCCCATGTCGATGATCCAATCCGCCGCCCTGATCGTTTCCTCGTCGTGTTCGACCATCAGCACCGAGTTGCCTAGATTGCGTAACCCGATGAGCGTCGTCAGCAGGCGCGCATGGTCGCGAGGGTGCAACCCGATCGATGGCTCGTCCAGCACGTACAAAACGCCCGACAGCGCCGCGCCGATCTGTGTCGCCAGCCGAATACGTTGCGCCTCGCCGCCCGAAAGCGTCGCTGCCGTGCGGTCGAGCGTCAGATAATCCAGCCCAACGTCGATCAGGAATTGTACGCGGGAACCTATCTCGCGGGCGATGGGCAGCGCGATGGCTCGTGCTCGCGCCGATAATTGAACGCCGCCTCCTGCATCGCCTGTATCGCTGAGCGAACGTATCCAAATGAGCAGATCGACGACGGAACGTGCCGTCGTTTGAGCGATATTCTGGTCAGCGACGGTCACTGCTAACAGTTCCGGCTTGAGACGCGTGCCGTTGCAGGTGCCGCAGGTGCGCGGGCTCATATATTGGGTGATGTGTTCGGACGCCGTTTCGGTTTCAGCCTCGGAGAGCCGTCGTCGCAGGTATGGCACGACGCCCTCGAAAGAGGCATTGACTGTATGTACTTTACCATTCACGTGATAGCGTAAGGGGATGGTGTCGTTAGTCGAGCCGTTGAGAACAATGTTCAGGAAGTCGGACGGAAGGCTACGTACCGGCGTGGTCATGGAGTAGCCGTAATGCTCCGCCAGCGATTGGAGCAATTCCTCGAAATAGCGCCGTGCGTTGCGTCCGGTGCGCCACCAGGGAGCAATAGCGCCCTGCGCGAGTGACTGCGAGCGGTCGGGGATCACCAGGTCGGGGTCGATTTCCAGCACGATGCCAAGACCGCCGCAGGTGGGACAGGCTCCACGCGGGTTATTGAAGGAAAAATCGCGTGGCTCGAACGGGCCGAACGGTAGCGCGCCGTGCTCAGGACATGCGAAGTGTTCCGAGAAGCGCAGATCGTCGCCGCCGACGATGCTGGCGATCATGCTGCCTTCACCCTGCTTGAGCGCCGTTTCGACCGAATCGGTCATGCGCTGCCGGTCGGGATGCTCACCATCAGCGGTACGCACCACCAGACGGTCTACGACGATCTCGATGGTATGGGCGCGGTACTTTTCGAGCTTGATCTCCTCATCCAGATCATACACTGTGCCATCGACACGGGCACGCACGAAGCCCGCTTTGCGCGCATCGTCAAGTACCTTCTGGTGTTCGCCTTTCTTGTCCTCCACCAACGGGGCAAGGATGAACAGGCGCGTGCCATCCGGCAGCGCCAGGAGCGCATCGACCATCTGTTGAGGTGTCTGCTGCTCGATCGGGCGTCCACAGACCGGACAATGCGGAACACCAGCGCGGGCAAAAAGCAAGCGCAGGTAGTCGTAGATTTCGGTGACGGTGCCGACCGTCGAGCGTGGATTCCGCGTGGTCGATTTCTGATCGATCGCGATGGCAGGTGACAGGCCGCCAATATGATCGACATCGGGTTTGTCGAGTTGCCCCAGGAACTGCCGAGCGTATGCCGACAACGATTCGACATAGCGGCGCTGGCCTTCAGCGAAGATCGTGTCGAACGCAAGGGTGGACTTACCCGACCCGGATAGCCCCGTAATTACGACGAGCTTATTGCGCGGAATGGAAACGTCAATATTCTTAAGGTTGTGTTCGCGTGCGCCGCGCACAACGATCGCATCCTCGTCTGAGCTAGTGGCATCGGAACGTTCTGCCATGAGTTCTGTCGCCATCACGTCCTCCTCGCACGACACCGGAATTATGACTACAACCGACACCGCACGAAGGCTCGACAGCGCGGTTCAACGGCGCTGCGCGCTCGTTTCGCCCACAACGTCGGGCAAACGAGAAGTATACCAGAACGATTTAATCGGTTTTGGCACCGGAAGAGGTACGGTGATGCATCAAGGTCGGAGCACGGAGGATGCCTGCCTTCCCGCGACGTCATAGCAGCGCCTGTGGCCGAAGAATCTGTTCCTCATCGTATGGTTGGACGGATTCCTAGACCCGCATGCGGATACCCTGAACCCTATGACCTATCTCACGACTTTGAGGGAACCCCTGTTGGAGTAAAGGGTTTGGCGTTTCGCCGCCGCAGTTGTACGGTACGGGTTGCGATAGGTTGGCAACGACATTGTGCATCACTTACCATCTCTGCCTATCGTAACCTGTCTTCTCCGGTGGTCGGTTGTTCGCTACGGTAATGCCGCGTATACCGCGGTCGAGATACGCTCGATCGTTTCGACGCCGTAGCTCATCGAGGGATTGGGGTTGGTGAAGGCGGCTATAGCGTAGGCTTTGCCGCCACTTCGCACCAGGCCGATGCTGTTGATGCCCCAGCCACTCGAACGTGGAAACCAGCCGTTCTTAAGTGCGACGCTGCCGGGTACTCCGGCGGTGACGCCCCAGCGTTGCGAGCGGACCACATGTTGCATGACGGTGGTGCCATAGTTGCACAGACGCTCAACCAGAATCGTGCAATTGCCGAGTTTCACCATCAGCCGCGCCATATCTTGCGCGGTAGTGGTGCTGTAGCCCCACGAATCGGCGTCCATCTGCGTGTTGTGAATGCCAATCTTGCGAAGGTAGCGGTTGACCGCTGCTGCTCCACCGATGTCAACGTACAACGCCGTGGCAGCGTTGTTATCGCTGGTCTGGATCATCGCCTCGATCAACGCTCGTTCACGCCCGTTCACGCGGCGGTCCTCACGCACTGCCCGGTCGAGAACCGCCAGCATGATCGGCACTTTGGCGACGCTATACATCGTGAACGAGCGCGTCCCCTGAAAGCTATAAAACGCACCATCGTCGAGGTTATACACGGCGACGCCGACCATGCCTTTGCGCTGTTTGGCGATGTCGGCGGCAGTGGGCGAAAGTTCGCGCAACTGGCGCGGTCCTTCGGCGGCAGCAACGAGTGGTGCAAGCTTGTCGTTCGCCATACCGTAGCGCCATTGCATGTATTGCTGTCCGGCGTTGCCCCATTCCACCTGCCAGTCGGCGGGATTCGCAGGCGTATAGGTCAGCACGCGGCGTTCGAACGCCTGAATCAGCACGTCCTGCATGACATGTGCGACTGGTACACGCGCCCAATATGGCTCGGTCAGGGGGCGTCCGGCAGTATACAACAGTGATTCTTCTGGAAAGGCTTGGAGAAATACCGTTGCGATGTTGTGGTGGGTAACATCATCGTAGGCTGCTGTCTTGACGCCATATGTCGCGAATGTTCGTCGGCGGTGACGGCTCCACCAGGAGCGATAACATCGGTCAATGGTTGCTGGTCGCTGCTACGCTCGGCAGCGTGCGTTTCGTCATCAAGCGTCGCGACAAGATGAAGGTCGGCGTAGGTAATGGTGTTCGCTGGCTGTGCTTCAAGGTCTCCGGCGACCGGAACCTGGGCCGGTTCCCAGGATTCGTAGCGTTCATCGCCTACCTGCATCTCGCCACTGATGAGTTCGCGCACCAGCAGGCCGGAACTGACGTACCAATCGTCCTCAGGATCGCGCTGTGGATCGCTGATCTCCATGCGTCCTTTGTCGAAATACCATACTTCGCGTCTGCCTTCGGGTGATTGGTCGTATGCTTCGACGCCAGATCGTAGTACGTTCGGCCCCCAGGTCCAGAAATGTTGTTCTTCACCCATAGCGACGAAGCCATCGTCGCGGTGCCAGCGACGTAGAAACGGCGAACTCCCTGCTTGGGCAGCAGGCACGACGAGCGAAAGTAGCACAGGAACTGCTACGACAACTGATATAATCCGGCGCATGTTTGATTCCACGACTCGAGCAATAATGCGTTTGTATGATTCTGGCTGTGTCAGCATAAGATGACATACCATGGCGTTCACGTCAATATGCCAATGTAGGCGTGGCGTGTGCAACGTACTCGGGCCGACACGATTCTATCAGAATAGCGGTTGGTTTTATGGCCCTAACTGGAGCATGAGGCCATAGCACAACCGTAGGTCAGGGTATTGTGAGCATGCCAATGTTTGACAGTGCTTGTGCTACCTCGTACACTAAGTTCGATAGTTTTTCCCCCAGGAGTCGTACATGGTGTCGGTTCTGATGCGTCGTTTGCCTTGGTCAATTGTTTTGCTTATCGTTCTGGTTGCATGTAGTTCATCGCCCAAGGTGACGTTAACAGGGCAAATTCTTGATTCGTACACCAACGAGCCAATAGAAGGCGCTCAAGTCACGATTGGCAAGGGCTCGAGCATTCCGACTGATGCCAACGGTCGCTGGTCGACCCAGTCGTGGAGCGCCCAGGACCTAGCGGTGCTGCAAGCGACGGGCTACCAGTCAGCAACGTTGAACCTCGCGGAGCGACCGGAACTCACAAAGCCGCGCGTTCTGACGATGACGCTCGATACTACCTTGCGCCCAAATATCCTGTCGGGCGTCGTACGTGATGACTACACCGACGAGCCGATCGAAAATGCGCTCGTGCGAGTGAGCGACGAAATTACAGCGACGACCGACGCTGCGGGCCGTTACACGCTCGAAGATATTCCCGAAACGTTCGAGTTGACCGTTGTCGCGCCTGAGTATGCGGAAGGGACGACCGCGGTCGTGCGTTCGAGCAAACATGACGTGACGCTCCGACCGACGACCCTTAACGGCATGGTTACGGACAGTTACACCAACAAACCGGTTGCCGATGTCGATGTAACCCTGGGAGAATCCACGGCACGCAGCGATGCCAGCGGTCACTTTGTCCTCAAAGATATTCCGCCTGATGGTGCCTTGGTGTTCGAGCGCGAAGGCTACGATGAGATGCGGATGCCACTTGATCGCGTAACGACGATCGATGTGGTTATGCGTCCAAACGTGCTTGAGGGCATCGTGCGTGATGCCGTAAGTGGTGCGGTAATGACCGACACCCTGGTGATCGCGAGTGCCGCATACTCCGACACGGCGATTAGTAGTGTGCGAACTGACAACGAAGGACGCTATCGGCTTGAAAACCTGCCGCCTGAAGTCTATCTAAAGGCTTTGAAGCCGGGCTTCAAGCGTGGCGAGGAGCATGTGATCGCGGGCCAGTTGCCTGACGATATGAAGCTTGAACCGGTCAATGCCAAAGCGCTGTATGTCAAAGCCAACTTCGCGCAAAGTCACGAGGATATTACCGCTTTCTTCGACATCATCGACAAAACCGAACTCAACGCGATGGTGCTGGACCTAAAATCCGATAATCTGGAAGACGTCGGCCTGATCTACTACGATTCCAAGGTGCCGCTGGTCCGGGAACTAGGGACGAGCACTGACAAGATCGACCTGCCCTTGGATTCTGGCAGAAGCCAAACGCCGCAACATCTATATGATCGCTCGCGTGCATATCTTTGCGCACGACAATGCGCTGCTCGAAGTCAAGCCTGAGTGGTATGTGCAGAACTCCGCGACGGGTAAGCCCTGGTTCGCCGATTTTGGTATTGCCTGGCTGGATGCTTACAACGAACAGGTGTGGGATTACAATATCCAACTTGCCGTAGAAGCATCGCAACTTGGTTTCGATGAGATCCAGTTCGACTATATTCGTTTCCCCAGCGATGGCGACCTCTCAGATGCGAAGTTCGCCGGACCACGCGATTGGCGCAACAATCCCGATGAAATGTATAACACCATCGGGCGGTTCATGGAGCGGTCGCAGAAGGCGATCAATGATGCGGGTGCGTACTTTGGCGTCGACGTGTTTGGCTACGTTTCATGGGAGCCACAGGCGATGATCGGTCAGAACTTGACAGTGATGGGCAAGCACGCCGATTATATCTATCCAATGGTGTATCCTTCGCATTTCCTGTTCAACGAGCTAGGATTGGGGAATCCATCGCTGCATCCGTTCGAGATGGTCGATTTCTCCCTGAAAGCCGCCAATAAACAATTGGCTGGTCAACGGGTGCGGATTCGCCCATGGTTGCAAGACTTTACGCTGATATGGGTGCCGCAAGATCAGATCGTGCAATATGGGCCGAAGCAGGTGCGGGCGCAGATCGACGCCGCTGAGCAGAATGGTACAGATGGCTGGGCGTTATGGGATTCGGACAACGACTACACACTCGGGGCTTTGAAGGGACCTTAACAATTTTCATTACGACGCTACGAGGTTCGTGCCGGTGATGAGGAGTTTCAAGCTCAGCGTGCGGCGTACGACGTGGTGTTCCTGGTTCGTCGTCGCATTTTGGTTCAATGGCTGGACCCAACACGGTCCGGCCATTGAACTTGCTCCGGTGCAGTCCGGTCAGTTCGTTCAGGCTGACCTGGCTGATTGGCTCGGTGGGTTACTGAATGGCGTGTATGTCGAGGGCAGCGAATTACGGCTGCAAGAGGGACAGAGCGCTGGTTCCTACGTATCGCAGCCATATCAGGCCGCCTTCGGTCTGAATGCGGCACTTATGCAATGGCATGCGCAGGTTGGCGAGGGGCAAACCCTGACCTTCGACCTGCGTTGGAGCATTGACGGGCAAACCTGGAGCGATTGGCAGACTGCGCGAGGTCGCTCCGATTTACGTGGTGGCGCGATCTCACAACTGTTTGTGCTGCCACCGTTTACATCGTGGCTGCAATACCGCATTCGCTTTGAAACGACCACAACCTCGCCGACGCTTGCCGATACAACCGTTACTTATCTCAACACGACTGGTGGTGCGGCGACCGCCTGACATCACAAGCCGGGTTGTTGCCTTTGGTCCTTCCGTGCTTACACCGCCACCTGCGACGATCGGATTGGCGGACAGCGGATTTCAGGGGCTGTCCGGTGATATCATGCGTCAACGTCCCAGGCGCATTTTGTTGTCCAGCATCCCACTTCCTGCCGATGATCCGAACTCTGCCGCGACTCTGCGTGCGCTTGAATGGAGTTGGACGAATCTCGAACAGGGTACAGGACTTCCCTATCATTTCATCATCGACGGCAAAGGCAACATCTTCCAGGGTGCAGGCAGCGCGACAGCGGTGTTGCCGGATGTCGCCGAAGGAACTGTGTCGATTGCAGTACTCGCGGATGTCGAAGTCAACGGGCTCGGCGATGTGTTACCGACGGCACTGAGTGGGTTGCTTGGCTGGCTGGTTGATGCCTACGATCTTAGCCCCTCTCTTATCGACGTAGCGCCGGACGCTCCCCCGCAGTTGCATGATGCGCTCGGAACGCTGCGTGAGCTTGACCGACCGGTCCATTGTGCGGACGCGCCTCTATTTCGCTGCCGGTAACACGGCGGTGGGTCCCGAACGCCTTGTGTTGTTCAACCGTGGTGTTGACGAGGCGCGTGCGACATATGCGGTTCTATCTCCGCTAAGCCCAGAGCGTCGCAGCATCGTCGTTCCCGCCGGTCAGCGTGTGGATGTAGCGCTCAACGAGGCTGTGCCGATCAATGGTCCGCTTGGCATCGAAATCCTGGCTGATCGACCTCTCGAAGTGGAACGTATCCAGCGTTTTGGGCGTGAACTGGCCGGTGGACCCGCCCCACAGCGTGCATCTCGATTATGGTACTTCGCCGAAGGATCGAGTGCGGATGGTGACGTGACGACGATGGATGTACTCAACCCGCTCGACCGTGCTGTTCAGGCGACCCTGACGTTGATCCCAGATGGTGGAACCATCGTCACGCGCCCGCTGACTTTCGGGGCGCGTACGCAGCAATCGATCTTACTGAACGACCTGCTGCCGGGACAACGGTTCGCTTTCAAGTTGCTTGCCAGCGAACCGATTGTCGTCGAACGGACGCTCTCAACCGCGACTGGTGCCGCCACGATATCGGCTGGCATCGTGGCACCTGAACATCGCTGGGTATTTGCGGAAGGCAGCACGCTCGCTGGATACCGTACGATGCTGGCACTGTTTAATCCGTGGCCGCAACAGATCGCGGTAAACCTGCGCGTACTGAGCGAAGATGGTACATCGCTTGACCGCCAATATACCGTGGAGGGGCAAAGTCGTCGGGTCGTCGTACTGAACGAGATTGCCCCGGACCTGCCGTTCTCGATGGACCTGGAAGCCGAGCGCCCGCTTGTGGTCGAACGCACGATCTCCTTTGACGAGGGACGCGGCATGACTATCGACGCTGGTGCGCCGCGCATGGCAACGCGCTGGACGTTCGCCGAAGGATCGACGGCGCTGCCCAACGAGCAATACCTGCTTATCGCTAATCCCAGTAATCAGCCTCTTGGCGTTGAAGTCGCGTACGTTCTGGGGAGTGGTGAGATCGAATACCGGCGGCATGAAGTCGGTGCTGGCGCACGATTGACTATCGCGGCGAACGCCGATGTGCCAGATCAGCAGGTCGCTATCGGTAATTGTGACGGCGGACCGTCCGATTGTTGCCGAGCGCACGATGTATATCAATGGCTTTGAAGGTCGTGGTGGGGAAACCGCCCGTGGATTCCCCGACGATTAACTCAGTGGTGTCCCAACATGCTGTGCCCCAGATATGCTAGTATCAGCATCCGGATGATGCGACCGCAGAAGGTGGCGGCTGCGAACACAGGAAATGGTACGCCCAGCGATCCGGCGGCAAGCCCCGCGACATCGAAGAAGGGATTGGGTGGAGCCGACAGCAAAAACAGTACGGTGAAGGCGCGCACAGGTGTCCGTAATTGACGTTGTAGCCATACAAAGAACGCCGTCTGTTCGACAATCCCCCGTCCGGCACGCCCAACCAGATATGCGGTTGCCTCGCCCAACACCGAGCCCGCTGCTCCCAGCACTGCAACACCAGCGACGTTCAGATCAGTTGCCAGTTTGGCAACGATGCCAGGATAAGGGATCGGAATGAATACCGAGGCGTTGGCAAGCAGTGTGACAAGAAAGACGCCAATGTACCCAACGTTACCCCAGCCCTCGAACCAGGTATGTGGCAACACTATTACCAGAGCGTTGAGCATGAACGCAAGCAACACCACCCCGACTGCCTGCAGTATATTCCTCCAACGGGTGGTTCGCGTATGAGTAGGTGTCTGTGAAGTTTGCATCATGAGCAGTGTACCATCACGCTACGGGATCGGTGGCATGAATGATTTGACGGAGTGCCTGCCACCCGCGGTTTTCCATGCGACCGGAGCGGGAACAGGCAGGTAGTGCGATGGAAGGTGATGCGTTTGATCGTCAAGTCGAAGTTCGCTGGCGGTAAGTACCATCAGTGTAATACCAATCGCCGCCGCTGTTGCGTCCCGCGACTGTTGCTCCAACCCCCGTTACCTGATACACCAGCACAAGTTGTCCGGCATGTTCGAGACCTGTTATCACGCCGTTGCGCTCGGCGTCGATGTCGGGTGCGATGTGGTGCGTGATCTCGCCCGTAACGTGACTTACGCCTACACGCTGATCGAAGGTCGCCGCACCCAGCCATAGTGGTTGACCATCGTTGCCGAACTGGTCCGAGCGCCATAAGCGTAGGTGATGGCGCTGGCGGGCGCTGCTGCCGACGGGCTGCTCGAAGGCCAGGTCTTGCTTGCGATTCCATAGGTACAACGCACTGACGGGTGCGGTTGGGTAGGATCGCCGGAGCAACACACTTTCGGCGATATGCAAGCTCGTGTGGAATGTCACCGCGTCGGCGGGATAACCACCCCGCTGCCAACAGCGCACGCACGATGGCTTGTTGATCGCCCGTGAGACCAATATTGAGCGGATCGCCGGGGATACCACTGGCTGTCGTGGTCGTCTTAGGGGCATCGGCAAGCGCCGGGTGGTGTTTATAGTGTCGCCATGCCATCGGCAGGATCACGTATGCCAGCAGGAGATAGATGAGAGTAACCAGCACGACGATGACGAACAGACGGCGAAACCAATCCCTGCCGTCGCTGCGTCGGCGCGTCGTCGTTCTTTCACCATGTGCATGTTTTGTATCACATCCGAATCCCTCGATTATTGTAGACGCTCAATATCATACCGATGTTTCAACACTATACATACTTACCCAACAATGATATAGTCGTGTTGGGTAAGTATGACGGACGCTTTGTGTATTCTTGCGATGCGCGAAGCGTCCATCGTTCCACGATATGAGGGTTCGCACAGCGTAATGTCTTGGAAGACACCAACCGTTCAAGCAGGGCTGCTCCATACGGCTGATATGACGGGCGTGATCGAGATCGAATCGCCCGCCTGGTTCGATTGGCTCGCCGACGAACATCATCGTTGCTTTCACTTTGTACATACGGCGGGCGATTTCACCGCCCGCAAGGAACGCAAGCAGCGCGGACAGTGGTATTGGGTCGCGTACCGCCAGGTGCATCGTAAATTGTACAAAAGCTATCTAGGAAAATCGAACATTTTGACGCAAGCACGGCTTGATGCAGCAGCGCAGAATCTGACGCTTGCGGAAAGTCGAACGACGGTTGAATACAACGTCGACGAGCCCCACTCATAGCCACGTTGATGCTCTTGGAAGGAGTTGTGTGTGCCCCATGACATCACGTTATTAACGGATATTACAGTCGCGTTGCTAGCCGCGTTCGCTGGTGGTTTTATCGCCCGAACGCTGGGGCTTCCGTCAATTGTCGGTTACTTGCTTGCTGGCCTGACGATCAGCCCATTCACGCCTGGCTACGACGGTCGCATCGAGGACATCAGCCAACTCGCCGAAATGGGCGTAATCTTTATGTTGTTCGGGGTTGGTTTACATTTCTCCCTCAAAAACCTTTGGACCGTCCGTACAATCGCAATACCTGGCGCGATCCTGCGAATGCTCTTTGCAACGGCGCTTGGTTTCATGATCGCGCAATGGTGGGGATGGTCTACCGGCGCAGGGCTAGTCCTTGGACTGGCGATCTCGATCGCCAGTACCGTTGTGCTGTTGCGCGGGCTCGCTGATAACGGTTTATTGAGCACACAACATGGTCAGGTCGCGGTGGGTTGGGTCGTAATGGAGGACCTGGCGACCGTCGCGATCTTGGTACTGTTGCCATCGCTGGTTGGAAATACGGATGGTAACATCTGGTGGAACGGTGCAGTCGCGCTCGGCAAGACAGCAGTCTTTGTCGCCTTGATGTTATTCGTAGGTGCGAAGGTGATGCCGTGGTTGCTGACCCGTATCGCGCATACACGTTCGCGTGAGCTATTCATCCTTGCCGTAGTCGCGCTTGCGCTCGGCACCGCGTTGGGCGCGGCTGAATTGTTTGGCGTGTCGCTGGCACTCGGAGCCTTTCTGGCTGGCGTCGTCATCGGGGAATCAGACATCAGCCATCAGGTTGGTGCTGAAGTGCTCCCGTTTCGTGATATCTTTGCCGTGTTGTTCTTCGTTTCGGTTGGCATGCTGGTCAATCCCGCGACGATCTGGGCGAACATCGGGCAGGTGCTCGTGCTTACGTTGCTGATCATCGTCGGCAAGTCGATCATCACGCTGCTGCTGGGGCTGATGTTGCCAGCATCGGGCTATACGATGCTGGTGGTCGCGGCTGGCATGAGCCAGATCGGTGAATTCTCGTTCATCGTCGGGCAGTCTGGTATAAACCTGGGCGTTTTGTCCCAGGACCAGTATGGTCTGATCCTGGCGGGGGCGTTGCTATCGATTGTAGCAAACCCGCTGCTGTTCAGGCTGGTGCCACATGCTGAGCGATATTTCCGTCGTTATCCCGCGCTCTGGAAGCTGATCGACCGTAGCGGTCCAAGCCTCGTGCCCGTCGATGAGGGCTTGCAGGGGCACGTCGTGATCGTCGGTTACGGACGGGTCGGTGAACATATCGTCAACGTGCTGGATCGCCTGAACGTGCCGCATCTGGTGATCGAACGTGATGTGGGGCAGGTGCGCGAATACCAGGATCGTGGCATCCAGACACTCTTTGGTGACGCCTCTAACTCAGAGATATTGACGCACGCTCATCTGCAACACGCTCGTGCCCTGGTTGTCACGATCCCCGACGAAGCGGCGGCTGAACTGATCGTGGCAGCGGCGCGTGATATTGCCCCTGCGTTGCCGATCATCGCACGGGCAGGAACCAGAGAAGGGGTTAACGACTGGCGCACTACGGGGCGCAGGACGTGATTCATCCTGAACTCGAAGGCGGCCTGGAAGTGATGCGCCATACGCTGTTGTCACTGGGATATCCGCTGGTGCAGGTGCAACAATATACCGATGCCGTGCGCGACGATGCCTATGATACAGCGAACATCAGCCATGAGGAAGACCGGATGCTGGAGCAACTTTTTGCTACGGTGCATGGTATGGAAATCCTCTGGTATAGCGTCGCTGCAGACAGTTTGCTGCTCGGCAAGACGCTGGCAGAAGCCAACATCCGAGTAAATACTGGTGCGTCGGTGATTGCGATCGTGCGTGATCGGCATGTTATTGCGAATCCGAAGTCGAATACCGTGTTCAACGAGGGCGATATCATCGGCCTGATCGGCGAAGTTGAGGACGTTGCGGCAGCACGGAAGTTGGCCGATCCATCCCTGGATATGGAAGTGGCATAACCGGTGCTACCGACAGCGCCACAATCACGTTCAGCTTGAACCGATCAGGATATTCCATGATTGTGTCGATGCGGTACAATCTGAATGATATGGTATACGATCATCGACCACGCTCGAAAGGTGTGACGGGAACCGTGTGGATCGTCGCCAGCAACCGTCGATGTGTAGAAGGAAGGCTATGACAGCAAATCGCATAGAAAAAGATTCGTTAGGCGAAGTCGAAGTACCCGTAGATGCGCTGTATGGAGCGCAAACGCAACGGGCAGTGATGAACTTTCAGATCAGCGGCAAGAAGCCATATCCGGCGTTCGTGTGGGCGCAGGTCATGGTCAAGCGAGCCGCCGCTGAGGTCAACCGCGACCTTGGGCTGTTGGACGAAAAGGCTGCTAATGCCATCATCCAGGCCGCCGACGAAGTACTGAGTGGTAAGCATCAGGACCAGTTCGTGGTCGATCCATTCCAGGCTGGAGCCGGAACGTCGCACAACATGAACGCCAACGAAGTGCTTTCCAACCGTGCCAACCAGATACTCGGCTTCGATATCGCCGACAAAACGAAGCCGGTCAATCCCAATGACCATGTGAACATGGCGCAATCGACCAATGACACGATCCCAACAGCGATCCGCCTCGGTGTACTGTGGCGTCTGGATGAACTGTTGGGCGTGGTGGATGGGCTGGCAACGGCGTTCGAGCAGAAAGCCGCCGAATTTGACGACGTGATCAAGTCCGGACGCACCCACCTGCAAGATGCTGTGCCTGTCCGGTTGGGTCAGGAATTCGGTGCCTATGGCAAGGCTGTGCGGAACGACCGCGAGCGCATCGCGACGGCTGCCGACCGCGTGCGACGCCTGGGTATCGGCGGCACGGCAACTGGCTCGGGCCTGAACGCGCATCCTGAATATCATCAACGCATGGTCGATATGCTGAGCAAACTGGCTGGCTTTCCGCTGGTGTCGTCAGGCAATTTGTTCGAGTCGATGCAAAGCATGGCTGATATGGTCGATTTTTCGGGGTCGCTGCGTACCTTATGCGTGACCCTCACCCGTATCGCCAACGACCTTCGCTTGTTGTCGTCGGGCCCGGCGACGGGCTTCGACGAGATTCGGCTGCGGGCCTTGCAGCCTGGCTCGTCGATCATGCCAGGAAAGGTCAATCCGGTTATGGCTGAGATGCTCAATATGGCCTGTTATCACGTCATGGGCAACGATCATGCCGTTACGCTTGCTGCGCAGGCCGGACAACTCGAACTCAACGTCATGATGCCGATCATCGCGCACAATCTGTTCGAAATGGAGCAGGTCCTGATCGGGGCGATCAAAGCGTTCACGAATGATTGTGTGGTTAGCATCACCGCCAACCGCGAGAAGGCCGAGGGCTGGCTGGCCAAGAACGCGATCCTGGTGACTGCGCTCAACCCTGTCATTGGCTATCTCAAGGGTGCCGAAGTCGCCAAGGAAGCCATGGCGACGGGCAAAACGATCCGTGAAGTCGTGGTCGAAAAGGGCTACCTGCAAGCCGATCAACTGGATGAATTGCTCGATGTTCGCGCCATGACCGATGGTGGGATCTTCGGCGGTGGTGGTGGCGGCGGCTAGTTGAAACGCGTGGGTGCTCCGTCACTCATGCACGACTAAACGATGACAGCGGATGATGGTACAGAGAAGGGGCGAGCAGACTGCTCGCCTCCTTCTCTGTACCATCATCCGTGCGGCTAGGTTCTAGCCGTGCTAGGCGACTGTTTCTTGGCGTCCAGTTAGGAAGCGTTCGACTTCAGCCTTCTGTTCTTGGGTGATGCGCTGGCGTTGGATCAGGATGTCCATGATCTCACGAACGCCGAATACGCTATGGAGCGTGATGCCCTGTGCTGCCATCTCCTCACGTCCACCGCTTTCGCGGTCGATCAACACGGCGAGGTCATGGATCTGTAGTCCGGCTTCACGCAAGGGCTGGATTGCGGCAAGCTTGCTGTTGCCCGTGGTGATCACGTCATCGATCACGACGACTGATTCGCCCGGTTCATAGTGGCCTTCGATGGTACGACCGGAGATAAAGCTCTTGCCACCGTCACGGCGTGCATACACCATCGGCGTTTTCGATTGCAGGGAAAGCGCGGAGCCGAGCGGGAGGCCAGCGTAGGGGATACCAGCGATGCGGTCGAAGTGGATGTTGTCGAGGATCGTGGAAAGAGCGCGGGCTGCCTGCAAGAGCAAGGTCGGGTTACTGACGAGCAGACGTAGGTCAATGTAGAAGGGCGATTGGATGCCGGATGTAAGAGTAAAATCGCCGAACTGGATCGCCCCAATATCGAACATTCCCGTCGCAAGGTCGACAAGGTTCGGATCGTCGGACTGCGTGCGTTGCGATGGAGCACAGCCTTCGACGCCGGACCGTCGAAGCGCGCGCGCCCGTTCGATCTCTTCGCGCAGCGCCATCGTCGCTTCGCGTGGGTCGTCGGCGAAGATGATCGAGCGCGACGCATTGACGATCACGCCCTTGCCATCGGGGCGGAGGCCATTGGTCAAAGCGATTTCGAGGTCACCACCCTGCGATCCTACGCCTGGCATCAGAAACCATTCTTCCTGGGCAATGGCACGTACGCTAGCAAACTTCGTTCGGATGCGTCGCTCCGACGACTAGACCAAGGTTCTGACGACCGTTCCAGCCAACCGCTTGCTCGGCGACGCGCTCGAACAGGGTGTGTCCTGAGCCATCCAGACATTGGAAATCCTGAGCGCCAGGATTACTGCTGAGCGTGAGAACAAACACGCCACGATCACGGTATAGCGGAGGAAAGGCTCGACCGAATCCCAGCCCATGTACGGCACGACAGTGATCGCATCAGCCTGTAAGTCCTCGAAAAGTGCCTGTGCATACTTTTCAGCCGATGAGCCGATGTCACTTCGTTTGCAGTCGAGGATGACTGGAACATCGCACTGCTGGATATACGCGATCGTCGCACGTAGCGCCTGCATGCCTTGTTCGCCCAATGCTTCATAAAATGCGATATTGGGTTTATAGGCACATACGAGGTCGCAGGTCAGGTCGATGATATGGCGGTTGAACGCGAAAATGGGGTCGGGATCGTCGAGTACCCATTCGGGCAAACGCTTCATATCCGGGTCCAGGCCGATACACAGCAACGACTGATTTTTGTCGCTGGCTTGCTCAAGTCGATCGAAGAAGCGCATGTGGTTATCCTTCATCACACAGACCGTGACCTGCATCATCAGCGATGGTCGCGAGGGGAAACCTTCTGCGCATATTATACCGTGCAGAGTATGCGATTTTGGGGACGAACGGTCGTTATGTAGTCTTATGCACGTCCCAACACCATCGCCAGCAATGCCATCCGCACATACATCCCATTCCGTACCTGGCGGAAATATGCTGCACGCGGATCGGTGTCGATGCGTACATCGATTTCATTGACTCGCGGCAGCGGATGCATGATCACCGCATGTTCTTTCGCCTGCTGCCATCAGGTCGGGCGTGATGCGGTAGAAGTCTTTGAGTGCTTCGTACTGGCTGAGGTCGCTGAAGCGTTCCTTCTGGACGCGCGTGACATACAATACGTCGGCTGTGCCGATAACGTCGGCGACATTGTAGGTTTCGCGCACTTCCTTGCCACTATCCTTGACCTGGTTCATATAGTCGAGCGGCAGGCGCAATGCTTCAGGCGAAACGAAGGTAAAGCGCACGTTATGCCTGCTGAGCAATTGCGTCAGCGAATGGACTGTGCGACCAAAGCGTAGGTCGCCGACCATCGCAACGTGCGAGCCGTCGAGTGTGCCAAGTTCTTCGCGGATCGTGAACAGGTCGAGCAGCGCCTGCGTCGGGTGCTCGCCTGTGCCATCGCCCGCATTGATCACGGGGATGCTGGCGGCGGCGCGCCGCGATGTCCGCCGAACCAGTTTCGGGGTGGCGTAGCACGATCACATCGGAATATTGCTCGAGCGTACTGATGGTGTCATGGAGCGTTTCGCCCTTGGAAACCGAGGAAAATTGCACGCCCTGGGTGATCGGGATCGTCGAGCCGCCCAGGCGCTCCATCGCCGCGATAAACGATGAGGATGTACGGGTAGAGGGTTCGTAAAACAAACAGGCCAGAACCTTGCCACGCAGTAAATCGCGTGCCGCCGACACGCTCGGTGCATGTCGCGCATTTCCTTGGCGACATCGAAGATGTAGTCTAGCTGTTCTCGCTGAACTGACTGACAGATAAAATATCTGACCCTGCTAGACCCTGCCGCCTCGCTGCGCGGAGGTGGCGGTTTGTTGGTGTCGAACAAAGGTGGACGAACCATATGCATGTTCTCCTTGTTTGCTATGGACTATTCAGCGAACAGCGCGTTTCAACTTGTTGGTCCATCCATGAACAGCACACTGCCCGGTGCCGGGTTGAGCCAGGACCTGCGTGCCGTCCCAGGCGAGTTCTGCCGCGCAAGCACCGTGCGTACCACGCGACCTGCAACCTCCATTCCGGCGAAGGGTGTCCAGCCACACTTTGTCAGTTGTTCCTCATTGCTGATGGTCCAGCGCGGTCCGATCTCGACCTCTACCGATGTATCGGGATCCAGCGCGATACCGAACAGACGTGCCGGATTGTAGGCCATGCGTTCGGTCAGTTGCTCCAGTGTTATGCGTCCGTCGTCAACCGCCGTCAACATCAGTGGCAGCATCGTCTGTACACCGGGTAATCCTGGTGGCGGGTCGTCGCTTTGCTTTTCGGCGATCGTGTGAGGTGCATGGTCGGTCGCGATGCAATCGATCGCATCAAAATGTTCCCACAGCGCGGCGCGGTCGTCGGGCGTCGCGATCAACGGGCGCACATCGCCGAATGGTCCGAGGCGCGGTAGATCGTCCGTGGAAAGGATCAGGTGGTGGGGCGAGGCTTCACAGGAAACCTGCACACCGCGCATCTTGGCTGCGACGATAGCCTCGATCTCCTCGCGTCGTGCGACATGCGCGACATGAATATGACGACCGTAGCGTTCGCCTAGCCGCAGCATCTGCGGTATGAGCGGACCCTCGCAATGGACGACGATCGGGCGTTCCCCTGACCACGCGGCGATGTGTGCCTCGATCAACGCCCAATCGGTCAGTCGCAGCGTGCCAAAGGTTGAGTTGACATAAATCTTGAGCCCACATGCATACGCGGCGGCGGCTCGTGCTACGTGCTTCCACGTTTTCGGCGGTCGCGCCCAGATAGACCCCGACATCGCAGCGTGCGCCCTGTGCCGCCAGGTGCTGTTTGGCGTGCAGAGCTGTTGCGCTCCGTCGTCGACGGTGTCGTATTCGGCATATCGAGTACGGTTGTTACGCCTCCGGCGAGGGCGGCGGCTGTGCCGCTGGCATAGGTTTCCTTATGCTCACCGCCTGGTTGGCGCAGGTGAACATGTACATCGATCAATCCGGGGAGGGTTACGCGTGTCATACAAGCTCCTTCTGGGCAAAAAAAAATCCCCATATTGGGGAGAGGATCAGCTTTCTACCGGGTGCCGTTGGTGGTCCCGGCGTAGGAACATGACAGATTGAATTGTCGTCGTTGCTTCAATCATATGCTTTGTTGGTTTACACACGCAAGCCGACGCGGCTAGTACCGCACACCCTGAGGTTAACATCGAATAGCGGGCGTGTCAACCGCTAGTTGCGACGACCCAGCGTATCGCCGAGCGTTTGAGCATACTTCTTGACCGTACTCAAATCCTTCGCCATCGGTTCGAGATGGTGCATACTGTTCCAAGTCCCATAGCCCCTGGTGGAGATCGCCAAGCCGTGATCGCAGCAGGCCACGATCGCGTACATCCTCGGTAGAACGAGGGTCGACAAGCAGGATACGTTCGGTCGCCGCAAGCGCCAATCTGTATTCCTCGGTTTCGAAATAGGTGCGCTTGAGGTTCCGTAGCAGACGCGCCAGCACCTGATGACCCGTTGGCGGCAGAAAGCGCTCTGGTTGGGGCACGTCGTAGCCAAGCTGTGATTGCAAAAACGCACGGCATTGAAGGCTAGAAAGCACGCGCCCGTTAAGAGATCGAGGAAGATCGCGCCATCATCGGACGCGCACCGCACCATGAAGTGACCTGGTAATGCCGAAGGCGCGACGGGCAAGCCGAGTTGCTGCCCGACATGCAGCAAGATCAACGAAAGTGTTATTGGTAATCCGATACGTCGGTATAGGACGAGATGGAGGTAGCTGTTCGCCGGATCGTCGTAGTTATCGCGCTCGCCTGTAAAGCCCTCGATATCATGAAGATAGGTAACGAGTTCCCTGGCGCGATCCGTTGTTGAAAGGCCCGGCGAGATCGCGGCGTTACTGCGTTCAACGATATGCGCGAGAATCCGTAGGCTGCGATCGACATTGACATCATCGCGGTCTTCACTGGCGACCGCCAGCGACGCCTGGATCAGATCGATGTGCTCCTGGGGCTGTCTAATCAACTCAGCAAACAATTGTCGTCCAGAAGGCGAGTGGCGCATGCCGTTCCTTTCCTTCGAAAAGTACACGAGGATATGTATGGGCGAACATATGCATCGGGCGATAATGCGATACAGATCACTGTCGAAAAGCCACCAATCAAAGGTTTTCGTATCGAGATTAAGTCTGTCAGGTGTTTTATATTGACAGCGTTTGATAGGCCATGCTAGACTGTCACGACCTTCAAGACAGCAGGAGTATACCCTATGTTTACCCGCCGCGATTCCCAGACTTCAAAATCAACTACTGATACTCGTACTCAGCCGGAGCCCAGTGTATCGCAGCCGGTTGCCCCTCAGCCTGAGCCCGTCGTTGCGACTGCCCGTTGCTGAGGACCCACAACACGACCGTTGTGCCAACACCTACCCGCAGCACCGGCTGAAAATGTCAGCGTGATTGCTGCGGGCGACGTGTTTGAAGGCAAGCTCACGACAACCAATGGTGTTCGCGTGCAAGGTACCGTGCGTGGAACGATCGAATCGAAATCAAACATCCAGGTCGATCAGAACGCATCGGTTGAGGCTGATATCACCGCCGAAAATGTAACGATCGCTGGAACCTATAAAGGCAACCTTAACTGTAATGGTCGCCTGGAGATTACGGCAAGTGGACGTGCCAGTGGAGAACTCGACACCGGACGCATTCTACTCCACGAAGGTGGTTTCTTCGAAGGCACGCTGCACATGAAGTCCGAAACTACCACCCCGCCGGCTCAAACCGAAACAGCACGCCGTCGCTATAGTGGTGGCTAACGACCCACGCCCCTGGTGATGGTGTGCCGATAGGGACATGCTATGCTATGCTCACATCGCCGTGGAATCTACCAAGGAGGCTATGAATGTTTAATCGCCGTGACTGAATTTCAAACGACCAGGCATCCCGCGACACTTCCGCTGCTCAGCCGACCTCTGCTCAATCTTCCGAAAGCATCATTGCCCAAGAAGATACCTTCGAGGGTGAAGTTAAAACCGCCACTGGCGTGCGCGTTCTCGGCACCGTTCGGGGCACGATCGAATCACAACGCTCTGTTCGCATCGAATCAGGTGCAACTGTTGAGGCCGATATCATGGCTGAGGAAGTCGTGATCGCCGGTACGTTTAGCGGATCGCTGATCTGCCGCAACCGTGTCGAAATCACCGCCACTGGTCACGTAACCGGCAAGGTTGAGACCAGAAGCTTCAATTGCACGAAGGCGGTTTCTTCGACGGTGAACTGCGTATGCAGTCTGGCACAGAATCGGCCAAACCAGCCACCGACGAAGCGCGTCCGCGTCGTTCGCGCTACGTTGACCTTGCTTCAGAATCGTCCACTTCTGCCGCAGAAAATGTTCCTGAACCTGGCAAAACTCCCGAAACAACATCATAAGACGAAGCGCACACAAGATAGGAGGCACGTCGACGGACGTGCCTCCTATCTTGTGTGCGCCTACCGCATAACAGCTGGTAATGGATCGATGTGAGCGATGTCCAGGACGCTCTGGCAGGTCTGACAGACCCGCGACGGTAGCCCTGCTGTCGTTTCCATCATGAGTTCGTGCCGCCCGCCACAGTAGCGGCAGACGCTCAGATTCTCGATGTCCTCGACACGCCATAGCTGGGGCACGGTTTCGAAGCGGCGACGCTGGCCGTTGAACACCAGCAATTTGACACATACCGCCGCAGGAAAAATCTCCTCGACCTGAGCGTACAGGCGGTTACGGTAGTACAGTACTTCGTCGCCGATTTCCAGGTCTTTTGCTCTAGGATGATGTTGTATCTTCATCTGCTGACCACTACCACTCCTCGGAATCCGCATCATCGGATGCAGATTCTCCTTCCTGCGTTCGCTCTTGAAGGCGTGCGACAAGCTTCTGCGCTGCTTCCGCGTCGATGCTGAACGTGCGGTCGTCTACCCACATCAAGTCGTCCAGGACGTCTGCGATTGCGTCCTCGTATCCCTGTTCGAAGGAGATTTGTTCTTCCTCCTCGTCACATGACTGCTCGAACGCCCAGGCCGCGAGCGTTTGCGCAGAAAGCTTCCCTGCGATATGCGCCGCGATCTGCTCTTCTACTGCGAAACGGCTGAGGCTGGTCGCCATCCATATCTCCCGTGCTTCGCTAGCTCACTCACTGTCATCCAAGGATTGCTCACAGCGACTGGAGTACCCACATCCACGGCAACGCCTCGGCTCGTCGTGCGAGCGAGGTATGAAGTCGTCGGCTGTGGTAGTGTGCATGTCATGAAGGATGTCGATGAGTTCGTCGCGCCGCTCGTTGTTGAATGATACCCGAAACGTCGCGTCCGCGTAACGTAGCAGGCCGTATGGTGGGCGACGTCCGGTTGCGTCTTCCACCAGCAGACAGTACGCGGCAAGCTGCATCTGGTCGGAATCATAGGGTATCTGGGAGCGTCGTCCCGGTTTGACTTCGACCGGAATCAGATGCCGTCCACGCTTGATCAGGTAGTCGGGTTTTCCGATCAGTCCGTAGCGCCGCGATATCAACGGTTCGGGCGATGGCTGCCAGGCACGTGTATCAGTATAGGTAACTCGCGCCCAACCAATGCCAGTCGAGCCCCGTATCGCTAGTGCCGCACCGAGCAGGAGCAATCCGAGCAGGAGCCACCAGTACATGCGTTACCACTGCGACGCGACGAAGCACCCAGCAATGCAATCATCGCCGCGATAAGCAGCAAGGTGGACATGTGACGCGTCGCCCGTGCTGGCGATGCCGTCTGGTGCCGCGTGCCATGGCGGCGACGTTGGTCGACGCATGTCCCTCGACCGTGTGCAACCACCATGCATGCTGACAAAACACGTATTCGCCCACTTCGCTTGCCCGTACGAGCCGTGTCCTAGCCACCAAAGGCGTCACGTCCAATGATCCAGTTGCGTACGTCGGCGAACGAGATCACCAACATCAGGCCGAGCAACAACATCATGCCGACGGCATGCACCATCGCTTCACGCTCCGGTGGCACTTTCTTGCCGCCGCGTACCCACTCGATCAGAGCAAACACGATGCGACTTCCATCCAGTGCTGGGAGTGGCAGCAGATTGATCAACGCCAGATTGACGCTGAGGACGGCGGTCCAATCCAGCAAGGGTAGCAAGCCGCCGCGTTGCGCGATCTCGCCGGTCAGACGTGTAATACCGATCGGTCCAGCCATGCCGCCCGGTGGGCTTGGCGCGAGGCCAAACAGCGAGAGCAACAACGTGCCCAGACCCGCCAGCATCATGTACAGGAAGGTAAAGGTTTGGGTCGTGCCGTTGAGATCGCCTGAAGTGGATTGACCTGATCGATATAGCGCACCGATCGTAACTTGATCGGCGGGAACTTCGATCTGGATACCTAAGCGCACCTTCATTTGGGCCACGTTCTTCAGGCAAGCGTGGACGAATCGTCACGTTCTTTATCTCGGTGACATTCTGACGCGTTAACACTTTGGACATCCAGCGCGATTTCTTACCCAGAACGTCGGTTGGTCAGTTTACGCAGCGTCGCGGGTGAATCAATCGTTTGTCCATCGAGTTTCAGGATGACATCGCCCGTACGGAGCTCCTGTGCCGCCGGACTATTCTCGAGGACGCTGACAACCGTCACCGGACCAACCTGATCGGGTTGACCAACCATGGCGATAATCGAAAACAGCACGATTGCGGTCAGCAAGTTCATAATCGATCCTGCTGCCATCACCGGTATCTTGCGCCAGGGCGGTGCCTGGGCCAGACTGCCTTCGGAGTCGTAGTTGCCTTCCTCGCCAGCCATGCGAACGAAACCACCCAAAGGAAGCCAGTTCAGCGTGACTGGAATGCCGCGATAACGGAACAGGGTCAACATGCGGGGAGGATAGCCGAAGCCGAATTCCTCGACCCTGATGCCCATGCGAATAGCGGTGACGAAGTGTCCAAGTTCGTGAACGAAGATGAGAAAACCGAGCGCTGGGATGACCGAAAGGTACCACAGCCAGTCTAACGACATACTTCTCCTCCTACCGCGAATGATACGCTGCCTGGTGATGAAATAGGCGTCGGCGGCGAGAAGAGGTCGGCGCACGGCGATGTCGGAAGTGTACCTAATATGGATCAGGCCGTCAACCAACGCACGACATAATAAAGGGTTGGGACCGTGAAAAGCAGGCTATCGGCACGGTCAAGCAGGCCACCATGTCCTGGGATCAGATGGCCCGAATCTTTGATACCAACCTGGCGTTTGAGCGAGTGATTCCGCGAGGTCGCCGGTTTGTCCCGCGATGCTACCGATGCCGCCCAACAACGCACCCATTAGCAGTGAGACAGGCAATCCCATCAGGACGATCAATACGGCTCCCGCGAGCGGTCGCTCCAATCAAGCCGCCGATCTGCACCTTCCCAGCTTTTCTTGGGGCTGATGTATGGTGCCATCTGGTGTCGTCCCAGCATGCCGACCAACAACGTAGGCTGACGTATCGCTGACGAAGGTGATCGTCATGGCGAACACGATCCAGGCAGCGCCTGCGTCCAGCCGTAGCCAGCCAAGCGGGGCGGGCGACAACGGTTGGTCGATCTGGCGCAACAGCAGGAAATGCGACATCAGCCATCCAACATACAGGGCACCAGCGAGTGTGAGCGCCCACGATAGCAGGGCATCTTCACGGTGCTTGCGCGGGATCTCGGCGGCGAGCGATGCCGCGACCGCCAGAAAGAGCACAGGCCGGTCAGGTCGGTATTGAGGCGCGACTGGATGGCAGCCGTTCCGAAGCAGGCCAACGCACAGGCATATCCGATCGGCGCGCGGTGAGTGACCCGCGTGTACTGAACATCTGGTATGTCTCATAGAGCGCCAGCAACATGGAGGCACGCCGCGACGATCACGAACCAGATGCCGCCGAGCCAGACGGTGATCGCGAGCAGCGGTATCAGCACCAGCTGCACTCAGGATCCGCTGGAAGCAGATTACTTTGCGTTAGTCGGTTCGTTAGGGAGTGCTCCGAAACGTCGTTGGCGCTGTTCGTAGGCATTGATCGCTTTCCGCAGGTCTTCAACATGGAAATCAGGCCAGAAGACGTTTGTACTGTAATACTCGCTATAGGCCGCTTGCCAGATCAGGAAGTTGGACAGGCGAAACTCGCCGCCTGTTCGCACGATCAGGTCAGGGTCCGGCATTCCTCGCGTGTATAGATGGTCGGTGATGGATTGTTCAGTTACCATCTTCGGGTGAGGACGCATGGGCCATCAATCCGACGGGCAGCTTGTACGATGTCGGCGCGTCCTCCATAATTGAATGCGACTGCGAGTGTAAGCGCGGTGTTGGATGCTGTGACGTCGACCGCGTGTTTAACTTTACGTTTCAAGCGCTCGGACAGTCCATCCGTGCTGCCCAGATGGCGTATACGTACACCTTCCTTGATGGAGCGCGTCGGTTTCACGGTCGATGAATTCGCCCAGAATTGTCATCAGGCCGCGAACTTCTAGCGTTGGCCGTGACCAGTTTTCGGTCGAAAAGGCATAAAGTGTCAGATAGGCGACGCCGACTTCCTTACAATCCCGAACGATTTGTCGAATGTTTTCGGTTCCTGCGCGATGCCCGGCATGGCGTGGCAGGGAACGCTGTTGCGCCCATCGACCGTTGCCATCCATAATGATCGCGATATGTTGCGGGATTGCCATGGTCCATCCGAATGAGCGCATATATACGCTGTGGGAGCCAGCCCGCATGGCTGGCTCCCATGGTCGTAAGGTAATACGGGAACGATGCTAGACTTCCATGACCTCGGCTTCTTTAGCCGCACCAATGATGTCCAGTTCCCGCGTGTAGCGGTCCGTCAGTTCTTGGAGCTTTTCCTGCGCCCGCTTGAGTTCGTCGGCGCTGATCTGCTTGTCGCTTTCTAGCTTCTTGAGTTCGGTCTGTCCGTCGCGGCGCAGGTTGCGCAACGAGATCTTTGGATTCCTCGACCTCTTTCCGAACATGTTTTGTCAGATCCTTGCGGCGCTGCTCGGTCAGCTGATGGGATGGCCAGCCGGATCACGCGTCCATCGTTGGTGGGATTGATGCCAAGATTGGCATTCTGAATCGCCTTTTTCGATGGCTTTGATCGCGGTTTGATCCCATGGCTGGATCGTCAGCATGCGTGCCTCCGGCACCGAAACGTTGGCAAGCTGACTGATCGGCATATTAGAGCCGTAATATTCGACTTGCACCTGGTCGAGCAAGGCTGGCGATGCACGGCCCGTGCGAACGCTCGCGAGGTGATGATGAAGTGCTTCGACCGACTTCTTCATCTTCGTTTCGGTTTGTGCGAGTGTATCTTTAACCATACGCCCCTCTTCCTCAAGCCTCGTTGCTGACCATCGTCCCGAGGTGTTCCCCGGCGATGATCCGGGCAGCGGTCATGGCTCGAACATATCGAAAACAATGATCGGTATCTTATTATCCATGCAGAACGTCAGCGCTGTCGAGTCCATGACCTGTAAGCCACGATTGATCGCATCCAGATAGGTGATGTGATCGAACTTGCGGGCGTCCGGGTTGCGCCGTGGATCGGAATCATAGATGCCGTCCACACCGTTCTTCGCCATCAGGATAACGTCGGCGTCAAGTTCAGCCGCTCGGAGCGCTGCGCCAGTGTCTGTGGTGAAGTAGGGGTTACCGGTGCCGCCCGCCAGGATGATGACACGACCTTTTTCCATGTGGCGCGTCGCACGACGGCGAATATACGGTTCGGCGACCTCGTTCATCTGAATCGCAGTCAAGGCGCGGGTGAAAATCCCATGCCGTTCGAGGGCATCCTGGAGCGCCAACGCATTGATGATCGTGGCAAGCATTCCAGCATAATGGGCCTGAGGTGCATCCATGCCTTCTGCGATCGCCGGAGCGCCGCGCCAGAAATTGCCGCCGCCGAGGACGACTGCGACCTGCACGCCCTGCGCCAGCACGGCCTGGATTTCGCGTGCAATGTAACTCACGACGTTCGCATCTACGCCATAGTCCGCGCTCGCCAGCCAGTGCCTCTCCGCTCAGTTTAAGCAAGATGCGTTTGTATTTAACTTCGCTCATGCGCTTTCCTCCCTACGAAGGCATTCACAGGCTTCGTAGGCTACAGCCTAGTACAGCAAGCGCGAACAACAATGTTGTCCTTAGCCTGTGTAGTATGTGCGTAGAAAAAGGGAGTGGAGTTACTTCCGCAACATCACTCCCTTTTCCATCACTACGCGCCGATCTCGAAGCGAACCCAGCGACCGATCATGATGTTTTCGCGAGTTTTGCCGATCGTGTCAGTGATCATCTGGCTGATCGTCTGGCTCGGATTCCGCACGAAGGGCTGGTCGAGCAACACATAGTCTTCATAGTACTGCTCGGGTGAGTTCACGTCGGGCGCGTTGAGCGCTTCGGCGGGAACTTCCTCGCGGTTCAGATAGCGTGGTTTGGCTGCATACACATGTAGCGCGATGTCCTTGGCCAGTTGGATGAAGGCTTCGTTACGACCAACGAAGTCGGTTTCGCACTTCAGTTCGACCATCGCACCACCACGGTTGCCGGTGTGGATGTAGGTTTCAATGCGGCCTTCGCCAACTTCGCGGCCTTCCTTCTTTCCGGCGATCTTCGCACCCTGATCCTTGAGGATCAGCAATGCTTTGTTGATATCACCTTCTGATTCGATCCAGGCTTTGCTGCACTCTGCCATCGCAGCACCTGTACGCTCGCGGAGTTCCCGAATCGCTTCCATTTTCGTCGCCATTTTTTTCTCCTTCAACGACGTGCGCCGTATTGCTACGACCTATCGTTGTGTTATACCGCACCAAAAGCGGGAGTTACGGAAGGTCGGATGTTCGTCCGACCGCCAGCCCTCCCGCAGTATTTGTCGTTTATTTATAGCGATGCTGCCTGGGAGCAGGAGCCCTGACCCGGCATTACATCGATTCCGTTAGCGATCTCCCGCCGGTTCTTCGCTGGTTTCGTGGCGAGACTGGCGGCGCTGCTGTCCTTCGATAGCGGCGTCGGCGATCTTGCTGACGATCAGGCGGATACCACGGATCGCGTCGTCGTTCGCAGGAATGACAACATCGATCACGTCAGGGTTGCAGTTCGAATCAACCATAGCCAGCACCGGCAAGCCGAGCTTACGGGCTTCCGCGACCGCGAGGGTTTCACGGTGGGGGTCGACGATAAACATTGCGGCTGGTACACGATCCATCTGTTTCAACCCGCCGAATACGCGGTTGAGCTTGGTGATCTCGTCTTCCAATCGCAGCCCTTCGGCCTTGGTCAGTCGCTCGAACTCGCCACGGTCGCGGCGTGCTTCGAGTTGCGCCAGGTGCTGCAAGCGTGCCTTGATCGTCGTGAAGTTCGTCAGTGTACCGCCAAGCCAGCGGTTCGTAACAGACAACTGACCGGCACGTGCTGCTTCTTCCATGATGATGTTCGCAGCCTGCTTCTTGGTGCCAACGAACAAAAGCTTTTGTCCGCGTGCTGTCAGATCGGCGACGAAATCATAGGCCTGCTGCATCGCCGGAAGCGTCTGTTGAAGGTCGAGGATGTGGATGCCGTTGCGGTCCGTGAAGATATACGGACGCATCTTCGGGTTCCATTTCTTTGTCTGATGACCAAAATGGACGCCCGCCTCCAGCAATTCGCGCATCGAAACGACGCGCTGCTGGGCTTCTAGCTGTGCTTGTGCCAACTGTGTAACCCTTTCTTTAACCTCCATCTTCCTCAACCTATGACCGTACCACAGCAAAGTGGCAGAACCGCGCCATAGTCAGAAGATGTGCGAAATCGGCGCAAAGCGCCGTTGATGGAGTATATCATACCGTGCGGGCGACCGCAAAAAGCCCCAGGGCGTTTGACAGCCAGCACCTTGTACCATTACCATGCGACCCTCGTATAGCAGTGGAAACAATATCGTGCGTGTGCTTATAACTGGCGCAACCGGGCAGGTTGGCGCAGCCATCCAAAGTGTTTTGCAACCCCAGGTCGATGTCATCGCGACCAGTTCGGCGACGTTAGATATCACTGATCCACGGGTGCAACACCATATTGTCGCCGCCCGACCCGATATTGTCATTCATCCAGCGGCCTGGACTGATGTCGATGGTTGTGCGCGTGACCCCGAACGTGCCTATGCGGTGAACGCCATGGGGACCCGCCATGTTGCGCTCGCCTGTCGCCAACTTGATGTGCCGTTGATCTACATTAGCACGAACGAGGTTTTTGACGGCACTAGCACTGAGCCATATTATGAATGGGATCGCAGCGCACCGATCAACGCCTATGCTCGTTCCAAGGTTGCGGGCGAGTTCTTCGTGCGTGAATTGCTCTCCCAATATTCAATCGTTCGCACCTCCTGGGTTTTTGGGGGGCCGCGCAACTTCGTTCGCACGATTCTCCGCCTTGCAGCGGAACGCCCCTCGCTGCGCGTCGTCGCCGACGAGATCGGGAATCCGAGTTATGCCGAGGATGTCGCCGCCGCTGTGGCGCGGTTGGTTCACGAACCTGTGCATGGTACATTTCACTTCGTGAATCAGGGATATTGTTCGCGATACGAATTCGCGTGTGAAATATTGCTCCAGGCAGGTATGCAAACGCCCGTGGAACCGATCAAGCTCGCCGAATACCAACGTGCCAGCACACCGCCGCCGTTCGCGCCGCTGCATAATACTGTCGGACGCGACCACGGTATCGTCCTCGCGCCATGGCAGGATGCCCTGGCGCGGTTCCTTCAACGCGACCAGTCTGCCTCATGACGATCGACGTGATCGTGCCTACCTACAACGGTGCACATCTGTTACCAGCCTGTCTGGATGCCTTGCGGGCGCAAACGCGCCAGGATTTTGTGTGTACGGTGGTAGACGATGGCTCGACCGACAGTTCGTTGCTGTTGCTCCGAGAGCAGTATCCCGAAGTGCACGTGCTTGCCCGTGAACGTAACGAGGGACTGACGATTACCCTTAACGCGGCGCTTGCTGCAACTTCCGCTCCCTTTGTAGTGTTGCTCAATAACGATACTGAGGCCGATCCATACTGGCTCGAACGCCTGATCGGCATGTTAGAGCGTTACCCGCGCTACGACTTCGCCGCGAGTAAGCTTTGTTTGTTCGACCAGCGCGACCATATTCATTCAGCCGGAGATGGCTACCGAGGCAACGGACGTCCCTTTAACCGTGGGGTATGGGAGCGTGACCACGGTCAATACGATGCGGTCGCCGAGGTCTGGGGACCATGTGCCGGAGCCGCTGCGTATCGGCGGTCGGCACTCGATGCGTTGGCTAATGACGGCGAGGTTTTCGACACTGACCTGTTTATGTATTGCGAAGATGTCGATCTCAACCTCCGTGCGCGTTTGGCGAACATACGCACGGTGTTCGTGCCGCATGCAGTCGTGTATCATAAGGTGAGCGCGACGGGCGGTGGCACACTGGCTAGTTACTATGTTGGCAGAAACACCATTACGGTCTGGGTGAAAAATATGCCCGCACCGCTGATGTTTCGCTTCTTGCTGTCGTTCCTGGCGGATCAGGTCACGATCGCCTGGGACGCGTTGGTAAACTGGCGCGGTGCGGCGGCGCGGGCGCGGTTGCGCGGACAGCTTGCAGGGGTGCGGGCGTTGCCACTGTTCATCAGGAAGCGCGGCACCAGTCGTGCATCGATCCAGCACTTTACACGGTATCTGGGTAGCTGATAAAAGATAATTTATGAATCTAACTGTATCGGTCATCATCCCGGCGTATAACGAAGAACGACGCTTGCCGTCAACGCTCACATCGATCGTTGATTTTTTGCAAAAGCAACCCTACCGGAGCGAGATTATCGTCGTCGACGACGGTAGTTCCGATGGCACGATCGCGTTGGTCGAATCGTATGACGTCCCACCTGTCGAAAATGGCAATGGCGTGGTTGCATTACGAGTTATTCGCAACGATCATCGCGGCAAAGCAGTGGCGGTGCGGACTGGCATACTGGATTCCCAGGCTCGTTTTGTGTTGTTTACCGACGCAGACCTGGCAGTGCCGTTCGAAGAATGGGCGACATTCCACAGGTTTTTGGAAGCGGGCGACGACGTGGTGATCGCGTCACGCGAAGGTATGGGCGCGAAGCGCATCGGCGAACCGTGGTATCGCCATTTGATGGGGCGCGTGTTCAATATGCTGGTGCGAGTCGTTGCCGTCGGCGGCGTGCAGGATACCCAATGTGGTTTCAAAGCGTTCTCGCATGACGCCGCTCAACGCATCTTTCGCTCCCTGCAATTATACGGCGACAACGCTGGCAGCGTGCGCGGTCCTGCCGTCACGGCCTTCGATGTTGAGGTGTTGTTCCTGGCGCGTAAGTGGGGCTTACAGGTGCGTGAGGTGCCGGTGTTGTGGCGCTACGGCGAGGAAACCAAGGTCGACCCGTTCGAGGATTCGGTGCGGAATTTCGGCGACGTGCTTAAGGTGCGTTGGAACGACCTGCGCGGACGCTATCCAATGCTAAAGGACTGAACAATATCCAGTCCTTTAGCCACGTTCCATTGAATGCGGACACGCGTCACGAATAGATGTTTACTCCTTGGGTGCTTCGTAGTCGCTATCGAGTGAGGGCGGTTCCTGTGTTGGTGGTGTCGCCGGCAGAGGACGGGTATCGCGTGGCTCGCCAGGTCCCATCATCTCCAGGAACGGCTTGACGATATCCATCGGGAACGGGAACAGAATCGTCGAGTTCTTCTCGGTCGCGACCTCGGTCAGCGTTTGCAGGTAGCGTAGTTGCAGGGTGATCGGCTCGCTGGCGATCACATGCGCCGCGTTGGCAAGTTGCTGCGATGCCAGAAATTCACCTTCGGCGAGGATGATCTTCGCACGCTTTTCACGCTCGGCCTCGGCCTGTCGCGCCATCGCACGCTGCATCTGCTGCGGCAGTTCCACATCCTTGATTTCGACGATCGTCACTTTCACGCCCCACGGCTCGGTCTGCTCGTCGATGATCTGCTGAATCTCGGCGTTAAGTTGCGAGCGATCCGCCAGCACGGTATCGAGTTCGACCTTACCCACAACGCTACGTACGGTCGTTTGTGCGATCTGCATGGTCGCTCGGATGTAATCGACCACGTTGACCACTGCTTTGTCGGGATTGATCACCATGAAGTACAGCACGGCGTTAACCTTGAGCGTCACGTTGTCGAGCGTGATGGCTTCCTGCGATGGAATATCCATCGTCACGACACGAGTGTCGACCCGAATCATGCGTTCGAGTGGAGGCCACACGAAGAAGATGCCTGGCCCACGCGCGCCGACCAGCCGACCGATGCGAAAGATAACGCCCCGCTCATATTCAGGGATAATCCTGATCGATGCGAACAGATACATGATGACGACAAAAAAGAAACCACCGATACAGATAAGTGTTACATAGCATCCACCTTTTATACTTTCTCGTTCGATGGATTGTGGTTCCGTTATACGACGAACGTATAATCGTAGGTCTTCGATTCCAGCGATTTCGACCAGTTCACCTGTTCTGTATCGGTCCTTCGTCCGACCATGCCGACCATAACGCTCCTTGAAGATACACCATACCTTCGGGGTCGAGTCGGACGACGTACTTCGGCGATCTGACCGATCATGGATTCCGCGCCGGTGGTTGGGGTGCGTGTTGCGTACTCGCAGCACCATCGTAACAAGCGCCACAACTGCGCCGCCGATCAGCACTGACATACCGACGATGGCGAAAGGCGCGACACCAAAGCCAGGTGTCCTCGCGGGATCGACCAGCCACAACGCGCCCGCGACGAGAAGAATGATACCCCCAACGCTGAGTGCGCCATGAGACATAACAACGTGTTCGAGGCCAATGAGCGCGACCGCTCCCGCCAGCAGGATGACCGCGAGTGGCCTGACATCGGCCTGGAAGAAACCATAAAACGCTGCCAGCACCAGCACAGACGCCCGCAACGCCAGGGACGCCAATGCCGGGATTAGCCAGTTCCAGATAGATGGCGATCGCCCCAATCACGAATAGGATGAATGCGATCGTCGGCACGGCGAGCAGTTGGAGGAGCGTTTCCAGTAGCGTCGGTTCGACGGCGACAACCTGCGCTCCCATGGTATCCAGCGTGCGAGGTTCATCAGTGCCGTCAGGCTATCTGTCGTCCAGTCAACCCAAGCTGTAGTTCGTCGAACGAGGATGCGATCAGATCGATCACAGGCGGGTCGAGCGACCGCGCGCGTTCGGCGTCGAGGATCGCGCCCGAACGCACGGCGCGTTCCAGCCATTCCTGGTTGCGCCCATGCTCGCTTTGCCAGTTCGCGACCTCGCGCACGACGTCGTCGACCAACAGTTGCCGTGTCTGATTCGAAAATCCCGCTGGAGTGCTGGCTAAGGGATAGGCGAAGCCTGCGCTCGAACCAGGAGCCATCACGGCGATGTCGCTAGCGGCGAGCAATAAGGCCGCTGATGGTCCACCGACGACCGGACCGGGACCGATCCACACGACAACTGGAATTGGAGCATCGTGCAATGCCCGTGCAAGTGTCCATGCAGAGCCAAGCACCGAGCCACTATCTGTGATTTGGACGATGAACGCACTGGCATCCGCTGATACCGCCTCTTGCAACGCACGTTGCACGAAGCTGATCGATGGTGGTGTTATTCCGTGATCGAGCGTGACACGGTACAACGGGGCGGTGCGTTGCGCCAGTGTGGGCGACCATGTAAGGATGCACAACGTCGCGGCGACCAGTCGCAAGCCACCAGCGTACCTGTCGGTAGTTCACGACGGCTCCGGCGCGGATTCTACGATGCGCTTGACGCGGCGCTCGAACTCGCTGCGTGGCAGCAGCACTTTGCGCGAGCAGCACAGGCATCGGATGCCGATATCGGCGCCAACCCTGACGATCCGCCAGGTGTTGCCGCCGCACGGATGCGTTTTTCGCATCTGTACGACATCATCGACATGCAGGGTCATTGGTTCAGGCATGTTTGGCTCGATTCCATAACGGCCTCGCGTTCGGCTGTAGTCATCTGTTCGAGCGGACGCCCCGCTGATGCCTGCTGCAGGGCAGCGAAGCGGCGGCGAAACTTCAGGTTCGCGCCACGCAGCGCTGATTCCGCATCGAACCCGTACCAGTCTGCGAGGCGTGCCAGCACGAACAGGACATCGCCGAATTCCTCGGCGCGCTCGTCCGGCGGTGCGGTGGCGAGTTCGTCCAGTTCCTCGTGTAGCTTAGCCCAGACACCTTCGATCGCTGTCCCAGTTGAATCCGGTGCGGGCAGCTTTGTTGCCAAGTTTCTGTGCGGCAGCCAGCGCGGGCAGATCGCGCGGTAGTCCGTCCAGCAGTCCTTTCGGTGCGGCTGCTATGTCCAGCACGCTCTTCGCGTTTGATCGCTTCCCAGTTGCGCAAGACGTCCGAGCTTCCCGCGACTTCGGTTTTGCCAAACACATGCGGGTGGCGGCGAATCAGCTTTGCCGCGAGTTCGGCCAGCACGTCGCTGAAATCGAAGGTGCCTGACTGACGTGCCATCTCGCTATGGAGCAGGATTTGCAGCAGAACGTCGCCCATCTCTTCGCTGAGATGTGCCATATCGCCTTCATCGAGCGCTTCCAGTACTTCATAGGTTTCTTCGAGCAGGAAGGGACGGAGTGACGTGTGCGTTTGTTCGTGATCCCATGGGCAGCCGCCCGGACCGAGCAGCCGTGCGATCACGTACAGGCTGCCTTCCATACTTCGCAGGTCGGCGAGCGGTTCGAGCGCGGCGCAGGTAGGCCACGGTCAGATGATCGAGGTCGGGTTGGTGGTCGAGTTCCGCCAGCGGCACCGTCCGCACATGGCCCGTCCTGCTATGCCTGCCGAGCTGACCAGCGTCACCGGATGCGTCGCGGGGTAGCGCTGCAGCAGTGTGAGCTTGGCGTCCGATGCGACACGACGATTGTAGAGTCTGCGATAGCAGTGCTGGACGAGTTGGCACAAGCGGAAACGGTACGACGGGCGCCTCGTAGGGTTCGTCGCCGTGTTAGTCGATCCAGGCGTTGTCGCCGTTCCAGGGCGCGTCCGACGGTGCCTGGAGATCGAGTGCGTCCAGCATTTGCAGTCCCATGATCGAACGGATCGATGCCAAGCGCCTCGCAGACTGGCTCGATGAACGATAGTCCGGCGATGATCCGCGTTGGTTAGGCCATGTTCGCGGGCAGCGGCCAGGATGTGCCGTGTCGTCGCTTCGGCGACCAGCGGATGCCCTGGCACAGCGTAGGTGACTGCTCTCGCCCGCTGCTACGCGTGCGATCAATTGGTCGGCGATCGTCCGATAGATCGTTTCGAAGTTGGGCGCTCGTTCGTACAAGTCGTCGAACGACGTGACATGCAGATGTGCGGGTAGGCCTGCGACCGTCGGATGGATCGCGGTGCGTAATACCAGTTCATCGATCGAGGCAAGATGCGCGATGGCCGCTTGCGTGAGGAGGGCAGGATCGCCCGGCCCAAGACCAAGCAGGGTCAGCGTCGGTGTGTGTCATGGACTGTTTCCTTTATGACCGCCGTGATGAGCCGGATGTACTCGAACGCATCTTACGTAGTGCAAGCATTCGCGGCGTCAATGGTAGTGACGCCATGTTAAATTATACCAATGCTGGCACATCGGGGATGTGGATCGCGCCATATGGCCGCTGGTACAATGTGCCGCACGTAGCTTTCGATAGAAGGAACATGATGATAGCTATGACAATTGTGCTGGATGGGCGTGCGGTTGCCGCCGCGCTCCGAACCGAAATAAAGGCAAGGTGTTGATGCGTTCAGCGCCGAACGGGGACGAGCGCCATCGCTGGTCGCCGTGGAGGTGGGTGCGAACGAAGCGTCGCGCTTCGTATATTCGTGCGATCGGACGTGCATGTGCCAACGTCGGGATGACCTTCGAACACCGTCTGTTCGATGAAACGATCAGCGCGGCGAGATGGATCAGGCGATCGCGGCTTTGCGCGATGATGCCAACGTCGACGGCGTGATCGTCCAGATGCCACTGCCGCCGCAACTCGATCGCCGCCGCTGGTGATCGAGACGCTGGGACCCGAAAAAGATGTCGATGGCTTGCATCCGATGAATCTGGGGCGGCTGGCGCAGGGACTGCCAAGCCTCGTCCCCAATACGCCCGCCGGTGGCATGGAGATCCTGCGTCGTTACGAAATTCGCGCTGGCGGGACGCAAAGCGGTCGTCGTCGGACGCTCGAACGTCGTGGGCAAGCCGATGGCGTTGCTGCTGCTGGCGCAACATGCGACGGTCACGATCTGCCATTCGCGCACGCCTGATCTGGCGGCGGTCGTGCGCGAAGCCGACATCGTAGCCGTTGCCATCGGACGCGCACGTATGGTCGATGCGTCGATGATCAAGCCGGGGGCGGTTGTGATCGATTTCGGGATCAACGTGGATGCTGAAGGGACGTTGTGTGGCGATGTCGATTATGAGGCGTGGCGCCGCTCGCCAGCGCGATCACGCCGGTGCCTGGTGGCACTGGCCCGGTGACGAACATGATGTTGTTGCGCAACACGCTTGCTGGCGGCACGCCGTCAGGGATGAGCGTAGTGAGCGGATGAGCGCAACGCTCATCCTCCGCTCGCTGTTTGTCAGGCGTCGGGTGCGGTTGCGGCATGTGGATGATGCCGCTCGTCGGGCAATCAGCGCCGCCATCGCGCCCGCTCCCACGCCATTATCGATGTTGACCACCGCCAGTCCGGGCGCACAGGTTTGCAGCATACTGAGTCAGCGCTGCCTCACCGTTGCCGCCCATGCCATAGCCAACCGCTGTCGGTAAGGCCGACCACCGGAACATCGACCAGACCTGCGATCACCGATGGCAGCGCGCCGTCCATCCCAGCCGCGACGATGATCGCGTCCACACCGCGGTCGAGCATGGCGCGGAGCGGCTCGAACAGGCGGTGCAGCCCCGCAACGCCAACATCCGTCACCATGAACACCGGGCAGCCCATGGCGCGGCACACCGCCGCTGCTTCGTCGGCTGCCGGGAGGTCCGAGGTGCCAGCCGAAATGATGCCGACATCGCCCACGGTGGGGCGGTTGCTGGTAGGCTGGCCGTTCGTAGCACGATCACGCGGTCAGCGGTGCCGCGCTCCCACGTCACCGTCGCGTCGAGCGCGTTCTGAAGCGCGGCGACCGTTGCGGCGGGAACGCGACTGACGATAGCCAGTCCCTGTTGCGGCGAGCATGCGCTGGACGATGCCAACAGTTTGCTCGGGTGTCTTACGTTCCGCTAGCACGACTTCGGGTACGCCTTTGCGATGTGTTCGGCCAAGATCGAGCCGGGCGTATTCCTCGACCTGTTCGGTCGTATCATCGGCGGCGGCTTGCGCCAGCCGCTCCAATTAATCCGTGTGTTGCCATGTGTGTTGTGTTTCTCATATCAGGCTGGCTGAGATAGCGCGGCGATGGCTTGCGTTTCGTCGTCGTAGATGTCGGCATATTGTGATAAGCCAACCATGCGAAAAATCTTCTGGAAATGGTCGTTCAAGCCACTCATCGCCAGCTTTTGTCCGGCGCGATTGACTTCGGTCACGATCCGGATCAGGATCGCGATTCCGGCGCTGTTGATGTAATCGCTGCGTCGGAAGTTTAGCACGATGCGTTTCGCGCCAGCCGCCGTCGCCGAGCGATAGGCTTCCGTGATCTTGGCATCCGCGAACGTGGTCACATCGCCCTTGAGGTCGATGATCGTCACATCCTGCTCGGTGCGTGTGGTTACTTCTAGGTCATCGTCGAGGAATGCCATCGCTGGTACCTCCTAGTATTAGGCTTTGCAGCGTCTGCAAGCGATGTCGCACGTTGCTCCCACGCGGGAACCAACTCAATTGGTTCCACCTAGAGCGGAATGTTACCATGCTTACGCGATGGTAGACTTTGACGTTTCGAGCGTGCCAGACGCAACGCTTTGATCAACGCCGCACGCGTTTCGCGTGGCTCGATCACCTGGTCGATATAGCCGCGTTCGGCGGCAACATACGGATTGGCAAAACGCTCCTGGTAGTCGGCGGTAAGCTCGGCCTCGCGTTGCGTACGGTCCTCGGCTTCGGCAAGTTCGCGCCGGAAGATAACCCGTACAGCCGCTTCGACGCCCATGACGGCGATCTCGGCGGTAGGCCAGGCAAAATTGAAGTCGGCTCGAATATGTTTGGATGCCATAACATCATACGCACCACCATAGGCTTTGCGTGTGATCACCGTCAGTTTCGGCACGGTCGCCTCGCAAAACGCATACAGCAACTTCGCGCCGTGCCGGATAATCCCGCCATACTCCTGCTGGGTTCCTGGCAGAAAACCAGGAACGTCCACGAAGGTGAGAATCGGGATGTTGAAGGCATCGCAGAAGCGCACGAAACGTGCGCCCTTGGTCGATGCGTCGATGTCGAGCGTTCCGGCACGGTGCATGGGTTGGTTGCCGACGATGCCGACCGACATGGCCATCGAGCCGTGCCAGTCCCGTGATCAGATTTTGCGCCCACAACGCCTGTGTTTCAAAGAAGAACCCATCATCGACGATACTCGCCACGACCGCCTTCATGTCATACGGACGTTTGGGCGAATCAGGGATGATCGTTTGCAACGCCTCGTCCGCACGCTCAGGATCGTCGCTCGGAGCAACATAGGGCGGGTCTTCCATGTTGTTGAGCGGTAGGAACGACAGCAGCGTGCGGAGTTGCTCGAAGCACGCAGCCTCGTCGTCGGCGGCGAAGTGCGCCACTCCTGATCGTGTGTTATGCGTCAGCGCCCCGCCAAGCTCCTCGAATCCGACCTCTTCGCCTGTCACGGTTTTGATCACGTCGGGCCCGGTGATGAACATTTGCGACGTACCCTTGACCATCAGGATGAAGTCGGTGATGGCGGGTGAATACACCGCGCCACCCGCACACGGTCCGGCGATGATCGACAACTGCGGGATGACTCCCGACGAGATGACATTGCGGTAGAAGATTTCGGCATAGCCGCCCAGCGCGACGACGCCCTCCTGAATCCGTGCGCCGCCCGAATCGTTGATGCCGATGCAGGGGACGCCCATACGGAGCGCCAGGTCCATGACCTTGACGATCTTTTCGGCAAAGACTTCGCCGAGCGAGCCACCAAAGACGGTGAAGTCCTGCGAAAAGATGCAGACGGGACGTCCGTCGATCGTGCCGTGTCCGGTGATCACGCCATCGCCCAGCGGCTTGCGGCGGTCGAGGCCAAACTGGTGTGCGCGATGGACGGCGAAGGCGTCGAGTTCGACGAACGAGCCGGGATCGAGCAGGGCGTCGATGCGTTCGCGCGCGGTTCCCTTGCCACGTTCGTGCTGTTTGGCGGTTGCGGTCGGCTCGGTCGTCGCTGCAAGCGCACGGCGGCGGCGGAGTTCTTCGATCTTTTGTTCAGTCGACATGTGCATTCGTGGGGCGACGGGCAGGTGTCGGTCGTCGGTTAGACGACGTTCGGCTGCGCGGCGCGATATGGACGGTGCTGGCGAGTTGGGTGCGACCCGTCCGCCGGATCAAGCGTACCAGGATGTAGCCGCTGATGCCGCTGAGTGCGCCACAGATCAGCGCCCATCCCCACGGCGCGATCTGACTGTCGCGTACTAACCCTACCAGCAGGTCGCTTTCGGCATGAAAGTCCAGGCCGTTCTGTCCCTGGTCCACGAATTGGAGCGTACGAACGACCAGGCCGCTGCTGAGGGCAGCGGTGGCACTGTAGATCATGAATCCTGCCGCGAGGCCGGTGAGGGTGGCGCCCAGGACACGACGCCGGATCCACCAACTGCCCGTGAACGCAAACACGGTGACCGCTGCGACGGCGTTAAGGATGACATGGAGCCAGAAATGCCAATCGAACCAGGTGGTATCGCTGCGGCGTACGCTTTGTCCCCAGGTTGGAACGACGCTTCGTATGCCAAAATCCCAGAGTTGCTGGTCGAGCAGCCGCAACACCACCAGCACCACCAGCACCAACAGAACAGGCCACATACGCCCGGTGATCCAGCCGAGAGCGATAAAGATGCCGGGAATAAGGAGTGATCCAAGCACCATATAGAGTACAGGCGCAGCGGGCTGTACGACGCCCCAGCGTGTCGCGGGGATGAGCGCGAAGTTGAGCATGGATACGATAATTGCGGTTGTCCAGACGAGACCCCGTATCGCCGCACGCGTGCGCCGAGGATCGACGCCTTGCTGCCATTCGAGTGCCCACCCGCTGAAAATACCTAGCGCGATGACGCACGAGCCCAGGATGCCAAGCAGATGCGGTGGACTCCAGATCGTCACGTCGATGCCGTAACGTCGGTGCCACAGATCGTCGAACGGCGCGGCGCTGACCAGCAGCACGACGCCAAAAAGTTGGGTGATCCAACTCCAAAAGATCGGTAGCATTGCACCGCGTCGCATACTGCTACGCCACGCCATCACCAGACTGAGCAGACCAATCAACGCGGTGCCGCTATAGATCATCAGGTGCGGTGGAATCCAGAACGAGTCGCGCCCGACCGCCCAATGCCATTGCGCATCCCAGAACGCGCCAAAGCGCATCATCGTCACAAGCAGGGTCGCGAGAATCAGTGCGCGTTGGTGCGACGTTTCCCGCATCGACTTCCGATATGCGCTGTGCTTTTGCCGTCGCGGTTCGCATGGTTGCCTTTCTGCCGGTCGCTGAGGTTTTCATCGAGGCTTTTTGTGCTCAGCAGGCGACTATTGTAGCATGCGACGACGAGCGTCAGTGCGGAATGATAACGCTCGGCTCGTCATCCAAAACCGCCTGCGCTGCCTCCCGGATCTGCTGCCATGCTGTTGAGATGTGCGCCGATGTCGTCCGCAGGTTGCCGATGGCGAGCCGTAGGGTATAGATGTTGCCAAGCTTGGTGTGCGAGATGTACATGGTGCCGCTACGGTTGACGGCATCCAGAACCGCCATGTTGATGCGTTCGAGCGTTTGCTCGTCGTCGATGGTGGACGGATGCACACGAAAGCAGATCGTACTATAGGGCACAGGCGCCAGCCGCTCGAACATGGGCGCGTCGTCGACCCATCCGGCGAACTCCTGTGCCATGGCGATGTGATGGCGGATACGATCGCTAAACCCTGTTCGCCGAAGTAGCGTATGACCATCCAGAGCTTCAACGCGCGGAAGCGCCGCCCAAGTTGCACCCCCCAATCCATGTAGTTGGTCACGTCCTGCTCGGCGGTCCGCAGATATTCCGGCACCAGGCTGAAGGCACGGCGTAACACATCGGGATCGCGCACATAGAAAGCGCTGCAATCGATCGGCGTGAATAACCACTTGTGCGGGTTGACCACGATCGAATCGGCATACTCGCTGCCCGCCTAGTACATGCCGCAGTTCCGGCACGACAGCGGGAATCCCGCCATAGGCTCCATCGATATGCAGCCATACATTATGGCGACGGCAGATCTCGCCGATCGCTGTCACAGGGTCGATGCTGGTCGTGCTGGTGGTGCCCACCGTCGCGACGACGCACACCGGTAACCATCCGGCTGCTGTATCTTCCACGATGGCGGCTTCCAGCGCTTCGGCATCCATGCTGAAATCCGCGTCCACGGCGATCTTCCGTACGCCCTGCTGGCCGAATCCAAGCGTAATCGCGCCTTTCTCGACCGATGAATGTGCCTGTTCCGAGGTATAAACCCGCAAACGCGGCAGATCGTCGCGTCCAGCCATGCCGCGTTGCCGGATGTCGAGCGCGAGGTTTTCGCGTGCCGCTGCCAACGCTGTCATCGTCGCGATGGAGGCGGTATCAACGATCACACCACGGAATATCTGCGATAAACCGAGCATGTCGCGCAGCCATTCGAGGACCCGCTCTTCGAGTTCTGTGGCCGACGGCGATGTTTTCCAGAGCATGCCATTGACGTTGAGTGCGGCGGTGAGCAATTCGCCCAGGATGCCGGGACCCGACCCGCTGATGCTGAAGTAGGCATAGAAGGCTGGATGATTCCAATGGGTGATACCGGGGAGGATCGTACGCTCGAAGTCGCGCAGAATGTCGTCCATGGATTCGGCGGTTGCGGGGGCGTGCGTAGGTAACGCAGCTTTGATGTCGCCGGGGGCGGCGTCGGATAGCACCGGATAGCGTTCGGGATGCGCCATGTAGTCGGCGATCCAGTCAATCACACGATAGCCCTGGCGTCGAAACTCCTCGGCGTCCATATCGCCCAGAGAATCGGCTGTGGGGAGGTTCTGAGTGTCGTCAAATTGCACGTCAGTTTATCCTTTCGTGTGCTGCCAAAAACGCATCGACCTCGTGGCGCAGTGGCGCTCCTTCCATTGGTCCGGTGCGCGTGACCGCCAGCGCACCGACGGCATTGGCGAAACGTCCGGCGCTAGCGAGGTCCATTCCTTCGAGCATAGCGACTGTAAAGGCCGCGCAGAACGAGTCGCCTGCTCCGGTTGGATCGACTTCCTCGACCGCGAAACGTCGGAATGCTGATATCGTCCTTCTCGGCGAAGATGCGGCATCCGCGTGCGCCTTGCTTCAAGACCACGATCTTGCCCTGGGCGGCAAGCATGCGGCATCCCTGCTCGTCCGTGTCGGCTCCGGTCAACATCGCGGCTTCCCCGAGGCTTGGCAGCACCAGATCGGCGCGTTCGAGCGCGGGAGCGCAGAGCCGTCGAATCTCATCCACGCTCAGGACTTCGGGCCTGATATTGGGATCGAAACTTAGCCTGTGCGTCGTCGGGCAACGCTTCCAATGCACGCAGACACGCGGACCGCGAGCGTTCGTTCACGGCGAGGTTGATGCCGGTGAGGTGGAGCCAGCGCGCAGCGGCGACATAGTGCGGCGATACATGTTCGGGCGCGAGTTGACCTGCGGCGGCGTGCCGCCAGTGGAACAGAAAGCGGCGGCTTCCGTCGCCAAAGTAGGCGACAAAGGCAACGCCGGTGGAATGGTCGGGCAGCACGGCGACCTGCGAGGTGTCTACGCCGTCGCGCTGGAAACGTTCGAGCAAACAGCGACCGAAATCGTCGGCTCCCACCGCGCCTATAAAGCCGGTTGTGTGGCCTAGTCGTGCGACGGTGTCAATGTAGATCGGCGTATCGCCGCTTGGAAACGGCCCGACGAATGGCCGGGTGTGTCGAGCGGTTGGTCAAGGCCGGGACGCATGATCTCGACCAGCATGTTTCCCATGGAAAGTACATCGGGCATGCGTTTAGTGTAGCACCAACACCATGACTAACGAAACGTCGCTGCTGCATGTTGATCGAGCGTCGGTCAAAGAAGTCAAGCGTGGTTTGGTACAGGTCGTCGATGGCTGGCGTTCGTTTCGGCTCCAGCAGATAGTGTCCCATGCCTTCGAGGATGTGCAACTCGTGCGGTTTGTCCAACCGTGTTAGTTCGTCAGCCAGCAGTTGCGATTGGGTGAACGGCACCACTTCGTCGACCTTGGAATGGATCAGCATGATTGGCACGTTGTAATCGCGGGCGTGGTAGCGCGGCGAATAACGCCAGTATCGTTCGGGGGCGCGGTCGGGTAAGCCAAGCGCGATCAACGCCTGATCGAGGCCAAAGGGTGGAAAGAATGTTCCGGCCTCAAACTGGCGGCGCAGTTCAAAGAGATCGGTGGGTGGCCCTAATACCAGCGCCGAGTCGATGTCGGTGCGACCGCGCTCCAGCAGACGAAACACATGCAGACTTGAATACGAGCCACCTAAAACTCCGATGTGTTCAGGGTCGGCGCGTGGTAGTTCGCCCGCCTTGACCTTATCGAGCAGCCGTTCGAGGTCGTCCACATCCGGTTCAAGGTCCAGTGCATAGGCCGGACCCGTGGCGATCACAGCAAAGCCCGCCTGTGCCAGCGTCAGCGACACATTCGCCCAGCTATCGGCGGGACCAGGATACACCGTTAGCAATGTTGGCAACGTGCTTTCGCCGCCGACAGGTGTGTAATACAACGTCGTCTGATTGAGGTGATTGTCAACGGTGTAGCTGATCACCCGCTCCTCGGCGACGGCGGGGATGGGCTCGGCGACCTGTAACGCCCGCGCCGCGCCGACCTGCCAGGTCTCCATAGGAGTGATGGCACGGGGCTGTTTGGGTTCGAGGGTGACTGCGAGCGACGTCGTCTGGTTCGCACTCACCCCGATGCGCAACCAGCCCCAACGTCGCATGGCGACGTTGGCATATCCGGGCGCTCCCGCAACTGGCACATAAGCTCCGGCTGGCACCACGAGACTGAACTGGCCAGTATTGTCAGTTTCCGTCGACCAGGGTGTGCCATCGGATTGTGCGACCAGCACCTCTGCGAACGTGATGGGAGCACCTTGCGGGTCGCGCACCGTTCCTGCCAGGGTTCCCATGCCACCGGACCTGTGAGGGAGCAGCGACGACCACCATCCCACCACATGATACTGGAGCGTATTACGGTACGGCCATACATTGATATTGTCGGTAGTCGCCAGGTAGGCCAGGGTGATCATGACAAACACAAGCACCAGACCGGCGATGCGCCGGATGATATGGCGAGTGGGATGAGTGGCTGAACGTCGAACCATATGAACAGTATATCGGGTGTGTGCTCATCGCGCCCGAACGTCGGCGCGCAACATGCAGTACAACCTCCCGTGACATTACAAACATATCGCTTTGTCCGTGGAGCGAGTATCGTCACGTCGGTTTGATGGACGTTATGTGCGCGACGCGCCTCCGGCGAGATGCTGGGCGAGCGGTGATTCGCAATGGAGGTATGGTATGGAACGATGGTATATCGACGCTAAACAACATTTGTTGGGGTCGTCGGATGCGATGCTGGACGATATACGCACCACCAAAGCTTCGTTACCCGCGCCATCAGCAGAGATCGACCGCATGATCGACGTGGCCGAATGTGAACGCGCCGCAATCGAGGCGCTGTTGCAGACGATGGCTACGCACCACGCGAGCCTTGTTACGACGTTCGACAAATTGCAACAGGCGTTATCAATTGCTGGCGCACCTTTACGTGGTGAAATTAGTTGACAGAACGTAGATTGAGCGTCCACAAACTTGTGGTAAGATCGTCCTGTTTTATGGAACTGCGGAGTTTTATATGTCTCGTTCGCTTTTATCCCAACGTGTTCAGTCAATTCCACCGTCAGGCATCCGCCGATTCTTTGACATCGCTGCGACGATGGAAGATGTCGTATCGCTGGGCATCGGTGAGCCTGACTTCGTAACCCCTGATCAGATTCGACAGGCCGGTATCGACTCGATCAAGCAGGGATACACGGCATATACATCCAATTCTGGCATGTTGGAGCTCCGCGAGGCGCTTGCGGAGCACATTCACCAACTGTACGGCGTGGCCTACGATCCCGGCGATGAAATCCTGATCACGGTCGGCGTGTCCGAAGGGCTGCAAAACGCTATGCTGGCGCTGATCGACCCCGGCGATGAGGTGATCATTCCCGAACCCTGCTTCGTCGCCTATGCTCCCAACGTCGTGCTGGCGGGTGGTGTGCCGGTTCCGGTCGCAACTATGTGGCAAACGCCTTCCAGGTGACGGCGGCCGAGATCGAGGCCGCTATCACGCCGCGCACCAAGGCGTTGCTGATCGGGTATCCGAACAACCCGACGGGCGCGGTGATGCCCCGCGAACGGCTGCTTGAAGTGGCTGCCGTAGCGGAACGGCACGACCTATTGGTGTTCTCGGATGAGATCTACGATCGTCTGGTGTATGGTGTCGAACATACCTGTTTCTCATCCCTGCCTGGTATGCGCGACCGCACGATCCTTATGGGTGGCTTCTCGAAGGCCTACGCCATGACCGGATGGCGGCTTGGCTATATCGCGGCACAGGCCGAGATCGCGCTGGCGGTGCGAAAGATTCATCAATACGCGATCATGTCGGCGCCTACGATGAGCCAGCATGCCGCGCTCGAAGCGGTGCGGTCGGGCGAGGAAGATGTGCAGATCATGGTCGCGGAATATGATCGCCGTCGGCGCTTCCTGGTGGAAGGCTTGAACTCACTCGGCCTCAAGACCTTCGAGCCGCAGGGCGCGTTCTACGCCTTCCCACAAGTCGATCAGCTTGGTCTTACATCCAGCGAGTTCGCGGAAGGGCTTCTGGACGCCGAACGCGTCGCGGTCGTGCCAGGGGACGCCTTCGGTCAAAGTGGTGCCGGATTCGTGCGGGCATGCTACGCGGTGTCAATGCAGAAACTGGAAATGGCGCTCGAACGCATCGAACGCTACATGCGGACGCTGTAGCATCGAAGGGCGGGGATGGGGGAGAGGCTCCCCCATCCCTATTCGTCAATACCGTATCAGCGAACGCACCGGATAGGTACCAAGCAGGTTGCGGCCATCGAGGAAACTGAGTTCGATCACGAACGCCAGTCCTACGACGACGCCGCCGAGTTGCTCTATCAATTGCGCTGCCGCTGCCATCGTGCCGCCGGTGGCCAGCAGGTCATCGACCAGGAGCACCCGTGCGCCCGGTTGAATGGCATCCTGGTGAATCTGGAGCCGATTGGTGCCATATTCGAGGCTGTATTCGACCTCGACGACGGTGGCTGGAAGTTTGCCGGGTTTTCTGATCGGGACGAGTCCCGCGCCTGAGCTTAATGGCGATCGGTGCCGAAAAGATGTATCCGCGTGCCTCGACGCCCGCTACGATGTCGATCTGTTCCGATGCGTATGGCGTGGCGAGATCGTCGACGACCGCAGCGAAGGCCGAAGAGTCGGCAAGAAGCGGCGTAATATCCTTGAATTGAATGCCGGGAATCGGAAAATCTGGAATGTTGCGGATCAATTCCGCATACGGTGGAAGCGTCATGTGGTTCTCCTTCCTGGGGGTCCACGAAAGGCGCAGTGTAGGGGGAGCGGCTACGAATGTCAATTGATACCAAAACGACTTTTCTTGACCGTATATTGGTGACAAAGCGCCAGGAAGTCGAGTACCGGCGGGCGAACAGATCGCTCGACGACCTGCGTCGAGCCATCGAGCAGGCACCCCCGGTTCGTCCGTTCGCCACAGCGTTGCGGCATCCCGATCGGCTGGGATTGGTCGCCGAGATCAAGAAACAAAGTCCATCCAAAGGTCTGTTGGCGCGCAACTTCGATCCGCTGACGCTGGGTCGGATCTACCGCGAGCACGGAGCCGACGCGATCTCAATCCTGACCGATCTGGAATACTTTGGCGGTACGCTCGAGCATCTGCGTGCGGTGCGTATGGACCAATTACGCGCCGATGAACAGTACGGCGACGTGCCATTGCTGCGTAAAGATTTCATGGTCGATCCGTATCAGGTCTATGAAGCACGCGCGTATGGTGCGGACGCGATCCTGATCATCGTCGCGGCGGTCGACCCGGAAATGGTCGCCACGCTGTACGAAACCACGCACGCATTGGGTATGGACGCGCTGGTGGAAGTCAACAACATCGCCGAGTTGCAGGTTGCACTGGACGTAGACGTCGATTTGATCGGCATCAACAACCGCGATCTGCGTACGTTCGAGGTCGATCCTCACACCACCGAGCGTGTTCTTGCCGCGTTGCCCGCCGACCAACAGCCCATTGTGGTCAGCTTAAGCGGCTTCGGTGGAGCCGATGAAATCGCAGATTTGCGGGCGATCGGCGTAGATGCTATACTTGTGGGCGAAGCTATTGTCACCGCGACTGATCCTGCTCGCAAGGTGCGGGAGTTGAGCGGTCAAACAGAGCCTGGCAAGGCTTGATAATTCGGGCCGCCACTGGAATATATTGCCGGATAGGTACTTGCTGGACGGCTCAATACAACACAACGTTACGACAGTTTCGGCACAGATGTTGCAGCAGACACATGTTGCAATGCTCATGGCGCGTCTTCGATCGACCACAGATGGGCGATTAGGGCGCGTTTTTATGTATCTCGTGTGCGGATGAGATTGTTGGCTACGACTGATACGTTGTGGATAGGTTGAGCGGAAATGTACGTTGTTACTTGTGCGACTCTGACTGCGTTACGGCATGCTGCGGTAACGCTTGATGGTCTCAGTCGCCCGTTTACCTGGAGAAAGATTGTTTTATGGACAAAGCTAACCGCGATGATGTCGCCGTGTTTGTCGACTTCGAGAATGTGTATGTGTCCGTACGAGAAAAGTTCGACGCATCACCAAATTTCGAAGTCATTATGGACCGCTGTGAGGATTACGGGCGTATTGTTATCGCCCGTGCATACGCCGACTGGTATCGCTACCCTCGTGTAACCTCCGCCTTGTTCGCCAACGGCGTCGAGCCGATGTACGTACCGACGTATTACTACGACCGCGAGATGGGTCGTACGGGACGCCCGATCAAGAACAGTGTCGATATCCACCTGTGTATCGACGCCATGCGAACGTTGTTTACACAGCCGAACATCCGCAAGTTCGTGCTTGTCACGGGCGACCGCGACTTTATTCCGCTGGTCAACGCGATCCGACAGCACGGTAAAGATGTGATCATCATCGGTATTGGTGGCGCGGCCTCAGCCCACCTCGCCCAGAGTGCCGATGAGTTCCTGTTCTACGAGCAAATCGCCGACCTCAAGGCCCCGGGCACCAGTCGGATGGCTCCCGTGCTGATCGAGGAACCCCGCAGGGAGGAGCGCCGCGAAAAGCCCGAACGTACCGAACGTAGCGAACGCAGCAAGCAAGATCGCACGCCCAAGCCCGATGTTGACATGAGCATGCCGGAACCTGTGCTGGACGAGCCGATCGAGGAGCCTGTAGCACCGCACAAGCCTGCGCCTGTAGTTGATGCACCTCCGACACGTAACCCGTATGAAACCCTGGTCGATGCTGTGAAGTTAGCACGACAGCGCGGATTCGTGGTCAACCTGGGATCGCTCAAGGTTGTGATGCGCGAACTCGATTCTAATTTCCATGAATCGAAGGTCAAAGATGCGAATGGTCGCGGCTTTGGCAAATTCAAGGATTTCGTTAAGGAAGCCGAAAAGCAAGGCAAAGTGCAAATCTTTACCAACGGCACCGTGACCGAGGTATTCCTGGCGGGCGAAGATCCGAAGGAGATGTCGCAGTTTGCTGAGGACCTGATCTCTCAGCAAGCCGAGCGCGAACTCGAAAACGAGTTCGCCCCAGTGGCGGAACCGAAAGAGGAAGTCGAGGGCGAATTGGTTGCACCAGCGCCGCTTGAAATCGGTGAGATGGTTGTGGAGCCAACCGAAGATTCGCTTGAGACTTCCACGCTGCCGGAATTGGACGTGCCGCAGGTGGAACCTGTTGAGGAAACGCCAGTTCGAACGTTCGGCGAACGTGAATGGGATGTATTCCGTGCGTCAATGTCGGAATTCACCGAGCCGGTGCGTTTCGCCGATATTTTCAACGCGCTGCGTGGTCTACGCAACCAGGAAGTCATGGAATTGACCAACAACGAACTCAAGGAATTGGTCAAACAGGGCATTAACCGCGGTATCCTGCAACGCACGGGGCGCGGCGCCCGCGCTTATTACCGCCTGAGTAGCCAGCACCGTGTACAGCCAGCGGCGTCTGAGGAAGCGCCCCTGGCAGTCGCCGAGGAAACGCCAGCACGTCGTCGCCGTGCACGCTTGTATGGTACGAGCTCCGTGCTCGATGCTGAGCCGGTGTTGATCCCCAGTCCCGAAGATGACCTGTTCATTCCGTCTCCGGTCGAACTGGTGCCAGCGAGCGCGGACAGCGAACTCCAGGCAGTCGTTGATCAGGCCGCCGACGTCAAAGCGAAAACGTCAGACGAAGTGGCAGCACCGGAAGCAGAAGCCGAGAAGCGCCCATCGCGCCGTCGCTCGCGCCGCAAGCCCGCTGCCACTGAGGAACCTGCCGCTGAAACAGCCGCCCCGGTTGCCGTCGAGGCGACAACCCCAACGGAAGCACCCAAGAAGCGCTCTCGTCGCAAGCCGGAGGCAGCAGCAGTCGTGGAAGCCGCACCCGTGGCCGAACCCGCCGCTGAAACGACAGCACGCGAGACCGCGAACAAGCGCCGTCGTCGCCGCAAGAAGCCTGCAGAAACCAACGGCGAAGGCGCGGAAAGCTAACGATGTCAATCGCCGTCAAGATATGCGGCCTACGCACAGCGGAAGCCGCACTGGTGGCTGCCGAAGCGGGTGCGGACATGATCGGACTCATGTTCGCCCCCAGCCGTCGCCAGATTGACGTCACCACCGCTCGCGAAATCGTTGGTGCGCTGCGTGCCTCATCACATGGCAAGCACGTTATCGTCGTCGGCGTGTTCGTAAACGAAACGCCGGAACAGATGGCGGCGATCGCTCAGGATGTTGGTCTGGACTGGGTACAACTCAGCGGTCATGAATTGATGACGGCTGCGGATAGTCTGCCAGTTCCAGCGATCAAGGCAGTGCGGTTCGACGACCATCCGAGTGAGCAGGGCTGGCTTGAACAACCTGCAACCTGTGATATGCTGCCCCTGCTGGTCGACGCGCATGTTGCAGGTTCATTTGGTGGCGCAGGTATTGTATCGGATTGGGCTGTTGCAGCGCGTTTGGCGACACACCGGCCAGTCTTACTGGCTGGTGGTCTCGATCCTGAAAATGTACAAACCGCTGTGGCTACTGTTCAACCCTGGGGCGTCGATGTCAGTAGTGGTGTGGAAACTGATGGTGTTAAGGATTTCGATAAGATACGCCGATTTGTACATGCGGCTAAAATGGTGACAAGGAGATAAATCTATGGGATCTTTCCGACGACTGTTCGGCATTGGCATATTAGTTGCCCTTGGCATCGCAGCAGCACGGCTTATTCGCCAATATCAAGAAGACAGTGCGTTCGATCTGGCACCCCTCGGAGGCAATAGCCCCGGCGTTCCTGCGTTGCCAACGGGCGCGAAGCGCACGATCTCGCCGGAACTCCTGGAAATCCTGGCCTGTCCTTCCGACAAGCAGCCGGTTGATCTACACGGTGATTTCCTGGTATGCCATACTTGCGGACGCCGCTATCCGATTGAAGATGGTATTCCGATCATGCTGATCGAAGAAGGCGATAAGTATCGCGACGAAAATCTCATCGCCAAGTAAGTTTGTGTCAGTTTCACTCACGCCCCGTCCCGCATGCGGGTACGGGGCGTGATACGTTTATAGCATCATGTCGGGCGGCGACGACCCGGACGCGAAAGGATTGTTCATGGCTCCTTCCATTACAGATACACAGGTCGCCGATGAGGCCGCGCCTAAAGCAGCACCGCATGGGCGCTTTGGTGCATATGGCGGTGGATACCTTCCCGAAACCCTGGTGCCGTCGATCCGCGAACTGGAGCAAGCGTACATCGAAGCCCAGGCTGACGAAACCTTTCTGGCGGAACTCGACCATTTGCACCGTACGTATACTGGACGACCAACGCCGATTTCTTTTGCGTCACGTTTGACGGCAGAATGTGGCGGCGCACAGATCTACCTCAAGCGCGAAGACCTCGCGCATACGGGTGCTCACAAAATAAACAACGCGCTCGGTCAGGGCTTGCTGGCGAAGCGAATGGGTAAGCGTCGCATCATCGCCGAAACTGGCGCGGGACAACATGGGGTTGCGACAGCGACGGTGTGTGCATTACTCGGCCTCGATTGTGTCGTATACATGGGAACCGAGGATATGCGCCGCCAGCGCCCGAACGTCTTTCGCATGACCTTGTTGGGTGCTGAAGTACGCGGGGTGGAGAGTGGGTCGCGAACGCTCAAGGACGCGATCAACGAGGCGATGCGTGATTGGGTGACCAACCCCGATTCGTACTACTTGCTTGGCTCGGCGCTAGGACCACATCCGTATCCAACGATGGTACGTGATTTCCAGTCCGTGATCGGGCGCGAGTCACGCGAACAGATGCTGGCACAGGTTGGGCGACTGCCCGATACCATCGTCGCCTGCGTCGGCGGTGGCTCCAATGCGATTGGCATGTTCTATCCATTTATCGGCGATGCTGATGTAAAACTGATCGGTGTCGAAGCGGGCGGTAAAGGCATCGAAAGTGGCATGCACGCGGCACGTTTCGCTGGTGGGCGTCCTGGCGTCCTACAAGGCACCTATTCCTATGTCCTGCAAGATGAAGATGGCCAGATCTCCCTGACGCATTCGATATCGGCGGGATTGGATTATGCCTCGGTCGGACCTGAGCATGCCTATCTACGCGATGCCGGTCGTGCTGAGTACGATTACGCCACCGACGATCAGGCGCTGGCAGCCTTCCAGATGCTGTGCCGCACCGAGGGTATCATTCCGGCCCTCGAATCGGCACATGCGGTCGCTGCTGCGATGCGAATTGCTCCAACCATGTCCAAGGATTCGATCCTGTTGGTCAACTTATCAGGGCGTGGTGACAAAGACATTTTCACAGTCGCCGACGAACTGGGCGTGACGATCTAGGAGAAGATACAACTATTAGACGGCGAAAGGAGCGGACCACGGGGTCCGGACACATTCGATGCTATGGTTTATCCTGGTGGCATATCTCGTCGGTGCGATTCCTTTTGCTGTTCTGGTCGGGCGCGTCGTGGGTGGTGTCGATGTTCGGCAGCGTGGCAGCGGCAATATCGGAGCATTGAACACGTTACGTACGGCAGGACCAGTTGCAGGAATCCTGGTCGCGCTCCTTGATGCTGCCAAAGGTGCTGTAGTCGTCGTTGTGGGGACGCGGCTCTTTGGTGTGGAAACGGGCGCTATCGCTGGCTGCGCTGCGGTTGTTGGTCATTGCTTTTCGCCATTTCTGCTCGCGACGGCATGGTCAGTTCTGCGGGTCAATTGGAAGCTCGCGATGCGGCGTAGTGGCGGCAAAGGTCTGGCGACTGGTGTGGGCATGCTGCTGGCGATGTCATGGCCTGCCGCAGTCGTGGGCGCGATTGTATTTGGTTTGACGTACGCTATTCAACGCTGCGATGTGACGTTACCATCGGTGATGGGGACAATAGCAATCGTTCCGGCGATGTGGTTCGTTACGCACAACATGTCGATTGTTCTTGCCGCACTCGTTGTCGCGGTGATGGTATCGATAAAGCATCTCCCTGACCTGCGGGGCGGATTTTGGGTCGAGGTAACCCCGGTATGAAGGAGTAACTATGTCACGAATAGGACCACGATTCGAGCAACTCGCCCAGGAGGGACGCCGCGCATTGGTGATGTATCTCACTATCGGCTACCCTCAACGCGATGCTGCGCTCGACCTCGTACCGGCGATCGTTGAAGCCGGTGCCGATATGATCGAACTTGGCGTGCCATTTACCGATCCGCTCGCCGATGGTGCGACGGTACAACATGCCACCGAGATCGCGCTACGCAATGGCGTGAACGTCAAGTTCTGTCTCGAAACCGTTCGCACGCTGCGGGCGCAAGGCATCGGCGTGCCGATGCTGTTCATGGGTTATTACAATCCTATGTTGCAATATGGCCTCGAACGATTCTGTGCAGATGCTCATGAGGCCGGGGTGGATGGGCTGATTGTGCCGGACCTGCCACCGGAGGAATCACACGAACTGCAGGCCGCCTGTATCGCGCACGACATCGACCTGATTTTCTTCCTCGCGCCGACCTCCACGGACGAGCGCATGCGGGAAGTCGCCGAACGCGCGACAGGCTTCATCTATTGCGTGTCGCTGACGGGGATCACCGGCTCGCGTACCGAAATCGCCGCACAGCTTCCGGAGTTCCTGGCTCGTGTACGCGCGGCAACTTCCACGCCGCTGGCAGTTGGTTTCGGCATCTCCGAGCCACGTCACGCGCAGAAGGTCGCAGAAATCGCAGATGGCGTGGTGGTCGGGTCGGCGCTGCTTAATGTCGTGGAACATGCGGCTGAGCAAGGTACTGACGAAGTGCGTGCCTTCGTCGCAAGCATGCGCGAAGGCACCGACCGCGCGACATCAGTTATCCCTGTGTAGATCAATCGTTGCGAACATTTGAAGGAAATGGGGCGGAACGGATATCGTTCCGCCCCGTTTCGCGCTAAACGCCGACGGAAACGCAAGCGTAACCGGTGGAACGAGCGCAGGCTTGGCGATGTAGTATCCTTGCGCGAAGTCGGCTCCGTTTTCTCGAATCCAGGCAAATTCTTCAGCGGTTTCGACGCCTTCGGCGATGGTTTGAATCTGCAATTCCCTGGCGGCCTCGAGTAACTTGCGGGTGATCGATGCCTTGTACGGATCCTGATGAACGTTGCGGATCAATTGCATGTCGAGCTTGACGTAATCGGGACGCAGTTGATGAAGCATATTGAGCGATGAGAAGCCGGATCCCAGATCATCAAGCGCGACCTGGAACCCTTCCTTGCGATAGTAGTTGACGATGTTTTTGAGATGGGAAAGGTCCGCCACCTGGTCACTTTCGACGACTTCAAAAACGATCTGGTCGCTGCAGAGTTCTAGCTCTTTGATCGTGCTGATGGTGCTTCGCAGGCAGAAAACCGGATCATAGATTGCGGTCGGATTAAAATTGATGAAAATTTTGCTCGTAAGGTGATGCTTTGCCGCGCCTCTGATCGCAGCGAGCCGTGCCGCAAGATCGAGTTGAAAGAGTAAGTCCGCCCCACGTGCGATCTCGAGCATCTGAAAGGGTGCAATGATACGCTCGCCTTCTTGTCCGCGCATCAGACACTCATAGGCGAAGATGGTCTCGGGTGCGTTGACATCGACGATCGGTTGGTAGGCGGTCGCCAAGCGCCCTTCGCGCAGCATATCGGTTAACCAGGTACTTTGTAGCTTGGCGACGAACCCCGTCAATGAGGTGGTTGCCATAGCATCTTCCACTATGAGCGGTCGCCCGTGCGGCTGGAACAACACACGAACGTCGATTTGTTCTTGTGGTGTAAGAATGGCCTGTATGGCTTTGAGCATGTCGAGCGCGCCGCCACTTTGTACCTCGGTGCTGACGATGCCGTTGTGCTGGGTATACTGCCAGATGCCATGTGCAAACATCGACAATACTTTGCCATATGTATGAGTTAGCGGAAACTTTAGATGTAGTGTACCGGTGACTACTGGTGAACCATCGCATGTTTGCGCGCAACGACTACAAGCGGCCTGACTTTCCATAAATCTCTCCACACCTTCCTGTGGTATTGTAATCAAACATGCATAGCTGTGAATAGTATATCGTCTCAGGATGAGGCGTGCGTGGTACCTTGATACCTGGTTCGCCTAATACGTCGGCTACCGTTAGCTTTACGCAAAGGATACTATGGAAGAACGGGTCGTCGTCACGCATGTCGATCAGATCAAGCCGGGACAAATGCACTATGTTGACATCGACGGGTTACCGATCGCGCTCGCGAACGTTGACGGAACGATCTATGCCTTTGGCGATTCGTGCCGCCATGAAGGAGGTCCACTTTCCTCTGGCGTGCTGCGCGACGGTATTGTGACGTGTCCCTGGCATGGTTGGGCGTATAACGTGCGAACTGGCAAAGCATTGATCCCGCCCGTTGGCCTACGTGTCCCGACGTATCCGGTTGTCATTGATGGCAATCAGGTTGTCATTACACTGGAATGGCCCGACGAGGAGTGAGTACGCAACAAGAGATGATCGAACGTGTCCGCGAACTTTGCGTCGCCGATTCACGTTTAGCTGGAACATGATATTTCGGCACAAGCATACACGACCTATACGACCTGTTTGGTCGCGCTTTCGCGCCCGTCGCTGTTTGCGGCCTACGGTCAAGCCTGGGTCTGGGGTCGGGAAATGATGGGCACGCTCTCCACTGCCTACGCGCTCGGGCTACCGCGTCCGCTACTTGAAAAGCTTGACCGCCGCTGGTTGGAGTTCGGGGGTTAGGTTGGTTCCCAGCACCGAATGTCGAGGTCGGCATGATGGACGGTGATCGTGCCGTTGTCGTCGATCCATTGTGTTGCATGTATTGGAAAGCAGATCCGTTCGATGGGCGCTTCGCGGCGTAATCCCCTACAAGCGCGCTCGATCAGCGTGTCAAACGCGGCGGTCTTTTGCCACTTCGAGAACACAAAATGGGTGCGGCGGTGACGCCGCAGCAGGTCCTCAAGCTTGGCGAGCGACACTACGCCACACTCGCCCCAAAAGATTGGTCTATCGCCGTTCAGGGCCAGCAGATCAGGTTTGTAACGACTGGTGGCGCTGAACGGCACTTCGACCCGTAGGGCGGGGTACATGGGCAAGTACATCGCCCATAGCAGTGCCTTTTGCAGGACATGTTCGATGCTTTCGACCGGACGCTTGATCAGCACGATCGAGGCGTTGCCGCTCCGAAAGGTGATCTTACGGCGTAGGTCACGTTCGTTCGCCATCGTCATGTAGGGTTTGTGTGAAGCGACGTATCACGTTCACTTTAATCTCATCAGATCGACGGGCTAACGCGAACGTAGATTGCCGCCGCGTGCTGGCTTGCTGGCGCTCATGATGCGCATTTGTCCTTCTTGTGCCACCTGGGTTGGTGAGCTCCCAACACCACGCAGAAAGCCGATCTCGCGCTCGAAATCTTGCTGGCGGTCGCCACCAACATACAGTGTTCCGGTCGGACTGAGCAAGCGCAGAGCGGTTTCGAATAACTGATGCGTGTACTCATGTGGACGATTATAGGGAACAATACAGGTGATGATGTCATAGGGTGGATCCTCAGGATCGAGGTCTTCGAGCTCATTAATCACATGCACGTTGCCGACGCCAGCCAGTGCCGCACGTGCGTCTTCCATGTCATCGTATGAGAACACGACCAGCACAAGTTCGCCTGTTTGTAACATCGGTGCGATACCTTGCGCGAAGGGGATCGCGCCTGGAGTTGCCATGTGCATAATCCTGCTGTTTTCGGGGCGTTTGATTTGCTTGAGCAGCATGGCTGCGAGGCTGGAGCCGTAACGGTCCATGATATCCTCGCGGCGCTGGATGCGACCCGCGCTTCCTCGAACGATTTTGGCCATCTATTTTTCCTTAATCAGCGCACGACCGACAAGAGCTCGGACGCTGTTCTATGTTTCTTAATATTGATCTGTATTCTACCGGAGGATATAGTATGTGCCGCGCCGGTCGCCGATACGTAGCAACAAGCCCCGTTCAACCAGGTCTGCCAGGTCGCGGCGCACTGTTTCGTCGGATACGGTGGGCTGGAGATCACGGTAATCGCGGTTCGTGATGCGCTGATGTTCGGTCAGATAAATTAGTCCGGCGATCTGGCGCTCGTTCACACCCTGCTTCAGCCATTCTCGTGTATCGACGCCGACCATTCCTGCCTGTCCTGCGGCGCGACCTTCAAGCTTGACCATGAATCCGGCGGGCGTTTCCTGGAAGGCGGGCGGCGGTAGTTGCGCGTTCGACATCTGCTTGACGATGCGATCGATACCGTAGCCCAACCGCTCGATCAACAGAAGGTCCGATAACACTTGGACAAGCACTTCGTTGCGCGAATAGCGCTCGTTCTGAATATTATTGACCGTTACATGCCCCGGCAAGCGACCAGGTGAGTAACATTCCATCCGGTTCGCGAACATGACGATACGGATGCTTTCGCCCCGCACAGCATAATCACGGTGCGCGACAGCGTTGACGAGCATTTCGCGGATAGCACCTTCAGGATACTCCGTCCAATCCTCTCGCTCCAGGCCTGCCATGCGTGAGCCTTTTCGCATGTGGTCCGTGATCCAGGTCTGCGCTCGGCGGAGTTGCTCGGGTAATGTATCGCGAATATCGTCGCGCTCCCACTGGTCGGACGGCTCAAGACCGGGATAGCGAATCAAGGTCACTTCACATTGTGGGAAATGCCGTTCGACGTGGCGGGCAAAAAGCAACAGTCCGGCGTTAGTCGGAAGGTACGTCCCATCGCGCCGCTCAACACAGCCACGGCGGTGTAGCCATTCCCAGGGGTCATCGGTGGCGACCGAACCGCTGCGCTCGTAATAGCGTTGTACCTTGTCAGGATCGAGGTCGTCGATGGTTGCACCTGCTGGAATGAGCCTGTCCCAGCGGGTGTCACCGCGCTCCATCAGCAGTTCGCGCAGCAAATGCGACGGTATCGGTACGTTCACCGCGCCCTCGCGATGTGGGTATCTGCCCTGAATGCTATAGACATTCGGTAATCCTGCTGGGACTTCGATCAGTAGGAGGTCGAGGTCGTTTTCACGCAGGTGTCGCGGCAGCGGAAGAAGCAACGGTGGGTTGAGCAGCAATGACGCTTCTAGCGCAAGGTCCTGGGCGTTACCGATGTCTTGCACGCCTTCGAGTTTCGGGCGTGTTTTACCGCCTACACCCAGCAACACAACGCCGCCATCACCATTTGCGAAGGCCGCGAGCGTTTCGGCAAATTCTTCCGTGCGAATGCGGTCGCGCATGAACGCGACACGCTCGCTTTCGCCCGTTGCCAGGAGTGTGGCGATTGTTTCGCTTGACGATGTAGCTAAGAAGTTACTCACCAGATTCCACCACGAAGCCAGCGGAAGCGCCAACTATGCAGCGGAGTATAGCACAAGAGTTTTCGTGCGTGCGACCTGCCATACACCGCATGCCACATGGACAACGCACGTTGCACCCAGGCCCACGATGCTTGTCGTTGACCTTGGGGCCGCTGAACAGTGACTGGGGTAGGCGCATTAGCTTGCCTGAGCGTGTTCGTTGTCGAACCACCATTGGGCGACAAAGTGGCTATGGTAGGGTGCGTAACACGTCATTAGCAAGTGGCAAAGTGAAGGAAAACGTGCTGCCCTGACCTGGCTGCGATTCGACCCAGATGCGCCCGCCATGGAGTTCGACCAACGCTTGGGTGATCGCAAGACCAAGCCCGGTTCCGCCGATTTTGCGCGTGCTACTGTTATCAACCCGATAGAAGCGGTCGAAGATGTGACTGACTTCTTCTTGTGAAATACCGATGCCGGGATCGCGTACGGTGATCAGTAACGCTGGCTCAGGCGGCAGTGGCGGGGCATTTGGGGGCGGCGATTGGAGGACTTCAGCGCGTAATATGACTTCGCCGCCTTCAGGTGAATATTTTATCGCGTTCGACAGCAAATTTCCCAGGATCTGGCGAAGACGGTCGCGATCTGCGTATACAGAAGGAAGACGGTCGCTAACATCGATTAACAATCGGTGACGCTTGTGTCCGAGCTCTTTGTTAAGCTGTGCCGTTAATTCATTGACGATCTGGCTCAGCGAAAGAACCCAGCGCGAAATCGTCAGACGCCCTGAATCGATCCGCGACACGCTGAGCAGGTCTTCCACCAGGCTTGAAAGGTGAGTAGCCTGTTTCCATACCGTGTCGAGCAGTTCGCGCCGTTCCTGAACGGGAAATTCGCGGGCTTGTAACAATTCGGTATAGCCCAGGATCGACGTGAGTGGTGTGCGTAGTTCATGGCTAACCACTGAAACGAAGTCGCTTTTCATGTGGTCGAGTTCGCGTTCGCGGGTCACATCGTTGACAATCAATAGGTAGCTTGTGTGCAGACCCAGGCTGTCATGGACCGGAACCAGCGATACATGGAGTTCCTGAACCGGATTTTGTAGAATGAACGATGTTTCGTGCGGCTCGTTGTCGCGCTGCCGGAAGAAAGCGTCGAACACCAACGGTTCGGGCAGCCGTGTTAGCAACGGCTCGAACATATCCCAAGGAACATCGTGTTGCATCGAGGCTGTGGTGGGCGATAAGCCCCATACGCGAGGCCACGCCGCGTTCGCCCGCAACAAATGCCCATCGCCGTCGATGAGCGCGAGGCCGATTGGCAGGCTATCAAAGACCTGCTGTAGATGCGTTCGCGCTTCGGCAAGCTGGTGGTAAAACTCGGCACGCTGCAACGCTGCCCCGATAATCGAACCGCTTTGGATAACGAGTTGCAGGTGCTGTTCCTGAAGTTGTGGACCAACGATCATCAGCGCTCCGGCAACATCGCCATTCATCATCAGTGGTAGGCTCATTTCCAGGCCATGACCGTTCCGCCGCCACATTGGCTGTTGGGTTTCGATGGCCTTGCGTGCGAGCGTTCCATACCCGTTGGATGCGATAGGTACGATCTGGGTTGGAGCCATGTCAGACGGCTCGTGTGCCGAAAGCTCGAAGCTCAGTAGGGAGGGTTGGTCGTCGGACATGCGTGGCAGGTGCAATGATGCGTGCGTTGCAGGAACATGCTGCATGATCCATGTGAGAACACACTCGATGAGCGGTTGCAGGAGCAGCGGCGATTCGAGGTCATGCCGTAACGCTGCCAGCAGCGACGCGTCGTCGCTGCTGGCAGCGCGCTTGACGTGCTGCACATTGCTTGTGGTGGCGAAAGCCGCGGCGAATAACGGCAAGGTAGCCTCGATCAGCGAACGGCATCCGCTGTAGTCGAAGGAGTTATATGCTCCAAGTTCGAGGACACCAAACAATTCGTCGTGCCATACGATAGGCCACCCTAGATAGCAACGTTCGTGGTCGATGCGACGGTAGTGTGCCTGGCGTGTGTGGATGATCTCAGCGGTCCAGTGACGAGGCCATGGTGGTTCACTCGACGACACAGCCGTGGTTGATTGCTCGCCGCCTGCGACGTAGCTCCACGGTTCAGCACCCAGCACGACGATGCGTGCCTGCGCGAACGGCACATGGATACGCAACGCAGCCAGTGCAAGACCCAACCGCTCGGGCAGGGCTTCATCAGCGACAAGCGCTCGTGCGACACTTCCAAGCGTGTCAAGGTTGTTGGACGCTTCTATCGGTATCTGCATGGGACTTCTACAAACTTAATTGTAGCATACCCATTTCGTGGCGGTATGACAGAGTGGTGAGTATCAGACATCCGTGCCATAGTGATTGGTCGCGGGACAAAACAAAAGCGCTCCCATTTGGGAGCGCTCCTGCCGTCACTCAATGTGAGGTTTCGTTCGCGTCGAAGCGAGTTATACCCGACGTCGCCCTGTGACCAATTGGACCAGGAAGATCAAGACAACTGCGCCAATGATGGCTGTGATCCAGCTACCAATATCGAAGAACGCATAGCTTTCGCTACCGAAGCCAAGAAGCCCTGCAATGAAGCCGCCGATCAGCGCGCCCACGATACCAACGATGATATTCATGAGAAGACCCTGCTGTGGATCCGTGCCCATGATCATGCTTGCGATCCAACCTACCAGGCCGCCGAAAATCAACCAAACGATAATACCCATTGCTTACGCCCCCATTCTCGATATAAGTTCCACATTGGAACTTCCTGGTGTCATTATATAGCAAACGGTGTGCCAGGGTGAATGCCCTTTTTACTGATTGCTACTAGCATGACGAACGCTTTCGCCTGGCGAAAGTTACGAGCCGTTTGACAAGATGGAGTGATCGGTGCTAGGTTCGCGGCGATTCTTTTGATAATTGACGAGGTGTCTATGAGCGATATTCGTATCGGCGTGATCGGCGGCAGTGGCCTGTATGATATGCCGGGTTTGACTGATAAAGAGGAAATCAAGATCGACACGCCCTTTGGTGCGCCAAGCGATATCGTTCGTGGTCGGAACATTGAATGGTGAGCGGGTGGCTTTTCTGCCACGCCATGGACGCGGTCACCGCCTGTTGCCGACCGAAGTACCAAGCCGCGCGAATATCTATGCGTTCAAATCTCTGGGTGTGCAACACCTGATTGCTGTCAGCGCGGTCGGATCGTTGCGCGAGGAACTCGCACCCGGTCAACTTGTCGTTCCACACCAACTTGTCGATCGCACCAAAGGCGTGCGACCCTTCACCTTCTTTGGTGCCGGTATCGTGGCGCATGTGCCGCTCGCACAGCCATTTTGTCCCAACCTGCGTCGTGCGCTGCTGCAAGCGGGGAGCGTGGTCGAGCCTGCGGCACATGATGGCGCGACCTACGTCGTGATGGAAGGTCCACAGTTCTCGACGGTCGCGGAATCAGAGTTTCACCGCGCATCGGGCTTCGATTTGATCGGGATGACAGCGCTGCCGGAGGCCAAGCTCGCCCGTGAAGCCGAAATCTGCTATGGCATGCTCGCGCTGGTAACGGATTACGATGTGTGGCATCCCGAACATGATGCTGTCACGGTCGAGGCCGTGATGAACGTCATGCACAACAACGTCGCCAATGCACAGGCGGTCTTGCGGCTGTCATCCCATCCATCGCCGTCGAACGCACCTGTGCGTGTGGTCATGCCCTCAATCACGCGATCATGACGAATCCTGCTGCGATTCCTGACGAGGCGAAAGCCCGTTTGGGCATTCTGGTCGAGAAATATCTGAGCGATGACGCCTGATGATCGAACTCACGGCGCGACAAACGTGGGGGATCGCAATCTTCGGTGTCGGTTTGCTCGTGACTGGCATAGTCACCCTGATGTTGCTTGCTCGTGCGGAACGCGGCGAGCAACAAGACGGATGCTGTCCGGCGCATCCTGCGAAATAGCGCCCTGCCGCTGCTGATTCAACTGGTGGTACGGGCGATCGATGTTGTTTTCGTCGCGCTGTTGTTCCGCCTGGTGGCTCCCGCTTCTACAGGGAACTATGAGTTCGCGGCGCTGGTGGTGACGTTGTACCTAGGAACAATCAGCGAGTGGGGCCTCGGCGTGTTGTTGACACGCGAGGTCGCTCGTGACCGTGCCGCACTCCGCAACAGTTTTGGGACCGCACTGCTGCTTAGAATCGCCCTATCGGTATTGAGCATCCCCATCGCGGGTAGCATCGTCGCCGCCTATGACTGGATGTATGCGCAGGGAACCATCGTCAATACAATTTCATCCGAGGGGGCGCTGCTCATCGGTATTCTGGTGTTGACGTTGGTGCCAAGTGCGGTGGGGTCGTCGGTGACATCGGTGTACTTCGCTACGGAACGCCCGATCATTCCTGCGCTGGCGAATCTCGTCAATAATGTGCTGAGTGCGGCGTTGCGTTTTGGCGCGCTGGTGCTTGGCTTTGGAGTGGTCGGGGTCGCCTGGGGCGCACTCGCGGCGACGATGATCAACGCTGGTATCTTCATATGGTTGTTGCGGCGTGATTTTGGCTGGCCTGGATGGAACTGGGATGGAGCGATGGCGCGGATGTTATTGAGCGCTGCGTTTCCCCTGATGCTGAATAGTCTGCTGGTCGGTGTGTTCTTCCGCTTCGATACGTTTATCATCAACGCATTTCAAGGGCTCTGCTGCCGTCGCAGTCTATGGTTCGGCCTACAAGATCGCCCCTTTCGCGTTGATCATCCCGCCGATTGTCGTCAACGCCCTCTTTCCGCGCTTCTCGCGGCAAGCCATGGACGACCGTTCGGGGACTTCTGCGCGGCTACGCGCTGACATTGCGCGTCCTGTTGATAGGAGCATTTCCGTTAGTCGCGATAGGCTCGGTGTTCGCCTCGACCTTAATCAGCGTGCTGGCTGGTGAACGCTTTGTGGCGAGTGCAGGGCCAGTGCTGGCGATTTTGATCTGGTTCGTGCCAATGAGCTATGTCAATGGCGTGACGCAGTATGTGCTTGATCGCGCTCCATCGTCAGGGCGCGATAACCATCGCCTTCATCTTCACTGCGCTTCTTCAATCTCGCCGTGAATCTGGTGCTGATTCCACGGTGGGGATTGGTGGCGGCAGCGGCGGTAACGATCGCTTCAGAGTTCGTTCTCTACATTCCGTTTCGGCGTGTACTGGTGCGCGAACTAGGGTCCGCGCCCCTGCTGCAGATACTGTGGCGACCACTTATTCGCCACCGTCGTGGCGACGTGCTAGTAATGGTATACCTACGACCTCTGCCGTTCGTGGCGGTCATGTGTCGGGATCGTAAGTTATGGTGTGGTGTTGTGGTTCTGAGGAGCGTTTACAGCCGAAGACAGGTTATTGGTTGAACGCATCCTGGGACGTGCGAACAGGGCGTCCTGAAATGTCCGGTATAAGTGCCTATGATTCGGGAATGCGAGAGCGATGTTGACCGCATCGATCAAACGGTCGAGGCTGAACGGTTTATGAATCACCGTCAGCGCCAAGTTGGTCGATTGCTCCGATGTGCTTCGATATGGTTTGCCGCGCCCGTACATAGGATCGCCGGGACCGGCCGGCTCGGTTGATTGGCGGACCATGTATATGGCTTCGATACCAATCGCGCGTGAATCCACCAGCATATCGCTAATCAAAAGATCAAGGGCAGGCGGAATACAATCGCTCATTTCGGCGAGCGTTGATACCGCTAGTTACGTCGTGACCTTCGTCCTGCAGAACTTCACATAATAGCTCTTGTAGTACAGGGTCATCTTCAAGCACCAGAATCGTTGCTCTCATATCTCTTCTCCTTTTCTGAAGGTATGCGAGACGTCGGATTATGAGGCAACCCAATATAGCAGAAGTGACCCTGGATGTACAATCAACGCTATTGCCGCCGACGTCGGCGTGATGCCAAGTTGGCGCAGGCAACGTTCGAGATCAACAAGTTCAAAAGGTTTTGGCAACACAATCGTCGGCGCAATTTCGAGCGTTGTTCCGATCTGCCGTTGTTTTTCGTTGCGCCGCCATGCGCCGCTCATCAAGATCACTGGAACGCGCTGTCCTGCTGGATTCGTGCGCAGCTGGCGTAATACTTCAAAGCCATCTGTTTCTGGCATCATAACATCCAGGATGATCGCCGACGGACGTTCTTTTTCGATAATCGAAATCGCCTGACGACCCTCGGTACATACCGTAACATCGTATCCTTCTTCGCCAAGAACCGTCTTGATAAGCTCCGCCAATTCGGGCTGGTCGTCTACGACGAGTATTCTTGTGCTTTGTGTTTCTATAGGACGAATAGACATAGCGTATCTCCACTTGTGCTTATGAGCACGATGAGCGGGTGTTTCCCGCAATATCACAAAAAACCCAGAAAAAGGGTGCGAAAGCAAAAACTGGCGTGTTTCGAGTACCTAGCAGGTATCTTACCTGCTACAGAACATCGAATTGCTTGCCATGCTGTTGTTCTAACGAGGCTTGCCCAGGCTCTGGTGCGCGTAATTCTTCCTGAGTGAGCACAGGAGCTTTATCATACACCGAACCGAGGAGCATGTCGAGTACACCTGCGGTCTTTTGCCCGTTCGATTGCCTGATGGGTAATGAGTTCACCGACATTCAAGATAACATTGTCCGCCGGGTCGAGAATTACCCGATTTGTAGGTCGTCCGAGCGCGTAACGGGTCCTGCGTTCCTCCGCTTCTTGCGCTGCGCGTTCCTGGGTTGCGCTCAGCGAGCCTTTCAAACGATCCCATAGCGAGCTTGTTGTTTCCTTGAACTGTTGTGCGCTGTCTTGGATTGACTGTGTCGCCTGCGCGCCGCTTGCGGTAGCGCCTAATCCAGCTGCATCGATCAGTTCATTTTCCTTATGATATGTACGCGCACGTTCGATAACACGCTCCGTTACAATTTGACCAGGCGCTGCGATGATCAATCCTTCATCAGTGCGGACGATTGTACCAACGCGCTGACCGAAGGCTTGTTCGAGCGTCGGCGGCATCATCAGGGTCCATACGACTTGCGTGGGTTGTTCGGACATCAGGTCGGCGGTTTCAGGCGGCACAAACGCAACATCGTTGCCGATCTTAAGGTTTGTGGTGCTGGGATGAACGAGCGTCCGGTCGTCGTGTCGGCGAAGATGCCGCCAGAAACTTCGTAGCCTTCGATCGCGCCAGTTTTTTCGTCGAAGTACAGGTCGACGAACGTTCCCAGGCTGCGTCCATCGGTTGTGACGATCTTGGTGCCTTTGAGTACGTTGTTATTGGATAGAATCTTCTGGAATGTGGGCGCGGCATCCGCCATAGTATCGCCTGATTGTTGGCGACGATAACGGTATCTGGTCCGATCACCTGTACGCGCTCCAACGGCAGTACACGTGCACCACTGAACCACCCGCCGTCATCGACGACGAACCCAAGCAACATATTGTAGGCTTGATCGAATACGAGGTCCCGGACCATGTCGAGATGCTGCCCGGTATCAAATTGCCACGATTGGCTTCCCGATAAGTTCGCTTCCTTTTCGCATTCTTCGCCCTCAGTAATGTTTACGGTGCATACTGCTTGCTTTTGCTTGTGTCGGGTAAATCGTAATGATGCTAACAGGACACGCACATGGAGCTTTCGCAAATACAGCTTCCCTGTCCGATTCCATGCGGGAGATGTGAATATTCGTCACGTTCGTTATGCAAGTAGTGTGCCAATGATGTATACAGTGCACGACAACTTTGGTTCTGCCTAAAGCTCTTTGGCATGAATATCTACTCGCTCACCTGCTCAATGGCTCCTCGATCCTCTAATTCACTAACAGTGCCAAGCGACCGGAGGCCGAAGCGTTGTGCAACATCAGGCGCGTAGCGTATGAGATCGCGCCGGATGCGGAGCAACGCCAGGTCCTTGACCTTTGCTTCGAGCATGATGTCGAACCGGAGAGTCGGACACGCTCCGCATGAAGGTGATGAACTCGAAAGGATTGAGGTAATCGGCGTGTCCGGTCCAGATCGGCGGTTGTTGTACCTCCTCGGTGCGTCGTGTTCCCGCCACCTTGCGTTTGAGGGTTCGCATCTCGGTGCGTGGCGATGAGTAATGGATTTTGGGCTGAACGCCCGACGGCCACGAGCCGATGCATCGCCGGATCGCTTCGGTCCATTCCATCCCTTCGGGATTGTTACACCAGTGGTGCTGATAATCGAAGATCAACGGTACGCCAGTACGTTCGTGAATCGCGATCACATCCGCCGACGAATAGCGTGTGTCGTCGTTTTCGAGGACGAGTCGCCGTCGTACTGCCTCTGGCAAGCGTTCATAGGTTTCAACCCAGCGGTCACGTCCGGTTGCCCGGTCGCCATAGGTGCCGCCAGCATGAACGACCAGTACGGCTTCGGGACCGAGTTCCATCGCGTCCAGTATCTGTGTCTGAGCCTCGAGGTCGCGTATGCTCTTCGTGACGAGATCAGGATTGGGACTGTTGAGTACAATGAACTGCGATGGATGGAATGAGAGCCGCAGGTCCTGTGACTTCGCTTGTTTGCCGAGCGCCTGTAATTCCTCGCTACATTCTTCGATCTGATGGTGAAACTGCGGCAGATCGGGATGAGTCACATATGGCGCGATATCGGACGACATACGGTACATCGTTATATCGTGCTTGTGAAGGTACGCGAAGATCGCCCGTAAATACTCGATCGATACTCGCAGGTGTGGCGCGCTCTGCCAGCGACGTGCATCGTTCGATTTGAGATCGGGTTGTCCCAGGACTTTGACCGCAAAGCCAAAGCGTTGTGGTCGTTGCAGCGTTTGATTCATCAACCGTGTTCTCGTCACAAGGCAGCAGGACAGACTTCTCTCCTGGCCGCGATTGTCAGCACGCCTGAGCAGCATGTGTGCCGTGAATAGTATCGTGTGGTTATCTATTGATGCTCGCCCTGGAATATACTGTTTTTGTTTGGCTCCAATGGTCAATCGCTTGTACCGAGTCGTCCGTTGCTTGTTCTTCAGTGTGTTTTGCTCCATCCTTGGTGGTCGGTCGTCCGTAGTTGTTGGTCATTCGTCATTGGTTGTATTGACGTTGCTCAGATTTCCCGCCATACTTCCAAGCAGGGACAACGGAAACCTTTCCAGTGACCGGTCCCGTGTTCGCTGGAGGAAACAAACGTGACATCGCACATTATTACTGAACGGCTGGGGAACGGTTTGACCGTGACCGTAGAGCCGATGCCGCATCTACGCTCGGTATCCTGGACATTGCTTATTCCTGCGGGGTCGGCTGGCGATCCCGATGGACAGAATGGCTCGGCACAACTGCTTGCGGGTATGTTGTATCGCGGTGCCGGAGAGCGAAATGCACGCGAATTGTCGGATGCGCTCGACAACCTGGGGGTTCAGCGCAGCGGCCGACTTGATTACGAATATATGACTTTTGGTGGTGCGTGCCTGGCGGACGACCTTACGGCTGCCCTCGCCTTGTACGCCGACATCGTGCGACGACCACAGCTTCCTGCCGAAGAATTGGATGCTGAGCGTGCGCTCGCGCTGCAATCGATCGCCGCACTGAATGATAACCCGACCCAGAAGTTGTTCACCCAATTGACGCAGGTCTACTTTCCAGGTCCGTTCGGTCGTCCACGCATCGGCACGGCATCAGACCTTGAACGTCTCGATATCGACGACCTCAGACGCGATTTTGCCGAACGTTTCGGTCCCGCCGGAGCGATTTTGTCTGTGGCGGGTGGCGTCGAGTTCGCGGCGGTTCGTGAGGTCGCCGAGCAGTTATTCGGCGATTGGCAGAACGCTACACCACCCCGCCCGCGCCCAGACGTGCGTTCGGGTGCATATTACGAGCATTTGCAGCAAGATACATCACAGACACAGATCGGCGTGGCGTATCAGGGCGTACCGATCGAGCATCCCGAATACTATCACGCGCTTCTAGGGCTGAATATTTTATCCGGCGGTATGGCGGCACGGTTGTTTACCGAGGTTCGCGAAAAGCGCGGGCTGGTTTATTCGGTTGCCGCGTTTCCACAGATTCTGCGCGATGCGAGCGTGGTGCTGAGCTACGCTGGAACGATGCCGGAACGTGCCCAGGAAACCGTCGATGTGTTGACTGGCGAACTTCAACGCATGCAGGAGGGCGTGACCGCCGAAGAACTCGAACGCGCACGCATCGGTCTGCTGGCGGAGCGTGTTATGCGCGGCGAATCGTCGGGCGCTCGCGCCGCGTCGATGGCGAGCGATATCTTCTTGCTCGGTCGCGCACGTACCCTGGACGAAGTACGTTCGGCGGTCGAATCAGTGACGGTCGAAGCGCTCAACGACCATCTGCGCCACAATGCCCCACACGAGTTTACGATTCTGACGCTTGGGCCGGAGCCAGTGCTGCTGCCCGCATAGAGGAAGATCATGCGTTACGACCGCCATACATTGCCCAACGGGCTTGAGATTGTCGGCGAGTATAATCCGGCGGCGCAATCCATCGCCCTGGGATTCTTTACCCGCACAGGTTCACGCGACGAAACGCCCGAAGTATCTGGTGTGAGCCACTTTCTCGAACACATGATGTTCAAAGGCACCGACAGTCGCTCGGCGGCTGATGTGAACCGTGAGTTCGACGAGATGGGCGCGAACTATAACGCCTTTACCAGCGAAGAAAACACCGTATATTACGGCGCGGTGTTGCCGGAGTTCCAATCGCAGTTACTGGGTCTGCTGGGCGACATGTTGCGCCCAAGTCTGCGCCAGGACGACTTCAATACTGAGAAGAAGGTGATCCTTGAAGAGATAGCCATGTACAAGGATCGACCGCACTTTACACTGTTCGATCTGGCACGCGAAACGTACCACCACGGTCATCCGCTGGGCAACAGCGTACTTGGGTCGACTGAAAGCATCAGTGCCCTCGAACGCGACCAGATGATGACATACTTTGAGCATCGCTACGCGCCGAACAATGTTACGTTGGTGCTGACCGGTAACTATGATTGGGACGCGGCGATTGCCGATGCCGAACGGTATTGCGGAAACTGGACGCCATCCGACGCACCGCGTTCCCTTTCGCGCCCCGAAGCGTTCCCACAGGAGCGTATGGTCGTGGATAGCAAGCGCGACCGGCTATACATCTGTGTGGTCGCGCCCGCGCCCGCCGCCCAGGATGACGAGCGCGTTGTGGCGGAAGTGGTCAGCGTGGCGCTCGGCGGTGGCGATGGTTCGCGGCTGTACTGGGCGTTGACGCATCCAGGGCTAGCTGATTCGGTTGGCCTGAGCTACGATTCCAATGATGGTGCAGGCGCGTTCTATGCCTATGCCTCGTGTTCACCGATGCACGCACACGAAGTTATGCGGGTGTTGCGCGCAACACTGGTCGAGGCGCAGGACACCGATGCTACCGGAAGAAGAACTTGCACGGGCTCGTCGCAAACTCGCGTCGGCGTTGGTCCTCAGCGCCGAAACGCCGATGGGACGCCTGACGAACGTCGGCTTTGATTGGGTGTACCGCCGTCGGATCGAGCCGCTTGACGAGATCGTGGATCGCTACCTCGCCGTTACCGCCGCAAGTGTTTCGGCGCTGCTGGCGACACGTCCATTCGATAACCTGACGCTCGTCGCCCTCGGTCCGCAACCCGGGGATGTCGTACCCGCCCTGGAAGTCTAAACAGGCCGCAGACGATGCACCACGGACGACCGATCTAAAAGCCCTTCGCACATCCTCAATGTGTGGAGGGCTTTTAGATCGGTGCGCCGATGATCTCGGCGGTGTGGTCGAACAGAACTGCATGTTGGGCGCGTGCGATGATGGTGGCACGCTCGGGTGTGATGGGCTGGAAGCGTACCTTATCCCCCGGCAGCAGTTGCGCCAGCAGCGGTAGGTCGGGACCGATCACCGTGGCGATGATGGGATAGCCGCCAGTCGTTTGAGCATCCGCCATCAGCACGATCGGCTGTCCATCAGGCGGGATCTGGATACAGCCTGGCACAACACCTGCCGAAGGGAGCGCCTGTTCGCTGCTCGCGAGTGCCGGACCTTCCAGGCGATAGCCCATGCGGTCGCATGCCGGGCTAAGCCGGTAGTCGCCATCGAAAAAACGCCCGGTCGCCGCTACGTTGAAGGCACTGATGTGTGGTCCGATGATGCAACGTATTGTTGGAAACGCGCTGTAGGCAGGGCGCTGTTCGGGACGTAGCCGGAAGCTTGTGCGTCGAGGGTGGTGGGAGCGACGCCGCCAATACATCGCGCGCGCGGAGCGCCCTCCCCTCGAAACCACCCCATCCACCGGGAAGATAGGTGCTGCGCGAGCCAAGTACCGGCGCTACCGCCAGCCCTCCTTCGATGGCAAGGTACGCCCGTACACCTCGTATACGTCCGTTGAAGCGCAGACGCGCCCCCGCCGCGACCATGTGCGATGACCAGTTCACCAGCGCAGCACCGTCAAGTACGTGCGTCGAGGTCCGCGCCAGCGATGGCGATGCGGCACGAACGCAGGAAGCGCAGCGCCAGTCCGCCCAGGGCGATCTCGATTGCGGCGGCGTCTGGTGCGTTGCCCGCGCTGAGATTGGCGGCGGCAAGGGCAAAGCGATCCATCGCGCCAGCACGCGGTACCCCTAGCGCACCGTAGCCAGGGCGTCCCGCGTCCTGTACGGTGGCTTGCACGCCACCAGTGAGAACCTCGCAGACTGGTTCATCCCGCATGCTTATGCCTCGTCGATAGCGTGAAAGCGTACCAGATCGCCGGGACGCAGCAAGGAGGGTGGGTCGCGCTGTGGGTCGAACAGCGTGGCGGTGGTGCGTCCAAGCAGGTGCCAGCCGCCAGGCGATGTGTTGGGATAGATGCCTGTCTGGTCGTTGGCGATGGCAACCGATCCCGCCGGAACATGCGTGCGTGGTGTGGGACGGCGCGGCAGGCGAAGTGGCGTGGGAAGCTCACCAATATAGGGGAATCCCGGCATGAATCCGAGCATCAGCACCGGATACGGTTGTGCGGAATGCAGCGCGATAACATCGGTGGGCGACAACCCGCACGCCTCGGCGACGGAGTCGAGGTCGGGTCCAAACTCGCCCCCGTAGCGCACCGCGACATCGACGATGCGAGCATCGGAGGTGGTCATTTCGAGCGCGAGGGGCAAGACGGGCGTGATGTGGTCCCATACGTCTGCTGCCGTCCAACGGACTGGATTGAAGCGCAGCAGCACCGACGCGATGCCGGGGACAATTTCATCGACTACCGAACTGCCTTGCCGCTGAGCGCGTTGCACCAGTAGTTGGATGGCGGTGGTGCGGTCAGATGGTTGACCGCACCACGTCACCAGGATCGCGCTTTCGCCCACCGGAGCATGGGTCCACCAGCCATCCGGCGCGTGCATCAGCGTTGCGTGGTCATGCGTGCGGCGACCACCGTTTGTAGCGGCACGACCGATATGTTGGCATCGTGCAATGCCGTGCGTATCGTCAGTGCAAGGTCGGCTGCCGCGTGCGTGTCTCCGTGCAAGCAAATCGTGTCGGCGTCGATCTCGATGCGATGACCGTCGCTGCTGATGACATGGCGTTCGCGGGCGATCATCAAGGCTTGTGCGACGATCGCGTCGGGGTCGGTGCGGACGGCACCAGCAATGCGACGGTCCTGGAGCGTTCCATCGGATTCGTACACTCGGTCCGCGAAGGCCTCGCTTGCTACGGGTAGCCCCTGCGCGATGCCCGCGTCGACCATGGCGCTGTTCGCCAGACCAACCAGGATCAACTGCGGGTCAAAGTCGTGGACGGCGCGAGCGATGGCGTCGGCTGCTTTGCGATCCCTGGCGGCGTGGTTGTACAACGCGCCATGCGGCTTGACGTGCACCAGTCTGGCTCCCACTGCGACGGTAAAGGCGTGAAGCGCACCAAGCTGGTAGAGCATCAAAGTATATATCTCTTGCGGTGAAAGGCTGATAGCGCGTCGTCCGAAGCCCTGCAGGTCCTGGTAGCCGGGGTGTGCGCCGATGGCGACGCCATGCTCCTGGGCGAGCGCGACTGTGCGTTGCATCACATCAGGATCGCCGGCGTGAAAGCCACAGGCGATGTTCGCCGACGTGATCGAACGCATCACCGCCGCGTCCGGTCCCGCTTCCCACGGCCCGAAGCCCTCGCCCATATCGCAGTTAAGATCGATCATACATGCACGCATCGGGCTATCAAGCTGCTTTGGTCGTCACGCCGATCAGTGCGAGCAGCGCAATGCCATAGGCGTCTTCTGCCGATGGGTAGGATGTGCTGTCGCCTGGATGATCGCTGATGATACAGCGGTAGCCATCGCTCGTGCGTTCGAGCATATAACGGCGTATCAGGGGTTCGTTCTTCGATCGCGGTGCGTAGCTGGGATTCGCTCGGTAGCCACACGGCGTCGTCCACCATCACCTGATCCAGCGCCCACTCGCTTGTGCCATGGAACATGATGTGCTGCACACCAAAATATGGATAAACGCTGGCTTGCAGTTCACTGATGACGAAGATTTTATGGTCCATTCCAGCGTCAGGGATGATAAAGGTATCGCGTTCGCTGGGTGTCCAATCGAAACCCGCGTCAGCCAGTTTGCGTGCAAGATCGAGACTCAACATGGTATGCTCCTTCTTTGCTATGTATGATACGCCGGAACGAACGGGACGCTAGCGTGATGCCCGTTGGGCGTGGCCTTTCGTGCTATAGTTTGGTGGTGAACCCAGACAGAATGAGTGTTCGCACTCAAATGAACGGCTTGATGCTATGACACAGATTGTTGCGCTTGCTGGCGGAGTTGGTGGGGCAAAACTTGCGCACGGCTTGTATGCCGCCCTCGAACCACATAGCCTGAGCGTCATCATTAATACTGGCGACGATTTCATTCACTGGGGACTGCATATCAGCCCGGACATCGATACCGTCATGTATACCCTGGGGGGTATCGCGAACGAAGTGACGGGGTGGGGGGTCAAGGACGAAACCTGGACAGCGCTCAACGCGATGGGTCGCCTGGACGCGCCGACCTGGTTCGGTATCGGCGACCGCGATCTTGCCACGCATATCGTGCGTACCGCGGCGCTGCGCGAAGGTCAGACCTTGACCGAGTTCTACGGCGGCACTCTGCCGCTCGTTGGGTGTGCATGCACGCCTGTTGCCAATGACCGATGATCTGGTGCCGACGTACGTGCAAACTCCCGATGGCTGGTTGCCATTTCAGGACTATTTCGTGCGGCGCGGGCATCGTGACGAAGTACTGTCCGTGCGCGTCGATAACATCGAACGGGCGACGTTACCAACTGGTGTAAGGCAGGCTATCGCCGATACGGATGCGATTGTGTTCTGCCCCTCGAATCCATTGGTCAGTATCGGGCCGATTCTGGATGTACCAGGGATGCGCGACCTGATCAAAGGACGCGCTGTGCCACGGGTCGCAGTCAGTCCTATCGTCGGCGGTCGGGCGCTCAAAGGTCCTGCGGACAAAATGCTCGGTGGCATGGGACATGAATCTTCTGCGCTCGGCGTGGCACGCATGTACCGCGACATCCTGAGCGGGTTGGTGATCGACGAAAAAGATGCCGACTTCTGCGGATGCGATCCGCGCCCTCGGTATGGATGTGCTGGTCACGAACACCGTGATGCAATCCATCGAGGACCGCCGCACGCTCGCCGAAGCGGTGCTGCAATGGTGTGCGGATCTCGCTGGGCGTCCAGCATAGTGAGCGCCTTGGAACCATGTGCCGTGTCTTCGCAGCCTGTCTATGCACCCGCCTCACAAGCGGGCGAGCGTGTCGTCGCCGTGCTGCCGATTCGGGCGCTCGATGACGGCAAGCGGCGCTTGAGCGCACGCCTGAGCGCCGCTGAGCGCCGCATACTGATCGTGCGCTTGTGTACGGTGGTGGTACGCGCTTTGCGGGAATCGGGCATGATCGAAAGCATTGGTGTGGTTAGCGGCGATGCCCCGACGCTCGAATGGGCGCGTGAGAAGGGCATGACGCCGATCAGGCAACATGGGGACGGTCTGAACGACGCACTCATATCAGGCGCGACGTGGGCGCGAAGCACAGGTGCGGACGCACAGCTAATCGTACTGCCTGACCTGCCGTTGTTACGTGCCGATGACGTTCAAGCGGTACTCCGTACGGACGCACCCGAGCGTAGCATCGTCATTTGCTCGGATCGCGCTGGTGCCGGTACGAACATGTTATTGATGCGACCCTGCGGCGTGATTCCGCCGCGCTTCGGCGTTGGCAGCTTCGCGCAACATCTGGAAGCAGCGCGCCATATGGATGTGCCGGTGCATGTGTGCGATCTGCCGCGCACGCACTGGGATGTCGACACGTCGGATGATTTAGATGAACTGGCTGCTCGTACATAAATGAATCGCGAACGTACCATCGTGGGTGGTCGGTCGTCGGTGATCATTCAAAGGAGAACGCTATGCAGCGTTCGCACGACGCTGAGGTTGTATGTCTGGTGTAGCTGAAGTACGAATCATCGGAGTTCCGGGTATACCCGAAGTGCGACCGGGCGACGATATCGCCGCGCACATCATGTTGGCGGCAGACAATGCAGGCGTCATGTTGGAATCGGGTGATATTGTCGTCGTTACCCACAAAATCATCAGCAAAAGTGAAGGCCAGTTGGTCGATCTGGAAGCGGTGACGCCATCGGCGCAGGCCGAAAGCTTCGCGGCTCAATGGATGAAGGATGCCCGTCAGGTTGAGGTTGTGTTGCGAGAAAGCGCCCGTATCGTTCGGATGGAACGTGGCGTGATCATCAGCGAAACGCGCCATGGCTTTATCTGTGCCAATGCGGGTGTCGATGCCTCGAATGTCGCGGGTGACGAAACAGTGTGCCTCTTGCCAGTCGATCCAGACGCATCCGCACGACGCTTGCGCGATACGCTGAGGGAACATCTCGGTGTCGATGTCGCTGTAATCGTTACTGATTCATTCGGGCGACCGTGGCGTGAAGGCATCACGAACGTCGCTATCGGAATCGCGGGCATGCAACCGCTGACCGACTATCGTGGGCAGATCGACGACCATGGGCATGTCCTCGTGGTCAGTATGCTCGCGATTGCCGACGAGATCGCTGCCTCCACCGAACTGGTGATGGGCAAACTCGACCGCACGCCTGTCGCGGTGGTGCGCGGCTATCCATACACACCGGGCGAAGGAAGCTGCACGCGCCCTGGTGCGCGATGCGGAAAAGGATATGTTTCGATAACCGACCAATGACGAACGACCAACGACCAACGAAGGAACTAACTGTGCTAATAGCTCGTACCAGTACACGGTTGAGTGTTTCGCGCATTGGCTGGGCTACGAGTACCGTATCTCCGTTGATCGTTCGTCGGACTTAGAAGGAGCCACACATGGGAACGATAGGATATGCCGCGATGTTCGAGCAGTTCACGCCGTCGGATCTGCTGGAGTATTGTCAGGTCGCAGAGGCGAATGGTTTTACATCGGTGATGGCGTCGGACCATTTTCACCCATGGACGCCGCAACAGGGACAAAGTGCCTTTGTATGGGCATGGCTTGGTGCGCTTGGTGCCACCACCAACATGCGTATGGGAACGGGTGTAACGCCGCCGGGATACCGCTACCATCCCGCGATCGTCGCTCAAGCCGCTGCGACATTGGAAGCGATGTATCCCGGGCGTTTCTGGCTCGGCCTGGGCGCGGGCGAGGCGCTCAACGAACATATCATCGGCGAATACTGGCCGGAGGCTCCCGCACGGCTGGAACGCCTGATGGAATCCATCGACGTGATCAAAGCCCTATGGACTGGCAAGGTGCATAAGTTCACTGGTAAGCATATTAAGCTCGAAAGCGCCAAGCTTTACACGCTGCCCGAAACACCACCGCCGATGCTGGTTGCTACTTCCGGCCCGATCATGAGCGAGCGCACCGGACGGTTGTGCGATGGCATTATCACGGTCGGAGCCGCCGACGAGAAGATCAAGATGCTGATGGGACGCTTCGAGAAAGGCGCACGCGAGGCAGGCAAAGACCCGGCGACCATGCCACGTATGATTCAGTTGCATGTGTCGTGGGCGGATACCCAGGAGGCCGCCGAGGCCCAGGCCGTGAAGGAATGGCCCAATGGCGGTATGGCATTTCCGAAGCAGGACATCCGTAATCCTGAGGACTTCGAAGCGATGGCGAAGATCGTGCGACCCGAGAACTTCCGCGGTCGCGTGCTGATGTCGCCGGACCTGGACAAGCACCGCGAGCACTGCAACACTACATCGACCTGGGCTTTACCGAAGTCTACATGCACAACGTCGGTCGTAACCAGCGTGAGTTCATCGAGGCTTATGGACGTGAGGTACTCCCGCCCTCAAGTGGCCTGAAGGCCCGCCAAGGAATCATGAGCATAGCCGTTGACGAGCGAAGGACTGGCCTCAGTTCGCCGAAATCGTGCGCGGGCGGGCGTCGGTGCGCCATTTCGACGCTCGCCCCGTGCCGCATCGCGCTGCTCGAACAGATCGTTGAAGCAGGTGCCTGGGCACCCTCGCCACATGGACGACAGCCATGGCGCTTCGTGATCCTGACAAATCCGACGACGAAATTGCGGCTCGCCGAAGCGATGGGCGAAACATGGCAGCAGCAATTGTCGCTGGACGGCGATCCGCCCAAGTTATCGCGGCGCGGCGTGAAGGGTTCGCACCGTCGCGTCGTCGATGCGCCCGCGTTGATCATTCCCTGCTTATATACGGCGCCGCTTGATGCTTACCCTGATGTCTGACGCCAAGATGCCGAAGACACGATGGCGGTGCAACGTCTGGGTGCGGCGACGCAAAACATGTTGCTGATGGCGTATGCACTTGGGTTGGACGGGGGATGGATGTGCGCGCCATTGTTTTGCCCCGAGATCGTGCGGACGACGTTGGGGATTGCCGAGGGCGTCGTGCCACATGCGATGCTCACGATTGGTTATCGCGGACGCGAACCGCGCCGTCGTCCACGCCTGCCGATGGACCAGATCGTCATATTGGACGACTAATCGTTTTCATCTGCGATAACAGCAACATAAAGGGCGATGGCATAAGGTCATCGCCCTTTATGCTGCTGTCCTGCGAAAGGAAGGTTCTCACGTATCCAACAATTGCCGCACTCCCTGTAGCGGAATCTTGATCCAATCGGGGCGGTTGTTCAGTTCGTACCCAAGCTCATACACCGCCTTTTCCAACAGATAGATGTCGAGCAACAATTGCAACTCCTCGCGCTGAGCCGGAATGAATGGTGCATCGCCGACTGTTTGGAGATAGGAGCGCAAGAACAGGGTGTTGACCCAGCGATGCCACGCTCGTGCCCACGGCTCCAGCATCCTCTCGAGCTTCCGGCGATTGTGCGGTTTCGGCGAAAAGCGCGGCATAGGCCGCGTAATGGAACGAGCGCAACATACCCGCCACGTCCTGCAGCGCTGAGCGTTTCACACGACGTTCCGCGAGCGGTCGTGCTGGTTCGCCCTCGAAGTCGATGATAAAGAAGTCGTCGCCGGTATAGAGCACTTGCCCGAGATGATAGTCGCCGTGATAGCGCGATACTTGGGCGTGCGATGGGGCGTGCGAGCACGGTCTGGAGGCGTCGGTGGCGCGTTCTTCAAGCCCAAGCACCGTCTGCGCATCGCCGCTGTACGTCGTCCGGCACATATCGATGCCGTTCGCGCATAGTCCCGAAACACGCGTGCCACTAAGCCACTGACCGAATCAAAGATGTCGCGCTGGTAGTGGAGCGTGAACGGCTCCGGCGCGAATTGGGGGTCTTGGTTGTCGCTGGCGAGCGCAAGGTGCATCTCGCCCGTGCGCTGTCCCAACAATTCGGCGGCGGGGCAAGGTCACCGACAGCGGCATACACTTCCGCTGGAACAGGCTGGGCGGCGAGATCAAGCAACGCGCTCGGTCGAAAGCGCGACCGTCTCGGGTTGCTCTTCGGTCATTCGTACGCGCTGGTAATACTCGCCCAGTTCCGTCAGGTGTAGTGCCATGCGTCGCCCTGGTTGGCGACGAAGCCCTGCAGAATCGCCAGGCTTCCGCTCGCTCCGTTCGCCCCGGTGTATTCCAGCGCTCCGGCGACGGGAGGGATATGCGCGAACGTGGTCGTATCGGTCAGAAAGCGACCAATCTCCAGGTCGGGATTGATGCCCTGGTCACGTCGGCGGAATAGCTTCAGGATCAACTGGTCGCCAAAGACGATCGAGGTATTGCTTTGCTCCACGCCCATTACACGCGGCGGCAACGAGCCTCCCGAGCCGTGCAAGCGTCCAAATGCCTGGGTTGTGGTGGCGTCGATGCGCCCGCCGCTACCTTGAAACGATTGGTGTGTCTCGATTGCCGTCAGCAAGGCCTCGCTGAACGTGGGCGCAATCACGGCATCATGGAGCACGCCAGCGGTTCCATCGCGCCGGGTGAGCCGTGCGATAGTGGCGTGTGGGTGGTCAGACGCGATGTCAGCCGCCTCATCACCCCAGGCGGCCTTCACGGGCAGCACATAGGCGTCCGCGCCATCGGCGTAGCGTACCCGTAGAAATAGGATCAAACTCTGGTCGTCGCCGGATGGTACAGCGATGGTTTCCTCGATCGCAATCGATTCGATTGTCCTGGCTTTCCCACCGAACCAGCGCCGCGCACGCACGTAGTCGGGTAGTATCTGCTCGAGTGCGGCGCGTTGCGGTGGTTCGAGGAGTGTTTGCCACTGGCTATCGACGGCGAGCGTCGGAATGCCGCCGGTTACAGGGTCATTGGTCATCGATACTCCTTCATGAACATACGAGCAAGGGAGCAGCGACGTTTGCGTCGCTGCTACCAAAGACTAAGAATAGTTTTCGAAGTCTTGTTCAGTGCGCGTTGTGTGGCGAATACGGAAGATATGCGCTGGCAAGGTCAGTGGATCGAGTTCCACATAGTTGTAGCGTCCGCTCCAGATGTACTTCGCGTTCGACAATAAGTCGTGGACTTCAAACGGCTGGTCCGGCTCGATCCCCAGGTCTTCGAGCGGCAATTCAATCCATCCTGATTGTGTGTACGCTGGATCGATGTTGACCACTGTCAGGATCTGGTTGGTATTATCGTCATCGGTCTTGACATACGCGATCAAATGATCATTCGGGACGTTGACGAAACGCAGGTGCGCGTTGGTCTGCATCGCCGGGTTGTCGGCGCGAATCCCGTTGACTGTCGTAATGAGCCCCTTGAGGCTGTGTGGCGCATCCAGGTCCCATGTATGGATTTCATACTTCGACGAATTGAGGTATTCCTCTCTGCCGGGTGCGAGTGGCGTGTTCTCGCCAAGCTCGAACTCAGGACCGAAGATACCGTAGCTCGTGCCAAGCGTCGCCGTTAGTATGAAGCGCGACATGAACGCGGGGCGACCGCCGATCTGTAGCGTTTCGGTGAGGATGTCCTGGGTGTTAGGCCACAGGCTCGGTCCCATGTACTCTTTTACTTCGGTCTGGGTAAGCTCAGTCAAATACTGCGTGATCTCGGCCTTGGTGTTGCGCCACGGCCAATAGTTATACGATAAGCTGAAACCAAGTTTTGCCAGTCGCTGCATCACCTTCGGGCGTGTGAACGCTTCCGATAGGAAGATCGTATCGGGGTAATCGCGGCGTACCTCGGCGATCAGCCATTCCCAGAATGGAAATGGTTTGGTGTGCGGGTTATCGACACGGAAGATGCGAACGCCCTGCTCGACCCAGTAAAGAATCACGTCTTTTAGTTCTTCCCACAAGGCTTCCCAGTCGTCGTTCTCGAAGTCGAACGGATAAATATCCTGATACTTCTTGGGTGGATTCTCGGCATACTGGATCGTGCCGTCCGGTCGTTGCCGGAACCAGTCGGGATGTTCCTTGACGTATGGGTGGTCCGGGGCGCATTGGAAGGCGATGTCGAGTGCGACCTCGATACCGAGTTTCTTGCCGGTTGCCACCATATGCCTGAAATCCTCAATCGTACCAAGTTCGGGTAGAATCGACTTGTGGCCACCCTCGGCGGCACCAATCGCCCATGGACTGCCCGGTTCCCCCGGCTGCGATTCAGGATTGTTGTTCTTGCCCTTGCGGAACGCTCTGCCGATCGGGTGGACCGGAGGTAGATACACGACATCGAAACCCATGCTGGCGGCGTATGGCAACATGCGCTCCTCGGCATCGCGGAAGGTGCCGTGCTTGCCTGGTTCCGCCGACGCCGCACGTGGGAAGAACTCGTACCAGGTGCTATACCGTGCCTGAACTCGGTCTACCCATACCCCCAGTATGTGGGCATAGGTCGTGGCGAAGTGTCGTTCAGCATGCAGATACATCATGAGTGACATCGTGCCGTCGATGGCCTGTCGGACGCCCTGCGCGCTGCCCGAGCGCAATTCCTCCAAATACGTTCGTAACATGCCAGCGTCTTTGCCTTCGGCGCGGCGACAGGCTTCTTCGAGCAAACGTGCGCCGATCTCGCGGTCGACGGTGATGTCCTGTCCGGCTTCTACGCGTTTGGCGAGGTCGCGGCTCCAGGTCTTGAAGGGATCGACCCATGCGAGCACAGTGTACTCATATGGACCGATCTTGGTCACCTTGAACTTACCACGCCAGCGGTCGTTGGTCATGAATTCCATCTGCGCTTCGTTCCAGGCCGTTATCGCCTTTTTGGCGATACAGCAGCGTAGCGCTGATGGCATCGTGTCCATCGGTGAATGCATCGGCCTCGACATGGACCGTATCGCCGACAATGCGTTTGATCGGGAATCGACCACCATCGATTTCAGGCGTAACTCGCTCGATCGCTACTCGACCGCGACCTTCGTCTTTTCTCAACATATACTCCTTGTGATTGTTGTCGTTCGTATGTGTTTCCGCCCTTGCACTGTTCATGCCTGTGTCGTTCGCTCACACAAGCGAACGATATAATTCGAGCGTTCGTTCGGCGATGGCTGACCAACTGAAATGATCTTCGACACGCTTACGTCCGTTCGCGCCGAACTGTGCGCGAAGATCGGGGTCAAGGCCGACCTTGTTGATCGCAGCAGCGAGGTCACGCGAGAACTGGTCGGGATCGACTGGATCGAACGTCCCTTCCTTGAGGGCGAGATCGACCAGGATGCCTGTTTCATCCGGCACCACGACTTCGGGGATGCCGCCAATCGCCGAGGCGACGACGGCCGTTTCGCAGGCCATCGCTTCGAGGTTGATGATGCCAAAGGGTTCGTAGACCGACGGGCAGCAGAACACCGCCGCGTTGGAATACAGTTGGATGACTTCGGGGCGCGGCAGCATCTCTTGGATCCAGATCACGCCATCACGATTTGCGCTGACCTCGGCGACGCGTTCGGTCATCTCCTTGCCGATCGCCGGCGTGTCGGGCGCTCCCGCACACAACACGATCTGCAGCGATGGGTCGATATGTGGGATCGCGTTGACCAGATGAATGATGCCCTTCTGTCGCGTGATGCGTCCGACGAACAACACAAACGGGCGCGATGGGTCGATGCCACGTCGTTCCAGCACATCCGTCGATGGCGTCGCACGATATTCGGCCAGATCGATGCCGTTGTGGATCACATGGACCTTAGATTCGTCCACCGAAAACAACCGTAGTACATCGGCTCGCGTTTCCTTGGAAACTGCGATGATTGCGTCGGCATCTTCGATGGCGGTGCGTTCCATCCAACTGCTGAGATGGTAGCCGGCCCCAAGTTGCTCGACTTTCCAGGGACGCAAGGGCTCAAGCGAATGGATCGTCACGACGAAGGGGACATTCCAGAGTTTTTTCGCCAATACGCCCGCCATATCGGTATACCAGGTATGGCAATGGACGATATCAGCGTCAAGGGTATCTTTTGCCATCGCCAGGCTGCGCGAAAATGCATCGAGCGCGCCAGTGAAGCGTGGGTCTGTATTGCGCTTCATCTCATCCCAACCGGCATATCCATGGACGGATAGGTTTTCTTCCTGGACATCTTGTGCGCCAAACGAGCGCACTTCAACCGGCACGAGCTTTGCGAGTTCTTTGCTCAGATACTCGACATGCACCCCGGCACCGCCATACACGTTGGGAGGGAACTCGTTTGTGAACAGCGCAACCTTGCTCAAACTTGACATAGTATCCCTTTCGTCATCTCAGACGTACGAACCGCCACGTATCACAACGTCGTTCAGATGTCCGTCGTGATACAAGCGGCAAAGAATGTGCCAGCGTGCTGAGCGACGGAAGTTGAACATACGTCTATAATCTAGCATATTGCCCGAGTCGCGTCATATGTGGATTTGTACGGCTTTGCAAAGCGCAGTGGGCGAATCGTGTTTCATGGATTCAATCCTGCAACACATGGAATGGTCGAGCGCATCGAATCTGCAGGATGCACGACGACTTACCATACCGAAATCCAGCCGTATATTTATTTGTCTGAGCGTTGTATATTGATGGAGTACCTCTATGTTTGAAGAACGGATAAGCGGTGTGCTGCTACATCCGACATCGTTTCCTGGCGCGGGTGGCATTGGAGAGCTAGGATCGGCGGCGTTTCGCTTCGTCGACTGGCTCCATGACGCCGGACAGCAACTGTGGCAAATTTTGCCGCTCACGCCAACAGGCTATGGTGATTCGCCGTATGCCAGCAATTCGGCCTTTGCGGGTAACGTGTTACTTATCAGCATTGAGCGTCTGGTGGAGGAAGGGTTGGTCGATCCGCAGGTATGGCAGGATGCGCCGCGGTTCAGCGACGACAATGTTTCATTTGGCGACGCGATCACTTGGAAGCATAGTGTGTTCCGCCAGGCTTACGACCGTTTCAAGGCCGGTGGCGCGAGCGCCCTGGAAACTGAATGGAAGGCCTTCTGCGAAGCAGAATCGTACTGGCTGGAGGATTACGCGCTGTACCGCGCTCTGAGTGAACACCACGGCGGCGCATCGTGGAACACCTGGGAGCCTGCATTGGTCCAACGCGCGCCTGAGGCGCTGGATGCAGCGCGTACGGAACGCCGCGACGACATCGACTACCATCGTTTCGGACAATTTCTGTTCTTCCGGCAATGGCGGGCGGTCAAAGACTATGCGAACCAGCGTGGCATCAAGATAATGGGCGACGTGCCGATTTTTGTCGCCTACGATAGCGCCGATGTGTGGTCGCATCCTGATCTGTTCCAACTCGACGAACAAGGGCAATCCGACTGTCGTTGCTGGTGTGCCACCGGATTATTTCAGTGCTACCGGGCAACTGTGGGGTAACCCGCACTACGATTGGAAGCGTATTAAAGAGCAGGGCTTCAAGTGGTGGATCGACCGGATTCGGGCGACGTTGGCGAACGTCGATGTGCTGCGGATTGATCATTTCCGTGGGTTTGAATCGGCCTGGGAAGTGCCTGCGACGGAGGAAACCGCAGTCAATGGCAAGTGGGTGAATGGTCCCGGCATCGAAATTTTCCAGGCGCTCCGTGAAGCGTTAGGCGAACTGCCGATCGTCGCGGAAGATCTGGGAACGATCACACCCGAAGTGCTGATGCTGCGCGATGACGCCGGATTGCCCGGTATGAAGTTATTGCACTTCGCATGGAGCGGAGAACCTGATAACTTCTATCTGCCGTATAACTTCCTGCCCAACAGCGTGGTGTATACCGGAACGCATGATAACGATACGACCAGAGGATGGTTCGACAGCGCGTCTGAGGCCGAACAACATCGTGTGCGTACCTACCTGGGCACCGATGGTAGCGACATCTCGTGGGATTTCATCCGACTTGCTTTGATGTCAGTGTCCACGATGGCAATCATACCGCTACAGGATATCTTCGACCTCGGCACCAACGCACGCTTCAACATGCCGGGACGTCCGGTCGGCAATTGGGGTTGGCGCTATCGCGACGAGATGCTGAGCGGCGACATTGCCAACCGATTGCGAACGCTCACGGAAGCCGCGGGGCGATTGCCGTAAAGCACACAAGGCGTGGCACACATACGTGCCACGCCTTGTGTCACATGGGATTGTGGGGAGTACTGTTCCTCGCGCTACTACGACAATTGTAAGGTCTTGTATCATACAGGGTGTAGTGGGATGCAACCGCCGTTGGTTCAAGAAATGGACAATGTTGTTTCGTGATCTCATTTGCACAGTTAGGTATTACAATTCACCGGGCTGTTAGGAACCTGACCACGACGCCAGAATCGCTGTACGAGCGCAACGCGCGTAACGTCATGATCGACGGCATGGGTGTTGGGCTTGTTACGGGTGTCGCAACCTTCCTTTCAGTGTTCCTGATTCGCCTGGGGGCTTCTAATTTCCAGGTCGGTCTACTGACCGCCATGCCCGCCATCACGGGCGCGTTGCTGGCGCTGCCCGTCGGCGATTTCATCCAGCGTCGTTCGAATATCATCCTATGGTATGCCCGTTCGCGGCTGTGGGTGCTGTCGTCGTATGCCTTGACCGGAATAGTTCCTTTCGTGGTGGGGCGTGAGACCACCATCGCCCTGATCATCCTGATCTGGGCCATCGCTACACTACCGCAAACGATGGTCAACGTCACCTTTACGCTGGTGATGAGCGCGGTCGCCGGACCTGAGAAGCGTATCGCGTTGATGAGCCGTCGCTGGTCCACGCTTGGCATCACGAGTGCTGTGTCGGTAGCCATCGTTGGCTGGGCGCTCAATCAGATGCCGTTCCCGATCAACTATCAGGCGGTCTATATCGCATCGTTCTTGGGCGGGCTCGTGTCGTACTGGTTCTCGACCAGTATCGTGCTGCCGAAGGGCAGCCACATCGTAACGCTCACCAAAGCTAAATGGTATGCCGTTTTTGGCAGTATGGGCGAGATGATGCGGTCGCAGCCTATGTTCGCCCGCTTCGTCGTCAGCCAGTTTGTGTATCGTTGTGGCTTCACGATGGCAATTCCACTGATGCCGCTGTACTGGGTGCGCGAAGCACAAGCATCTGACGCTTCCATCGGGCTGATTAACACGGTCAACAGCGGCGTGCTTCTGATCGCCTACACGCTATGGAGCATGTCATCGCGCCGGTTTGGGCTGCGCTGGGTTTTGCTGGTATGCGGAACGGGTGTGGCGTTCTACCCTTTCCTGGTGGCGTTTACGACCGAAGTATGGCAATTGGTTTTGCTGGCGGGATTATCTGGTACGTTCGTCGCCGGGGCAGACCTGGTGCTGTTCGACCTGTTGATCACAACAATTGACCCCGACAAACGCGGCCCGTCGGTCGGGCCTCTTTCATACGACGACGTTTATCGCCACGATCATCGCGCCTCTGATAGCGACCGCCGCCTCCGGTTGGATCGGCATCGTGCCGATGTTGATCGTTGCGGCTTCATTGCGGGCCGCAGGGGCCGCGCTATTCTGGGTGCTTGGTATCGGGGGTGGTCAGTCAGACGCCGTCACGTAGCGCGGCTGCGTCACGCATTCGTGGCGTTGCGCTCGTGTCCTGCCGATCGAGTTTGACCTTCGCCGATCTCGAATCCGCGTGTCGTTGATCGAATATCTGTGAAGTCTGCGGTCATGGTCACTAAAGCGCATCGTAGGTATTGAAACGATACGTTGCCAGTGCCCTTCGGTGACGGCATTTTGCAAAAAGATCACGTTTTCGCGGAGCATCATCGGTGTGTCCAGAGTCACATCGAGGTCGCGTGTCATCAACTGACCATGCTCGACGATGAATAGACTTGTGACGTGTCGGGCGCGAAGATGTTCGGTCAATGCCCCCAGGTAATCGTCGATGCGTCCATCCCACCTCTAAAGCACGTTCGAGTACGTCGACACTGTTGAACACGATTCGACGCACGGGTCTTCGTAGGAGTTCTGAGCGAAGCGCCTGAGCTAACTCATCCACATCGAGTTCGCTTGGTGAGCGGCGTAAGATGTCAAGTTTGTTATTGGCGATCGCTGCATCGAAGTCGAAGCCAAACGCACGCGCCTTATCGCGAATTTGGCTCTCGGTTTCCTGGAAACTGACCATCAGGCCATCTTCGTCGTTGGCCACACCTTCGTTCAGAAAGTGGAGGCCCAACAGCGTTTTGCCAGTGCCAGGATTGCCAATTAGCAGCGTTGATGTCGAACTTGTCAGTCCGCCGCCCAGCATCTTGTCCAGGCCAGGGACGCCGACTTTGACACGTTCGGGCGGAATCGGTTCGAATTCCTCAATCGGCAATGACTCAAAGCGGGGATAAGAGTGTCACACCCGTGTGGTCGATGTGATAGCTATGTACACCCAGTAGTGGCGATTGTCCGCGCAGTTTGCGAATCTCCAGCAGCCTACGCTGTTGCCGACCAACCCGGTCGAAATGCAGGGCGATGATGCTATCGGCGATCGTCAGTTCAGGATACAGCAGTCCATTATCGACATCTGTTTCGACAGTAATGATCAGGGTCGTTCCCAGGTATGCTAGTTGCGTGCCGAGTGTTTGCAGGAACTGCCGTGTCGCCATATCGGATCGGGAATGCATCGCGGATGCCACGAAAGCCGTCGATGATGATCAGATTGATGTTTTGCTGGCGCGCCGTTCGCACGACTGCACGCATCGTTTCGTCGACACCTTCCTTGAGCAAGGTAAGGATACTCATGAACTGAATCTGCTGCCCGATCGCCATGGGATCGAAAAAGTCGAATCCACGCAGGTGAGCGATCAGTTTGTCGTGACCTTCCGAAAACGACGTAAGCAGCAGGACGTTCCCACCGTTGCGGATAGTTCCGTAGCCCATCTGGAGCGCTAATACGGTCTTTCCGGCTCCGGGCACACCGATGATGAACAGCAAATCCCCAACAGGTAGGGGACCGCCGAGAATTTCATCCAACCCTGGTACACCGGTCGGCATTGTGTTGTCAGGAGCGCCTAATGCCATGCCAAATACTCTTACTGTATCAACATCATTACTGTCAAGGCCACGAGACGGATGGGTGCAACGGGACAGGTCGATACTATCTCAGATTTTAAGTATAACATGCCCCAATATACCTTCGGTCAGGTTTACGCAAGGTCCGCGACACGTCCAATCATGAATTTTAGATAGCGTCCTTCTGGGAAGTCCAGCAGCAACCGGATGATCGATCGCCTGACCCGCTTCATGGATAATCCGCACGCGACGATTCGCTCGACTGGCAGCGGCGGCGACCATGTTACGAAACATCTCCGGCCCAACCTGGCTGGTACAACTTGCCGTTACCAGCAGACCACCTGGCGCGAGACAGCGCAGTGCCAATTGGTTGAGACGTGTGTACGCTCGTACAGCGACCTCGACATGCTTTCGCGCCCGTGCAAAACTCGGTGGATCGAGGACGATCACGTCGAACTGCTTGCCCTGGTCAGCGTAGCGTGTTAGCAGGTCGAACACATCCTCGGCGATAAAGGTATGCTCGCGCCGGGTCGAATCCATTGAGCGCGAAGTTGACCTTCGCGTCCTCGATCGCGTCGGCGGCGATGTCGCAGGTGGTGACGTGCGTCGCACCGCCACGCGCTGCATACAACGAGAACGCGCCTGTATAGGCGAAACAATTCAGCACTGTTTTACCTTCACAGAAACGTTCGAGTGTATGGCGGTTGTCGCGATGGTCCAGGAACAGGCCGGTTTTTTGTCCAGCGAACAGGTTGGCACGAAAGGTCAGACCATGTTCGACCACCGTCAGGTCGCGCTCAGGCCATTCACCCCATAAACGCTCGATCTTGCCGTCGGTTTGTTCGGGCGTACTATCCTGTTGATCAGGACGGCGGCGAATCAAGATGCTTTCGAGCGGTTGCTCGGCATGCAAACCTTCGACGACGAACGGCACAAATTTCTCGACGCTGCGAGTATAGACGGCGATAACGGCGTGCTTGCCGTACAGGTCGATCGTGATCCCAGGCACGCCGTCGCTTTCGCCGAACAGCCAGCGATAGGCGGTGGTGCCGGTTTGCCGAACAGGCTCGCGTAGTTCCCACGCTTCGTGTAGACGTTCGCGTATCCAGCGGCGGTCGGGAATAGTCGTACGTGAAAAGACGCGAATAGCGATCGGGGCTATCCGCATCCCATACCCCAATGGCATGCCAGGGTCCGCAATGGACGCGCACCCATGTGCCGTTCTCAAAGTGTGGAATAGCCCTGCACCTGATTACGATAGATCCATGGATGACCTTCGCTGAGTGATTGTCGAAAGTGCGGGATTGACCTGGATGTCGGGCAACTTCATGCTGATCCTGATTATGATGCGTCTGCCGCGAGAAGTATAGCACCCTACACGAACAAATGAGCGTCACTATCAGTAGCACCGTCGCATCGATGTGGACGATTATGACTTAAGCAATTTCGAGAAAAGACCGTCGGAAGGCTGGAACTTATGCAAGAGCATCAAAGTGAATTGCTGCGTGCCAGGATGCCGGTCGATACGTAGGTCAAACCTGTCGTTGAAATAGATCGGTCCCCAATCGTTTCGCAAATCCTGCGACGGTGGGTAGAGTTCTAACTCTTTAGCCTTTTCTTCCAACGTTAGGATACAGTTCCTCCGGCGTGCGTGCTGAACCAAGACTTTCGCGCTTCGGCTTCTTCAAAGACGTATCTCCCACATATTTTCAACGAACAAGACTAATTAAAGTTACTGGAATCGTTGCTACACCGCCACTTCCTCGCTATCGCCAATCACCCGAGGATGAGCCACCACCGACAATCGCCCCAGGATGTGCCACCGCCCCCAGAATCGCCCCAGGATGAGCCACCGCCGCCGGAATCGCCCCAGGATGTGCCGCCACCACCGGAATCGTCCCAGGAAAAGCCACCGCCGCCCGAATCATCGTTGCCGCGCTCGGAGGGATGGTTGCCGCCCCATGGGGTCGGGTCACCGTATGAAGGCGGGATGATCGGTGGCACTCCCCAGCCGCCATAGCCGCGTCCCATGCGGCGTCCGAACCTACGCCCCATGCCGCGCCCGAAGCCACGACCCATAGAGCCACCTGGAAACCCACCGAACGGGGGTGAGGGATAGCGCGGTATGCCGGGCCTGCCCATCATACCGCGTCGCCGCGCCGAGTTCCCCATCAGCGAGAACAGGAAGATAAGCATAAAGACGCCAACGACACAAAAGATCGGCGAAATGCCGCCGAGCGGCGACGATGGTCGGTTCGTGATGTTCGCGTCTGGTTTGTTGGATGTCCGTGGTTCGTCGGCGGGCAGAGCTCCGCTCGTGCTGCCAGTGTTGCGGAAGGCTGCATTTGCGTCGAGTGCCGAACGTGGAAATCGGGCGCTGAGCGTGACTTGTTCGCCTTGAACCGGACCATCTAGTTCCCAGCGCCAGCCGTCGTCCGCCTGGGCCATGGTGACATCCGCGCCCGTGGTCGTCGCTTGCACTTGCGGTGCGAGTTGTACGGGGAGGAGCGACGAAGGATAGTGAACCAGCATCGATGCGTGGACACGACGATCCCGAACAAAAGAAGTTCCAATCCAGTGAGGCCTGGTCGCCATCGACGCTCAGGGATTGCGCCACGGTATACGCAATGGTCATGGTATGTTCGGTCGCGGTCGGGATCACGAAATACATATGCTAACGAGAATTGCTCGCCGTTGTCGCCGGCGACGTAGGTTCCGGGGTCGTCGGTCCCACGCTTGTAGGGTTGCCCGTCCTCGCTGACCGAAATCGAACGGATGCGCCCGAACGCTCCGGTCGCGAACGAGCGGCTACCCGTGCGGTAGGTTCCGCTGTCAATCACGAGATGTTGTGTTTCGACGACCCGCATAGTGCCATCAGACTCCACTGCGACGTTGATATCGTAGCGTTCCCAATGGATCGCACGTTCCTGGGCATGGCCGACGGACGGCGCCAGCAGCGCCATCGCGCACAGCATGCACCACAAGCACGCCCACCGCATCGTGTGTCTGGACAACCTATTCATGGCGTGCTCATCAGCAGTCTGGGTGCCGCCAACATTACGGCGCTGCAGGCACAATGACCGAGAGCGCACCCGCGAGGAGGGTAAATGTGGCTGGTGTCATACCCCACTGCTCGCCATCGATCTCAAGCGGTAATGGCGGGTCGCTGGCGATGGTAACGTGGGTCGCCGTTCGCAACTGAACCTGGGGATGCCCGATGTGTTTACCCGCGTACACACGGGGCAGCAAATCGAGCAATAGACGGCGCTTGGTCGCGCCGCCAAGCCACAGGAGGTCAAAGGCTCCGTCGTCGGGTTGTGCATGAGGGGCGATGTGCATGCCTCCACCAAAATAGCGCATGTTGGCGACGACGACGATGCTGGCGAGTTGCTCGAAGGCGGCTGGTCGTCGATGGTGAGCGACATGTGAACAGGCTGATACGCCAGGATCGCCCCGATTGCCGCTTTGAGATAGGCGGCCAGTGGTCCGAAGCGATGGCGACTGCGATTGACGCGTTGCGCGGCGTCGGCACCAATGCCTGCATCGGCGACGTTCAGGAAGATGCGTGTTTTGCGTTCACCATCAGCGTGCGTGGAAGAAATGTCGCCCCACGTCGATTGTGCGGGTTGCGCCGCGTGCCAGCGCATGTATCGCCTTCTCGCCCGCACCGATTCCGAGCGACCGAGCGAAGTCCGAGCCGGTGCCAAGCGGCACCACGCCGAGGCTCGCGCTCGTAGCAATGGCGTTGCCATCAGCGTCGAAGAACCCATTGGCGACTTCGTTGATCGTGCCGTCGCCGCCAACGGCGATAATGTGCCGGATGCCACGCTCAAGCGCGGCACGGGCGAGTGTGCTGGCGTCACCGCGACCCTGGGTATAGGCGGCCGTGTGTTCCACACCTGCCGCTTGCAGTTGTTCGGACAATTGTGGCCATGCGCGAGCTACCTTGCCGCCACCTGCTGCCGGATTGACGATCACATATGTTTCGCCCCTGTCATCAGTCGTCATAGTCGCTCCTTGCTACCCACGGTTGATGTGCGGATGAGACTGCTCGTCGGCTGCATCGACAAACTGGGTCTGCAATCCCTCGGTGTCCAGCCGCCAGTCGATGATCGTACCGCCAGCGAGGGCAAGTGCGTCGCGCAGATTTTGGTCGGCGTCAGCGGAGGCGAAGAACGCGATGCACCCGCCGCCACCCGCACCACATGCCTTGCCACTTAGCGCACCGTTGCGACGTGCGATGGCGAACAGCGCTTCAACGTCCTCGTTCGTGACCGACGGATGGAGCGCGCATTGTGCCTCCCAGTTCGCATGGAGCAACGGCCCTAACTCCTCGATGTTTCCTGCCATGAGTGCATCACGCAGCGCGTTGGCTATCGAGCGTAACCCGCGCAACGCCCCGACCGTCGCCGGATCGTTGGCCTCGTAGCGTTGCTGTACGCGCTTGATGATCCCGCCGGATACTCGCGAAACGCCGCTATAGCATAGCACCAGACGTGTTTCAATCTGTGCAACCGTTTCGGGAGCGAGTGCCAGTCGCTGGTGCATCGGCGCGTGTTGTCCGAAAGTCAAGTAGTTCACGCCGCCCAGCACAGCGGCGAGTTGATCCTGTTTGCCGCCATGAATCCCTAGCTCGTCTATTTCGAGGCTGGTCGCCAGCGCCGCGAGATCGTCGCGGCTACGTCGCCCACCTTGCATCGCGTCGATTGCGCCCGTAATTGCGATTGCGGTCATCGCCGATGTTCCTAGCCCTGAACCTGGTGGTACGTCCGCGCGAGTGGTGAGCATCAAAGGTTCGCTAACATGCATGCGGCGTAATGCCGCCTTCAGCAGGTCGAGATTCCCGTCGTAACGTAATGCCGCAACGTCGGGTGCGTCGATGGCGAGGTCGTAATCGGTGGAACGCAACCGTACCCCGGCTACGCCACCGGTCTGGAGCAAAGCAGTTGTGTAGCGCGTGATCGCGAGGTTGACGACCGCGCCGCCTTCTCGTTCGGCAAACGGTGGAACGTCGGTCCAGCCGCCTGCGAGGTCAATGCGTGCAGGTGCGCGGCTGTGGATGGCGCGGAACTGTGGTTCGGCTGACGAGAGGTGCTTCATTGCATCATTCATAGTCGCCGATTGTATCAAACAATCCTCGATGTTTGCTATCGTGCTACGCGTGCCGTACAATCAGCCACCGCGGCGCCTTGCCTGGAGGCGTGGGTTCGTGGACATGGAAAGGGCAAAGGTACGCTGTGTGTGGCATCTGTGGCAAGTTTAGCATCACATCCGATACTGAGATTGCACGATCAGAACTTGAAGCGATGTGTGTGTCGCTCCATCATCGAGGACCGGATGATTACGGTGTCTATCAGCACGGTCCTGTTGGGTTAGGCGCGACTCGGTTGGCGATCATCGACCTCGAAGGTGGTCATCAGCCAATGCACAACGAAACCCGCACGATCTGGGGCGTGATGAACGGTGAAATCTACAACTTCCAGACGTTGCGTGACGACCTGCTCAGCCGTGGGCACGAGTTCGTTTCATATTGTGATACTGAAGTCGTCGTTCATTTATATGAACAATGGGGCGAGCATTTCGTCGATCACTTGCAGGGCATGTTCGCCATCGCGCTATGGGATGCGCCTCGTCGCCGTCTGATCCTCGCCCGCGACCGTTTAGGTATCAAGCCGTTGTTCTATGCCGAACACGACGGCTCGCTGGTGTTTGGGTCCGAGATCAAAGCGTTGTTAGCGTCCAACTTGCCACGTCGCGTCGATCCGGTCGCCCTGCATGATTACCTTTCGCTAGATTACGTTCCCGGTCCACGCACGATGTTCGAGGGCATCAGTAAGCTTCCGGCGGGCCATTTGTTGATCTGTGACGGCACGACCAGGGTCAAAAAGTATTGGGATATACCGCCGCGCACCCTCGACGTAGGTGCGACGATCCCGGAACTCGCCGCCCATCTCAAGGGATTGCTTGGCGACGCCGTACGCGATGCCATGGTCAGCGATGTGCCAGTCGGCGCGTTCCTGAGCGGTGGGTTGGATTCCAGCATCGTCGTTGCCTTAATGAGCCAGTACACGTCCGAGCCAGTGCGCACGTTTTCGGTTGGCTTCCGTGAGCGGTCGTACAACGAACTGCCGTATGCCAGGATGGTCGCGCAACAATACGGCACGGACCACCACGAAGTCGTGATCGAGCCACAGATCAACGACGTGGTACACGCGATGGTGGACCACTTCGACGAGCCATTCGCCGATTCGTCGGCAGTGGCGGCGTATTATGTGTCCGAAGTTGCTGCCAAACATGTCAAAGTTGTGATGAGCGGCGATGGTGGAGACGAAATCTTCGGTGGCTATGCGATCTATCAGGCAGATCGGTTAGCGAACCTGTATCGTCGCTTGCCGCGCCTGCTGGGCGAGCAGGTCATTCCCAACCTGGTCAACCGTCTGCCCGCTTCGGACCGCAAAGTGAGTTGGGATCTGAAGTTGCGGCGTTTCGTGGAACACGCACGCCTCGAACCGCTCGCCGCGCATGGCTCGTGGCGATTCATCTTCACGGAACAGATGAAGGAGCGCCTCTATGCCGAGGACGGCAACCGTCACGAAACGCTCGACCTGTTGCGCGGCTACTGGAACGGCTACCGCGAGAACGATACGCTCAACCGCTTTATGTATGTCGACACCAAGGTGAGCCTGGTCGACGATATGCTGACGAAGGTGGATCGCACGAGCATGGCGCATAGCCTCGAAGTGCGTGTGCCACTGCTGGATCATCGTCTCGTCGAATGGATGAGCCAGGTGCCGAGTTCTGCCAAGGTCCATGGTATGAACCTCAAGTACCTGCTCAAGCATGTTGCCCGCGACTTTTTGCCCGCCGAAATCGTGGACCGGCCGCAAAGCCGGATTCCAGGTGCCGATTCCGGTCTGGCTCAAAAACGAGCTACGCCCACTCGTCGCCGAACAGCTTGGCGCGGCGACCATCGTAGCGTCAGGGCTTATTCGATCCGGCCTATGTGCAGCAGTTGCTCCAGGACCACCAGAACGGGCGCAACGATTACAGCCGCAATATCTGGGGGTTGTTAATGTTTAGCCTCTGGTATGACCGCTACATCGATCGCGTGGCAGCGGTCTGACGCCGCACGCGACGACGTAGCGCCGCCGCCAGCACCAGCAGCACGAAATGCACGAGTGCGGTCTGTCGTCGCCAGCGCCACGGTTGAGTGACCAGTCGAAACAACCAGATCAGATGCAATTGTTTGACGATGCGCGGCGGCATTGGGTTGCGTCCGACGATCAAATCGAACGTGCCGCCCACCCCCATCGCGATTGGAACACGCAGACGCGGCTGGTTGCGCTGGATCCAGAAATCCTGTTGCGGAGCGCCATAGGCCACCAACAATACGTCGATGGGCGCGGCGGCTTCGATCAACGGGCATGTTCTTCGTCTCCGCTGGCGACGGGGCGTCCCGCTATGGGTGCCCGCGACAACCAGACCCGGATAGCGACGCATGAGTTCATCGCCTGCCGTCGCCGCGATACCTTCCTCTGCGCCCAGCAAGAACCAGCGTTCACCGCGCCGCGCACCTTGTTCGGCGAACCGGAACGTCATGTCGCTGCCCGGAATGACTCTCACGTATCGGTTCTCCCAGCACCAGCCTGCCCAGCGTAGACCGATGCCATCGGCGGGCGCGATATCGACACGCTTCGAGCAATGCGCGGAACGCGGAATCGCGCCGTGCAATCATGACGAACTCAGGATTTGGTGTCATGATCTGGTGTGGCATCGGTCGTGTCTCGAAATGTCTCGATGATGTGCCGTCAAGTTCGCGGATGATATGTCGTCGACGCGCACGCCCAGCGACGTCGCGCCGTATGCTCATGTGCGTACCCCGCATCGTTCGTCTGTTATTATACTGAAAGGACGATGCCGCCAATGTCACAAGGACCCATATGAGGCTGAGCCGTTCCAACCGAATGCAACCACCACGCTATCGTCGACGCTCGAATCTATTCGCGTTGAGTTTGCTGCTATATCTGCTGCTCGACCATCGCCGTGTTCGACGTGGTCTGGTTTTATATGCCGCATCTCGCGGATCGCGTCGGGCATATCGAGTATGGTTGGCTGCGATTTTCGATCTATCTTGTCGTGTATGCCTGTTTTACACTTGCTGCGTCGTTCGTATTGCCGCGCATCCTGCCGCGCCGCTTCAGCCGTGAAACTGTTCTGCGGACCAGTTTTATCGCTGGAATCACGCTGAGCCTGGCAGTGGCGGCATATCAAAACCGTTTCGGCACAGGCATGTCGGCAACGTATTTCATCATTGGTGGTTTGGGTGCGTTCGCGGGTGTGTTGGTCGCGACCCAGCGCCACTTTGGGTTGATCGAAGTCAACGATCCTCCACCTGCTGATGTTGTCGCCGAAGTGCTGCACGGTCATGCCGATGTCGCCATCGCCAACGACTATGGGATCATGTGAAGCGTGCGCTGGAGATCGTCCTTCTCGATCGCCTTGATCGTCCTTTCCCTGCCGATCTCGATTCTGCTGGCGATGGTGATCTGGATGCAGGACCCCGGTCCGTTACTATTTGCGAAGATCGTTGTGACACGTGGCGGTCGAGAAGTTTCAAGCAACTCAAATTGCGTTCGATGATCAAGAACGCCGAGCAGGCGACAGGCGCGATTCCGGCGGCACTGGCCGATGTACGCGTGTCACGCCGCTAGGACAGGCTCTTCGTCGCACACATATCGACGAACTGCCGCAGATGATCAATATCGCCTGGGGCGATATGAGCCTCGTCGGTCCGCGCCCTGAGCGCGTGCGCTTCGTGCGCCAACATTTGCAAAAATGGCCTACGTACCGTTGGCGCCATGCCGTGCGTCCAGGGTCTGGCGGGTATGGCTCAAGTATACGGTGACTATTACAGCACGCCGCGTGAAAAGTTGCGCTACGATCTGTTATACATCCGGCGACGGAGCTTTGGTCTTGACCTCAAACTGTTCATGAGCGCGACATTGCTGGGATTGATTGGTCTGTGGCCTGGGATGCACCGTGGACGCCGTGCATTTACGCTCCGGCGACAAGAGGAGCGGTGGCGGAAAGCCTATGAAGCGCTTCATGGCGGCGAGCCGGACGCCTCCCCACAGCCGCCAGCATTGGCTCCCACCATCAACGAACGCACACTTCCCCCTATCACCAGCGGACATCCAAGGACACCGGAAACTCGACCGTAGGCGCTACTGCTGGCGTATGCCCCGAACTGCCCAGGCACGCGCAATCAGGTTGATGGAACCGTCAGCACTGATGGGCAGCATGCTGTAAAGACGTTCTTTAAGTTCGTTGCGCCGTGATTCCGTCAGCGACATTGCATACTGGGGGGCCGGCGCTCGTCCGCGCAAAAAAGGTGACCAGTATTCGTTGAAGTCGCGAAAGATCGTCGGAACGTCGATGGCCTGTACCGAGACGTCGTGCAAGCCTGCGGTTGACCAGAGGTGGGCGAGCGGCTGAGGATTGCAAAGTGCAAACCGACATGCCTCGTCATATTCAGCCGCAGCGGGGTCAAGCGCAACCGCCGCGTCCCAGAAATACCGCATTAATCGCATCCGATCGGTATAGTCCCACACATAGGCGGCAATCAACCCACCAGGCCGGACGACGCGCATCATTTCGCCGATAGCCCGTTGTGGGTCCGATATAAAGTTGAGAACAAGGCCCGAAACCACGACATCGAAGGTTGCTGCTTGATACGGTAGCGCGATGGCATCTCCAAGATCGAACGAGGCTCGTTCGTCGTGAATATATTCCCTTGTGTGCGCGATGAAATATTCGGAGGGATCGACGCCCGTTGATTTCAACGGGGCTGCCAGATCGAGGATCGCCTGACTGACCGCTCCTGTACCACAACCTACATCTAACCAGCAGTGTGCCGGCGGCACCTCTAACCATCTGACAAATTCCTGTGCAACAATGCGGCTCCAGCGACCGACATAGCCTTCATACAGGCCACCATGGGTCCATAACTCCGATTGTAATTGTTCCATGTCACGCTCCTCTTATCGGGCACGTCTGCGATGTGCCGAATTGTTTAGGCCGTCGCTATATTTGCCTGTGCGCTGCTTCCGGTTCGCAGATGTGTTCAAAGAAGTGTATGTAATCTGTTGTGGGTTCGGATATCCACGCACCGAACGCACATCGATTTGATCCAGTATCTTGATGAGTGTGGTCTGAAGAAGTATGCCTTTCAAGTGACATAACGTTACCGAATGGATACTGTATCCTTCGATAATAGTGTTACCGTACACCAGACGCTTCAAAGCATCAATACTTTCGCTGGGAACGCTCGCAAACATGTTTCTTCGCTCCTGTTGTAATGGTACAATGAGCGTGTTCCATCCCTTTGCGAACCTTCTTTGACCACTGCGAGTCACAGATGTACCCGAGCTGTGGCGTGGAACGCCCCTGCCATGCTTCGACCAGGAAGAGGAAATTATGCTTAGTCGCCGCCGGTTAGCGCCCTTACTGGTGCTTCTGCTCGCCTCATTCATCGCCGTACCTTCATCGTTTGCGCAGGCTCCACGACCGACGCGTTTTGAACCCACTAAGATTGGACACTCGAATGGTGCGCCGTTCGTAGCGGGACAGATCCTCGTGCGCCTGAACGACGAATCGCGGTTGATGGCACGTAGCACGGACCCACTCAAAACATTCCAGTCGCGCTTCCCATCGTTGCATATCCAGGGCTATCGCTCGATCCTGGCGAACACATACCGCCTTGATGTGGCGCAGGACGCCGATATTCTCGCGCTAGCTGCGCAAATGAGTGCCGATCCGAATGTCGCCTATGCGCAACCCAACTACATGCGCTATGCAACACGCGCCGTGAACGATCCGCTCTCGACGTTCCAGTGGGCGCTTGGCAAGATTAATGCGTATGCAGCCTGGGATATCACGACCGGATCGAACGTGGTCGTTGCCGTTCTCGATACAGGCGTGAACGCGAATCATCCCGACTTGCGTGGTCGTGTGTTGCCGGGCTATGATTTTGTCAACAACGATATCGATGCCAGCGACGATGTGTTCCATGGTACGAACGTGGCAGGCATCATCGCCGCTGCCGGTGATAATGGTGAAGGCGTCGCTGGTATGTGCTGGCAGTGTCAGATTCTGCCAGTGCGCGTTATCGGCGCACGCGGCGGTTCGGATGAGAGCGTGGTCGCTGGTATTAACTGGGCTGTCGATCATGGCGCACGCATTATCAATATGAGCCTGGGTGGTCCAGAAGATTCGAAGATTCTGCGTGAAGCTGTCCAGAAAGCCGTGCAGCGAAATGTCCTCGTTGTCGCTGCCGCTGGTAACGAAGCGGAAGATGGTAATCCGGTCGAGTATCCAGCCGCATACGACGAGGTTCTCGCCGTCGGTGCAACGGATGAAAGCGATGCTCGCGCGTCGTTCTCCGAGGTTCATCCCTACGTGGATGTAAGCGCACCGGGCTGGAATATTCCCAGCACAGGCCACGAATACGATCTAGATGCATATGGGGCGTATGCTGGAACGTCGTTCGCCGCACCCTATGTAAGTGGTCTTGCGGCGTTGCTGCTGTCGATCAATCCAAGTCTGGATATCACTGCACTGCGCTCGATCATTACTACCAACGTGGTCGATCTTGGGCAAGCGGGTCTGGACTGGGAATATGGCTTCGGACGTATCGACGCGGCGCGTGCCGTCGCCGCCGTCAAGGTTCCAGCCTTTGATCCCATCGCCAATCCGAACCAGGGCGACGTACTGTACTTCCCCGAAACGCAACATACCGTGCGCGGACGAATGCGTTCGTATTGGGATCAGAATGGCGGTTTGCCGGTGTTCGGTTTCCCGATATCGGAGGAGTTCAGTGAAACGACACCTGATGGCGTATTTACCGTGCAGTATTTCGAGCGCAACCGCCTGGAACTGCACCCGGAAAACCCCGCGCCTTATGATGTATTGTTGGGACGCCTCAGCGATGCGCTGCTGCAACGGCAGGGCCGTAATTGGTTCACCTTCAACAAGGGCCAGGATCAAGCGGGTTGCCAGTTCTTCGCCGAAACTGGTCATACGGTCTGTGAGCCATTCTTGACCTACTGGCGCACGAACGGCCTTAAGGATGCGAAGCTAACCACTGACCAGGACTCGTTGGCGCTGTTCGGTTTCCCGTTGTCCGAACCCGCTCCCGAAGTCAATTCGTCGGGTGAGAACGTGGTGACACAATGGTTCGAGCGCGCACGCTTCGAGTTTCACCCCGACAAGGCACCGCAGTTCCAGGTGTTGCTCGGCTTGCTAGGCAACGAAGCCGTCAAGCCCGGTGCGGCGGGTCCTGCTCCGACCAACCAGACGCCAGCCAATCGCTGCCAGGGTGTTCCATCCTCGATCAATGCTTCGATCACACCATCGAATTGTTTTGTGTTCGGCACGATCATCGAGATCAGTGGGCAAGGTTTTCAGCCCGGTGAAGAAGTCGGTTTCTATGTTTCGCTTTCGACGGGTGAGGCCATTGAACTTGATTCGTTGCGTGCGAACCCTGCCGGACAACTCAACCTGTTTGGTACGCTTCCATTGCCGGACGGCTATTACGGACTGACGATGGAAGGTGTGGACAGCGGTAATCGCGCCGTGGTCTACATGCGTATCGTCGAACGCTAGAACCTAGGAGCGAACAAAGAAGCGGTGCCCGATCGTGCACCGCTTTTTCGTTTAATGATCGTTCTACACGCATGGGAGTGACACGCCGTATGTGTACGGAAAGGAAAATTCCTGTCGCTGTGCCATTGGCGTGTCGCTACATGCGAGATAGCTTGAGGTCGATGTGTCCAAGTTGAATCGTGTCGCCGTAATCGATCGACATCGGCTGAGTTGACTTCGCGCCCATTGACCCGCGTGCCATTGGTGCTTTCCAGGTCTTCAAGCACCCACGCTTGCCCGTCCCATTGCAGCATCGCGTGTTCGCCGCTCAGAAAGCTATCGTCGAGCGGCACATCATTGTCCATCGAGCGCCCGATGGTATTGACCGGGCCCAGCGGAAACTTGCTTCCCGATTGCAGTCGCGACTGTCCGGGATTGACGACAACAAGGCTACCATACTGTGACGTCGCCTGCTGTTCCACGCCTGCCGAGCGCAGTTCGCGCACGATCACCCGCACGACCTGATACAAGAACAGGTACAGCAGAAAAATTATGGCGATACGCAGCGCCAGAATGATGAATTCGATCGAAAGATTCGCAAGATTTGGCATAGATTATCGTTGATGGAAACGCATCTCAAGGCCACCAAACGAAACGGTATCACCGTCGCGTAGCACCTGATCCGTTGTCACTTGGGTGCCGTTGACGTAGGTGCCGTTGGTCGAGCCAAGGTCGCCGATGAAATAGCGGCGCGATCGATAGCGAAGCTGCGCATGTTGCCGTGAAACTCGCGGGTCTTCGACGATCAGATCGTTGTTTAGTCCACGCCCAACCGTCATAAGGTCCAATTCGAGCGGAAAGGCATGTGGTCCGTCGGCGGTTTCCAGCACCAATTGCGCGGTTGTTTTGCGCGCGGGCAGTGCGTATTGTTCGCACCGATAACTTGCGTGCTTTCGATGCCATGCGCTGTTTTTTTGCCGGCGCTCATTTCTGCGACGACCTGGATGCCACGTCGTGGCACCGCCGGATCGGGCGCGACATCGACGAAGGGATGTTCAAGCAGGTAAAGTTACGTTCGCGCGCCAGATCCTGCAGATACGTCGGCCATTTCGCGTTCGAGCGATTCCTGGATCGGCTCGAACACTCGGAAATCCTCAGGATTGAGGAACGCACGATAAAATGCCGGAACGATGATCCGATCGACGCTGATCGTTTGTTGGCTTTCCATGGCACGTTCAAGGCGTCGTGCGATTTCGGCAGGCTGAACCGGCGAGCGAAATAATCGCTGCACCGATCCTTCAACGACATTCTCCATAAAACGTTCAAAACGAAACAACGCGCTCATCGTACGTTCACCTTACCGGGTTGCCCAAATAGATTGGTTCGAGTGCCACGAGATCATCATAACTCATGGTGCATGTGTCGTGTCCATGCTTGTTCAGCAAGATACGCGGCACGACGCTGGCGGTCGGCGGACGCGACACCGCGTAGGTCAAGTCGTCCAACGATGGAGGGATATCGCCGACCACGATCGCACTGAGGGCAAGTTCGCCAAGTTCGGCGAGTGAGTATGCCTCGATCTCACCCTGGCGAATCCGTCCGTCCGGCGTATCATCGTATCGCGCTGCTGCGAACCTATCGCGTCCTAAACTTACGACGCTACCACGACGCCTACACGCCCATGCTGCGATTGTGCCAGTGCATCCAGCGAAGGAATGCCGATCAGAGGCAGGTTACGTCCAATGGCAATCGCTTTGGCGAGACTCAATGCCTGACCGCAGCCCGCCCAACTGCCAGGTCCGGTCGCGATGGCTATCACGTCAAGATCGGACTGACGATGCCGATATGGCGAGCCAAGCAGATCGATCTGTGCCGGAATCTGTTCCGTATGTTGCCGGCCAGAATCCAGGTGGCTTCTGCGCGTAGGCCGTTGGAATCCCAGAAGGCAACGCCAGCTCCATTCGTTTGAGGTGTCGATAGCCAGTAGCATGTTATTCGTGATTGATGTAGTGGCGGGAACCTCGTGCGCGGTGTCGAGCCGTGCAAGTTCCTGCCGTAAGCGAGCGACGACTGCGCGTAGGGCGTGTGCCTTGCGCGGAAACGTGGAGACTGGCGCATGTTCGGACCTTGTTCCGTGAACTCGACGATGATCTGGTCGGGTGGCAGCCAAGTCGGTCGCCCGTTCTGCCCACTCGATGATGCATACACCGTCACCATCCAGACATTGTTCCAGCCCGACGCTATACAACGCTTGTGGCGTTTCGATGCGATACAAATCGACGTGGTAGATCGGCATCCGCTTATGGGTCGCATCGGCGGCATATTCGTTGATTAGCACGAACGACGGACTGTTTACATCATTCGGGTCGGCACCGAGCCCGGCGGCGATCCCCTTGGTGAGATGCGTTTTGCCCATGCCAAACGAGCCGAGCAGCAACAGCACATCACCCGCTTCGAGGTGCATACCGAGATGCTGCCCAAACGCGATCGTTTGCGCCTCGCTATGACTCACCCATTCCAGCACATCTTGAACACTCGTTTCCATCGCCGCGCATTGTAGCATACCCGGCGAACGACCAACGCCAAACGACCATCGGAGGATGAGAAATGAACGTGTTGATGCTCCAAAAACTGTTTGTGTTGCTCGCTGGTACGAACGAAATAAGTACGGCTTCATACCGCCATAGGTCGTTCGTCGCCGTCCTTGACATCCCAGCGACCGCCCTGCTATGATTCCAGCATCGACGGCGAAAGGGATTAGTACGTCGCCAGCGTCCTCGCAGCGAGTCGCGGATAGTGGAAACGCGACAGGCACGCACGACTGAATCCGCCCTGGAGTCGGGCTAGGAACAGCGTCCAGTACGCAGAACAAGCCCCGCGTCGCTCCCGTTAACGAGCGTTCTAAGGTGGTGCGCTTGCGCCACGAACGAAGGTGGTACCACGAAGGCTTTTCACGCCCCTCGTCCTTCCCATAGGACGAGGGGCGTTTTGTTTGCGGTCGGCGTGAGGGGAATCGTATGCTACGAACACGAATCGAACGAATGCTACCAAGGGTCTTACGCACGATCTACCTCGTGCGGCTGGCGGGGTGGGGAATCACGCGCCCCCTGACGCTCGGCGTGCGGATGATCGTCACGCAGAACGACCAGGTGCTGCTGGTGCGTTCTCATGGACATCCCGCATGGCACCTGCCCGGTGGTGCCGTCAAGCGTGGCGAGGAATTGTCCGTGGGGGCGAAGCGCGAAACCTTTGAAGAAACAGGATGCACCGCCGAGGTCGATGGACTGCTGGGCGTGTATTCCAATTTCAGCGAGTGGAAAAGTGATCACGTAACGATCTTCTATGGGCATCCTGTCACGCAACAGCCGCTCGAACTGAACATCGAAATCGCGGAATCCGCGTTTCTTTCCTATACGATCACTGCCGCCACTGATGAATCGTTCGACACAGCACCGTATCGAGGAATATCTGGCGGGCGAGCGCGGCTTGTATGGACGGTGGTGAGCATGGCATTTCAACCGATTCTGGCGACGCTTGGGTACGTGATGTCGCCCGATCAGCGGCAGGTGCTGCTGATCCATCGTAACAAGCGGCATGACGACATGCACTACGGCAAATACAACGGCCTGGGTGGCAAAGTCGATGCGAGTGAGTCGGTCGCGGCGGGCATGCGCCGCGAGATATTCGAGGAATGTGGGCTGGCGGTGCGGGAGATGACACTACGCGGCACGATCTCCTGGCCCGGATTTGGTAAGCGTGGTGAGGACTGGTTCGGCTTTATCTTTCGGATCGATGCCTGGGAAGGCAACGCGCACGAAGGCAACCATGAAGGTTCGCTCGAATGGGTCGATGTCGAGCGTCTACCGGAGTTGCCGATGTGGGAAAGCGACCGCTTGTTCCTGCCGATGGTGTTCGACCGTGCCGGACGGACGTTTCATGGTGTGATGCCCTACGAGAACGGTGTGATGGTTTCGTGGGACGTTGAAGAATTGTAAAGGTGGTGTGCCATGTTGGATATTCGTTTATTCCGCGAACAGCCCGACGATGTACGTGAAGGATTGCGGAAACTTGGAGAAGACCCCGGTATCGTCGATCAGATCGTGCGCGCCGACGAGGAACGCCGCCGTCTATTGACCGAGGTCGAGCGGTTGAAGGCGGAGCGCAACACCGTTTCGAAAGTGATCGGCAAGATGGCTGACAAGACCGAGCGTGATGCACGCATCGCCGAGATGCGGACGGTCGGCGACCGGATCACCGAACTGGACCGCGCCGAAGCCGAAGTCGTGAGCGACCTCGAACGCTTGATGCTGCATGTGCCGAACCTGCCCGATCCTAGCCGTGCCCTTCGGTGTGGACGACAGCGAGAACATCGAAGTGCGTGTGGAAGGCGCGGAGCCGCAGTACGACTATGCGCTTAAGCCACACTGGGAGCTTGGCACCGACCTGGACATCATCGACTTCGAGCGTGGCATCAAGATCAGCGGCGCACGCTTCTATGTGCTCAAGGGCGCAGGGGCACGGTTGCAACGTGCCTTGATCGCCTTACATGCTCGATCTGCATACCCAGGAACACGGCTATACCGAAATCTACCCACCGTTCGTGGTCAAGGAAGCGTGTCTGGTCGGCACGGGCAACCTGCCGAAGTTCCGCGATACGGTGTACCACGATGTCGAGGATGACTTCTGGATGGTGCCCACCGCCGAGGTGCCGGTCACGAACTTATATCGCGACGAAATCCTGGATGGCGCGGAGTTGCCGATCAAGCATGTCGCCTACACGCCCTGCTGGCGGCGGGAACGCATGTCGGCGGGACGTGACGTGCGTGGCATCAAGCGTGGACACCAGTTCGATAAAGTCGAGATGGTCAAGTTCGTGCGGCCCGAGGAATCGAACGCTGCCCTGTTGAGCATGCTCGACAACGCCGAGGACGTGTGCCGTAACCTCGGGTTGCGCTATCGCATCTTGCAGATGTGTACCGGCGACCTATCGTTCACGGCGTCGATCAAGTACGACATCGACGTCTGGGCACCCGTCGGCGGCTGGCTGGAAGTGTCGTCGTGCTCGAACTTCAAGGACTTCCAGGCACGCCGCGCCCAGATTCGCTACCGGCCGGAGCCAGGAGCGAAGCCCGAGTACGTCCATACGCTCAACGGGTCGGGCCTGGCCCTGCCACGCATCATGATCGCGATCATGGAAACGTACCAGCAGCCTGACGGCAGCATCAAA
>CAWAJS010000024.1:0-17128 GCA_963782315.1 uncultured Chloroflexia bacterium
TGCCCGCCCGTGGCATTTGATAGATGTGATTGTGCGCGACGGTGATACGTTTTGCCCGTGAAATATAAACGCCCGCGATTCGTTTCCCAAAGACCCCACAGTCATGGATCAGATTATTTGCTGCTCGGCATTCATATGGGAATGCTTGTTGCGTCCCGACGGTGGCATCCAACGAGCCGACAAAGCATATCGCGCTATCGCCAGTCTCCGTGAAGGTACACCCCTCGATGGTTGCTTGTCGATTGTACTTGCTGACAAATATCGCGTTGCCGCCAATCGCATCGAACCAACAGGCTCGTATACTGCAGTCGCGCGTTCCCTCCATCAGGACTGAGCCGCCCCGGTGGATGGACCAGTCGCTCAACGATGGAACTTCGTAGGGATGCAGAAACGTTGAAACTGTATGCGCAAACCGAAGACCGTGAATGTGGATATGTTTGACCGGGCGATGTTGTGTGCCTTGAACCTCAAATAAGATGTTCGAGCATCGGTACCTCGACGCATGCCATTTTGAGATCGATGTCGGTAGGTGGCAGAAAATAGAGCAAACCATGCTCCTTATCGAGGTACCATTCGCCTGGCGCGTCGAGCTCCTCAAAGACATATTCTCCACATAAAAGTGTGAGCGATGATCAACCGCGCATGGATCAGGCGACCAGCTCTGCCCCCATCTGGTGACCACCCTGACCGAACCATAGCGTCGTGGTATCGCGCTCGATATGCTTGAGCCGCCACTGGAGATTGCCCCAACCATAGGCTTGATAGATGTGAATAACAGCTTCGCTTGGTTTGGCCCAGTCCGGCGGTTCGTCCAGGTGCGAGGATCAAACACGACACCACGCGGCGCGTCACTACTGAACGTCATATCGTCGTCCGGCCCCGGGCATGGGTCCGTCGCATCAGCAGCAAGCGCGGCCGCAGCGGTAATATATCCGGGCTAATTCTGAAGATCGGACCATCATAGTTTGGGTAGCGCGCTCAATCTCGACGCTTGCCATTGACAAAGAGTTGACTAAAATCGAGATCACCAGTGGTAACCTCTGGCAGCACGCAGACATATATTCCGTCGCGGTAGGGATCGCCACGAACACGCGAGCTTCCGCGCGCCACTGAGTGTCACACGTTCGCCTTCGCTGGCTGTGTAGGTCATTGGGGCGTCGGATGTCCGGCATTTGCGACGTAAGTACGAGGGGTTCTGTTAGATAATAGGTTCCACCGCGAAGAACTACTGTAATCGGGGCTGCGGGAGCAGATGTTCGTTCCCGGGCCGCTTGACGAGCCCGCTCAAGTGTCGCAAAGGGTTTGTCACGTGTTCCAGGGCCGTCATCATCGCCGTCCGGCGCGATATGTAGCGAAATTCCAGGTAAGACGTTGCTCATCAGTGCTTGTTCCCTATGATGATCTGGTTATGTGATCAGCAGAATGTCAGAACAGCTATGGCTAACATGACTCGCGAATGATTAATCACATCCTAATGTGACGTGATCTTCGACCAATTGGTCCCCGTCAATAAGGGAGCAAAGCGCTGCAGCGGCAACCCTGCCAAGTTCACGGGCAGGTTGTCGCACCACCGTAAGTGGCGGGTCGGCGACAGCCGCCCATGGGTGATCATCGAAACCAAGCACGGCAATATCTTGTGGACAGCGTAGCCCACTCTGTTTAATTGCGAGAAGTGCACCCAAACTGAGCAAATTGTTGTTGATAAACAGCGCACGTGGACGGTTAGGCGACGTGAGGAGCCCCATGGTTGCTTCGCGTGCCGCATCTATCGTCAGCGGACTGTGAACAATCCACTCGGCGGGCAATTGAAGTTGATGATCAGCTAATGCCTTCTGAAAACCAGCCAATCGCTCCCGCATCGTCGACAGGCGTTGAAATCCTGCAAGTATCGCGATCTCACGATACCCACGGTCGATCAGATGGCAAGCTCCTATGTAGGCACCTCCGGCGTTGTCCGCGCCTACATACGGACGCTCCAGTCCTTCGAAAACACGGTCGACGTAGATGACAGGCGTGTGCTGCATCTTGGCCTTGTCCAATACATCCCATAGTCGACTCGTCGCCGCTGCGATAATCCCTTCGACCTGATGACGCAGAAGTAAGTCAAAGTAGTGTGACTCTAGTTCCAACACCTCGTCGGTATTACATACGAGTAGACCATAGTTCCGCGGTTGAAGGATATCTTCAACTCCACGTAACATATCCCCGAAAAAGAGATTCGACGCATCCGAAATGATCATGCCGATTGTTCTTGTGCGTTTCGTCGTCAGGCTTCGGGCCGCGTTGTTCGGACGGTAGCCTAACTGTCCAACCGCTTGTAGTACGCGCTGTTTGGTATCGTCTTCGACAAAATCAACGTCATTCATGACGCGCGAAACCGTCGCTTTAAATACACCAGCAAAAAGCGAGGCGACATCGCTGATTGTCGGGCGTTTATCTGAATTCATTGGGCTCCAGCACGTGCTAGAGTGTGTGAAACCGGTTACGTAACCGGTTTCACACACTCTAGCATCGATTATGGTGACTGTCAATCTTATGTTTTGACGTAACGGTGTTTTTGCAGGAGGGTGGGCAAATATAATGACGAGTACAGAAGTGGAGAAAGGGGTTCCACGCCCAAACTGCTGGTTTTTTGATGCGCGAAATATGTGGCGCGCATCGACACCGGCCGCCACAAGCGCGTCACGCTGCAGGTCGGTGGATTGGCGATCATTGGCGGTCGAGACGCGCATGGGGCCGATGAGCATGTACGGAAAACCCCTGAAGCAGTATTGACGTATGATACATCAAAGCGGCAGGGTTTTCCGCATACATTCCCGTGGACGACGGCGACCTGATCGGCGAGCGCCACTCGCCTGTCGCCAAACACTTGTTTTCCGACACCCCGCGACTGGTCACCGTGAAGCAGCGCGTCCAGCACAAAACACACGAGCGGCGTCATACATTGGCAGGTGGGAGCCGATGCCCGCCGCTTGGCCGTATGCAGTACCCGAAGCGAGCGTGTCAAAAAAACCGGCGGTTTGGGCGTGGAACCCCTATAAAACCAGCTGTACGATCTAATCTGCGGAGGCCGTTCGCGATGATGCCGAACTCAACGTGTATCTGATCACGCTGTATCAGGCGGGCATCGTTCCGGCTGGCGTGAACGTCATGATAAGACAGATGTACCTGTCGATTATGTGGAATCGGTGTGGGCCGATGCTACCGACCTCGTTGGTACGCAGCCGCGCCTATTGGTCGAGCAGGCGGAGCAAACACGCGTCTTGATCGAGGCCAACATCTTCATCCCGGTCAAAGGGTTGCTGAACGGCTATGCCGACCGTTGCGCAGGCTGTATGGTTGCGCAGTACTGCGATGTGTAAGGTGTGCCATCGCCAGAGCGTTCGTCCGAACACACTCTGGTGACGGTGGTAGCATACGCCCTCCTGGTCATGGAACAAAAAGCTCCATGACCAGGAGGGCGTATTCGTTTAAGGGAATTGACCTACAACGTGTTCCAACGAAATCTATGCAGGAACTGTGAGGCGCATGCTATCCAATCGGGGACGCATCGTGACATGCGTTCGCGCCAACGGTGATTGTACTCAAAACAAGAAGAGTTCATCACGGTCGATTCTTTGAATTGCTTGGCGGTGGTATGCTCTCCATAACTGAGAAGCACTCAACATAGTATTATGTATTGACATAAGATAAATATTTTTGCTAGGGTTTCCTACTCCCTTTGTGGCTAAGGTGGGAGGAAATGGTCCGTTCTTCGACTAACTGCCGCGATTCACGCGACGACGAAGAACCAATGTGATATGTTTCAGGATTGGGAGGCCCGACACGATGACGATGTGAGCGTGCAGCTTTCTGATAGAGCGGATTGAAGTGCTGGACCCAGTCGGAGATGGTGGACTGAGCAACATGGATGCCACGTTCAGCCAAGAGTTCGGCGAGTTCGGCGTAGGGCAAACGGTAGCGCAGGGAGGAGCGGACGGCAAGGGCAATAATGTCGTCGGGAAAATTCTCGGCGTTAAATGCAGAGGTGGAGCGCGTCGTGAGGCGTCGTCCGCATATACCACACCGCTAGAGTTGGCGTGCCTGATGAGCCCGTCCCGCATTGGTACATTCCTCCGTGCCACATCGATCGCACTGCATGTCGTTCCCGTTACTTCAATGAGTCACGACGCAGTATACTCGACACCAGCACCACCCAACGGACCCCTAGAGGGCACGTTTCATTTCTTATATCGATTACTCTAACTTCGGTAAATCACGATAGCGTCTGATGATCGTTCATGAAGTTGCCGACATAGAGGAAGCGAGTTCGATCCAAGTGAGCCGCTCAATTCTGGCCTGTTCCGTGCGCAACAACTGTTTCACTGCCCAATCGTTTCTGTCCTCGCCTGTCTCCATACCTGCAATAGACGACCCGATAATCCAGGCCCAGAAGATCGGGACAATCAGTGCTTTCTCGATATCCTCCAGTGGCGACACATCCTCGTAGCCATACACGACATCATGATATTGACCACGCCATGTCAGGGCGAAGTCCGCGACCCGAAGATCGAGGTGAGCGGCATCGAAATCAAGAATTGCGGAAAGGTGTCCCCCTATAAAGCGGATGTTCCAAGGCGTGAAGTCGCCATGGACAACGACCGGCACAGGGGCATACGGCAATAACTCGCGAAGTCGTTCCTGCATCTGTTCATCATACATGCGGAGAATACGCCCATCCTCCGGTGAACGACGTTCGTACTGAGCAAGAACGTCATCGGCAGGCATCCTTCCCGTCCGATCGAACAGGCCCTCGTCCGCTCGACGCCAACTTTCCCGCTGCCCAACGGATGCCATGTCACGCATGTCTGCAGGAAGCAGTGCAAGCAATTGACCTCGCCGACGCTGCTCAGCCCGCACGCCATTGGATGAACGTGGTGCAGGAGCACGACCCGGCATATACTCGAATGCGCACCAGCTCGTGTTCATTACTTCGATGGTCGGAGCAACAAGTGTTGGAATTGGCCAGCCTCGCTTCTGGAGGTAGTCTAACAGTTGTATTTCATAGGCGACGTCCCCGGGCGTACGATCCGATGCATACCGGCGCAACACAAGACGGCGCTCTGGTGTATCGACGAGCCAATGCGTATTACGACGATGTGTAATACACCGTATGCGTGACGGTTGGATACCCATGTTTGCGAGGGCATCACGTGGATGAACAACCGTTCCTTCATGCTGTACCAACTGGTCACTCCTTTATGGATGCTACATTTGCTCGGGGATACCAACGTGATCCATACTACACAAGGAGCGTACATACGAGCAACATGTCATACGTAACTCGCCGATCATCATGATCATGCCACCAGCATCCAAACCACGAGTTATCGTGAATCAATAGATCGTCTCTGACGCTGTGGAGCGTAGCCAAGGTATCTTTCCAATGCCTTGGATGGCATTTCCGCACCATACGGGGTTGAGCAGCCGTCGGCATATATGTCAGCGTTGATCGCTATCATACACTGACGGCTGCGAGCAGACTTTTCGATATGGATATCGATCCTGCGACGTCAGGATGGACTATGGGTTTAACCTCAGCTTTGTCCATTTCTTAAATGCTTGAAGCAGGAAACTTCGGTGGTTCTGCGCCTAACTAACGGGTTTTCACGCAACTGCGAAGGAACGACGTGTTGCTGTAGTGTCTGACCTGCTTTTCAGCGAGTTTGGCCAATAGTGCAACCAATCTGCCCGAATCCCTCGAGAAGACGGAAGCGGATGAAAATGTTTGTCAGCTCAGGAAGCACGGTTGTACGTTGATTGACGTTTGTCGTCGCGATTGTCTGTGACGAAGTAGCCTTCGGGGACGAGGCCGGCATCCACAGTTAACTTTTGCCACTACCTTCACGCAGTAGACCTCGCACCATTGATCCACGGCGTCTTGATGACAGGATGCCTCACCGAAGCTGATGCGTAACCTGGCGCGCTTCATCCGCCAGGCCCAACGCGACGGCGATCCGCGTTGCGGTGAGCTCCGCCATCTCTTCGTGCGACAATCCATGCTCCCGCCCGGCAGCTCGCCTCTAGTTGCTCGTGCGTCATCTGCACCAATGCAGGCACATTGTTGGCGACGAAGCCGAGGCACCGCATGGAGTGCTACCGACGCCGTGTAGCCAAGGCGGGTGAGTTGCGCCTCCCCCTGCCAGCCTGCCAAGTTCAGGCCATCGAGATACGCGTCAAAGATTGTTCGATCCAACTCATCTATTGTTGCCGCTACGCCGTCCCCAGGGGTCAACTGCCCGAGCAGGAGCGAGCCGGCATGTTCGCCAACCACCCCTGGACCTGCAGAGTCCCCAATCGATCGCCGTCACGACGGTCTCCGCGTCTCGCGGGTGAACCATGAGGTTGCGCAGGGCCGCATCACGATGGACAAATGTCTGTGGCAAGCGGTCGAGCGCCGCGAGCAGCACCTCCCGCTCCTCCCAGAGGCGGAGCACCCCAGTGATATTCGCCGCCGGCCAGACCAAGCGAACAAGTGCATGGTCACGCTGTGCGGCAAGCAGAGCGACCGCCGTCGCTCGCGCTTCCACATGGACACGCAGCCACGACAGGGCCAGCCATGGCATGGATGGGATTGGCCGTCCGACCAAGTACGCGCCATTGAACCGACCAAGGGTCCGTGCGGTCATCGCATATACGGCCGAGGACCATCGCGAGACGGCTAGTGCGTCAAGCGCTTCCAGCCACAGGCGGATGCTACCGCTTGACTCTTCTTCGACAAGGTAACACCGGGGTGCACGCAGGCCACCTGGAAGGTCGTCCAGGAGGCCGGAGGTATAGAGCAGTGCCTCACGCCGCCAGTAGGTGTACTGTTTACGCTCCTCGTGACCCTCTGATTTCATTGGTTCGTATCCATTGCGCGCTCATGCGTGTAAACTCCAGGTTGATGTCCTTCTCTTCAACTCGGAGGTCACCATGGAAGCACAGTGGCTTGCTGATCGCACCACCTTGCGCACGTTGCTGCGGACCCACCCCGAATGGTTCGTGCGCGATTTTGCAGAGGCTATCGGTCGCTCACAAGGATGGGTCAAGAAGTGGCGAAAGCGTCTCCGCACTGCACGGCCTGACGATGATGCGATCCTTCTGAGCTTGCCACGCCATCGCAAGCATCCTCCGCTTCCCTTCGACCACCTCGTCATTGACCGCATCCTCGACATCCGTGACCACCCTCCCGGCAACCTCCAACGAACACCCGGCCCCAAGACCATCCTCTATTACCTGGCACGTGACCCCGACCTCCTCGCCCAGCGTCTTCGTTTCCCACGCTCCACCCGCACGGTTTGGCAGATTCTCCGCCAACACGGTCGCATCGCCATTCCAGGCGAGCATCGCCGTACTCCGGTCGAGCGTCCTGCTCCTATGACCGCCTGGCAACTCGATTTCAAAGACGTCTCGAGCGTGCCTGCCGATCCTGAGGGCAAGCGTCAGCACGTGGTCGAAGTGCTCAACATCGTCGATATCGGCAGTTCAATCCTTGTCAATGCGATGCCTCGTGCCGATTTCACCGCCGAGACCACGCTCCAAGCTGTTGTTGATACCTTTCGCTCCCATGGGCTGCCACATTCCATCACCCTCGATCGTGATCCACGCTTTGTCGGCAGTCCGCAAGGTCGCGACTTTCCAGCGCCTCTGGTGCGACTGCTTCATTGTCTGGGTGTGGAGGTGGTTGTCTGCCCACCGCGACGTCCAGACAAGAACGCGTTCGTTGAGCGCTTGAATCGAACGTTCGAGTATGAGTGTCTCCGGCGCTTTGCACCCCCTGATCTTGAAGCAGTTCAAATCGTAACCGACCGATTTCGCCAGCACTACAACCATGAACGGCCCAATCAAGCGCTCAGTTGTGGGAATCGACCACCTTGTGTGGCCTTTGCTGAGCCTGTGCCGCTCCCACGCCTCCCAGCGAGCGTCGACCCGGACCGGTGGGTGACGGTTTTAGACGGTCGGCGGTATGTTCGCAAAGTGCGCTCAAACGGGAGTGTGCAGGTCGATGGCGTGAGCTATTACATTGATCAGGCATCGGCGGGCAAGCATGTCAGCCTCCGCCTGGATGCGCAGGAGCGAACGTTCGCGGTGGAGTATCGGGAGCAGACGATCAAGAGCGTGCCGCTCAAAGGACTGTTTGGAGAGCGATTGCCTTGGGAAGTCTATCTGGAGTGCATGACCCGTGAGGCGCGGACGAATCTTGTCGCAGGACGTCCGGTGGGGCAGCAGCTTCGTCTGGTGTAGAAAGACTTGACAGCGGCCAAAGCAGCAGAGCTACGAACGTGGAAAATCAGGAGGTCACGAGGAGCGTAAACAGTACAGTAGGCCCAGTCGGCAGGATCGCCATGCAGAGGATCGGCGCGCAGCACCTTCAGCACGACTGCCCAAGAAACTGCCTTAGAGTGGGGCCGCGAGTAGCAATGGAACAGGATCCTGAATAGCCATCCAGTTCCCGTGAGTGTCTGCCCTGTGTGCAACAGCTCTCTCCTCGCTGTCAGGATATCCGCAATGGTCGAAAGATGCCGTCGGCGCCATGGGCGTCCCACTCAAACGTGTACCGGCCAACCAGGGAGAGATGGGCATACCGCACAGGAGAGAGTCGGGCGACATCCGTATCTTGGACGTCATAACCCTGTGTGCGGAGGTGCTTGATCGCCTGGTCGAGATAGAGCGTATTCCACAAGACGATCATATTGACGACCAGTCCTAACGCCCCCAATTGATCTTCTTGCCCCTCCCGGTACCGCTGGCGCAGTTCGCCCCGTTGCCCATGAAACACTGCCCGTGCTAACCGATTCCGGCCTTCGCCACGATTCAATTGGATCAAAATACGCCGACGGTAGTGATCGTCGTCAATAAACGCGAGAAGATAGAGGGTTTTAATGATGCGTCCTAATTCGGCCAATGCCCGGGCAAGCCGGGTGGGCTGATCCCCTCGTTGAAGGGTGCGCATGAGTGACTCTACATGAAAGACACCCAGCGTGAGCGACCCTGCCAGGCGCAAGAGTTCATCCCATTGCTCGGTAATGAGACCCAGATTGATCGGATGCCGTGCCAGGTCATTTAAGGCACCGTAATCGGCGGTGCGATCGATCCGCCAAAAGCGGGCACCGCCAGCGTCGGTAATCCGTGGGCTAAACTGATAGCCGAGCAGCCAAAGCAAGCCAAAAATATGGTCTGCATACGAGCCCATATCGGTCATGATCTCTGTCGGTTGCAAGTTGGTCTGTTGGCCCAAGAGCAGACTGACGAGGTTCAACGAGTCGCGTAAGGTGCCGGTCACGACCATGCCGTTGAGTTCAGTATATTGGTCCGAGGTCAAATTCAGATAGGTCACACCCCGTTCGCGGTGAAAATATTTTGGATTCGTGGCTGCCTGAATGGTGCTGATCGGTACGACAAAGCGGACGCCATCGACGGACGCCACTTCGCCGCTGCCCCAGGCCTGCACGAGATCAATTTGGCGTTGGGCATCGACTAAACAGGCATTCGCTCGGGCCAGGGTTTCCGGCCGGAGATAATTTTGAGCGACCCATTCCAGTCGGTCATGCTGTAACGCGGGAATCTCCGGATGCGTGACCGGGCCTAAGCCGACATTACACGCCTGTGCCACCAATATCGCACAAATGCTCCGAGGCAAATCCTCAACCCGTGCCTGGACATCGGTCAAGTGTGTAAAGCTATCCGCAAACTTCGTGAGGGCGTGAATATCCAGCAAGACCTGGGGCAGTTCGGCCTGTGGCAAGAGATGATCACAGGCCGCACGGAGCGCTATGAGGCTCGAGGGTTCCATGAGTTTCTCGAGTGGGGTGAGGCTGAGGTCGGGCCGGTCGTCAACCATCGTGATCGTGACGGCTCCATTCGTCGGCAGATGCGCCGCTGTCGAGCGGTAATTCGTATCAAGCTGGGTGGCTAGCGCAGCCAGGTCAACGGCAGGGTCCGCATGGCGGTTCAACATCCGGCAGACCTGCGGCCGCAGATGGGGCCAGGCAGCATCGTCGATCATGCCACGACGAGGGTCGGCGTAGCGCAAGCTGGGGGTTGTAAACACGTCGCGTCGGCGCAACGCTTCAGTAAGCCGATCCAGCACACAATAGGTATAGGCAGCCCGATCCACGCTCGTACCCTGCCCAACATATGGCCGCCACATCCGGTTGACCACTGCACGCGGTGCGTGCGTGAGATCGGGTCGAGACTTTGGCTCGATCTGTTGGAGAAAGCGATAGGCTTCGAGCACTGCTTGTCCACCAGGAAGCCCCGCGAAGTCGAGTGTCCGCAGAAGATGCGGTCGGACGCGTCCAATGCGTCCATACTGCGCCTCCAGTTCCGCGTAGTAGAGATCGTCAGGGGGACGCGTTAGTTCAGCAACCTGCTCAATAGCGTGGGTCAAGTCAGCGGGTGGAACGGCGGCAAGCACCAGGTCACGGATCTCAGCGGCAGCAATCGTGGGGTCCAGGACCACACATCCCACCGTTGCCAAAAGGAAGGCGGCTGCATCCAGATCTTTGATGGTGCGAATCCGAGTCCGGACACCGGCGCGAGTCGCCTGTGCAAAGACATCGGTGAGCAACCAGATCAGGAGGTCGAGGGCATCATCCTGCGCCGTGGCTTCGAGCATACTCAGAAAGGCCAGCAACGTGGCTGTTCGTCGCTCCTCGGCCAGACGCTCGATGGTTTGAGCTCGGGCGGTCGTTGCGAACCGAAAAAGGGCCTGGATACGATGGCTAGGGATGGCCGTTACGTCGACAGGAGCGATCTGCAGCGTGCGGATCGTCTGTAACCGCTGCAGGGCATGCAACAACCCGTGACCACTCTGGTGGATGGGTGCACGACGGAGTTGCTCCAAGAGCGTGTGCCGTTCCCCTTCTGGGACCTGGAGCAACTGAGTAAGCAGCACCTGTTGTGAAGGCGTGACATGCTGAGCCAGCAACCGCCAAAGCCGTTGATCGGCTCGATCACGGACCTGGGCAATGAACCGTTCCAGGATCGTCGCCCCAGGGAGAAGGATGGTGTGCTGCAGCAACCAGGCCGTCGCGCGGTCAAAGAGCAGACTGGGCCGTTCTTGCCGATACCAGGCTTGATCCAGCAACCACCGGACGAAGCGAAAATGGCCTGGTTGGGCTGTAAACTCATGATACCCATAGTGTTGTCGAATCAGGGCAGTATGGTGCCAGCGAACAGGGCTCGTGCGATAGGACGCAATGTCCGTCAGTTGTGGAGTCCCGAGTTGCTGCGCAAGCAGGATCAGAACGCTCATTGGCACCGCTGTCGGATCGGCCAAAAAGGTCCCGAGAAAGCGAACGGTACAGAGCTGGAGGGCCAAGCCGAGTTGAGTGACGGCAGTTCGTGCCTGGGCAATGAACTGACGATCTCGATCATCCAAGTAGAAGAACCGGGCAAGTTGCTCGGCGGTCGGCTCTCCAACATAGTGGCCATACTGCTGGCGTTGCGCGTCGGTGAGGAAATCAACCGGCATGAAGCAGCTCCTACTCCGAGACACTGATTCCTGTGGGAACTATGATTCCTACAGGAATCAGTGGGCGAAACGCCGATTATACGTGATGGGATGAAGGTCGTCATTACGTCGTATGCTATGATTCTCACAGGAATCGTGTGTTTGGAGGATCGGTGATGCCAGTTGAGCCTCCCATGCTGCCCCTCACAGACCTGATTGCACACTTTCTTGGAGAGTTGCAGGCTATTAATCGCGCTCCGGCGACGATCCGTACCTATGCGACCGATCTCCACCATTTTGCGGCCTTTTATCACGGGCCGCTTTGTGATCTCACCGCGATGGTGCTGACACAGTATCTCGCAACGCTTCGACACCTCGCCCCAGCCTCCCGAGCCCGCAAACAGGCTGCTCTAGCTAGTTTCTGCGCGTGGGCGACGGCAAACATCTACCTGGACCGAAATCCGATGTTGCAGGTCCCACGTGTCCGTCCCGATCCGCCTCGCCGCTATGGGTTGGCGCGGGAGCAGGTGGAAGCGATCCTAGCGAGCATTCCAAAAACCCAAGAACGTGATGGCCTGTTATTTCGATTACTGCTTGAAACGGGGGTCCGAATCAGCGAGGCGCTCGGCCTCCAGGTAGAAGACCTGGATTTGCGACGGGATGATGAACATCTCCGGGTGCGGGGGAAAGGAGGCCATACCCGCACGATTCTCTTGGATGATCCCCGCCTCGTTGCCCGGCTGCGAACCTACCTCCGGCATACAGGGTATCACCATGGGTACGTGTTCCGTGCGGAGAAAAACGGCGACGGCCAACCGTTGCGCTACCAGAGTATCCAGGAGCGGTGGGCAGGCTACTGTCGTGCGGCCGGGATTCCCTGTACACTGCATCAAATCCGTCATACTCACGCCACCGAACTGATCAATGATGGCGTGAGCCTCAATACGATTCGGCGCCGCTTAGGCCACAAGCACTTGCAGTCCACCTTGCGCTATGCGGAGCAATCCGATACGACGTCTGATGCAGAGCTCAGGAACTGGCGTCAACGCAAACAGCACCGCTCCTGACGCCTATTCAGGATCCTGTTCCATTACTACTCGCGGCCCGAGTGGCTGACCGCTGTTCCCGTCACATGGTAAACATGCGACCCGCTGAAGCCGCCGGTAAGCGGAACGATGCTCCAGTCGACCACGTGAGCAGACTCCTCTTGCACGATTCGCCGCACGACACTCGTGAGCACCGCTGGAGATATCTGCTGTAGCGTCGATATCTTATCCATCGATACGCTCCATCACTGGGGGCTGGTGCTCGTAGGTAAGGCATCCGCCACGCCCGGATCTGCGAATGCTAGCGCATCGGCCACTGCCTGCTCAGTTGACATTGAGCGTCCCTCCATCCATGCATCTGCGAAGGCGACCTCGCCAAGCTGAGCCTTCGCAGCAGCCAGGAATGGAGCGTCGCTCCCGGCATATGGCATCCCGAGCCTTCCGCGTAGACCATGCGCGGCACTAATCGTTGATACCGTCCGTGCCGCCTCCCACTGTCCGGCGGTGAGGTCGGCAATGGCCTCCAGACTATCCAGAATGGAGCGCTGCCATCCATGCTCCCACGTCAGACGCATCCCCTCACGGTGCAACGTTAGCGCCTCCATATCGTCACCTACGAGACGGGCTACGTGTCCCAGATTGGTGAGCATCATCCCGGCGAAGAGCGGGATGTCCAGTGTACGGCTTAGCCCTAGTGCGGCGTCGAACCATCTGCGGGCAGCTGCGTAGTCCCCCTCGCGTTCCGCCAATTTTCCCAGCCGGTTCAGGGCGTAGACCTCTACAAGCTCGTCAGTGCCGTGGGCAAGGTCCCGCGTTTCGCTAAGGAGTGCTTCGGCCTCACGATAGCGTCCGGCTTGCATCGCCACATCTGAGAGGTAATGCATGGCCACTCCGGTTGCCCGAACATCCGTCAGCTCCATTGCTAATTCGAGAAACTGCTGAGCATATGTCGAAGTCATCGCCCAGTCCTCGGCCTGAGCCATCATCCAGGTCATTGCATGCGTAACCTTCAGACGGACGGCACATGGTGTGCTGCCGTCGACGACCGCAAGCACGTCCGGGATCCAGCGCCGCGCCTCACCCGTATAGCCACGGGCGTTCCAGAAAGGTTGCAACGCGCCTATAAGGCACGCCAGCAGTTCACGCGACGCCTGACTGACGCGTGGCAAGTATGTGAAGACCGCTCGAATATTGTCGTACTCTCGCTCCAGCAGCTCCTGCTGGGCGACCGTATGAAAGCGCAGCCGCTCGGGTAGCACCGTCTCGACCAGTGTGACATAGTACGCAGCATGGCTGAGCCGAACCTCGTCGATTTCTCCCGTCAGATATGCCTGATCGAGCGCATACTCACGAATCGTTTCTAACATTGTGAAACGCGGCTCCCCATTGCTGTCTCCCTGCTGTGTCAGCAGGCTGTTGTCGAGGAGCAATTGCAGTCCGTCGCAGACAGCAGAAGGCAACGGGCGGATCGGGGCACACACCGCCTCAGCAGCCTCCAGTGTCCAGCTGCCGACGAAGACCCCAAGGCTCCGAAACAACATCTGCTCCGGTGGATCGAGCAGATCATAGCTCCAAGCAATGGCACTCCGCAGCGTGCGATGGCGCGACGGCAGGTCACGTGAGCCCTGCGTTAATAGCGTCAACGGACGGTCGAGGCGCATCAGGAGGGCCTGGGGCGGAATCAGGCGCGCCCGAGCGGCAACCAGTTCGATCGCGAGCGGCAACCCATCGAGACGAGCACAGATCATCGCTATGGCGCGCACACTACCGTCGGAAAGCTGAAGATCCGGCTGGACCGCCCGGGCGCGCTCGATGAAGAGCGCGATGGAGGGGATGCCGAGCAGGTCGGCCGTCAGCGCAGGCCGCGCCAGGTCGGGGAGGAGCAAGGGGGGCACGGGATAGAGCCGCTCGCCACGTACCAGAAGCGCGGCGCGGCTGGTCGTAAGCACCTTAAGGGTGGGGCAGGCGCTCAAGAGGTCAACAATTGTCGGCGCTGCCGACACCACCTGCTCAAAGTTGTCCAAAACCAGCAGCACACGTTGTGTGCTCAGCGCCCGCATCAAGCGTTCCAGCAGAGGTGGGGCACCATGCTCCGCCAGACCGAGCGTCTGCGCGATGGTCGATAGAACAAGATCCGGATCACTGATCGGCGCCAGAGCAACGAAAAAGACGCCACCATCAAAATCGGCGCGAACCACAGATGCGACCGCGACGCTTAGCCGCGTCTTGCCAATACCAGGTGGACCAATGAGAGTCAGCAGGCGCTCATGTTCCTGCAACAGCCGGTTGCGTACCGCCGCGACATCCTGCGACCGGCCGATCAGCAGCGTCAGCGGGACGGGCAGGTTCGTCCGTTGGTGTAGTCGCGGCACGGGTGCCAGAGATTGTTGAACGGCTCCGCTTCCAACCTGCAAGAGGTGACCGCGGGCAGAAGCAAGAAAAGCCTGACGTTCCGTCTCCGTCGAGGCGTAGGCTGTCGGCAAGACGTTCGGCAATTCCTGTGAGGGACGACGCTCGTCGGCTTCCACTTTGCGGATGGTCACGACAGAACAACTGACCAGCCGCGCCAGTTCATCCTGGGTCAACCCGAGCAGATGTCGCCGTGCGCTCAGCCAGCGCCCGAATGAGGGATCGGAGTTCACATGTTCCTCCTTACGCTGTGGAGGTCCCCAACCGTGTGAGAGGATAGCTCGATTGTACACCAAGTGATACATAGCTGTATCACTAATGACCTATACCTGCGGCCAGATGTGTGATGCAATAGATCCATCTAAGCCGTTTGGTTCAAGGAGGTCACTATGATTAGCTCGGAGATTGTTCATCCGGAAATGACGGCGCAAGCGTCTGTTCATGCCTATGCGGCTCACGAAGCTGGCAAGCCGCTCGATGCTTTCAGTTACGAGCCGCTGGAACTTGGCCCGTGGGACGTTGAAATCGCGATTACGCACTGCGGTATTTGCCATACCGACTTACACCTGATTGATAATGATGTTGGGATCAGCATTTATCCTCTGGTGCCCGGTCAGAGCTCACCGGCGTTGTCTCAGCACGTGGCTCCGCCGTCACCACGCTTCAGGTTGGTCAGCGCGTCGGAGTTGGTTGGCAATCAGGCTCCTGCCTGGAGTGTGAGTGGTGCCTGAGTAGTGACGAGAACCTCTGTGCGAGCTCACAACCAACCTGCCTCGGACGTCCAGGTGGCTATGCCGACCGCATCCGCCTCCATAGCCATTTCGCTATCCCAATCCCGGAGGCGATCGCGTCGGTTCATGCTGGCCCACTGCTTTGTGCCGGGATAACCGTTTTCAGCCCACTGCTTGAATACGGGGTCCATGCCAACTCCAGGGTGGGATCGTGAGTATCGGTGGACTGGGTCACCTGGCACTACAATTCGCTGCTGCCTTTGGCTGCCATGTCACCGCGTTTTCCAGTTCGGCCGACAAGGAGCAGGAGGCCCGGACTTCGGCGCTCAGACCTTTGTCAATATGACCGACGAAGCGGCAGTCGCTGCGGCGGCCAGTCCACTGGATCATTGATCTTGTGACGACTCCACATGATCTTCCCTGGTCGGCGTTAATGAGCGCACTTCGGCCCAAGGGGCGTACTGTGCATTCTTGGCGTGCCCGAGAGCCCGGTGCAGTTCTCTGCCCTTCAGCTGATCTATGGAAACATTACGGTCGCGGGAAGCATCATTGGCCCGCCAACGGGTATCGCCAAAATGCTGGACTTCGCCGCGCAGCATCGGTGCGCCCCAAATCGAACTGTTCCCAATGCACAAGGTGAACGCCGCGCTTGATCGTGTCCGGAGCGGACTAGCACGTTACCGCGTGGTATCGGCAAACTGAAGGTTTAGCCGTCAGGGTATTAGCAGAGGTGTCCCTATGCCACTCTATCTGGTCGATCGTGATCTGCGGGGATGAATTCAGAAGCCCTGGAAACGGTGCTGCACCAGGTCGCAACGATGGCCTGTCGGCAAGCCCGTCGGCCGGGCAGGTCCATCCACTATCTTCATAGGTACGTTCATCCCAGGTGAACAGCGTTGCCTGTGTCTGTTCGAGGAGATGATGAGGCACTCGTCGTGGCGGTCAACGAGGCGGCCGGGCTACCCTTCACCCGCATCGTCGTGGCGCTTGGGTTCGTACCAGTAGAGGTCACGAAATCCGGTAATGAGATAAGGAGATGAGGATGACACCACGGCCGTTTCGCTTCGGCTTTGCATTGGGAGGAGCTCATTCGCGCCAGGAGTGGGCCGATGCCGCGCGCAAGGTCGAGGCAATTGGCTACAGCACGCTCGTGACGGGCGATCACATCGCTTTCGGCCACCTCGCGCCGATGCTGGCGCTGATGGCGGCGGCTGATGCAACGACGACGCTGCGGTTGGGGACGACGTGCTGGCCAACGATTTCCGTAACCCGGTGATGCTGGCGCATGAGAGCTGCAACGCTCGACCTGCTTTCAGACGGACGGCTCGAGTTCGGTATCGGTGCGGATGGCACCTCAACGATTACACCTCAACGGGTATTCCATGCGATGCGCCGCCCATGCGGGTCCAACGGCTGGAGGAGGCGGTTGGGCTCTTCAAGCGGCTCTTCGGTGATGAGCCTGTCTC
>CAWAJS010000025.1:0-89050 GCA_963782315.1 uncultured Chloroflexia bacterium
ACCGAAGCCGAGGCGGTGGCGCGTGGGGCAGAAGACTGGGTGAGTTTGACGACGATTTTAGGTGTTCAAGCGTTGGTAGCGATTGGCGCGAAGATGAAGGGGTGGCTGAATCGCTACTTCGTGAGTGCGTCGCGCTCGCGGGAACCTTGCGTGATGCCTGGACAATCGTCATCGGTATACGTTGGCTGGCTGGGGCTATAGCACGGCGAGGACAGCCCGAACGTGCGGCACGGCTGTTTGGCGCCGCGAACGCGCTCGCTGATCAGGCAGGAGTCGTTATGACTTGGCCCGATTGGCAAAAGCCGTACGAACGGGATCTGGCCTTCGTTCGTGAAGCGCTTAACTCAGAGACCATCGCTTTCGCCGAAGGAGGAGGTCGCTCGATGACATTCGAAGAGGCCGTCACTGAGGCACTAGCGGAGCGCAGAAAACGTCTCCTCAGGGTGCGCCAGCATTTGGAACGCAGTGCAATAAGTCATCACTCCGAGTATCGTGTCGTTTGGGTCGCGTGTGAGGAGTGTCGCTTGCTTCAACAATCGAATCGTCGAGCCACCGAAAAGACAGATAGAGGAATCTTCGCATACACGTGAAACGCGATAGTTAGACGAAAACGGCTCGGCTTGCACTTTCCTTGGAAGCCGCTTGCGAGGAAACGGTGAGATGTTGCATGCATACTCGGACCGAACCGTGTATGCAGCAAGGATGCTCAAGTAGAGCAGGTTGCCTATTCGTGCCCTCAGCGACTGCCTATCGATGCTATGAGGTGGTCTGATTCTCGTCCGCGCAAGGGACGAGCCGACAGCCGCATAACCCGTCGGTAGCTTGACCCAGATGAGCCTCTCTACACGTCTGCTCATGGCTCGCCCTCCTTATCTCAGCATACCCCAACGACACCTTGAGCGGTGGGTTCACACTATCGTGCCAAATCCGCTGGCGTGCGACCAGATCGGACGACTTCAATGATGTGCTGGCGGTATTCGGGTGGATAGGGTGGATGTGATCGTGGCATAGTTCTTTCCTTTCTCACAAATCATCGCCTGTCCACCGAATCGGTTCTTCGTCACTTTTGGTGAATGGGATACTCCCAACCCTGAACCAGGCGCTCGTAAGCTAGAAATTGAGCATAGGGTGGGGAGATGAGTAGACATTCGGCGTTGTTTTCGCGCTCGAAAAGCATGGACGGATCGTCGATCACCAAAAGTGACGATGAACCACGGAACCGGGTCAACTCCAACCAACGTCTATTGGGAAGCCATCGCTGCCTTCCTCTACGCCCAAGCCTACACCGTCAGTGTCGTCAATCCTGCCCGCATCAAAGGCTATGCTCAAGCCGAGATGCAGCGCAACAGACCGACAAACTTGACAGTGCCGTGATCGCCTCGTTCTGTGCCAAGCATTGTCCCACCGCTTGGCAGCCGCCCACGCAAGCACAGCGACGCTTGCGTGCCCTAGTGCGTCACCGTGACGACCTGCTGCAAACACGTCTGCAGCAGGAAAATCGCTTGCGCGATACTTCTGATGAACTGGTGGTCGCTTCGCTCAAGGCCGTACTGGCGAGCATCCAAACGCAAGTGGACGAGGTAGAACGGATGATGAAGGAGCATGTGAAGGCGTCCGCTGACCTCGCAACCGATCTGCAGTTGCTGACCTCGATCGTGGGGATTGCGACGCTCACGGCGATGAAATTGCTGGCAGAGTTCGCGGATTTGGAGCAGTATTAGTCGGCGAAGGCAGCGGCGGCAGATGCAGGAGTGAAACTAAGCCACTTTGGATGGGGGACATCGGTGCCTCGGCGGTCACGGATGTCGAAGATAGGCAAAGCAATGAATGGCAAATAATCGGCGATCAACATATTCAACGAGTTGCCGCGAAGGGCTAGGCGCGTGCTAAACGTGGCCAGGCAATGGCAAGTCGAAGATTGGGTGCGGCAGCAACGGTGGGCTAGAGAAGCCGTTGCGGGGGTTGTGAACGAAAGCGCAGGCCCACGAGTAATCGTGTCGGCGGGAGAATGTCAAACAACCTGGCTCACCCTCAGCTTCCGTGCTCATCGAGAATGTCAAGTAACCTGGCTCTCCCTCATCTTCCGTGCTCAGCATCCCTTACGCTTCGCTTGGTACACTAAAGCTTTCATCGAAAGCATTTGGTGACCCCGTCCATGCAATCTCGAGCATCCTTTGACTCGTCTCTTTCCTGGCCTCGCCATTCTTGATGTGTCCGTTCAACCTGAGACAACGATTCTGACCGCACAGGCGACGCAGATGACGGCGGTCTGCCCGCGCTGTCAGACCATATCGGCCCGCGTCCATAGCTACTACACGCGAAAACCGCATGACCTGCCCATCCTTGGTTCCACCGTTCGCTTGCTCGTGCATGTACGGCGCTGGCGATGTCTCAATCCGGCCTGTTCTGCTCAAACATTCTCCGAGCCCCTTCCTGAGCTGCTCGCGCCACATGCCCAACGCACGCTGCGCCTGTCTCGAACCCTCCAACATCTCGCCCTTGCCCTTGGTGGTGAGGCTGGCGCACGTCAGAGTCGGCGCCAAGCCATGCCCGCCAGTCCAACGACCTTGCTTCGTCTCACGCGTCGCATTCCCATTCCTGAGCGACCCACCCCTCGCATCGTGGCTGTCGACGATTTCGCCTTTCGCAAGGGACGCAGATATGGAACAATCCTGGTCAACGGTGAGGACCATCGACCCTTGGACCTCCTCCCTGAGCGCAGTGCAACGGCCCTCTGCCTCCTGGTTGCGCGAGCATCCGGGCATCGAGATCATCACACGTGACCGAGCAACCGAGTATGCTCGTGGTGCGACTGACGGAGCGCCCCACGCACTTCAGGTTCTGGATCGGTGGCATCTCATTGGCAATCTTCAGGAGGCACTCGTTCGCATGCTCGATCGTCTTCGCTCACGGCTTCAACGCCTCGTGACGGCATCGACGGGCCATGAGAACGAGACGAAGACGATGCCCCCCATTTCGATCTACGATCGAGATCTTCGTCGTGGCACACACGATCAAGTTCGTCAGCAGCAGGGTCGAGCCCGGCGCTATGCTCGCTATGCTGAGGTGAAACGGCTGCACCGTCAAGGATTCAAGATACTGCAAATTGCTCGGAAGCTCGACATCAGTCGACAGACGGTGCGAACGTATATTGCAAGTGAGCAATTTCCCGAGCGTGGTCCAAAGCCACGCCAATCAAGTATCTTGGACCCGTATGTGGCATATCTCCAGGAGCGCTGGGATCAAGGAGTCCGAACAAACAAGCAGTTGTATGCTGAATTGGTCGAGCGTGGCTTTCAAGGGTCGGTTCGACCACTGGTGCAGTGGACGATGCTGCGACGCGACGCGTGAAGCAGGAGGACCACACGCGGTACGACCGCCCACCGGCAGGTGGAAGTCTTTGTGGCACCAGACACTGCGCCGAAGACCTCCCCTGGCAAACCAAAACTGCCAGGGGTTCAGTCACTTGCCTGGTTGTTGCTCGCGAAGGAAGCGACACTGGAGCAGAGAAGCAAGCGATGCTGCAAGCATTGAAGCAGGACAGTGAGCTGTTTGCAGCATGGGGGTTGGCGCAGCAATTCCTGGCGATGGTACGAACCGGCCAAGGGGAGGAGTTCGCACCATGGCTGGAAGCGTGTCTGCAAAGCGGTATTCGAGAACTCGTGACGTTCGCGGGAGGGTTGCAGCGTGAGGAGATCAATGTGCGGGCGGCGGTTGAATTGCCCTACAGCAACGGAATCGCGGAAGGGAATGTAACCAGACTCAAGCAGATTCGGCGAGCGATGTACGGACGAGGGAATTTTGACCTGCTCCGGATTCGGGTACTGGCGGCTGCCATGAGCACGGAAGATGAGGGTGAGCCAGTGACCTGTGTAAACGGCTTTCCTCATCTATAACGGAAATCGTCCCTCGAACCGAATCGCCAACTGATTGCGAATCTTCGCCCAATTGAAGATCGAGGCCGTCCAATCCTTCGTGATGTCGCGGTTCACGAGAAACAGCAGCTTTCGGGCGGCGTCTTCACTCGGGAGGGCTGCTTTCGTCTTTACCACCTTGCGCAGCTGTCGGTTATAGCCCTCCACCGTGTTTGTCGTATAGATCAGGCGACGAATCTCGGCAGGGTACTCGTACATCGTCGCCAAATCCTCCCAATTTCTCTCCCATGACCGTACCGCGACCACATATTTCTCTCCCCACCGTTCGCCCAGTTCAAGAATCGTTCCTCCCCAGCTTCACGTGTCGGTGCTTGATAGATCGTTCGCAGGTCTGCCACGAATGCCTTGCGGTCTTTCCACGATACATACTGCAAGCTCTGGCGCACCTGGTGGATGATACAGCGCTGAATCTGCGTCCGGGGAAACACCGCATGAATAGCCTCCTTGAAGCCGGTCAAGCCGTCAATACAAGCGATAAAGATATCCTCGACCCCGCGCGCTTGCAGGTCCGTCACCACCGAGAGCCAGAAGTTCGCTCCTTCGGCACCATCACCGACCCAATGCCCCAGCACATCACGCTGCCCATCCACGTCGACACCCAGCACGATATACACGGCGGTAGTGAGCACACGACCATCACGCCGGATCTTGAGATGAATGGCATCCAAGTAGATGATCGGATAGACGGCAGCGAGTGGTCGGTTCTGCCAGGCTTCGACCAATCCCCAGACCTTGTCCGTGATGGTGGAGATGGTTTGGGCGGACACCTCGACACCATACAGCTCATGCAGGGTGTCCTGAATGTCGCGTGTGGAGACACCTTTGGCGTAAAGCGCGATGATCTTGTCTTCGAGTTCGTTGGTGCTGGTCTGGTATTTGTCCAGCAGTACGGGCTGATAGTCACCGTTGCGGTCGCGTGGCACGTCAATGGTCACGTCACCCGCCGACGTTCGCAGATTGCGCGTGCGTTTGCCATTGCGCGAGTTTCCAGAATTGCGTCCGCTGACAGCGTAGCGGTCGTAGCCAAGCTGGGCGGTGAGTTCAGCATCCATCATGTGTTCGAGAGTACCAGCGAAGAGCCTGGCAAAAATCCCTTCCTTGCCGAAGAAATCGTCGATGCTGGTGGCGGTGGAGAGTTCCTGCTGCACACGCTCGGTCGATGGAAGATATGGTGGTGGTGTTTTGTCTATTTTCTGAGCCATCGGTGTTCCTCATTCGTGCCGCGCGGGTGGCGGCTATGTATATGATTACTTGAGGCTGGCCATTTACACCGATTGTACTGTTTTCTGTCATCGTCTCCCACGGGTTTCTACATCGTAGACTCTGTAGAGATGGTCCTGTCAATTGTTTTCGCGCCAGGATCATGAAACAGAGGTGACACCATGGAAGACTGCTGGCTGGCCGACCGAACCCTGCTCCGCTCGCTGCTCCACCTTCAACCCTCCTGGACCCTTCAGGATTATGCTGCAGCGACCCATCACTCCCTCGCTTGGGTCAAGAAATGGCGAAAACGCCTCCGAACCGCTCCTCCCGAACGATGCCCATGTGCTCCACAGCTCGCTCGCGAGCCCGCATCCAGCCTCCTCCCCGCCTCGAGCCCATCGTCGTTGAGCACATCCTTTCCATTCGCGATGCTCCGCCCGCTCATCTTCAGCGCATACCTGGTCCCAAAACCATCCTCTATTTCCTCGCCCATGATCCTGAGCTCCAAGCACTGGGTCTGCGCCTGCCTCGCTCAACCCGAACCGTCTGGCAGATCCTCCGTCAACACGGCCGCATTGCCATCCCCAGCGAGCGTCGCCACACTCCCGTCGAGCGTCCTGAGCCACTGACCTCCTGGCAACTCGACTTCAAGGATGTCTCCACCGTTCCTCCTGAGAGTGACGGCAAACAGCAACATGTCGTCGAAGTGCTCAATACCGTCGATACCGGCACCTCGATCCTTGTCAACGCTCAGGTGCGCGAGGATTTCACTGCCGAAACGACACTGGAGGCCATCGTCGAGACCTTACGCCAGCAGGGCCGACCCGAAACCATCACGCTTGATCGCGACCCGCGTTTTGTTGGCAGCCAGATGCGTGACTTTCCCTCGCCGCTGATGCGCATGCTGCACTGCTTCGGCATCCAGGTCACAGTCTGCCCGCCTCGTCGTCCCGACCGCAATGGATTCGTTGAACGCTACAACCGCACGTTCTCTGAGGAATGCCTGAAGGTCTTTCAGCCTCACGACGCAGAGATGGTGCGAAGACTGACTGACGGCTTCCGTCAGCACTACAATTATGAGCGACCAAATCAGGCACTGAGTTGTGGCAATCGGCCGCCGTGTGTCGCCTTTCCCAATTTGCCTGCGCGACCGTCCCTCCCCAGCCAGGTGGATCCAGATCGCTGGGTCGAGGTGCTTGATGGACAGCGCTTTGTGAGGAAGATCCGACCAAACGGGACCGTGTCAGTCGATGGAACGGCGTACTATATCGATCAGAAGTGGCATGGGCGCTACGTCAGTTTGCGGCTTCAAGCAGCCACACGGAGTTTTGTGGTCGAGTACCGGGAGCAGCTCCTCAAGGAGCTGCCGCTCAAGGGGCTGGTCGGAGAGAATCTGCCACTGGAAGTGTATCTCGAGATGATGAAGATGGAGGCACGAACGCAGTGTATCGGCGGACGACCAGTGGGGCGCCAACTACGTCTGCCAGTCTGACCTCAGCTTCACCACAGCCCGACGCCAGTACCCATTACAGACTATCGACCAGAGACAGTGGTGGTACATGCACTGTAGCATCGTTGGTCGCCGGGTGGCTGCGCCGTTCAGGTACCACATGAGGATGCGGAGGAGCCCGAGTGTCGGTTTGCCAGCCCCACGACCTCACTCATATCCCTGAACTGACGAGCCCACTGTGTAGCTCAATACGCGAAAACTCTTGACATGGATGAGCCGAGGAAAGCCACGATGTGACGACACCGGGGGGAGACGATGACAGAAAACAGTACACCCGTGAGCTATGAAAGGAGGGAGATCGCCGGTCTCGAACAGGTTGCGTGACGCTCAAGTGAATATCTGTCCACGGAACCGGGACAACTCCACAGTGCATGGTCAGAGGTCCGTGCGTGGGCCAGGTCCAATCCACAGAGTGCGCCTGTGAGCAGGTCAATCTGTACGCCGCATTTGAGGCCAGCGGTGCCGCGCGTGGTGTCATTTCCACAGCCACGCCAGGTGGTGGTAAGTGCATCGGGCAAGGAAATGGTCGTGCTATCGTGGACCAGGACGCTCCTAAAGCGTTGGAGGATGGGGATAGCGACGGGTGTGGCACGCACGATGTGCTGCATACTGGCAGCAAGCACTGCCTGAAGTAGGCTGGCAGTCTTGGACGTGAAGCGTTGTCGGTGGCTTGAGGTGATACCTCGACGCCCACGCGGAGAGCCATCTGCGCCAATTGTTCGAGGGTGGCGTCTGGGTCAGCCCACCAGCCCAAGACCAATGTTTGAACCAGCGTGCTGGGAGTAAACTTGGCGCGATCGGGGCGCTTGACATAGGACTGCTCGAGTGCGAGGGTGTCGGTTGTGGTCTTCAAAAGGGTTTGTAGTTGGCTGCTGATGTGTGGTAGAGTGGTCATCTGGCGACTCCTGATCATAGGTCATTACATCTCTATGATGCCACAGGAGCCGCCACTTCTTTTAAGCTTGATGCGTATGGGCTCACAGTCCGCGCCCCCGTTGTGGCGCGTCGCTCCTCATCCTCGATCGGCTGAGCGCTCGACGGCGCAGACACCTGTCCGCATGCGGCACATGACACGTTATAAGGAATATGTTATAATTCTGGTATGAAGTGTGATGTCGAAGTCACTGACGAATTTGTGGCATGGTTCGAAACTCTCGACGGCGACGAGCAACAGGCCGTTGGTGCTGCCATTGACACGTTGGAAGAAAGCGGGCCGGGGCTGGGACGCCCGCTGGTCGATACGATTAGCAACTCGCGCCATCACAACATGAAAGAGCTGCGGCCGCTGGGGACATTTTTCCGCATCCTGTTTGTCTTCGATCCGCGTCGCTCGGTGATCCTGTTGCTGGGCGGCGATAAGCAGGGACGCTGGAACGGCCTGGTATGCCGAGAATATCCCACGTGCCGACCAAATTTATGACGACTACCTAGACGAACTGAAACGGGAGGGATTGTTATGAGCGGACACCGACCATGGAAAGAATTGCGTGACAAGCTGCATGCGACGCCGGAAGGACGCGCGGCGGCCCGGCGCGCCCGCATTAATCTGGCGATCATGCTCAAGCTAGCCGAGATGCGCGAAGGGCGCGGCATGACGCAGGCCGACCTGGCCGATGCGATGCAGGTGTCACAGGCCAACGTGTCGCGTTTGGAAAACGCCGGCGATATGAACGTCTCGACGTTGTACAACTTCGTGGCGGCTCTGGGCGGTACGATCGAGGTTCATGTGCGCTTCGAGGATCAGGTGATTCGGATCGCGCTGGCGGACCTCGACGAGCTAGAAGTTACGGCTGAGCCGACGCCGCAGGTCGGGTAACGATATTGTTGCAGCGGCATAGGTAGGTACAATGATCAGTGTGGAATAGGAGAACGCACTGGTCATGACATGCATTCAATAGAAGAGTGAGCGAACACGCAAAGACGGACAAACCCGTGTTCTGGCTACTTGCGTCATCCGTCCGTTTACCCAAGCTATTCAGTCGCCATAATGAAAGCCCAGCGACCATTCATCTAGTCCTCTTGAGATGGACGAAACACGTACCCAGACCAGAGGGGAAGACCGATATGGAAAGGACAAGTCGCCTGTTTTTCGCCTAACTGTCGCATTTCACGCATAGACGAAGGCAGATTCGTCCTAATGATAGCGAAGGTTGAATATCATCTTGATGGCTACTTTGCCCATCCGTACCCGGATGAGAACGGCTCCGCGAAATAGCCACTACAAGGAGCATCGTACCGCACGTGCAGTCCATTTTGGATGTATGCTTGGTGTCGTATCGACACACGCCTGGCTCAACAGGAGACTCCATGATTGACTTTCCGCACAACTGGGCCGGAAATACCACCTTCGGTGCCGCCCGCCTGCACTATCCCGAAACGGTCGCCCAGGTTCAGGACCTGGTCACCCGGCACCGCAAGCTGAAGGTGATCGGCGCGCGCCACTCGTTCACCGATATCGCCGACTCGTCCGAGGACCTTATCTCGCTCGACCGGTTCGAGCCGACGGTGACGGTCGACGCCACGCGCCGCACCGTGACGGTTGCCGGCGGCGTCCGGTATGAGCACCTCACCCGAGAACTGCATCGGGCCGGCTTCGCGCTGCACAATATGGCCTCGCTCCCGCATATCACCGTCGCCGGTGCCTGCTCGACGGGGACACACGGCTCGGGCGACGGCAACGGCAGCCTCCCGACGGCCATCTCGGCGATGGAGATCGTCACCGGCACCGGCGACGTCGTCCATCTGTCTCGCGAACGGGACGGCGAGCAGTTTCGCGGGGCAGCCGTGGGCCTCGGCGGCCTCGGCGTCATCACCCAGCTGACGCTCGACATTCTGCCGGCGTTTGATATGCGCCAGGACGTCTACGAGAACCTGCCGCTGGCGCAGGTGGAAGACCACTCGACGCCATCTTCGCCGAAGCCTACAGCGTCAGCCTCTTCACCGATTGGCGCAACCAGCGCATCAACCAGACCTGGATCAAGCGCTGCGTCACGGACGCTCCGGCGAGCGAGGCGGCGCCGGTGTGGTTCGAGGCGACGCTCGCGACAAGCCAGCGCGATCCGGTCGGGCTGCTCGCGGATGAATGCACAGCGCAGCTCGGCATTTCCGGTCCGTGGCACGAGCGATTGCCGCACTTCCGCATGGGATACATGCCGGAGCGGGGTCAGGAACTGCAAAGCGAGTACATGGTCCCGCGGGAGCACGCCGTCGCGGCCATTCGCGCGATTGACGGATTGCGCGAGCATGTGGCACCACACCTGCAGATGGGAGAGATACGCACGATCGCCGCCGACGATCTGTGGATGAGTCCCTTTTATCACCGAGCGAGTATCGCGCTCCACTTCACGTGGAAGCCGGATGTGCCGGCGGTCATGCGGCTTCTGCCGATGCTCGAAGCAGAGCTGGCGCCGCTGGGAGCCCGCCCGCACTGGGGCAAGCTCTTTACGCTCTCGGCGGGGCAGCTCGACGCCCTCTACCCGAAGCTGGCGGACTTTCGCGCGTTGCTGCGCGAGTACGACCCACAGGGCAAGTTCCGCAATCGGTTTCTGGACAGGTATATCTTTGGAGGGAACTGAGGCAAGGAAGAAGGAATTTATGTCCTGGCTCCGTCTGCCGAGATGTTGAGCCAGTCGTGGATAGTGGTATGATCGATTGCCAATGAGGTTGAAATGAAGAAGATCCTGAACGATCCCAACACCTATGTCACGGACATGTTGGACGGCCTGTTAAAAGCGCATCCGTCACTCCTGGTTTCCGCCGGTGACCACCAGTGTATCGTGCGGGCCGATGCGCCCGTCGCCGATAAGGTCGCGCTTGCAACCGGTGGTGGCTCGGGCCATCTCCCGGTCTTTCTGGGATATGTTGGTCAGGGGCTGCTCGATGGGTGTGCCGTCGGAGACGTATTCGCATCGCCGAGCGCCGAGCAGATGGTGGAGGTCACACGACGCATCCACGCAGGCAAAGGGGTCGTCTATATCTACGGCAACTACGGTGGCGATATCATGAATTTTGATATGGCCGCCGAGATGGTCGATCTGGATGATATCGAGGTGCGGACCATCCTTGTTCGAGATGATGTCGCATCGGCACCGCCCTCGGAGGCGGACCGGCGACGCGGCGTGGCCGGCATGGTCTTTGCCTTCAAGGTCGCGGGTGCGAAAGCCGATCTCGGGGGCTCCCTAGACGAGGTGGAGGCGGTCACACGCAGAGCGCTCGACAATATCCGTTCGATGGGTGTCGCGTTATCGTCCTGTACCGTGCCGGCAGCCGGTCGTCCGACCTTTACCATCGGTGAAGACGAGATGGAACTGGGCATGGGCATCCATGGCGAGCCCGGAGTCGAGCGTGGCCCGCTCCAGACCGCCGACGCGATCGCCACGCGCATGACGACAGCGATTCTGGATGAGTTGCCACTGGGAGCAGGAGATCAGGTTGCAGTCATGGTCAACGGGCTGGGGTCGACACCTCCGGAGGAGCTCTACATCCTGTATCGGACCGTCCATGACCTGCTGGTTGGACGCGACGTGGCGATCCATCGTGCCTACGTCGGTGAATACGCGACAAGCATGGAGATGGCGGGCGCATCTCTGACGTTGTTCAAGCTTGACAACGAACTGGCAACGCTCCTGGATCATCCCGCCCGGTCGCCCTTCTTCGTTCAGGTTTAGGAGCGCAACGCATGACTGAGATGATCACTGGGGACCAGATCGTAGCAGTGATGAAGCGTGTGGCCGACCGGCTGGTTGAGCTCCGTGAGCACCTCAACCAGCTCGACGCCGCGATGGGTGATGGCGATACCGGGGTGTCGGTCGCGAAGGGTGGAGCGGCGCTGCGCGACTATGTCGCCGCAACCGCACCCGGTGACGATCTTGGCAAATTTGTCGCCGGTGCAGGGCTGGCCTTCAACCGTGCGGCGCCAAGCACGATGGGTACGCTGATCGCCACGGCACTGATGCGGGCGGGCAAGGAAGCTCGCGGACGAGCGGTGCTTGACACTCAGGCACTGGCGGACATGGTTCGGGCGATGGACGAAGGCGTGCAGCAGCGAGGAAAGGCGCAGCCCGGCGACAAGACGGTGGTCGATGCCTTGCATCCGGCGGCAGACGCGTTCGTCCGGGCGATTGAACATGATCACGAGATGAGAAGAGCTGCCGTGGCGATGTTGGAGGCAGCACGGGAGGGGCGCGATGCCGCCATTGGCATGCGCAGCAAGATCGGCCGAGGCAGCTGGGTCGGCGAGCGATCGGTAGGACAGCCTGACGCAGGCACCGTGCTCGTGGTCCACGTGCTCGAAGTGGTCCTTGGTGTGGAACGGAGCGAGCCTGGGAGCACACTCGCCTGACTGCGGGCTGCCCAGGCGACGATAAAGAGTCTGGATGATGCAGGAAGCGTGGCAGTTCCCCAAACGCGAGGTACACTCGCCCCAAGCTCTTGCTCATCCGGGGTCGGGCCGAGCCGGACTTCGGTGATGGCATCCCGGATGAGCATCTCCAGGCAACCGGCGATTGTGGCTATCAATCACATCCGATGTATTGGGATGTGATTGATAGCTTCGTTGGGCACCAAGGAGTTCTGCATGAAGATGACGTCTGACCCAACTTTGGAACCGCTCAACCGGCTTGTGGGTACGTGGACCACGCAGGCCACGCATCCCGCAATGCCCGGCGTCATCGTGCACGGCACTACGAGCATCGAATGGCTAGAAGGCGAACGGTTCCTGATCCACCGTGCGCGTACCGAATCATCCTGATTTTCCCGATGCAATCTCAATCATCGGGTTCACCGAGCGCGATCACATCGACAGCGACACCGTTCCGACAGCCACTGACACCTCGCAATTGCGTATGCATTATTTCAACTCGCGCGGCGTGTTCCGTGTCTATGAAGTGAGCATCGATGATGCCTCGTGGCGGTTATGGCGTGACGCTCCTGGATTCTCACAACGATTCACCGGCCAGTTAGCCGATCGAGGCAACACTATCGCCGGTCGCTGGCAGTTGTGCCGAGACGACCTCCACTGGGATGACATCTAGAGATCACGTACCGGCGCTCTGAGTGAACCTGCCGCACTCGAGAACGGAAGTGTCCTTCGAGAGTACTTGGGAGCGCATGTGTCGGGCCGGCGCGCGTGATATCATCTCACCATGGGCAAAAGAAATTATCTTATCGATGGCGTTTCCGGCACCGGCAAGACGTCAGTCTGCACCGAATTGCAGCAGCGTGGCTACCATGCCATTCATGGTGACAGGGAACTGGCTTACCTAGGCGATCCAGAGACCGGTATACCGGCGGATGGTCTCAGGCACGAGCATTCGGCGAGCTTCATATCCGAGCACCACATCTGGAACGTCGATAAAGTTCGTGCCTTGGTCGCCAACCAGGATGAGGCGGTGACGTTTTTCTGTGGTGGTTCGAGGAATTCTGCAACGTTCATTGACTTGTTTGACGGCGTTTTTATCCTTGAGGCCGACCTTGACACGGTGAACCGGCGGATCGATGAGCGAGTGGCAGCGGACCCAACTGACTGGGGCGGAAAACAAGAGGAACGGGACGTCACTGCACGCTTGTATCAAACGAAAGCAGGCATTCCGAAAAGGGGTCTGATCATCGACGCCACCGCTCCGCTCGCCCATGTCGTTGACGAGATCATGCGTCAAAGCGAGGCAAAGCGACCACATTAGAGCGTTATTCACAATCAGCACGGACTGGCTGACCCATAGTATTATTGCAAGGGGGTTATGCAGCGAGCACGATGGTTGTGCTTTTCGCCTCGATAGCGCGGAAGATGGCGTGATCGGCGCTGCTCACGGCGGGCATGGTCCTTCGGTGGCAATGATAGACTGTGTATCGTATCACGCCTGATTGTATGAGGAGCGTCGCATCATGGGCACGTACCGCGTCTTAACCGACGAACACGTTCAGAGTTTCCTGGACAATGGGTATCTGGTCGTCAAAGACTGCCTGGATACCAACGTGGCCGAGAGTTGGATTGCGGAAGCATACGACCGGTTGGGGTATGCTCGGGATGATCCGAGCACCTGGGCAAAAGATATCATCTGGATGGACCACCAGAATCATTTGCCGGTGCATAAGGTCGCGCCAAAAGCGTGGGATGCACTGCTGGATGTTATCGGCGGCGAGGATCGTCTGGAACCGCAGGTGATGGGCATCGAGTCGAAGCATTTCACTTCAATCAATTCGTTCCTGTGGTCCGATTCATTTATCGTCAACTTTCATCGTGGCGCGGATCAGCCCTGGCAGCCGCCGTCGCCGAACAGCAAGGGCTGGCACAAGGATGGCAGCTACTTCAAGCATTTCCTCGACAGCCGCGAGCAAGCGCTGCTGCCGATTGTGATGTGGTCGGATATGCTGCACCAGGGCGGTGGTACGTTTATCGCGCCGGATTCGGTGCGCGTTGATCGCGCGCTATCTTGCCGACCATCCCGAAGGCGTGAGCCCGAGAGATTTCAACTTCCAGGAGCTGGTCAGCCAGTGCACGCGCTTCGAGGAAGTAACGGGTAATGCCGGAGACGTGGTGATTTTGCACCCGTTTATGCTGCATGCCTCGTCGCAGAACACGATCAAGCAACCGCGCTTTATGACGAATCCGCCGGTTGTGCTCAAGGAGCCGATGAATCTCAACCGCGAGAATCCGGAGGACTTTTCATTGCTGGAGCGGGCGACGCTGCACTACCTTGGGGTGGAGCGGCTGGACTTCCAGCCGACGGCGTCGCGCGAATCGGCGTGGTGGCCGCTCTAACGCTTCGAAGGTACACGACGGAGAACACCACTACGTGTCATCTCAGACGCATTGTTTGGGAAGCGGTAGAGGCTAGCGACGCGAGAGCGCCAATCGGTATTGCGGTAAAGCGGAACGCGACCTGCCCACCTCGCTATTGTTGCAATGGGTGGGCAGGTCGCGCGTGGAATCCCGGAAACGCCACAACTCCACCCCTGATCAGCGCGTTTGTTCCTCGCCACCTACGATCGGAACGCTCCAGAAGCCAAGCATCGGCATCATCCGCTCAATATCCAGTGGCACAGACGGCGGAGCCTGACCGTAGGCACCATGGACGACCGGGTTGCCGGCGAGAGGTCGTGTGAGTGCGAGCCTGATCGTCGCATCACCCGGGTAGGTGACAGCCCCAATCGGGATGACGCCGTTGCTATCCTCGACGCGGAATGGGATCGCCGTGACGTCGATGGTATCCATGCGCCCCGTCACATGATCAAATTGCAGTTCAACCGTCTGGTCCGCCGCGTGGACTGCGGCGTGGATCGAGGGTGCGAGGAAGGTGTTGCCCGACCATACACGCCACCGAGTGCCGTCTGCGCCAGGCGCTCGCCCAGCACCATGTTGCCGGCCGGGCTGATATGGATCCGATCGCTCAACGGCAGGTCAAGAGCGGGAACGACGAAGACGTACTTGAGCTGCTGTGCACACGCCTTGCGCATCGCGCACGATCGTCCAGCGCCGTGCAGCCTCTTCAAGCGGAGGAGCGGTTACACGGTTGAGCTGAACGGTCAGCACCGGCAACTGGGGTGCCTCCAGTGCGTCACGCCACGCCGTGACGGCTGCACAGAAGCGATCCGCATAGCTCAACGCCATGTCGTCGGTGCCCGTATCGGACTCTCCTTGATACCATACGATGCCACGCACATGACCGCCGGCAAGGTTGGCGCAATGCAGCATGTTGTCGAAGAGCGGTGCCGGGTCTGGCTCGGTAGGGTTCCAGGCGGTGAGGGGTGAGCCACCCAGCGCGGTCTGGATCAGTCCAATCGGATAGCCAAGCGCGTGTTGCAGGGTACGTCCAAACTGTAAGTATGGTGCATGGCCGGGATTGCCCGCCTCGCGATTGGCAGTATGGCGGGTATCGGTCGATTCGTTCAATGGATGGGCAGCCAACGCCCACTGCTCACTGTTTCGCAGCAGATGGACGCCAAGCGTTGGGGGATCGTCAATCGGTCCACGTCCATATCCGGCAGAGTTGCTCTGACCGGCGATGATCCACAGGTCACCGACGCCTATGAAATGGCGCACGTCGCCACGTGGCGCCCATTCCGGAGCAGGTATGTCCAGGCGGAACATAGCGTGTTTCGACTCGGTAAAGGCCTCCGGCCGGCACATGCAATGTTGCTGCCCACGTTCCATCATCGCAAGTATCGACGATGCCCAATCCAGCGCACGCGAAACCGGTGCGCCGGTCGTCTCCTGACCACAATGCGCACCTGTACGACGCCTGTCCCGGGCAGCGATGGCATCAGGGAACCATCGTCCACCCAGCATGATCGTCCCGAAGCCCCGTTCATTCTGCTGGACGATCTGCCAATCCAGCGTGCCCGACATCGATCACCGCGCCGATCTGGTTTACAGTCATCGTATGTATCCTCGTAGTGGCAATAAACTATCTCTCATGCAACCGAGAAACCGGGGTATAGGACCCTCCAGTTCGAAGGTCATGGACGTTGATGCCGTTCGTACGGCAGATTCCACTAAGCCAGGCCGTCATGGAACGGTCCCTGGCTGCTCGGCATTGGGCATGTGATGAAACGGCTTAAGGTCTCCGTAGGCGGAACATACCGGCATCACACCTCAGCCTCCTGATGGTCAGATCGCGCCGTCTAGCGAAAGCGCTCCTCATGCAGGAGTTCGCTCAAAGGCTTGCGAGCTTGTGCTGGTTTTGCGCGGGCACGGTGGGCTGCCTCATCTGGGTAGCCCAGAGATGTTTGACGAAGCCGTCCAGGTCGGCTAATGCGGTGAGGGTGGCACGGTTGTGGATCACGATGAATTCCCAGGGCTGGACGTTTTTGGCGCTGCCAGTCCAGCGAGCCACATCAAGGATGTCTGCCAGTGCCTGGTCCGGAATTGGCTCTGTGCGAAAGTGCCGGACGGCCTGTACATTTCGCACGAAGGCGATGAACTCCTGTGGAGTGGTAGGCGCAGCCATGATGGTGTGGTCCTTCCTGTGAGTGGGCTCCGTCGAGGCTGAGCCCGAAGAAAAGCCAACTATAGCACAGCGCGTTGGAGGTCATCACCACGCCTCCGTCACCCGCTCAGGCACATTATGGCGACGCATCATGTGGCAAAGGGCACGGATTTGAAAACGGTGCAGGTCGCATTGCCCATTCAATCGCAACACTGCCTTTCAGGGTCAGTTGTCCGAGAGGATCCGGGGCACGATGATAGATGGTCGATCGTACCGCGATGTGCTTGAAGGGTTTATCGTTCGTTCGTTGTACAGTTCAGGGCAATTGAGCAAGCTGACGGGCGTTCCCCTGGAAACGATCAAAAACTGGCGTTCGGGGAAAGTACAGCGGCCACGAAATTGGCACGATATCGTGAATATAGCGAGGGCTCTGCATCTACAAAAACACGAACTCGACACGCTCTTACTTGCTGCGGGACATCCCGTGATCGGCGCATTGCTCAAAACAATCGGAACCGTGCAGGAACGTCAAAGCCTCGTGCCGTGGGGGGGCCAGCCTGATTGAACCTGCTGCTCACGAGACCATAGATTTTCGGGGCTACACGGTTATGCTCTGTCCTCCATGTTGAGAAGTACCCAACGAAGCATTTTTAGATTGACATAAGATCATATGCCAATCTGACGTTGTTTACCTGGTCATTTTGTTGCTGGGGGGAGAGCGAACTGTCTGTTCTTCGGATAACGACCGCGAATCACGCATTGTCGAAGGTCCCCTCAATTCTTTCCTGCTCCAGACCATGGCGACAACTCGTAATCCATCTCATCACCTCCGGTATCAGCTTCTCGTGCTCCGCTTGAGCCCTCCCCAGCCGTGGTCGCCTTGCCATTGGTCGTTGGCAGCCTTGGTTGTCATGCTTGGATGTGCACGCTAACAACGTAGTGATCACATTGAGTATGCAGATATAATATACAAGCCGGCACAACTGTATACCCGCATCAATACTACCCAACGAAACCGATTTTATGATGGAACGATCTGTGCTCCTCCTCCTGTATTCGTACATATCACGGTAGTGCTTGCTCTACCGGAGCGAGGAAGAACGCGTCTGGCATGCGTCCTATGGTGGGCGTCTCCCTCACGCCGAAGGCTACTATGCAGATCTTTAATACACGTACACGCCAAAAGGAAGTACTTGTTCCGATTACTCCGGGACATATTCGCATGTATAGCTGCGGACCCACGGTGTACCGCTCTATTCACATTGGCAATCTGCGCACCTTTTGTATGGCCGATTCGCTCCGCCGCACGTTGATACAGCGCGGCTTTGTCGTTCATCACATCAAGAATATCACCGATGTCGGTCATCTCCGTGTCGAGCGGCTGGATGCTGGCGAAGATAAACTGCTGGCACAAGCGCGCAAAGAGCGTCGCCCGGCCGGAGAAATCGCCGCATTCTACACTGATGCGTTCCTCCACGACGAGCAGCGTCTCAACATACTACCAGCAGACTGTTTTCCACGCGCCACGCGCCACGTGCCCGAGATGATTGCCCTGATCGAGCGGCTTGAGCGTAAGGGACTGGCGTATAGCGTTGGTGGGAATGTCTATTTCGACGTACGTTCCTTCGCTAGCTATGGAGCGCTGTCGGGCAATCATTTCGCCGACCTGCAAACAGGCGTGCAGGACAATCCCGACGATACCAAACGCAATAGCGAGGATTTTCCGCTCTGGAAAGCGGCCGAAGTGGGGCGCGAAATGGCCTGGGACAGCCCATGGGGCAACGGCTTTCCTGGCTGGCACATCGAGTGCAGCGCTATGGCAACGCGGTATCTCGGGGAGCAGATCGACATCCATACTGGTGGCGTCGACAATATATTCCCCCATCATGAAAACGAGCTTGCACAAAGCGAGGGCGCATTTGGCCACCGTTGGGTTTCATATTGGGTCCATGCACAGCATCTGTTGACCGATGGGCTAAAGATGGCGAAGTCGACCGGCAATGACTATACGCTCGACGATGTCATCGCGCGCGGGTATGAGCCATTAGCACTCCGGTACTTGTTTAGCACGGCGCACTACCGCAGTAGGCTCAACTTCACCTTTACCGCGCTCAACGCTGCCGAAACAGCGTTGCGCCGCCTCCGCCTGGCCGCACAATCGCTTGGCACGGCGGAGCGATCAGCCTACGATGCTGCCACGACTGTACCGTGGCAAGCGAGGTTCGATGCCGCGCTGGACGACGATCTTAACCTGCCGCGTGCAATGGCAGTGGTGTGGAGTTTGGTCCGCGCGCCGGACGAAAAGCTCACGGCGGTGGCCCGAACTGCGCTCCTCGAAGCGTGGGATCAGGTGCTCGGCCTGGATCTGTTTGCGCCGGCAACACCGGCGCTGCCCCTAGCTACCGTGCCTCGTGAGGTAGCGGCGGCACTCGCTGAACGTGCAGTGGCGCGTGCAGCGGGTGACTATGGCCGCGCTGATCTGCTCCGCGAGGATATATTGGCGCTCGGCTTTGACATTCGTGATACTGGCGCAGGTTCGTGTGTGCTGCCGCGAGGATTCGGTGACCAGGTGCAGCTTCTGACCGGTTCCCATCAGGCTCCGCACCGTTTAGAAGACACGGACCGTTATGTGTGGTCGGTCAATCTGATCGCGCGGAACAACTGTGAGGATCTTAAGCGTTGCCTTGGGAGCATTGCGCGCTACGCAGGTGAATGCAGCCTTGAAATCATCGTGATCGACAACGGCTCTACCGACGAAACATTGGGGTTTCTCCAGAATCTGGCCCGTGATCCACAGCTGTTAACCGCAGGCGGACGTGCTCTGCCCGTCGAGGTCCTGTTCGCCGATCATAATCTCGGCTTCGCAGGTGGACGCAACGCGACGCTGCGCGCCTCGACTGGGCGCAACGTCGTGCTGTTGGATACCTCGATTGAGCTGGTGGACGATATCTGGACGCCGTTGGGGCAAGCGCTCGACGACCCTACGATCGGAGTTGCAGGACCATATGGCCTCGTGACGACCGACTTACGGGAGTTTACCGAAGCGCCAGGACCAGATGTAGACGCGATTGAAGGATATTTGCTGGCGTTCCGACGCGAGCTGTTACCACAGATCGGGCTGATCGACGAGAAGTTTCGCTTTTACCGTCTGGCCGACATCTATTGGAGCTTTTTCTTTAAGGCAGCAGGCTTACGCGCTGTCGCACTGCAAGCGGTAGCAGTTCGACTCCGCAAGCACCCGCATCGTGAATGGTATAGCCTGGCGCCTGAGGAACAGCAGACCAAAAGCAAAAAGAACTATGATTTGTTTCGTGACCGGTGGCATCACGGCGAAAGTCTGCTGGTTGCCAGTGCCGCTACAACCGAGCGGTGGATGAGCCATGACGACCCGCGGCACCTGCTCGCAACGCATACTCACACGCCCGCAGAACTGCCAACGCCAGGCCAGCCGCATAGCCATCCCCACCGCCATCTCGCCGACCACGAACACAGCCACTGGCATGAACATGACGTTGCGGTGAGTACGATCGGGGCAAATGCAATGGAGCAGCAATCGTGAGCCGCGCTTCTATTCTCAATCCACAACAACGGCGAGACACGTATCCTAGGTCTGACGAAGTATCCAGAGTAGGCGAGCGTGAGTTCTGATGGGCTGACGCCTCGGCCGGAGCACAACCATAGGAGGCAGGTCATGCGTGGGTGGCTAGGCTTGGGTGGCGGCGATGAGTTTGGTCCGACCTGTGAGTTGGGTGATCGCGCCCTGCTCGACGCAATTGGTGGAATGATTCACATCGCGGTAGTGCCGACTGCACAGGCTGATGGTGGCTCGAATCCGGTTCGAGCCGGTAACCATGGCGTACGGTATTTTGAGCGACTCGGCGCGTCGGCCGAGAATGTGCTGATCGTTGACCGAGCAAGCGCTGCCAGTACCCAGTTCGTGGCACGTCTCGGGAAGGCGAACCTCATCTACGTGATCGGAGGCAATCCTGGCTACCTGCTACGCACCCTGCTCGACACGCCAGCGATGCAAGCGATCAGCGACGCCTGGCAAAATGGCGTTGCCGTTGTCGGGAGTAGTGCCGGAGCAATGCTCGTATGCGCGGCGCAGCTAGATGGGTCACATGGTTCACGGTCGGTATGGACCCGGGGAATCGGTCTCGTGCCACGCGTTCTCGCAGCGGTCCATCACGACGGGACATCCGATGCAGAGGGGATACGCATACGTCAACTGCTGCCACCGGAGTACACGGTGCTGGGCATTGACGCCTGTAGCCTCGCTGTCTGGCGTCCTGATGGCTTATGGCAAATGTTCGGCAACGGCAGCGTGCGCGTGTATACGCCCGGCGCTGACCATTCGCGGCGGTACGTGCACAATCAAACCTGGTCGCTGCCGGCGTTTCCTGCTTCGAGCCCCGGATAACTTGTCTCGCCGTCCTTACACCAGGCCAATCATGGTCTCGCTGGCGTCGAAGACTGACCCGTTTGCTAGACCAATCTTGCCACCTGGACGGCAGACGCAAAAGTTCGCGCACAACCTGTTCTTGATTCGGTGCAAACATGATGCCAAAGGTGGTGAGCACGGCGTCGAACGACGCTTTTGGGAATAGCATGTTCTCGGCTTCGTCCTCCTGGATCGGGGCACGGGTCTTGTCGCAATGATGTTGGCATGTCGTTAAAGCCCGTAAAACATCGGCCAAAAGCAGGTGAAACACCGGCACAATGAACGGCGCTGAACTGGATGGAGCCATAGGATCTTCCGATCTCGTTTGCCGTTCGGTTGCGGGCCACGTCAGTGCTACAAGACCTCAATGTGAGGTCAAGCTGGTCGTTTTTCGCCTAACTGGCGCAGTGTCCGCAAAGGTGAAGAAACGACCGAAGCTTCATACCAGATGGCTCACTATTTTAGCGCCGGACAGCGATGCGTCCGGATCGGGAATCGATGCTTTGCCAATCCGTAGCATGCATCAAAACGCCATGCCTCGTCGTCGCCTCAGCCCAGCGCCTCGCGCCGCTCGATCGACCCCTCGTCCAGTACAATCCCGAGGCCGGGTATGTCCGGCAGAAGGATCATGCCACCCTCAGGCCGTAGGATGGGGCCGTGGAAGAACTGCTTGTGCCCCTGGTGTCGGATCAGGTATTCCACCATCGGCACCGTCGCGGGAGACATCGCCGCTGCGACATGCAGTGCCGGGAGCAGCGAATGCCCATGCGGGATGAGTGGTATGTCGAAGGCGGAGGCCAGCGCGGCGAGCTTGACCAACTCACTTATGCCACCCGTCCAATCCGGATCAGCTTGCACCACATCTACGGCCTCGCCGACCAGGAGCTCTTTGAATTGCCAGCGCGTATAGGCGTGCTCGCCCGTCGCGATCGGCACCCCTGCCGCACGAATCTGCCGCAGGCTTCCGACGCGCTCAGGAGGAATCGGCTCTTCAAGCCAGCGCGGACGAAGTGGGGCAAGCAGGCTGGCCATCTCACGGGCATAGGTGAGATCCCATCCCATGAATGCGTCGAACATCAGTGGGTAGTGCGGCCCAAGTGCCTCACGCAAGGCCTGCGCCAGGCTAAGATTCGCTGCTTTGCCTGTCTCGCCATCCCGGGGGCCGTACGCGAAGAACCACTTCTGCGCCGTGTATCCCCTGGCCTGGTACTCCAGCGCGGTCGCGGTGGCCTGCTCTGGCTCGATCGAAAATCCAAGCATACTCGCGTACGCTGGAACCGCTGATCGCGTCGGTCCGCCGAGGAGGCGGTAGACCGGCATTCCCCACGCCATGCCCTTGAGATCCCACAGCGCGCAGTCAACCGCGCTGAGCGCCATCATGAATAACCCGGAGCGCCCATGACGATGCATGCGGAGCATCTGGTCGTGGAGCAGCTCGGTCGCCAACGGGTCGCGATCAAGCAAAAACGGACGGAGCGCCGTCCGGATGATCACCGCTTGCTCCTCCTCGATCGGCCCAAAGATTCCGGTTGTACCAGTGTCGGTCAGGACCTCGACGTAGATGCCTTGGATCGGTCGTTCAGCGTTCGACGGCTTACTCGACCCAACCGACGACAGCGTTGGGTAGAGCGCGAGCTGGGTGATTTGCGAGTTACCAGGCGGGAACTGCGGGCCGTGGTCGTGACCATGTAGTCGGGTCAGCACAACGTCGGTGATGCGCATGGTGTCTCCATATCGGTTCTCGTGCCGGGCACGAGCAGGAAGATACGTCGTGTTCCAGATGTCTGTCCGGTCGAGCACGCCCCAAGCATAGCAGACCGGTGCCACGATGGGAACACGCCGGAAGATGCCCGGGAGCCAGACGATGGGTCATTTCAGGTTGATACGGTGGTGTCGTTTGCGGTGAGGGCGTTGGTAAACGGGTGGCGTCAGCGATCTCTACGTCGCCGAATGGGTATTCATGCTCAGGCTGGCACGACCGGGTGCCATCGTCTATGATAGCCAACGTCGCGACGTTTCACGGGAAGGAGGACCATGATGGCTGAAGAACCTCTCACGGACCAACTGCGGGATTATCTCGATGCCTTAGTTCCGCTCCGCCCTTCAGAGCTCCAGCTCATGGAGCAGTACGCGCGGGACACGAACTTTCCGATCATCGGCCCGGCCTCGGGCCAGATGTGCTACCAGCTTGCGCGCACGATCGGAGCGCGGCGGATCTTCGAGCTCGGGTCGGGCTACGGCTACTCGACGGCATGGTTTGCACGAGCGGTGCAGGAGAATGGCGGGGGCATCGTGCATCATGTCGTATGGGACGACGACCTGTCGGCGCGCGCACGCAAGCATTTGCATGTATTGGGCTACGACACGATCGTCCAGTACCATGTCGGGGAGGCAGTCGCGACGCTCGCCGAGACCGAGGGTCCGTTCGACCTGATCTTCAACGACATTGACAAGCACGGCTATCCGGCGTCACTGGGCGAGATCAGCAAGAAGCTGCGCGTCGGCGGCATGCTGATCATCGACAACATGCTCTGGCAAGGCCGAATCTTCGACGCCGCCGACCATGCCGATGACACCGAAGGTGTGCGCGAGGTCACACGGATGCTGACAACCGATCCGGCATGGGTCGCGTCGCTGGTGCCAATCCGCGATGGGTTAATCGTGGCGACGAAAGTAGGGTAGACGAGGACGTGGATGCTTTGTGTATGCCCTCGGGAGTGACGCTCCTGGGATGGCATGCGTCAGCTTTCAGGTCGCTTGCTCCAGCGGCCTGACGCTTGAGACCCTGGGCGAGAATGGTATGTAGCGCTGCACCATGGTGTTAAGCAGCGCTACGAGCGGATGCGTGGCTTCGGGACCTTTGATCTTGACCGCGTGCGTTGTCTGCTTGCCACTCCAGTATTCCTGCTGCTCATCTGCGTTGACGGGTCGCTGGGCCGGACGCTTCGTCCCATCATGATAAAAAGGGGGACCGGATGCTGGCTGGTCGTCGGCGGTGAGGGCAGATGCGAGCTGTGATGGAACCACGTCCATGCGTTCAAGTGCCGCCAAGAGCACGGGACGGAGGACCTGTAACCATTTGTTGGCATCGGTTTGGATCATGCCGAAGAGTTGGCCATGCATTTCTTGGGTCGGATGTTGTTTTAGATGGATAAGAATGAAGAGAAGTTTGTCCTCGATGGCAGGCAGGGGTGAATTTTTGTAGGGCGTATAGCGACGGTTGAGGCGTGGGAAACCGTCGAACGTAAAGGCACGCATTCGTTCAAGAAAGTCCAGTTCGAATGCAGGAACAAGCGAGGTAAACTCGTCGTAGGTGGGACGCGTTAGGGCAAGAAGGCGTGCTCTGTTGTGGGCAATATCCTGAAAGCGGAGCATGAACATCCTTTGTTAGTTGGCAACGACTTCATGCTAACATAAATCACGATAAGCTCTATTGGTGTTAGTAAGTAGGAGATTATCAACTCGTTTGAAGAGTGGCGGATGAGACAAGTAGTCGCCACAGCCAAGTCAAGAGCCGTTGCGTACGCTTAGACAGCTTGGTCGTAGCTACCTCGTTCTTCCTGGTGTGCTCCCAGCTGTCCTCCGGGCTCGCCGCAAGGCTACCAACACGTTGCCCGTGTTGTTGTGGGCTCCAACTGAGTAAGGATTTTGAACATCATGCCAAGAATAGCGTCGCGCGGAGCTATTGGCCTTCAGTTAGCGAATGCTACGCTGTGTCGCACCTGCGCCTGACCAGGAAAGACCGTACGTGCGGAAACATCCTTCTTTTGTCATATGACCGTCAATTGCCGAAGGAACTTCAAAAATGCCCTCTCAGCCCTGTGGGCCAGGCTCAATCTTCACGATGCGTCCTTCTGCTGCCGAGCGATACATCGCTTCCATGAAGTCGACGACATTGGCCCCCTGGTAGGCCGGGGAGAGGTTGGCTTTCCCATCGAGAATCGCCGACACAAATGCCTCAGCGATGGTTGTACCCGGTTGGTCAAACACGAGTTGGGTGCGTTCTCCGTTCTGGTGGAGCCAGAACTGCTGCTGGTGGTCATCCAGCACGATGCCGTCTTCACCAACGATCATCAACTGACGCTGTCCTGCCGCAATAGGCTGTGGTGGGCCATCGGCGTAGTTAAGCGAAAGGAGAACACCGTTAGCCAGGCGCGCCTGGGCACCGACAAAACATTCGACCGGCAGTCCTGCGTTCTCGGTAAAGGCGACGACCTCGGTCGGAGGCGCGCCAACGAGCCAGAGTGCCAGGTCAAGTCCATAAACGCCGATGTCAGGGAAACTGCCTCCCCCCATCTGAACTGGGTCGCGGTGCCAATCTTGCCAGCCGCTATAGAACTCATCTGGGACATCCAACACATTATGGACAACCGCCATCACGTCTGGTGGTATGGCCTGGGCTTGCCAGAACCAGCGGCGGTAGGTCGTGGATGAACAATTTATCTGGCGTATCTGGCCGATGAGACCAGCATCAAGTTGAGCTTTCAGCGCCAGCAAACGTCCCTCTGCGCGATGCGCAACCGCGATCATCAGCACCCGCTCAGCCTGCTTTGCGCTTGCAACCATGTCCCATGCTTCTCGACTGGTGAGCGCCATTGGCTTATCGACCAATACATGCAGACCGCGTTCCAGTGCTTCAAGGACTGGTTCGGCGTGGTAGTGATGCGGCGTACTGACGAGCACCGCGTCCAAGTCCTCCTTATCAAGCATCTCGTGCCAGTCGGTGTAGGTATTGCTCACGCCCAACGCGTCCCGAGCGATTGCCAATTGCTTTGGATTGCGGCGGCAGATGGCGGTCATCTCAACGCGTTCAGTTGCCCGCAGTTGTGGAGCGTGAAAAGACAAGGAGAACATACCAGCGCCGATAATGCCCAGTCGTAGTTTTCTCTCGCTCATGTGATCCTCCATCAGGATAGGTCACGATCTATCCGAGCAGCCGTGGTGCTAAACTCGTTAAGTTAGCGCGACGCCGGAAGAGCCTCACTGGCTGAAACATAGGGCTGTATTGTACTGGTCGAGTCAAGCCGTCACGGGTGACGTAGAACAATTTGGCCAGCTCAGGCCCATCTATAAACCTACGCTGCATCGTTCCACATCCCGGTCACCACAGCGTTTGACGTACTAGCGCACACGTCCGACAGCATCTTCACGGTCGTCGCCGCTGACCAACCTTTAACCCATGTCTCTACAACGTGATCCTCCGCCCTTGTTCGTGCGACACAATCGCCGCATCAATCACTTCTTGAGCTTTCCAGCCGTCGTAGAAGTTTGGCGACACTGGCCGATCCTCACGGATGGCATCGATGAAGTGGCGCGGGCCGACCGATTGGCTGAGGAAGGGTGCGAGGAATTGCACATCGAACGGCGGCGAGTTGGTCTCGTCGCCCCACAGTTCAGGGGCACGCGGAGTACCTGCCACTGCACCTCACCCGCACGTAAGCCCCGTAGCTCGGCTTCCTTGAAATCAAAATCGAATTCCAGTGAGCCAGCTTCGCCATAGAGTGCTGCCTGAAAACTTTGTCCACGATCGCCGACATGTGCGACCGCACTGACGTGAATGGTGCCTTGCGCGCCATTCGCAAACTCTAGCGCTACGAGCGCCGAGTCGTTGGCTGGATCAAGCACCTGGCCGTCCGGGCCCGGGCGGGCAACATACGTCGCAAGGTGACCGCTTACCTTCGCGATATCCCCCACGTACCAGCGTGCAAGGTCGATCAGGTGGGAGCCGAGATCACCTAATATTCCGTGCCCCTGTTGTCGGTCGAAGCGCCAAGCATAGCTGGCTTCACGGCCATAGCCTCCCTCGTACCGCAAATGACAATGATAGCAGCGCCCGCTCGCTTCTGCTCTTTCATGCATTTCTTTGGCTTGCGTAGCAGTGAGCGCCAGGGGCTTCTCGCACAAGATATGGAGGCCCGCGTCCAGCCCTGCCATGGTGACCGGGTAATGGAGCGCGTCGGGCGTGACGACGACTAACGCGTCGAGGTTGCCACGTGCTATCATCTCTCGGTAGTCGGTAAATACCTGTGGGATGGTGTACTTCTTGGCCAGCTCCTCGGCCCGCTCGCGGTTCCGCCTGCAGCTCGCTGAAATCTCAGCAGACGGATGACTCGCCAGGCTGGGTAAGTGAAAGCCGTCGGCGAACCAACTGGTGCCAACGACCCCAACACGTACATGCTCAGTCATGTTTCCTCCTTGTCGATAAGCATGCTGGTGTACCTTGTCACGAACGCTGCCAAGGCGAGTATGACTGGGGCACGCTTTCTCACTCGCGGCTGAGGGCAATGGAAGGCATTGCCCCTGACACCTTAGCTCGTGGTCCAGGTATTGGGGCCAATCATACTTCCTCAAAGATGCGAGTGAGAAGATCCCGTGTACCTATTGACACCTGCCCGTATAGTAGGTCTACATTCTCCTCCTACGTTTGCCAACGAAACTCCACCCTGCGCTTCGCCGCTCAAAGGAGTATCTGTATGACTGCACGACGGCTTACCATCGTCGGAAAGACGCGCAATATGCCATCATGGCCACTCGCGTGCCTGATGGATTTTGAGTATCGCGAAGCTGAGCAAGTTGATCCAACCATTGTTGTGAAGCAATCGACGATTAGCCTCTATTGCGTTGATCATGAGCATAAGCAGGCTATCTTTGTAGAACTTCCATCTGGCGTCGACCTGTCCCTGGCTCCCTTCTACTACCAGACACAGTATGAAGCCGCACAAAGCCTGATCGCGGTTTCTTACGACACGCTTCATGCGTTGGCTCAAGACGTTGCGATAGATCCGAGCCGCATCATGCTGGTGTACTCGACGGGTCGCTGTGGTTCGACGCTGGTAAGTCATGTTCTCAATCAAGCTGACGGCATCTACAGCTTCGCTGAACCGGACGTGTTCAGTCAATTCGTTGAATTGCGCGAGTTTGACGGGAGTAACGACGCAGAAATGGCCCCCCTGATTCGCGATTGTACGAAGATCATGTGTGCTGCTGCGCAAAGCGTTGGAGCGTTGGCGTGGGCATTCAAGTTCCGAGGCTTTGGCATTGAGCTCGGTGATCTGTTCTATCAACTGTTCCCGAGTGCCAGAGTTGTTTTCTTGTATCGGGGCGCGATAAGCTATTCACGCTCTGCCGTGCGTGCCTTTCGACTCTTTGAACCGGAAATGCAAGAAATCATGCCACACATGCAGCAGGTTTTTAGTGAATTGTTACGTCCGATTGCAGCGTATTCTTCGACACACACAGCCGTAATATCGCCTCTCGAACTCAATGCATGTATGTGGGTTGGCGTGATAGCGCGTTGTCTGGAGCTTCAGGCGCAAGGGGTTCCAATGTTCTGTGCACGCTATGAGGAATTGAAGACAATGCCGCATGCCGTGCTCGATGCAATCTTCTCGTATTGTGGGCTGACGGTGAGCGATGGGGCATGCGTAGACAGTGTTCTTGCACAGGACTCTTAAGCTGGCACAGAGCTATCACAGATGAAATCACAGCAATCCACGAGCATTTTCACAGACGCACATGTGGAAGAACTTCATCGACTGATAACACTGGGATGAAGAATAGTGGGCTAACCCTCATCTTCCGTGCTCAGGCAGCGACGAGCACCCGAATCCGTAGCAGGTCAAAGTTCCCACGCCCGTACATCGCTCGCCGAATCTGCTTGAGCCTGGTGACATTTCCTTTCGCTACACCATTGCTGTAGGGCAGCTCGACTGCCGCCCGCACGTTGACCACCTCACGCTGCAATCCTGCCGCGAAGGTCATGAGTTCTCGGATTCCGCTCTTCAGGCACGCCTCCAGCCATGGCCCGAGCTCCTCCCCTCCATGGTTTCGTACCAGCGCTGTAATTGCTGCGCCAAGCTCCACGCCGTTGTGCACTCCGCATCCTTCTTGAGATTGTTCAGCATCTGCTGCTTTTCCTCGGGGAATGCCTCCTCTGATTGAATGAGTAACCAAGCAAGTGACTGGACTCCCCAGGAGCTTTGGTTTCCCCGCAGCAAGGTGTGGCGCCGTTAGGGCTAACGAAGACCTCCACCTGCCGTGTTGGTTTTCGTACAGGACGTGGTCCTCCTGCTTCACGCTCCCGTCGCAGCATCGCCCACTGCACCAACGGTCGAATCGAACCACGAAAGCCTCGTGCCACCAGTTCGGCATACAATTCTTTGTTCGTTCGGCAGCCTTGATCCCAGCGCTCCTGCAAATATGCCACATACGGATCTAAGATACTTGGTTGGCGTGGGTTCCGGACCCTGTTCAGGGAAATAGTAACTGCATATACGTTCGTACCGTCTGTCGACTGATGTCGAGTTTCCGAGCGATTTGCAGGATCTGAACCCTTGACGGTGTAGCGCTTTTACCTCCGCATACCTCGCATACCGCCGCGCTCGACCCTGCTGCTGACGCACGTGATGATGTGTACCCCGACGGAGCTCTCGGTCGTAGATCGAGATTGGGGGCAGGTCGTCGGTCTCGTTCTCATGGCCCGTTGATATCGTCACGAGGCGTTGAAGGCGTGAGCGAGCACGATCGAACATGCGAACGAGGGCCTCCTGAAGATTGCCAATGAGATGCCACCGATCCAGAACCTGAAGTGCATCAGGCGCTCCGTCCGTCGCACCACGAGCATACTCGGTTGCTCGGTCACGTGTGATGATTCAACGCCCGGATGCTCGCGCAACCAGGAGGCAAGGGCCGTTGCACTGCGCTCAGGGAGGAGTTCCACCGGTCGATGGTCCTCACCGTTGACCAGAATCGTTCCATATCTGCGTCCCCTGCGAAAGGCGAAATCGTCAACAGCCAGGATGCGAGGGGTCGGTCGCTCGGGAATGGGAATGCGACGCGTGAGACGCAGCAGGGTCGCCGGGGGCTGCAGGCATGGCTTGGCGCTGACTTTGACGAGCGCCAGCCTCGCCACCGAGTGCAAGGGCGAGATGTTGAAGGGTTATGTCGACAAGCGCTTCGTGCGTTGGGCATGGGAGCAAGGAGTCGGTAAGGAAGGCTCGGAGAAGTTCGAGCAGAACAGGCTGGACTGAGACATCGCCAGCGTCGTACATGCAAGAGCAAGCGAACGGAAGTCGTACCAAGGATGGACAAGTCATGTGGTTTTCGCGTGTAGTAGCTATGAACGCGGGCCGATATGGTCTGACAGCGTGGGCAGACCGCCGTCGTCTGCACCGCCTGTGCGGTCAGAATCGTTGTCTCAGGTTGAACGGACACATCAAGAATGGCGATGCCAGGAAAGAGACGGGTCAAAGGATACTCAGATTGTATGGACGGGGTCACCAATATGGTTTCGATGAAAGCTGTAGTGTACCAAGTGAAGCAATAACGGATGCTGAGCACGGAGATGAGGGTGAGCCAATATGTGGTGTAACCTAGACCTCAGACCACTACCCATGACATCAGTCAAAGCATGAGGGACACCGACATGACTCAGAAATCAGACAAAACACCACCATATCTTCCATCTGCTGACCGTGTGCAGCAGGAACTTGCCACCGCCAAAAGCCTCGACGATTTCTTCGGCAAGGACGGCATTTTTGCCAGACTGTTTTCGACGACGCTCGAACAGATGATGGAAGCCGAGCTCACCGCCCACCTCGGCTACCAGCCCTACGCCGTGAGCGGACGCAACTCTGGCAACTCGCGCAATGGCAAGCGCACACGCAACCTGCGCACCTCGAGCGGCGACGTCACCGTGGCCGTGCCGCGCGACCGCAACAGTGAGTTCCAACCGGCGCTGCTCGAGAAATATCAGACCAGCACCAACGAACTCGAAGACAAGGTCATCGCCCTCTACGCCAAAGGCGTTTCTACCCGCGACATTCAGGACACACTGCATGAGCTGTATGGCGTTGAGGTGTCCGCACAAACCATCTCGACCGTGACTGACAAGGTCTGGGGACTGGTGGAAGTCTGGCAGAATCGACCACTCGCTTCCATCTATCCAATCATCTACCTGGATGCCATCCATCTCAAGATCCGTCGTGATGGTCGGGTCATGAACACAGCGGTGTACATCGTCTTGGGGGTGGATGTGGACGGACAGCGTGACGTGTTGGGGCATTGGGTCGGCGATGGAGCAGAAGGAGCCAACTTCTGGTTGTCCGTGGTCACCGACCTGCAGGCGCGAGGTGTGGAGGATATCTTCATTGCATGTATTGATGGGCTGACGGGCTTCAAAGACGCCATTCATGCGGTGTTTCCCAAAACGCAGATTCAACGGTGTATCATCCACCAGGTACGCCAGAGTCTGCAGTATGTGTCATGGAAGGACCGCAAGGCATTCGTGGCGGACCTGCGAACGATCTACCAGGCACCGACACGTGAAGCAGGCGAGGAACGGCTGCTGGAACTGGGCGAGCGCTGGAGCGAGCGATACGCTGTCGCCGTCAGGTCGTGGGAGCGAAACTGGGAGGATTTGGCGACAATGTACGAGTACCCTGCCGAGATTCGTCGCCTGATCTATACGACGAACACGGTGGAGGGCTACAACAGGCAACTGCGCAAAGTGACAAAGACCAAAGGAGCACTGCCGAACGACGATGCCGCACGGAAACTGCTGTTTTTGGTGAATCGCGACATCACGAAGGATTGGACCGCCTCGATTTTCAATTGGGCGAAAATTCGCAATCAGTTGGCGATTCGGTTCGAGGGACGATTCCCGTTGTAGACGTGAGGAAGCGAGTTACACCAGTCTATTGACATTCTCCCCGAGCTATTCAGTCGCCATAATGAAAGCCCAGCGACCATTCATCTAGTCCTCTTGAGATGGACGAAACACGTACCCAGAACAAAGGGATAGACCTATATGGAAAGGACAAGTCGCCCGTTTTTCGCCTAACTGTCGCGATTTCACGCGACGACGAAATAATTTGAAACTTCTCCTTGTTGCACCGCACTCCAAAATGGATAGCAGATCACGCCTGCCACTGATCCTCCGGCCTGAGCTGAGCATCGTTTCTTACCATGCCTGATGCGTCTGTGCGGTCTCGTTGCGCCAGTTCCCGCCAGTCGCTATGGGGCTGAACGTTGTGACTCAGGATCGCGGAGGAACTGCAGCGCGACGAACAACGCGCTCAGCGCCATCAGCAGTGCAACCGCGAACAGCGGACGGTATCCGAGCCTTTGCACAATCGTGCCGGCGATGAACGGGGCGATCAGCGAGACCAGTGCGGCGACCGTGTTTGACAGACCGACATAGAGCGGACGATGATCGGCATCGGCATAGCCCACAACCCAGTTCAGATAGCCGAAGGAAAGATTCGTCGTCGCCAGGCCCGAAATCAGAAACCCGATGTACAGGGGCAGCGGTCCGAAACTCCCAGCCAACAGCGCACAGATCGGCAGCATTGCCGCACCGCCAAGCGCGAGGCGGATATACAGCAGATTGCTGCGTGCGCCAAGCCAGGTGTACGCCAGTGCACCGAGGACGCTGCCGACCGTCTGCATCGCCAGCAGCACCGGCACGGCCACATCGCTCGACAGCCCCAGTTGCACCGTCGCGTAGCCGATATAGAACGGGGCAGCCATCATGAACAGGCTCGTCAACATATTCGTGATGATGAAGGCTCGGAACGCCCTGTCCACACGTACGCACCTCGAGCAACTCGGGGAGGAACTCGCCGAGCGACGGCAAGCTGCTCACGCGCTTTGCCGCCTGGCAGCTCTTGAAAGAACAGTCCAGGCAGGATCGAAATGACGAACAGCACGCCTGCTGCACCGAACAGGAGCGCATAGTTGGCAGGAAAACCCGGCCCGTTCGGGCCGAGGACGGCTCCGATCAGCGGCGCAAGCGCCAGCATGATCAGGCCGGTCGCAGCGCTGGTGAGGCCGAACATGCGTGCACGCCAGCGGTTGTCCATGCTGGTTCCAGCAAGATCGGCCCAGGGAACACCAACCAGGCCATCGCCGAAGGCTGCGATGCTGTAGCAGATAAAAAACGCAAGCAGGAGCAGTGCTGGCCGCTCAGCACCAAGCCACATCAAGACGATCGCCCAGATCAGCATCATGGGTCGGACCAGGATATTTGGTCCAACAAACCACCACTTTTTGTGGGTAGAGCGAACGATGTACCGAGCAACGAGCAGCTGTGGCAGTGTAAAGCCGATGGTAAACAGACTTCCTGACAGCCCGATCAGGATCTCGGAGTCGGTGAGGCGGCGCAGAAAATCTGGGATGACGGTGGTGGCGCTGATGATCGCCATGGCCAGGGTGAAAAGGATACTATCGGCGAGAAACAGCGGGAAATTGCGACGGTAGACCTGTTCTCGGTACGGCGGCGAAAGGGACGGCGTATCAGCATCGTTCATGGTAGTCCTGTTATTAGGGTACGAAAGATTTGCCGTCAGGATACACCAGAAGCGAGGACGTTTGTCGCCTTCGGCCATCGCGGGTCGCGTGTACTGCTTCTCATCGGTGGGCTAGACCGAAAACGCCGCGAGTTGATTGTTCGCTTTTCCTCAATGGCGTGCAGCATGGGTGGGTCGAGATGCCTCGTCACGTGTCATTTCTCCGGAATATGTTTTCAAGTGATGGAACGTTGTCGTCAGTTTCTTCGACAAATTACTGACTTCATCGTCATCGTTGCTCGCCGTCGCAGCAGATGCTCGACGTGTCAATCGAGCCTTCAGCGTTTCGCTGAAGCATCTAATGGTCTGTCCCTAGTGTCGATCCTTGCATGCTTGAAGCAAGGAAAATCGAACTGTTCTTCGTCACTCACTAGCGGCGGGTCACATTGGTGAAGACTTTGACAGCCTGACGCTCTGTTCTGGAACAGTCTCGGCCGAGGAGCAGGAAATAGGCTTTTACATGTGTATAGACTTGAGCGGTACGAGTGATTGCTAGGGTATTATAGATGTGAATGGACTACAAAGCCAAAGCTAGACGAGTCTACCTGATTAGGATCCAGATTTTACTGTCGTCAGCTTCCCCGAAGGTTCGTTTCATGCCACTCGAAGCTGCTCGTGTCCAGACCCGCTACAGCCTCGGCGAGCCGCCCATGATGCGTCATAGCACGCCTGCTTCACCGTCTCGACCCTGACCGACACCCGCTTTGGCAGGAAGCTGGCAGGTAGCGAGCAGTATGTCACACTAGACGATGGTCTGCTGATCTTGTAAATGCATCACGACACTCGACAAACCGTATGCTCAGGCAGATTGAACTCGTCCAACGCCACTGGTCCGGCAAGACGTGCGTCGCGTTGTCGCGGGGATCGATCTGGTGGCGCTGCTGTGGAGCGATGGCAACACACGCCATCCAGATGATTATCGCCTCTACGACAAACCCGTTGACTGGCGTCTGACCAAGAATCAACCATCTGCGTGCCATGCTTCATGCTGCTCCTGCAAGAGCGCGCCGAGGCTTTTTGTCTCTGCGTCTAGTGACGGGCCTTCGGATGAGCTGCGTAGCAGAGAGCCCCTTGGAAAAGAACCTGAAAGAAGGTTTCGTACAAGCCTGCGGCTGGCACTGGCTGACACAGCTCATAGAAGAATAGTGATATTGAACCTGGCAGCAGTGGGAATCGGGCGCTGAAGTGCGAGATGTAAAATCTGCGCTGAACGGAGCCAGGTGGACGCACATACTTAAAAGGGTACTGGAAAGCACAGATGTATTCCAGGCTCGACACCGGAGCGCAGTGACACGGAATATTGGGCAACGACGTCTTATTGGGCGGATACGTGGTACATATGACACCGACAAGAGCGAAAAGCGATGGAGCAGGACAAGGCCGGCCTGGACGATCCGAAGATGTCATCGTGGTCGGCTGCAAGCATGTTCAGTGGCGTGGAGCGATGTCGAGCGCGAAGCGCACGAGCAGCAAGCGCAACCACATTGGCTGGGGCGATTGCGGGGTGTTTCGTACGTCTGGGAGCATCATCGCATTCAGAGGATGGGAACGGATAAGTTGGTTTGAGAGCAAGATGGGAATTATCCGTGCTTGTCGGCTCCAATGCTGATTCTCTCTCGCAGACCAAGTCCTCTCTTTGGTGGGACTTGGCTTCAGAGACCTTCAACTGCGTAGTCTCCTGATGTGAAAAATGCGCGTTCTCTGGCAGTCAGGCTGCCAAAAGCGGTATGGGTTCGAGATGCGCCTTTCATAAGCCGAGTTGTTTGAACTGGCGCTGCATGCAGTGCGACGATCTGGTCCTTGCGCCGCTCGTCCACGGCGGCCAGCTCGACGCTGCCTGGTAGACCTTGCGCGCTTGCGCAGCCAGTGTATAGGCAATCGTGGCGCAGGAATTTTGTTATGCGCAACAAGCCGCGAATACGACGATCGCTTTTTCATGCCGCGCCGCGCCCACCAGAGAACAAGATGGTGGAACGCTAAGCAGATACGAGGCCTTCGCCTCTGACCAGGCAGGACATACGCCGCGCTGGATGAGCGTGCTGCGCAGCTCACTATGGATTGCCCTTGCCAACTACTGGAAATGAATACCGTTTGCCTGCACCTACGCTCGCATTCTTGCCCGGCGCCGAAACTTTCGCCCAGACTTGCCGCACGCCTGGCCGCACTCGGCAAACTGCAGGTCTATGTCACGCCCGGAGTTCAGCCCCACCAGATTGTTCTGCGACCCGCCGTCCAATCACCTAGGATGCCGGTTTCCAGATTGCAATCACGCCTTCCCAGGTCAAGTAGGTCATCCGCCGCGAGACGCCTCCGCGGATCGTCAGCTGTGTCTGCGCTGTGCCAGCAGCCACGGCCGAGCTTCTCTGCTTCTCCGCCACCTCCCATCCTGCGGGCTGGCTGAGGCGGGACGACGGCAGCTGGGCATGGATGTGCGCGTGGAATCTGCGCGTCGGAGGGTCGTTGAGCGGTGTGTCCCGTCCAGAAAGTCGATATGAATCAGATGCTTTCGGCGATCAGGAACCGGATGATGCTCTCGCGCGCCCGCCGACGAGTGCGCGCTCCAGCTCCTGCCCGTTTTCGCTGCGCATGCGTCCGGCCGAGCCCAACTCGGCCAGCACGCTTACATACGCTCTGGCCAGTCGTCAACAATCGACCCTACAGCATCAGCCGGCGCCGAGCGCCCCGTTACATCCGTGGCGACGGACGCCGGGTTCGAGGTTGGCCGAGCTACGGACAGCTTCTGCAGACCGATTGCACGACCTCTGGCGCGTTTCGCGGGACCAGATGCCGTGCATCGGCAGGAGGCTGAGTCGCGCAAGTCGGCGTTGCTGGCTCCCGGGGGAATGAAAGCATTGCTGGCGCAGCGAGCCATGGGCGGAACAAGTCGGCGATCCACTGTGCGTAGCCTTCACATCGAGCTCTGTGGCACAGAACATTGTGCATGTCGTAGGCATTAACGAGGCTATACGGATTCGTGCGAAATTGCCTTCGAGCAAGATCTGTAGAAGCGGTCTTCCAGAACTCATCCGTGCTACTCCATGGCGACAGTGTTGATGCACGTTGTTGGTGAGCTAATGTAGGAGCGCCGACGGCGACGGGATACGCAGTCTGTCATGGTCAGTCGAGAAGATGGCCCGTCCTGCCTCGGTCATCGTGCTGTTAGAGAGCAGTCGTGCGACAAAGACGGACAACCACTAACTCGTCTTCTTGTGGAAGTCACGGTCGGCGCAGTGCTAGGATGAGAGCACATGTCCATGGAAACTCCCTCGCACCGGACCGAGCTGGCAGGACTGACTGCCGTCAAACTCGGTACTGATCCTACGCGTGCTCCTGGCTGGTCAAACAGGGTGAGATTGCTCCATGTGGCGTGCAGCGATACACCGGGTGCTCGTTCTAGGACGATGCAAGAACTCCTGCGGCACCAAGGAAGCGTACTGACCTTCAACGCCAGCCATTTCCGGTGGAGAGTCTCTACCTACATGCACATGTATCGCGCGGTGTACCAGAAACTCGCATGAAGGTGTAATGTGATGATGCCGACGACCGAAACGATAGCGAATGGTATTCTTCTAATCTGGATTTCTGGATTTCTGCCGATAGGTGCTTCACGATAGAGGGAGGGAACAGCAAATGGACAGCGTAATGATGAGGCATAGTAAGAGGCAAGGGACGAAGGCGACGTCGACAACAGACCAAAACGTGGGCCAAAGTCTATAAAGAACTCGAAGAAACGATGCGCAAATGGGAAGTGACGGAGTTCGACGTCATCGCGCAGTATCCAGGGTAGGCAGGCGACACAAATCTGCTGGAATCCTGAGGATCGTGCCGTAACGCTGGTGTATACACGAGAAACATCGGTCGGACCTCACGACATCCAGATCACGATGCGGAAGTATGAGCGCACGCTCGACAATCTGGACGCCATCCAGAAAGCCGTCGAGCACCTGCGGCTGGCGGAAGCACGCGAGATCACGAGTTAGTCGCGCTGATGTACCGGCAGATCTACCCTCAGCCTCAAGCCGCGCCCGCTCCTAGTCGCTGTTGCTGGACACATTCCAGCCTACTATAAAGTTCTTGGGGTCCTGCCCGATGCTCCGATGACCGTCGTCGAGGCGGCATACAAAGCACAGATTCGTGCTCATCACCCCGACCTGGGCGGTTCCACAGCCAAGGCACAGACGATCAACGCCGCGATGGAGAAGATTCGCAGCGAACGTAAGGTTGCCGTGTAACAGGACGGGTCAGATTCGTTCTGTTGGGGTGTGCTACGGTGAGAACGGGGGCAACGGTTGGAGGGCGTGCTGACCAGCGCGTGTGGTGGGACAGTTCCACGACGGTCGACGCGATCATCCCTTCGTTCCGTGGGTGTTGCTCGATGTTCGCTTTACCATGCTCCCTCTGGCTCGTTTAAACATACAGCGTATTTCCCGCGCAAAAGCATGCCACTGTGAGCATGGTGAATGGCTCAGGACGCACGGAAGCATCAGGAATTGAGCTCGATAATGCGAGACAAGGCTCCGGCAAGAAAAAAGAGCAGCAGCACTATACCAATGAATATAATCATCCCACGAATGCCACGAATGCGGAATCGTTGCATCACGCCCTCCTATTCCATTATATGAAGACGCTCCTAGCATACACTAGCTAGGAGCGATATGCTTGCCGATGTTTCCTTGACCAGGGCGAACGCCGTATCGTTTGCGACCAGCCCTTCGTGTACCGCGTGTAAGCTCGCTTGTATAACGTCAGGTGAGGCGATAAGCGCGTCAAGGTACAAACAAATAGGCGAGGTCGATCGTGTACACGGTTGTCACCGATCATAAGCTCGCCTGATGCGGTGAGAAGTGTTTGGGCGGCGGGCGGTGGGAGCGTATCGTCACGGAGCGCCCTGACCCCGCGACGATGTTATCAGCCCAATCAGTGCCGGAGCAAATGGACCTTCAAGAAGAAGGCACCGCTTGGCCGACCGCCAATCAGTCCCGACGTCGGAGCGCTCCTCGTGCGTCTAGCCAAAGAGAATCCGACGTAGGGCGTCTGGGTAACGCAGCAAGCACGCCAGGTTAGTTGGCAGATTCAGGCGAGCACGGTGCCCGTGCAGTTCCTCATCCGCGATCGCGATGCCAGGTTCGCGGCGGCGTTCGATACCGTCTCCCGTTCTGAGGGCGTCACCATCGTTCGAACGCCATTCAGGGCACCGAATGCCTTCGCCGAACGCTGGATTCGTTCCGACCGAGAGGAATGCATGGACAAGAGCCTCATCCTCGCCGAGGATCATCTCCTCCGTGTGCTGAGCGCCAATGCACACATGGAGCAGACATCCAGACATTCGAACATCGCAGCATCAGCTATCGACGTACCATTGGAAGATACACATGTCGCTGCTGGGCAGGCGTAGCTGCGATCAAGGCGGTCGCAGCGTTATCGCCACCGTTGATATCAGCGCCGGTACTGTGTGCGATTGCCAGGATCATGCTGCCATTGTCAGGTAGAACCCCTTCCCGAACATCTAGCATGATGAGTCCTTCCTCGCCTGGACCGAGGTCGCCAAGGCGCCAGTGCAGCACCCCTCCCGGCCAATTCGTAGCCTGTCGGGTGCTCGTAGGCTGAGGCTGTGCCAAGACCATGGAGAGTCCCGCACCGAGCGGAACGCTGATGGTTGTGGACGCTGCGATCTGGTTGCCGCCATTGGCGTAGTGCAGCATAAACCGTCGCTTGCCCTGCTCATTGGTTCCTGCTTCCGTCAGATCGACCACCAGGTCGCTGCCACTCTGTTCGGCGGCCTTGCGAACGTCGAGGCGATTGTTTTCCAGATCAATATCATGTGTGGTGGTTGCTACTACGCTGACGTCGAGCCTCGGCGTTGAGGGCGAAGGTAGACCAGGATTCAGCATGGTGGTGATCGTCACGGCACGAGATGCATCCATGGCAAGCGGACCCAACTCCCAGCGTAACTCTTTGCCCACGCGTGTGGCTGGCGGCACGGTGCTTTGGACCGTGAAGGTCGGCGGCACCGTTACTGTTAATTGCGTTTGCGTTGACGGGGCTGTACCCCAGTTGGCAACATCCACCACAAATGGTGTGGGGGCATCTGCTGTAACTGGAGTGTGTCCAAGCGAACTGGTTACCACGAGGTCGGGACCTGACGGTTGCGCCACCACCTCAACGGTGGTGCGGTTGTCGTCTGCCTCGCTATCTCCCGGGGCCGATATGTGTGTCGTCACGGTCAGGGTCGTTCCCGCCCGTACACTGGCATCGATATCCAGTGTGAGGTTGATTGGATGAGGTATACGGTTGGCCGGAAGTGTGTCCAAATTCCCATACCAGTTTGCCGGCATCCATGCGGGTCGGCGCGGGATCGGCGTCGCGGAACCGTAACCCTGCCGGGATCGTCGCCGTCAGGACCGCGTTTTTGGCGTCCGTCGTCCCATCATAGTTATGGGGCGCGAGAGCAACCCGCACGCTTTGTCCAGTGCCGACGCTGGGATGATCCTCGTGGTCGATCAGAAAACTATCGACAGCGGGGTTTGGGCCGGTCGTGCCCTGGAGCGCATGCTTGGCGTTTTGCGCGGCACGCAGCGTCATCGTGGGCCCGCCCATCCACGTCCCGTAATGACGCCCCAGGATACGAAGCGCCGTCCGCAGGTCCTGCAGATGATAGTCGCGCTCGGCAGCAGTGAATCGGTCGGACGGAAATACATTCAGAAAGTTGCGCGTTTTGAAGTCGACGACCGTGCCATCGCGGTGCGTGTAGTGGGGTGGTTGCCACGGCGCGCCGCGTACCTTTCCTGCGGCGGTATCCCAGCCCGTCACGTCGAAAAGACCTCCATCGCGTAAGCTGATATCATCGACCCATAACTTCGATATCGGCAATGCGGGCTTGCCAGCGGCGATCAATTCCGCGTTGCGTTCTTTCTGCACGTCGACAAAATCGCGTGCCAGTGATGCGATGGCGTCGAGCGTGTCTGGTGTTCCCCATAGGTGATCGTGATGACCTTGTTGCATCCATGGGACAGTAGCCCAATAGTGAGGTGAGTTCAACGCGAGTTCACGTAGCCCCGGTACGCGTGCGACGATGGCGATGCTGCCCTTGCCCTGCCGATAATCGAAAGCATAGGCATGAATGACGTAGGTACCAGCAATGCCGATCGCATTTCTGCGTGTGTCTTTTCCGGGTCGGAACTTAAACGTCGCCGTGCCGTCGGCTCCCGTTCTGACCGTCGTGGTTTCAACCCAATTGTTAGGGGTGATCTTGACGCCGTTGAGATACCCACGGGGGCGTTCCGCGGCGGCGAGCATCGAACCATGGTCGTGACCACCACTATCTTCGCGCACGTAGCCACCTAACGATAAACGCGCACCTTTGACTGGAACTCCATCACAGGTGACTTTCGCTCGAATCGACGCTTCCCCGTCGGGCAGGATTTCGGGAACGACGGTGTCAAGTGTCACATCCACGCTCGTGAGCACGGGATCGTCAGCGTCGATCGGCGCAGGTTGAGCATGGCAACCCCCCAGACGGCGAACGCTGATCGTCGCCTGGACCTTCAAGGGCATCTCGTCGCTTACCTCCCCTGCGACATAGTTCGCGACGAGGCTGAAGGCGTCAGGCGTCTGGCCTGGAATACCGTCGAACTTGACGCTGGTGCCAGGCTGATTCAGGAGAATGGTCGCATAAGGTGACCATTCAAAGAACATTGGCTCCAAAGGACCGTCTCGTGAATCAATCATATCCGTGCGGTAGGTGAATGCGCGGTTGAGATCGCCGTTGATGAAGAAGTCGAGCCCAAACACATCGGGCGGGAACAACCATGTTCCGTCGTCCTGTGGTTGTGGCTCAAAGGCGAACGGATGCCAGAAAAATTGGTCCGGACCGCCCATATAGCGTGCGGGATCGGTGATGCGCTGCCGCGTGGTGAACCAGGAGGTCGGATTGCCGTGCCACGTCTGTGTTTCCTCGCGCTCGTCCGTGACCGTGAGTTGAAAAGGCTGGGCAATCATGAAACCGTCCTCGCCTTCACGCACCCGCGCCGATCCGGTGATCTCGATGCGACGGGTGGCTTTCGTGCTGTCTCTGCCCGAGCGCTGATACAGGTCGCCCTGTGCCTCGAAGTGCCAGTCGAGTGCCCATGCCGCGACGGATGGCACAGGCGCGGCGGAAACGAATCTTTCTCCAACGCGTGGTGGCGTCGTGAGGACTGCCTCACGAGCACCCGCACGCGCCGGATATACCACTGACGAACAGATGCTCAGGAGCAGCATACAGAGCCGGAACATTGCCGACACCCAAGAACTGTTGAAACGACGAGTTCATGCTTTGTATCCTTATCAAGAAATGATGATTCATGAAAAAGCCGCGTCGGCATTATGGGAGCTTGCCTACCAGGGCAAACTCGCCCAGGCGATCAGTCACGACGGTGATCGTTTGCGTCGTCGTATCGATGGTGCACTGGTCGCACGGCATCAACGGTGTCCAGCGCGTGCCGTCCCAGAACACGACGTTGAGCGAAGCAGGAGATGTCATACCTACCTGAGCGAGCCAGGTCTTGGAGTAGCCAACGCGGAGCGTGTATGGTTTGGCTGTGCTCGTCGGCGAGGTCTTGCCAACGGTTGCACGGAGGTTCGCGCCACGCAGGAAGATGTTCCCTGCGGGCAACGTCCGAGAAGGACCCGCCAGTGACGTATATGTCACGGTAGGAGTGGTCGCGAACGCTCCTGATGGGAACTCCGCGCTGATTCCTTCGCCGCTGGCGAATTTGCCGCCCGTCGCAGGAATCGTGCTGGTTCTTGTGTAAGCGTTCCATTGGGCTAAACCAAACGACTGTTTCCCGCCAGCGCTTTCGAAGTCGCCGACAAAATAGGCCGAGGTGTTCGACGCCGCGATGCCGTATACCTCGGTCCATTGCGGGCTGCTTGCCATGAGGCCGCTGCCGAGCGATGACCAGGTGCCATCGAGAACCTTGTAACGTGCGGCGAAGTTGGCAGCAATGGCTCCGGCGGTCGTAAAGTGTCCGCCAACGAGCAGGTCGTTGCCCACGACGGTGAGCGCATATACTTCGGGCTCGCTTGTGCCGCCGACGCCCGATCCGAGGGCAGCCCAGGTGTTGTCGGCGGCTTTCCAGCGCACGATGCCACTGGTCGCCACTGTGCCCGCTTGATTGAAAGCCCCGCCGACGTAGACACTGTTGTTGGCTATGGCAAGCGCGTTGACATGTATGCCCCAGCCCGTTAAGCCATTTTCCGTCACGCCCGGTTCCGTCGTGGCGTCGAGTGTGCCGAGCGTCGACCAGGCATCCGTGGCGCGATTCCAGCGCACGACGTTGTTGACCAGCCGATAATTATCGACCGGTCCGGTCGGCGTTCCAATGCGATGAACGGTCTGGAACTGACCCCCAATGATCACGTCGTTGCCCGCCACGGCCAGTGCCTGAACGGTGGTGGTATATTCCGCTCCTTCCGAGGTCCGCTCATAAATGCGGAACGTCTTCCCAAACGCGTACCAGCGCGATGCGTCCCAGTAGGCGACATCGTATGCGGCGACGCTTCCCGCAGCCGTGAAGTTCCCGCCCACGTACAATCGACCTGCGTCGTAGGCCAGCGTTCGCACTTCGCCGTTGACACCGCTGCCTAGCGCGGACCATTGTTTGGCGAGGCGGTTCCAGCGTGCCACACGGTTGGCGCTAACACCACCAGCACGCGTAAAGTCGCCGCCCACGTAGAGGTCATCGCCACTTATAATGAGCGCACGCACACGTCCGTCGATCGCGCCGATTGCTTGCCATCGCGAGCCATCCCACATCGCCAGGTTTTTGACGGCGATGCCACCAGCACGCGCGAACTCGCCGCCGACGTAGATGCGTCCGCCGCGATCGAGCGCGACGGCATGCAACGTTCCGGTGTGGCTATAACTGACGTCTCCAAGACCTTCGCCAAGCACGCACCAGCCGGTCGCGTCCAGGCGAGCGATGTTGTTGACCCAGGTGCCACCTGCTTCGTCGAACGCGCCGCCGACCAGGATGCTTCCGTCGCTTGCACGCGCTAATGCCAGCACCTCGGCGTGCGGTTCAAGGGCAGGTGTTTGGGGGGTCCACGTTTGGGCCGATGTATCCCACGTTGCCAGTGCATTCGCGTCCTTGTTTCCGGCAACGTTGAAGTACCCGCCGACAACCAGTCTCGTACCGTTTAGGAGGAGCATGCGCACCGGCGTTTGTCCGTCTGCGGTATCACGTACGCCGTTGCCCAAGGCACGCCAGGTGGTGCCGTTCCAGGCGGCAATGTTGTTTGCTGCCAGTCCATTAACCCTGGCAAATGCACCACCCGCGTAGAGCGTCGTACCGCTGATCGCCAGGGCGCGTACGTCGCCAGCATCTCCCCACTCGTCGCGAATCATGCCGCTGCCGAGCGTGGACCAGCGTGCGCCATCCCACAAAGCGATGCTGTTGGCGCGAAGCACACGGTTGGGATTGCCTACCGCATCGAATTCGCCACCTACATACAGTTTTCCCTGCCATGCCAGCAGGGTGGAAACAACGCCGGTCCATTCTTCGATGTCGGTCTGGTCGAAATTGAAATCGCCCACGCCGCGCGCCAGAGGTTGCCAGCGCGTGCCATCCCAGCGCGCGATGTTGCGGGCTGGAACGCCGTCGATCGCCTCGAATTCGCCACCGACATACAGGGAGGTGCCGACCGCTGCGAGCGTCCTGATCTCGCCGTCCCACGCACCGACACCGACGCCACTGCCGACCGCCGACCATGCGCTGCCATTCCAACGAGCGACCTGATTGGCTTCGACGTTGCCGGCCTTCGCGAAGTTGCCGACCACATACAGCGTCGGTCCCACGAATAGCATCTGTTTCACGGGACCGTCAAGCCCGGCGCCGAGGGCGTGCCATCTGCGCCCATCCCACCGTGCGATGGAGTTGACGGCGAGGGAACCGACGTGCGTGAACGAACCGGCGACATACAGATGGCCCTGGCTGTCGACGGCAATCGATGAAACGATGTCGCCCCAGCCTCCCTGGACGCCTGGTATACCCCAACGGTCATCCCAACGGTTGTCCGCAGCGGTCTGCGCGGCAGCACGAACAAAGCGTGGTTGTCCGGTCGGGCTTGTGGCGAGCGCCCAGCCATCGGCGTCGAGGCTGCCGCTGAACCCACGAGCGGCAAGCGTCCCATCGGGATTAAAAGATCGCCAAGCGCGGGAGCGGATGTGGAAGCGGCATACGCAGTCTGTCCAAAGGGAACCATGCTTATGACGATGGCGCAAAGCGCGCCCAGCAATACATAGCGGTGGATGCGTCGAAAACGCAGCATCGAGAAACTCCTTTTGTAGGAATAGCTTGGAAAGGGGGTCGGTAATGGAAAGCAGATACGCCCGATGTGGACTACTCGGCGGCGGCACCACACTCACCACAGAAGCGCATACCGGGACCAAGCACATGCCCGCTGCCGCAGTGGCGGAGGGAGAGGTCCGTGCCACACGCGGCGCAAAACTTCATGTCGCCAGCGGGGTCACCACACGTGGGGCAGGTAACATGACGTGCAGTAATGTTGCCGCTAAAAACGCTTGTCGCAAGGACCTGTTCGCGCATCTGTTCAAGGGAACGTGCTGAACGGGTCGCCGCGATTTCTCCCGACATGTCCGGCGCGCACTGCGCGCATAAACCGAACTGTTCGTTCCAGCACGCGCGGCACACATAGCCGGTGCAGCGCGTGCAACGTGTGAAATGTGGTTGCACTTCCTGGCTGGCACGTTGAAACGCCCCATCGTGGGAGCGCTCCCAGGTGGCATCGTGAACGCGGTCCATCGTTCCTGCTGCTCCCCACAAACTGCCTAGCAGCGTGCTTCCCGCGGTCAGGAGTGTGCTGATGGTTCCCATTGCCGACGGTTGAAAGCTGGAACGTACGCCGTCGCCGCAGCGATCGCATTGAAATTCAAATTGAAAGCCAGTGCGTGTGCTCCGGTCTATATAGTTATTGGTGAACGGAATAAAGGTCGCCATTGATGCCCTCCGGGCCATGCTTTGTGATGTATCGGTATCTGATTGAGCATAGCGGGAGCGAGCGGCCTCCACATCCGTAAGACTACGTGCCGTGGATACTTATTTTGATACTGCAGGCGATACAAGCCCGTGTTCGAGCGCGAAGATGGTGGCGGCATGCCGGGAGTTGACGGCGAGTTTGGAATAGATCGAGGTGAGGTGGGTTTGCACGGTGCGAGGGCTGATCACGAGCAGGGCCGCGACCTCCTTATCGGAGTGTCCTCGTGAAACCAGTTGCAGCACTTCACGCTCCCGTTCGCTCAGCGTGTGAAGGTTCTGAGGGTGCGCGGATGCACGAGGTGCGGCAACGTTGGGAACGGCCATCGGCTCGTGTAGTGCGAGGTTGAGGCCACGTTCGACGGTAGCCTCGAACGACAGCGCTTGTCCTTCATGGAGCGCGGCGGCATAGGTTGCCTCGTCGAGTAGCGCATGGGCGCGCTGCATATATGGGTCATAAAAGGTTGCGTCGGCCAGGGGTCTGACCGCGCACAGGATTGCGCGTTGCGCTTCGACAGCGCCCCACAGCACGACAGCATCGCGTGCTAGCGCTGGTGTGTGTGTTGCGGTGGATGCCAGCGCTGCTGCCATGCCTTCAAGACAGGTGAGGATGCCCACGATGTTGCCAAACTGCCGAAAAAGTAACAGGCCTTCCTGCAAACGAGCTAATGCCCGCCATGGTTTTCCCTCCACGGTGGCCAGATTTCCGAGCTTGTGCAGAAGTTCAGCGCTAATATGGCGGTAATCTAGCATTTGAGCAATGGCAAAGCTTTCTTCATAGAACGCCATCGCCCGCGCATAGTTGCCCTGGTGTTGGGCGACTTCGCCGATGTTGTGCAGCACCAGCGCGACAAATGCCAGGTGTCCGATCTTGCGACAAAGCGCGAGGCTTTCCTCATAGCGTGCGGCGGCAAGGACATAGTCGCCCTGAAGTTCGGCGATCACTCCCATGTTGCTAAGCGTCGAAGCGATTCCGGCATCGTCGCCGACCTCCCGCCTGAGCACGATACATTCATCGTATAAAGGTATCGCAGATGCAAGATCGCCGCGTTCCATCGCCTGTGCTCCCAGATCTTGCAGCGCGGTCGCAATTCCGGCTGTATCTCCCAGGCGTCGGTAGAGCGCCAGGGCAGCGGTGTGCAATTCGGTTGCGCGGGTGAAATCGCTCTGCATCCATGCCTGCGTGCCTGCGCCACTCAGCGCACGTGCCCGTAAATGGTCAGGCAGGTTCTCCGACGCTCGCAGCAGTCGTTCCCACCAGTCGCGGCCATCGCCGGGATACCCCCGTATCTTCCAATATTCCGTCAGCGCGCTCGCCAGACGCAACGCACATTCAAGATGTTCGGGAGCATGTTGCCTTACGCTCCATTGGAGGGCGGCACGCAGATTGTCGTGCTCTTGTTCGAGTCGTTCCAACCAAGCGCGCTGCGTGGAACGGACCAGTTCCGGCTCGGCTGTGAGGGCAAGACGAAGGAAATAGCGAGCATGCCGCTGGCGCATGGCCTGCGCCTCGCCGCACTGTTCAAGCTGGTCCAGAGCGAATTCTCGCACGGTTTCCAGCATCACGAGGCGGTCATGTTCGGTGGCATGGACGCCGGAACGCCGCGTCACCCTTTGCACGAGGCTATTCTCGACAAGGGCCTGCAGTTCGTCGAGTGTTTCGTCGGTTCCGTTTCCGCATACATCTTCAGCGGCTTCCACCGTACACCCACCCACGAATACCGCCAATCGTGCGAACACTCGTTGCTCGACTGGACTCAGTAGCCCGTAACTCCAGGCGATCGTTGTGCGTAACGCCTGATGACGCACGGGAAGATCGCGTGGTCCTCCAGTCAAGAACTTCAAGCGCAGGTCGCCGTTCATGTTCCAGCGCTTGAGCATCGCCTCTGGTGACAGGAGCGAAATACGCGCAGCGGCGAGTTCGATTGCAAGCGGTAATCCGTCGAGGCGCATGCAAAGCTCGGCGACGGCGCGGACATTCGCCGGAGTCAGGGCAAAACGAGGGCTGACATCTTGTGCCCGCGCCACAAAACAACGCACGGCTTCAGATTGCCCGATATAGTCGACTTCGGTCGTGCGATCAACTGTCAGTGGCAGGTTGAGCGGCGGTATCGCGAGTGGTGGCACGTCGATGATTCGCTCGCCGCGCAGCCGTAGCGGGGTTCGGCTGGTGACAAGGATTCGTAGTTCCGGCGCGCTGTCGAGCAGGTTGCGTATGGTCGGCGCAGAATCCACAACCTGTTCAAAGTTATCGAGCACGAGCAACATGTGTTTCGAGCGCAGGACGCGCCGCAGCGATTCGCTCTCGTCGCCCTCATTTCGATCATGCACCTGGAGCGTCTGGGCGATCGCTGTCGTGACAAGCGCAGAATCGGTGATGGCTGCCAGTTCGACGATCCACACGCCATCGCGATATGCATCCAGCAGCGCCGCCGCAACCTCCATTGCCAGTCGTGTTTTTCCAATCCCTCCGGCTCCGGTCAGTGTCACCAGTTGGGTATTTCCCGTGCCGAGCAGTTCGTGGATTCTAGCAACCTCTTGCCGACGACCGATTAACCAGGTAGGCGGGGGTACGATATTCGTTCGGGTGGGCACCGCATGTCGATCAGCGTTGGCTGTGTGCTGCGCGGGTCCGGTCAAGTCTCGGCCTAAAGCTCGGTCCAAGAACGCAGTTCGCTCATTCCCTGCCAGGTCGAGCGCATCCGCCAGACGCTCGGCAAGTTCCGCGGAAGGTCCTCGCTCATCCGCCTCGATCTTGCGGAGCATAATCGCGGAGCGACCAACCCGTAACTCAATGTAGCCTGACTTAGTCCTCGTGTCTGACGAAGCTGTTTGAGTTGTACGCCGAAAGAAATTTTGTTGTCCATTGCGCTCGCAGGAAACCATCGGAACCTATCGTACCCTGTCTTGTATCACAAGCGATACAAGACAGGGTACGTCCGCAGGGTTCCGGCAACGTCGTGAAATCCGTCATCCTGAACCGCAGTGAAGGATCTTTCCGAACCGGAGACAGATGGGATACAGCCGTTGTTTCAAATGTCCATGGTCGCGCTCAATGCCGTTGTTGCGATACTTCGATCTCCGATGGTCAACATCACGAAGGACTGCGCGGCGGGCAGGAAAATACCATGTGGCTTTGTCGGTCGTAACTCGTTCCGGCTTCACGCCCGATTCGCAATTGCCGGGGCGGCCAGTGTACTGTCAATGCACTGCACACATCCTACAAGTGACACAAGTGATACCTGTAGGTCACGTAGGGGCGTATGGGGAGCATGACATGCTCCCCATACGCCCCTACGTCTTCCAGGCAATTCGTACTGGCGTCTACAATGATGACACCACGATTTGCCGCTTGCTTAGCCGCGCGCGACATCGTACCGCTGACCGACAGCATGCCAATTGACGACATTCCACCATGCCGCCAGATAGTCGGCACGACGGTTCTGGTATTTCAAGTAATAGGCATGCTCCCACACGTCAACTCCGAGCAACGGCATCTGACCGTCCATATAGGGGCTGTCCTGGTTGGCGGTGCTGACGATCTGAAGCGACCCGGCTCGATCGACGACCAGCCAGGCCCAGCCACTGCCGAATCGCCGGGTGCCAGCATCGTTCAGCAGTTGCTTGAAGTTCGCGAAGGTGCCAAATGTACTATCGATCGCCGTGCGCAGCTTGCCGGTTGGCTCTCCACTCTCCGACCCCATGATCGCCCAGAAGATGGCGTGGTTGACGTGCCCTCCGGCGTTATTGCGTACAGCCGTGCGGATCGACTCCGGCACATCGTTCAGGTGGGCGATCAGGTCGGTCGCGTCACGGTTCTGCAAGGCCGGATACTCCTTCAAGGCCGTGTTGAGGTTGTTGACATATGCCGCGTGGTGACGCAGAGTGGTGGATCTGCATCGTCGCTGTGTCGATGTGTGGCTCCAGCGCGGTGGAGGCATACGGGAGCGGTGGCAGCGTGAATACGCCGTTGGTTGGCGCTGTGCTCAACGCGCCAATAGGTGCTCCGTCGAGCAGGGGAGCGGCACCGGCTGGTCGAGCTATCGCGCCCGACGGCAAGGAGCGCCGCCGCCGTGCCGACCGTTTTTAGGAAGTGGCGGCGATCGACGGTCCGATGCTGGAATGGTGATGTGCTACGGTTTTCCGTTGCGAGGGTCTCCTGCATATCACTGGCTGGCTCCTGTGACGTGACGCGACGAATTGTCATGGGATAGTTCTCCTTGTTTATGGTTTCCTGGTGCCTGGGCGGCCCGGCACGAAATAGCGTAGAACATACACGCACGAGAGCCATGTGCGAGAAGTGCTATTTCGCGGTCGCTGAAGGTCATTCTGGATCGGTCAGGTCGCGCATGTACCGCCGAAAGTCATGTGACTTCCGATGTCAAAGCATTGACTTCCGGCCTATCGCGATACAGCCGCCTTTCTGCTATGCTAACCCTATGAGCACCCGGGTAATACAGGCAGAAGCACAGCCTGAACGCACGGCCGTCGAAACCCGACAGCACATGCGCAACTGGCGCTTCTGGTTGTTGCCGCGCCCGGTCGTGCTGATGACCTCGTTGCTGTACCCGTTGATACTCGTATTCTGGATTGACCAACAGATTGGCAGCTCCTGGTCCTTGCGGCTCATCAGTTTCGTTTTTGGGGAAATGGGGTTGCATGGAGCAGCGATCCTGGGGTGCCTGGTTGCGTTGCTCGTGATTGATCGTATCGACTACTGGATCTGGGGCGAGCATCCGCCGCAACGTGCCCTGGTCGGGGTGTTCGCGCTCCGGCTGATCCTGATCGAAAGCGTCGCGCGCCTCATGAGCACATACAGCAGTGGTCGGTTGGCGACCCCTGGTCCCTGGCTGCCGCTCTACCTTTATTGTGTTGTGCCTTACATGGCCGCTTCCTACTGGGCGCCATCTGCCAGCTATGGCCTCGCGGCGTTGGCCTGGCTGCTGGCCGTGAGCAGGTTCATGCCCTATCAGCAGGAGAGCGCGTCCTCCTTGTTCGTCCGCAGCGGATTTCTCGAGGCCATCAGCCTGTACTCATTTGTCCTGCTTCTGACTGCGGCAGTCGCGGGTATTATGAGCAACGAACGTCGGAGCAGGATAACCGCCGAACGTCTGCTCGTCGAGCTTCAACGATCGCATGCGCGCCTGTCGAGGGCAGCAGCAGAGGCACTCGCCTTGACTGAGGAGCGCAATCACCTCGCGCGTGCAATCCATGACAGTCTCGGGCAAGTTCTGGCGGTAATTAATGTGCAGCTTGAAAAGGCGCTGGCCTATCGCCCATTCGATGCCGCGAGTGCCGACCAGGCGGTGCGAGACGCCAAACAGGTTGGTCGCGAGGCATTGCAGGAGGTGCGCCGCTCGGTCGCCGCGCTGCGTGTCTCCCGGCCAGTCACGATCCTCCCATCGCCGCCTACGTGGGCTCGCGTGCCACAGCAACGCTGGAGATTGAGTAACTGGCTGATGCCACGCACGTTCGAACTGTTGCCAACCCTCTGGTATATCGGCTGGCTGGTTTACTTCCTGCGTAACACCACTCTTCCTGGTAATGACTTCCTGTCGCCTGAACGGCGCGCGATTGTTGTCGTCGGCGTGGTTGCCCTGCTCGCCGTCGATCGGCTGGCGTTGCGGCTATGGGGCGAGACACCCTCGATTCGAGTGTCCCTTGTGCTCATTGTCATCCGCTTGCTCCTGGTGGTCATAATCGGTCAAGCGACAGGCTTATGGTATGCTCTTTTTCTGCTGCCGCTTGTCCCCTACCTCGGCTTTTTGGTTGGGGGAAGTCGGGGCGGACTGCTTACCGCAGGGCTCACCCTGATGACGCTCACGGTTCTGGGATTGCGTGTGCTGGATGCGCAAAATACGGTTGCGAGTCTCGCCTTCGGCCTGGGCATGCTGTCCTTCTTCCTGCTGTTGGTCATCACAACCCTCGGTGCGGTGCTCAACGACCGCGCACATCGCTTGCGAGCCGAGCGCGTGATGCACGACCTGGAAGAAGCACACGCCGGGCTGAAGCGTTCGGCGACCGAAACACTTCAGGCGACCGAGGAACGTAATCAACTGGCGCGTGACATTCACGATAGCCTTGGCCACTACCTGACAGTGATTAACGTGCAGCTCGAGAAGAGCCTGGCCTTTCGTACGCGTGATCCGGCCATTGCGGATCGAGCGCTTGGCGATGCTAAGCGGATTGCGAGCGATGCGCTGCGTGATGTCAGAAGTGCGTTAGGGGTGCTCGAACCGACCCATGAGCTGTTCTCGCTCACTGCCGGACTACAACGTCTGGCCTACAACGTTGGCGATGGTGTCCCTGTCGAGCTGCGGGTGACTGGCCAGGAGGATAGCTTTTCCAGGCAAGCGCTGATGGTGCTCTACCGGGTTGCCCAGGAAGGCCTCACGAACATCCAGAAGCACGCGCGGGCGGCGCAGGCCAGGATTGAGCTTGTCTTCGCCGACGAGCAGGCGACGCTTACGGTTCAGGATAACGGACGTGGCTTTGATCCGGACGATCAAGCAACGCCGGTGATGGCGCGCCAGTATGGGCTCCAGTGTATGCGCGAGCGTCTGGAGTTGGTAGGCGGTACGTTCACACTCACGTCACAGCCTGGCGCCGGCACCCGGATCGTGGTTGTCGTTCCACGGCAGGCGCTGGCACAATGGTCGAGTGATAGCATCGCAGAGGAGCATCTCCTATGAATCCCATGGACCAGGGGCGGGCAACGTGGTGCGGGTGCTGGTCGTCGACGACCAGCGCCTGATGCGGGATGGCATTGCCTCGCTTCTGAGTATCCAGCCAGGCATCGACGTCGCCGGCACAGCAGCCAACGGTCAGGAGGCGCTCGAACGTGCACGCGAGCTGCAACCAGACGTGATCCTGATGGACATTCGCATGCCGATCATGGACGGCGTGGCGGCTACCGCGGCAGTGCGGCGCGAGTTGCCGGCCTGCCAGGTGTTGATGTTGACGACTTTCGACGACGACGAGTATATCGTCGAGGCACTGCGCGCAGGCGCTACCGGCTATCTGCTCAAGGATATTCCCGCGCATGATCTGGCTCAGGCAGTCCAGGCTGCCCACAAAGGCATCTTCCAGTTCGATCCTGCGATCGCAGGCAAGGTGATCGCCTCGCTTGGTGCGGCGAAAATCCGCTGCTCAAGTGCCAGTACCTCCCTCCTCATCGGCTGCCGCCGTTCCGTCCTCGCGGCTGTCGGAACTGACCGATCGTGAGCTCGACGTGCTGCGGCTCATCGCACAGGGAGCGACCAACCGCGAGATCGCGACCAGGTTGATCATCAGCGAAGGCACCGTTAAGAATCACATATCAAATCTGCTTAGCCGCCTTCAGTTGCGTGACCGAACGCAGGCCGCACTCTATGCGCGTGACATGGGCTTGCTCTAGGATGCCGCCCGTTCTCGCCAATTCAGAGATACGGCTCGATGCTCTCCGTGGCCTGCAGCCGACCGTGACACCGTGGAACTGATGCCTGTACGTGGGTCCCTGCCGTCGGCGTGCAGGTAATGTTTAAGCTACCGCCCATCAGCCCGATGCGTTCGCGCATTCCGGTCAGGCCGTAGGTGTCTGCTGCGCTGCATGCCGGATCGAAGCCTCGTCCGTTATCCTGCACATCAGGAGCCGCCACATCCTCGCTCATTGTGAGCGGACGCTGACACTGGTGGCAGCCGCATGTTTCCAGACATTGGTCACGCTTCCTGGGCCACGCGATAGAGCGTGACTGGAGGGGATAGGCCCGAACTGACGTTAGTCTTCTTCATCTCAGCGTCGGCATCCCCTCGCGTCGGGCATTAGCTCCAAGCTGATCGAGCGGCTCGCGCTGCGTGCCGCGAGCGGGCCAGGGCTGCTGCTGGCGGCGGGCGGTATGTACTGGCTCTCGACGCTCACTGCTGTCCATGATGTCGGAGAGCAGCGCGTCGGCGTCGCGTCGGCGCTCGTCAATATGGCCCAGCAGGTCGGGGCAGCACTCGAACTCGCCGTGTTCACAACCATCTCGATCTCGGCGTCCAACGGACGCCTAGCCGGAGCCGCTGCAGCCCTGTGAGAGAGCTTGGCAGCGAACGATACAGGCACGGTGACAAGGGCCAGCGAGTGGCTGCCTCATGGCTACACCACGGCTTTCGTCGGTGTGCCGGGATGCTCGGGACCGCAGCCCTCCTCGTGATCACGGCCCTCATCACGAGGCGCGCCCAGGGTGCCGAAGGGCACCTTGGCGTGGCCTGAGGTCGGAGTGATCTTGACGTTCGGGCGAGTGCTCCTACGTTTCGATCAGCACCATGCCTGGTCGTGTTGCAAGCGCGTGGGCGGCACAATAACCATAGTGACATCGCGACAGGGAGTCAGCTGTGGTTATTGTATTCGGTGCGGGAGCGAGCGAACGTGCAAGGATGGACAGACACGACTTGGTGGGCAACGCAGGGTGTTGCAATGACTGCGGACGCCGCTTCACTAGCTGTTCGTCGAGAATATGTCAGTGAAAGGTCAGGATGCGTGATCTCGCTGGAGCGGCTCCTCCATCCACAGGGCGAGACCGAGCCCGATAAGGCCAATGGCAAACAGGGTGCGGAAGGCAAGGAAGGTGCTGTTGATGTCCTCGCCGCTGAACAGGAAGAATCCGATAAAACCCATAAGACCAGTGACCAGCGGAAGTCCGCGCCAGCGCGCCAACACCCGCCGTCGTAGAGCGAGTATGCCAAACGAGATCAGGCCAATGAGCAAAAGCAGCAATCCAATGATCACCAGGAAAAACATAGGCTCGCGATACGATGCGATAGATGCTGGCAAATAGTTGTCCAAATCAGTCATAAACGTCACATGACCAATAGCCAACAGGATACCGCCACCACAAAACAACCGGAGGATATATTTCCCCAGTTGGCCAGTTCGTGAAGCGTAGAACTGGTAATAAGACACATACCCGATAATTACGGCCGCTTGCCCCAAAAGAATCAGCCCGGGATTCTGACCGGAGATCACATCAGGCATTGGACGCGACAAGAACAGACGGCTCATCTCATCAAGCTTATTGACCAAAAAGAGCACATTCCCAACTGCGAAAGCCAGGCCACCCCATTGCTGGATTTTGCGAACGACGACCTTTTCTGTCGGGTTTATAGGTAGCTGAAGTTGAAACTCTTTCATTATGGTATTCCTTTCACATCATCCAGCGGTAGCCATGCTACCCAACGACAAAATGCCGCTTCATTCGGTGGGTAGAGAGCTGACGGCACCGACCAAAAGCAAGCTCTGTCGTGCACTCATGTATTGACTGCCGCACTAGAGCATGGACTGCGCTCACCGTGGATCACGTCCAGCGTAGTATTACAGTTGTCGTTAATCACCTCTCATCTGCGGCATTAGGCATCGCTTAGGTCGCTGACTGAGTTGCAGAGAATAGCCCTGATCTGCTCCAGGACTTCCGCTTCTTGGCACTTCCTGACCCGTTCATACACCGTATGCCATGGGGGTAACGTCCCTGGCAAGTCGCGCCATCTGCAGCCATGCTTGAGCCTCGTGATAGCATGAGCATAGCAGAAAGGTGTCGACACTGCGATAGGCCGGAAGTCAACACGTTGGCACCGGAAGTCACATGACTTTCGGCAGTGCACGGCCTAACTCATCCCACCCAGGAATGACCTTCAGCAAGCTCAAGATAGTTCATACCGCACATGCCAGACCGCTCGTACTCAGCTATGCTTGAGGCTATTCAAGGAGCTACTCATATGATGGAGAAGATATTGAGCATTCGGACTGGCCGACTGGCCGCATTGATCGGTGGAGCAGGTTGGATCGGTTTGATTCTCCTTGGAGGCATGCACGATTTCTGGTCATCCGCGCTGGGGCCGCTCACTTATGAGCGCTACAATCGGCTATTGACTGTGCCGTTGTTGCTCTTCGTCATCGGCTGGTCGGTGATCCACGCTCAGTATGCGAAGCGCAGCATGCTTGCACAGGCGACCTCGTGGCTGACCTTGTTCGGCTTCGTGCTCTTGCTCGTGGGCAACGTTCTTGAATTCTGGGTGGTCCTGCTCCAGTCGCGCTACCTGCCATTCCGGCTGGGCGGATCAGATGTTTGGCCAGGTGCTGATCTCGGGTGGACCCTGTTTCTATTGGGGTTTGTCATTGTGCTCGCTGGTCTGCTCCTGTTCGGTATCGAGGCACTTCGCGCCAGGCTGCTACCGCGCTGGAACGCCGTTCCGCTGCTCAGTTCTACCGTCGGCATTTCCGGGTCGATCCTGGCGGTCTTTGGTGGGCGTCTGGGTGTCGATTTCGAGAATGGCTTCGCAATTACGGCGTTTGTGCTTGGCATCAATTGGTTGTTGCTGGCATATGCCATCAGTCCTGCCGCACAGTCGGCGTCAGCAAACTTTGCTGGTGCGACGCTGGCTGCAACAGGCGCTCACAGTAACCATGGCTAAGTGCACCCGGCCGCACCTTCGTCATTAACTGGTGACTATTGACAGAGGTCGCAACGATTATCCGAAGACTTTTGTGGATCGACAATGTTGTTTCCGCCCACTCGCACACACATAGGACGGCTGTTTCGTCGCTGTTCTCTACTTAATCCAAGCCATCATTTTGCAAATGGTGCGTCTTCATAATGGCCGATCAAGATGAGTGGGTTCATTGACACTCATGTTGGAAGCTTGAGTCTGTTCTTGCTATCCTCGGTCGTTTCAAACACTTACTGTTGACCTGTGGCATGGTGCTTTCGCTCGTAGAAGTGTATGTTCTTCGCCGAACCAACACGATTCACGCATTGTCGAACAAACGAAAACATTATCCCCGTGCCGCACAATCCTCTTGGGCGAGTGCATAGCCGATTGCCTGCTCCAGCATCATTGCTCGCCCTTCGACCCATGCAGCCGCAAACATTTCCTGGTCAAGTTGGGCACGTGCGATGTCCAGGTCTCGGCCATATTCAGGTTGGTCAAACGGTGCCATGGGTGAGTTGATCGCCTCGCGGAGTGCTTCTGCTGCGCCGAAGATACAAGCAGCACGTTCTGAGTTACCTTGCGCCGCCGCATAGCCACCAAACCCTTCCAGGGCAAACGCAATCCCGTCTTTGTCCATCGTGTCGCGAAACAACCGCAGACTTTCAGCGTGATGACGGCCCGCATCAACGGTGGTGCTCTGCCCGTTTGCCTCCCGACCCAGGAAACTCAGGAACCATGCCTGATAGATTTTGTCATCCAATTCTTGCATCAGTGCCACACTCGTTTCAAGCAACTCAACCGCCCGTGCATGGTCGCCTTCAGCATGTGCGATGACACCAAGGCCGCCGAGCGACCATCCAATGATGTGCTTGTCTCCCAGTTCATAGCCCAGGGTCGCACTCCGCTCGTAGAGAAGGTGCGCCCGTCGGTGGTCGCCCTGAAGGCGTGCACACTGTGCAAGGTCATGGATGACTGCAACCGCACGCCGCGTGTCCTTTGCCTTCTCGGCCAGTGCAAGGCTCTGCTCTAATTGCATGGTCGCCAGAGCGTACTCACGCTGTTGAACGGCGAGCCATCCTGCCCCGTGCAGGGCCTTTGCCTGCACCAGTATCGGTGCCGCACCGTTCATTGCCAGGACGGCACTGAGCCAACCTCGTCCCTCATGCACGTAGCCGCGCACCCACCAGAACCACCACAATGCACCGGCCAGGCGCATGGCGTAGTTCGGTTTCCCGGCGTTCCACCGACCAGCGCAGTGCAGCGCGCATGTTGTCGTGCTCCGTTTCCAGGACTGCCAGCCATACTTCCTGTTCAGCACGAAAAAGGTGCGGTTCTGCCTGTTCGGCCAGGTGGAGGTAATGGTGGAGATGGCGATCCCGCGTCTGCTCCTCCTGACCCGCTTTTACAAGTTGCTCTTCCGCATACTGACGCAGCAGTTCGTGCACATCGTAGCGACCCTCCCCGGCTCTTCGCAGCAGCGATTTATCGACAAGCGCGGCCAGGAGGAGCAGTCCTGCTCCGGTAACATCGAGGGCAGCCGCCCGCTCCCAGCCGCCGCGGAAAACGGCGAGCTGTGGCAGGAATTGCTGTTCCTCTGGGGAGAGCAGTTGCCAGGACTGATCGAACACAGCCCGCATACTCTGATGGCGCTCCTCCACACCGTACGATGGCGAGATCAGAACGTCGAGCGTACGCTCAAGTTCAGTCGCGATCTCCGCACATGAGAGCAGCCGTACCCATGTGGCTGCCAGTTCGATGGCAAGTGGGACGCCCCTGACCAGTTGGCAAATGCGCGATACGGAATCATGCTCATCGATGGGTAGTTCCTGGCCGCCCTGGGCACGACACGCACTTTCAAGAAACAAGCGTATGGCACTGTACTGTTCCTGCGTGTCCGTCTGAGTACTGACTGGATATGCGAGCCCTTCAACCTCTACCACCCATTCTTCCCGGCAGGTGCAAGCGTTCGCGTGACGTGACCAGCAGTGTTACTCCCGGCGCCTGCTGCATCAACTGGGCAAGCACTCCCGCCTCCGCTCTGGAGATGGTCAAAATTGTCCAGAATCAGCAGAAGTTCCTTTCCATGAAGGTGCGTGAAGAGTTGCACCTGCGGATCTTCTCGACGTAGCAAGGTGATCTGGAGCGCCTGGGCGATGGCAGGGACAATCCCTGCAGCGGTCGGTACCGCGACGAGAGGAACGAAGGCAACGCCATGGGCAAATGCCGCGAGGTGGTCCCGCGCCACCTGGCTGGCGAGGCGTGTCTTGCCAATGCCGCCCGGGCCAACGAGGGTGAGCAACTGGCATCCGGGGTTCGCCAACAGGTCACCAAGCCTAACGAGTTCCGCTTCTCTGCCGATGAATGGCGTCGTGTCGGGTAGGAGGGTGGACTGTGGGACCGTGGCGCGATGCCGGTCATGTGCTGATGCTACCGCGGTTGCGGACCGGATCTGCGTATAGAGCGCCGTCGTTTCGGGAGCCGGTTCCACACCAAGTTCAGCGCGTAGTGTCTCCCGACAACGCTCGTATTGCGCGAGGGCTGCGCTCCGCTCGCCGTTGTGCCAGAGGGCGCGCATCAGTTGCCGGTGCGCCTCCTCGCGCCAGGGATCCAGGTCGAGCTGGCGCCACGCCACCCGGCGCACGTCGTCGTAGGCACCCCGGCGCTCATGGTAGTCGGCCAGTCGTGTGAGGACGCCGACCGCTTGCTGGTGCAGTGCTTCCCGCTTGAGGGCGGCCCACTCCTCAAACGCGGTGCTGTCGCCAGGGGAGAAGTGATCGAGCAGCGGACCACGGTAGAGGGCTACCGCCGCTTCCAATTGCTGGGCACAGCGGGCACACAGCGCCGGCTGACGGTGCGCATGCCGTGCGCAGGTGGCAAGCAGCGTGGCGAACGCCGTGAGGTCGAGCGCGTGGTCGCTGTTCGTGTTGAACTGGATCGCCTCTCGCGTAATCAGCAGGAAGCTTGGATCGACACTGCGGTCGCTGAGCACCTCCCGCAGGTTTGCCAACCCCTGGCGCAAGTAGGTGCGCGCGGCTTCCCCGGATATATCCGGCCACAGCAGACCAGCGAGCACCTCGCGCTGGTGCGACCGGCCAGCTTCGACCACCAGGTAGGCCAGCAGAGCACGCACCTTGATGGTCTCGAATCCGGTTAGACGACGGTCATCCAGGAAGACCTCGAACTCGCCAAGGAGGCTGAGTGACAACTGTGACATGCAGAACACTCCGGTGCTGTGCCACCACACCAGGGGAAAGCGGTCACGACGATGGGTCCAGTGGGATTCTTGAACCAGTATACACCGACGTTTCTCGGATGCATCCTACGGTTTTCCTACGATGGCAATCTATGATGGTGGGAAACAGGCCAAACCCATACCGTCAATCCGCACCTGCCCCGTCCGTACGGAGGGGCGCAGCGGAAGACAAGGCATCCCGATGGACGACGAACACCCACGCTACATTGCCTACGTGCTGCGTCTGTGGCAAACACGCAACGATGGACACCTGGTCTGGCTGGCGTCCGTCGCGGACCCGCACACTGGTGAGCGGCGCGGATTCGCCAGCGTGCAACTGCTGATCGCATTTCTGCAGGACGAGACCACTGCATGCGTGGAGCCTCAGGATGATGCGGAGGCCAGGGCTACATAACGCCACCGGATAACTACCGGTGGTACGCGCCAAAGGAGGCATAACGTCCTCCACGGAAACATGCCGGCACCTCAGGTGCGTGAAATCGTTCGTCTTTGCTTGAGGAGAACATGATGATAGCTGAACAAGCGACGGGAACTATCGGACAGGGTATCGCCCTGGATGAAACGGCAGTAAGTGCGTTCGCCAGCGGTCTGCGTGGTCAGGTGATTCGTCGTGGTGACGCGACCTATGACGCAGCGCGGCAGGTCTACAACGGCATGATCGACAAGCATCCAGCGCTGATCGCCCGTTGTCTCGACGTGGGAGATGTCATGGCTGCGGTCAACTTCGCACGCGAGCAGCACCTCGTCGTTGCCATTCGCGGCGGCGGACACAACGGAGGGGGGCTGGGTACCTGCGACGATGGCCTCGTCATCGACCTCTCGCTGCTAAAGGGCACACGCGTTGATCCCGAGGCGCGCACCGTGCGGGTCGCGGGCGGCTGTACCTGGGGCGAGGTCGACCACGCAACCCATGCTTTCGGCCTCGCGACACCGAGCGGGATCATCGCGAGCACTGGCGTCGGTGGTCTGACGCTGGGCGGTGGTCTTGGCCATCTGACGCGGGCCTGCGGCCTTTCGATCGATAACCTGCTGTCCGTCGATATGGTCCTCGCCGATGGCCAGTTTGTGACGGCCAGTCAGGACCAGCATCCTGATTTGTTCTGGGCCGTGCGCGGCGGCGGCGGCAACTTTGGGGTGGTTACCTCATTCCTGTTCAAGCTGCATCCGATTGATATGATCTACGGCGGCCCAATGATCTGGCCAATCGAACAGGCCACCGAGATCATGCGCTGGTATCGGGACTTTATCGTCGATGCCCCGGAGACGCTCAATGGCTTCTTTGCCTTGCTCGAATGTCCCGCCCGGGCCACCATTCCCTGAGGCATGGCATGGCAAGAATGTCTGCGCCATCGTGTGGTGCAGCACTGCACCGCAGGCCGAGGCGGAGCAACTGTTCGCACCGATCCGTGAGCGTTTCCCCGCAGTGATCGACTTTGTCGGCCCGATGCCCCATCCTGCGCTGCAGGGAATGTTCGACCCATTGTACCCGTCTGGGATGCAGTGGTACTGGCGGGCGGACTTTGTCAACGAGCTGAGCGACGCGGCAATCGCCAGGCACATCGAGTTCGGCACACACCTGCCGTCGCTGCTCTCGACCATGCACCTCTACCCAATCAATGGTGCAGCGAGCCGCGTCGGTAAGAACGACACCGCATGGAGCTACCGAGACTCCACCTGGGGCGAAGTGATCGTCGGCGTGGACCCAGACCCGGCCAGTGCGGCGAAGCTGCGAGACTGGACGGTCGCCTACTGGGAAGCATTGCATCCCTACTCTGCCGGTGGCGCGTACGTGAACATGATGATGGATGAGGGCCAGGAGCGGGTCCAGGCGTCCTACCGTGATAACTACGCGCGCCTAGCGCAGATCAAGCAGCGCTACGATCCGGACAACTTCTTCCACGTCAACCAGAACATCAAGCCGGCTCTCTAGCAGCGGGTGTGCTCTGACTGCCCAGCCGGCCAGTCAGAGCATGATGGCAAGCAGACCTACTGGGAGAGCAACGGCCAGATCACGCGCCATGTGAGCATCCCCTAGCTGAGCGGCAGTTCGGCACCGCGCTCGGCGGGTTGCGGCGCGAGCAGGTTCATTCCCAACACGAGCCGGGTCGTGATTGCTGCTCGGAATCGGTGCACACGTTCCTTGCAATACTCTTCGGCTCGGAATCGGTGGCGTCTAGGGCAGAAGTGCTCACGGATCGGCCCGAATGTAGATAGAAAGCGTTGGGCATGACCAGGTGACTTGAAGTGACCCATCTTTCGTTCACGCTGGCGAGTCGGTTGATGCCACGTTCGGCCTAGATGTCTTCAACATCACGAAAGCTACGGCTGAATCTGATGTAGAGCCAGACCGCGTGTGCGATGAGCTCTTGTGGAAAGCGAAAACCTGTATAGGACGCAGCAGAAGTGGTTGTTTTCATACCACGAGTATGACATAATTCGGAGGCTGCCCATCAAACGGTCAAGACGTTGACAATGCAAGTACAGCTATTCCTCCGATGTACTCGCCTCATCATCCTGTGTGCATCCTGAGTCGTTTTTGCTCGGTAACGCATAAAAGGGGCCGACATGCGAAGCGCCATGCTACACGCCACTCTGGCACCAGACCTGATCACATGATAGTAGCTCTTCCGCAGGTGGCGCGATCAGGTGGCGCGTCGACGTCTTAGGGCATGTGCGGTTCATCGGCCTTTGGTTGGCCTGACCCATGTGCTGCTCACTGACATATTCGCTTCCTACGAAATGATAGGGACGTTCCTGAAAGAAGGTGGTGTCTATGATTGCGTAGAAGTCCTGCCTTTTTGCAGCGATCAGTGGAAAAATCAACCCATACACTATCGAACAGGAGTAAGAATGATGAGTTGACGATTAACACGCTTCAGTCTTACGGTTGTGGCAGTGGTAGCATTGAACAGCATCGTTTTGACGATTCCCACTCCGGCGCTCGCTCAGGGATCGACGCAACTATCAGGGCTCGGCTTTTATGCGGCCCAGGGAGAATGTGTCGACGACGCTGAAGGTGCGGGTTCGGATTATGCCATCACCATGGCAGGGGACCTGGACGGTTGCCTTTACGTATTCATCGAGACCGCCGTCTGCTCCCCGAGCGGGACCTACCGCGAGACGGGGACCGAGACCTTTGTTGGCGAGTACAATGGAAAGCCAGGCACCTTTCGGACGTTGTACAAATTCGCGGGGAAGTACGTGGATTGCCCCAACCTCGTCGAGGAGGTTTTTGGACGTTGTCAACATCCGATAATAGATGGTAGCGGCACAGGTGTTTTCGAGGCGGTCATTGGCCGAATTGACTTCAAGGACGACATCGAAGCGGGAAACTTTCCGTATCGAGGGCACCTTCGGTGGCCGTCGAGATCAATGAGCCAGATGGTACTATCAGCTACCAATACCTGTTGACCGCGCGAAGAGCATGGCAAGGCATCCTTGAGCTTGAGTAGACAACCTATGGTGAGAGTGAGCGAGTAGCTTTGCGGCAGCGCTTCCGCAAGGATACACGCTCCGTGCCCTGTGGTGTCTATTTTTGTGATCTACTCCTTGTCGTGGCTACTAGCTTCTTCCGAATTGAATACTGGATGAAATTGGTAGCCACGACAGGGCTGTTTTTTCGACTAACTGACACGATGTCCGCATTGACGAAGAATTTGATTACCTGATGCTCTTTTCTGGAACGCTTCTCAGCCAGAGGGGCAGATCAGGCTTTACATGTGAACAATGCCGACGATCGAAACGATAGCAAATGGTATTCTTCTGATCTCAGTCATTTCTTTTCTGCCGATTGTTGCTTCACGATAGAAGCAGGTCAGGATCGAGACCTAATGGCTAGGCATAGTGAGTAGCAAGGGACGAAGCGACGTGGCACAACAGACCAAAACATGGGCAAAAGTGTATAAAGAACTCGAAGAAACGATGCGTAAGTGGGAAGTATCAGATTTCGAGGTCATCGCGCAACCTCCAGGGTCGGCAGGCGACGCAAATTTCCTGGAATCCAGAGGCTCGTGCGGTGACGGTCATCTATACCCGAGAAATGCCGTATGGACCACATGTCATCCAGATCACGATGCGGAAATACGAACGCACGCTCGATAACCTGGATGCTATCCAGAAGCCGTCGAACATATCCGACTGGCGGAGGCACGCGAACTCAACGAGTTAGTCGCGCTGATGTACCGGCAGATCTATCCGCAGGTGCATGCAGCGCCGCCTCCTGTTGCTACTCCTGATCACATTCCGGCATACTATAAAGTGCTGGGGGTGTTGCCCGATGCTCCGATGACCGTGGTCGAGGCGGCCTATAAAGCACAGATTCGTGCCCATCATCCCGATGTGGGCGGGTCGACAGCTAAGGCACAAACCATTATAGCTCGATGGAGAAGATTCGCAGCGAACGTACGGTTGCCGTGTAACAGGACCGGTCAGATCGGTTTTGTTGGGGCGTGCTCAGGTGAGAACGAGGGCAACGGTTGGAGGGCATGGTGACATCGCGTATGGTGGAGACAGTTCCACCTTGCTATTCGAGCACTATCTTACGAACTTGGACAACAGGCATGAACGTACCCTCTCTAAAGTTGCTGGGTTAGGCCAAAGAGCGGGCTGAGGAACACGATCGCTGCTCAATACGCTCAACTCATGAGAGCGTGGTGTTTGGCTGCAGCAACCGTGCACACAAATGCTGATACAATCGCACCCGGAGCTTGGTGACCGTCGTACTGATCGTCTGGAACGTGTCCCAGGCACGCGCACCCGCCCGCGATTGAGGACCAAAAATCTGCATCCCGTTTGCGCACCCACCGACGCGCCGCTAACTCCATATCATTGTTGTGAAGCGGCACGCCAGGATGCTCCAACACCGCCAGCAGGATAGTGTTGCAACCGAATGGGCAGTCCTGGAGTTGCCCCAGTTCCGTGGGTCAACTCCACTATGCTGCAGGCGACTATCGAGCATTGGTGGAAAAGAACGGTATGCACATGAGTATGAGTCGAAAAGGGAATTGCTATGACAACGCAGTCGTTGAGAGGTTTTTTGCAACATTGGAGTGGGAACTGCTCGACCCGGCGGACTGGCATACGCGTACCGTGCTCGACGAGCACTCTGTGAATACATCGAGGTTAGGTACAATCGATAGCGTCTTCACTCGACGTTAGGCTACATCAGTCCGGCTGAGTATGAAAAGCGCTTCCCTGTAAACGTGAGGACCGCATAATCCTGGTGCCCACCAAATCGACGGAAGACCGGGACTTAAGTCCTACCTGTTGTCGGTCACAGAAGCGGGAAGCTACGTCTTTCACATGGTATAGTGGGAACATCGATCGAAGGTACTTTGAACGTCAGAAATACTGCAACGTTCGTTCGCAGGCGTCATGCTCTGTTGTTCGACGAGGCCACGCGACAAACCGTTCATGGTATCTGTACTCCACAACGTGTCTTTCATGCCAGGAAGCTGGGCCTTCGCTGATCTGCCGTGCGCGACTGATGTAACGGCGGTTGATTTGGGATGTTCCTACCCGCGCCGTCCGACTGAATGTTGGCGGGCACATCGATGCTGACGTTCGTAATCGGACCTGTGACGCCCTGCATATCTACGATTTGTTGATTCGTCCTACTAACATTCCACTACATGTCCCTTGCAGGATGATGCACCTATGAAGCACCCCCACTCCCGTTTGCGGCTTGTCGGTTCACTGGTGGCGCTGGCTACCATCTCAGCACTCATCCTTACACTTGCTTTTGCCGACGACCGATGCCCGTGCCGAGGTTCAAACAACCTGGCGCAACGCCCGTGCGACTGGCGCCTATGCCTTTAGCGCGGATGTGGTTCAAACCTTCATCCCGCAGGAAACGATTACCAACGTCGGACGTACCAGCCGCGATTCGAGTTACCACGTCGAAGGCATCACCGACCTCCCTTCAAGCACCCTCAATCTGACCCTGTGGGATCAGGGCGGCAGTGTGCTTGGAAACGCCGGTAGCGCCGAACTTAAGATCACCGATGGCGTGGCACAGATGCGCCGGGGCGAACAACCGTGGCAGCCGATCGAGGACGTGTCGTCGAGCTTCGCGCCATCCGGCGACTTCATGGGTTTTCTGTCCAGCGCCAGCAATGTGGTGCGAAAAGGCGAGGAAACCCGCAACGGCATCACGTTCGTCCGCTACGCCTTCACGCTGGATGGTCCTGGCTATGCCCGCTACGTGCGTGACGAGCTTCAGGACCGAATGCGTACGGCAGGGAAACTGCCCGTCGGTGCGGTGCTCGATCTGCCAGAAGTCTACAAGGGAATGACGGGTGACGGCGAACTGTGGGTACGACCGGATGGCCTGCCGCTGCGCCAGATCATCAACGCACGCTTTCCACCACAAAACGATTTTGTCGTCCAGGCCAGGATAACGGTCGATTTCTCGGACTATCCGGAAGCCGCATCGCGTTCGCTGGCATCCTGGGACGGCTCCACAACCTATCAGATCCAACAAGCCCTTGCCGGGGGCGTCGGTGCATTTAAGGTAAATGCACCGACGCTGCCCATTCTTCCCGGTGCGTTGCTGCTGATTGGCTGTGCGATGTTCGTGATTATCGTGCGTTATCCGCGTTCACGCCCGATCTACGCGACCCTGGTCGTGGTCGTGGTGCTGGCGATGGAAGCCACGCCGCTGATGCAAGGCCATGTCGCGACGGTCTTTGCGGCGACGCAGGCTGAAGCGGTGGCACAACAGGCGGAGCAAGCAGCACAAAGGGATGAACAAGAGCGCAATCGGGATGCGATGATCAAGCAGCCGTGGAATGCGGCGCAATCGCCGCTGGAAGCCACAAAACCAGCAGCCGTCCCTTCTGCACTGGCAACCGAATGTACTGACACCAGGGATTCTGATGGCGATGGCTTGACCAATTGCCAGGAGGACGCGCTTGGTCTTAACTCGTCGGCTAAGGATAGCGACGAAGACGGACTCAGCGATGGTCAAGAAACGAGCGGGTTCAGCTTTGGCGGCAAGCAGTGGTATTCGGACCCACAGAGTCCCAGCACTTTGGGCGATACGATCCTCGATGGCGTGAAGTGTCCGGCGTTCCCCACCTGCGTCGATACTGACAGCGATGGCACACCGGACCTGTTCGACCGCGACATCGACGGCGACAGCGTGCCGAACGACCTCGATCAATCGCCGTATCGCAGAAACACGGCGGTCTTCCGAGAAACCGACCCGATGCAGCTTGCCGTTAACAATGTTGAGGCTGGGAAGTATGTGTATGTTGACTTCCAGCTTCGACCCACCAACACCGACCACCTCTGGTATGCCTTCAACGTGCTCGATTGGATGGATGGCGACCGATCGGGGCAGATTCAGCGCGACGAAACATCGCAGCGCAAGACCTTCTTCGATGTGTGTGTGCAAAATGGTCGGAGTGATTGCAAGATGTCGCCCGACGCCAACGGTGACGTCAAACTTGTGCCGATGCTTGAGATCGAAGCACCATCACAATCAACCAATACGCCCAATAGCACCGAGCTAGGCAACTACGGCCTCTTCAGCAAAGATAGCGGCAACGGTACGAGCTACACATACGTTCCACTGCAACTGGTCACCGATAAAGGCACCGGCAGTCGGGTCGCCTTCGCGGGCAAGATGGTCTACAAGCCACAGGGTGCGTGGGGCGGCTTTCACAAGGTACGACTGGTCTGGACCGTCCAGATGCTCGTCGATATGTGCCAGGATAGCGCGGGCGCGACATGTACGTCGTATGTCAAGGATGGCATCGACGGTCATAACCAGACGCAGATCGTCCAGACCTACTACGACGACTTTTCGCTCACGGGCTTCAACGTGCGCGAGAATCGCGGCACTGACTATGCGATTGTCTACGAAGACCCCGCCGTCGATCAAACGCTCAATGTCGACGCTGCTCTCGTTCCGCTGTCACTCGGCCTGGACACCACGTTCCTGAATGGGAGCGATTGCGACCAGGAAAGCGCGAGCGGAAGCTGTGTCGGCGATGGTAAGCCCGACATCACGATCAACGGGCGTGGCGTCGGCGCGCCGAAGCTAGCGGATCGGTTTGACCGCACCCGCAACAGTGCCGCATCGGTGAACCAACGCTGGGACATCCCGAACATCCTGCGCGTTGCCACCAATTCGTACACGCACCGCGACATTGCGCTTGCCAACACTGGCTCGGTGGAAGGCAAAAAAATCCTCGACCAGAACTTTACATCGCGTTGGAGCAGCACGGCACCGATCACACCGACGTTACTGTTCGCCTACGAGGACAACTACCGCTCGATGAACTACTCGCCGGAAAGCGATGCGAGCGCGGGAACGCAATGGTCAGGATCGAAGCTTGCCGTCAACATGAGCGGCACGGTGCTCCAAACCAGTGTCGGCCTGAACTGGTCGCCCTATTCCTTCAACGGTTCGCGCTGGACACCTGTGCCGATCGATGCCTATTGGGGTGAACTGGATCGTCGTTATAACACTACAGCCGAAGCGGGCGATAGCGCCGAAGTGACGGCGGGCAAAACCCTGGCGATGCAGTTTCATTACACCTCGTTATATACCGGCCTCAATAAAGTGCTTCAGTTGGGTAGCATCACCCTGACCGATCCAACAAAGTACCTCACCGATAGCACGCAACGCAAAATGCTTTCGACGACGATCAACTCGAACTCAAGGGCCGTCAAAAGTTTGATTGTCAAGCAACTCGACCTCGAACTACGCGTGCAGGCCAAAGCCTACTTCGAATATCTAGGCGTTCTCAAAGATGTCAAAGTCGGTTCGGAGCAGTCCGGTCTGGTAACGAAGGCGGCGAAGGGCTTGAAAATATCACGGAGCGTGACCACGGGTGTGTATGCACTGGCGGTCATCGGCATCCTCACGGTCAGCACCCTGGCACTGACGGGAAACCTCGGCATCGATTCCAATAGTAGCGGCGGGCAAGCCCTGAGTATTGGCGTAAGCGTCGGGCTAGGGCTGGCCTTATTTGGCTTGACGGTTGGAACGTCGCTGAAAAGCGTGTACACGATCTATTCGAAGATCGTCGATGCGGGCGAACTCGCACGTCTGCCCGCGCTCCGAACGGTCCTCAGCGGCAACGCCGATATTGTTGGCGCGACAAAAGCCTTCCGCGTCGCGGGTCTGGTCCTCGACCTTGGACTTGCCTGGGGCCTGGCGCTCTATGACCTCATCGCGAACAAGCTAGAACCAGGCTCGATGGCGTTTAATGCCGTCATCGCGGGAGCGATCGCCGCCACCATCGTGGCGATCCTCATGTTTGCGATCAACGCGACCGTGGTTGGCACGCTGATTACGGCGGTTCTCGGCTTTGTCGACCTTTTCCTTCAGCTTTTGTGTAAAGCCAAAGCTGGGGGAACATGTTTTGGCGTCGTCAGCACTGTCACCAATGGTATCGCGAAGTTCATCTACAGTGGCGATTCTACGATTAACTTCGATCACAAAGATAGCAAGGGTATATCCGATCTGGTGCAGATACGGGACCTGGATTCGACGCTTGCCGACGCGAACAAAGGTATGCGAGAAGGCAACGCCATCACCTACCAGTTGACGGTCCAGACCAACATCTTCCAGAAAGGTGGGCCGAACATCGCCGAAGCGTTTTACCGCAATACCTTCTGGTCCGAAGGCTCGCTACGGCAATCGACCTTTCGTTACAAGCTCACCACGAACAAAGACGCGCCCACGCCATCGGTGGGCCGTAACCAGATGCCGTCTGAATGGACCAACGTCGATCGAAGCGAGGTTTTCTACCGCAAAGGCACCTCGACGCAGGTCATTAAATCTGAACCGATCATGCTTGAGGCTGGCATCAACCGCAAAGCATCGTTGTACCTGAAGATGGGCTATGCCGTGCTTGGGTATTCGTGCTGGACGTTCTATTGCGACTCCAAAACGGTGAGTGGGTCCAACACGAACGAGTTGGGCGAGCTTGTGAACTTCGATATCTTTCCCGCGACGCTCGATACGTTCTACCAGATGAACTGGTCTGGTGCGAGCACGCGGCAATTGTGTCTGCTCGGCAGTTGCCGGACAGTCACCACAGGTGTGCCGTTTCCCGCACGTCTTGACCCCGATGGTGATGGGTTGTTGGCTGCCAACGACCCCAACCCCAACGTGGTCGATACCGACCTCGATGGGGTGATCGATACGAGGGAACTCGAACTCGGCACCAACCCACGCAACGTCGATAGCGACAACGACGGCATCCGAGATGGCGAGGAAATGGCGCGTGGCACCGACCCGCTCGCCGCCGACAGTGATAAGGACGGACTGAGCGACCGCCTAGAGATCGAAGGAACGCTGTACACCTACGCATCGGGCAAGCAAACCCGTATCTATTCCAACCCAGGTGAGCGCGACAGCGACAACGACGGCTTCGACGATAGCACGGAACGGGCGCTTGGGCTGAACCCGCGTGCTGCCGATCCCAATCCGCTTAGCTTCACGATGAGCAGCGACGATAGCGATGGCATCGTCAAACCCGGCGTCGGCTTCACCTACACGGCGTCCGTGCAAAACGCTCTGCAACCAGGCGCGTATGGACGCACACGCCAGATCTACGCTAACGGAACGCTGACCGCAAGCCTGCCAAGTCAGGCCGAATTCGTCACCGACAGCGCGGCGCGTTCCAGCACCGTTCCATTCGTGCTGGCAGGCAGCGAAGTCACACTCCAAAAGCAGGTGAAGGTCAAGACCGGAACTGCTTCCAGCATCATCAGCCTGGGCAACATTGCTGACGCAACGCTGTACGAAGGTCCGCCCACCACCACCCGCCTCGGAACGCTCGTCAACCAGCAAATGTTCAGGCTCACGGTCGATAACGACCTGCCGACGGCAACGGCAGCCGGACCACAATACGTGCAACCCGGTCAATCGCTGGTGATCGGCGGGACGGCATCCGACGTGACCTCCTACCTGACAGGTGTTGAGGTCAGCGTCGATAATGGTGCGTACCAACCCGCGACGGTCCGTGCGCCAGTATCGATCAGTGGTGGAACTCAAGGATGGGCATTTACGTGGCTGGCACCGAACATTGAAGGGACGCATACGTTCCGCGCACGCGCCACGGATGCCGTGGGCTGGACGGGAAATCCTTCGACGGTGTACACGATCAAGGTGGACGGCACGCCACCCGCAGCCTCCTCGAACCAGACCGGCAATCCTATTCTGCGGGCGGCGACGGGTGACGACCGACAATTCCTGGTCGCTGTGGATGGAACCACGTCCGACGCACTGGCAGGAACCAATCGCGTCGAAGTTCAGTTCAACAGTCCTGGCTCGACCTGGCAACAGGCAGAACTCAGCGCCGACGGTACGACCTGGCGCATGTATTACACGTTGTCGCCGTTTGGTGCCGATAACGAGGCCATCGCCGATCCGACCGGACAGTATGCGTTCACTATTCGGGCATACGACCGCGCCGGAAACATGTTCACCAGCGATGCGGTGCAGGTGCGTGTCGATCAGAGCGCGCCCACCACAACGCTGACGACTCCCACGGATATCAACGACGCCACCAGGATCGTTCAGCAACTCGCTATCGGCGGAAAGATCACGGAAACTGGCGCGGTGCAAAGCGGCGTCGCATCGAACGACATCGCCTTCACTCGGCAAAGCGTCGCGGATGTATTGGCCGATCCGGCGCTGCTGCTCGCGTTCGACAATCCGATCGCGGTAGGATTTTATCAAGACGATGCGGGCGGCAGCGCAGACGCCACGTGTACGACGAAGTGTCCGACTAGCGGCGTTGCTGGACGCTTCGGCCTGGCAATTCAATTCGACGGCACGGCCTCACAGGCGATCAGCATCACGCACACGACCGTACCAACCCAAAGCCTGACGCTCGGCGAGTGGTTCAAAACGACCTGCACGAACTGCGGTATTTCATCGTTCGAGACCCGCAACGGAAACACCACGCGCACCGACCGGCAGGTGTACCTCAAGCAAGGCAACATTTGTTCGGAGGTGTTCAACGGCACACGCGATACGATCTGTTCCGGCGTCAAGAATTATGCCGATGGACAATGGCATCATGTCGTGCAGGTGCTGACGGGCGGGGCGCACCTCCTGTATCTGGATGGTGAACTTGTAGCGGGTGCTGGGAGCGGTTGGTCAACCACGGGCAGCGTGGGTACGCTCGCCTTCGGGTACGCGCCTTCCGCCGAGAAGCCTTTCTTCACCGGCATGCTCGACCAGGTGCAGATGTTCGCACGTACGCTGACTGCTGAGCAGGTTCGTGGCCTGAACCAATCGTGGAGCACCACCACGCTCGTGCAACAAGGCAACGGGGTTAACTCCACGACCTGGAACGCGACGGTTCCGCAAAACCTCGAAGGCAACTACCAGATCGACGTAGCAGCCACGGACACCAACGGCAATCGCAACGATCAACGCAGTACCTGGGGTCTGTGGCGTGGCGAGATCGACACGCAGGCACCGCGTGTCAGTATGCATACGTATACCTACTGGCAGGCTGGCAGGGCGTTCACACACATTGATGCGTGGGCCGAAGACCTGAATCTGGACACCAAGGGGATTGTGTTTCCGTGCAATCTTTCCGGTTCCGGTATCTCAAATGGTATTACCCCCGACTATCGGGGAGGACCAGCAGACGGCACCGCCACGTATGTCCATAACACACTCACGGACCCTGGCGATTCTCAATCGCGCCTCAACCGCATCGAGTTTCAGTGTACGTTCGAGATGCCTCAAAACTTCCACATCGCACCGGTCCCGGTCGGTTTCACGCCTTCCGGTGTGTCGTTGCGTGTCTGCGACGTGTACCAACATTGTTCGTTGCAAGTGCCTGACAATCGTGACAGCGTCTTTGTCGGTGGTGCCTACGGCATCGTCAAGGGTAATGCACCATCAGGCAACCTTGTATTTATCTCGTCCCAAAAGGTCACAGGACCACTTGTCTTGGATGACCGGCGCGGGAAGTTATACTGGATCAGCGACAACCAGATCAAACGCTCTGATACCAATGGTCAGAACGTCGAAGTCTTTCTCAGTGGGTTGAATACACCCCAGGGGCTAGACATCGACAGCATAGCGGGCCAAATCTATTTTGCCGAGAGCACCCGCGTCGCACGGGCAAATGTGAACGGTGCCGCCGTCGAAACGCTCTACAATGTGCGAGCGAACGACCGCGACCGCTTCACGCGAGTTACGGTCGATCCGGCACGCGGTAAGATCTACTGGGGGTATCAGCCATACTCAGCCAAACCCAGGGAGTTCTGCGATGCAGTCCAGGTTGCGAACATCGTCGGGACAAACGTCCGAACGATTCAGGTGGCTGGAGCATACTGCATTAACGCGATGACTGTTGACCGCAACAACGGCAAGCTGTATTGGTCGCAAACGGTCAATGTTGAGTATCTGGGTACTGGTCGCCCGGATAGCTTCCGCGTCTACAGGTACGACGCTGGCAGCAACGCCACACCGGAACTACTCGTTAACAAACATGCGGTCGGCGACAGCGGTATGGCGTTCAATCCGGACAACGATCAACTCTATTGGGGCAGCCTGTGGCCGATTAATCAGTCCTGGTTTGGGAGTTTCGTCCAGCGATACGACCGAACGAATGAACCAGACAACGTTTATGCCGCCCAGGCGGTTGGCCTGGCATTCGCGGACTTTGATACGACGCCGCTCACTGCACCTGACCTCCAGTTGTCCCAGACGGCAAGCCGGGACGTTGTGGTGTACGGCGACACGCTCACATACGCTATCACCATCAAAAACACTGGCCCATCGCCCGCAGAAGGCATCGTGCTGACCGACAGACTGCCGCGGGAAGTGGACTTCGCCAGCGTGCGAACGAGCCGCAACGAAACCTGTCCCGCTCCGGTCGATGGTGTGCTCACCTGTTCCCTGCGCCCTTTGTCGTACAACGAAACTGTCACGGTGTCCATCGACGTCACGGTGACAAATCGTGCCACTGACGCCTTCGTCAACGCTGCGGAAGTACGCATGAGCGTGCCTGATGGCACACCATCGAACAACACGTCCAGCCTGCGTGTACAACGGCGCGACCCTACGCCAACCATCACCTCGACGCCGACCAAAACCTCGACAAGTACCGCGACGCCGACGAACACTTCGACGCCGACGAACACTTCGACGCCGACCCGCCGACCGGCGACCGCCACCCCGACCGGGCTTGATAAGTCGCTCTACTGGGCGACGCAGCAAAAGCTTGAGGGTATTGATGTCGACATGTCTGATTACCGCGTGATCGGACAAGGCAACGCCGGGGATTCGTTTTACGGCATTACCGACATCGCATTCGATGGTGTAGACAAGCTTTACTGGGTGCGCAGCAACGATGCTAGCATCATGCGAGCGAACGTCGATGGCTCATCGCCGGAAACCGTCGGACATGCGGGCACTCCGGCGTCGAACATCGTCTTCGAACGTGCGACCAACACGCTGTACGTACGCACAGAGTTTGGGAATAACACCAGCGCGATCGTCCGCCACAACCTAGCGGGTGGCGCAAACGACGTGCTGACGACGACGAGCAACGCCGCCAGCGGGCTTGCCCTCGACGCCGAACGTGGCAAGCTGTACTTCAGCTTTGCGGATGCCGACGGCAAGGGCATCAAGCGCATGAACCCTGATGGCACTGAGATCGAAACCATCATTAGCAGCATGACTGCGGCCCCGATCGCGCTGGCGATCGATACCGCCAACGAACGTATCTATTACGCGGTTCAAAGCAACACTGGCTACTTTGTCGTGCAGGCTACACTGACGGGAGCTAACATCGTCAGCGTTGCCTCATATGCACAGATGCCGACGGACCTTGCGGTGGATGCCGAGGCAAACCGTCTCTACGTCAGCAACAGCGAACGCATCACCTATACGGCGCTACATGCTGGTTCCACGGGTACACAGTTCTATGCCAACGGTGCGCGGACGCTGGCGCTGGTGTACGCACCCCCCCAGCCAGCAACCCCCACCCGCGTTCCGGCAACAGCGGTCCCCGCTGGCCTGGTCGGGACATTGTTCTGGACCAACACCATCGACAAGATCGGTATCGTCGGCATCGATGGCAGCACACCGCGTCTGTTCGGCAAAGACACCGGCACTTCGGAAGCCTTCGAACGACCGCGCAACATCAGCTATGGCAGCGATGGCAAGGTCTACTGGACGACCCTCGCACGCAGCGACCTGTTCCGTGGCAACCCCGACGGAACGGCCGTGGAGAAAATCCTGACGCTTTCGACCAATGCCGGGCGCATCATCGTCGATCGTAGCGCCAACGCGGTTTATTGGGCGACGGAGTTGGGCGGTATTCGCAGCACGAGTATGACCGACCGCACCGAAAAGGTGGTCTTCCAGTCCAACTACAATGAATTCGCGACCCTGCCGATGGCGCTCGATACCGCACGATCGAGGCTGTATTTCGCGAACCCGGAAGCGAACGGTCAATACACATTCATGCGGGTCAACGTCAACGGTTCGGATGCCCAGCAACTATTCACAACGTCGAACCGACCGGACGCCATCACATTCGACCCCTACAATGAGAAAATCTACTGGGCTGATCTTGTTTCCGGTACGATGCGGATCAGGCGTGCCAACCTCGACGGCAGCAGCATCGAAACCATCACGACGGGGACCCACAAAGTCTTCGACATACTGGTCGATGGAGCGTCGAACCGCGTGTATTGGAGCGACGACCAGCAGATCCGGTCGGCGACGCTCGCGCCTAACTCGGCAGCCGTAGACGTGTACACGATCAGTCCAGTGTATGACAACGCTTCCTATGGCTTCGCGGGTATCGCATTGGCATACCTCGCCGCCCCGACGCCGACGCCGACCAACACCGCGACGCCGACCAAAACACCGACCCGCCAACCGGCGACGGCAACACCAGCCGGTCTGCTTAAGAACTTCTATGTGACCAACGGCGTGGATATGATCCGTGCCGTGGGCATCGATGGAACCAACGAGCGTGTAATCGGTAGGGCATCGGACTATCCTCAATACCCATACCCGTATAAGAAGCCCGGCGCGATCGCCTACGACGGTGTGAGCAAGATCTACTGGATGAGCCGCGACCAGAACGTGATCGTGCGCGCCAATATCGACGGCTCAGCACCAGAAACGGTCGTCGGCTATCCCGGCACTATTGACGATTTCGTGCTCGATCCCGCCGCCAATATGCTGTATATGCGTGTCACGTATACCACCGCCAACAGCTCCAGCTACGATATGTATCAGGTCAACGTCGTGACGAAAGCGGTCAAATCGGTGGCGTACACGGGTGGCAGCGCGGGTGGGCTGGCGATCGACTCCGTACGCAATGATGTTTATTACGGTGGTCGTGGTGTACTCAGTGGCTTGCGGCGTGTCGCCATCGACGGCACGCGCACGGATCTGGTCGTCGCGGGCGTCGAGCCAGTGCGTGTCGCCGTCGATTCCGTCGGTGAGAAAGTATATTGGACTGAGGCAGTCCCGTCATCGACGCACACGCGCATCAAGCGTGCCAACCTTGATGGTACCAACGTCGAATCGGTCACGCTGATTACAGCACCAATCACGGATTTGCTGATCGATCGCGCAGCGAACCGCTTGTATGCGAGCGACAATAACTCGATCAACTATTTGCGCCTGGACGATGGGCAATACGTCGGTAGCTTCCCGTACAGTCTGAGCCCCATCGCTGGTTTCACGCTGGTGTATGCGCCAGCACCGACGCCGACCCCGACCGCGACCAACACCACGACCGCGACGCCGACGAATACGCCGACCAACACGGCAACGCCAACCGCGACCAACACGGCGACGCCAACCAATACGGCGACCGCGACGCCAACCAATACGGCGACCGCGACGCCGACCAATACGGCGACGCCGACGAACACGATGACACCGACCCGTCAACCGGCGACGGCGACACCCAACGCCGGGTTCACCAAAAATCTGTTCTTCACACGACGGAGTAAGGGCGACATCGTGTCGATGCCAATCGGTGGTAATGCGTCCGATATCGTCAACGCGGCGAACAGCAGCGACGTCACTGGCATCGCCTACGACGCCGCGAACGGCTATCTCTACTGGGTGGAGAGCACCAACGGACGCATCATGCGTGGGACGACGGCAGGGGCGGCACAAACCGAGGTCGTCGCCGGACTGGATGCGCCCAATGGTCTGGTCTATGACCCGGCGACCGGCATGTTGTACTGGAAGAACGGGAACGCACGGATTCAGTCCTATGCGCTCGCCACTGGCACGCTCACCACACTGCCGATCGCCAGCGACGGCACCGCCGCGCTCGCGGTGGATTCCGAACGCCAACGCATCTATTGGACCGCAGGCGTCACGGTCAAGTGGGCGAACCTGTCAGCACCCACGACATCGTACACATTGCTCACGTCGATGGGCGGCGCGAACAGCCTGTATGTCGATGGACCGAACGACTACATTTATTGGAGTGGCAGCTATTCACGCGAGATCAAGCGTGCCAGCCTTATCGGGACCGACCAGGGTATCGTGACGATCGTGACGACTAGTGCTACACCCTCGCCGGACGACGGCACGCCCTACGGGATTACGGTTGATATAGCCGATAACAAGCTGTACTGGCTGCAAGCGTTTGGTCTGTGGACTTCGGACCTCGCTCCTGGTTCCACTGCCACGATGATGGTGGGAAGCTTCGGTCAGCCAGCCTATGTGAACAGCGCGATCCTGGTTGGCTACGCGGCGGTTCCGCCAACTTCGATCCCAACCAACACATCAACGGTGACCGCAACGCCAACCAATACTGCGACACCAACCCGCACGCCAACGCCGACGCGCACATCGACGCCAACGCTTACACCGACGCCGATCGCGGGACAGTTGACGGTCAACACGCTCGGCGACCACGACGACGGCACCTGCGCCGCCGACTGTACGCTGCGTGAAGCGATCACCATCGCCAACGGTAACCCCGGCGCGAACACTGTCATATTCGCGGCAGGCTTAAGCGGCAAGATCACCTTGACCGACGGCGAACTGGTCGTGAGTGATATTCTGACGATCACAGGACCAGGCGCGGCAACCCTCGCCGTCAGCGGCAACGCCGCAAGCCGCGTCATGCGAATCGCCGGCGCGACGACGAACATCTCCGGCCTTGCCCTGGTCGAAGGCAGCGCCAGCGACGGTGCTGGTCTGCGCGTCGAAGCAGAGGCGACGGCGAGCCTGACCAACGTGAGCATCCATGACAACCATGCGACTGAGGTGGGCGGTGGCGTTTACAACAGCGGCACCTTTACGATGAACGGCGGCAGCGTCCACGACAATGCCATCGCCTACAACAGCGATGGACGCGCACAGGGCGGCGGCATCAGCAACGACGGCACCATCACGCTGACGAACGTCGATCTGTATGCCAACACGATTACGGCGACCAATGGCGGCACGCAGGGCGGTGGTTTGTATCACGAACTTGGCGGCAGCGCCACGCTGACCAACGTGTGGGTACGTAACAACACCATCATCCCCAACACTACATTCGACAATGGTGGCGCTGGCATCTACCAGCGTGGCACGATCACGATGACCGATACCCTGATCAGCCAAAACACCGCGCTCAATGGAGCGGGTGGTGGCATCAACCTGTTGCCGTATCCGACCAATTCGATTGCGATACTGAACACCGCGATCTACAGCAACACCGTAACAGGTGCTGACGGTGGCGGGGTATTCATCAACGGCGGCGAGGGTGGCGGTCCGCCAATTACATTCCGTGGGAGCACGATTTCGGGCAACCGCACGACCGACAACGGCGGTGGCATCGGCGGATACAACGGTGCGTTGAGCCTGAATGGCATGACGATCGCTAACAACACCGCCGACAGCGACAACGACGCATACGGCGATGGTGGTGGCATCAGCGGTAACTACACACTCAACGTCCGCAACACCCTGATCGCCACGAACCTGGACCGTTCGGGCGAAGCACCTGATTGTGCGCTTGGGTCGAGTACCTGGACGAATAACTCTGTACAACCTCGTCGGCACGACGACGGGCTGCGGCTGGGATGTCGGTACCGGCAACGTCCTCGATCCGGCGTCAGTTGGATTGGGGCGGTTGTATCAGGATGGGACGACCTGGGTCCACGGCCTGCTGGCATCCAGTCCTGCCGTCGATGCTGGTAACAGCGCGGCGGTCGGCAGCGGCGCGGGCAACGGCTGTGTGTCGGTCGATCAGCGCGGCGTCACCCGTCCGAAGGACGGCAACAACGACGGCACCTCGCGCTGCGACATCGGCGCGGTGGAGCGCCAGCCCGCCGAAGCCGTCAACAGCCTCGATCTGCCAGCACCACGGCGCAACGGTGGGGAAGTCTTTACGAGCTTCCGTGGCTTCGCAGCGCATCAGCCGTCGCTCGTCGCACCGCAGGTCACCGCCGACCAGCGCTTCGCGGTACTGGAAGCGTCGGTGCTGACCCCAACCGACCGCATGACCTTCGCTGCTCGTACGCCGATTACGGTCAGCGGCAGCGCACACGGCGAGAAGTACCTCAAGTCATTAGCGGTTTTCGCGAACCAGACCGAGATTTATTCTCGGACATGGACGTTGGCGCAGGCAGTCGTTGATGTACCGTGGACGACGACGTGGACTCCGCCGAGCGACGGCTCCTTCCTGTTGACGGTTGCCGTCGAGGACTGGGAAAGGACGCAGCCTGCCAATTTCCCGCTCACGCACATCTCTGTCGCTGCTGCGCCGCCGACGATCAGTATCGCAGCCAACGCGATCACGATGACAAACCCGCTGCAACCGCAGGTCGCGCCCGTTCGGGGCGTGGCAAGCGCCGACCAGAACGCCCAAATCGCGGTCAAGGTTGGCACGAATGGGACACCGCAGTTCACCACGCTGGGCGCTGATAGCTGGGAAACCAACTGGCCTTTCGGGACTGCACCCGATGGCGTGCGCTTCCCCGTCACCGCCATAATCACCGATTCGCTCGGCAGAACTGCCACGGCGACCCGCGATGTGATGGTTGACCTGGTGGCGCCACGAGCGGTCACGGCGGCCATCGCGTATCGTGACCAGGCCGGAACGGTCCACACGATCCAACCGGGCGATACCGTGCGCTCCGCACGCTCGACGCTTTTGTTGAATTGGACCGCCAGCACCGACGGCAGCGGCATCGCCGCCTACCGCGCTGGCTTCACGAAGAATGCGGGGCTGGAGGCCGCACACCTCGAAACGAAGGATGCGTCCACACGCGAGTTTGCCTACACGCCGGATGATGCGAGCATGGTGTACGCACACCTGTTGATCGAAGACCGCTATGGTAATCGCACCGCGCAAACCTTTGGACCGATCTACGTCGATGGACCCGCAACCCCCGAACTGATCGACACGCTCGATGACACGGCCTGGATGGATAGCGGTTCGACGCTGGTTGGCGTGGATGCCGCCATCACCGAGCTAAACGCCGAACGTGCGCCACAACAGGTCCACACGACCTGGAACGCCGACATGTTGCGGTTGGCCTGGACAGGCGCGAATTGGAACACCAACGGCGACCTGTTCGTCTACTTCGCCACCAATGCGAACGGCGCGACGACGCTGTATAACCCCTACCAGAACGCCGCCGCCGCGATCGGCTTGCCCACCGGATTTGGAGCCACCCATATGGTGTGGGTGCGCGATGCCGGAACCGCCACGCTGATGCGCTGGAACGGTAACGCCTGGGTGATGGAGCGGACGCTCGGCGAGCCGAACTTCCGCTTTACATTGGACAGTTCGCGGACTGACATTGCTCTGCCATTTGCATGGCTGGGACTGACCGCAGCATCGTCGCTCAAGGTCGTCGCCGTCGCCAGCGAGGAGCAACGGTTGCGCCTGTGGGCGTCGTTCCCCGACAAGAACCCGTTGAGCGTGCTCCACGACGATGCGGGTGCGTTCAAGCTTACCAATGCCTACACGTTCCCATCGCTTGGCAGCGGGGTGCGACCCAATGGCGGCATGCTGCCAGGCGCGAACGGACTCGTGACACTCCTGAGCGACCCCGGCGGTATCGCCGTCGATTACCTCTGGCACGGGCGTCTTCGACCGATCAAGCCGGGAACGCGCCTCGATGCGAACCAGGACGGCGTGCCGGATTGGCAGGTGCCGGTCGCGACCAAGGTCGTGCCGGTCGGCGATGGACAGCGCATCACCTATACATTGCGCTACGCGAACCGTGGCACCGCGATAGTCGCGGGGCGTCGTCGTCAAGGCCACTAGCTATGGAGCGCTGCGTTTCGCCGACGCGAGCACCAGCGCCACCTTCACCCTTGGCGATGTCGCCGCTGGCATCACCAGTACGCTCCGACATAGAGATGGTCGTCGATAGCGCCTTGAACGGACGTGCCGCTGAACTCAACCTCGATGCTCGCCGACGCACAGCACGGCGACTTCGATTGGCTGTGGGTGCTGCATCCCGTCGATAGCGTAGCTCCGACCAACCTAACGGTGCAGGGTGCGGACGCTTACGCACGTCCTGGCATCAATACCTTCAGCGGCTACGTGAACGACCCCTCCGGTGTACGCTCAATTACGTTAGATATCGACGGAAGAACGGTGGAGTGTCCGGTCGCCGCAGCGTTCGACAGCGCATGGACGTGCGCTGTCGAACTCGGCGCACTCACCGACGCCACCAACGTGCGGATTCGGGCGCGAGCGACTGACATGTCGGGCAACCAGAGTGCCTTCACCGCGGTACAAACATTGCCCGTGGACCTCGCACCGCCTACAGTGGCGCTGGGCGCAGAAATCGGACAGTTCCTCACCGACGGGCTCATCGGTCCGGCGGAGATGAATTGGCAGGGAACCGTCGAGGATAATCGCGTGGCGGCGTGCCCTCGATATCTGTACCGATCCAACCGACATGACACGGTGCAGCACCATTCCGGTCGTTCCCGGCGATACCGCACGGGCGACCTGGAACACCTCGCTCAGTACGTTGCTGGCTGGCGATGGCGTCACCATGACCGTGGCGTTGTATGGTAAGGATGGCGCGGGCAATCGTGGCGTTACACCATTGACGCGCACATTCATGGTCGATACCGTCGCGCCGACGGTCACGGCAACACTGCAAAGCCGCACATTATCCGGCACGGTTGGCGATGGCGGCGGACTGCGTGCGCTGCGTGTGTTTATCACCGCGCCGGACAGTATCGTGCGGAGCGAAACACTCGCGACGACACCGGGCAACGACGGACGGCTCCGCTGGACATTCACGCCAAGCACAACGACCGCTGGTACCTACTCGGTCTATGTGCTGGCGGAAGATATGGCTGGCAACACTGGCGGTACAGGTCCGTTCGTAATTCGCCTCGACGCCGAACCACCGACAGTAACCGCGACTGCGACCAGCACGGCGACCAGCGTGCCGACCACGATCGCAACCAACACGACGACTGCGACAGAAACCGCGACGATGACCAGCACGACGACTTCGACGCCGACAACCACGCCGACCAAGGTGCCGACCGCGACTGCGACCAGCACGGCAATATCGACAGCAACCGCGACGATGACCAGCACGGCGACGGCAACCAACACCTCAACACCAATGGCGACTAGAACCCCAATGGTGACGAGTACGGCATCCGCGACGACGACAGCACTGCCAACGTCATCGCCGACCAGGACGACGACAGCCACGCCCGTTCGGTATGAAATCTACCTGCCGCTTGTTTCGAACGGAACGCGGGCGACGTTTGTTGCCACAGTTATGGAGCAGCCGATCAGGGAGCGCCCCGCGACCAAGGGCGAGGTCTTCCTGACCAGATCACTTACGATGCCAACACTGACACAATATGGTGGCACGTTCTATCTTTCCAGCGACGCGACTGGCCTCGTGCCAGCCCGCGTCGATGATCGCATCGTGCTGAAGGTTGACGGCACGGAGGTGTTCAGCCACACGTTCGGGCAGCCAATCAACAACGCCCTGCGTGCCGACAAGCCCAACATCGTCGTCGCTGATTCGGTGGTAATTCCTTCGGGGGTGATAGCACGGCTATCGGGCAAACAGGTGACAATGGAGTTGTCTGATGTGTACGGAACATACGTCAGTTCATCACCGCTCTACATCGTCTGGTTAGACCAGTAAGGCAGCATGGCTTTACAGCCGTGGGAAGCACGAATAAGCGTTGTGTATGGTTTTCTTACATTGGCTCCCGCCAGTATCATCACATCGTAGCTCTTCTCGCGGCACATATGTCAAGGGTTTCTCAGATGCTATCTGAAACCGATGCCACACGTTGGTGTGAAGGACTCGGATGCTTCGAGGTGAGGGAATCAAGGTGCAGAAGCGCCATGGCTGGCTGCTATCTGTGTCACATCAATGCACGCCATGGGCAGACGAACTCCACCGCCGCTTCGATCGACCGTGCAGAAGAGGGGAATGAGCTGCTTATGCAGCCGAGAGCCGCGAAATCGCGGAAATTCTGTAACAGATACTGAACCGAACCAGAGTCAGCACCGACTTAGACGGGCAGACGTAGCTGGTGCCCAACTGGTCGTCCGCCGACATACTGCGTTTGTGCCTCCACCCTCATCATCTCAAGATAGACTTCCAGCGCCAACGGCTCACCGACCAGCCCCTTGATCGGCACCTCCTTGAGAACCTTCTCGCGATATTCGACGACAAAGGTTCGTCCCGTCGCATTGAGGCGCAAGCTTACGTATCTGCCCTTCCACGCTTGATCAATGTAATAGAGCCTCCCATCCACTGACACCGAGCCGGTCCTTCCGATCTTCCGTACATAGCGCTGCCCATCGAGCACCTCCAGCCAGCGGTCAGGATCGACCATGCTTGGAAGCGGCGGTCGTGGAGGAAGCTGCGGCAAGGCAACACAGGGAGGCTGATTGCCACAACTGATCGCCTGATTTGGCCGCTCATAGTTATAGTGCTGGCGAAAGCCAGCCGTCAGTGTCTTCACCGTCTCACTATCACGCGGCTCAAACACGCGCAGGCATTCCTGAGCGTAGGTGCGATTGTAGCGCTCGACAAACCCGTTGCGATCGGGCCGACGTGGCGGACAGAGCGTCACCTGGATGCTGAGGCAGTGCAGCAGGCGCATCAGGGGGGAAGGAAAGGTTCCGTTGGGCCGTGCTGATGTCGAGTATACTGCGTCGTGATTGATTCGGAGAAAGGGAACGGGATGCAGTGCGATCGATGTGGCAGCGAGGAATTCACCAAGGCGGGACGGGATCGACAGGCACGCCAACTCTACCGGTGTGGTGCATGTGGACGACGGATGACGGACGCGCTCTCGTTCCGCCTTCAGTGGCTATCGCTTTCCCGACGACATCATTGCCCTCGCCGTCCGCTGGTACCTGCGCTTCCGCTTGCCCTACGCTGATCTGGCTGAGCTTTTAGCCGAACGCGGCGTCCACGTCGATCCGTCCACCATCTTCGATTGGGTCCAGCACTTCACCCCGCTGTATCAGGAGGCAGCACGTTCGCGTCGCCGTCGTGTCGGGCAACAGTGGAGCATTGACGAGACATACATTCGAATCGCCGGCCGCTGGTGTTATGCATTCCGAGCGATCGACGAGGACGGCCAGGTGATTGATGTCTACGTCAGCCCGAAGCGTGACACCGCCGCAGCCACCACGTTCTTGACACAGGCTGTCGAGAGCACCGAGGTGACGCCGACGTTCGCGACGACCGATCGAGCAGCGATCTATCCGCCAGCACTCGCCGCAGTCCTGCCTGAGGTCAAGCACATCACGGGCAAGATGGTGCAACAGCGCATTGAGCGCGACCATCAGCATCTCAAAGGGCGGACACGCCCGATGCGTGGCTTCCAAACACTCCCATGTGCGCAGGTCGTCTGTCAGGGGCATGGGTTTATGCGCAATCTCCGCAACGGCTTCTATGCCATTGGCGGTCCGTTGGTGAGACGCGCCACCCAAAGGCTCTGCGTCTTGTTCGCGCCTGGGACGACCTGACGCTCACCTTGACGGCAGCATAGCGGTTTCCACCGCAGACCATATGAACACGCCCTCGAACGGCTCTCCCTGTTCCCACCTCAGCATACCCCAACGGAACCTTTTGGACAGGTATGAGCAGCCGTCGGCGTGCGTGTCAGCATAGATTACTATTGTAGGCTGACGGCTGCGAACAAACGGTTCGACATAATCGGCGCTCCTCCGGTGTCAAGCAGCAGTGGACTTTTTCGACTTCCTCTATTCCTCAAATGCTTGAAGCAGGAAGCATTGGTTGTTCTGCGTCTAACTCACGGATTTTCACGCGACGACGAAGAAATCTGCTACCTATCTCTCCTCGCCCAAACGAACCTCATACTTGCCAGCAGCTCCGGAGCTGCTGGTATACTAAATCATTGGAAAGGAATGACAATGGCAAGCGCAACCTATGAGCAAATACTTCGCGAGGTCGAGCAGTTGAGTGACGAGGACGAGCGCGCCTCAAAGAAGCTCTGAATATCCTGTTCGCCCATCAGGTGCAGACTTTGTTGCGTTCCTCGAAACAGCCGAACCCATTCGCCCCGAAGCCCTCGATGCGATGGAAGCTGCAATCCGAGAGATTGATCTGAACGATGTAGATGGAAGGTAATTCACACGAAGTCCTGGTCGATACGAGCGTCGTCATCGATCTGTTCCGACGTCGAACAGGCATGGCGCAACAGTTTGCCCGCGTGTATAGTGTTCTGTCGCCGATTGTGCTTGGAGAACTTTACCTCGGGGCGCCTCGAGTGACCTCATGGACAGAGAGATGAATTATATTGCACAACTCAGGCATATAAGCAGAATGATTCTTTGTGACGAGGACACGTCGCTTCGATACGCTACGATTCGCAACAATCTCCAATTACAGGGTCTCCTGATCCCAGAAAATGATATGTGGATCGCAGCGAGCGCCATACAGCACGGGCTTCCGCTGGCGACCCTTGATGGGCATTTCGAGCGAATCCCTGACCTTGTGGTCAGCGCTGGTAAAATGGCGTGGTTGCATGGCGAGGCATGGAGATGGTTGAAGCATAGGTCCAAAAGCACTGCACTGATCTTCCTCCTCCCAAAATCTGAGTACACGCTCTTTCACCCTCTTGAGCACACAGCCTCGCAAATATGCCGCTACGGCCCTGCGGGGTTTCGTGTGATAGTTACCGCCTCTGGTCGTTGTCGCTAGGCCAAGATGCCTGTTCTTCGCCAAACAACTGCGATTCACGCTTTGTTGACAGTTTTTGAAGCCCATTATATACTTTGCGGGGCCGCATCGAGGAACGCGACACCACCATATATCGCGCTAACCCAGCGCGACCGTCCGATTGTCGCCAACATTAAGCAATGCCGCTCAAGCAGCGCTGCCCATTCGTCAGCACCGTCTATCATCCTTGTAATGGAAGGGGTTCGTGCAATGCTCGTCGTACGAAAATGGTTTGCCACATCGGCGCTCGTCGCCATGCTCGGCGTTATCCTGGCCGCCTGCGGTTCGCCCGCGTCTACCACAACTGGCACTGGGTCGACTGCCGCGACCACGGCAGCGGAACCAGCCGCGACAACTCCCGCAGATACAAACGCACCAGCAGCCAGTGGTGAACAAGTCACCCTGACAATCGAAAGCTGGCGCAACGATGACCTGACCACCTGGCAGGACAAAATCATCCCGGCATTTCAGGCCAAGCATCCCAACATCAAGGTGGTGTTTCAGCCCTCCGCGCCGCTGGAGTATGATGCTGCTCTGAATACAAAGCTTCAGGGTGGTACCGCTGGTGACTTGATCACCTGTCGACCGTTCGACCTTTCCCTTGCTCTCTTCAACAGCGGCTATCTCGCGCCGGTGACCGACCTCAAGGGACTCGAAAACTTTGGTGATGCCGCGAAGAGCGCTTGGATCACCGACGACGGCAAGACCGTCTTCTGTGTTCCGATGGCCTCGGTGATCCATGGTTTCATCTACAATAAAGATGCCTTCGACAAGCTTGGACTGAAGGAACCGACAACCGAAGATGAATTCTTCGCGGTGCTCGATGCGATCAAGCAAGATGGCACCTACACTCCGCTGGCAATGGGTACGTCCGACCAGTGGGAGACCGCTGCGATGGGCTTTCATAACATCGGACCCAACTACTGGAAGGGTGAGGAAGGCCGCAAGGCGTTGATCGCCGGTACAGCCAAGTTCACCGATGCGCCCTACGTCGATACCTGGAAGACGCTGGCACGCTGGAAGGATTACCTGCCGGTTGGCTATGAAGCCGTCAAGTATCCCGACTCGCAGAGTCTCTTCACGCTGGGCAAGGCCGCGATCTATCCGGCTGGCTCATGGGAGATCTCGGTGTTCAATCAGCAAGCGCAGTTCAAAATGGGCGCTTTCAAGCCACCGGTCAAGGCCGCAGGCGACCAGTGCTATATCAGCGATCATACTGACATCGCCATGGGCATGAATCCCAAGACTGCCCATCCCGCCGAAACCAAGCTCTTCCTGGAATGGATGGCGACGTCCGAGTTTGCGGATCTGTACAGCAACGCCTTACCAGGCTTCTTCTCGTTGTCGAATTCGGAGATCAAGTTGACCGACCCACTGGCGCAAACCTTCGCTACATGGCGCTCGGAGTGCAAAACGACCATTCGTGTTTCGTACCAGATCCTGTCACGCGGCGAGCCAAACCTCGATCAGGACATCTATGCGAACAACGTCAAGGTGATCTCCAGGGCAGGAAACGCCAGAGCAGGCCGCCGAGACGGTCGAGACCAACCTTGAGAAGTGGTATAAGCCCGCGCCATAAAGCCGAATCGTTCGTGAGGGCGTCGAAATGCGTGTGTGGGTGTGCCATAGTGCACACCCACACCTGTCGTGGGAGCGTCATCCATGGCCCCAATGCGTGACCGTGTGGCCGGGCAGAAGAAATTTCCAACGCATATTGTTGTTTTTCTCGCCCCGGCGATGGTGGTATACACCCTTTTCATGATCTATCCTCTGCTGGATTCCGTGCGTTTGAGCTTCTATGCGTCGCGCGGAGCCGGCGTCGAAGAGTTTGTCGGTTTCCAAAATTACGTTACACTCCTGACCGATCCTGTCTGGTCGCCGCGTTTCTGGGGTGCGGTGCGCAACAACATGTTCTTCTTCATTGTGCATATGCTTGTTCAGAACCCGCTTGGACTGTTGCTCGCGACGATGTTGAATGCACGCATTCTCCGTGGTCGTGCGATTTACCGTACGCTGTTGTTCGCTCCGACCATGCTCTCCGTCGTGATCGTTGGCTTCATCTGGCAGTTGATCCTAAGTCCATTGTGGGGCATCGCGGGCGAAATGATGAAGGTCGTAGGGCTCGGGCAATACTTCAAGCCCTGGTTAGGACTGGAGCAATCGGCGTTGCTGACGCTGTCCCTGATCTCGGTATGGCAATTCGTCGGCATTCCGATGCTGCTCTTTCTCACGGCATTGATGTCGATTCCCGAGGAACTCATCGAAGCGGCACGCGTGGATGGTGCGACCGCCTGGCATGCCTTCTGGCGTGTGAAGTTCCCGTTGATCCTCCCAACAGTTGGTATCGTGTCGATCCTGACTTTTGTGGGCAACTTCAACGCGTTCGATCTGATTTATGCCGTCAAGGGTGCGTTGGGAGGACCGGACTTCTCGACCGATGTGCTAGGTACGCTCTTTTATCGCACGTTCTTCGGCTTTCAAACCCAGATGGGCAATCAGATGATGGGCACGACGATCGCAATGATGATCTTTGTAATCATTTTGGCTGGTGTTGTGCTGTATCTGTTCGCATGGCAGCGGAGGATCACGACCTATGAATTGTAGCTTTACCACCCGACGAGGTAGCGCATGAGCGGAGCGATTCGTACACAGGGTGCGGTGGGCAACAAGCCGCTGGCACGATTCGGAACGCATCTGATCCTGGTGTTGTATTCCCTGATCGCGATCGGGCCGGTTCTGCTGATCGTCGGCAACTCGCTGAAGTCACGTCCGGCGATCTTCAACACACCATTTCGGCCACCACTTCCCGACAGTTTCAGCCTGATCGGCTACCAGACGATTTTCAGTCGCGCCAACTTCATGCGCTACTTTGGCAACAGCCTGACCGTGACGCTGGTGACGATGTTCCTGATCCTATTGACGGCTTCCATGGCCGCCTATGCATTGTCGGAATACAAGTTTCGCCTCAATACTGTGCTGTCACTGTACCTCACACTGGGCATCATGATCCCGATCCGTCTCGCGACCGTCAGTATTCTGCGACTGGTCGTCGCGATGAATCTGGCGAATACGCTCACCGCGCTTATTCTTGTGTACACGGCACAGGGATTGCCAATGTCAATTTTTGTGCTCACGCAATTCATGCGCCAGGTGCCGAGCGAACTCAAGGATGCCGCCCGTGTCGATGGCGCGAACGAATATCGTATCTTCGCGCTGATTTTGCCGCTGGTACGTCCTGCCATCGCGACAGTCGCCGTGTTCGTGATGATTCCAATCTGGAACGACCTCTGGTTTCCCTTGATTCTGGCACCGGCCGAACAAACCTGGACCGTTACGCTGGGGGCGCAGCAGTTCCTAGGACAGTTCGTAAGCGACTGGAATGCCGTGCTCGCGGCGCTCACGTTGGCGACCGTGCCAGTGTTGATCTTCTATGGCATCTTCTCGCGCCAACTGATCCGTGGCCTGACAGCTTGGAGCAATGAGGATGCAGGCCCAAAGGGGTATAGCCGAGATAGGTGTAATTTTAGGAAAGAGGGAAGCGCAAATAAGACAAGCGCGAATAAGCGTTGTGTATGGTTTTCTTCATTGGCTCCCACCAGTATCATCACATCGTAGCTCTTCTCGCGGCACACATGTAAGGGTTTCTCACATGCTATGTGAAACCGATGTCACATGTTGCTGTGAAGGCCTCGGATGCTTCGGGGTGAGGGAATTAACGGACAGAAGCACCATGGCTTGCTGGTGTCTGTGTCACATCAATGGGAAGCGCGAATAATCGT
>CAWAJS010000026.1:0-84706 GCA_963782315.1 uncultured Chloroflexia bacterium
CCCATTGCAAAATGCGGTCCTGGTTCACCTCCAATGGAAAACGCGATACGTCAACACCGTCAGGTTCAAGAGCCCACAGCAGCGAGGTTTCGACCTTCCCCGCATGGTCGCCGCCCGCGCCGTCAAAGCCAGGAACGTTCGCTTCGAAGTCGGCAATCCGTACAAGCGCATTCCAACATGTGGCTGAACCAGCCCAGCAGCGTTTCAGGTCTTGCCAGTTCGGCCCGAGTGACCTGTCAGAAAATCGCCGCATGGAACCAAGCGTGATCGGCGGCACGAATGTGGTAGCACACGTTTTTGAAATGCATCCACGGCGGCATTGAGGAAAGCCATGAATGTGGCGGTTGCCCGACGGCGCGTTCAGACCATGTTGCATACATGCCAACTTCGTGGATATGCCAGTAGTCGGGCGGCGCAACGATCCCGCCGGATGTGCGCGCGGCGGCACAGGCAATGCCATGTGCTTCTAGTCCGTCCAGTCCAACCACAGTATGTGGCCCGTGTGGTTCGCATAATCCGTATGGAAAATACACGAGTGGACACGCCGCGAATGCCGCTTCGAGTTCGTCAGGAAACATCCGCTCCCAGCGAATCTCACGCATAATCAATTCTCCTTTACGCTGCTCGACACTCTGCGACAGCTATTGTAGCACTGCCATCACCAACGAGAACGCAGCGTGAATAGGGTGGCTTCTGATGCAGTTGCGTGGGCAACGTGGAGCCATAGGATGCAAATGGAAAACAAGCAAGCTAGCTCAGGGCATCCGTTACACATGCGTTCAATTCGATATGGCCGAACGTAACGTTCATCCCTTGCCCTTCGGGACTCTCGTAGTTGAATACTCGTACAGGAAGGGCCGTTTTGAATCAGGGTACAACGATCCATCGCGCCAAACGAAGTGCTCACCAGTATTAAGCAGGTGGTGAATTAGCTTGGGCGCTGTGCCATTCATGATGTTCCAAAACGTGTATTCCCACATACTGACAAGATTCGATTGCGAATGAAACGGCCGAGCCACCCGAAACACGATAATTTCCTGGCACCAGTCGACACACCAGGCTTATGTTTTCCCTGCTTCATCGAGAATGGCACAGAGCGACATCATGGTGCGCGGTGTGGCCGCATGACGCATCGTCATAATGAGGAACAGGCTCAGGAGGAACTGAGCAACGGCGGTCACTCACCCGATCCCTCAGCCCAACCATCATTGTCCCACGCGTACAAGCCAGTTTGTTGTAATTACCGACCTTGGGCGGCTTGCGTTAATGCCGCAATATCTAATTTTTTCATGGTCAGAAACGCTTCCGTCACGCGCGCTATCTGTTCCTGATCGCCACTCGCCAGCATCGCATCCATTGCCGTGGGAACAATCTGCCACGATATCCCGTATTTGTCCTTAAGCCAGCCGCATTGCTCCGCTTCGGGGACGGCAGACAATCTGCCCCAGTAGTCATCGATTTCATCTTGATTGTCACAATGAATGATGAATGAAATCGCCTCGTTGAATGCAAAGTCATGCATGTGTGTGCTATCCATTGCCGTAAACCATTGACCCTCGAGCTGAAAGTCAGTAAACATGACTGTCCCTTCCTGGTCGATCTCCATCCCAGCAGGATAATGGGCAATCATGCCTCGTTTTGAGTTCTTGAAGACCGAGAGATAAAACTCGGTTGCCTATTCCGCTTTGCCACACACATCTCCAGCAAACATCAGCGATGGAATGATCGGTGGTCGCTCCTCACCGTCTGGGTTTGTCAGAATCAGCTGCCAGGAAAGGCCGTATTTGTCCTCTACCCATCCATACCGCTTACTGAAGGGGTATGTGTCGAGCGGCATCAACACCGTTCCACCGTCGACGAGCTTCGCCCATACTGCATCGAGCCGCGTCGTCGCTTCCGTGTCTTGTGACGGGTCGAAGTTGACCATGAAGGATACCGACGGATTGAACGTGAAGGGAGGCCCTGCACTGATTGCCTGAAATGAGTGCCCCCATAATATGAACGACACAACATCGCAATTTCCCGATGGCGTGTTATGGAGCTGACCTGCCCCCATTGTGAGAAGCATTCAAACGGTGAGGATCGCCTGAATTCTCATCGGCCAAACGGTGCCTCGCTCCTGGTCATGCTCACGTTCATAGTCCAAGCGGACTGCCACTGGTGTTTTGTACGCTAAACTGCTGTGTGGACGCTCCTCATTGTACTGCTTTCTCCACTTGATCTGCTCTCCAGAGATGAGAAGCGTTCGATCAATTTGAAACGAGCCACAATTTCTTCTTCTTCGCGTGAAACCCGTCAGTTAGACGCAGAACAGCCGATATTCCCTGCTCCAAGTATTTGAGAGATGGACGAAGGCGAGATGATCGTCCTGACTGCTGCTTGACGCCTGAGGGTTGATGCGTCTGTCGAACAGTCTACTCATAGCTGCTCAGAACAACACGTATGGCACATTGCAGCGCGTGCTCTTCGAGTGCTTGCTTCTGTCCATGCGCGAGAGCTACCCATACATGCAATTGCTTTGAGCAGCGTACCACTTGACGAGATACGAAAGTCTCCGTGAGTCGAACGCGATGGTGCGTTTATCGTCGCTACATCATCGACCATCCAAGAGCTTGACGCCCATCCTTATTCTGCATCTAGAATGTACATATCGTACCAGTGGGAAATGGTTGAAGCATGTCGGTCCGCCCATTGTATCCAAACCGTTTTGATGAAGCTCTGTGCTACTGCTGCTCGCTCCAACGCAGTTGGTGCCTGAACAATGTCAGCAATGGTCAACGAACCTGTAAACGAGGGAGCCGCCAGCCAGTGAAAGCGGTCATGCTTCGCCCTCCCATGCCCTCGAAGCGCACGCTGGCGCACCCACACCGCATTCGTTGGTTCCACGCCACGCAGAAACACGCCATGAAGTGTCAAGAGATGCACCGCCACCGATTGAACCGATTGCGGCGACGGCGTGCCGGGATGCTGCGCGGCATATGCATCACCGAGCAGCGCGGTCGTCGCGCCAGCAGCCATCGACGGTTGACCGGCGTTGAACAGATCAGAGAACAACGCCCAGCACGCTGCCGAAGCACCAATATAGCGATGTGTCGGTCCATCGTGGTGGCGCAACCTCGCCGCGCATCCCGGACACACCTCCCATTCAACGTCATGCATCCCTCGGTTCCTCCGTCGTTGGCGATGCTATGACGCCACATGATAGCGGCAGCGGCAAACGTTCGCCCTCATTGTTGACATATCTCGGATACGGTGCAGTTCGATGAGCAGCTGCAGCATCGTGCTTCTTCGTCGTCCGCGTCGTCGCTGACGACGAAGAACAGACACCTTTCCTGCACCACCTTAGCCGGCTGACGTTATCGTGAAACGCTGAATGAGTGCAACTACCGTACAATAGCATTCTGACTACACGCGCGGGACACTGGGTACTATGTCGACAAACGGACGTTCGTTTTTATCGACAGAGCATGAGCATGCGATGTGTAAAGGGGAGGATGGAACCAGTGGGATGGGAGGCACTCACGCAATGGGGTGACGACGTCGCTCGCATCGAACCACTCGCTGGCGGCGTAGCCAACGACGTGTGGTCCGTCCACATCAACGGAATCGTCGCGGTCGCACGTCGCGGTGTCCGGAGCGACGCCGATCTCGCGTGGGAGACCGAACTCCTCGTACACCTCGACTTTGAAGGTCTGACCGTTCCGGTGCCAATCCCGACAACGGACGGACGGCTGTTCGCCGACGGGATAGTCGTGATGTCCTACGTCGAGGGCGGACCGCCCGAAACCGAGGCCGACTGGCGTCGCGTGGCCGCCACCCTTCATCGGCTCCATCACCTGACGCAGGGGTGGTCGCAGCGCCCAGGCTGGCGCTCATCGACCGACCTCCTGCACAACGAGAGTGGGACGAAGATCGACCTTGGCGCGATGCCGCCTGAGGGCGTTGTCCGATGTCGAGCAGCGTGGGCGCGGCTCGTTGGACGTCAGACGTGCGTCGTCCACGGTGACCCCAACCCGCGTAACATCCGCATGACCACAGAGCGCGTCGCGCTGATCGACTGGGACGAGGCGCACGTTGACGTGCCTGACCTCGATCTGGTGCTGCCTCACAATGCCGCCGATCTCGACGACGAGGCGCACGATATTGCTGCGCAGGCGTCGGCTGCATGGGAAGCCGCCGTCTGCTGGGATGACGAGCACGCAGTTAAACGGCTCGCCGACGTTCGAGCGGTCTAACACGCAGCAGCAGCAGAGTCTAGGAATCGTGCCACCCGCTGTGATCGCCTACCTTACTTTCGTCGCCACAATCAACCCATCGCGGATTGGCACGAGCGACGAGACCCAGGCCGGATCGGTTGTCAGCATCCGCGTAACTTCGCGCACACCTTCGGTATCTTCTGCATGGTCGGCGGCGTCGAAGATCCGGCCTTGCCAGAGCATGTTGTCGATGATCAGCATGCCGCCGACGCGCAGCTTCTTGCTGATCTCGCCCAGTGACGCCGGATAGCCGTGCTTGTCAATGTCGTTGAAGATCAGGTCGAACGGACCCTCGGTCTCGGCGAGCGTCGCGACTGCCTCCCCGACATGGTACTGGACGATCGTGTCGTAGCCCAATACATGCAAATGCTTGCGTGCGCGCGCCGACAAGTCGTCGTCCCATACGACATGATGCACGATGCCCCCGCCATTCTCCTGCACCGCTCGTGCAAACCATGCCGTCGAGTAGCCGTAGCCCGACCCGAGCTCGAAGATCCGCCGCGCTCCGATCGTGCGCGCAAGCTGGTAGCACATCTGGCCCGAGGCCGGGCCGATGATCGGAAAGTTCGTGTCCCGCGCGTACTGCTCCATGAGCTGGAGTTCTGAAGGGCGGAGCGGAACTAAGGCATCGAGATAATCCCGCAGTTGGTCCGTGAGAGGTTCTTCAGCCATCATGGTCCTCCTTCCCGTGAAACGTCGCGACGTTGGCTATCATAGACGATGGCACCCGGTCGTGCCAGCCTGAGCATGAATACCCATTCGGCGACGTCAGAGATCGCTGACGCCACCCGTTTACCAACGCCCTCACCGCAAACGACACCACCGTATCAACCTGAAATGACCCATCGTCTGGCTCCCGGGCATCTTCCGGCGTGTTCCCATCGTGGCACCGGTCTGCTATGCTTGGGGCGTGCTCGACCGGACAGACATCTGGAACACGACGTATCTTCCTGCTCGTGCCCGGCACGAGAACCGATGTGGAGGCACCATGCGCATCACCGATGTTGTGCTGACCCGACTACATGGTCACGACCACGGCCCGCAGTTCCCGCCTGGAAACTCGCAAATCACCCAGCTCGCCCTCTACCCACCGCTGTCGTCGGTTGGGTCGACGTACGCCCAGCGAACGCTGAGCGGCCGATCCAGGGCATCTACGTCGAGGTCCTGACGGACACGGCACGACCGGCCTCTTTGGGCCGATCGAGGAGGAGCAGGCGGTCATCATCCGGACGGCTCTGCGTCCGTTTCTGCTCGGTCGCGACCCGCTGGCAACCGAGCTGCTTCACGACCAGATGCTCCGAATGCATCGTCATGGACGCTCAGGCTTGTTCATGATGGCGCATCAGCGCGGTCGACTGTGCACTCTGGGATCTCAAGGGCAAGGCCTGGGGGATGCCGGTCTATCGACTGCTCGGTGGACCGACGCGAGCAGCGGTGCCAGCATACGCAAGCATGCTGGGGTTCGCCGTCGAGCCGGATCAGGCTGCAGCGACAGCACTGGAGTACCGGGCAGTCGGATACAGCGCGCAGAAGTGGTTCTTTGCCTATGGCCCGCGCGACGGCGAGGCAGGCAAAGTGGCGAACCTGGCGCTGGCTCAGGCACTTGCGTGAGGCGCTCGGGCTGCACTACCCGTTGATGTTCGACGCCTTCATGGGCTGGGACCTCGCCTATGCCCGCGAGATGGCGAGCCTGCTCGCCCCGCTTCGTCCGCGCTGGCTTGAGGAGCCGATTCCGCCCGAGCGCGTGGGGAGCCTGCGGCAGATCCGCGCGGCGGGTGTGCCGATCGCAACCGGCGAGCATGTTTATACGCGCTGGCAATTCAAAGAGTTGCTGGTCGGGGAGGCGGTGGATGTGGTGCAGGCCGACCCGGACTGGACGGGTGGCATCAGCGAACTGGTCAAGATCGCCGCGCTGGCCTCGGCCTTCGACGTGCCGCTCATTGCGCACGGTCATTCGCTGCTTCCAGCGCTGCATGTTGCGGCGGCCGTGTCGCCAGCGATAGTCCCGATGGTCGAGTATCTGGTCCGATTCCAGGAGCACAAGCAGTTCTTCCACGACCCGATACTGCGGCCTGAGCATGGCATGGTGTCCCTGCCGGAGGCACCCGGCCTCGGGATCGTGTTGGACGACAGGTCGATCGAGCAGCGCGAGACGCTGAGCTGAGGCGACGACGAGGCATGGCGTCATGCTGCCTGCCACGGATTGGCAAAACATCGATTCCCAGCCGGACGTATCGCTGTCCGGCGCTAGAATAGTGAGCCATCTGGTATGAAGCTTCGGTCGTTTCTTCACCTTTGCGTGAATCGCAGTTGTTTGGCGAAGAACAGGCATCTTGGCCTAGCGACAACGACCAGAGGCGGTAACTATCACGAAACCCCGCAGGGCCGTAGCGGCATATTTGCGAGGCTGGTGTGCTCAAGAGAGTGAAAGAGCGTGTACTCGGATTTTGACAGGAGGAAGATCAGTTGCAGTGCTTTTGGAATCTATACTTCAACCATCTCCATGCCTCGCCATGCAACCACGCCATCTTACCAGCGCTCAACCACAAGGTCAGGGATTCGCTCGAAATGCCCATCACGGGTCGCCAGCGGAAGCCCGTGCTGTATGGCGCTCGCTGCGATCCACATATCATTTTCTGGGATCAGGAGACCCTGTAATTGGAGATTGTTGCGAATCGTAGCGTATCGAAGCGACGTGTCCTCGTCACAAAGAATCATTCTGCTTATATGCCTGAGTTGTGCAATTTAATTCATCTCTCTGTCCATGAGGGTCACTCGTAGCGCCCCGAGGTAAAGTTCTCCAAGCACAATCGGCGACAGAACACTATACACGCGGGCAAACTGTTGCGCCATGCCTGTTCGACGTCGGAACAGATCGATGACGACGCTCGTATCGACCAGGACTTCGTGTGAATTACCTTCCATCTGCATCGTTCAGATCAATCTCTCGGATTGCAGCTTCCATCGCATCGAGGGCTTCGGGGCGAATGGGTTCGGCTGTTTCGAGGAACGCAACAAAGTCTGCACCTGATGGGCGAACAGGAGTATTCAGAGCTTCTTTGAGGCGCGCTCGTTCCTCGTCACTCAACTGCTCGACCTCGCGAAGTATTTGCTCATAGGTTGCGCTTGCCATTGTCATTCCTTTCCAATGATTTAGTATACCAGCAGCTCCGGAGCTGCTTGCAAGTATGAGGTTCGTTTGGGCGAGGAGAGATAGGTAGCAGATTTCTTCGTCGTCGCGTGATTCGCGCCAGTTAGCTGAAGAACTGCTCATGTTCCTTCAGTTTTCTTGCATCTTGGAGGTAAAGACAGGGGCTGTACACATGCCTGGGCTGATCCTCGAGTCATACAAGGAGGCACACGTCTAGCCCAGTTGTCCGAGCCAATCCTGTACCAGACGTTAGCATGGTGACGAGTGGCTAGCCAATGAGGCTGAGTCCGTTGGTTCCGGCGCGTCAGCGGTCTCATTCGCTCCCGCACTGATACCAGGAGCGTCAGTATCTTTGTAGGCTACCAAAAGCCCGTAACTCATTGCGCCATCCTGGTAGGCTTGACGCAATGCATCAAATGATTGAATAAAAGCCTTAACATCCCCACTAATTCCATTGCTTAGGAAGCGCATGATTGGGCGGTCGCGCATGGCAATACAAACATCCCACGTCCGCTGTATATGTGAGGTGATCATTCGCGTCTCAACATGGTGGAAGCCCGCTTCCTTGAACCATTGACAGTACTCATCCGTCGTTGCGAACGGCGGGCACAGCATTCCCCTTGCCACCTCATGCCGTAGAGTCACCGCTGTCGGACTCACATCATTGGTGCTTAACCAAGCAGCGACGGCCAGCCGACCCCCCGGAGCGAGCACCCGAAATGCCTCCCGTGCAAAGTGGCTTCGGTCCTGCAGGTGCTCTGAGCACTCCACACACCACACCAGGTTCATGGCTTGGTCAGCGACTGGCCAGCGCTGCTGGGCATCCGCAACCTGGACGCGTAGCTTCGCAGCCATGCCCGCCACACGCAGATTGAGCTGTGCGGCGAGTCGCTGGAGCGGCGAGATAGTCATGCCTACGCCATGTGCGCCTCCGCTTCGGGCGAGCGACAGCAGGGAGCCACCATAGCCGCAACCCACATCGAGCATCTTGACCTGAGCAGGCCGGCCTGCAAACGTGTACAGTTCTTGGATGAGCCGCTCCTGTGCATGTTTCGGCGCGGTAGTATCCGCCTCGTTGTCCCAAAACCCATGGTGGACGTGCGGCCCCCACATAAGATAGTAAAGGCCAACCATCAAATCGTAGTGCGTTCTGATACGTTTGGTGAGATTTCCAGCTCCCAAACCATCCCCTGTGATTTTTATGCTCACGGCGTTGCCATTCTCCTCGGGCGTCGCTACGCTATGCAGCGGGCCAAGTTACGGTAAACATAGGGTTAGCGCGCATAAGCGCTGGGTCAAGCTACCACGAGCGGGAAGACCTCGCGCCGCTGCCAGTACCCCTCCCAGCCACCGTTGAGCATCAACGTCCGCATGCCAGCTAAACCGTCACTCGTCGCTGCGCTCCATTGCATCCCACGGTTCTTTTGCCGCCGGGCGACGATGAGATCATTCGCCTTCTCCACATGACCACTCCCGATAAAGCATTGCTCAATGCGGCGCTGCCGGTAGTTCGGGAGCCATGGTGCTCGCGCCTCAAGATAGCCGATCAATTCGTCCAGCTTTGCGATGTTCTTGGTTTCAGCCCGCTGCGCTTCGAGCACCGCAATCGCCGCTGGAACATCGCCGCGCCATAAGCGTCGGTAGAGCCGTCGGAGCAACTCGGCCTTGGCAGCCTTGCTCCTACAGATCCGGCTGCTGAGTTCGAGACAGCGCTGCTGCAGATGGTGCCAGTCCAGCAGCATCGTTTTCTGCGAGATCTGATTGAGCGTGTCCGGGAAGAAACTGCGGATCCACCGCGCACCGTCGGCAATTAGCAGCTGTGAGCCGAGCGAGCCAAGCGCGAGCTGCACCACAACCAGCAACTGTTGGAGAAAAGCGGCACCGATACCGCTGAAATAGCGCGAGCCGCTGGCAGTGACAATACGCGCGGTGCGAAGCTCCAGAAATCGTCCGCCTTCGGACGTACGCGTGAGCACTTCGTCCACGGTTAGCAAGATCTGATCTGGTTCGAGCTCCGGTCCGAGGTGCCGGAACCACCCGTCGCTCAGATGGTAATTGGTTCGCGGCGTTCAACGGCAGCACCGATCTCGTCTGGATCGGCATTTCTGCCCAGCGTGGCCTTCGAGAAAATGAGTTGATCGTCGAGCGTCACCTCGAAGCGACCACCGCTCGACGGCATCAGCGTGAGCTCGGCGATCCTATTCTTGTAATCGTGGAGGAGCTTCTCCGCCAAACTGACGGCGCGTGGTAGGTATCCTCAACCCGTGCAATATTCGATCCTGATCTTCATTCTAGCCTCCTTCTGCTGCGCTCCGTAGACCGCTCATTGCCACTTCACATATCCATCATGCCGGACTGAGCAAGAATGGAACCGCAGGCTACCATTCCAGCCTGGTACGTTTTGCTCACGGCACAACCAGCCAGTACGAACGTACATGCGCGAAGTGTGCGAAGGCGACATCGGAGACGTCCCAGTGACCTGCTGCCCGGATGGAGGGGCGATCTGTGCGCGAGGTTCGTCCCGACAGGAATACTATATTCGCTTTGGGATGAGATCAAGCGTACAGAATCGTCGCGGGTATTCCTTCGTCTTGGCGTGAAAATCCGTGAGTTAGACGCAGAACAACCAATGTTTCCTGTTTCAAGCATTTGAGGAATAGAGGAAGTCGAAAAAGTCCACTGCTGCTTGACACCGGAGGAGCGCCGATTATGTCGAACCGTTTGTTCGCAGCCGTCAGCCTACAATAATGATCTATGCTGACACGCACGCCGACGGCTGCTCATACCTGTCCAAAAGCATATACGCATATCACAGGGCGTGCTCTTGCAGGGCTTTCTTCTGCCCATGCTTTGAGAGCGATACATAGATGCTCGTCGTCGCAAGGCTCGCGTGACCAAGCGTTACCTGCACGGTCTTGATATCCGTTCCCCTCGCCACATGATGCGTCGCCATCGTATGACGTAGCGTATGCACCGACGCATGATGAATCTCACACTCCACCAAATATTTATGGACCATGTATTCGACCGCTCGCGCGGTCATCTGTGTCTTGAACTTCGTCACGAACAGGCCGTTGTGCTCAACCTTCGGACGCACCTTAAGGGGAAGCGCGAATAAGGGTTGGGTCAAGCTGCCAGCAGTGGCAGGACCTCACGGTTCTGCCAATAGCGCTCCCAGCCGCCATTGAGCATCAACGTACGTAGCGCAGCTAAGGCATCACTCGGTTGAACTAAGTCGGGCAGTCACCTCCCCGACTCGTCTTCAAAACCGGACGTGAGGCTTTCACCTCATCCGGCTCCTCGATCCTTTGGCTCTTGTCATGAGCACCTCTCCAGGCGGCAGTATCGGCCGCCGTTTTCTGATCGTGGCAATGTCGATGGAGTAATTGCCAGTTGTTATATGCATCCTTGCCCCCGTGTGCGGTCGGGATCACATGGTCAATTTCTGGCAAGTCTCCAGCTTTGAAATACAGTCCACACCATTGGCATCGTCCCGTTTGCCGTTTGAGGAGTGTTGCTATCCGCGACGGCAGTTCCGGGTGGTGACCCATGCGGGTTGCCCAATAGATCCAATCTCCATCGTACGGACTGCGCCTGCCTGCCACTTTGATGTGTCGTTTGATCGGTGTTTCATTGTGGCGGGCGAGTCGCAGCCCATACGATGTGGCGAAGTTCCACGTTCCCTGTTCAACATGCCAATACTTCCTGGCGATCCAGTGCAAGTTTTTCCGGCGATGTCGACGACGTGCCCATGCGGCGAGTTTCAGGTACAGCAAGTGGTCTGCTTTTGCGAATGTCCGGCTACTGCAGACCGTAGCGTAATAGTTGGCCCATCCGTGGATCACCGGATTCAGGTGTTGGATCAAAGCGACTTGAGGTGCGGCTTTGTGGCGGCGTATTACGTCCTTGAGGGTAACCAAATGCTTGCTGACCTGCGCTTTGCCGGGTGTGATGATCGTTTTGAAGCCAAGCGGTCTTCCTTTGGTGTTGCGTCCTGTGTGCGTTTTGCCCACCCGAATTTGACGCACGGTGAATCCGAGGAAGTGAAATCCCACGTTGCCATGGTAGTGGTGGAGTGTATGTGAGATCGTCGTCTTGCTTGGTTTCAGTTCTAATCCTATGCCAGCCAGCCATGCGACAGTAAGTTCCTTGGCTTGCTGGATGACTGACGCGTCTTCATCCAGGACCACGAAGTAAGGGTAGGCCGCAGGCGAGGTACCGTTGACACAGTCCTTTTCCCCCGGCCCCCCTCCGAACGGAGCGTACCCGTTTCCGTGTACTCCGCTCTCCAGTGAGTTCAAATCGTTGCATGGCGTCCGTCAGCTCGACCTGCATGGATGTCGTCGTGGCATTGGTGGCAGACGAACAATGTTTTTCGTCGGCGCATTGCCATGACTTCGACCCATTTCGGTCGCTCACCTTGCCCTTTGCGCTGAAGGTCTTTCAGCGCTCGGATGTGGTGCCCTTCGCTCTGGGTGTGAGCTCCGCAGAGTTCACATTCCTCAGCTAAGAGCCGTTGGACCACCTCCGTTCGGTCGTTCCAAACCGGACGTGGTGTATCGTCGAGAACGACATCCATTCGTCGTTTGAGCGAGATGCCGCCCCATTGCGCTACGAGTGGTGACTTGCCCTCGCGTGCCACTTTCACCTGAAGGACTTTGCGTGGTCCGTTGGGTGTTTCAACGACCGTTTCATAACGTCGGTACACCTGGCGGACACTGATACGGAGCTTTTCCGCCAATGTTCTGACCAGGGATTGCTCCATCACGAATTCGAGCCGGTTGAGTTGGGTCGACACGTTGTAGGCCAGCCGATAGTACTCCACGAGGCCCCGATACTCCTGTTGGTACTGGGCCAAAATACTGAATACCGTATTTTCGGTCAGTCCCTTCCTGTGTGTCGGTTTCCCATGGCGCAGATAGAGTTGGCACTTCGTTCGCACGACGGTCACAGGGACGCGCAACCCAATGGTTCCGTTGGTTGTCCGGATACCTCTGCGGTCGCGCAGTTGGTTGTTCTGGATGACTTCAACCTCGTAGCCCAGAAATCTGGCGGCGGCTGACTTCGCGTGCGTTATCAGCGTTTTCGTCTCGGAGAGTTCCAGCTTGAGGGTATCGCGCAGGAACGTTCCAAGCTGCCGTTTGATTGCTTCGGCTTCGACCTGTGGTCCACAAAACCCCAGAAGTACATCGTCGGCATACCTGATGTACCGGAGCCGTCTGTAGCCTGGGTCAAACGGGTCTTTTGACGGGAGCGTTTGGAGGTGTTTGCGCACGACCTTGGCTGCCTGCCGACGACCCTGCTTGCGCAGACGGTAGACTTTTCCTTGTACCTGCAGATATGTCGGGTTCGGTGCACGCTGGGTTCCGTGATTGTACGCTGGAAGAAGGATCGTTTCGACATACTTGTCGAGCCGATCAAGATAGATATTCGCTAGGATTGGGCTCACCACACCGCCTTGCGGGGTGCCGCTTAGCGTGCGGTTGAATTTCCAATCTTCACTGTATCCAGCTTGAAGGAGGTCACGGATGAGCCGCAGAAAGCGCCCATCATGGATGGTTTCTCCCAATGTCTGCATCAAGACCGTCTGGTCCAGGCTGTCGAAACATTGAGAAATATCACCCTCAATGAACCACGTTGTCCCTGTCCACTTGTGGTAGATTTCCGTGAGTGCCGTATGACATCCACGGCTCGGTCGAAATCCATGCGAGGACGGGCTAAATTGTGGTTCATAGTAGGCCTCCAGGATGAGCCGGATGACCTCTTGAAGCAATTTATCCGACCACGTGGGGATGCCGAGTGGACGTTTCTTCGTTGAGTTGGGTTTCTCAATGTAGACACGTCGAACTGGCGTCCAGCGATACCGTTCATAGCGCAATTGCTCAATGATCGCATCAATTTTCGCCAGGGACATCCCATCAACCGTTTCCGGAGTACCGCCTGGGGTGAGTGCCCCGACGTTCCGATACATCCGACCGTAGGCGAGGAGGTACAACTCCCGGTTAAACAGTTGCCGATAGATACGTTCCAGCGGCAGTTCTCGGCTGCCACGTTCTCGAATGATACCCAGGACAGTTGCGGCGGATTGCATTACGCATACCTCACTTTCTGGTGTATCGAACCCACCTGTCGCCCTTCGCCATGTCCTGGGCTTTCCCCAGGTCGGACTACTACGGCGACTCCGTGACCGTGGGGGTCGCCCCCGGTAGGCCATCCCGCTTTCCCGCGTTGCACTACGTCCGAGCGTGCTGTAGGTGCCTCGTTCGTGCCCTTGAGTGGCTTCATTAGCCACCGCTCACCACGGCAAGGTTTTGGTAACGACGACTTTGTTACCATATCGTGGTGACCCCGCCACAGACGTTGTCGTCGGGGGATGTACGCTTGCATCGCTGGCCACTGAGGTTCGGGCAGTGTAGCTCTCACCAATGGCACGCGGGTCTTGCAGGACAGCGCCATAAACGTCTTCTGGCGTTTCCTGCTTCACAGCCATGCTACCGTTCCCTTCAGCTTTCACATCCAGGTAAGGCTGTTGACCCAAAGGTTTTCCTCTTGACCTTTCCCGCTTGTAGCGGGGATAGAGCAACGGGTGAGGCGGCGCACATCATCTGCGTAACGTATCACCGTGGGGGCTACTTTCGACCGAGTTTTCCCGGCCCGTCTGCTGAGGTGTTCCACCAGTGTCGTTTCTAGGCCGTGTAACGCGATATTTGCTAACAATGGCGACGCTACTCCTCCCTGAGGCGTACCGGTTGCGGTCGGAAAGAGCGTGCCGTTGTCCATTACCCCTGCCTGCAGCCAGGCTTTGACAACCCGTCGCAATTTGGGGAATGTGTTCAGCTTCTGTAATAACGCGTTATGGTTAATCCGGTCGAAACACTTGGCAATATCCGCATCCAGCACATATTTCGCCTTCTGTTTGATACTGTCAAAGACTGCAGCGACCGCATCCTGGCATGAGCGTCCTGGTCTGAAACCGTAGCTGTTCGGCTCAAATTTTGCTTCCCATTCCGGTTCCAGGGCCATCTTGACCAACGCTTGGCGTGCCCGATCTTCCATCACGGGGATTCCGAGTGCGCGCTGTTCGTCTTTGCCTGGTTTTGGGATCCAGACGCGACGGGTTGGCTGCGCTTTTGGATCAAGTGGGTCACGTTTGAGTTTCTCTGCGAGAGCCAACCGATGTGTGGGGGAGAGGTTTTTCACTCCATCCACGCCGGCCGTCTTTTTGCCTTGATTATCTTGCGTGACCCGCCGTACCGCGAAGAGACAGGCATACCAGGATTTTACGAGGAGTCGTTGGAGTTTGTGGACTGTCTTGACCTCACCACGCTGCGAGGCTTGGTAAATGCGCTTTTGGAGCTTGAACACTTCCCGTTCGATCGTTTTCCAGGGAAGGGCGTTCCATTCATACATCGGTTGTCCAACCGTGTCCATGACGTGTGTACTCCTACTGAAGCCTTTACCATCCAATGTATCGGGTGTACGTTGGCGTATCCACGGGCTTTCCCCGCGGCGTTTGCTGCTTACACCATCCTGTCCCATCCGGCGTCCGGTTTGACTGCCTGCTCGGGAGATTGACCGCTCTCGAGAGCCGTGATGGGGTTATCCCGTTCCTGGTGTTCGTTTTGCGTAGCGGTAGGGTCATGCTCTGCACCGGGTTTCGTGGAGATGAGTGCTGGTCAGAGGCGCCCTGCCAGCTCCGTATCCTGTCCCGTTTGGGCAAGCCAATAATCCGTGTAGGCTTGATTGGAGTGACGATGCGTTCAAACACATATTCGCTTTCGCTACCCATAGCTACCAGCTCGCAGGGGTATTCGGCCGGATTCCGAGGTACCTGCATTGACTCCCGCTTCACGGAGGTTGATGGTCAGTCGCGCTCGTGGGGAGCAGCTATCCTGTCTCATCCCAGGGGTGGGAATTGCGCCCACCATCGAACACCAAGTTGTCACGGAGAGGACCGATTCCTTCCGTGCCTACCATCCTTCACGTTATTCCACATGATTTCGGTAGAACGGGTCGCACTCGCCTCGCTCCATTGCATCCCTCGATTCTTCTGCCGACGGGCGACGATCAAATCATTCGCCTTCTCCACATGCCCGCTGCCAATATACTTCTGCTCAATGCGCCGTTGGCGATAATTTGGGATCCAGACTGCCCGCGCCTGGAGATACCCAATCAACTCATCCAGCTTCGCCTCGTTCTTGGCCTGGAGTCCGTTCCGTCTCCAGCACCGCAATCGCACCCTCGACATCACCACGCCATAAACGCCGATACAGCCGACGCAGGAAGTGGCGCTTTGGCCAGCCTTGCCTCGGAAAATTCTACTGCTCAGGTCGTAGCATTTCTGCTTCAGATGGTGCCAGTCGAGCATCATCGTCTTGTCCCCGAGCGCGCCAAGGGTGTCGGTAAAGAAGCTGCGGATCCAGCGCGCTCCGTCAGCGATCAGGAGCAGGGAACTCAGCGGTTCTAAACACAGGAGTGCAGCGACATGCAGGCGCTGGAGGAAGGCGGCGCCCACCCCACTCAGGTACCGCGAGCCACGCTCGGCCACGATCCGTGCGGTGCGCAGTTCGAGAAAGTGGCCGGCTTCTAGGCTTGCGCGTGAGCACTTCATCCACGGTCACGAGCACCTGATGCGGTTCCAACTCTGGCCCGAGGTGACGCAACTCCTCGACGGGGCATGTAGCCTCCGCCCGGCGGGCTGCCAACACGCGGTCCCAATCGGCCCACGATACGCCGTCAGGCGGACGCACCTGTTCACGCGCCAGCGCTGCGTCGACGGCTCCGTTCAGTTCCGCTGGCCATCCGGCTCGGCGGCGCGGCTGCCAGTGCGGCACAAGGTTCAGGTCCAGGCTGGCGAGATCGTCGCGTGTCGCCAACATCGTCACTTCGGCCTCCTCAGCCTGCCGGATGATCTGGCCATGCATCCGTACGAGGTTGCGGACCGTGGTGTCGGAGAGGAGATCTGTATCATAGGTCTGCCAGCCGAGCAGGCGAGTGACTGAGACAAATGGCAATTCCTGGGGCAGCAGACAGGCCCATTCCTGCAAGCCGCGGGTGATAATGATGCCGTTGTGCGGGGGCAGGACAGCATTGCCGGGCATCACGTGGGTCTGCGTCTGAGCATGGGAACAAATTTGGCGGAACAGCGACAAGGTGCCAAAGCGACTCGCGACGGTGAGGGGCTCGTGGCCGTCAGCATGGACCATCTGAGGGGGAAAAAGACTGGCGGTGCTGGTCCGTCAGTTCAGCGTCAATCAGGTCCCATTGAGCTTGGAATGTACGTCGGAGGATCGCGTTGCCCGTGTCCTGGGTCGTCGTTTCAAGCTCATCGAGGGCCGTCTCGGGCTGGAGGGTGGAGACATCAGTAGCCGGCAGATCGAAAGCGGCGAGTTCGGTCATCTGGTCGGAAGCGGGATCGTCGACGCGGCAGATCAACACGCGGATATGGCTCATAGGACACTCCTTGGTCACTGCAGTTCTTCATGCTACCACAGCTCACCGATGCTCGGTCCGACTTGACCCAACGCTTATTCGCGCTAACGCGAACTGCAGTCTGAGCCTGAGGATCGGTGCGGATGTCGAACCATTTCGTGCGGCAACACTGAACAGCCGACGTTCTCGATCCGCAGCAAAGGTGAGTGCTGCTCGAATGTCTTCGACAGTGCGATCCGGGAAATCGGTGATGATATCGTTCGCCGTCATCCCCGCAGCCAGGTAATCGAGAATGTCATCCACCATGATGCGCAGCCCACGAATACACGGCTTGTCGCCGCGCTTATCTGGCTCGATCGTAATGATACGTCGATAGCTCATATGCCATACTTCCATAAAGCAACGTGTATACGACGCAACACGATGCAATACCTACCATATTTGCCGAATCTTTTGGATAAAGGAATGAAAGCGAGCCACTTCAAGAGAAAGCTGCAGGTACCTTGCGTGTGTGCCATATGTGCTAGACCTATAGTCTAATAGGCGTCTGAACTGCCGCTTGCAGGGCACTCCACGTTCGGGCAGAATGTGGTCAGCGGATAGATGGCGCACCTTATTCGGTTCAAGGACCGAAACGTGTGACTCCACTTGCTCAGACGTTCAACACACGGAGCGACCACCGTAGAGTAATACCGACCCCTCTAGGAGAAACGAGGATGCAAGCAGAGATCATTCGCCACGCCCTCAACCGGGTGCCGCTGTCGCTCATCATCGATGATTCGACCGTGCTGGTCAATCTCAATTACTTCTGGATGCGAGATCGCAACCTAGTCGATGGCTTGGGCCGCCGCTGGGAAGATGTACCCGTCGCCCACCCCGAATGGTTCACCCGCAGTTTCGCTGAGTGGTGCCTGGATAACAACGTGCGCGGTAAATTCAGTGTGGTTCCTTGCCCGGCAGGGCTCGGGCGCATCGACGAAGGGCTGCCCATGTTTAGTGCCGAGCAGCAGAAAAGCTGGCTGGCGATGTGCCGCGACCTGATCACCCCGGCGTTCGACATTACGCCAGAGATGATTACCCATACCTTCGTCGTCGATCCCAAAACCTGCCGACCCCGCGAGTCACGCATCTGGGAGCAAGAAGATTGGGAAGCCCTGCCCGCCGATGAGGAGGAATTGCTCATCGAATACATCGCTACCGCCTGCCAGATTCTGGTCAACGTGGGATTAACGCCCGAAGGTGTCACCTCGCCCGGCGGCTTCGGTGGCAAATCGCTGCCCCTGTATGCGAAAGTGGCTGGGGAAGGCATTCGTCAGGTCACTGGCAACCCGACCCCATACTTTTTCCAGCAGGTCTTTCTGGACAAACCCGTGCCGACGCCGGTCTGGTACGCCGATCGAACGCGGGGCGAAGCGACCGGCGAAATCATCGCCGTCACCGACGACTGGACCGGTGGTTGGACTGGCTACGACGAGGTCAACGTCAATAACTATATCACCGCTGACCTGCAAGGGGGTCGGCTGCCGGCAGTCATCGACGCTGGTGATCCGGCGGTGTTGGTCAGCCATTGGCAGGGCTTTTATGGCCTCCACAGTGACGACCAGCGTGGCTTCAACGCGTTCAAGACCGTAGTGCAGCGCCTGAAAGAACGCGATCCCGAGGGAGCGTTTACCCGCTGGCGCAAATGCAGCGAAATCACCACTTACGCCATCGCCCGCGACATGGCCGAGCTTCGCGTCGAGGGTGAAACAGTCACACTCAATCTGCCGGTGCGCGTGCCTGAATTGACCCTGCGTCTGAACGACGTTGAGCCGCAAACCATCCGGGTCGATGGAGTGCCATTACGCCGCGTCGAACGACAGGCGCAATTTGAGAGCGGCACCTATCTGGTCGATGGGCGAAACGTGCTGGTTGCCTTCGACCCACAAGGGCAACAGGCTCAACTTGTTGTCGAACCCGTTCAGGTCTAGCACATGGGTGCATTCCAACCGTTCCCCAAGGGCGGTCTCGGGCAATAAGCACGCGGACGGCCAGGGGCCAGGACGACGTGCAATCGTCCTGGCCCCTGGCCGTCCGCGCCTAAAAGCCAACTGCGGCAGCCTACATGCTCACGAAAGACCGTTCCCTCGCAGATGGAGCACCGCAACCTGCTTGTGGCTGGTCTGAGCATGATGATGGCAGATCTCCAGGCTGAGTTCAGAACGGTCCGCCACCCCTATTGACTCCGCACAAACGGCAGGAATATGTGTGTTTGCCCGGAAGGCGACCGCACATTAATGAGGACTTTCACAGGCTCCGAATCGAGATCCCCATCACTTGCGATGAACGTAAAGCTATCCGTACCAACAAAACCCGTATCCGGCTCATACTGAAGATCAGGTCCAATGCCAAGCAGCACACCATGGCGAGGCTCTGTGAGCAGGCGATAGTGGATAAGATCCTCATCTTCGGCGACGAGCGTGATCGGGATGGTAATGTCTACCGTCGTTGTTACCGTTTCGCTATGGGCGATCGGCGGCGCGTTCAGAATCACCCACCGATAGCTTGTGACCACGCCAGTATGTTGGTCGGCATCGATGGTTCGTACGGCAAATGTATGGTGGCCATCACGCAGGCCAGTGTAGACCTGTGGACGCGCACAGGGCGCATATGTCCCTTCGTCAAGCGAACAAACGTACCCAACAGCGTCTGGACTGGTGAACGTAAAGGACGCAACTCTGCTCGTCGTCGTGAGCTCGGGCGTGCTAACCAGCACGGTTGCCCCTGCATCGACGTGCTGCGTCCAGGTAAATGTAGCCGGAGATGGATCGACCTCACCAATTGAATCGATCGCTCGAACGAGGAAGGTGTGCTCGCCATTCGCGATGCTCGTATACGCAACTGGACTTGTACAGGGTACGTAGTGTTGGTCATCAAGCTTGCAATCGAACTCGGCAACACTATGTCCGTCGTCGATTCCTTCAAAGGAGAAGGTTGCCGTGTCCGTATCGGTGCTCGTCGGCGGCGACGACAGGAGCAGCGTATCTGGTGCGTGCTCTCCCGACAAGTGAATCGTGACTGGCTTGGTAACTTCTGTGTGCAGGCCCGCGCGATTAACCGCACGCACTGTCACCGTATGGGTCGTTTCGTCGGCGTCGAGAACCGGGTATGCGACACGCCATTGTCCATCCGTCACCGTCGCTTCAGCCCAGCCTTGCTCGTCCACGCGTAGTTGCACAGCCTGGACACCTCCTTCATCGGCGACTGTCCCGTGGAATCGAATGATCCCACTGTGCATCTGGTAGGTATCTTGCCGCGTGATGTTCGTGTCAAGCGTCACCTCGGGCGCACGATTATCGAGCGTGAAGATGTCGTCAAACGGTTGTTGTTGCACGTTCCCATTCCAGTCGGTTGCCACCACGGCAAGGCGATGTTGCCGCAATGATGTTGTGACTGGAACCGTGCGTACCACATGCATCATGTTTTCGCTCTGCGCCCACGTGAGCCGTGCGACGACGGCATCATCGAGGGTGAGCGTCACATCCCTTAAGGGGTGTGTGGCCTCCGCTGCAATCGTGACCATAATATCGCCTGTCGTCCCGACCACCGAATGGAATGAGGGGCTTATAATCACGGATCGTGGCCCGTCCTGCGCGGTTGCGCTGGTGAATCGTTTCAATATGGAGTCAGAGCCAGACGGAACAATATCGGTGAGCCGCAGCGCGGTATGCGCGGTCGCGGAAACGCAGTGGTTGAAGGTATCGCACGCCCGCATGCTGCCGGTTGGCGTTGAGTTCGGTTCCCAGCGGCTGTACGTGTTGGTCATTTTGGTGACAAACGTCAGATCGGGGAACAGCTTCTTTAGAATAGGGTCACTGTTGATTGTCCGCGTCGCCGGTTGGAGCTCGTTCCCCGGACAGATGAACGACGCCGGTGAAAGGAAGAAGTCTTCAGCCGTGCAGGTGTACACGATTTCGTAGCGCCGGAGATTGGTGGATGGATCAACGTACGACGCTCCACTGGCGAAGCCCCCGAAGGAAACTCGCGGTGCACGCGTATCGATCGATCCACGCCAGCCGTTGCCCGACAACCGACGGTTGCCGGCAGCGTCGGTGGCGCGCAGTTCGATCTGGTAGCTACCCTCCAAGCCACCAGGCACTGGCAAACTCCAGGTTGTTGTCGTCGCGCCCGGTTGAGCGACGGTGGCGGGCTTCCACGCACGATCCGCCGCGTTATAGAGTTGCTGTACTTCAACCGCCAAAAGTGCATGATTATAAAGTCCGACCTGATCGATGTCGAGCGGCACGTCGTTAAAGTTACTGCTGCCGATTTGGAAGGTCGTGGGCAGGAAACTGCCCGCAATCGGGTGGCTGCCTGCTAGGTTCCCATCGACAAAAAGATTCGCCGTATTCGTTGCGCGATCGACTGTTCCGACAAGAAAATGCCATTTGCCATCCTTCAGGTTCGTGCTTCTGCTGATGTCACCACCCTGTCCGGACGACCCCACGACGAAAAACGATGGACTCGCCCCATAGCCTGTCTTTAGGCCAAGCTTCACTTGACCGACACCTGCCATTCTCATGTCAATAAGAGATTGTTCGGCATAGGAAAAGGGTTTGTTCGGATCGATTCGGACCCACGTCTGTAAGCTGAAACTCCCTGCCGACGTGAAATCCAGGCCTGTAAGCTTCTCTGCTGGGATCAACAGGCGACCGGAGACCTGGACTGCCCCGTCGATCCGTCCCGGAACACCTGCCAGAACACACGTACCCGAGCTCAGGCAGACAGCGTTCCGCGCATAGCCGGAACTGTCCTGGAACATGCCTGTACCCGCAGGTTCATCAAGCTTCAGCATGAGCAGTGCATCCGAGAACGGCGCGGTCTGCTGTATCGGCGCGAAGTTTACGTCGAGCGCTTGAATCCCGGACCCACCAGTATCGCTGATGACACCGCTGATTGTCATGGTGTCGCTGATCGCGCCGGTGAATGCTTGACGCGCCGTGTCGGTTTTAGTCAGAAGCGCATCCGGACCATCGGTATCTACCGATATACCGTTGCCCGAGATATAGTTGTAATCGAGTAGACGCGGATCGCCGCCGCTCATGTCATTTCCAACATTGTCCTTCGAGCGCATCAATACCTCAAAGTACCCCTTTGGCGTGGGATCGACCTGATCAGCGGGGAATACGTAGTCGATACGCCACGTGTTACCATCGACTCTTGCACGTTGCCAATTTATTCCAGGATGAGCACCCTGCGGATGAGGCCGTGCAAGCTGAATTTCGACAGAATTCACATCGACGCCGCTTCCAGCGTGTCCATCCTCAAGTTTCGGGTCCGTCACCGTACCTTGCAGCCTGACAATCCATGAGCCATCGGCGCGCCGGAATGGAACCACAGAGCCAGCGGGCTGCGTGTGGGTCATCACTGGCGGGAATCGATCGCCGTAGACGGTAATTGGGGCACTGTAAGCCCCCACATTGCCGACAGCGTCAATCGCCCGAACTTGAATGGTCGTCGTTCCCGGCTCAATGAGTTGAAGTGATGACCAACTCGCGGCACCCGTTGGGTGGCCAGGGCCGCGATTAGAAGTAATTTCGACGCCTGTGACACTCGATGTTGGATCGGTTGCAGTGCCGCTGATCATCACCAGCGATGTACGCGGATCGACCTTAACATACTGACCGTCACGCAGCGACGTCACGCGGGCGGTCGGCCCGTCGGCATCGATCGTGATTGACGTATGTCCTGTACCAGATACCTTAGCACCACGCACGTCCCGCGGGCGCAAACCGAGCTTCGTCCAGGAAACCGAGGTATCACGCGGTACCGCTGCCATGGCGTAGGACTGGAGCGTTCCGTTGTACAGTGCCTGAATAGCATCGAGAGCAAGTGCTGATTCAAAGATTTTCACCTCATCAAGCGAGCCGGTGAAACCACTCGTCCCATCGCTTCCGATCATCAGGTCGGTATTGGAAGAAAAACTGCCAGTTATTGCGTTTCCATTGTACGGCACGCCATCGACGAATAGGTCCGCCCGTTTGGTCGAGCGATTGACCGTCACGGCGAGATGATGCCAGCGGTTGTCGCGCAGGTCTGGACCAGCCGAGTAGGCGGTTGTCGTGGGATTATCAAGGCGATACTCTACCTGTCCCTTAGAATTAATCTGCATCCGCACGCCATTCCCGCCAGCGGTGCCTTTCCAAAGCAGTACGCCGCCGACGGTTGTTTTTGCCCAGACCGAGAGCGTAAAGCTCTGGTCGGCTGCGAACCCGAAGCGGGCACTGGTTCCAACCCGCAAGCTCTGATTCGGTCGAAAGTCGAGAGCATAATCCGACGCTTGGATACCGACACTGCTCCCGTTTGCGTATTGCGCGCCTCGGCCACCCGCAGATGGACAACTGAGCCGAGAACATGTCGTCGTGTTGTTGAACAGTGAACTGTCAGCGAAACCTGTCGCGCCTGGTAATTCCTCGAAGCGAAGGTCAAGACGCGGCGTGCTGTTAGGGTGCGGTCCTGCGAGCGTTATTCCATCCTGCTTAACAGGTTCGCTACCGGACCAGGACAGTGATTGAATGCCGGAGTTCACTGAGTGTGTCCGATGTCAGCGTGGTGTAACGCCATTGGTTGGATGCGGTGTCCTTGTAGATTGTTAGGAAGCGCCTGATCCCGGCATCGTAGGCGACCCGTGCGTTTTGAGCATTCGAGAACTCCCTGCCTCGATCAAATTGCGTATTCGCGCCGGACCATAGGTACACAGTGGTATTGTTGTTCCCGCCGCTTGCTAACTGGAACGAGAGAACACCACGTCTCACCGTGGGATCAAAGGCCAAACTCGGCACGGTTGTTGCCGCGACGGTGTTTGAAATGGTGCCCCAGTCTGCGGCAAGCCGTCCGCCCGCGGCTCCGTTGAATTCGCCCATGTACAATGACGAGCCGCCGTTGAGTTTCCAGACGAGCCGGTAACGGTCACCGATCCATATCATGTCCATGCTGATTTGCGGATCGCTGGTCAAACTTCGATTAGTGGCCGCGGGATAGAAATATGATGTTCCCGCGGTCCCATCGCGATCGAAGTATTGCACCGCTAGCAACAAGTCCCAGTTATTGGGTTCAGGACGGGCTGTCCTGTTCAATACCTCGCTCGCCATCAAGAATCCGTCGCCGTCGCTTGCCACGACCGCACGGACGGCGCGCGAGGTATCGGTGCCGACAAGTGGGCGGCCAAAGGCCACGGATCGACGCTCGCTGCCATCACTATTGAGCAAGGCTCCGCCGATTCTATACTCGGGCAAGCTTGAGCCAACACTCTCGCCCCACATCGCAAGGCAGGTGCTGGTATCGTTGCAGGCAATCGTTGGGGCTGTCGAACGCATAACACTCCCGGAGAGACCGCTGCGCAGCGTCCGGGTTTGCCCACCTGGTATGGCGAAGTCCAAGAGCTCGTTATCGTAGAAAGATGTCCCCCGTACGAGGGTGTCCATCAGATAGCTATCCTCGCGATCAGGACGGCTTGGCGCGGCATCCACAAATCGCCCAAGACGCGAATTCGTAAATGTGCCAAGTGACTGCGTTGCCGTTGGGATCCAACTGAGCGTCGCCGCGGATACGTCGGGGAACCGTGTGCGTGCTGTGGCGTCAATCGTCACAGGCTGAGTGGAGGCATTGGAGGCCACAGTTATACTTGAGCGCTGCGTAATCGTTTGGGGCACGGTGTTGAACGGCAACAGATAGGCACTCGGCGACGTACCCAGGACCGGCGGTACCTCGACACTAAGGACGCCAGGCGCGACGCGAAGGTTGTTTACCACCGTCGTCGTGTAGTCCACCGTTTGCCCAGGTCGCAGGAATCCGTCTACGTCGTCGACCACGGTCGTCACCTGCAGGGCCGATGTATTCGCGACCACCGGATTATAGGGTCGATTCAGCGAATCCACACTGTTTACCAACTGTTTTTCGGCCAGATCACTCAAGCCGTCACCGTCCTCGTCGGGCGCGGCGGGGTTCGACGATACGTGAACCGTTAATGCTGTTGCACCGTTGATACGGATGTCCCAGCCACCTGTCCATCCCCCTGTAGGCTGACAGTTCGCATTGTAGACAGCGTGCCAGACTTCCTCGCCATCGTTGAGGCCATCGGTGTCGGTATCCGTTCTGGCCGGGTTGGTGCCATATAAGGCCTCCTGTCTATCGGTGAGGCCATCGCCATCGGTGTCGCACTGTACGGGCGAGTATGCGACGCCCGCCTCACGCTGATCGAGTTCGTACAGGTCGGTCAGACCATCGGCATCGGTGTCAGCCAAACTGTCGTTGGGGTCGGCACCATTACGCCCGGACGAGATAAGCCCGTCTCCATCCGCGTCCCACACCGTCCCAAAGGCGATATCCCAGTTCAACCCCTGGCCACCGCCGAATTTATCGCCGAGGGACATAAAGCCGTCTAGTGTCGATGGGAAGATGTCGTATTGGAGGCTTGCGACTTTGGTGTTGTCGCCGCCCTTAAAGGTCTGGGTATAACAGACCGGAATCACGGGTGGGGTGAATGGCAGGAGCAAGTTAGGTATGCCAATGCACTCGTATGCCGGCAGCGCATACGCTGTATTAAAGATAGGTCGTCGGTGTACGGTTGAGACCAGGACTTAAGTTGATGCCGTTCACTTTCGCGGTGGTTGTGCTGTGACCCCGATACATCGTTGCAAGCCCAAACTTATGGTCCTCGACCACATTGCGCCAGTCGTTTGGCATCTGATCGCGCTCCACGCTCAGTGATCTGGGGGCACCAGCCGTCAAACTGTAGCGGAAGGTCGTCGATCGGAGGTTATCCGCTGAAAATAACCACGAATAGAGATTGATGTACAGACTATTCTCTGGGTCAGGGTCTTTATGTGTAATCGTCGTGGTGATCGGGAACGTGATCGAAAGCGAATTGCCATTCACAAAGCCGAGGTCGGGATTCGACAGCGTGGTTTTAGGCGAGCCAGCCTGGACCAGGTTCGTCCTGGTTGTGTCGACCATGACATCGTAATTGTAGAGCAAGTAGGCTATGGCTTTAATCACCGTCGCGCTGATCGTAACGCAGGCACCTCCGTAATACTCATCCTTACGAAGGACCGTTTTCCCATTAATGCCCTCGTCAAGTTCACATGCGGCGGTAAGAATGCCATCAATCAGGGATAAAATGCCGACCAGGATCGTCCCAAAGACTGTCGCTGATATCAAGCCAAGCACGATCAGGTAAATCGTCGTGGCAATCGTTTCGCCCAATCCTTTGCCGAAGGCCGGATCGCCGGGCGACAGTCCCTCGCTGACGACGCTATAGATGAAGAAACCCCAGGTGACGCCGATCGCGATCACCGTGCCGACGACGCCCGCCACTTTGCTGGTGCCCAATATTTCGCTAGTGAGTCCAAGTGCTCGCTTGATGCCGATCGCGGCGCCGATGCTTGAACTTGTAAAATCGAGTAAGGATTTTATCGTTAGACCGATACTGATACCACCGCCGACAAAGTTGACGAGGAAGTTTACGGCCAACTTTGTTTGGGGCGAATAATTAACATATAAAAACTCTGCCAGCGTCGTGAGTGCCCCGATACCGATGGCGACTGCTCCGAGGATCAGGGGTACTTTCAGACCGCTGGACCTCAAGAGCTTAGCGAAGCTATTGGATGCCGTTTTGATGTCATTAATAAGACCATATTTTGGACCAAGCACCCGTCCCACGTACTTCAAGAGCCCACTTTGCTGCACACCACGCTGAATGCCGGTGCCGCTTTCAACGGCGAAGATGAAAGACTTGTTTACAATGAACTTGACGGCCGCCCCGCTAATGGTCGTCGCGAGGCGCGTGTCCATGGTGATCTGGGAATCATTCTTGGTCTTGATCGTCAGGTTGGGAAGCGCCGAACCACTCTGGACAACCTGCGAGACACTCTGGAATAACCCCTGAAAGTAAAGCTTCACGATAGCTACTTCGCCAGCAATAGATTCTGGATCGGTGGGATTGTCCGGAAGTGCCGGTGAGTTGCCGTAGCGGTTCTCGAGTTCGGTCCAGTAGTTGGCCGCCGAGCATGAATCCCATGCACTCCCACCGGTACGGCAGAACGGCGTCCACTTCGCAGATGCCATTACAAGAATCGGTTCAGCGGCCCGTCCCGCTGGACTGCATGTCAAACGTGACGCCTGTGTCGCTGACCGCGACAGCACCGTCGCCCACGAGCGAGCGGTCCAATCCTAGCGCCCGATTGGAGCGTTCGCTCGCAACCAGGAGCAATGGCTTGATCGACTGGTCAGCATTCCAACGCGGTGTGAACCGCTTATCGAGCAGTGTGTTGAGCTCAGCAGTCGTGGAGATCACCGACTGATCGAGGAACGAGTACGAGCGAGTTTGTACCGCCAGGATGTTCTGTTGATCGACAATGCCCCAGCGCTGCTCCGCGGGTATGCCCGCATTTGCGGTATAGTCAAAGCGCCGTGCGATCTCGCGAATGGTGATGTCACGCTGTCCGTTCCCGTCCTGGTCACGTCCCGTTAAAAACGCATTATCAAGACCATTCGCCAGCATCCACAGCGAGGAGTCATCGTTGAGATTCGGATCGACAGCAGGATCCTCGTAGATAATTGCGGTCTGTTGTCCCTGCTCTTCGGATACATTGATTCCGGTCAGAGTCCAGGCATCATCATAGGTTTGTACCACTTGAGGTACATTGTGGATATAGTTAACGGATGAGCAACCCACGGCGGCAGCATCCGCGGCCTTGGCATCGCATGGAAAATCGTTTAACGCCTGAATCACCCATACAAGCCGTGTCTCGTGAGGTGCCGGCCACGTACCTGTTGGCAGGTAACGCATTCGCCCAGTGAATGCGACGTTGCGTTCCAGTTTGTTCATCCTTCACGAGAACGAGTGGCACATACACCAGTTGTGTCGTGTCATTCAATCTCTTGATGCTGATGTTGTACGGTGTAAGATCGGCCTGGGGCGGCAAGTTCGTGGGACTACCGGAGATACGTAGTTCTAGCATCGGCAAGAGCTTAATATCACCGTAACTGTCGTTCGGACCAGGGGCGAGTTTTTTGAGTTTGCTACGTCCGCGAACGTCTGTTGATCGATGTCCTCGATCTGTCCCTGATTATCTTTGGGCCAATCGAGGACGTTATAGGCGAATTCAAGGTGCTTGGATCCTTTGGGCGCACCTGAAAATCAACAAACGTTGGTTTGTTCGCATCGAAATTCGTCAGGCTCAACTTAAACGGATTGTTGGCGTTGAACACTGGACTTGAAGCGCGTGGCGTTTGCGAATCTGCGGCAAGGTCTAACCGATCGGGGACGCCGTCGTTGTCGTTGTCAGCGTCAAATAGCGTCGGGGAGACCATCACTATCCAAATCGTCCGGCAGTTATCGGCGTTGAGGTCCCATTCCAGACCATCTGCGACGCCATCATTATTACTATCGGCCTGGAGCGGATTGAGATACCACGTCTTTCCACCATAGATACTGCCGCGTGCTTCCACGCTATCTGAAACGCGATCGCCATCCGGATCCGCGACCGCGGCATTCGTGCCGATGCGCTGTTCCTGGTAATCCGTCAGGCCATCCCTGTCGGTATCAAGGCCGCTATCGGACGTGAGAATGTCTGCCGCTGGGACGGGAGCCGCGGCAGAGGATGTCGTCGCGGGGAGGACGTGCCCTGCGTGCATCTGGGCTTGAGCGCGGTCGGCAGCGGCGAACGGGCTTTCGTGCGGATCGGTTTGGTTCTGCGCGTCGATGCTCTGGAGTTGGCGGAGCATGTCCTGCTCGGACTGCGCGGCATTGTGCTCCGCGGCGCGGGCAATCTGGGTGCGGTTGAAGGTATCGAGCTTAATCGCTTGCAGGAGCGGCCCGACCGTCAGGCTCACACATACCACAAGCACTGCCGCTGCCTGGAGGCTGCGGCGACGGCGCGAACGGATCAGCAGAACAACCAGACCGCCGCCGACAATCAGTACTGCAACGTCGCGTGATTGCGGCAGGTATGCTGTAATGGTTCCGAGCACTGTCCGCGGTCCTGACATTCCGGGTACACCAAACTGGACGAAGTTAATCGCAATGTCAGCATGCACATATTCGTCGCGTTCGGCAGGAAAGTCGAGCTTAAGGAGTTCTCGTAAGGGCAGGCCATCCTGAGAAACCCATATTTCGCCGCCGCCGACCATGTCGTTGAATTGTGATGGAACCGTCAGTTTCGTCCCAGCGGGCAACTGTCCCTGGCGTGACAGGCTGGCCGCGATCTGATCCCGAACATACAGCGCCAGGCGTGGGCCATCGGTCGTGAAACTGTAGCGGGTATAGCTGAGGCCCGCCCGCGTTTCCGGTGGATGGGCCGCGAGATCGCGCACGCCATGCAGAAAAGCCATCCAATCGCCCTGCGGCGCGAGACCAGCAGCGGCAGATGTACTATTTTTCCATGGACCCTGCCCCTGCCGAATGGATGTTTTCCCATCGGCGATACGAATGCTGTAACCATCCACACCGCCAAACTGGCTGCTACCATCCGACCAAAGCCGCATGTCGAGCGCTTGCGCCCGCACATCGACGGTGCCTTCCATGTGAAGGGCTTGTGAACGGCTGGTACGACCAACATTACGCAACGTGGCGGCTGGAGTCGTAACCTGGGCGATAGTGCCATTAAATCGATACGACCCTGTGGCTTGTGCCTTGTTCCAGGCCGCTTGCACCGGATCAGAGGCCACCGATGTCATCGACATCAGAGCCAGCGACCCAACGAGGAACAGGACCAGAACGACCGATAGTAGTACGAACGAACTGTAGCGGCGAGTTTGCGTCGTTGGTTCCATCAAACTCCTCCTAATATGCTCGCGTGCCTCAGGCGACAGGGCCAGGAATCGGTGTGAATGTTCGTCAAGTGTGGGCGGATTTTTTGGCCATCGACGTCAGGTAGGTGGTGCGACATTGCCTGTTGCGCGGTGACCATCGCAGGAAACCGCGTCCACATACGGTGTCCCAAATGTCCCGGACCGACTCATACCGTAAGCAAGAAGGTAAATACGTTGTCCAGGTTGGCGACGTGTGGTTGCTCGTGGCACCGTGATACCCGCCACGGAGCAACAGATAGGATTGATGCCGAAAACGCTGCATCGTAAGGTTCCCTGATGGTGCAATGAGACGATCATTTTGGGACCCCGCGCGGGGATTGATGCAAATATGCGCGTCGAGCATTATTTTTTCATTAAAAAGTGGGGCATCAACGCTGGTTGCGTCAGATTTCAGCGGGCACCGTCAACGCCTGGTGTTGGAAACCCTGTTCATAGCGCGTGTCACCCTCAATGGGATGCGACCGTGCTGGCGGCGGATCTGCCAACTCGTGCGGGTAGAGCGTGGGAGAAAAAGACGCTGGGCGAGCAGAACGGGGTCACGTGCCAGGTAATAGAGAATGGGTTTGGGGCTGGTGTTCGTGGGAGGTTGCCGGGAGGATGGTCACGGATGTTCAGGATGCGGTCAATCACGGGGTGGTCGAAGGGCACTGGAGAACGCTTGTGATGGCGTGGCAGGCTCAGAATGATGGCAACATCGTCAGGCCGTGGAGTGCGGAGACGCTTTCGCCACTTCGTGAGCCATCCTCGTGAGCCGACCGATAGCCTCTGCAAAATCGCGGACGGATCCACTCGGGGTGGGTCCGCAGCAGCGTGCGCAGGGTGGTGCGATCAGCAAGCCATGTGCTTCCCTGACAACGTGGATGCCCTGGCTGTCCGGTGGTACGTTCGCCCCCACTTGAGCTACGCCAATGTCGTCGAGTGGTTCGCGGAACGAAGTCTGATTGTCAACCGCCTCAGTCAAAGGCAAGCGCGAGGAAGCAGCGACAGGCGGGCAGTACGCCACGGCCACACCCTGTTTCAGAGATAACGCTATCGCCTCATTGAACGATGCAGCCGCCGGTGTTTGTCAGAACGCAGTTGTCGGTGGTCAGTCATACCATCAGCAGGCGGTGATATGGTCATGCGTTTTCATCCGTTTCCTGTGGAGTTGGCAACGTCAGCGCCCCGCTTGGTCCCGTACGGTAAAATGACGGCTGATCGCCATCAGGGAGTAATGCCAGGTGCTCAGTCGATGCTGATTCCGCACCACTGGTCTGAGCGATCAAAAAGGTGAGCAAATCATCCAGGTTCGAAAAGTGATGATGCTCGGTCGCCTGAGCCACAGCGATCAGCGTCGCCCGCCATGGCGCACCACGGTGGTCTTGCCACAGGCGCAGGATATAGGATTGAGAGATGTATTCGCGCATCGTTATCTCAGATTGCTATCCGCCCCGCCCTGCATGGGGTGGGTCCAATGATTCCATCCTCACTATGCGGGGCTTGCATTATTTCTTCATTAAGAGGTGCAGGGACTGGCAAGTATGTCGGCACTAAGACTACGGTTGCTCGGACCACCAGAGCTCAGCCAGGGTAATAGACGCCCTTTGACGATCCGCGCGCGCAAGGAGCAGGCGCTCTTAGCCTACCTCGCCGTCGAACGCGCCCAGGCGCATACCAGGGATACCCTGGTCGGCCTGTTCTGGCCGGAGGTGGCCGAAGCTGCCGCACGCAACAGCTTGCGCGTCGCTCTGGCCAACTTGCGCCAAGTGCTCGTGGACGCCAGTTCGATCGTGCTCATCACGGACCGCCTTTCCGTTGAGCTCGTGGCTCAGGACAATGATTGGCTGGATGTTGCCATGTTTCGCGCACGAATCGAGAGCAGCCGCCAGCACGCACATGTCCAGTTCGACCTGTGTGATCAGTGCATCACAGGCCTCCGGGAGGCGATCGAGCTTTACCGCGGGGACTTTCTGTCCGGCCTTGCCCTGCCGGAGTGCTTCGTATTCGAGGAATGGGTCGCCGTCCAACGCGAAGCCCTGCACGCTCAGGCATTGTCCGTGCTTGAAACACTCGCTGCCTCCGCTGAACAACGTGGAGACTACGCTGCAGTTAGCTCCGCCGCCCGCCGTCAGCTGGCGCTGGAGCCGTGGCGCGAATCAGCGCACCGCCAGGTAATGCATAGCCTGGCGGCAAGCGGTGACCGTGTAGCAGCACTGCTGCAATACGAAGCGTGCCGCCAGATATTAGCGAACGAACTGGGGATCGAGCCGGATGTCGAAACCGTCGTTCTGGCCGAGCGGATTCGGTCCGGCGACCTCACGCCAGGCATGCCAGCCGTGCATCCGAACAACCTGCCGGCGCAACCCACGCCGTTTGTTGGGCGTGAACACGAGGTAGCGCAGATTATCGCCGATCTGCAACAGCCCGGCGTGCGCCTTGTCACGCTCGTTGGGTTTGGTGGCATGGGAAAGACGCGACTGGCGCTGGAACTGGCGCGTAGCAACCTTAATGCATTTGACGGCGGTGTGTTCTTCGTGGCGTTGGCCTCGATTAGCACCCCGGAAGCGTTGGTCCCGACCATTGCCACGGCGCTCGGAATGACGCTTCAGGGCGACCCGACGACCGCGCTGCTACGCTGGCTGCGCGACAGGTGCCTCCTGCTGATCCTCGATAACGTCGAGCATCTGCTCGACCTTGACGCGCGCGACGATGTGGTGGCCAGCGGGGGTCCCCACATCGTCGCGTTGCTCGTCGCGATCATTGAGGCCGCGCCACGGGTCCAGATTATTGCTACGTCACGCGAGCGCCTGAATATGCGCGGCGAGCAGGTGTATCCTGTGGAGGGGTTACCATACAATGGTCCGACGGCAGCGGCGCACGCCGCGACGTCCGCGGTCCGGATGTTCGCGCAGAGTGCGCATCGGGTGCAACCGACCTTCCAGCTAAGTGATGCCAATCTCCCCGCAGTGGTACATATCTGCCGGCTGACGCAGGGCATGCCGCTTGCCCTCGAGTTGGCGGCAGCATGGACCGATACCATGGCGCTGCCTGACATTGCCACCGCGATCGAGTCGAGCGTGGACTTCCTAGAAACTGCGCGCCGCGATATGCCGGAACGGCAGCGCAGCATCCGCGCCGTTTTTGACTGGTCATGGCGGCTGTTGACCAATGCCGAGCGCCGGGTATTTATGCAGCTTGCCGTGTTTCGGGGCGGGTTCACACTGGAAGCAGCAGAGGCAGTCGTGGGTGGATCGCGCCAGGTGCTGCGGCGGCTGGTCCATACATCGCTGCTGCACGTGCGGTCATCGCCCACCGAGCCGGCACGGTACGAAGTACACGAACTGCTGCGCCAGTTTGCTGCGGAGCAGCTGCGTCAGTTGCCTGAACTGGATGCCGCGGTTGCGGCTACCCATAGTCATTTCTATCTGGTGTATGTCGCTGAGCGCACGCGACGTTTTTTCCGCGATGAGCCTGGCCAGGCTGCGACTGAGATCCAGCGGGAGTTCGGAAACATTCGCGTCGCGTGGTGGTGGGCGGTGCACGCTGAGCAGTTCGACGCCCTGGTTGATAGCGCCGGGACTCTCTGGCAATATTGTCGGATGGCCGGCCTCACGTCCGAATGGCAACAGCTGCTTGGCGCAGCAATCGCGCGGACACGAAGCCAGGCCACGCGTGACGATACCACTGGGCGCAACCATAGTCGGCTACTGGCACTGTTTGGCTCGCTGTGTATCCACATGGGGCTTCACCGGCAGGCGCTCGCGGCTGCGGACGAGGCGATCGTTCTGGGGCAGACGAGCCAGGGATCGATTGGGGAGATCTGCGGCTACCTGGTCAAGGGTCAGGCGCTGCGGCGGCTAGGAAAGTCCGAGCACGCGCATGACCTGCTCGAGCGGGCAGCAACGCAGGCGCAGGCGTACCAGCACGATGGCGTGCAGGCTGAGTTATTGGCCGACACCCAGTACCTTGCCTACAACTGGCTCTGCTCGATCGCGCTAACCAGCGATGACTATGTAGCAGCCAGTGGGTATGTCGAAAAGGGTCTTGAATTATGTCGGCGTATGGGCAAGCGTATCGGCGAGATAGCCCTACTCACTGATCTGGTCGATATCGCAATCGCTACGGGGGACTATCCTACAGCGGAGCGGCATGGCGAGGCCGCGCTCGCAATGGCCCACAGGTTGGGCTATGCGTGGGGCGGAGCAACCGTTCATCTGCAGCTCAACGAACTGGCCCGACTACGGGGAGACCATGCACGCGCCTGGGAGTTGATCAGCCCTGTACTCGAGCGTATCGAGATACATGGTGACATGTTTATGGCAGCCACGGCGATGGGCGCGATGGTGCGGCTGGGCATGTACGTGGGCGACTACCCTGCCGCTCGGATGTGGTTTACGCGCCTACGGGCACTCGTCGATGGTGCCGAGACAGCGGCGTACGAAACACTTCAGAGCTGGCTGATCGGGGCGGAGCTAACGCTTGCGGTCAACGATGGTCAGGAGGCGTTGCGACAAGCGGAGCAGAGTTACCTCTTAGCCCAGCAGCTTCATGGACGTGCCAGCCAGGCGGCTGCGCTGTTGCTGCTGGGCGCTGCCCTGACCATGACGGATCGTACTGAGGATGCGGCGGCAGCCTATGTACGTGCCCTGAACTTCTATACTGAGGCAGGCCTGGCACATAAGGCGAGTGAGGCACGGGCCGGATTAGCACGGATCGCCCTGGCACGCGGCAGCAGCGCGGACGCCATGACGCAGGTTGAACTCATCTTGCCGATCCTCGCGATACGGCAGCAGATGGAGTTTGCCCTGCCGTTTTCTGTGTATCTTGTCTGCTACCAGGCTCTCGCGATCCATCAAGATCCCCGGGCAGGGCTAATGCTCCAACAGGCCAGGCAGGTGCTGCACACGTATGCCGCTCGCATCGTGGACGGTAGCGCCCGCCAATCATTCCTGGAGTGCGTGGCGTCCAACCGTATGCTGCTGTCCGAGTTCTGACAGGATTAAGGTTTCTGCGTCGATGTGCCTTAACTTTTCTGTATCTATCGGCTCCGCATCAAAAGCGCCAGGAGCATTGGACGGCCTATGGTGCGGACATGCTATCCAAGGCATTCGAGCGCTTCATGCTACACGGCGATAATCGTCGATCACGCCACCCAAGATGCCTCGCCCTTAGGTCGGACCATCACGCGCAGCACTCTCGAGCAGAATTGGATTGCTGCTGAAGTCCATGATGAGGTCGTTGTGACGGCTACTTCGGTGATCCGCTCCTCGTATAGGATTTGATGCCCTCGATCACGCTGCCCGACGATACTCATGGTGGAGGCCACCCAGAACTGGAAATGAGACGATCTTGCCAGCATTGCAAACTGGGCTGTTCTTCGGCTCAGGAACGCGTTGGTCGATGCCTTGATGTGGTCGCGACTGATTGAAATACACCGCGTACTCCTTGAGGACACGCCGCAGGTGAGCTTCGCTCAGTATCATAATGTGGTCAAGGCATTCCCGACGAACACTCCCCATCAGTCGTTCGCAAATAGCATTCGCGCGAGGTGCCTTGATGGGCGTTCGCAGCACCTCAATCCCGCTACCGATTGCGACGGCACCGAAGTGCGAACCATATTTCGCATCGTTATCACGAATCAGGTACTTGGGCGCTTCACCGTAAGGCGTCGCCTCCCGCAGTTGCTGTGCCGTCCATTCGGCGGTCGGTGTTCTCGTTACGCCGACATGCACGATGCGCCGTGAGCTAAGCTCGGTGATGACGTAGGCGAAGAGCGGCTGGAAGAACAGGTCATGAAGCTGGAGGAAGTCACAGGCCCAGATGTCGTTGACATGGTTCTGGATGAACGTTGTCCAGGTCTGTCCAGGTGGTCGCACTGGTCGTGCCTGCCGCATGTACCGCTGCACCGTGCGTTTGGCGACGTGGATGTTGAGCTTGAGCAACTCGCCTTGAATGCGGTCAGCACCCTACAACCGATTGTTGGTGGCCATCTCCATGATCAGTATCACTGTCTCGGCTGGAATCTTCGGTTGCTGTGACGTCGCACGAGATTTCCTCTTCCAGAACAGCCGAAAGCCTTGTCGATGCCAGCGCAGCACGGTCTCAGGCTTGACGATGAGCAGAACGTCTTTCCAGGTTTGAAGCCGGTTGGCGAGCAAGACGAAAAACACCCGATCCGCCTGCGTGAAGTATGGCCGTTTGACCGAGCGATTGAGGACGATCAATTGCTGTCGCAGCACCATGTTTTCCGCGATCAACTGCGATTTATTTCGAGCCAAATCAGCGAGAGTGCCGGCTGCAGGAAACGTAGGGAGCGGCTTGGTCAGACGGGAGATAGCGGCGCTGAGCGCGCGAAGGCCGCGCTGAACGACAGTTTGAACCTGATTAAGGATGCTGCTCACGATCACTATCACCTCCTTCATATTGCAACTTCTGCAGTCGGCTCAACTGCCCTATACTGACTGCCGATTGTACCGGCACTTCAAGACCGGGTATGTAGGAAGCGCTGTTGGATTTTAATGCGGATGAGGCTGGTAGCCGAGACAGGCATTATTAGTCGCTATGATGTGCTTGATGGTAATCCACCGGAAGAGCGCCAAATCCCGCGTAGCCTGGACCATCATGTGAAGCTGTTTGAGCATCCGCCAATGCTGCTGACAGCAGATCGCGGAACGTATTCGCCGGAGAATGAACGGTATGCAGAGACTGTGGGGGTCAAGCAGGTGGTGTTGCCGAAGCAGGGGGCAAAGTCAGCAGCCCGCGCGGTGCATGAAGGGCAGGCGTGGTTTCGGCGGGGTCGGCGCTGGCGAGCGGGGATCGAAGGACGGATCAGCGGACTGAAGCGGTGCCGGTATCATGGAGATGAGGGGATGGAACGCTGGGTAGGTTGGGGCGTGATAGCGCATGATCTGCGGGTGGTTGCCCGCGCAACAGCGGTTTAGACGGTGGAGACGCGGGCGGAGGCAAGCAACCGAACAGGGCCGTTGGAGCGGAGAGCAGTGATTCCGGAGCTCTCAAGCCATCCTACGAATTTCGCACCAGAATCTAATATTACAACGACAGTTTTTGTAACTTAGCGAGGCGCCGCTTGTGATGGGAGCGTTTGGCGCGGTCGTTGCGCAGTTGCGTATCGCGCATCCACTCCAATAGATCGACCACGCTCCATGTACGCCTGGGCAGCAATTCCCGCAGCACCCGGCTCACTTGCTGCCGCGTCAGGAGCGGCATCTTTTTTTCCCCACTCCTGCTGCATCGTCAGCAAGAACGCTCCGGCCAGTAAGCTCAGCACCATGTGGTGATGCCATCCTCGCCAACTCCGCACCTCATACTCGTCCAATCCCACCTCCCCTTTCTCAATCTGAAACTCCGTCGCAATCGGCCAGCGCTGCGAGCACACTCGTCCCAATGTCCACAGCCCTGTTTCAGCGGGCGCGTTTGAGAGATAGCACCGTCCCTCGCTCCCATCCCGGTTGCGTCGCAGGAGTAACCAACACGCTCGCCCTGGCAGACCCTCACGACTTTCCCACACCCGCAGTGCTGCGAACTGATACGTCAGCGGTCCCTGCGCTCCCTCTCCCACGGTAAGCACACTCCAGGCTGCTTCATTCCACTCCTGCAAAATGCTGCCGACCGCTCTCGGACGAGGGCTGTCCTCTGCCAGGCGTGGACGCTTGCGCTTGCGTCCGCGGCCTCCTCGCTGCTCCATCTCCACCTTGGCAGCCTCCGTGAAGACCTCAAGCTTGAGCGGAACCTGCACGACGTAGCGCCAGGCGTCCTTGTCCAACTCGTCGCGAAACTCGCCTCCGCGGCCATACCATTCGTCCGCCGTGACCCACTGTCCCTGAAGATGACCTCGCTGCCGGGCTTGGCGCAGCAACTCAAGACCAATATCACCTTTGGACGCATAGGTGATGTGCTCGGGCACTCCGGCTCGCTGGCACCGTTCAGGGTCATCCATCCAGACATGCGGCAGGAACAAGCGGGCATCGATCAAGGCATGACCGCGCGAGGAAACGTAGGCGAGAAAGACGCCCATCTGGCAATTGGCGACTTTGCCGAGAGCACCACAGTATTGCGGGGAAACACCAACCGAGTGCTTGCCCTGCTTGGGAAAGCCACTCTCGTCGATGACGAAGACGCCATCGGAGGCAGAGAGACGGGGTGCGAGATAGTGCTGAAGGGCAGTGATAACCGGGGCAGTGGACCAGGGTGCCTGGGAGAGGAAGCGCTGGAGGGCTCGTGGGGTGGCACCAGGAACGGCTTCGGCAAGGTTTTCAGCATTGCGGCGGTCCGCATGCTGGACGAGCAAGCCACGCAGGTACTGCTCGCTGCGCCTTCGAGCTTCGGGACGGCCGAAGTAGGGAGCGAACTGTTGGTGAAAGGCGGCAAAGTCGTCCGCCACGCGTTCAAACGTTGCAGAGTCCATCGTGCATCCTCCCAAAAACTGTAGATCGTCTAACCTCGATTTTACCCCAAAGATCTGTCGTTGTAATACTAATTAGCATCACGTTTCTTGCCACGATACAAAGAAGCTTTTCACCTTCGCGTGAAATGCATTAATGAGACGAAGAACAAATATCACTCCGCTGAGTGATGATAGTCAACGGACGAGGCAGTGCTGGGCTTCGTCCCCTTGAAATACCTCTCTTCGGATGATCAGTCTTATTATGGGTCGCAGATTACTCGCCCTCGTCTGTCTGCACTATCCACCCAGCCGCATGGCCCGCCTGGTCCTGCTCGGCGAGCTCGCATAGAAATGACACAAAGTTGTACGCAGGTTGATAGCCCAGTTCCACTTGTGTCCGCGAAATATCGGGAACGCTGATCGTTTCGGGTAGCTGAAGGCCGTAGGTAGCGACTAGAGCGCGCGCCGTTGGCACATAGTGCTCCAACACCGCCAGGGCATCATCCTTCCACAGGTCGATTTCTTCCGGTGTCCACGGATCTGCCCGCATCACCGGAAACGCGGCGCAGGTGATGGCGTCGTTCTCGACTGCCAGGGCTGCCGCCTGATGCACGTCGCGGCGATCGACACCGCCACGCAGCAGCCGTTCGCCGTACTGCTTACGATCACGATACGGCGTGAAGTCGGCGGGACGGAGCATGGTGCTGCGAATACCATGAACCCGAAAGTAGAACTGGCAAAGCTCCTCGCCGACGACCTTGCTGAAACCATAAATGTTATCCCGATCAAAGACGGACATGCTCGAAATCCATACCACACGAGGCACCTGCTGCGCGACGGCCGCCTGAAAGAGATTGAACGTACCGTCCACGTTCAACTCCCAGAACTCGAGCTCGGAATGCCCGCGCAGATGAATGCCGTGCCAGGCGGGCGTATGGACGATCAGGTCCATACCTTCGGCTGCATCGACGTATTGCTGGGGTTGTCGTACATCGACCTGCACGAACGTGTGGCTTGTTTCGATCGGGACGATGTCTGCCAGACGTAGCTCGTGCCGAGCGGCAACCCGATCGATCAAGCCCTGTGCCAAGTTCCCACTCGCGCCAGTGATTAATATGCGCATGAATGCTCCTCCGTGATGGGTGCTGCCCGATTGACGATTGCCACGGCGACACCTCGCCGCTCAGCTGACACGTGCGATCCAGTTCGCGAGACGTTCTTCCTCATGCGCTGTGAGCGGACCACGCGCCACGGCTTGGAGATTGGCCTGAACCCATTCCGGCTTGCGCATCGACACAATTACCTGATCGACGAGTGGCTGGAACACCACCCAGCGGAGGAGAATAGCGGCAACCTCTGCCGTGTCTTCGCCGATTTCGTCGAGCTTCCAACCACGGATGAAGGGCGACATGGCAATCTTCTTGAGGCCACGTTCGCGTGCACGAGCAAACAGTGGAAACGTGCTCCGGTTGAAGGCGTTGCAGGGAGCGAGCACACAGCTAAACACCTGGTGGAATATGTCTAGGAATTCAGGGCGTCCCATGCCCAGCCCGAGTTGCTTGACCTTGCCTTCACTCATCCAGCGCGTGGCAAGCGCTACCCCCTGCTCCAAGCGTTGGGAATCGTCTTCCGCATGGATGACGAGCAGGTCGAGCGTGTCGGTTTGGAGCTCTTCAAGCATCAGGTCGATGTGGTGCGGCGCATACGGCGTCCACGCAACCAGATCGTCCTCCTTGCCCGGCTGCTTGAAGAAGTTCCAGGCGGTCAGCGTGGCCTCCTGGCGCCGTCCCAGGTGCGCGAGCACGCGTCCAAGTGCCACGCGTCTCTTGATAATAGGTGGTATCGAACAGGCGAATACAGTGGTCCAGGCAGGCCGCCACCAGCGCGCATTGCTGCTCGCATGAGGGTGCCGGATCGTTGCCCAGTTGGGCGATATACGAGTGTCCGCCCAGACCAAGCTTCAGCCCTTCTTGCGTGCTCGTGTCAGTCACTGGTTGCTCCTTCCCTCCCTGCCGTGCACGAAGTAATTATCGTGGCCTGGCACGACGATGTCGGCACGCTCGGCGATGGTCGCGATCGAGTGGACCGCGGCATCGCGGTCAACTGTGTTGAAATACACGTCCTGTGCCAGAAAGAAGTCCTCGGTCATAACCGCGTCGCCCGCGATGATGACGCGGTACCCGCCGCTGATGAAACTGAGCGATGTATGCGTCGCGGCTGTGCCCTGGCGTCGGCAGCAGCGTGATACCAGGGACGAGCTCGCCTGCGATCGGCTCAAGTCGGGCAAGCACCTGCTTCCGGGCTTCCGGGCGTCGTTCGATCCTTCCAGTGTTCCAACGCGGACACGTCCATGCACCAGCGCGCCTTGGGGAACGTCGTGATGCCAACATAATGGTCGCCATGGGCATGCGTCAGAAATACTCTGTTGACCGCGTCCGGTCGCAAACCGCTGCGCTCGTACAATACGCGCTCCATGAGGTCGGGTGGACAACTCGGATCAACGATGATCGTTTGGTCATCGACCTGGAGCAGGGTTGAGGTGCATAGCGGCGTCCGGTATGCCTGAGTCGTCGGATTCCCCCCAGAACTTGTTGCGGCTCAGGTGCCCTATCGTGAGGACGGTCCAGCGTATGTCAGTCATTCGGCACCTGCGTGTCCGGTGCTGGAACGAAGCGATCATGCAGCCAGTCGAGGTCCAGCCGCTGCTCTAGGGCGTCCGACATCGCGTTGTTGCGCTCGACCTCCTCGATCCGTCGCATGCCCACGATCGCCGTGGAGATGTTGGGATCGGACAGCACATAGTTGAGCGCAACGGCATACAGGTCGAGCACCTGATCGATGTTCGGATGTGCCGCGCGCATCAGCTTTTGGAAGATGCCGCTGCTGAGCGGTCGCATCAGTACCACGCCGAGGTTCTGCTCACGCGCCAACGGCAGGATGTTATGCCAGGCGTTCTGATAGATGATGTTGTAGCGAATCTGGATCACTTCGAATACGCCGCTTTCGATCAGCGGACGCAACGTCACCGATTCTTCGGCGGTGATACCGATGAAACGAATTTTGCCCTCCTGCTTGAGTTGCTGATAGGCATGGAGCGGGCCGCCGTGCAGAATATGCTCGACATCTTCCGGCAGGTAGTCACCGCCGTGGAAGTGAAGCACGTCCAGGTAGTCCGTTTGGAGCCGTTTGAGCGATCCTTCGGCGCGTGCGATGACGGCGGCACGATCGTGGTCTTTCCACTCGGTCTTGGACGCGAGGTAGACGTGCTCACGCTTTCCGGCGAGCGCCATGCCCATCACTTCTTCACTGCGTCCTTCGCCGTAGGATGGCGCAGTGTCGAAGTAGTTATAGCCAAGGTCGATCGCGCGGTGCAAGGCGTTGATCATCGAGGCAGTGGCATCAGCAGCCAGCGGGTTCCATACCTCATTATAGTTGGCGAGTCCGAGCGGCGCGCCGCCGCAGCCGATCTCCGAAACTCGAAGGCCAGTTCGACCGAGCATCCGATACTGCATATAGCTCCTTTTATGGACGAACGTGCTGCAGTGCCGCATACCCATACTGAGCCGCCCACTGTTCGCCCATGCCGCTTACATGGTGTATGTCTACCGAACGGACGCCGATCGCTTTTCGGGAAAACCAGCCGATCATCGCTTGTGCTGCATAGCACCTACGCCGAAAGCGAAGCCTTTCAGAAGGACATTCTCCCGGTCATCGAACGGATATGTCGTCAGGACTCCACTCGCGCAGCCAGCCGCGAAGTGGCACATCTGCATCTGTGGGCGAATAGAACCCATTAGCGTTGGAGCCCCATCCGAGCAACTGACGGCGGACCGGATCGCTTTGTTCCCAGAGCGACTGCACCGTCATATCATCTTTGGTGCGAAGCCAGCGGTAGCCATAGCCGTAAAACAACACTTTGCGCGTGATGTCAGACCAGTTTGGACTCGCGGTATGCCACAACCGCCGATCAAAGAAGACGGCGGTTCCGGGCTTCGCTAACACTGGCACCGCACCCTCCGGCTGACCAATACCGCTGACAGGTCGTTCGAGCGTATCGTCACGGTGACTGCCTGGAATGACCCAGAAGTTCCCCCGACCTGGCTCGCTCGTGTCCGATAAGAAATAGGCGACCTTCAGGGACAAACGTGGTCGTGGATGGCCCTCCATCTCCAGGTTAACCCGACCGCTGTCCTGGTGCCAGCCAAATGTCGTGTCGTCAACGGGCTTGCCTGATGGCGGCGTCACGATCAGGTGGGCATGATACAGGTAGATATTCCAGCCCAGAATACCCCAGACTTTGGGGAGGATTCGTTCATAATCGACCAGACTGGTAAAAAGCGACGAGTCTGGAATGAAATTCGGATAAAAGAGGGCGGTGTGTGCATCATGGCCTGCACTGTACTTTGCCTCGAACGTCTGATCGACCATCCTGGTGAGTTCCGCGATTTGCGCTGTGTCCAGCGCATTCTCGACGGTCAGCATGCCAGTATCGTCAAAGATGCGTCGCTCTTCATCCGTCAGCCGATACTGTAAACATGATGGGTTCATGCATGGTTCCTTTCTGCTAGAGCCTTAGGAATGCGACCTACGCGGAACGTGCTCGCGTGCTCTGGTCGAGCCGACGCTTCGCCTCCTCATAGGTTGCCTGGGGCAGCGGCCCACGACTAGCTGCGGCGACGTTGTCGCGCAGGTGGTCTGGGTTTTTCGTACCAGCGATATTGGTGGTCATCCCTGGATGGCTATTAGTAAAGCGCAGCAAGAAGCCAGTGCGTGTTTCTCCGTCCTCCAGCAATTCGTCCAGGTTGGCGGCGTCCCATGCCGCCCACCGATCGGTGGAGCCAAGGCCGCTGCCTGGTTCGCCGCGTGCCACACCGCCCCGCACGATCACACCAGCGCCAGCATCCGCCGCGGCTTGGATTAGGGTTTCATGCTCGCGCTCCAACGCCGAATATGGGATCTGGAACACGTCGAAGACGCCCCACTTGATATAGGTTTCGAGGTGCGGATTGGTCGACGAGCAGCCGATGTAGCGGACCTTGCCCTGCGTCCGCATCTCTTCCAGGATCGCAACGAGGTCGCCCTGTTCGCACTGCTCTACGCTGGGGTTGTGCAACTGCATCAGGTCGACATGATCCGTACGCATCCGTTCCAAGCTTTCATGCAAGCCGCGAAACAGGTTCTCGCGCGTCCAGACGTGCGGCGTTTCGTCGCTTGGCCCGTCTTGATGGACAACCAGACAGCCACATTTGGTTGCCAGCACGTATTCGTCGCGGCGCTTGGCTAGGAAGCGTCCGATATATTCCTCGCTGCGCCCGTAGTCATTGGCTGTATCGATGAATGTAATGCCGGAATCCAATACGGCGTTCAAGATCGTGCCCACTTCGTCATCCGTGACTGGACGACCGCCCCAGATGCGCGTCCCGCGTACTTCCATCGCTCCGTACCCAAGCTTGGTCACCTTCAAGCCAGTCCGTCCAAATGTTCCAGTTGGCAATCGAGATTCGTGTGTCATACATCCTCCAGATGATGCTGCGCAAAACGCCGCTGAGCGTGCGCCGTCAAACGCCGACGTGCATGCCTGGGATCACCCAGGTTGTTCGAATGAATTGGTTCCTGGCCTCGGCTCAGGGGCAGGAACTCCGACGGTGGCTCGTTCGATCAAGACGGGGCGTAGGCGCACCGTCACAGCCTCGGCATGACTGCCGCCAGCCACGCGATCAAGCGCCGTGCGAGCGAGTGCTTCCCCAAGGGCTTCGGTGGGACGCTCGATCGTGGTCAGACCCGCCAGCAGGGCTTCGGGATCGTTGTCGAAGCCGACGACTGACAGCGCCTCTGGAATCATCAACCCAGCGTCACGCGCTGCCTTGAGGAGTCCAAGTGCAACGATATCATTCGCCGCATACACGGCGGTGGGACGAAGTTGCGCAGGGAGATCGAGCCAGCGCCGCAATGCATCCGCGCCATCACGGGCGTGTGATAGCCGCTCGCCGGCATCCGGCAGGTTGACCCATCGGGCGTCCGCAACCATATCGACGGTGGCGAGCGCGTCACGATACCCCGCGAGGCGCTCCTGAACCCATTCATGTCCTCGCGGCGCACCGGCGAAGCCAATGCGCCGATGTCCACGTTGGAGCAGGTACTGCGTCGCGACATAGGCTCCCCATCCCGAATCGAAATACACTTGGCTGGCAAGTCCTGGATAGGTGCGCGAGGACACGATGATCGGATGCACACGCTGGTCGTGCAGCAATGTAAGCGCCTGCCTGATGTCCGCACGGCTCCCTACCGGATGCAGCAACACAACCGCTTTTGGACGCTGTGTGGCGACCTCGCGAGCAAGGGCGATGATCGAGCGCGGGTCATCTAATCGTGTGGATTGATCCTGCAGGTTGATCTGAATACCGCTCGGGCCGGTGGTACGTTCAAAGGCGGAAACGACGCGGTAAAGCCATGAGGAATCGCGCACCTGATCTGCTTGCCTGTTGCCGTGAAAGGGCGCGATGAGCGTGACACGCCCACCACGCGCCGCAGCCGTGGGAACGCGCGTGAGAAAGGTGCCTGACTGCGGACGTCGCTCGACCGTTCCGCTTGCTTCCAGTGCATCGAGCGCACTACGCAAAGCGGTGCGGGTCATACCGAGCGTCTGGGCAAGCTGGCGCTCACCCGGCAGCCGATCACCTGGCGCGAAACCGCCACTGCGCAAATATGCCCGAACGTTTGCATCGCCCGGCTGGACCGAGCCACGTTTCTTCATCGTCTCCATCAATTGTCTGGTCAGTAACTGGTCTAAATATAGCAGACTGGTTGCGTGAACGTCAAATTTAGCGACCTGCCAGCGGCCAAGCTCGGCGGTCGCGCACCGGATACACGGACGCGCCTTGGCTCACGAGCTAAGGCGCGTCCGTGTATCCGGAGGAAGGCTTCGACCCTAGCGACGTACAAAAGGCAGGTAGACGTTGCCCGACGACGGCACGGGAGTGACGGGACCGCCGAGCACACCGCCGACCTGAAGTCCGTTGTTCTCGTTGGCTTCGTCGATCTTCGCTCCTCGTCGAACTCGACGCACAACCCTTGTAATCCGCGCGTAGCATAGGGGATTCCGGCAAGATTGAGCGTACCTGTGACCTCATCATACGCGCCAGGCTCGACCGTCGGCAGGTTGAGCCGACCAAGCAATCGACGTCCCGCTGTGGCAGGAGCCGCATCATAGATCGCAACGGTGCTCACACTAAGCCACGACATACAGTGCACATACGACCATTTCGAAATGGCCAATAAAATGGGGCTTTCATCGGCGACATACGTTCAATGGCAGTGTTTTAGAACCTCTCCGAACCTTTTTATCGGCTAATGCTAACGACGCACATGTGTTCACTTTGCGTTGACTAAGTGTGAACGTAGGTGGTTGCAGTCTTCGTATGCACGCTCACACGCGATATGCGTTATGTTCCACGCTAACGAATCGGATGCACAAGCCAGGAAGCCCGGGCATAACCAACCTCCAAAGCACACGCGAGAGCCATGAGCGTTACGCATGTTTCTTCGTCGTCGCGTGAAACCCCGTACGTTAGACGAAGAACAACTCATTTTCCTTGCTTTACGCATGACAAGGGTGGACAAAAGGGGATATGATTTATATGCTTCAGCGTAATGCTGCAGGCTCGATAGACATGTCGAGCAGTCTGCTTGCGGACGGCAGCAAACGATAACGATTAAGACTGCATCGTCATGCCGACGCAGGATTCGAGGCGCGAACGAGCGCAGGTGTGTTCGTGCTCCATTCAAACGCTGTGGAGCATCTCATCAGCGTGGAACGAAGTCCATATCTGCTGTCAGCGAACGCACGAAGGCCGCGATGAGACGGGCGGTATTTTCCACGTCCATCAATTCAATCATCTCGTTTAGCGAATGCATGTAGCGATTCGGTATCGAGATAACATCAGTGGCAATTCCGCTCCGTGCCACATGGATTGCGTCGGCGTCCGTTCCGGTTGAGCGCGGAGTAATCTGCACACTAGGATAGTTCTGCAACCGCTATAAACATATCGAAGATCACCGGGCTATTGGCTGAGCCACGCGACAACACCGGGCCACCACCCAGCCGTACATCACCTTAACATCGCCAATTGATTTCGATAAAACTTGAAGATATTCTACCGAAGGGCTATGTTGTGTGCTTGGATACCTTCTGGCGTGCCTGTTCGCGTACTACCTGCATCTCATTCCACCATGCACGGTCCTCATCAGCGTAAAATCCATCATGCAATGTAGCACGTTTACCGTATGGCACATAGTTGCCGATATGCCATCCTGATGACCGATAGAATGCAACGTCCCCAGCACAAAGGACGATCTGCTCTGCGCCCGGCATTTTCCGTGTATAGTCCAAACAAGCTAGCTCACGAGAACCCGGACTCAAGTGCTCAGGAAATGTTGGTGCACCAACTTGACCTGTCGCGAATCCAATCGCTTCCTCAGATGTATCATCGCGATTATGGCTTGCTGGAACAACCCACAGCGAGTGGTCGGTGTACAATGCTGCATTGAACTGGTTAAACATGGCAAGATTGTCACGAACCTGCGCGAAACGCAGAGGATCGACACCCTCGATGTTGAGCCAGTCACGGTGCCAAGCCGTACACCAAGCGGCTTCCGCCGGTTCCAGTAACACACCCATGTTTTCCGTTGGAGTGTGATCGGCTCCCAGAATACCCTCAACCGTCATACGAAACTCCGGCAACACAAGAAATTCCCGGAATGGTCGAGGATCAAGTTCTTCAAATGCATAGACCGGCTGAATACGTTGTGCTTGCGGCCCATTCTTGGCACGTGCCAGTTCACGACCCTTCTCGGTTTGCACGCGTAATTCTTCCAGCAACGTGGCCGGTATGACACCACGTAAAACGGTTAGCCCGACCGTGAAGTACTCATCACGATGTTGTTCCGTATACTTAAAGCCCATACACGTATCTCCTTGTCGAGAATAGTTAACATTCACATTCGTGAGAAAGGAGGGAATGCCCCTGTTCGCAGTTCGGTAGTCATGCCGCTGCCCACGCCCGTTGACGATTGACCAACCCCGCCACTGCTCGCACCCGCGCTGTATGCCAAGTGCACCAAGTTCTGACAACCTCTGCGACAGCTATTATAGCAGTGTCATCACCAATGAGAACGCACCAAGGTTGACACCGATCTTCATGTGAAGCGGGATGCACGGGAGTGACGTGCTCCTGAAATTTAGGAGCGATTGTTGGATGAGGTTCCTTCGGACGAGAGCGATATGACCCAGCTCTGAAAGTACGTCAAGCGTGAAGTATCGCCTCGATCGTTTCTTCGCCGTTGCGGACTTCGCGTCAGTTAGTCGAAAAACAGACGATTATCTCTCAACGAGGAGCTACACAGGACAACACGATTTCTGAGCACACCCCACTTCAAATCAAGTCTATCCTAACAAACGTTTCTCATTGCTGGTAGCGAAATCACCCTCCATGCCTCTCAGTTACCGTTCAGTCGCCAAGGAGGTTGCCATGTCTTGGAAGCCAAGGATATGAGTTCGCCGGATGAAACACGACCCTTTCCCAAGGGGAAACTGGAAGTTGTCAATCTCGGAGGTGTCACCATTAGGCGCGATACATTTGAGCCGGGCTGGACGCGTGGTCTGGAGATCTCGAGGACGCCGGAATGCAGGAACCGCAGTTGCAGGCACCCATAGCGCCTATATGGTCTCGGGCCGAATGCATGTTGTGATGGACGATGGAAGTGCAGACGACTTCGGGCAAGGCACCGTTGTGGTCATCCCGCCCGGTCACGACGCCTGGCTCGTTGGGGACGAGCCAGGCGTCTTTGTCGATTCTTACTGGTGCGATGGATTACGCTAAGAAGTAACCCGCCTTTGGGATCGCGCAGGCCGCATCTTCGGATGCGGCTTTCTTATGGCGAGTGTTACACCGTGCATATGAACCTGCACCACTTAACGAGGTCTGCTATGCTTACGTCATATCGATCCATACGGCGGCAGCCCAGATCAACCGGTCGCCACCTGTTCAAGGAGGTCACCCATGTCTCAACAAGAGCCGGTGTCAATGGAAACCGTCAAGGACATCCTTGATGCCTTCAACGACCACGATCTTGATGCGATCATGGAGTTCCTTGCCGGACGATTGCTCGTTGGACATGCCGCGCGGACCTGATCCCTGGGGACAGCGCTATGTGGGCAAGGCCGCCGTGCGCGCGGGGCTGGCGACGCGCTTCGGTGGCCTCCCGGATGTCCATTATAGCGATGACCGCCACTGGATCAGTGGAAATATGGTCGTTTCGGAATGGCTGCTGACGGGGACGACGTCCGGTGGGGTTCAGGTCAAGGTGCGCGGATGCGATCATTATGAGTTTCGGGACGGCAAGGTAATTCGGAAGGATTCGTACTGGAAGATCGTCGAGAAGCCAGCATGACGCGACCGAACACCTTGGGCTTCAATCAATCGTAGGAGCCATCAACGCTTCGTTAAACGCCAGAATCGAGTATCATTGACATGACTGATGCGGTTCGCTGTGCCGCGATGAGGAGTGTCATGCCAGCCGTTTTCAGTGATGTTGAAGGGACCCTGGTAGACGGGAGTATTCCCCAGGTTGCTTTGGCCGTCGGACGCGCCAATCATCTCTTCGCCATGTCCAAGCGCTTGCAGATCGCCACGCTGGAGCGTGTCGGGCGGTTGGCCCCACCCAAAATTGAGCGCACGCTCCAACTCTTATGCCCTCTTGCGCGCGACTGCCGGCATGCGACAGGCGGAGGTCGAGCGATGGGCCAGCGCTCTGGTACCGGCCCTGACCGCGCGATTCAAGCCCGGCACCTGGCGTTTGCTCCAGGCGCATCAGGCCGCCGGAATGCCATTAGTGCTCGTGAGCGGTGGATTGCATGAAGGGATCGCGCGGTTGGCGACGGAGCTAGGCGGGCAGGGCGAAGGCACGAAGGTCCGGCAGAGAAACGGGCGGTATACAGGACGTGTCGATGGCAGCGTGTGTCAGGGCGAGGGCAAAGCAGAGCGAGCCCGTACCGTCCTCACTGCGCGTGGCTATGACCCCGCGCAGTGCTACGCCTACGGCGATACCGCCAGTGACATTCCATTTCTCGAACTTTTCGGTCACCCCCATGCCATTGATCCTGATCCCCGGCTGGCCGCCGAGGCACAGCGCCGTGGGTGGCCGATATCAGCGGGCGAGAACCGTAGCTCAGCCCTGGACAACTCCTTCCATGCGCCGTCACCATTGAGTTGGGCCGCTGGGCGACGTGCAGTTGCTGATTCTGCCCTGGCCTCCTATCATCCATCCTTGCGAACCCACGCTGCCGATAACAATAGCGATGACATCGTTATAACCGACAACGCGCTTAAGCGGCTGGCCTCGCCCTGCGATATTCCGATCACAAACGGGCAATCACGTTCAGCAGCCATGCGGTGGCATCTCAAATATCGCCGGATACTAACGACCCGAGCCCGGGTGGCTGCGAAACAACGCCCAGAACACCGAGCGCTCAGGCCGGTGAGGGTCGCGCCGAGCAGAAAGAGGGCGCGGTAGCCGAGCTGGGTGATCATATAGCCGCCGCCGAAGGTGAGCGCTGTGAAGCAGAGCCCCGCCGCCATCTCGGTGACACCGGCCGTCGTGGCGCGCCTGTTCGGAGGCACCAGGTCAAGGAAGTAGACGATCGAGGCCGCGTAGCGCACACCCGACAACCCGGAAACGAGCATCAGGCTGAACCAGGCCGCGCCCCAGTGGGGAACGAGCGCGAGCGGGAGCATGCCAATGGCTGTCGCCAGTGACGCGCCGATCACCACATTGCGGTTGCCGAAGCGTGCGGTCAGAGCGGCGCTGGTGAGCGCCGCAGGCACGCTCACCAGGCGACCGATCGCCAACAGCACCCCGATCTGCGCCGTCGGCACGCGCAGTTCCGCGTCGAGGTAGAGGTTGATGAAGGTGTTGGTCACAGCCAGGCCGCCGATCTGTAGGAATCGCACGAGCGCGATTCGCCACAGAAGTCCCAGGAGCGATGGAGCCGCCCGTGTGCCAGGTGCCCCTGCCGGCGGTGCCGGCATCTCGGGGACCGCACCGGGCTGGATACGAGCGATGGCCAGCAGTGCCGGGATGACCGCCACCCCCGCGACAATCAGCGCGTAGCGGTATGGCATCGTTTGGTCGAGCGACACCCCCGCGAAGACACTCACGACGGTCGGCAGCAAGCCACCCAGCAGGCTGCCCAGGAAGGAGGCCAGGCCGAGCAGCGCCGTCTGGGTCGAGTATGCCTGGTTGCGCCGGTCCACCGCAACCAACCCCAGCAGCATGGGCGCGGTGTTGACGAAGAAGAGGGCAACGCCAAGGTAGAGGCAGACGATCGTGGTAAGCAGCCAGGGCAGGCGCGCAGCGGTGGGCAGCAGGTCTGCGAGCGGCAGCAGCACCGCAACCATCACGATCAGCCCCAGACCCCAGAGCATGATCCGCTTGCTGCCCCAGCGCTCGCCAACGATGCCGGCCGGTAGGCTGGTCAGTGCAAAGACCACCATACCGGCGGCGTTCACCAGACCGATCACCTCAGGTCCGTAGCCGAGTCGGGCCAGGAACAGGTTGAGCAGCACCGCATAGACGCCGCCGTCTACGGCGAAACCGAGCAGCGAGATAGCCAGGTAGTAGCGCCCATATCGGGCCCGAGCGCGCGCAGGCCATAAATATAGCGGCGGACGATCAACAATCCGGTACTCCTCTTTGCGAAAACCTTGGAAGGGTAACCATTTCCTCGAACATATCTGCTGGGGCAATAATACTGGATACGTCAGGAAGCGGTGCGCTTGGCGTACACCAACGAATGAGGACGTGATCGGCTGTTGCCCAACAAGCGGTTAGGCAGCCATCAGGTTGCTCACCAGCTCCGTCCAACGGACGCGGAATTCCCGTCGTTGCTCCGACAACGGTGGGAGATGTTGACGCATGGTCGTGCGCATGCGAAAGAACTGTCGCTGTTCATCAAAGGCACGACAGAAGCGGGAGGCAGCGTCAAAGTTCCCAAAACCACGCATTGGGTAGTACCGCTGTTTGATGCCGCGATGATCCTGTTCAATTCGGTTGTTGAGGTAGGGATTGCAGCGGTGCGTCACTTCCTCCGATACAAGGCATGGTCATTCGTCGTCACGCGCTCCAGTACGTGTCCTGACGAACGCGCGTACGTCCTGATTTCTGATGCTTCCCCTTTTTTTCCAGATCAAAGGAAAAGACAGGAGGACCGCACATGCGGTCCTCCTGTCTTTATAGTCATCCCACACATCGTCGGCGTGGCGTCAGCGCTGCACGGCGATGATATACATCGGCGAGGCGCTACCGTACACACCGTAGACATCCTTGAAATCAAGCGTCACCGTTTTGCCCGCCATACGCTGCATCACCGCGTCAGGGACGCGCACCAGCGATGGCACGACCACGTAGGGTTTAGTGGGGGTGAGCATCCACGGCGGCAAGCCATAGGTGTATTGGAACACCTCCGCGCCGTCCACACTCAGTACGATACGGTCGTCCACACGCGCCTCCATGGGTGTGGTGGGTGAACTCGATAGGAAGAACGCTACACCCGTCGGCAGCGACGCCGGGATCGTGATCGTGCGCGTGTCGAAGGTCGCGCCCTGCGTGATGGGACGTTCCGGCACGGCTTCCACGTTGAGTGCCGCGATCAGTTGCGCTGCTGCTGGCCTGGCAACCAGCGGCAGGTATACACGATGCACCGTCGGCGTCCGTGTTGCGATTGCCGTCCGTGTTGCGGTTGGTCCGTGTTGCGGTTGCTGTTCGCGTTGCGGTCGCGCTCGGCGCGGTTGTCGCCGTTCGCGTTGGTGTATTCGTTGATGTCGCTGTTGGTGTCGCGGTATTGGACGATGTCGCTGTTGCCGTCGAAGTTTCCGTCGCCGTTGGTCGTGTTCGTTGCCGTGTTGGTCGGCGTGGAAGTTTCCGTCGCTGTTGGCGTATTCGTTGCCGTGTTGGTCGGCGTGGAAGTTTCCGTCGCTGTCGCGCGTCACGGTTGGCATTGGGGTTTCGGTTGCCGTAGCGGTATTGGTCGGCGTCGGTGCCTGGTTGATGGTCGTCCAGGTATAGGTCGCCGGACTGCGATCCACGTTGCGCTGTGCGTCGATAGCACGCACCTCGAAGGTGTGGATACCAGCTTCTAAGCCGTCGAGCCGCAGCGGGCTAGCACAGGCCGCGAAGATAGCATCGTCCACCCGACACTCGAAGGCGAGCGTGTCTGCGCTGGTCGTGTCGTCCGCGCCGCCAAAGACGAAGCGTGCCGTCGTCGCGGTGGTTTGAACGGCTGGACCAGACGAGATCGCGGTGGTGGGTGCGGCACCACCGATCAGTGGTACTGGCGCGATGTCGATCTTCACCGTGCGCTCGATCTCGGTCACGCGCCCTGCCAGGTCCACGGCACGGACCCCGATCACGTACTCCTGGCCTTCCGGCGCGAAGCCGAGCCATTGCGCCGTTTTCCATGTGCCATCTGGCGCGAACTCGACATCGGCGAACGGACCATCGCCGACGCGCACCTGCACGGTGGCGAGGCCGATGGTGTCGCTGGCGGTGCCGTCGAAGCGCATCATGCCGCTGCCAAGCTGGTAGGTATCGCCAGCATCACGCGCCGTGGCGTCCAGTGTCACCTGTGGCGCTGCCCGGTCCAGGCTGAACGTGACCGGGAACGTCGTCGCCTGGGTGTTGCCCAGCCCAGTCGGTCGCCAGCGCCACCAGCGTATGCTCGCCTTCGGCAACGCCGGGGAGGCTCACCTGCCGATTGATCTGGGTGATCTCCTCAGCCTGCGTCAAAGCTGATCGTCTGGACGGTCGCGCCGTCGAGTTTCAGTACGATCTGCTTGAGCGGTTGCGCGGATTCCGCCGCCAGTTCGACCGTCAACGCTCCCGTGGCTGTCACCACGCGCTCGTTGGCGGGGCTGAGCACCACAGCCAGGGGCAACGCCGCCGCCGCCGCGTCCGGGCGCATCGCTTGCATCGCCTGTCCGCTGGCACTCGTCGTCTGCGCGTTGGCAGTCGTGCAATGGTTGTAGATGTCACAGGCCTCGACAGTCGCGGCGGGCAGCGTTGCTGGCTCCCACAGGAAGTAGGCCGCCGACAGTCCCGTTCGTTGTGACAGATCGGGGAACAAGGCTTGCAGCGCCGCATCGTTCGCGAACGAGCGGCTGAATTGCACGCTGCTGGGTTTATTCGAACACACCAGCGATGTATCGTCGAGGGCGCGATCCTCGGCGATACAGACGTAGCCGCGCTCGACACGCCGCACGCCCTTATTGTCGGTGCGTTCCGCTCCGGTCGGACGCGCCGTCAGCGATACACGTGGGGCAGCGGTGTCGATCACGCCGCGCCACACGCCAGGGTTGAGATTACGGTTGCCACGCAAATCGAAGGCGTGGAGGTCGATCTGGTATTGGCCTTCCAGACCCGTCGGTACCACCGCACGCCATGTCGATGCGAGGATGTCCTCGCCGCGTTGCGTCAGTGATACGGGGAGTTTGACTGCGGCAGGACTGGCGTAGAGCGCGGCAACGTCCTCGGCGAGCAACGCCCGATCCCAGACCGCCACCTGGTCGAGCGTCGCCGCAAGACCGCCGATGACGAGATTGGCGTTGTTCGTGACAACGGGCGGCGTGGGCTGGCTGTCTCGCGAGGACGCCATCGACGTACAGTGACGCCTTGCCAGCTTTGCGATCGACCACGGCGGCGATGTGATGCCATGCGTTGTCGTTTACGATAGGTCCATCGCTCACTATCATGCTCGAGGCGATGAATGCCGCCTTGCCGTTGGGACGGATTTGCAAGCTGTAGCCGACGTTTTGGGCGTTCGTCTTGCCCATGATCGTGCCGGAAGCGGTCGTTTTGATCCAGGTTTGGAGCGAGAAGCTTTCGCCTGTACCGAAGTCGAGGCTGGCGTCGTTGGCAACCGTCAGCGTGCGATTGGCGGCGACGGTGAGGGCGCGATCGAACAATTCAGTCTGTGCTGTGGTCGGGCAAAGCGAGGGATTCGAACACACAGCGTTTTGCTGGCGCGTCGAGCGGTCGGTGAAATACACCGCGTTCGAAGGCTCCTCGAACGGCAACAGGAGCACCGTGCCGGACAGCGCGACGACTTCGGTGATCGGCGTGTAGCGTATCTCCATCTTGTCCAGGCTGGTGGTGTCCGAGATCGGCCCGCCCAGCGTCAGTGTCGAGATGATGACGGGGCGTGTGGCGTCATTGGCACGCATCACCGCGCCGGGTCCGGTGCTGTCCAGTCGTAGCACTTTGAGCGCCGTGTTGTTGGAGCGGTTGCCCACCCGGTCTTCGACCCGCGACGTTACCGTATAGGTGCCGGTCGGGTCCAGGAGTTGCGTGGGTAACAGGTAATTGAGCTGCCAGGTTCCGTTGTTGACGGTGGCGGTTTGCTCGCCGTTGCCTTCGCCCGCGCCACGTCCCGCCTGCATACTGACCGTGAGCGCACTCGGTGTTGGTGCGACACCGCTGCCCGGTTGCGTCCCGACCGCAGGATCACTGACGGTGCCACGCAGCGCTACGTACCACTGCCCTGACGCAGTGCGCCGGGGGATGCTCACCGCAGCTGGCTCGGTAAGCGTGGCGGTAGGTGCGGTCGCATCGACGATCAGCGTTCGGGTCGTCGATGCTCCAACATTGCCTGCACGGTCGGTGGCTCGCACGAGCACCGTGTAGGTGCCTTGTTGGGTCACGTTCAACGAATATGACCAACTCGCTAGTCCAGTCGCTGCTTTCCATGGACCGTTGTTGACGCTGACCTCAACCTTGTTGATACCCGCGCCGATATCGCGTGCCGTGCCGCCGATGATCAGGGTCTGATTGCTCCCACCACCTTGCACATATGCGCCGTCTTGCAGCGTCAACGTCGCGGTTGGAGCGGTCGCGTCCACGGTGAGCGTAAGAGCCGCACTGGCGACCAGTGGCCCCGCCCCGCGTGTATCGACCTGTTCCATCGTTAACTTCGTCCAGGCGATTTTTGCAGCAGATGGGACGGGAGCGGCAGCCACACAGTAGGCTTGCGATTGAGCTGAGCGGTCGTAGATCGCTCGCGCTGCGTCGCCCGCCAGCGCGACGGAGAAGACGTTGAGGTAATCGAGCTTGCCCCGGAAGAAGTTCGTGTCATTGCGCAAGCTGCCCAAACGAAGGTCCGTAGGCGCGTTCAGGGTCGCGGTGTTCGCGCTGTAGGCTTGTGCCACAGGGTTGACATTGCCATCAACGTACAGGCTCAGGATACTGGCCTTGCGCGTCGCCGTCACGAAGTGCCATCGCCCGTCGGCGATGTTCTCGGTCCTGATCGTGGTGCTACCACCGCTGCTCCCAGTGCCGAATACCACCTTGCCGTTGCTCAGCGTGATGCCCCAGTCGTTGGTGTCGCCCGTGACATCGCCGGACACGATGCCAGCGCCGTCTTCCCACTGCGTATCGCCCCCGGCGACCTGCGTAGTATTGACCCAGAACGCGACCGAGAAATCGTCCGTGACGACACGCGGCATGGTCGCGTAGTCGTTCACGCCGTCGAACTCCAGCGCATAATCGCTAAGGGGCGCGCCGATGCTGCCGTTCGCTCCTTCGGCTCCAGGGGATGGATTGGCAGTGTTCGCGCCGCCCGTAGCGGTGTTGTTGCGGCCTGTGTTATCGGCGTAGGTCGTCGCTCCCGGCATCTCCTCGAAGTTGTATTGGGCGACCGGATACGAGCGCGGCGATGGACACGCGAGCGCCGAGCCGGAATCGGTATCGATCACGTAAGACCGGCTTTCTGGTCCAATGAGTAGTTGATCCGGACCGGTGACGGCCAGTCGTGCCCCGTTCCCTTGGAGGGCGTGGTACTCAATCGCCGGGGGCCTAGACCGCTCCTGCTCGTAGAAATAATAGCCGATCAACCAGCCGCGATACAGTGGGTGGTAGGCCACGCGCGGACGAGTCCCAGTAGAGCCATAGTTGAACGTTTGGGGTGCACCCGTGCCAGTGTATAACAAGCCCGTAGCCCCCCCACCTGCACGGCCGTAGACCAACATCGTACGATCCTCAACCGGATCGTAGGCCAGGCTTGGCTCGACATTGGTGTTTACTGATCCGGAGGCCTGTCCACTGTGCCCACCCGTCACGCTGGCGACGGTCAGCGTACCACCCCCAGCAGGCGTGAGATCGCGCACCACAATCTCGCCTCGTTCGTAACGCTTCCAGGCCAAGCGATAGCGGTTGCCGACCCACGCCACATCCAGGTTGGCGCGCGGTTGGTGCTTGAGGCTGTACGTTGTACCGTCGTACAACGTGTCAACGATTTGCTCGCTGCCCAAGGCGTAGCCGCTGCTGTTGTACAAGCGCGCCACCATGTCCGTGCGGGTCCTGATGAAACACGCAGGTGGTATTGCGAAGGAGCAATCCGTGCCGGTGACGGTTTCGCGATCCCAGACTGCCAGGAAGTTGGTGCCGTCGGTGGCGACCTGTGGGCGGAAGTCGTGGGTGTCAAAGGTTGGGGCCGAGGTCAGGGCGAACTGGTTGCGAAGCACGCTGCCGTCGGCGTCGGTCATCGCCGCTCCGAGTGTGTCAACGTACTTGGATGGCACGGTGATCTTGATGCGCACGTCAGTGCCGCCGCCGCTGAACTGCTTTTCCGCGTCGGTGAAATTGTCGCTCCCACCGAGCACATATTCACCGGCGAAGTGCATTTGCGTGTCCCACTCGGTAGGTGTTGGGCTATACACATTACCAACAGTGTCGGCCTCGTAGAGTACGAGCCGCCCGTTGCCGCAGAAGGTACGCGATTGGTCGATGTCGTGGGGATGCTGCCCGGCATCGCTACCGCTAAACCAAACGTACTCATAGCCGCCGTCGCGTGGCGTGCGGTCGTTGTTGTCGGAGACAAAGAACAGCACGAAGTCCGGCTCGTGCCGCCCCCGTCATTGCCTTGGACGAGAGTGCGTTGGCGGCCGATCGTTACGGTGTTGCAGTTATCGAACTCATCCCACACCGTCATGCATACGCCGCTGTCGTTACACGCGATGCTGGGGGTGCTGTCGCCACGCAGATAGGTCGGCTGACCGTTATAGAAGGGTGCATCGCTTTCCACCGTGCGGTTCGCGCCGCTGGGGATTTCGTCGATGCGGATGTCGCCTGTACCCCGGCGGTCAGCGCTATTCGACAGCAGGCTGTTGAACAGGTAGTTGCCTTGGCGGTCGGGGCGCGATGCCGTGGCATCAATCGAGCGCAGGTTGGACACGTCGTTGATGGTGGCGGGTGCGGGATCGTTCCACTCCCAGTCTGCGTACGCAGTGGTACTTGGTAAGCGCGTCCGTACCGTGCTCGTGATCGGGATCTGTCCACTCGTCGCTCCGGCAATCACCGTGAGCGGTCGCTGCACCGTTTCAGTTTGTCCCGCGAATGGCAACGCTTCACGCGGTGTACCGCCGCCTAGTGCCGAGGGCAAGCTATATTCGAGGACGCCTGGAGCGACATCAATGTCAGCGTTCACCGTGGTCGTGTAGGTGAACGTCTGGTTCGGTCCCACGATGCCGTCGGCATCGTCGGTGCTGACATAGACCTGCACAGGATTGGTCGTATACACGTTAGGATTGCGGCCCAACGCCCGCTCCGCGCTGTCGCTTACTCCGTCGCTGTCGGCATCGCGCTGCGTGGGATCGGACGACACGCGGCGTGTGAGTGGCGAACGCACCGTGGATGTGATCGTGACGTCCCAACCGCCTTCCCAGGTGCTGGTTGGCTCGGCCCTACCGCTCTGGCTGTCGAAGATGTATTTCTGGTGATAGACCTCTTCGCCATCCGTTAGGCCGTCGTTGTCGGTGTCGGCGACCGTTGGCAAGGTGCCGAATTCCATTTCTTGCCGATCGGTCAAGCCGTCGTTGTCGGTGTCGGGCAGGATCGGCGAGAATTCCACGCCTGCCTGCCGTCGCTCGAGTTCAAATCCATCCGACAGACCATCGCCATCGGTATCCCAGGTGGAATCGTTGATGTCGGGGCCACCGTAGCCGCGCGACATAAGACCATCGCCATCGGCATCGCGGAGACCACCAAAGGCGGCATCCCACGAAAACCCACACTTGCCGTCGCCTTTGCTGTTGACAGCCATGAAGCCGTCCAGGGTACTGGGAAGCACATCGAACTTGAGCTTTTCAAGCTCCGTCGAATTTTCGCCGTCGATGGTGCGCCTGTAGCAGACCGGAATCGTCGGCGGCACAAGCAGGATATTCGGCACGCCCCAGCACTCATACGCTGGCACAGCGTAGGCCATGTTCAGATAGAACGGCGTTGTCTGGTTCACCCCGACGGTAAGCGGTACGCCACTCACCGATGGCTTCGCACTGGCCTGTCCACGATACATTGGACTGGCAGCCCAGGTGTGGTCCTCGCGCACGTTCTGCCAGGCGTTCGGCATTTCGTCGCGACTGGCACTCAATGTTTGGGCGTCCGTTGACAACGTGTATTTGACCGTGCTAGAGCGCAAACTGTCCTGATCGAACAGCCACATATATGGCGCGATCAGGTAGACGTTTTCGTCCGCCGGGTTCTTGTGTACCACCGTGGTCGTAACGGGCAGGGTGATGGTGAGGCTATTCGCGCCCACAAAGCCACGCTCAGGCTTGTCCAACTGTGTGTCGATCGCGCCGCTCACCACGAAGTCTTTGCGGCTGGTATCGACCATTGAGTCAAACGCATAGAGAAACACGGCAATGATCTTTGTAGCCGACGCACTCAACGTGAAACAGGCACCGCCCAGACCCGGCACGGTTTTGAGGTCATCCACGCCGAGATCGCAGATCGCTGTCAGGATCAGATCGATGACGGCGATGATGCCCACGATGATCAAACCAATTACCGACGCGCTCAGGGCGGTCAGTAACACAATCAGGATCGTGGCGGCGATGGTTTCGGCAAGCAGCGCGTTGAACTCGGGACTAAACGCCGACGTATTGGAGTCAACGATCGAATAGATGAAGAAGCCCCAGGTGATCGCAGTCGCGACCACCGCACCGACCACCAGCGCGCTCTTGGTGCTGATCTTCAGCGCTTCAACGCTTTTGCTCAACGTCTGCTTCACCGCTGTGCTCGTCGAAAGCACAGTTCCGCTCGCCGTTGCGGCGGTTTGGGCAGCCTTAACTGCGCTAATGGTCGCCCAGATTGGTTGAATCACACCGGTATACAGCGTGACGCCGAACACCAGCACTGTGAGGCTCCAATCTGCGGCCTCCCCTGCTACATCGTCGCCCGCGATCTTGTATTTGACCATGTATGAGATGCCGATTGCCAGTCCGACGAGGGCAAGACCGACTCCCGCAACGATCGCTGTCCCTTTGATCAGACCTTTTTGTTGCAAGAAGTTTTTGATGGTGCTATTGGCTGAATACACTCCGAGCTTGACGTTATCAACGATGTCCACAAGGTAGGTCAATATCTTCGTTTTGCTCGTCGAGGAGATATCGAGAATGAAGTTGTCCAGCGTCGTGACAAGCACGGGTCCACTGATGCTTAAACTCGCCAGTGTGACTTCTGATTGTTCTGAGTCGTCGAGCGCAGCACTCCCGGGCTTTTGGATCTGGTTGTTTTGCTGCACGATGGCGCTGATGCCCTGCGAAACCGACAGATAGTAGAGTTGAGCCAGTACCAGACGCCCACGTGTTTCGGCTACCGTTTCGCCTGAGCGGGGAGCCAGGTCGCGGTAACGCTCGTCAAGCGAACGCCAGTACACATCCTGAGCGCACGCATCCCAGGTCGGGGTGGAGCCTGCGGTGGCGCAATAGGCGTTCCACTTCAAGCCCGTGACCGTGGTCAACGGTGTCGCCTCTTTGCCCGTGGGCTTCATATTCAGCGCCAGCACGCCACCGTTGAACGTGACATACCCGCTATCGAAACTTTTGGCATCCATGCCTAAGGCACGATACTGTTCTTCGCGGGCATACATGATCAGCGGCTTCAAGTCGGGATTCGCGCCGTGCAGTGGCGTGAACTTCTCGCGCAAGATGGTTTTGGTTTCGGTCATGCTCGTTGTCATGATGCCGAGATCGAGGTGTTCGTACTGTTTTTGCGTGACTGTGAGGTTGTCGGGAATGTTCCAGCGTTCCACAAGAGACACATTGTCGTTGGTGGTGTGGTTGAAGCGCGTCCTAATGTCATCCAGGCCACGTCGCGGCTGCCATCGCCGACGCACTGGCCCTGATTGTCGCGGCTGTCACAGTCGCGTCCAGCGAGGAACGAATTATCCAGACCGTTCGCCAGGAGCCACATGGAATCGTCGTCGTTGATGTTGGTATCGACGGCAGGGTCTTCGTAGATCGTGGACATGCCAACGCCGTGGTCTTCACGCACGTGCATGCCCGTCAGCGTCCATTCGTCGTAATACGTTTGAATCGCACGCGCCTGGTTGCGGAGGCTGTATTCAATACAGCTACCGCTTTCTTCCTGGGTACATTGATCCAGCAACGCCTGGACGATCCACACCATCCGCACTGCTTGCGGTTCGCCCCACGACGCGCCGGGACGGTAGATCATCCGTCCGTTAAAGGCGACGCGCGCGCCGGTCTGCGGATCGCTGATCAACGAGAGTGGCACATACGCGACGCGCCCAAAACCGCTGGGATCGTCGGTGAGTTGCGAGGTCGAGATGTTGTACGGCGAGAGTTCGGCTTGCGGTGGCAGGTTGTTGTTGGAGTTGCTCATGCGAATCTCCAACATCGGGACCATCTTCATATCGCCCCACGCCTCGTTGGGCGACGCCTGCCGTCCCTCGCTGGCGGCGACATCGGCGAAGGTCGCGTTATCGTCATCCTGCACCTGCGCCTGTCGGTCTTCGGGCCAGTCGAGGACGTTGTAGGCGTACCAGAGATGCTCGGCATCTTTGGGTCGAACCTGGAAATCGACGTAGGTGAACCGACCTGCTTCCAGACCACTGATCGAAAGTGTGAGCGGCTTCGTTTCACTCAGATATTGTGCGTTCGCGCCCTGCCCGCTATGCACGAATGGCGCGAGGTCTTGACGATCTGGCACGCCGTCGCCGTCATTGTCGTCATCGAACAAATCCGGCACGCCGTCGGCGTCGGTGTCGTCTGGAATCTTGTTGTTGTCGGCATCGGCATGCCATTCCAGGGTATCGGCAACGCTATCATGGTTCGTGTCGACATCGAGCGGGTTGGTGTACCACATGCGCCCGCTGTACTCAAAGCCGTTGATTTCAACGTTGTCGTTCAGTCCGTCATCGTCCGAGTCGAGGCCATCGACTATCTTATCTTTGTTGTCATCACTGGTTTCAGAGCTGGTACCGAGCAAAGCTTCCTGGTAGTCGGTCAAGGTATCGCCGTCGCTATCAGTGGTGTCGTCGGGTGGCAACGCTTGCGTCGGTTGCAGGTTCGCCTGTTCCAGGTATCACGGCTGAAGGTTGAAGATCAGCGCCTTGTGCGGCTGTCTGGCTACCCAGTTGTCCGCTGTCAGCGCTGGTGAGCGGGTTGGTATGCGCGTCCCACGTGACTTGCGCTTGCTCGTCGATCATGCCCTGGCGCAGCTGAGCCTCGGTTTGGCTCTTGGTCTGCTCGGTGCTTTGCGTGGCCTGTTTTTCCGCGAACGCATTCGCCTTTTGGCCTGTTAGCAGCGGCCCGATGATCAACGCGGCGATCACAAACGCCGGGACCGAGCGCTGCAACCGCGGGGAACGATGCGTGCGGATCAACACGAATGCCATGCCGACCCAGAAAACAACGCTCATGAGCGGTGTGGGGTCGGCGGCTAAGGCAAAAAAGGCGTTGCTTACGGTTGCGGGCAGCCAGCTAATAATCGGCTGGCCCCACCGCGCAAAATCAACGCTAATCTCGGCACTAACGGCTTCGTTGTTTTGCTCAGGAAATTGCAGCGATAAGCGTTGGCGTATTGGTAAGCCATCGGTGCCGACCCACAATTCGCCATTGCCTGTCATTTTGGCGTAATAGTTGGGTACTTCCAGATGTGCGCCAGGTGGTAATTCGCCCCGCTTTGACATCGCCGCTTCAAGCTGATCACGCATGTTGCTTGCGAATTTCATGCTGTCAAGGTTAAAGCTATAGCGGGTGAATGTCCGACCAGCACGTGTTTCGCGCTCGTGAACCACCACATCCTTGACTGCTTGGAGGTACGCCATGAAATCGCCGCCGGGTGCAGCCGCGCCTGTCACGTCGCCCGTAGGTTGCCAGGCAGAATTACCCTGCCGCATCCACGTTTTGTTGCCCTGAACCTTGATCGCCAATCCTGTGTCGGCCTGGGAAACATTGCCGGTTTGGGACCACAGTTGTAGTTCCATGGCCTGTGTACGCAGGTCGGTTTGTCCTTCGAGCCGCAAGCGTTCTTCATGCGAACGCTTGCCGACGTTGACAACTGTCGCACTCGGCGTCGTCACCTGGACAATATCACTGGTGAAGTGATAGGAACCGGCAGTGCGGGCGTGTTCCCAGGCAGCCTGTAACCCATCGGGTTGCAGGGCAGCGACCCATTGGGGAACGACCAGCAAGGCAAGCACAAACAACAGGGAGATGGCGTACCCAAACCGGCGGGTGCGAGGACGTGACATGGTAGACTCCTAATTGGGCAATGCAGCGGCATCATGGAACGCAAAGCTGCCCTACGTGGCGACGAATATACCGCACCGCAGACGGATGTGTCGCGTAGTTCGTCCAATACATGTGGGAGGAAACATGTAGACCGTTGCCCTGGCATTATACGATTGTCTGACGGATACGTATGCATGGGCAGCCTGAACTGGAAAACGCACTACGCTCTATGTTGTTTGACCCTAGCTTAGAGTATACTTAGGATAATAATGGCACCACAGCAGGCAAGGTAACCCAAAGGTAATGCTGTTGTAACCGACGAGAGAATCCAGTATGTCAGCTGACCTGCTACGCACCCGTGTTTTTACCCTCTGTCACCTGGCCGACCATACATTAGGTGAACTGGCGCAAGAACTGGCACTCCACCCCAAGGTGTTAAGCCGCAAACTTAATCAGACGGGGGGCGCCCGCCTCACCCTTGCAGAACGAAAGCGCCTGATCATGACGCTGGCCCGGTGGCAGGCACTTACCACCCGGCAGGCAACCTATGCGATTGATGGAGTTGCTCGAACTGCCACCCGCGACATTCAGCCCATCGGAGTGGGCAGCATGGACCGCTTGCGCTGTTAGAGGCGACCGTCGAGCGCGAAGCATTGACCGCCTATCCGGTAACGCCAGACCGTCCTCCCGCGGTATAATCTCCCGGCACCCATGACGCGGCTGATTGGGCGTGAGCGAGCCGTGGAGCAGGTCCGACAGATTGCTCCAACAGCCCGAAGTACGACTTGTCACGTTGCTCGGTCCTGGTGGCACGGGCAAGACAAGCCTCGCCCTTGCCGTCGCACGCGGGTTGGTAGGACACTGGGCCGATGGCATTGCCTTCGTTCCCTTAGCGGGTGTGACGGACCCGATCCTCGTCGTGCCAACCATTGCACAGACTCTGGGCGTCAAGGATGCACCAGACGGTACGCCGCTCGCACACCTTATCGCATACCTTCGCGCAAAGGAACTGCTCCTGGTACTCGACAACTGCGAGCAGGTACTGGAGGTGGCACCAGAGATTGGGGAGCTATTGGTACACGTGCCTGGGCTAACAGTGTTGGCGACCAGCCGTGCGCCACTGCAACTATACGGAGAGCAGGAATGGAGATGTGCCGCCGTTGGATGTTCCCAATTTGCAGCACCTGCCGCTCACTATCGATCTCCTACGACAATTTACAGCAGTCCAGCTTTTTATGGAGCGAGCTCAGGCGGTGCAAGCCCCAAGTACACTCACTCCGGAGTTGGTCCCCGTGATTGCCGCGATCTGCGCATGCCTCGACGGACTACCACTGGCAATCGAACTCGCCGCTGCGCGGACCAAGATGCTGACGCCTGCTGCCATCTTAGAACAGCTTATGGCGGGGCACTGGAGCGTGTTGGACAGTAATGCCCGCAATCTTCCGGCCCGTCATCAAACAATGCAAGGCGTAATCAGTTGGAGCTATGACCTACTTGATAAGGCGGAACAGTCATTGTTCCGGCGGCTAGGTATGTTTGTCGGTGGCTGGAGTTTAGAGGCCGTCGAGGCCATCTGGGGACGAGACGCAGGTCTGCTACTTGGACGATTAGTGGACCAGTCCCTCGTCATCGTCGAGCGCGATGTGACGAAAGCAGAACGCTATCGGCTACTGGAACCGATCCGCCAGTTCGCCCTGGAGCGTCTCGAGCGAGTAGACGAAACAGCAGCCACTCGGACGCACCACGCGCAATATTTTGTAGCACTGGCGGAAACAGCCATGCCAGAATTGATCGGGCCGCAGCAGCAAACGTGGTTCCAACGGTTGGAGTTGGAGCACGACAACCTGCGGGCAGCCTTGAACTGGTTGTTAGCCACCTCTGCCGATGAACTGCCCCTGCGTTTAGCCGGGGCGCTGTGGCGCTTCTGGGATGTCCGCGGGTATCTGAGCGAAGGGCGGAGGTGGTTAGAGCAAACGCTCAACGTACCGGTGGAGGAGTGCTCATCAGCGCGTATGGAAGTGCTTAAAGGCGCAGGCACGTTGGCCAGTCGTCAGGGTGAGTACCGGAGCGCTCAAGCCTTCCACAAAGCAGCCCTAGCGCTCTTTCAAGCACTTGAAGACCACCTGGGAATGGCCCATATGCTCAACAACCTCGGCTGCGAGGCGCTGGAGCTCGGCGAATTAGCCGACGCCGACACGGTATGGCAGGAAAGTCTGCGTCTGTACCAGGCATTTGGTGACCAACGCGGCATTGGCAATGTGTTGGACAACCTTGGCGAACTTGCGCAGGGACAGGGTGACTACCGGCGGGCGCGGCAACTCCACGAGGAGAGTTTAGCGCTGCACCGCGTGATCGGCGATGTACGCGGGATCGCCGTGAATATGAACAACGTAGGCTGCGTGCTGTATGCAGCTCGGTGAGTACGCCCAGGCGGATGCATGTTTTAGGGAGAGCCTGCTACTTTGTCAGGAACTTGGCGAAAAGGGCGTCATGGCGCGCGCCCTTGAGGGGCAAGCCATGGTGTTCGGGGCGCAAGGCGATGTGAAAGGAGCTGCCCAGCTATGGGGAACGGCTGCGGCATTACGTGACCATCTTGGCGTGCCAATCGCACCAAGTAGCCGTGCGCAGCAAGAGCGTGAGCAACGGCGGGTTCGTGAGCATATGGAAGCTATGGACTGGTCCAGCGCATGGCATAAGGGACAGGAAATGCAACTTGAGCATGCGGTGGCGGCTGTCCTCAATCGAGAGCTGTTCAAGAACTGATTTAGCATTTATTGGTGAGCGCATAAGCGATGATTCAATCTATCACAAGCGGCGAACCTCACACTTGTACTGGCTACCAGTTACATCCGCAACCTTAGGATGGCTTCGACACTGATGCTGGGCCACCGTATAATCCTTCAATACGGCTCATCGGAATGATTCGGAATGATGTCGAAACATCATGAAGGAGGCAGATGGTGTTCGGAATCTTGAAGCACGTCCAGGCGATCGTCAACCGAGGACTGCACGTCGCCAGCACGGTCATCTCCCGCTGGACCAAGCCGGCCATGCATCACCATGCACTCAATACCATCGTTGACCTCGCTCGTAGCAAGCCCCAACTACTTGCTGAAAATCTGCTGCTCCGACAACAGTTGGTCGTGTTGAACCGCTCCATCAAACGCCCCCGCTTCACATGTGCAGATCGCAGCCTCATGGTCTTGCTTTCAAGCATACTTCAGAACTGGAAGAAAGCCTGCTCATCATCAAACCTGAAACCGTCCTGCACTGGTATCGCCAAGGGTCTCGATTATTCTGGAAACACAAGTCGTTCGCGATGTCACGCGAACCAAAGGTACCTGTGGAGACGATCACCCTGGTTAAGGAGATGGCAACCAACAACCTGTAATGGCTACCACTGTTATCCACACTGATTTTCTTCGTCTTGGCGAACGACCCGATAGTTAGGCGAAAAACAGGTGGCGTACCCGTGCGTGATATCGCGCATGAATACATGACGAGGGGCTGCAGCGGGGGGTCAAGCGAGTAAACGAGGTCCTCGATGGTGTCTATGTGAAGGTTACTCGGAATGGGTCACTTCGAGCGCAAAGGCGACCGCTTGCTCCAGTGTCATCGCCTGACCTTCTACCCATGCCTGGTCCCATTCCGCCTCGTTGAGCCGTGCCTGGACCGCCACGATGGTTCTGACATACTCGTTCCGGTCGAGCACGTCAACACGCCAAGCAGAGCCCTGCATGTACGTATGCGTGGCACTCAACAACGGGACCGCCTCCAGAGGGTGGCCGACCAGCGCCAGCACTGCTGCACATCCGGCAAGCGAGGAAGCGACCCCGTGGCTATCGCCCAGGGTCTGAAACACCGCAATACTTTCCTCAAACAAGCCAATGGCCCGTGCCGGTTCCTGTTGATGCAGCGCCAGGTAGCCTAACGTGTGCAGGGCGCACCCGGACCACAGGTCGTGCCTAATCTTCTTTGCCACCATCACAGCTTCGTCACACCACAATGTCGCCTGGAGATCGTCACCCAGGCGGCGCGCGATGGCACCAGACAAATTGAGATAGACGCATAGACGGCTTCGATCTCCGGACTGCCGTGCGAGCGCCACGCTCTGCGTCGCGAACATCATTGCGTCCCTATTGTTGCCCATGCCTCCGGCCGCGCATGCGATGCACGTGGACGTCGCAGCCATGCCGAGCAAATTGCCCATGTCCTGCTCCACGCGCAGTCGTTCCTCATTCACTGCGCGCGCCTCTGCATACTCGCCGACATTGAATGCGACCCCACCAAGTTGCCCAAGCGACGACGCGATGCCAACCCTGTCGCCCCGTCGCATGGCCAACGTTTCCGTGAAAAACGCAGCAGCACGCTCGTAGTTCTGCTGAGCCTGCAGGTCCCCCTAAATAGTCGAGCGACCAGGCGATCAGCCAGGGATCGCCAGTCTCCCGCGCGAGTGACAGGCTTTCCTCCAAAAGGATGTACGCCTGGTCGACATGCCTGGGGCTAACATCGAGCAGGCAAAACCCGGCATGCTGGAGGCAGAATGCAAGGAGCCACGGCTCTTCCACACGGCGTGCAAGCGCGACGCTCTCTGCGAGCCAATCACGGGACTGCGAAGCGTCACCTCGATAGAGACCCGCTGACCCAAGCACAGCAAGTGCGGCAGCATGCCCCCAGGTGTCGTCGACGCCGCGAAAGTGCACACTGCTAAGTCGTGCCAGGTCAAACGCTGTCTCATATGCACCCTGATAGAGGGCGAGGACTGCTGGTCCCAGCAGGACTTTTGCCCACAGCGCCTCGCGCAGGTGGTGAGGCAGCATATTCTCCCCGGGAATCTCCCGCGCGGATTCCCTTTCCTGCCACCGATGCCATTCTTCCGGAACCCCCCGCAATAACCAGAATCGCCAAAGCGCACCAGCCAACCGCAAGGCCATAGCGGCACCTGCTCCAGGCTCCCGTTCAGCCGGGTAGCCCGTCCGAATCCAGGCCAGGATTGCCCGCACGTTGCCCTGTTCAGCATCGAGCAGGCCGAGCCAGACAGGTTGCGCCGCGCTCGCCAACCCGCGGTCTGCCTGCTCCGCCAGACGAAGATAATAGGAGGCATGCTGCCAGCGAAGCACGTCGCGCTCCCCACACTCGATCAGCAGTTCCAGGGCATACTGGGAGATCATCTCCAGCCAGTGAAAGCGCGGTTCACCGTTCGATCCGGGTACCTGGCGCAGTAGGTTCTGCTCCACCAGCGCCGTTAATCCATCCACGATGTCGATGCTGAGATCGCCATCTACATCACAAACACCTTCGGCTGCTTCCAGCGTCCAGCCGCCTGTAAAGACCGCCAGACGCCGGAACAATCGCTGCTGAGCGGCAGAAAGGAGGCCATAGCTCCAGGCGATGGTGTCACGGATGCTCTGCTGGCGGGCGGGTAGGTCGCGCGCCCCACCCGTGAGGAACTTCAATTGATCGCCAAGCCGCCCCAGCAACGCCTCTGGCGCAAACAAGCGGCTGCGAGCGGCCGCGAGCTCGATCGCCAATGGTAGCCCCTCCAGACGCGTACAAATCGTCGCAATAACCGTGGCATTGGCATCGGTTATGTGCAGCGCTGGCTGGACCACCCGTGCTCGCTGAAGGAAGAGAGCGACTGCTTCCGTCCGCGCGAGCGCTGCAGGCTCCGGCACTGTGCTGGATTCGGGCAGGGCAAGCGGCGGCACCAGAATTTCCTGCTCCCCCGACACACGCAGCGGTGCTCGGCTCGTCACCAGCACCGTGAGGTAGGGTGCGCTCTGGAGGAGCGCCGCAACTGCAGATCCAGCGCTGATCACGTGCTCGAAGTTATCGAACACGATCAGCCGCCGTTGCTCGTGCAGTGCCGTCGCCACGTTTTCCTGAAGGGTCTGCCCAACCGTTTTCCGAACTCCTAGCATATGCGCAAGCGTCGGAATGACCAGTGCATGGAGGTTGATCGTGGCAAGGTCGACGAACGTCACGCCGTCAGCGAAGTCGTCTTGCACATCAGCTGCCACCTGCAGGGCGAGCCTCGTCTTGCCGACACCGCCCGGTCCCGTCAGCGTCAACAGCCGACAGGCCGGATCTTCCAGCCGTCTGGCCAGCTCGATTCGCTCGCGCTCCCGACCGACAAACGATGTCAGTTGCGCTGGCAACCGCGTCTGACGCGTCGCCGCAGCAAGGGGAGCCAGCAACGTCTCGGCCTGAATCTGGCCATACAGCTCCGTCGTTTCCTCGGCGGGCTCAACGCCCAGTCCCGTTTCCAGCCGAAGACGACAGCGCTCGTACACTTCCAGCGCCGCACTGCGCTGCCCGCTGAACGCGAGACTGCGCATAAGCTGCTGGTACGCTTCTTCGCGCCGGGTCCAGGTCGATCTGCCGTTCAGCGTAGTGCCGCGCCAGATCATCGCCACCACGTTGCTCGTGATAGTTGGCAAGATGAAAGAGCAACTCCACCATCTGGCCGTGCAGCCGCGCGCGATACACGGCGGCCCACTCCTCGAACGCGGCGCTATCGCCCACCGCGACGTCGAGCAGGAAGTCACCGCGATAACGCGTGGCCGCCTGCGCGAGGCGGCGCATGCAGAGCGGACACCGCTCAAGATGAGGATGCGGATGAGCAGTGCAGGCACCGAGCAACTCCGCGAACGCGACCAGATCGACACGATGGTCGCTGGCCGGGTTGAAGTACAGCGTCTCGCGCGTGGTCACGAGCGACGGAAGAACCGCCGTGCGGTCGCCCAGCACCTGGCGCAGGGTCGAGAGCGCCTGGCGCAAACTATCGCGGGCAACATGGGGAGCGTGGTCGGGCCAGAAAAGCTCGGCCAGAACCTCACGTTGGTGAGGACGAGCGGCTTCGACGACGAGATAGGCCAGCAAGGCGCGACCTTTGGCCGGGAGCATGGCGGTAATCGAGGTGCCGTCGATGGTGACCTCGAAGGAGCCCAACAGGGCAATCGAGAGATGTGGCATACCACCACCTCATGTCTCACGTTTCCAGACGACAGCAATGTAGGAGATTCCCGACAGTATAGCAGTATTGGGGTGCTTTTGCGATGCTTTTGCGATGGCGGCTAAGGTGGCGGTGTCCAGGCAATCAGTCCGAGGGTGGTGATGATGACAGCAGCGATCATGAGGTTGGCGCATCGCCCTCCGAGACCAGGTGTTTTCGAGGGAAAGATGACATCAGCATGTATCGAAGGCCACACAACATCGTGTGGCCTTCGATACCGTGCTTGGAGAAGAGAACCCACGTTTACGGATGTGCCGTGTCGGGCGCGGTCGGCTGCACCGTGTCCGATGGAGACTGCCCTTAAGTCGATGCTCCATTCGGTAGCCCGTGCAACGCCGCAATGCTCATCGACGCAGGCTTGCCAAAGACTTCGGGATGGATATAGCGACCGCGCTCAGGGGCTGGCTTGGTTTCTTCGATAGGAATGCGATGGGCATTGGCGTAGGCGTCCTGCCGAATGCCTGTCACCTGCCACGACACCTCCATACCCGCTGTGCCACCCGCGATCTTGAAGCGGTTGCCCTTGATCTTGGCGGCGATGTACAGGTTCGGTCCGGTGCCGCCGATGGCGGTCAGCTGATAGCGGAACTCCATATTGAGCGCCTCGAACCACTCCGGCATGGTGACGATAGCCTCGCCTTTGGCGTCGAGCACGACGTTGCCGTTGTAGATGTTCATCATGTCGGGCGATTCGACAAAGGAATGTGATAGAGTACTTGTTGGCGGGGTCGAGCGGATGGTCGATCTGGAACGAGCCGCTGGACTTCGATAGGGTGCCATCTACGCGCACATAGCCATCAAAGTACCCAGCCCACCCATTCGCATTGCTCTGCGCAAAGATACCGTATGTCGAGCCAGTCGTTCCTAATGCCTTGCCAACGAGGCCATAGATGCCGCCTTCGCCCGAAACGCCCACGTTGTTCGGCGACTTGCCGTACACGCCGTTTCCACCTGAGCTAAATCCATACACGCCGTTTCCACTTGCGCTAAATCCAAACACGCCGGTTCCGCTTGTAGCTGATTCACCGTGCACGCCGTAGTCGTCTGGCTAAATCCATACACTCCCGTCGATCCGGTGGCATATACTCCCGTCGATCCGGTGGCATATACCCCATACATGCCGCCTTCGCTGTGAACCCCCCAGTGACCCTTGCCATACACCCCAGTTGATGTTCCTTCACCGGACACTCCGGTGAAAGTGCCCTTCGCGTTAACGCCTATCGTGCCACTCCCATACACCCCAACACCATCCGTCACGCTTGAGGTTCCGGATACACCCGTTTTGCCTTGACCGATGACCCCCTGTCCGGTTCCCCCGGCGTTGCCATATACCCCATACTCACTTCCCCGTGCGACGGCACCATAGAGCGTCCCCACGGCCTTGATCCCTGTCTCACCAGTTCCATAGACACCCGTGCCGTTCGTTGCTGCGCCTTGCACACCGTAGCCGGTTCCAGCGTGGTTCCCGCTCACGCCCGCGGTTCCCTGTTTCGCGCCCGTGTTCGTTGCCGCCCCGTACACGCCGGCTGCATTCGTAACGGTGGAGTTGGTTTCACCGCGCACGGCGGCGGCGTCACCGGATGTTGCCGTGTGACGAGCATGGATCGCGACACCATTGGCGACGTCGACCAGCAGCCTGGCGGTCGGACTGGCGTTGCCGATGCCGACGTTGCCGCTGGCCGTCACGCGCATCCGCTCGATGCCCGCCGTCTTGATGATCAGCGGGGCGCTGTTGGTCGGACCAATAAAGTTGGTCTTATCCACGTTTGCGTTACCACCCAATTTCCAGGTGTCGGTGGTCGATGCGGCGCGGACTGTGGCTGGTTTGTCGCTGGCGAAGAGCACCGCCAGCGCCGACGCGCTCAGGAGCAAATGCTTACCCCATCCTCGTCGCGAAATGGTGAAGTCATCGGCATCGTCGGTGATCGCGGCGTCATGCGTTGGTGTGGTCATGGCGTGCCTCCTGGTTGCCTTTGTTTGTTGCAAATCATTCGGAATAGTGTATCGTGCGAAGAATCTACCCGTAGTAGACCACAGCAAGCCGCCAGGATCAATCGGACAAAAACCCGGACAAAATGGGAATCTGGTGGATGCGTCAGGACTCGGTGCGTTGGGAATACATTGGCGAATGAGGATGTGCTCGGCGGTTGCCCAACGATCGGTTAGCTCGTCCATATCTTCACAGGTCACACAGGGGCAGTGTGGCATGTTGCGTTCTCCCCCGATGGCAAACGGGTGGCAACCGGGAGTCTCGACGGCACAGTCCGCGTGTGGGACCCGAGGACGGGCAAGGAGGTGCGTGTCTTCACGGGTCACACCGGAGAGGTGCGCGTGGTGGTGTTTTCGCCAGGAGGAGCGTATCTGCTGACCTCGGGCCAGGACGGCACGGCACGCCTCTGGGAGCTGGCGACCGGCAAGGAGGTGCGGCAGTTTGTGGGGCACATCGGTTCGGTACACGGAGTGGCGTTCTCGCCAGATGGCACACAGGTGCTGACGGGCGGTGCGGTTGTGGGATGTGGCGACGGGTAAGGATGACCGACCTCAGTGCACTTCCTGGCGACCTGAACACCAACTCGCAGGCGTCAGCGATCAACGACCGCAGCGACGTTGTCGGCGAAGCGGGGCTGGGCAATACCGTGGCGCACCCGTTCTTGTGGCGCAATGGCGTCATGAAGGACCTGGGCAGGTTGGGAGGACCAAGCGCGTTCGCGCTCGCTATCAATAACCACAGCCAGGTCGTTGGCGGATCACTCACGGCGCTATCGGACCCGGACAATCCTGGCGGTTTCGTGGGACACGCATTTCTATGGAGCGGCGGGCAGGTGCACGACCTGGAAACGACCCCGATCGAGGTGCACTCGGAAGCGCATGGCATCAACAATCGTGGACAGGCCGTTGGATTAGGTTGTTGCATGGGGGACATCTTACGGGCTCTATTGTGCCAAAACGGGAACGTTTATGATCTCAATGAGTTGATTCCGGCGACCTCGGGGTGGTTCTTGCAGGAGGTGGATAGCATCAACGATCGCGGCGAGATCTGGGGTACGGGACGAATCCTGCCGGGCAAGTCGACGCCTTTCTGCTTCATCCCCTCCAGGGACACCGTGGCCAGATCCCGGCTCGGAACGATACCGAAGGTGTGGCGAGAGCGCATGCAGCCTGGGCTACACTACCGGCGAGCGTCCGTAGGAGCCTGGGAAGGTATCGGCCACACGGTGCTGAGAGGGTGCCCAGACATAACCCTGACCACCGAGGCCGGAGGTTCGCCTCTCGTTCCTTCCGAGCCCTGGACCCACGATCAACCGAAGGGTATGGCGTTGTTCGCAGGCGATCGGCATATGCTCGCCGCCGAAGATGAACCGGGGAATACACAGGGCTTGTGGATAGTCCGGCGAATATGAGTACTCTCGACCAGCGTTAAGCTGGGCGGTTACCTTCAGGGACAAGATTCGTATCGACTGGATGTTGCACACGCCTAAGGAATACATCTCCGCCTGCGTGAGCATCGCTCAGGCGTGCCAGGTTAGAGAGCGAATAGAGAATCGCTCTCTAACCTGGCACGCCTGAGTAAGCACAGGATGGTGAACGCCGCAACTGCGGGGACGACAGGATTCATTCAACAAGCGCTGTGACCATTCTCAACAACAGTACGACCACGCGAGATCTCGACGCCTATGACAGGGCATCACACACAGGTTGCATCACGGATGTATTTCCGCGTTCATAAAAGTCAGCGAACGGATGGTGGCTGCTCTCAAATAGCACCGTACCGTCCGCCGCCACGATAACGGTTCGGCCCGCGTCTACCAGCACGGTGCCGCCGTGTGGTACCGACAGGCGGAGCCCCCCGGTAATGCGCTCGGTTCCTGATTGATATTCGCTGGAACGCTCAGGTCATGGATAATCGTGTCGGACTGGACAAACGTGAGGACCTGCCCCGTCACCGAGTTCGCAAAGGTCCCGACAAAATCCTCGCGATAGTGGCGCTGGGTCAGATTGCGACCACTGTCATAGGACCGCTTGCCATCAACGGAACGCCCATACGTCGCCAGCACCTCGAACTGTTGCGTGCCGCTGCCACAGTGAATGCCGGTATCCTCGCCCACAACTGGCGGGTCCGAGAAGGTGATGATGCAGCTCGTAGTGTGACCAACAACTCTGCACACCGGATTGAATTCCGGTGGTGGCGGTGGATTGAGCGTCGTGGGATCGACCGTCTGACTGGCAGCGACGTGCCCATACGACATGAACGCCATCAGGGTGGCGAGGGCAACAAACAGCCGAGCATAGCGTTGAAATTCCATGAGGGTTTTCTCCTAAGCTACCTAATTGATGACCGCCTTCACAGGAACGCTTACGAACGACAGGGCGAGCGATAGCGGTGTGACACGAATGGTGCTCCCTCTGGCATGGCAGTCCTACCCGTCTGCATCACGACACGGCCCTCGACCGCTCCATGCCAGCGGGACTCAGGGAACGGCCGTGCCCGCATCGATGGGCCAGAGCCACGCCGTGTTGTCGTCGCTCGCGGTGAGGATTGACTTGCCGTCGGGCGAGAACTCTACATCACGTACCTGGTCCGTATGGCCGCTAAACTGGCGGAGTTCCTTGCCGGTCGCACGATCCCACAACCATGCCGTGCTATCGATGCTACCGCCCAGCACCTGCGTGCCGTCTGGCGAGAAGCGCACTCCATTTACTCGCGTCGGCTGGCCCGACAAAACGCCGCACCTCCTTTCCGGTCGCCACATCCCACAGCCGTGCCGCGCCGTCGGTCCCATCGGTCAGCAGCTCTTTGCCATCACTGGAGAAGACCACGCCCACCGAGCCAAGAGAGCCCTGAAAGACCTGGAGCTGCTTGCCGGTGCGCGGGTTCCGGAGGCGCGCCGTCTCATCATCGCCCGTGGTCACCACGGTCTTCCCATCCGGCGCAAATGCGACCTTGTACGTCTGGCCGTCTGTGTGGCCGGTGAAGGTGACAATGGGCGTGGCAGTCAGCGCATCCCAGGAGCGTGCCGTACCATCCCAACTGGTGGTAACGACCAGGGAGCCATCCGGCGAGAACGCCGCCTTGTTGAGTTGATCGGTATGACCCGTGAAGACCCGAAGCTCCTTGCCGGTCGCAGCATCCCAGAGGTGGGCAGTCAAGTCGCTGCAGGCGGTCAGCACCTGGGTGCCGCCCGGCGAGAAGACCGCGCCGTGCACAGCGTCGGCGTGGGTAAAACGGCGCAGCTCCTTACCGGTCGCGGCATCCCACAGTCGGGCGGTGTGATCAAAGCTGGCGGTGAGCACGGTCTTGCCATCCGGTGAGAAGGAGACCTGCACCACCAGATCGGTGTGGCCAAGGAAACGAACAACACCGGAAGGAAGGGTCAGTGTTGGCGTTGGAGCGGGTTGTCCTGCGTCGAGCAACGACTGTATGTCCCACACGCGAGCTGTGCCATCGAGAGCACCGGTCGCTGCCCGTTTGCCATCAGGGGAGAATGCAACACTCCACACCGAGCCGTGGTGGCCCGTGGAATATGGATGAGCTGTCCGCCAGCGACATGGATAAGCTGGCCGGTAGCGACATCAACAAGGCGGGCAACAGCTTCATCGCTGCCACGAGAAATACGCACCATCCGGCGAGAAGGCTGACCCGATCCCCGCGTCCGGCACACCTCGGCAAACTTCGGGCTTCATCGCCCGTGGCAACATCGAGGAACGTAGCTGCCTGGGACACCAGATACTTGCTATCCGGAGTGAAGAATGTGGTTCCATGAGGGAAGACGCGCAGTTGGGTGCCCGTCGCAGTGTCCCACAACCGTGCTTCGTCGGCTCCGCCTGGCACCTCACTGGTACTGGTCGTCACGATATAGTTGCCGTCCGGCGAGAATTCAGCGTTGACGACAACCGATAGCTGCCTGATCGCGAGCATGACGTTACCCGTCGCCACATCCCAGACCCTGGCCGTGCCATCAGTATCACCGGCAGTAATAATCAATTTCCCGTTGGGTGAGAATGAGGCGTTGTTCAGGCCGCTCGTATGGCCTGAGAACGTCCGGATGATCTCCCCCGTCGCCACATCCCACAGCCAGGCCGTATGATCGGCGCTTGCAGTCAGCAGGTATATACCATCCGGCGAAAATTTGACCGTCTCAACCGCGGACGTGTGGGAGAGGACCCAGAGTTGCTTACCCGTTGCCGCATCCCACAACCGCGCCGTGTGGTCGGCGGAAGCAGTCGCCAGGTTGGCGCCATCCGGGGAGAAGGCCACACCATTCACTTCCCCGGTGTGGCCAGCGAACCGGACATCGCTGGGGTCAAGTGTCGGCGTTGGCGCAGGTGTGACCGTCGGCTGAGGCGGGATTTTCGCCAGCAGTGCACCATCAGCCTTCGCCGCAGGCGTCACGAATGCAGTGGGAGTCGGGAACGCAGCTCCGCCCGCTGAGGTGCGTGCGCCGCACCAGACGGTGCGCCGCACGCAGTGAGCAGCACAAGCATGTTGATAAACAGCAGGTGAGCGAAGCGGTGAATCGGCATGATCGTGTCCTCCTTGTAAGGATCAACTCACAGTCAGGCATATGCGACGACACGAGTATTGGAAGCGTCAGGTGTCCGTGTGCCGACATCGAGTCGGACGCTCCGGCGTCGCCATCTCTTATCGGCTCCGCGAGAAAGGCGCTGAGGTGCATCTGGTCGGCCAAGCCCCAGCGCTCCCCGTATGGGCATCCTCCAACGACGCGTGCCAGACGGGCGAGCCACTGGTATTGACACCCTACGGTCGCAACAGGTAGCCCGACATCCTGTTGCCCGGTCGGTCATGCCCACAGTTCCAGGCTCCTGCCGCCGTGTCCGAATCGCCGAACACGTTCACCTTATTTGGTCACCGCAAAAGAACCGTAAAAGAACCGCAAACGGCTGGACAAAGACGGTGTCTTGGCATGGCCACCATATATATCTCCCTTACTCGTCTGGGCTGAGCACCTGCTCCAGCTGCCACTCCTTGAGCGCGCGGTACTCCTTCGGGATTGCTGGCTGTGCTCGGGAGGTTCTCGGTCGAGTGGCGCCATCTTCCGCTCCTTGAGCGCGCGGTACTCGTTGCTGACGTCGGACGCTGTGGGTGCGCCCAGCGTGCGTGATGTCGGGAGCGGGGCCGGCTGCTCGATGACACGTCCGCTGACCATGCTGATGCCAGCGACGCCGACCAAGGCCAGGAGTGGCCAATCCCGAACTCACACGGCGGGTCCAGAGGGCGCAGCCAAAGCCGCTCAGTGTTGTCTCGTTTATCGTCGCCTCCGTCAACTGAAGGGTCGAACCTGCTGCCATCAGTACCGATATTTGTGGTTCGTGGGCCAACTGCGTTGCTATCGGATGCCTCCTCGCGTGCTTGCCTGTCGTCTGCGTTGTATTACAAACCCACAGGGCGGCTCGGTGGGGGTGGTCAGGTACCCCAGAATGTACCCCAGTGGAGGTGCGCCACGAGGGGAGCATCCAAGAGTTGCCAGATCGCTCCTTGTAGGTCCAGCACAACACCGTCGGGGGCTGTCATTCCGAGTAACCCATGAGGCGTGCGCCTCACCACAACGAATGAAAATGAGCCTCTGTTGAGTTCAGCGAATTCATTTTTTCGTAGCAGGCCGCGGCCGAGGAATCCGTCTCCATATGTGATGGAGAAAGACGGATTTCGCGTTCCTCGGAATGACAGTCCCAAACACGCCGTTGTTCCTCGATCACGCTTCACCTTTTCTGTCGTCCAACAACGCTTGGACGCATCCCTCCGAGGACCCCGCTACATCACATTGCGGGCTACGCTATACTATGAGTGGGACAGCTTGGCACGTCGTGCGAACACGCCACCGGAGCTTATCGTGACAAGATAAACAAAGGTAGATTGCTGTGGACGAGCCAGAATCGTTTGGGGCGTGGGTCGGCCGACGGCGACGCGCCCTCCACCTGACGCAGGAGACGCTGTCAGTCCGGCTGCTCTGCGCGCTGGGCACACTGCGCAAGATCGAATCCGACGAGCGCCGTCCTTCCCTCGAACTGGCCGTGCGCCTGGCGCAGGTGCTCCAACTGTCGGAGGAGCAGCAGGCGACCTTCGTTAAGGTCGCTCGTGGCGAGCTGGCCGTTGACCACCTTGCGCTCTACTTCGATTCGGACAGGCCCCGACCCCCACGTGGTCCTCCACCGCCGCGCACCAATCTGCCGCGTCAGAGCACCTCTTTTGTCGGGCGCGACACCCTGCTGGCCGACGTGCGCGCCCTGCTGCTACGCGAGGATGTCGGGCTGGCCACCCTGACCGGCCCCGGAGGAACGGGCAAGACCCGACTGGCGTCGCAGACGGTTGCGATGCTTCGCGATGACTTCGCCGATGGCGTCTGCTTCGTCAATCTCGCGCCGATCAGCGATCCGGCGCTCGTGGCCTCGACCATCGCGCATGCCCTGGGCCGCATCGCAACCAGCGCCCGGGCGCCCCTCGATGACCTCAAGGACTACCTGCGCGACAAGCAGGTCCTGCTGCTGCTGGACAACTTCGAGCAGGTGGCGGATGCTGCCGTGGAGGTCGCGGAGCTCCTGTCGGCGGCTCCGGCGCTCACCATGCTGGTCACCAGCCGTGTCCCGCTCCACGTCCAGGGTGAGCACGAGCGCCTGGTGCCGCCACTCACGTTGCCCACTGCCTGTGACCAGTGGCTGGTCGAGAACCTGCGCCAGTACGAGGCGGTGCGCCTCTTCATCGAACGGGCGCGAGCGGTTAAGTCTGATTTCGAGGTGACCAGCGCCAATGCGCCCACCATCGTCGAGATCTGCACGCGTCTGGATGGGTTCCCGCTGGCGATTGAACTGGCCGCTGCCCGCAGCAAGTTTCTCGGTCCACAGGCGTTGCTTACCCGCCTCGACAGCCGACTGCACCTGCTTACCAGCGGCGCCCGCGACCTGCCGGCCCGCCAGCAGACGCTGCGCAACACGATCGCCTGGAGCTATAGCCTGCTGAACGCGACGGAACAGACGCTTTTCCGGCGCCTGGCGGTCTTTGTGGGCGGCTGCGACGTGGCAGCGGTGGCAGCGGTGTGCTTTGGGAGCGGTGACCCGGCGCCAGAGGCTGCATCCGTCCCGAGTCCACGTGCAGCGCAGGCACGGCCTGACGATACATTCGAGAGTTTGATCTCGCTGGTCGACAAGAGCCTGCTGCGGCAGCACCCGGAGGGTACCGGAGATGTGAACGGCGAGCCGCGGTTCACCATGTTTGAAACGATCCAGGAATTCGCCCGTGAGCGGCTGGAGGAGAGCGGCGAGATCGAGCTGCTCCGGCAGGCGCACGCGGCCTATTTCCTGCAACTTGTGGAGACGGCAGAACTGGCGTTGGCAGGGCATGGTCAGCAGGTGTGGAGCCACCGCCTCGCAGCAGAGCACGACAACATCCGTTCCGTGTTGGTCTGGACGTGCACAACGCCGGCAACCACCGATCAGGGCTTGCGTATCTCCATAGCGCTCGACTGGTTCTGGTCGAGACGTGGGTTTCACCGCGAAGCACGACAGTGGTTGGAGCGCTTGCTGGCGCAGCCGGGCGGCTCGGTCGAAGTGCGGGCGAAGGCACTGCTCTACCTGGCCGGAACGGTCCGTGTGATGGGCGAGTATACGCTGGCGACGCAACTCTTCGACGAGAGCCTGGCCTACTTCCGAGATCTCGACGACCGTGTCGGCATCGCTCGCACGCTCCTGGAGCAGGGACGGAGCCGGCGCCTGCAGGGCGACAACGTGCGCGCGACGTCGCTGGAGGAGGAGAGCCTGGCACTCTTTCAGACCCTGCAGGACCGCAGTGGCGTGGCGAGCGCATTGATGAGCCTCGGCGATGTGGCGTTGGACCAAGGCGATCTCGACCGAGCCCGGCTCTGCTTCGGGGAGACGAAGGCCATGAGCCAGGCGGTGGGCAACATCGACGAGGTTGCCTGGGCCAACCTGAACCTGGGCTGGGCAGCCCATGCTGGCGGCGACGACGTGCAGGCGATGCGGCTGCTGGAAGAGAGTCTGGCACAGTTCCGCGTGGTCGATGATCACGGAGGCATTGTGATAGTGTTCCAGACCATAGGGTATGTCGCGTACGCGCAAGGCGACATCACGCGGGCGGCGGCGCTCTTTCGGGAGAGCGTTCCCCTGATGGTCGATGTGGTGAATCCGAGCATGGTCGCCGATACCTTCGCAGGGTTGGCGAGGGTCGCGGCGGTCAGCGGGCAGGCGGAGCGCGCCGCCCGCCTCGGCGGGAGAGTGGCAGCGCTGCTGACGCCCAGCGGGCATGAACTTTCAGAAATCTTTCGCGCCGGGTATGACCAGGACGTGGCGTTGGCGCGGGCGCAATTGGGTGAGACGACCTTCGCAGCTGGCGAGGCCGAGGGGTGGGCGATGACGCTGGAGCAGGCTATCGCCTATGCACTGGAGGCGGACGACCCCCACGTTCTTACAACTCGCGGGCCAGCCTGTGACCGCGCCGAGGCGCTGCAACGGGTACGCACGGATGTGCTGATATTGACAACGCGCGAACTGGCGGTGCTGCACCTAGTGGCCGAAGGTGCCGGGGACCGTGAGGTGGCGGCGCGACTGGGATTGCGCCCGCGCACGGTCAGTTCCTATCTGACGGCGATTTATCGGAAGCTGCAGGTGAGGACGCGCACGGCGGCGGTCCGCATCGCTGGTGAGTACGGCCTGCTGTAGTGTCGGGAGCAATTGTGCTGGTGCCACAGGCTACCGTAAAATTACGGTAGCCTGTGGCACTTGGGACGCTGGAATGGAGCGGCCAGCTGTGACGCCTACAGCGTACATTCCTGTTACACCATATCCTCACTCAGAGCAAGGCTGAACTTGAGTGTGTCGAAGGAGCAGGACGTTCCGAAACGAGCGAGGCTGGCCAGCTTGGGCCTATGGCACCCATCTGTGGGCGCGGAGATGCTTGACATGCTTCCAGGATTGAGAAGCACTCTTTCGGTTAGAATCGTCCAACAAGAGGACGATTCACATGAAGACGAGCACATTCACGGAAGAACAGATTGTTCAGACGCTGCAAGCACACAAGCGATCAGATCGCCCAAAGCCTGGCAGGAAACTACCGTGCAGAGCACGTTTTTGCCTTAGCTCAGGCACTGGCGCTCTACGAGAGTTATCAGACCCAGCTTGCTCTCTGCGACAAGCAGATCGAGCAGTATCTCGAAAGATTCGAGGCAGTCACAGATGTAAAGCCGCCAACGCGCTCCAAGAAGCGCAATAAGAACGAGCCAGCCTTTGATATTCAGAGCCACCTCTTTCGCATTACCGGGAGTCGATCTGACGCGGATCGATGGCATCGCCGCTCCGACGGCATTGACGGTGATCAGCGAAATCGGGACCGATATGAGCCGGTGGGTTACCGTGAAATACTTCACCTCCTGGCTCGGGCTGTGCCCTGGGACAAAAATCACGGGAGGGAAGGTGCAATCGAGTAAGACCAAACCGACAGCGAGTCGTGCTGCCACAGCGTTGCGTTTAGCAGCGGGAGCGTTATATCGAAGTGAAAGTGCGTTGGGAGCGTATTTTCGTCGGATGGCGGCGAAACTGGGCAAACCACAAGCGATTACTGCAACAGCTCATAAGTTAGCCCGTTTGATGTACAGTATGCTGCGCTACGGTACGGAGTATGTGGATAAGGGGCAGCACTACTATGAGCAACAGTATAAGGACCGCGTCATGCACTCGTTGAAGTAACGAGCTAAAGCACTTGGTCTAGAGCTTATCCCCATAACCCCGGAAGGGGGAGTTAGTTAGGAGGGCGATTTGGTCGGTGATTTCACTGAATGTCGTCTCCACCGTCTTGCGTAGCGCTCTGCCAGATACCGCACATGCGGCGGGTGCTGACGTTTGCTGTTGCGTTTGCGTGCGGCATGGAGCCGCACCTGCCCTGTTTCCGCCAGTGCATCCTCCCAGCCGTAGTCTGTGTACGCTGCATCCCCGTACACGGTCGCTCCTTCTGGTAGGTCCAACTGCAGTGTTGTGCCCATCCGCCCATCATGGTATGAGGCTGGCGAAAGCACGACCTCGACCGGCGCACCCGTTGCAGTGACGACGACATGCGCCTTGAGGCCATACACATAGCGCTTTTTGCTGGCACAGTAGCCACGATATGCCTCATCTTGGTAGATGCGGCAGCGTCGGATGCGGATGTTATCGCAAACAGCGACGGGAAAGCTATCAACGACATATTCATGCTCTGCATTGAGCAGGTGATGTGCGTGTGCAAGAGTTGCCAGGACCGCTTGCCGGAGCGATTCGGGAATGGCGTGCAGACGACGATTGAAGCGACTTTGTCCGAGCATGGATGGGATGTAGTGGAGGTCCTTGAGCGTGGCGCGACTTTCTTCAAGGCAGCCGCCGAAGAAACGGGCAGCAACCAGGGCGGTGGTCATGACCTCAGCAGTGGTCATGATTGCTTGCTCGTCATCGCGCATGTCCAATGCTTTCAGTATATCGTCACAGACGGCATACATTGTGATAATCTCCTCTTGCACGGTTGTCTCCTTCATAGTTTGAGCCTGAACACTCAAAACTATACCGGACAGACAACCGTGCCTTGGTAGCAACTCGGGTTAGGTATATTGATAGACACCGAAGCCGATGATGCCGGTCCCGTACATACTGGCTTCGGCCCCGGTCGCGTTGCGCATCAGTTCCAGGATGGCGAATGCATCCCGGCGCTGCCGCTCATCTGGTAGGTTGTTCAAAAAGGCGACGACATCCAGGTCGTTCGGCTTGGTCTTCAGTTCTGCCATGGTTGCCTCCTTTGATGGGCTCATCCGAGTGCACGATGGTGTCAGAGAATGTCACGTACTCGGCACCGCATCATGCGACGTACCCTCCATCAGTTGCGAGGGTATGACCAGTCGCGAATGAGGCTACCTGCGAACACAACCACCTCACAACGGCCGCAATCTCGTCCACCGTGCCGAGTCGTCCAATAGGATGCAAGTCGGCGAACTGCCGTTTGATAGCTGGGTCGTTAGCATCCAATTCGACATCCACCGTCGGCGTACGGATAAAGCCATGTTTGCTTGCCTGTATGGTGCGAAAAGTCCGTGCACACCTGGGAACGGATAGATGTTCCGCATAATACGCGATCGGCTGAACGACGAGTGGTCGGCGGCACGTACAGCGTGGCGCGCGGTAACCAGCGGCGCGAGCGAACCGTGTGGTGGCCCGTCGCTTGCTGGCTCGTGCTGCCAGCGAGGAGGACGAACCAAGATGCAGTATCGAACCTTCGGGCGAACGGGGTGGCAGGTCAGCGAGATCGGGTATGGCATGTGGGGCATGGGCGGCTGGACCGGATCGGACGACGAGGAGTCCCGCCGCTCGCTGCAGATCGCGGTCGACCTTGGCTGCAACTTCTTCGACACCGCCTGGGGTTACGGTGCGGGGCATAGCGAGGGGTTGCTTGGCGAGCTGGTGCGTGCGAACGCCGGCAAACGGATCTACACCGCGACCAAGATCCCGCCCAAGAACTTCACGTGGCCATCGCGGCGCGGCTTTACGCTGGATGAAACGTTCCCGCCGGATCACATCCGCGAGTACGCCGAGAAAAGCCTGCACAACCTTGGGCTCGCCGCGTCGACCTCCAGCAGTTCCACGTCTGGGAAGACGCCTGGGCGCGGGACGAGCGCTGGCAGCGGGCCATGGACGATCTCAAGCGTGAGGGCTTGATTGGCGCCATCGGCATCAGCGTCAACCGCTGGGAGCCAGGAATGCGCTTGAGACCGTGCGCACGGGGCAGATCGACGCGGTCCAGGTCATCTACAACATCTTCGACCAAGCGCCGGAAGACGAACTCTTCCCGCTCTGTCGGAAGCAGAAGGTCGGCGTGATCGCCCGCGTTCCCTTCGATGAAGGGTCACTGACGGGGACGCTCACCACCGCGAGCCGCTGGCCAGAGGGCGACTGGCGGAACACGTACTTTGTGCCGGAAAACTTGCATGCCAGCGTCGCGCACGCCGACGCGCTCAAGCCCTTGGTGCCTGATGGCATGAGCATGCCAGAGCTGGCTCTGCGCTTCATCCTATCACATCCCGATGTCGGCACGGTCATTCCGGGTATGCGCAAGCCGCAGCACGTCCGCAGCAACATCGCGACAAGTGACGCGGGTGCGCTCACGGATGCGCTAGGGTCCAAACTGCGGGAGCACCGCTGGGATCGCGAACCGACTGAGTGGTCGGGTTAGCAGACGCGTGCCAGCGCAGGCGTACCCGTTCCGCTACGCGCTGCGCCCTGCCGGTGAGTAGGCAGGTGATGACTGATGTCAACCGCTATTACACCTGACTTAGCTACTCGGCTCATCTGCCACAAGAGCGAGTCATTGCGATTGTACCGGTGTTGGAATGAACCCCCGTGAAGGAGGCGATTACATCAATGACCTTCAATAGTCGAACAGTGACGGATTCATCGATTACGTCATACGTTCGCTATCGTCCGCTTATTTGGAGACAGAGGACCACAACCTAGCGGCGATATCAGCGGCTGTGGTATAACGAGGATGGGCATGCATATGTTTGCCAACTATTGTGATACGAACAGGACCAGCAAGAGAGGGCGGAGTCGATGCGAAGAATAGAGATGATTGCGACGGTAACAGCAGATGGCGTGCTGACACTCTCAGTACCGACAGATGTTGTACCCGGAGTGCACGCGGTGGTCGTCGAAATCGATGAGCGCGCATTGGGTCCAGAGCAGCACGATGCCAATGACTGGCCATCGTTTGTGCAGGAGACAGCTGGTGCGTGGCGTGGAAGCTTCGAGCGCGTTGCACAAGGAGCGTTTGAAGAGCGCGTGACGTTCTAATGCCCTATCTGCTTGATACGAACACATGCATCCAGCATTTACGAGGACGCAGTGCTCCGATCACATGGAAACTCTCGACGTTGCAAGCATCAGAGATACATCTCTGCTCCATGGTTCGGGCGGAATTGATCTTCGGTGCACTGCGCAGTGCAGATTCTGCTCATAATCGGTCTTTGGTTGAGTACTTTTGTGGCCGTTTTGCCT
>CAWAJS010000027.1:0-818170 GCA_963782315.1 uncultured Chloroflexia bacterium
CGCACGAGCAGGCACTTGTCAATCCAGAGCCAGCGGGTGACCACGCAGTAGCGAAGCCTGTGACTGAAGAACACGCGGCACCCTCATGGCGCGACAACACCTGTGGGGAGAAACGGATGCCGAGGGTCATGAACTTGTGTTGATTCCGCGTACCTCGCGCGCACCGAGCGCCGACCTCAACATGACGTTGGCACTGGCCCTGATCGTCTTCGTTGCCACGGAATACCACGGCTTCAAGGCGCTGGGCCCGGGCTACCTGACGAAGTTCTTCAACTTCAAGGGTGGTGCGGTCGGCTTCTTCGTCGGCATCATCGAGTTCATCTCCGAGTTCGTGCGCATCATCTCGTTCATGTTCCGATTATTCGGCAACATTTTCGCGGGTGAGGTCGTGCTGTTGGTGATGGCGTTCCTGGTGCCGTGGCTGTTGCCATCGGTGTTCTATGCCTATGAATTGTTCGTCGCGTTCATCCAGGCGTTCATCTTCGCCATCCTGACGATGGTGTTCATCTCGCTGGCGACCGAACATCCACGGTGGTCACGACGAACTCGCCGAAGGACATGACGACGCGCACGCCGCCGGAAACGGTCACGGTGCGCGGGTGTACGAATCGTAAAGTTCGTTGTCGGTTATTGTATTCATAACACAGTCATCAGCGTTTTTTAAAGGAGACTGTTATGACGGATGAAGGTTTGCGACTTATCGCAACAGGTTTGGCGGTCGGTTTGGGAGCAATTGGACCAGGCGTCGGTATCGGTATCGTGGTTTCGGGCGCGCTGCAAGCGATCGGTCGAAATCCTGAAGCGGAAGGCACGCTTCGGACCAACATGTTCCTTGGCATCGTGTTCGCGGAATCGATCTTCATCATCTCGTTGGTTATCGGCTTCATGATCGGCTTCGGAATTATCTAAGTTCGTGGTGGCATCGGCGCGAGCCGGTGCCGCGATGGAGTCATAAACGATGGGTAAACTTGGTATCAATTCGGTGTTGCTGCTGGCGCAGCTGGTCAATTTTGGTCTGGTTGCGTTCTTGCTCGCACGTTTGCTGTACCGTCCGGTGCTGAATGCGCTGCAGCACGCACGCAGCGCATCCAGGAAAGCATCGAGAACGCCGAACAGGTCAAGCAACAGCTTGGACGCGTTCAGCAGGACTACGATGCGGAAATCTCTCGAAGGCACGCCAGGAAGCCGCACAGATTGTGTGCTCAGGCGACCGAGCGGGCGCAGGTGCAGGCGAAAGAGGTGATCGCGAACGCTCAGGCGGAAGCCGAGCGTATCAAGGCCGAGCACACCAGCAAGCGCAAGCAAGAGCGCGAGCAGTTATTGCGCGGTCTGCAAACGCAACTGGCAACGCTGGTCACGCAGACGGCTGGTACTGTGATCGGCGAGGAGCTGCGTGGCGGCGGCGGACACGAGCGGCTGATTCAAAAGTCGATCGCTGATATCGGGAGGCTGTAATGCCTGCGGTTGATCCGGCAGCTGTCGCACAAGCCCTGCGCGAGTCGCTCGTGGCGGTCCTGCGCCAACAAGGGGCTGAGGATCAGTTCGACGCCGTCGTGGAAAGCTTCGTCGCGCTTGTGCGCGGCAGTGGCCCGCGCGACGCCGAAATCACGAGCGCGGTAGCGTTGACACCCGCTCAAGAGGCCGATATCCAGAAGCAATTGCGCGATAAATATGGTCCTGCGTTGGATATCAAGTTCGTCGTCGATGAATCGATCCTTGGTGGCCTGATCTTTCGCGTTGGCGACAAGGTGCTCGATGACAGCGTACGCAATCGCTTGACGCAAGTTCAGCAGCGTATGCTCGTCAGCTAGAACAGGCCCGAAGCAAGTGGATGTGGGTTCGGCGTTTCGACGGCTCGTCGGAACGCTTCCTGCATCTTCACTCCTGGCAAGGAAGGACTACACATGACAGTAGCACCAATTACAACAGAAGATATTTTACAGCGTCTCCAATCGACCCTTAGCACTCGCGTTGATCAACCGACTGAGCCAGTCAACGTCGGCAGCGTGATGACGATCGGTGACGGTGTGGCTCGTATCGAAGGCTTGCAACAGGCCATGGCGTCGGAAATCCTGGAGTTTCCTGGCAAAGATGGCAAGCCGCCCGTGTACGGTATCGCCCTCAACCTCGAACGAGACTCGGTCTCGGCGATCATCCTCGGCGAATACCTCGACATCGAAGAAGGCGACGTTGTGCGCTCGACCGGACGCGTCATGGACGTGCCGGTTGGCGACGAGTTGCTCGGTCGCGTGGTCGATCCGCTGGGACGCCCGATCGATGGTCGTGGTCCGATCGCTACCACCAAGACCCGCCCGATCGAGCGTATTGCTCCTGGCGTGATCACCCGTAAGTCGGTCAACCAGCCGGTGCAGACCGGCATCATGGCGATCGACGGCATGATCCCGATCGGTCGTGGTCAGCGCGAGTTGATCATCGGCGACCGCCAGACCGGCAAGACGGCGATCATCATCGACACGATCATGAACCAGAAGGGCCAGAACCTGCTGTGTATCTACGTCGCGATCGGTCAGCGCCGCTCGACGATCGCCCAGACCGTGGGTATCTTGCAGGAGCGCGGCGCGATGGATTACACCATCGTCGTGGCGGCATCCGCATCTGACTCGGCGGCGCTCCAGTACATCGCGCCGTATGCCGGCTGTGCCATGGGCGAGGAGTTCATGGAATCAGGCCGCGATGCGCTGATCATCTATGATGACCTGTCGAAGCACGCTGCGGCGTATCGCCAGGTGTCGCTGTTGCTGCGCCGCCCGCCCGGACGCGAAGCCTATCCCTGGCGACGTGTTCTACCTACACTCGCGCCTGCTCGAACGCGCGGCACGGCTCAACGAGGACTACGGCGGTGGCTCGCTTGACGGCGTTGCCGGTGATCGAAACGCAGGCCAACGACGTGTCGGCCTACGTGCCAACCAACGTGATCTCGATCACCGACGGCCAGATCTTCCTGGAATCCGATCTGTTCTATGCCGGTATCCGACCTGCCGTGAACGTCGGTCTGTCGGTGTCGCGCGTGGGTTCGTCGGCGCAGATCAAGGCGATGAAGTCGGTGGCTGGTCAGCTTAAGCTGGACCTGGCGCAGTTCCGCGAACTCGCGGCCTTCTCGCAGTTCGCGTCCGACCTCGACCCGGCGACCAAGGCACAACTCGACCGTGGTCAGCGCCTGACGGAAGTCCTGAAGCAGCCACAGTACAAGCCGTATGTGGTCGAAGATCAGGTCGTGATCCTGTGGGCCGCGACCAACGGTATGGTTGATAGCCGTGCCGATCGCGAAGATCGAGGACTGGAAGACTGATTACCTCCAGTATCTGCACTCGACCTATCCCGATATCACCAATGGCGTCAGGCAAACGGGTGCGTTGAGCAAGGAAGCTATCGAGCAGTTGCGAACCGCGACGGAAGACTTCATGCGGTCGTCGGACTACGCGGAATCGAGGTAGCTCATGGCAAGCGCACGCGAAATTCGCCGACGTATTCGCTCGGTGAAAAATACAGGCAAGATCACCAAGGCCATGGAGATGGTATCGGCGGCGAAGATGCGTCGCGCACAGCGCAACACGCTGGCGACGCGCCCGTATGCCGACCGGATGCGCGATGTCCTGGGCGAAGTTTCGGTGCGCTCCGGGCAACGCCTGTCGCATCCGTTGCTGACGCATCGTGACGTCCAGTCAAGACGGTCGCCCTGGTGTTGATCACGCCGGACCGTGGTTTGTGCGGTGGTCTGGTGTCGAACATCAACCGTATCGCATCGCGCTTTATCCTTGAACGTCGCCAGCAGGGACAAACGGTGGAGGTGCTGACAGTTGGGCGCAAGGGACGCTCCTTTGCCGTTCGTACTGGTCTGCCACTCGTCGCCGAAGTGACCGGATTGGGCGATGCGCCTGGACTGACTCGATATCCTGCCGATTGCGACCAACGTGATCAATGGATTCGTCGATGGTCGATTCGACGAAGTACAGGTGGTGTATACGTCGTTCGAGAACACGTTGATACAACGGGCGAAGATGGTACGGCTGCTGCCGCTTGAGCCGATCGAGGATTCGGGCTCGCGTCTGGATTACACCTACGAGCCGGATCAAGAGGACGTGCTGAACTCGCTGCTTCCACGCTATGTCGAAGTTCAGTTGTACTCGATGATCCTGGAAGCGATCGCGAGTGAACACTCGGCACGCATGATCGCGATGCGTAATGCATCCGATAATGCGAAGGATCTGGTGCGCGACCTCACGTTGTCGTCGAACAAGGCACGACAGGCGTCGATCACCAAGGAACTTGCCGAAATCGCCGCCGGATCGTTGCGCTAGGCGCAGGAAATGAACAGCGGGCGCTCAAGTGCCCGCTGCCAAGGAGATATTATGGCATCAGCAACGGCTCCCCAACAGGGAACTACTCGGCGGGGCGCGACCGGCGTCGTCACACAGGTCATCGGTGTGGTCGTCGATGCGACGTTTCCGCACGACAAGTTGCCCGAAATCTATAACGCTATCGAGATCGATATGACCCAGGAGGGTGGCTTCGTCGCACAGGGCTCCGAAGACGCTCCGGCGGTCGAACGACTCGTGTGTGAAGTCCAGCAGCACCTGGGTAAAGACATTGTCCGAGCGATCGCGATGGGTTCGACCGATGGCCTTCGCCGCGGTCTGAACGTCGTCGATACGGGCGCACCGATCACGGTTCCGGTTGGTCCCGCCACGCTTGGACGCGTGTTCAACGTGCTGGGCGAGCCGATCGATAACGCGGGTCCGGTTGATTCGCAGAACTTCAGTCGATCCACCGTCCGGCCCCCTCGTTCGAGGAACAGGCCACACACGTGCAGATGCTGGAAACCGGCATCAAGGTCATCGACCTGATCGCCCCCTTCACCAAGGGCGGTAAGACGGGCGTGTTCGGCGGCGCGGGCGTGGGTAAGACCGTTATCATCCAGGAATTGATCGCGAACATCGCTAAGAAGGCCGGACTTTCGGTGTTCGCTGGCGTGGGCGAACGTTCGCGCGAAGGCAACGACCTGATCGGCGAAATGTCGGAATCACGCATCGACGAAAATACCACGGTGCTCGACAAGACCGTGATGGTATTCGGTCAGATGAACGAGCCGCCCGGTGCGCGTCTGCGCGTGGGTCTGACCGGCCTGACCATGGCGGAATACTTCCGCGACGAAGGTCGCGACGTGCTGCTGTTTATCGACAACATCTTCCGCTTTACCCAGGCGGGCGCGGAAGTGTCGGCGCTGCTGGGTCGTATGCCAAGCGCGGTGGGCTATCAGCCGACGCTCGGCACCGAGATGGGCGAACTACAAGAGCGCATCACCTCGACCCGTCGTGGTTCGATCACGTCAGTGCAAGCAGTGTTCGTGCCTGCCGACGACTACACCGACCCGGCACCGGCAACGGCCTTTGCTCACCTTGACGCGACGATCTCGCTCGAACGCTCGATCTCGGAGCAGGGTATCTATCCGGCCGTCGATCCGCTGGCCTCGACCTCACGTATTCTCGACCCGAACATTCTGGGCGAGGAGCACTACCGTATCGCCCGCCAGTGCCAGGTGGTGCTTGCAGCGCTATCGCGACTTGCAGGACATCATCGCGATCCTCGGCCTGGAAGAGCTTTCCGACGACGACAAGTTGACTGTGTCGCGCGCACGCAAGATTCAACGATTCTTCTCGCAGCCATTCACGGTGGCGCAACAGTTCACCGGACGCCCGGGTGAGTATGTGTCGATTGAAGAAACTGTGCGTGGCTTCGGTATGATCCTTGGCGGCGAACTTGACCATGTGCCGGAGCAGTCGTTCCTGTACGCTGGTGGGATCGACCAGGTGATCGAGCGCTATAACCAGTCGCGCTACGTAGGGAGCGGTGTATGCCGATTCATCTCGAAATCGTTACGGCTGAACGCACCGTCCTATCGGACGATGTCGATCAGATCAACGCGCCGGGAGCGGCGGGCCGTATGGGTGTTCTGCCTCGGCATGAAACCGTTGCTGACAACGCTCGATCCCGGGCGAGCTGACGATCATCAAGAATGGCGAACGCACGCCGTTCGCGATTTCTGGTGGGTTCATGGAAGTGTTGCCGGATCGTGTGACGATCCTGGCGGACACAGCCGAACGCGCCGACGAAATCGACGAAGGCGGGCGGACGCAGCACGGCGGCGTGCGGAGGATTCGATCCGTGAACGCAGCAGCGAGCAGGATATGATGATGGCGGAAGCGCAATTGCGCCGCGCGATGGTCCGGCTACGGTGTCGCGCGTCTGCGGCGCTGGAATCGCGGTATGATCGGCGACGACTAGGATACGACTGGGTGTCGAGCGCGAGTTCGGACCTATTTCGTATGGTTAGCGTGGAAACATGCTAGAATACATCGCGCCCGATGCAAGCGTTTGCTGCGTCGGGCGCGATGTGTTTACAACGAGCGTCCCCTGGTTGGATGTTATGGAGAAGATCTGTTGGCCCGCAAGATCGGGATTGACCTTGGCACGGCGAACGTGCTGGTCTATGTGAAGGGTAAAGGTATCGTACTGAGCGAGCCGTCGGTTGTCGCCCTTTCGACCAAAGATGGACGAGTGCGACAGGTCGGCGTTGAAGCGCTGGCGATGTTGGGACGCGAGCCCGAAAGCATCGAAGTGATCCGGCCGATGCGCAACGGCGTGATCGCCGATTACGTCGTCACCGAAGCGATGCTGCGCCATTTTATTCGTCGCGCGAACTGGGGCTCGTTTACGAAGCCCGAAGTGATGATCTGTATTCCGGCAGGTGTAACATCGGTCGAGATGCGTGCCGTGCGTGATGCCGCGCTGCAAGCCGGGGCGAAGCGTGCCTACCTGATTCGTGAACCGTTGGCCGCCGCTATCGGCGCGAATATTCCGGTGGCACAGCCAAGCGGGAACCTGGTGATCGATATCGGCGGTGGTACGACCGAAGTCGCGGTTGTATCGCTCAACGATATCGTGGTCAGTACCTCGGTGCGTGTCGGTGGCAATAAGTTCGACGAAGCGATCGCTGCGTTCATCAAGCGGCGCTATAACATGATCATCGGCGAACGAACCGCCGAAAGCGTCAAGATCGAGGTCGGCTCGGCATTGCCGCTGGATACTCCGCTGACGATGCAGGTGCGTGGACGCGATCAGGTGTCGGGACTGCCGCGCACGATCGAAGTGGCGTCGAACGAAATCACCGATGCGATCCAGGAGCCGTTGGATGCGATCATCAACGCCGTACGGGCGGTGCTGGTCGAAACACCACCGGAACTTGCGTCGGATATCATCGACAAAGGCATGGTGATGACCGGCGGTGGCTCGATGCTGCGGCGGATCAACGAGTTGCTGACCGAAGTCACTGGCGTTCCATGCTATGTCGCCGACCAACCCGCGAACTGTGTGGCGATCGGCACTGGCCTCGCGCTCGAAAACCTGGCGATCCTCAAGGATAGCCTTTCCGGCGACGATCTCCACTAACTTCCTGTGGCTCGTGCTACACTGCAAGCATCCTTTCATCTGCGGAACTTGGTATGGGTCGATATCGTTGGCGTGACTTTAATTTCTATCTTTTCGGCAGCATGCTCGTCCTGATCGGTTTTAGCCTGCTCATGGTGTATAGCACCATGGTGGGCAAGAACGCTATCAGCTACAGTGGTTTTCGTAACCACTTGATCTGGTTGACAGTGGGTGGAGTGTGCATGGTCGGAATGATGCTGTTCGATTATCGCAACCTCCAGGTCTTCGGCAAATTCTTGTATGTGTTGATGCTGGCGCTGCTGGGCGTCGTGTTCGCGCTGGGAATCAGTCGTCAGGGTGCGCAAAGCTGGGTGGGATTCCAGAACCTCTCGTTTCAGCCGTCCGAACCCGCTAAGTTGCTGCTGATTATCACATTGGCAGGTTGGTGGAGCGCACGCGAGCAAAAAACGACCGCCAATAGTTGGATAACCCTGATCGGCTCGCTGATGCTGGCGGGCCTTCCCCTGCTGATGGTGCTCGATGCAGCCGGACTTTGGCACCGCGATGGTCATGGGCTTCGTCTGGCTTGGGATGGCCTGGGCCGCCGGGATGCGCTGGTATCATGTACTGGCGCTCGCCGCTGTCGCTGTTCCCGTCCTGATCTTCGGTTGGAACGAGGTGCTGGAACCCTACCAGAAGGGGCGATTATTGGGCTTTATGAGTACCGAAGAACAACTCGCCCAGATCACCGATCCACGTGTGCATGACGCCATCTCGGCGGTGCTGTACAACGTCAACCAGAGCAAGGTCGCGATCGGCAACGGCGGGTTGATGGGACAGGGCTGGAACAACGGCACCCAAAGTCAGCTTAACTTCCTGCCCGTGCAATACACCGACTTCATCTTCGCCGTCACCGGCGAGGAACTTGGCTTCGTCGGCGCGACGATCATGCTTGGCTTCCTGTGCTTCACGATCTGGCAGGCCGTTACCGTGGCGGTACGTGCTCGGGAAACCTTCGGGCGGCTGACTCGCGACGGGCATCGCCTCGTTGATGATCATTCATACGCTTGAAAACGTCGGGATGAACATGGGTTTGATGCCAGTCACTGGAATCCCGCTTCCCTTTATCTCATATGGCGGCTCGTTCACGATCACGATGCTGATGTGTATCGGACTGCTCCAAAGTATTGAGATGCGGCGGCAATCCCAAGGCTTCTGGTAGAAACACGACACCCCGCGCCACATACCCCTCGTTCTTCAGCAGCATCGCCCTGCGCTACGCCCAGATGAGCGACGCCGCAATCGCCCACATGATGCAGCCGATGCCAGCGTCCAGGATGCGCCATGCGACGGGACGCCGGAACAGCGGCGCGAGCCACGCGGCACCATAGGCCAGCCCGAAGAACCAACACCATGACGCCAGCATCGCTCCCAGGGCGAACGTGAGCCGTTCGTCGGCTGGGTATTGCCCGCCGATGCTGCCGAGCAGCACGACCGTATCGAGATAAACGTGTGGATTCAACAGACTGAGCGCCAGCACCGTCAATACCGTGCCGCGTAATGAGGCGCTGTGTGAAGCATCTGCCGCATCGAGCGCGGACGGTTTCAGCGCAGACCAGAAGGCGCGAGCTCCATACCAGAACAGGAAGGCTGCCCCACCCCAACGTGCGAACGTGGTTAGACCCGGATTACGAGTGATCAGCGTCCCCACACCGCCAACGCCGAGCGCGATCAGTACGGCGTCACACAGGGCGCAGATCAAGGCGGTTATAAATACATATGAACGTGTTAACCCTTGACGCAGCACGAACGCATTTTGTGCGCCGATGGCGATGATCAGGCCAGCACCAAGGCCGAAACCTTGCATCAACGGGAGTAATGTTTGTGTCACTGGTTCTTCCTTATACGCTTAGGGGTGTGGTAGTGCGTCGGACGAGGAAGATACCATTCGAACGGAGTATCATCACCAGCGCCACCGATCACGAACGGTATGGTACCTAGAGATAGCCCATTTGGGTAGTTCATGCGATGACTGTATGGTCCTTGTGGGTGTGTTCCTATACTCGGTAGAATAGCGGTAGTCCCACGTATCCGATCAGGGGCTTGATTGAGCGCAGTCCGACCGGGGGTTACTTATGCCTTTACTCAAGAAACGAAACGAATTAGTGACGCGCCCGGTCGAGGCACCGTCTGCGTCCAATCCATAGCAGACCTCTGCTTCCTCAAGCGGATGATGACGACTTCCGTACGCTTAGCTTGCATTCCTCGACAGGCTCGCGGATGGGAAGGCTGAGCGATACGCAGTCCCAAACGCCGGGCAGCGTGCTTGTCGAGGGAACCGTGTTGCAGCAACGCTATATGGTCGAATCTGTCCACGGTATCGGGGGCATGAGCGTGGTCTATCGTGGGCGCGATTTGCGCTTCAAAGATGTCGTGCGAACCTGTGCCATCAAGGAGATGCACCAGAATGCAGTCGATTCCCAGACCCGCCTGCTCAAGCTCAAGAACTTCGAGCGTGAAGCTAGTCTGTTAGCGACCTTAAGCCATCCCGCGATTCCGAAAGTGTACGACTTTTTGGAGGAAAACGGGCGTGTGTATCTGGTCATGGAATTGATCGACGGTCATGATTTGCATAGCGAAGTCGAAGCGGCCAACGGACTGTTGAACGAACAACGTGTGTGGCGCTGGGCGCATGGAAATCTGTGATGTACTCGATTTCCTGCATAATCAGCAGCCAGATCCGGTCATCTTTCGTGATCTCAAGCCGTCCAATATCATCGTGACGCCACAGGACCGGATCGTGTTGATCGACTTTGGTATCGCACGCTCACTTGAGCAACAGCAACAACGCGGCACCGTGATCGGCACAGAAGGGTATGCGCCACCGGAACAGTATCGTGGTATCTTCGATGTGCGTGGTGATATCTACGCACTGGGGGCGACCCTGCACCACCTCTTGACTGGCGTCGATCCCAGGCTCGAAACACCGTTCACCTTCCACGAACGGTCGATTCGTGATGCCAATCCCGCTGTTTCCCCGGAAATGGAAGCGGTCGTGGCACAGATGCTCGAATACGATCCAACGGAGCGGCCTGCATCCATGACGGATGTAAAAACGTTGCTACAAAGCGTCCCGGGCTTTGGCGATGTTGATAGCCCCTTCGCGGGTGCGCCGATCAAAAAGGTCATGCGGCAAACCGCGCCCGGCACGAGCCTTCTGTGGAAGGTCGCATGCGGCGACGAAGTGCGCTCGTCACCATGTATCCGAGACGGCTCGCTCTACATCGGCTCCTACGATTACAATTTGTATTGTATGGACCTGGAAACAGGCAAGCAGCGCTGGAAACGGGCCACGCTACGCGGTATTTCATCCTCACCTGCGATCTGGGGTGATCTGGTGGTGGTCGGCTCCGAGGATGGACAGGTGTACGCGCTGGATGCGCGGCGCGGCAACGTGCGCTGGACCTACCGCACGGATCGGCCTGTGCGCTCGTCGCCACGTATGAGCGACCGTATCATCTATATCGGTTCCGACGACCAGCATATCTATGCGCTCGACGGCATGAACGGGCGTGTCCTGTGGCGCTATCGCACCTGGATGTCGGTGCGCTCGTCGTGTGCTGTCGGCAAAGAAGCGGTGTTTGTCGGCTCGTCGGACGGTCACGTGTATGCTATCGACGCGCTCAAAGGTAACCTGCGCTGGAAATATCGCACACAAAAAGATGTTGTTTCGACGCCCTTGCTGGCCGATAATGTTGTATACGTTGGATCGATGGATACTAACGTCTATGCGCTCGACACCGATGTTGGTGCGCCACTCTGGCGCTTCAAGACGGGCCACTACGTCAATTCGTCGCCGGTGCTGGACGGTAAGCGCCTCTTTGTTGGCGGTGTGGATGGCTCCTTCTATGCGTTGGACACTGCGACTGGTAGACTTGTGTGGAAATATGAAACCGGGTCGCAGATCACATCGTCGCCGCGGGTTGTGGATGGATTCGTGTACTTTGGTGCAGTGGACGGCAACGTATATAAGCTCGAAACTAGCAATGGCACGCTTGTCTGGAAGTATCCGACAGGAGGTCCGGTCGTGTCGTCGCCGATCGTTCACGATGGCAAACTCTACGTCGGTTCGATGGACCGTTTCGTTTATGCACTGGAAGCGTAGCGTACTGACCGTGGTGCTACTGAAGTCTGATTCGCTGTTAGAGGTAAAGGTTAGAGGAGAGCGTCGTCGTATGGCCAAAACTGTAGTCCTCCATATCGTTGGCGAAGATCCGGTGATGGCCGATCTCGAACGTCAGCCTGAACCAACCGATAATTTCGTGATCGTTAGTAACATCCGCCGCCGTGACGGCAAGGATGTGAATTATCTTGCGCCCGGTTATGAAACGGTGCTATATCCCTGGAGCCGCATCACCTTTATCGAGTTTATGCCCGAAGAAGAACGTGGCGAGGTGCTGGACTTCTTCCGCCTCGATTGACCGCGAGCCACACGATTTCGCTCCTACCAACAGAAGGGTTTCAACATGTCCAATCGTGCTTTCCCCCCTGCCCGATTTTTATCGCTCGCGTGCGTTGTATGGCTTCTCGGTGCGTCCGTCATGCAAGCATTCGCCGCTGGCCCAACGGCACGCGGCGGCACAGGACGCCGCTGCTTCGCCGTTTGGCCTCAATACGCATCTGGCGACCCGCTATCCCGACCCTGGAACGATCGACAAGCCACTGACGCTCGTCGATAACCTGGGCGCTGGCTGGGCGCGAGAGGACTTCGCGTGGCCTCGTATCGAGCCTCGGCGCGGCAGTTGGGACTGGGGTTTCACCGACCGCATGGTTGGAACGTATCAAGCGCACAACGTACAAATCCTGGGGCGGTTGGGCTACAGTGTCGGCTGGGCGACCGCCGATCCGAACGATCCGAGCGACGGACAAAGCTTCTCGATGCCGCAGATCGACGCCTGGAACGCTTACATCGCCGCGACGGTGCACCGTTACAAGGACCGGGTGCACTATTGGGAGATCTGGAACGAGCCAGATAATCCGCTTTATTGGAACGGACGACCGGATCCACAGGCATACGCGCAATTGTTGCGTGCCGCGAACGACACGATCAAGCGCATCGATCCCGGCGCGAAGGTATTGATCGGTGGCATATCGCCCTTCGACCTCAACTTCCTGGAAGGCATCGTCCAGGCGGGTGCCTGGAACTCCTTCGATATTCTGTCGATCCACCCGTATGTTGATCCGAACACGCCCGAACAGGGGCAGATCGGACCTTCGGGCGTGGGCGGTGTGCGTGCGTTCCTCAATCGGCACGGCTCCAAACCGATCTGGGCGACCGAGTTTGGCTGGGAGTCGGCGGCTTCGCCACGCAATCCCGGCGGCAAGAACAACGAAGATGTCCAGGCGAACTTTATGGTGCGCTCATACATGCAACTATTGGCTGAGCAGGGCGTGGAACGTGCCTTCTGGTACACCATGCATGATGATACGCGATAGCTCCTTCGGTTTATTCCGCTTTGGTAGCGGCTATGCCGATTACTCCTCGCCTAAACCCTCCTACAACGCGTTCAAGACGATGACCAGCGAACTCGCTCAATGCCCGCTTCGGTGGTGCCGTCGATCTTTCGACGGAGCGCCGCGTAGTCGAAGGCTGGGAAGGCGCGACCAACTGGGTGCAAGCCGGACCTGCCAACGGTACGCTGACCAAAAGTGCCGACCGTGCTAAACAAGGTGGTTCGTCGGGGCGCTATGACTATCGTTTCGGCACGGGTGAGAACGATTACGTCGCGTTTCGCCCACCAACACCGCTCGAGATCGGGCAACCTGGCGCGATAGGCCTGTGGGTGTACGGCGACAACAGCGGGCATCTGGTACAGATTCAACTTGAAGATCAATCCGGTGAGTTGTTGCAATTTGCCCTTGGCAAAGTGGGCGGTCCCGAGTGGACCTGGATGCAAACATCGCTTGGTGGCGAGGTGACAGCCTGGCAACCGACTTGGCGGTGGCAATAACAACGGACGTCTGGACGGCAGCGTAAAGGTGCGGGCGCTGGTGATCGACGATCAGCCGAACGAATATGTCGGTAGCGGCTCGATCTGGCTTGATGATCTGACGGCATTGGACGGTGCGGAAGCCTACGACTTCCGCTGGCTACGTGGTAACGCAGCGATCGACGTGGTATTTGCTCCGGCAGGGGCGACCGTTCGCATCCCCACTGCGTCGGCGACAGCCCGCATCGTGAACCGTGATGGCGTGGCATCCGAACCTCGCCGCCAGCGGTGGGTTTCTGACCTCTGGGCCGATGGGCGCCCGCACTACGTGCACCATACTCCAGGCGCGGCACAGTCTGCCCCGACCCCTCCTCCATTGTCATCGCCCTCGCTGCCGCTGGTTCCGGCGCAGCCCGATGAGGCGTTTAGAAATGTGTGGAATCGCTCGGATGCCGCCGTGGCGAGCGGCGAGGCCAGCCGTTCCTGGCTGTGGGGTCCGGAGAGCTATGCTACCGCACGCGAGAACTACGTCGAAACAGCGGATGGGCGGGTGGTGCAGTATTGGGACAAGAGTCGTATGGAGATCACCAACCCTGGTGGTAATCGCGCCGATCTGTGGTTCGTGACCAACGGCTTGTTGACCAAGGAACTGATCTCCGGTCGTATGCAGGTCGGCAACGGCGCGTTCGTGGAACGTGCGCCAGCCCAGGTGCCAATCGCGGGCGATCCCGTCAACAACACCGGACCCACCTATGCCTCGTTCGGCGCGGTGGCATCGCTCAACGGCGACCGTGGTGTTCCCGCTGCGTGTCGGCGCGACGGTAACGGCGCGCATCGGGCGCGGCGGCGAAGTCACGATGGACGACGCGACGGGACGCTATGGCGTGCGAATCGGCTCCTACGATCCGAACCTGCGGCACAACATCCCGTCAGTTTTTGGCGATTACTTCCGTACGTTGCCGTTGGATTGGGTCTTTGTGATGGGATATCCGATCACCGAACCATATTGGACGACCGTGCGCGTGGGTGGCGTTGAAAAAGATGTGCTCGTGCAGGTGTTCGAGCGCCGTGCCGTGACCTTTACGCCCTCCAATAGCGCAGCATTCCAGGTCGAGATGGGCAACGTGGACAGCACTACTTCCAATGGCGCTATGGCATGACGCCGTGGCAGCGCTAGGAGGGTACGGATAGTCTATTGCTGGTCCTGATGCTGTATAGACCTGCTTTTGTTGCGATTTCGTGTCTGGAGCGTCGAACAGCGTTAGCATTTCGCCTATCCCTGGTGGCACCATACGCGCCGACTAGAAAACGGTCGAGCACTACTACGTTGACGACACTGCAGGCAGCTTAGAGACGCAAGAGTACACTGAGCAACCAGGAAGCCGGATACTGCCCAATATGGGCAGTATCCGGCTTCCTGGGTTTTGCTACTCGATTACCTTGCCGCCGACTACCGTCAGATCAACGCCCTGTTGCCACAGGTGGTCGGGTGCCGCCGTGAATGGGTCGGTGGATGTGACGACGAGATCGGCGAGCGCTCCTGCCCGTAGGCTGCCTTTGAGCGCCAGTTCGCCGGACGCCTGCGCCGGTCCGGTAACATACGCTGCCAGTGCTTCTTCGAGGCTGAGACGTTGCTCCGGGTGCCAGCCGCCGCTGGGTTGTCCGTTCATGCGTTGTCGGGTGACGGCAGCGTGGATGCCGGCCCACGGATCGATGGTTTCAACCGGGGCATCGGAGCCAAAGGCCAGCGTCGCGCCCGTTTCGAGCAGCGAACGGAAAGCGTAGCCCCACGCCGAACGCTCGGCACCAAGTAATCGTTCGGAAACGTCGTAGTCAGATGTTGCATGCACCGGTTGCATCGAGGCGATAACGCCGAGTTGTGCGAAACGAGCGACATCCGCGGGGTCGAGATGCTGGGCATGCTCGATGCGGTGTGGCAGGGCGGGTCCCCACAGCGTATCGGTGGGAGGGATGCTCTGGCGGGCGCGATGCTGGATGCTATTGGCGATGGCGTCGAGGACCATGCGGTTGGCGCGGTCACCAATGGCATGGACTGTGACGGCGATGCCGGCACGGTCGGCACGGATGACGGCATCGCGTAGCTCGTCTTCGTCGATGGTCGGTAAACCATAATTACTGCTGTCGCCTACGAATGGCTGTAGCATGTGCGCCGTCGCCGAGCCGAGCGAACCATCTGAGAAGATTTTCACGCCGCCGATACGCACCCACTCGTCACCCAGGCCGGAGCGCACACCAAGCGCGATCGCATGATCGAGTTGCGTATAGGGGATATGCCAGAGCGTGCGGATGTTGAGTTCGTCGCGTTCGCGGAGTTCGCGCAGCAACGCCAGCACATCGGGGCCTTCGGGAATATGCAATCCGGTGAGGCCACGGCGGTTACACTCCGCGATGATGTTCCGCAATGCGACACGTCGTTCCTGCCAGGAAGGCCAGGAACGACACGATATGCCAGGTCATTGGCGTTCTCGAATAGCACGCCTGTTGGGTCGCCCTGTTCGTCGTGCTGAATCGTGCCGCCCGCGGGACTGAGCGTATCGCGGTCGATGCCAGCGCGTTCGAGCGCCAGCGTGTTGAGCCAGACCGAATGCCCGTCTTTGCGCGACAAAATCGCTGGATGCCCTGCGGTGACGCGATCGAGGTCAGCAGCAGAAGGCCACCGGCCGTCCCACAGCATATGATTCCAGCCATGTCCACGTACCCAGGCATCTTGCGGCAGCGTGCGAGCGTGCTGCTCGACCTTCTGTAAGGTCGCTTCGAGGCTTTCGACACCATCGAGATCGACGTTCATTCGCCCCAGGCCGGTCCATAGCAGATGAATGTGAGCGTCGATCAGGCCAGGTATGAGCGCACGACCGGCGAGTGATACGTCCTCGTATCGACCGTTGCTGGCAGCACGCACGTCGGCTTCCGTCCCAACTGCGATGATACGGTCGCCGCGCACCAGGAGGGCATCAGCACGTGGTTGGTGCGGGTCGAGTGTATAGATCGGCCCGCCATGAAAAAGAAGATCAGACATGGAGCCTCATAGTAGCGACGAACAACCAACGACCGAGCGACCAGCGGAGATGGCTACAGCCCCTCAGAAGCAGTTTTATATGGTGGGTTCCGTCGTTTCCATGGCTGAGCGGTCGCGCTGGTCATTCGGCGGTAGCGATCCGTGGTCAGTTAATCGTCAGTTGTGGTCTTGGTTGTTCGTCGCAATTGCTACCGCAACTGCCGCGGCGACGCGTGCATTGTTTTTGAGCAGGGCGACGTTGGTTCGCAACGATTGACCACCTGTGCCGCGTTCGAGCGCTCCAAGCAGGAACGGCGTGACTTCCGCGCCCCGGACGTGCGCGGCTTCGCGTAGCGCCTGAGCGACCGCTGCCTCAACCACATCGGTCGGCATCTCATCCTCGGCTGGCACTGGCACGCACAGCAGCATCCCGCCGCCCCCACCATATTGTTGGTGTGCCGCCCACATCGCCGCAACTTCGTCGGGTGTGTCGGCACGCGCCGTCAGCCGTAGGCCGCTGGTGCGGCTATAGAACGCTGGAAACTCATCTGTACCATAACCGATGACCGGCACGCCCAGCGTTTCCAGTACTTCCAGTGTCGCGGGTAGGTCGAGGATCGCCTTCGCCCCGGCACAAACCACCAGCACCGGCGTTCGTCCGAGTTCGGTCAGATCGCTCGATATATCCCAGCTTTCGCGTGCGCCACGGTGGACGCCGCCGATGCCGCCCGTCGCAAACACGGCAATGCCAGCGGCGGCTGCGAGTGTCATCGTCGCCGCCACGGTTGTCGCGCCATCCTGCCCCTTCGCAATCGCCGTCGCGAAGTCGCGACGCGATAGCTTGAGGACGCCGGTACCTTGTCCGAAGCGTTCGAGCGCGTCCTGGTCTAGGCCGATCGCAGGAATCCCTGTGACCACGCCAATGGTCGCAGGGGTCGCGCCACCGTCGCGTACGGCATCTTCCAGAGCTTTGGCAGTTTCGAGGTTTTGCGGGTAGGGCAGACCGTGCGCGATTACGGTCGATTCGAGCGCGACAATGGGCTTGTTCGCCGCCAACGCCGCTCGTATTGCATCCTGCACCAGTAAAGTCATAGGTAGCTCGCTCCATGATGGTTGTCGTCGCGTATCGTAACATTGAATCAAGCAGAACGCTTGTCATATGTTGCTACCCTGCACTCTATTACCGTCAGATTCTATGACGAAACCGCTGGTACATGTATCATGCTGACTGGTTGCTTTCAAAGCATCGCCAGGGCTCCGTCAAAGTCCCATTCAAGACGACTACATGGTCGATAGTGTCACGCTGAGTAGAGCGAAGTAGCGGTCTCTCGTTCGGAAAGATCCTTCACTGCGGTTCAGGATGGCAGATTTCACGACGTTGACGGAACCGGAAAGCATCGCCCGGGTGTTACCCTGGCTCGGAAGATGTGTCTGACAACATTGATGCAACCCAGGGTATGTTAGTGGTATTTTGCTCAGGAACATAGAAGTGGTACCATCGTCAGGTGTTCGTCCTAACGCTCGGAGTTTGTCGGTATAGATGAAGATATTGATGATGCTAACGGTTGGTCTGGAACGCCCGTCAGGTTTGCGCTATGGTGGCTTGGCGCGAGGTCTCGCACGACGCGGACATGACGTGACGGTGTTGGCGTTGCATCCCGACTGGGCGCATGCGCAGCCGCGTGCGTGGCGCGAAGGACGGTTAGCAGTTCACTATGTCGGGCAGATGCACGCGCAAAAGACCGGCACTTCCCCGCGTCGTTTCGGACCACTGCGGCTGCTGAGTGTCGTCATGCGATCCACCGCCGCGTTGACAGCGGCAGCAGTTCGCGTTTCGGCTGACTGCGTGCATCTTGGCAAACCACAGCCGATCAACGGCCTCGCCGCGCTCCTGGCGAACAGCGTGCGCCGTCGTCCCTTATACCTGGATTGCGACGACTACGAAGCGGGCAGCAACCGCTTCACGGCAGCATGGCAGGGGCGCGTGTTTAGCTGGTGGGAAGATCATCTGCCGCCGATGATGGATGGTGTCACGGTCAACACGACATTCTTGCGCGACCGTGTGATCGGCTTAGGCGTCGATCCTGCCCGCGTGGTCCATGTTCCTAATGGCGTCGATCTGGCGCATTTTACGCCTGCACCACCTGGGCACATCGACGCGCTACGCGTCGCACTCGGTCTCGAAGGGCGTAGAGTTGTCGCCTATGCCGGAACCTTTAGCTTGCAAAATCACCCCGTCGATCTGCTGGTCGATGCGCTGCCGGAACTGGTGCGGCGCGATCCGCGGACAACTGTACTGATGATCGGCGATGGAGAAGATCGTGCGATGTTACAGCAACGCTGCGAGCGTGCGGGATTGACGGGTACTGTTATCTGGACAGGGCATGTCGGGCGCCCGCTGCTACGGGCGCTGATGGGTGTCGCCGACCTGACCGTCGATCCGGTCCATGACGACGCGGTAGCGAAGGCACGCTCGCCGCTCAAAATCTTTGAAAGTCTGGCGCTGGGCGTGCCAGTGGTGACGGCGGATGTGGGCGACCGTCGAGCGTTGCTGGGCGATGGTGGTGCTGGTCTGGTGGTGCGTGCTGGAGATAGTCATGCGCTCGCCGAGGGTATCAGCCAACTTCTGGGCGACCGTGACGATCTGGCTGCGAAGTCGGCCTATGCATTGACGCATGTGCAAGCCTATGATTGGGACCGTCTGGCGCAACAGTTCGAGCAGGTGTATGGCTTATGAGGTGGCACAGGATGAATAGTAGTGTACTGTTATGAGGAATCCATCATTGACAAGTTCCGCTCGTGCGCTAAGATACTCCCGCTGTGAAAATATGTGTTGTTGGTCCTACATACCCGTTTCGTGGCGGTATCGCCTATTACACGACGTTGATGGTGAAGTATCTGCGCGAGGCTGGTCATGCCACGCGCTTTTATTCGTTTACGCGCCAATACCCGCGCTGGTTGTTTCCCGGGCAAGACCGATAAGGATCCCAGTGCCGCCTCTGCCGCGATTAAGGTCGATTGTGAATACGTCCTCGATCCGATCAATCCGCTGACCTGGTGGCGATTGTGCCGAAAAATCCGCGTCGACGCCCCGGACGTGCTGATTCTGCAATGGTGGGTGCCATACTGGACACCCTCGTTGACGTACATTTCACGCTGGATCAAGCGTCACACCAACATTCGCATCATTTATATCGTGCATAACGTCGTGCCACACGACGGCGGCGGCACGCTCGACCGCCGACTGGCGATGACGGTGTTCCGGCAAGGGGACGGCTTCATCGTGCATAGCGAGCAGGATCGACACCGCTTGCATGCCCTGTTGCCACACTCGCGCATCGCCCAGACCCGTCATCCATCGTATGCCGACCTGACGACGGTTCGTGCGACTGTTTCCGACACGCACCTGCGCGAACAGCTAGCTATTCCGTCGGACGTGCCGGTGTTGTTGTTCTTCGGCTTCGTCCGTGCGTACAAGGGGCTGGAATATCTGATCCAGGCGCTTCCGCATGTGCTGAAACAGCGCAAGGTGCATCTGTTGGTTGTGGGCGAGTTCTGGGTCGCGCTAGATTTCTACGAACGCTATGCACGTGAGTTTGGTGTCGAATCTAACATCACGTTCGTCGACCGCTATGTACCGAACGAGGAGATCAGTGGCTACTTCGACCTTGCGAATGTCGCGGTGCTGCCGTTCATCTCGCATACGCAAAGCGGCGTGGTTCAGCTTGCTTTCGGGCTGCATATGCCGATCATCACGACGCGGGTGGGCGGGCTTCAGGAAGCCGTGCAGGACGGCGTGACTGGATTGCTCGTGTCGCCGATGGACGAGCAGGCGCTCGCCGACGCGATCCTGCGCTATTTCGATGAGGACCATGGAAGCGCCGATGCGGGCCGCGATTGCGGCCCAACAGGTCAGCGGACAGTTTTCATGGCAGGAATTGGTGCGGGTGATCGAAGGTCTTACTTCACCGCAATAAATGTCGCCCAGTTACCGGCGAGGTACGGATAGGGCAGATTTGGGGTGGCGTGCTGGATGCGATAGACTTCGCGGAATCCCACGCTTCTGAGCATCAACGGCACCGCGCCGTGTGACGGAATCAACGCCAGGTCGTTCGTATGACTCTGGCTGTGGTACGAGGTCGCGTCGTCGGCTTCCACACGCAAAATCGGATATTCGAGCTTGACCAGCCGCGTATCCACCACCAGAATCTTCTTCGTGACATCATACACGCGCTCGAAGGCCGTGATCGGCTTGTCGAGATGGTACAACAGACCGAAGAAGAAGGTCACATCGAACTCCCCCACGGCTTCTTTCGATAGGTCATACGAGTTCATCAACTGGTAGTCAAGGCCCTGCAAGCCGGTGACACGCTGGATGAACCGTGCCTGTTCGATGTTTTGCGGGCTGGCGTCGATGCCAAGCACCGAATCTGCGCCCGCCAGTTTCGCCTGCACGGACCAGAATCCGGCGTTACAGGCAACATCCAACACGCGATGGTTGGCGAGCGAGCCTCCGGTCAGCGATAACAGAGCCGGGAAGATATGCGCGTGGCGCTGCTTGTGCGATTGCTGCTTGTAATACGGTGCTTGTTCCTCGTTGGCGTCGAAATTGACGCGCACGCCGCCGAACTCGAACGGATAGAACCACAGGTAATCCTTAACCTTCTTGGCGACATCTTCGCGCGTCAGACCACTGTCGGGCGCGATCGGAAAGGAATCACGGAAGTTGGCGGTGGCCTGGGCCGTCAGCGCCTCGCTTGGCTTCGGAAGGTTCTGATAGCGTACCTTGCGAACCTTGACAATATCGAATCCTAGCATGTTGAGGATACGCTTGATGACATGTTCCAACCGTCTCATAAATGTTCCTTATCAATAGTAATAATGCTGCGGATAGCAGGGCGTCACACATACACTCTATGTGTGTGCGCCCTGCTATTCTGGTACGCTCGATCAGTTGTGCGGGTTTTCGACAACGTTTCCATTCGTGGCACTAACGCTATACAACCATAAGCGCTGATTGGGATCGACGACGCTCCAGACCGGGCCGCCCTTGCCTTCCAGATTGACCAGTTCGAGATCGAAGATTATGCCGTCCGTTGGAATGCTCTTTTCTGCCGCATAGGCCTTGAACTGTTCCAACACCTGGTTACTGTCGATTTTGATCTGCGTCATGTCGATTGGTAATTCCCGGGGCGTGGGATCCTTGACCGATTCCGCCTGTGTCGTCCCGTTAAGTTGCCCATCAACGACCTGTACGATGTACTCTCGGCGCGATTCCGTGGTCTTGAACTTATAAAACCATCCAGAAACAACTGGCAACCCGCCAAGGTTCGAGATCATGATCGTGGATGGCGCGACCGCAAAGAGTTGTGCATCGGGGCTGAAACTTTGCTTGGCAGCATCCAATGCCACAGGATAGCTTTCCAGGGCGGTCTTGGTACGTCCATCCGCACTGGTAGCATAGACGGTTGGCTGCGGACCAGGATAGGCCGTGGCTTCTGTATTCGCGGGTGCCGGATACGCTCCCGTCGTGGTGGTTTCGGGCTGAACGTTGACGATGATCGTTGGCTGTGTGAACGCCGGCTTGCCGCCTGGTTCGGGAGTGACGGAGAATTGTGAATCTGCTGGTGGCTGGTTGCTGCATCCTGCGAGCAGGAACGACAATACCAAAAAGGCTGTTGCAAATGAATATTTCATAACGTGCTCCATTATACGGTGTTCCGTACAAACAATTGCAGGGCTACCCCGTAAGGAGTAGCCCTGCAATTGTTGGAACCCTGATCGTGCCGGAGGCTCTTGCTCAATAACTCGTTAGTACGAGGCTTACTTTGCCGAACCCGTCAGTGCAAGGAGGTAGTCGCTCGGCTGCTTGGCTGGGTTATACCCATTGACGCCATTGCTTGTACCATGCTGCATGACCGCAACCAGGTTACAGCTTGTATTCGATGCCGACACGACGGCTGAGGTCGTGGTGCTGTTGGGCAGAGTATCGCCTGCGTTGTTCAGGTGCAGGATGTTCACCGTACCGTTGGCAGGAACATTCGTGAATGTTCGGTTCGCGCTGCTCAGGCTGCCAGGATAGCTGATGGTGATGTTGGTCGCTGCCGAGCAGACGTTCTGGACGGTCACAGCGGTGAAGTAGCCGTAGTAGTCGCTGAGGACGTTCGGGATGTTCACAGCATTGGTGGCTTCGCCAGGAACGTTGTAGCTACCCAGGTCGCCCTTGCCGTTGCCGGTTGCTTGACCGAGCGAAACCAGACCGACAATCGAACCGCCGGTTGCCGTCACCTTTGCCGAGAACACGCCATTGGTGTTGCCCGATGGCAGCGATGCGTTGGCTGGCTGGAAGAATTCGCGTGCCTGCTTCGGAGCAAGGGTGAATGTTTCATCGGTACCCGTTGGGTAGTCGATCGTCACATTTGCATTGCTGTTGCCAATGTTCTGGACGGTCAGCGCCGAGGTGAAGCCATAATAGCCCTTATACAACGCCGGAGCATACAGTGTGTTGGTACCAGAGGTAAAGCCGTTATAGCTCGCCGTACCGTTGGGGTTGCCTGTTCGCCAGATGTTGGCGATACCAGCCAAGCGGCACATTGCCGGACGATGTCACAACCGCGCTATAGCTTCCTGAAGCAACTGCGCCGCGGGTACTGAGCGAAACGGTGACCGACTGGTTCGGGCCGATTGACGTTGTAGCAATCGGTGCGCCAACTGCGGCGCCAGTCGTCTGGTTATATAACTGGATCGACGCGGTGGTATCCGCGCTGCCGACGTTCTGCAGAACCAGTTCCGATTCAAACGTGAAATAGCTCTTGTAAAGGCCGGGGAAGTACAGGGTCGTGCCCGACATCGTTCCGTCGACGCCTTCGTAACCGAATGCTGTCCACGGTGCCGCTGCAGCGTTGGTCGAGGCGGTGTTGACCGTCGCCTTGACCTGCTCGGTGCTGTTGACGACTGCCGAATATTGGCCGGACGCCAGCGCCGAAACCTGTGCAGGAACGAAGATCGATACTGCGCCGTTGGCGGCGATGCCACCAGAAACATTGTAGGATGTGGCAAGGTTGCCATCTTTGTCGTAGAAGTCGATCGAAACCGTCGCTGTGTTCGAGCTAAGGTTCTGCAGGTTGATCGAGCTTTCCCATACACCAGGAGCACAGGTCCCCTGATTTGTACACTGTGCGGCGGCAGGCGAACTGCCAAAAATCAGTGTTCCAGCGAGCAGCGAAAGTGCCATCAAACCGGCGACGCTGCGATGAAGTAAACGTACCATGTGGTGAACCTCCTAGAAACAACGGACCATCTCGTACTGCGGCGGCGAGCCTCCGGCTGGATCTCGCTCCTCGCAGCATCACTATACCAAGCGCTATCAATCCTGATCAATAGCACCTTTGGGGCATTTATCGCCTCCATATGGCTAAACTGCTACTAACTAAGCACTAATCCTTTTGGGTTAATAGAAATTATATGGCTTTGTAATGCCTTAAACATTTTGAAGGGCTGCCAGTTCGATCATCAGGCTTTGAAAATCTGCCGGGGTGCCAATATCGTAATATCGAGCCTGCTCGAACACGCAAGCTCGCACCTGGAGGTGCTGTGTCGCCGCCGCAAACACATCGCTCAAAACGATCTCGGTGCCGGGTTGGCGCTCGATTTCGCTCAAAAATGTGTGGAGGAAGGCGCTGAATCGTGGCGACCATGCGGCAAGTCCCCACATCAATCGAAGGTCGGTCGTTGTCGGTTTGTCCACGAAGTGGGTCGGTCGTCCCTGTTCATCCAGGGCAACCATGCCGAACTTCGATGGCGTTGTGGTCGGAAACAGTCCAAGCGTTACATCGGCATCTTCGTTGGTGTGGTATTGGGCAAGATGATGCATCGTTGAACGTGGAACGATCACGGTGTCGGGCATCGCAAACAGTGTGGTCGCGTCGCCAACCCATGCACGCGCAAGGTCAAGCGAAAAGGGCATACCGTGCAAGGGCGGTACATTGTGGGGTGGCGCGACAACATATGCGAGTGACAGGCCAAAGCGTTCTCCACTTCCCAGATAGCGCACGATGTCCGACTTCGCGGTGCTGATGACCACGACACAACGTGTGGCTCCCGCTTGTTTGAGCGCTCGCAGATGATGCTCGATCGGGGTGATCGGACGCCATGCCTGATGATTGTCGCGCTCGTCGCGCTGGAATCCAAGCGGCATGATCTCTTTACTGGTTGGAATGGGGGCGAGCCGTGAACCCTGTCCGGCTGCTGGTAACACGCCGACAAATTCAAGCATCAGACTTCCTTGGAACGAAATAGGCCCATGCTAACACGACGGCGCTGCATACGATGTCGCCAAAGGTGAAATAAAGCTTCACCAGTGCGACAGCCGCGATCGCGACGGGCCAGGGCCATGTTTGCGCCAGCATGACCGAAAGCGTCACTTCGCGTGCAATCGGGACCGCACCAAGCGTGAAGCTGAGCAGGTTATTGACCAGGTTGGAAAGCAGCCAGGCATCGAGCAGTGGATCGATGTCCTGCACACGCAGTGGAATCAGGACACCGCACATTGTCCAGAAGAACGCGAAGCTCAACACCCAACTACTGCCGTACCACAGAAAGGCGAACCATAGCAAGCGCTGTTGATTTCCCTGGCGGTTTGGGACGACAATATTGCTGATGATGCGGTCGTTCCACCAGGTACGCAGGGCTCCACTCGGACGGCTTAAGGCGATTGTGGCACCAACTATTACTGCAACGACCAGGAAGGTTCCCCATGAGGCATGGCGCGTGAGCCAGTAGATGCCGTACAACAACGCGCCTGATGCGGTCATCGCGACCAGTTCAAAAAGCGATGCGGCGATCACGGCACGACGCGGTATATCGCGACGTGTATAGAAATGAACACGATTCGCGATATACCACGCGACAGTCGGCAAAAATTTGAGCAGTGTACTGGCGGCTGCTGCTTCGGCGTTATCACGTAGGGAAAGCTTCCCGAAGAAATAGGTCGCAGTCGCTTGCCAGCCGTATAATCGCTGGATATAGGTGATGACGTAGATCACCAGGGCGAGGACCAGATACGCGGGCGTGAAATGAATGATGCCAGCTTCCAGTTGTTCCCAGAGATATACCGTGCTCAACAATGCGGCGACAAGGGAAAGCACGGTGAGCACTTGCCACACCCGTCGCATGACTGGCGACGAGAGGAGGACACGTAGACGCTGCAACCGGGCTATGACGTTGCGTCGCCACTCGCTCGATTTGACAGTACCGGGTTGGATTTTGTGCATCTAACGCGCCTTCTGAAACACGACCGTGACGTTGGAGCCTCTGCCCGAACGGTCGGTGATGTTGAAATATGGCAGGCTGGCGATCCGCATTGGTTTGCCGAACACAATTCGCCGAATCGTTTCCTCGTATGGGCGTAGCGTTGGCCTGGTTTTCGCGACCAGGGTGATACTGGTCGCAGTCGCCGCGTGACTGCCGTACAAGCACCGACGCTCCACTTCGCGTAAACCGTACTCGCTCATGAGATCGCGCAGGAGAACAGTCGGAAATAGATAAAGGTGGCGGGGTAGCTCGTAGCCCAACCATAAGCGTCCGAAGATGCGCCGATCAATGCTGTCAAGATTGGGATGATTGATCACCAGCACACCCCCGGACGCAAGAGGCGGACGCTTTCGGCGATAACCGAACGTGGATCGTAGACATGCTCCAGTACGTCCCACATCGTGATCGCGTCGAAGGATGCTGGTGCGAACGGAGCATCATTGAGCGTTCCGCTGGCGATAGGAACGCCAACAGCGTCCCGGGCGTACTTCGCCGCATGCACGCTTGGCTCGATTCCGGCGACGGTCCAGCCCGGTTGATGCTTCATCTCGGATAAGAAATCACCTGTCGCGCACCCCACATCGAGCAACCGGCCTTGTTTGACATGGCGTGTGACGACATTACAGCGTTTCCGCAGGCCATAACGGCGATCGATGCGCCGTATCCATGGCTCTGCCTGAACGCTCGGTGTGTATTGCTGGTAGTCCGATGGGTAGAACTGCGCCATCGATTCCGGCGCGGGACGGGGATGCTGGTAGATCGCGCCACAGTGCAGGCACTCGACCATCGAGAACAACGTATCGCCGCCCAGAAAAAGATCGGTACGGGACGCGATCGGTCGCCGTTCCTCGCTCCTACACACTTCACAGGGTGCCGCTTCCATCGACAGAGCGTTGCGCCATGCTAGCTACTCCATCCGGGACGCATATCGTCTATCGTCTGGGCTTGCAGTCCGCTCCAGATCCCACCCAGGAACGTAGGCAGACTCCTGGGTTTCCCTTTAATGGTTTCGCGTAGCATCACCCAGCTTACATAGAGTGCGAGCAGCGGCAACGAATGGTGCTTGCGGTGGTAGCGCGCGCAGCTTTGTCCCAAAATCTTCCACCAGCGCAATGACTTGGGGCTGTTTTGTGTCGCCCGCGAAACCTTGTGCCAGAGGTGTGCCGCTGGTGCGAACATCAACGTATACCCGAGGTCGCGTGCGGCCTTGCAGAAATCCCAGTCATCATAATAAAAGTAGTAATGTTCATCGAACAGCAGATGTTCGCAGAGGTCGCGTGTCAATAACAGACAGCAACTAGGGGCAAATTGGAGCGGTACGACGCTATCGTACTGTGGACCATCAGGCTGCACGCGCCCACGTAGCACGATATTCGTTGGCATCCACCGCGCATATGCGCCGGCGGACCAGATCGTCGTCGGTGCTTCGTAGTAGTAAATTTTGGGCATGACGATGCCACAGCGCGGTGATGACTGGGCGACAGAAAGCATGTGTGCGACGAACGCCGGATCGCAAGCGAGGTCATTGTTCATCACGATGATATAGTCGGCACCTTGTTTCAGAGCGACCTCGATGCCACGATTATATCCGGTCGCGATACCCTGATTGATGGGCAGGATCACCAGTTCGGCTTCGGGATGCTCGCGGGCGATACGTTGCGGACTATCATCTACCGAGGCGTTGTCGACGACCAGCACGCGATAGTTGCTATAGGCGAGGTCAGCGAGCGAAACTAAACACTCGTGCGTGTCGGCATAACCGTTCCAATTCAGGACCACCAGATACACCAGTGGTGGCGTTGACTTCATGCTCATCCTTTATGGTAGTACGGTTGTGAACAACGCCTGATAGCTTTGCATGTCGTACGCATAGGTGTCAGCAGACGGCATTCCACCCATACTGACGATGCTGGTTTCGAGCAGCACAACACCGGGTTGGCTACCGACCGCGATAGGTGCCGCGGCGAAGGTTTGCCAATTATCAGTCCGAACATTGTACTTCAAGGGTTGCAGATCGCCGTTCGTGCCGCCGATGACATGGATAATCGTTAACGCGGCGGCGGCTCCAAAGTGGCTGCGGGCTTCGGGCATCGGCGCGTGGCGTATCCATGGCTGTGCGCCTTCCTGAGCAGGAGCATACGATTCGTTGTTGTTAAGTTCGCCGGTGTCATTCACGCCGCCCAGTACATATACGCTGTTATCGACAACAGCGGCACCCGCGAAAGCTCGCGCGGTTGGCATTGCCGTCTGCTCACTCCACTTGTCGGCGTCGGGGTCGTAGGCGAATACCTCTGCCCGGTAGGATGTGCCATCCCAACCGCCAAACACATACAGCTTGCCTTCCAGTGCGGCGAGCGCATACGCGGAGCGCGGTTGCGGCAGATCGGGCAGCTTTTCCCAGCTTTCAGAGCGCGGATCGTAGCGCTCGAAGGTGCGGGAGATGTCTGCGGGATCGGTGGACAATCGACCGCCAGGGACATAGATACGTCCGCCCAGCACGACGGCATGGACATCGGCAACCGCTGTGGGTTTGCTCGAAAGCGTGGTCCAGGTTGAAAACTGCGGATCGAAGCGTGCGACGCTGCTCAAAATCCCGCTCTCGTTCTCGCCAGCGATGGCATAGATCACGTCATTGACCGTGGCGATGGCGAACGCCGCACGCTTCTCGGTTGCCGGAGGAAGGTCTTGCCAGCGCGAACGTTCGGTGTTCGTCGGCATCGTCGTTCCATTCGTTGGCGTGACCGTGGTATCGGGTCGCGAGTTAGCCCAGACTGCGCCGACGATGCCGCCACCAAGCGTGAGAGCCAGTACGAGCAGCAACACCAGGCGAAAACCGCGTGTGTCCTGCAGCCGTGACGTGGCGAGTGTCGCAGCTACAACGTCATGTTGGGCGGCCGCCCGCTCGGTCGGCGTGAGTTTGTCACTTTCGATGGAAACGGTCGTCGGTTCCGGTTCATCGGGGGATGACGCTTGCTCGGCAGGCGGCTCCTCCAGGATCAGCGATGACAACTCCTGGTGTAAAGGTTCCTCGGGCTCCGGTATGAGAACGGCATCATCCACACCGGGCGTCGCGGTAGTGCTAATCGTCACCAGTCCGGTGCGAACGGCGTATAGCGTCGCTTCCGTGCGCGAGGCAGCACCGATCTTGGAAAAGATGTTGCGAAGATGCACCTTCACCGTGTTTGCGCTGATGCCGAGTTGCCCAGCGATCTGCTGGTTCGATAGCCCACTCGATACGAGGCGTAGGATCTCGATCTCCCGCTCGCTCAGTTGTCGGAGGTCGGTACTCATCGCCGAGCGTTCCCTTGCTTGGTTGTGTCGCTTGTCATTGTACGTGCGTTAATTATAGCCTCCCCGACGGCATTTAAGGATGCACCGCGAAAATGATGACGCCATCTTGATCGTATACCGCTTCGTACTGTGGCCTTCCCCACAACATATCGGCTTTGATCGGACCGCCTTTTGCGCCGATGAATACATAATCGATGTTGTTCTCACGAACCAGCGCATCGAGTTTTGGTTCATCGCTTGGTTGCAGCGATGCGACGACATTGCTACGGTGCGCCACCCGCGTGACGTATTCCGGGCTACCGTAATCATAAAGGGCAGGGGGAGTGCTGGTCCAACGCCCATCGAGCGGCAACAACCACCAGCCTGCGTCGGTGCCGCGATACGCTTGATTGAGCCACGGTGCGGCGTTGATCAAAAAGCGTGCATCGGTGGGTGTATGAGCGTCGACCCAATCGAGCGCCGCAAGGTCGGCTGCTGCCGCCAGCACGGTTCCCTGGTTGACGACATCGCGGAACTGCCACGTACCGCGCGCGGCGAGGCCAATCACGGCACACGCGACCGCCACCTGTAACAGCCAGCGTCGTCGCCGTCGCATCAGGGCGTCGAGTACGGCGATGAGTTGGCGAGCGCCAAATGCGGCGAGGACGCTGATGGGCAGAAACAACGTGATCAGGACGGAATGGTTGTTAATGAACCAGGATGCTGGAAGGCCGACAATGCCCGGATTAGCGACCAGTGCCATCGTCGCTATCCACCCTGCGACGGCGATGACGCGCCAGCGCAACAACACGAACGCCGCCACAAGGCCACTCGCGGCGACGGTGAAAAGGCCGTAGCTGTTGGTTGTCCACAGCAGCGTAGGGTCGATGTTGTTATAACTGTCCGCTCCCGCCAAAGCACCTGGTTGTCGCGCCAGCGGCACCAGCACTTCCTTGGCGATCTCGTAGACCCATGGCGCGGCGAACAGCAGACCCATCAGGGCGAGTAACACCAGTCGCCCCAGCGCCTGTGGAATACGACGCGGGTTCGCGATGGCGAACAGGAGGCTCCACGGCAACATGAAGGCCGCGTAGAACACCAGCACGCGATAATGGATCAGGATCAGTCCTGCGACCGCGACCGCTGCCAGCGTCAGCGTGCCACATGATAGGCGCGGTTGCTCGACCACCACACACGAAAGCACAATCAGGGCGGGAAGTAGCAATAATCCGGTCAGTTGGGTGTATCTGCCCCAGGTGACATAATAGGCTGGCATGAGCGACAATAACCCTACGATCAATCCCGCGAACAGCCCGCTCAACGGTGACCGTGTGAGATATGCCCCCAGCGTGTACGCGCCGAACACATGCAGGACACTGATAAGTTGTCCGCTCAGGAGCATCAAGACGGGAATCGGCAGGCTGGTGAGTGAACGCCAGGTGGCGGCGATGACATGGTAGCCCCAGTGGTAGACCAGATGCTCGACTTCGACGTAGGGTAGCAGCGTTGTCGGAATTCGACCTGTTTCGCCGACGATCCGAATCAGCAACGCATGGTGAACCGAATCGACCCATAACGGCAGTACGATGTCGCGAATCTGGTACAACCGTAGTCCAAATGTCGTGAGCGCGACCGCACCGAGGCCCACCATCAGCCACAGGGGAACGTGTCGCCGGGGGCCTCGTGCGGGTATAACAGCCGCGCCTTCGACCGGGGCGAGCGAAAAGCGTTGCTCGTCACTATTGGTTCGGCGTACAAGATGCCATATGGCGATGCCGCTGGCGATGCCTGCTGCGAGGCGCAGCGAAACCGCCGGAAGCGAGATGCCGACCAGATTGAGCCACAAAAAGACGAGTGGAATCACGCTCAGGCTCAGCCCGATGATCACGCCGATATGCGCCAGCGCGGGCAGACGCACAGCCTTGCCCAACCAGGACCACAGCAACCAGCCGGGTGCAAGCAGCATCGCGCCCGCGATCACAACGCGCATGAGCGGCGGTCCGACGACAAGCATGATGATACCAATTGCCAGTAACAGGAGCGCGATCCAGGACCGCACAATTAGGCCAGGAAGGTGTTCGAAATGGAAAATAAGCACGAAGTATTCACTGATTGCTAGTATACCAAAGATTGAATTCCAAACAGGAGTGACAGCAGGTATGTACACACGGCAGCGCCTGGGTTTCCTGTCACGGTGAGGGAACGTGCCGACCATAGTGCTGTTGTCATAAGAATGCTACTGCGCGGTGCGTGGAGTGGTGTTCAGACATGGCATGATACTGTGTACCTCGCCGATTCCACGTACAATACTACGGGAACTTTCGGCGTGGACCAGCGTCTATTCACTATAATTGAAGCGATAGGTCGCTGTTTCTGCGTTCCTTTGACCGCAATATAAAGAGTCGTCATGAATTTACTTGCTCCTGGTGCGCTCGCTCTTGCCATCCTCGCGCCCGTTATTATCGCGATGTATCTGCTAAAACTGCGACGTGAAGAACGTACCGTATCTTCGACATTCTTATGGCAGCGCATGGTACGCGACGTGGAAGCGAACGCGCCCTGGCAGAAGTTGCGGCGCAACTTGCTGCTGTTGCTGCAACTGCTGCTATTGTTCCTCTTGATCTTTGCCCTGGCACGTCCGTTTATTCGCACGACGGGCATCGCGGGCCGCAACCTGATTCTGATGATCGACCGCTCCGGCAGCATGGCCGCGACTGATGTTGGTGGTGAACGCTTGGCGGCGGCGAAGCGCGAAGCCTTACGGTTGGTGGACCAACTGCCCGACAACGGGCGTGCGACCGTGATCGCTTTCGGCGGCACGATGGAAGTTCCGGCATCGGCGTCATCCGATCCGCGCGAGTTGCGTGCTGCAATCAATGGCATCGAACTTCGCAATGGTGGTGGCTCCGATCTGAGTCAGGCGCTCGCGCTCGCCAGTGCGTTGGCTGCACGCGAGGCCGATTCGGATGTTGCGATCATCTCGGACGGGCAGGTAACGGTTCCCGAGCAGGCGCGGGTGCCAGGACGTGTGCGCTTCTTCCCGGTCGGTACCAGCGCGGAAAACGTCGCGATCTCGGCGTTCGTGCTGCAACCGGGTGCAGGCGGCCAACAACTGTTCATCCAGGCGACCAACTACGGCACGGCCCCTGTCACGCGCCGTCTGATCGTCGAACTGGACGGTCAACTGTTCAACGTCTATGAGTTACAAATCGATCCCGGCAGCGATCAGTCAATTGTCGCCGATGTTGCCGCATCGGTGCAACGGGCGACCGCACGGCTGGAAGGAACCGACACACTGCCGACCGATGACCGGGCGTGGGCGGTGGGCGGCACCACGGAACGCGCCAAGGTGCGGATCGTTTCGGACGGTAACCGCTTCCTGGAAGCCGGATTCGCGACGCTGCCAGGGCTTACCGTGACCCGTGTGCCGACCTCAACGACGAGCTTTACTGATACGGTCGCGCTGACCGTCCTCGATGGCGTCGTGCCGGACCCGCTACCAGCGGGCAACCTGCTGTTCATCGGACCGATCCGCTCGTCGGCGTTGTTTTCCGTAACAGGGGAGTTGGAATATCCGGGGTTGCGTCCGGTGGCGGGTGGCGACGCGTTGCTCCAGAATATATCGGTCGCGGAGATTAACGTCCTGCGTGCCGCTCAAATACCGAAGCCGATCTGGGCGCGGACGGTTATCGACAGCGATGGCGGGCCGATCTTGCTTGCGGGAGAGGAAGGCGGACGACGTATCGCGATCCTGGGCTTCGCGCTCTGTACGAGTCGGATTTGCCGCTTCAGGTAGCGTTCCCGCTGCTGCTGTCGAACCTAATGGCTACCTCGCGCCGGGACAAAGCGGTGGAACAGCACAGCTTCAGCCGGGGCAACCGTTGGTGGTTCCGGTGCCGCCGGACGCTTCGGCGGTGCGGGTCACGCTGCCCGATGGCTCGACCGTACAGTTACAGCCCGCGAACGGACAGGCGGTGTTCGCGAATACCGACGCGCTGGGCGTGTACAGCATCGAGATCGTGCGTCCCGGCGCTCCTGCACTCGAACGTGCGGTCGCGGTCAACCTGCAAAACTCCGGCTGAATCGCGTGTCGCGCCGTTGCGTCAACTCGCGATCGTGCAGGATAGTGGTCAGGCCGTCGCCGTCACCACCGAGCGCAACGGTCGTTCGGAGTTCTGGCGCTGGCTGGCGGCGATTGGATTAGTGGTGCTGGTAGTGGAATGGCTGGTATATCAACGCCCCGCCATCGCGCTGTTGCGCCAACGCTGGCGTCGTTCGCGTACCCCAACGAAGTGCCTAGCACGAACTGATGGACCAGTGTCTAACCAAGGCGCGATAGTTTGTGCGCTATAATTATGGTGGCGTACCACCGCCATAAACGCCGAGCTTCGGGCGAGGGTGGAATGCGTATGCACCTCGATGTCCATCGCAGAACAAACAAAATATTGATGCCTTCGATCTGAGGCCGGGTTGGGGTGGAGCGATCCTGATCGTCGTGATCATATTGTCGTTGGGCGTTCCGCTCTATCGCACGCGCTCGTGACGCAACTATCTGATGATGCGCCTCCACTGCTTGTTGTGAGCGAACCATCTTGATATGTCCGCGCGCTCTGTCTCGGTTCGCATCCCTTGATGATCGTTGACTCGACCGAGCCTGACCCACCTACAAATCGTTCAGACGATGGGCTTGCGGTCGAGATTTCGGCGACCAACGGACAATTGTTCCTGCAACGTGCCGCAAGTGTCGCTAAGGCTACCACTGCCATCACCAGCACCGTTCGCGTCGCCGTCGGGAACGTGCGCCTCAACCCCGACCATCGAGAGCGCCATCGTCGGCACTGTGCATGATGGCGATGTTGTGAATGTCTTGGGGGTGAGCGAGGGCTGGTATCTGGTCGATTTGACCGATCAGGCCGCGCAGGGGTCGTCGATCAAGGGTGAGGTGGCCTGGGTGTCCGAGATCTTGATCGACCGCCCCACGTTCGCGCCGCTCCTTGCCGCGTCACCTGCCAGCGCCTATCGATGGCTCGCCGCCACGGACGCCCGTACGATTTACGATACGGGCGGTGTGCTGCATCTGCGTGTCACCGACGACCAGGCGCGTGTGGCGGTGTCGTCGAGCGTGACGGGACGCGCCAGCGACCTGGCACCCGCCAAGGAAATCTCCTTTACCCTCACTCTGCATTGGTCCAAAGGCCACGCTCCTGGCGGCTCGATCTTCCACACGATGCTGGGCGATGGGCGCGATTTCCAGATGCGCGTCGGTCCCGGCGAAGGCTACCCTTGGGTCGATTTCGCCCTCGACGACGAACTCATCGACGGCAGTGGCACGGGATTCCCCTTATACACGCCAACAGCGGTGCAATTCGTATGGAACGGCACCGAACTCGTCGCCTCGATAGCGGGAGAAGAACTCGCTCGCGTGGCGAGCGCCGAACCGATGACCGCGTTGCGGATCGCCATTGAAACCCAACCCGGCTGCGTCTTTCACCTCACCGTGGGCGACTATGACTGTAACAAACAACTAAACACGCAAGTTGGCGCTGGCCCTGGTAGCAGGGTATGATGTGAGCATGGGCCTGTCGTTCGTCCAACCTGCGTTGCTGTTCCTGTTGCTGCTACTCATACCGCTTTGGGGTATCGCGATCGCGGGACGCATGATCGTGCGTGCGAGCACGCGAGGGCGAGCCGTCGCCGCGTGGCGTGTCTGGACTTCGCTGCTGATTCGCACCGTGATCCTGGCGGCTCTGGTGCTGGCGCTGGCGGGCACGCAATTGGTACGCGCCGCTCCTGCAATGACCACCGTTTTTATCCTCGACAGTTCCGACTCGATCTCCCCGCCGCACGTGCCAAGGGCGAGACCTATATCGCCGATGCTCTGCGGCGTATGCCCGAAGGTGACCGCGCCAGCGTTGTGGTCTTTGGAGAAAACGCCTTCGTGGAGCGTCCGCCATCCCCTGATCAGAGCGCTGGTGCGGATCACGCAGGTGCCGGACGGCAGCGCCACCGATATCGGACGAGCGCTTCAACTTGGTATGGCAGCGCTTCCCGCCGATTCACGTCGACGCATCATGTTGCTGTCGGACGGCGCGGAAACCTCGCCCACCGCACTCGAAGCGGCGCTGCAAGCACAGGCTGCCGCGTATCCCCATCGAAACGGTGTCACTGATCGGTCCCGCGCCGGAGGACGATGTATCGGTCGAGGCGCTCGAAGCCCCCGGCTCGGCACGTGAAGGGCAGAACGTGCGCCTGATGGTGCAGGTGCGCAGCGCCAACGCCGGAGCCGGCACGGTTGCGCTTGCTGCGCGATCGTCAACTGGTGCTCGATACGACCGTCGAACTACAGGCCGGCATCACGCGCGTTCCGCTATCGGCGGTCGCCCCCAGCGGCTTTCATACCTGGGAAGTACGTGTCGAGGCTGCTGGTGACGGCGTGGGTGCGAACAATGTCGCGTTCGGCTTTACCGAAGTGATTGGACCGCCACGGGTGCTGCTGATCGAAGGTGCGCCCGGTCGCGCCTCGAATCTCGCGACCGCGCTCGAACGTGCTGGCCTGACGGTCGACTGTCGAGCGACTCCGGCGCGTTGCCGCAATCGCTGGTGGCACTGGATGCGTTCGACGCGGTCGTGCTGGTCGATACGCCCTATCGCACGCTGCCAGAAGCCTGGGCCCGGTTGCTGCCTACCTACGTGCGCGAACTCGGGCATGCGCTTGATGATGGTTGGCGGCGAAGACAGCTATGCGGCTGGTGGTTATCTCGATACGCCAGTCGAAACCGCGTTGCCTGTCACCATGCGTACACGCGGAGCCGAAATGCGCCCTGATGTCGCGCTGGTGATGGTGATCGACCGTTCTGGCTCGATGTCGGGCGATAAGCTGAATCTGGCGAAAGAAGGTGTGGCGCAAGCATACGCCGCGCTGGAAGACAACGATAAGGTGGGGTTGGTGATGTTCGATGAATCCGCGCAGTGGGTCATCGACCTGCAACCGAAGCCCGACCACGGATGAATTTCTGCACAGTGTTTCCAGTGTGAGCGAGGGCGGCGGCACCAACTCTGCGTCCCGGGCTCGAACTTGCGGCCGGAGCGCTGGAGGGTACCGAGGCCAAGATCAAGCATGTCGTGTTGCTCACCGACGGACAAGCCGACCAGAACTATGATGATGTGGTCGAACGACTACGCGACGATGGTATCACTCTTTCCACGGTCGGCGTTGGCGACGGCTATGATACCCATCTGCGTGATGTCGCCCCGCTCACGGGTGGGCGCTTCTACGAGGCGCTGAACTACAACGACATTCCGCGATTGTTCTTCGATGAAACCGTACGTATCGCACGACGCGGCATCGTTGAGGAAACCTTTACGCCGCGATTGGCGGACCCGCTCGGTCCGGCGGCGGCGGCCGTCAACGAACTGCGCGAAGTGCCGCAACTCTACGGCTATAACGCTGTCACCCCCGCGAACCGCGCAGGTCGCGCTTGCGACGCCGACTGGCGATCCGTACTGGCGGTCTGGCAGTATGGACTGGGACGTGCGGCAGCATGGACGCCTGATATGGAAGGACGCTGGGCAAAGGATTGGGTCGGCTGGCAGGGGTTCGGGCGTTTCAGCAGCCAGCTTGTCGATGCCCTGATTCAGCCGTCGATCGTCGATGGCTACGAGGTCAGTACATCGCTGGCGGGCTCGTCGGTGGTGGTCGAGTTACGTGCCGACAGCGACAACCGAGCGGCGCGCCCTGCCGGACGACTGCTTGGTCCTGATAACGTTGTGATCGATGTGCCGTTGATCGAGCGCGAACCGGGGGTGTATCCGCGGTAGCGTGCCGATGCCCGATGCTGGTGTGTATCGCGTGCAGGTGACGACGAGTGATGCCGACGGCACGGCGCAGTTACTGGCGACGGGCGGCGCGATTGTGCCATCGTCCGTCGAATACTTGCAACCGTGATGGCAATCCGGGGCTGTTGAAAGCGCTCGCGGACGCGACGGGCGGCAGGGTCGATTTTCCGGCATCAGATGCGTTCGTGCGGTCAAAGTCCGCTGCACGCATGGTTGCTCCGATCACCTGGTGGTTGCTCTGGATCGCTGTGCTGCTGTGGCCGATCGACATCGCGATTCGGCGACTGCTCGTTCCCACGCATGGTTGTTCCAGCGGTGCTTCGACAAGCTCTGCGCTCTCGTCGGTCCGCACAATTCGCAGTCGAGTGCCGCGTTGCGCCGTGCCGAAGCGCTCTTGCGGGCGCGCAAGCCGACAATGCCGCGCCTGATGGCGTCGCACCGATTCAGGCAACTGTCACTCTCCGGCGGTGGAACTTCTAACGGTCCGTCCGTCGTCTAGTGAACAGCCAGCAACACCGGAAGGCGATGCCGCGCCCATGCCAGCGCGACCGTCCTGGCGTTCAGCCCGTCGCACTGTGCCGGAACAGCCGTCTCAACGGCGGCGCTGAAGCATGAGCAAGGCTGTTGTACATCGCTCACCTCGATCGGATGAGCATGTATTTATCCTTTATTTATCCCGCAGCATTATTGCTGTTGACTCCTGCTCCTACCGTTATGGGCGCTCGCGCTCGCAACGCCGCGCCGTTTATCGCGCGGACGTTTCTGGGCTAGCCTCATCCTGCGTACCGCTCTGTTGGTTGCTTTGATCGGCAGCATCGCGGGAACGCAAGTGGTGCGGCGGGTCGATCAACTCACGACGATCTTCCTGGTCGATAGTTCGGACTCGGTCGGTCCCGAAGCGCGCGCACGCGCCGAACAATTCGTGCGTGATGCGCTGCAAACGATGCCTGACAGCGACCGGGCGGCCATCGTCGTGTTCGGCGAAAACGCACTGGTGGAACGCGCTCCTTCGGCAGAAAAAGGTCTGCGCCGTCTGCTGTCGGTTCCGGTCGCGGCACGCACGAACCTGGGCGAAGCCATCAGCCTGGGCCTGGCGATGTTGCCCGCCGACACCCAGAAACGCATCGTGCTGCTGAGTGATGGCGGCGAGAACGCGGGTGATGTGCGGAACGCGATCGAACTCGCGGCCGCACGCGGTGTGCCGGTCGAAGTTGTTCGCTCGATCAAGCTGAAATGAACGATATAGTGCAGGTATCCGATTTGCGTGCGCCCGCTCAGGTTCGTAAGGGGCAGACGGTCAACCTTGAAGTCGTGGTCGAATCGACCATCGCTGGTCCCGCAACGTCCTGCGTATTCTAGGCAGGCTCCGAAGTCGTGAGCGAGCAGCGCGTGCAACTGCGAGCCGGACGTCAGACCTTTAGCTATCCTTTCGAAGCCAACGCCGATGGCTTCGTGCGCTATCAGGCTGAAATCGTCGCCGACGGCGATACCCGCGCTCAGAACAACATAGCCGCTGCGCTGATCGATATCCAGGGCGAGCCGCGTGTGTTGCTTGGTCGAAGGTGCGGCGGGCGATGCAGACAATTTAGCGGCGGCGATTACGTAGCGCCCGTATGAATCCGACGGTTGTCGCGGCACAGGCGATGCCCGTGGCGCTCGCCGATCTGGGCGGCTACGATTCGGTGGTCTTGCTCAACGTCCATGCTGGTGCGATTCCGGCACGCGCTATGGAAACGCTTCCGGCCTACGTGCGCGAACTTGGGCGTGGCCTGGTGATGATCGGCGGCGACCGTACCTTTGGCGTCGGCGGATGGGGCAAAACGCCAATCGAGGCTGCGTTGCCGGTCGACATGGAAGTCAAGGATAAACAGCGTCGCCCTGATATCGCGATCGTCTTCGTGATCGATAAGTCTGGCTCGATGGCGGCGTGCCATTGTAGCGGTGCGAACATGGGCAACGACCGACTGGCGGGCGGAGTACAAAAGGTCGATATCGCCAAGGAAGCCGTGATCCAGGCCAGCGCAGTATTGCAGCCTGACGACAAGCTGGGTGTGGTCGCCTTCGACAGTGCTCCACACTGGGCGCTCGAAACGCAACGGCTGCCATCGCTCGAAGCGATCGAGCAGTGCGATCTGCGCCCGGTCGCACCCGACGGTCAGACAAATGTGCGTGGTGGGTTGCTGGCGGCCAAAGCAATCGCTTGAAAAGACCGATGCGAAGGTCAAGCACGTTATCTTGCTGACCGATGGCTGGAGCACTGCGGGCGATAACACCGATATCGCCGATGAACTGCGTGCCGAAGGCATCACGCTATCGACGATCGCGGCGGGTGCCGGCTCGGCGCCCTACCTTGAACAACTGGCGAACGCGTGGGGCGGGACGCTATTATGCCGGCGTCGCTGATGGAAGACGTACCGCAGATCTTCGTCGAGGAAACGATCAAGACGATTGGCTCGTTCATCATCGAGCAGCCGTTCGTACCGACCCTGGCTGGCGATTCGCCGATCCTGCGCGGCCTGACCGGCGCGGGTTGGCCGACGCTCTATGGCTACAATGGTACGCAAATTAAGAACGCCGCACGTGAAATTCTGCGCTCGCCCGACGGCGATCCGGTGCTGGCGCAATGGCAGTATGGCCTTGGCCGCACCGTCGCCTGGACCAGTGATACCAAGGGGAAATGGGGTCGCGATCTCGTAGCCTGGGATGAATTTGGTCGATTCGCGGCGCAACTCGTCGGCTGGACCGTTCCGGCTGAAGATAACGGCGCTACTCAGCGCCGAAGCGCGGGTCGAAGGCACCCAGGCGATCATCACAGCGGAACTTCAGGACAGCTGAGGGACAGCCACGCACCGATGCAACCGTGAACGCGACGACTGGTCGGTCCTGACGGCACGACGGAGACGATCACGTTGCGACAGGTCGCGCCGGGGCAATACCAGGCGACGCTTTCCAGCCCTCCGACAGGATCGTATCTGATTGGAACTCGCGGCAGCCAGTGGCAAAGAAGCGCTGGGACGTGCGACGATTGGCCTGGTCGTACCATACTCACCGGAATATCGCCAGCGATCGGGCAATCCGGCGTTGTTGGAACTGATCGCCCGCGACACTGGCGGCGCGGTGCTCACTTCCTCTGAAACGGTGTTCGAGCATAACCTGAGCGCCGTCAGCCGCGCTCAGGAGATCGGGTTCCCGCTGCTGTTGCTGGTGGCGCTGTTGCTGCCGTTCGATATCGGTGTGCGCCGCCTGGGTCTACGCCGTCGCGATTTCACCGACGGTACAGCAGAAGGTCATGGGGCGGATGCGACCGAGCGTGGCACCCGCTACATCACCCGTGCTGGGCAACTTGCAACGCGCCAAACGCCGTGCGAATGTGCGGAATGCCCGTCTGCCCGCCGAGGCAGCGCCGGAGGTCGCCAGTGCCGCGCCGCTCACGCCAGCACCACGTATGTCCGCTCCAGTTGTCGAAAGACCGTCGTCTGAGGAAACGCGCCGTGCCACGAACGAGGCGAGCACAGCACCGCCCGCGTAGCCCCGCGATGATTCGATGGCGCGTCTGCGAGCCGCCAAGGCACGGGCAAAGCGGCGCTAGGCAGCAATGGTGTGGACGAACGACGAGGGCAGCATATGCTGCCCTCGTCGTTCGTTGCTCACCCTTCGCGTCCCCTGTTTGTGGCTTGTATCTTCGCCGACTGTTGCTTATTGCTTGTCGCTCGGTGTCGCTTCTTCGCCTGTGCCTCGCGCCGCTGGCGCTCTTCTTCTTCACGGCGCTGGCGTTTCTCCTCGGCGTGCGCGCGCATCGCCGCGCGGCGAGCTTTTTCTTCCAGATAGGCGCTGTATCCGCCACCGTACAGTTCGATACCACCATCGACGATCTCGATCGTGCGATCGACGACACGATCCAGGAAATAGCGATCGTGCGAGATCACGATCACGGTGCCGCTATAGGTCGCTAAGCGCTGCCTTCCAGCACTTCCGCCGACGCGATATCGAGATGGTTGGTCGGCTCGTCCAGGATCAGGCAGTTAGCACCCATGCAGCATCAGGCGTGCAAGTTGCAGCCGTGAGCGCTCGCCGCCGCTGAGCGTGCGCACCTTCTGGGTGACGACGCGATAGGGAAACAGGAACGAGCCGAGGAAGGCCACGGCCTGATCCTCGTACATTGGCTTGACTGCGCGGATCGTTTCGACCAGCGTCGCATTCGGATCGAGCGTTTCGCTGCCTTGAGCGTAATAGCCGATGTCGATGCTTGGTCCGCGCCAGACCTCGCCGTAGGTCGGCGTGAGTTGCCCCATCAGCAACTTCCCAAGTACGCTTTTGCCCGCGCCGTTGGGTCCCACGATGCCGACGCGCTCGCCGTTGGTGATCGTGTGGTCGAGTCCGAGCAGGATCAGGTTGTCGTCGAAGGCCATGCCCGCGTCGCGCAGTTCTACCACCTTTTGCCCGCCACGCTGATGGGGGTTAAGCCGTAGGCTCATCTGCTTGCGTTGCAGAACCGGACGCTCCACCTTGTCCATGCGGTCGATCTGGCGCTGCTTGACCCGTGCCTGACGTGCATGGCGCTCGTTGACCGTGATCGACGCCCACAGCTTGAAGCGGGCGATGGCTTCTTCGAGCCGGGCGATCTCTTTTTGCTGCGAGACGAATAATTCCTGCTGACGCAACAGCCCGATTTCTTTGGCGACAGCGTAGGCTGAATAGTTGCCTTCCCAGACACGCAGTTCGCGGTTCTTCAATTTCGACGATCGCGGTCACGGTTTCGTCCAGCAGGTAGCGGTCGTGCGAAACGATGCACGATAGCACCTTCAAAATCGCGCACCAGAGCTTCCAGCAATGCTTTGTGTTCGAGGTCGAGATGTGTGTCCGGCTCGTCCAGCAGCAGGAGTTCGGGTTGTTGCAACAGACATCCGGCGAGCGCGACGAGTTTACGCTGACCGCCACTGAGCAGATGTGTTGGCGTCTCGAAGTCTTCGTCGGTGATGCCGAGCGCCCGAAGGTGTGCGATAGCCTGATTGCGTACCCGTGCTCCCCCCTGTTCGTCCAGATGTTCCAACACCCTGGCTTGTTGGTCGAGCAGCGCGGCGAAGCGGTCGGCGTCGCCGACGACAAGTGGATCGACGAATTGTGCTTCGATGGCGTGCAGTTGGGCTTCGAGGTCGGCGATGTCGGGTCGATGGGCGATCACGGTCGTCAGGACGCCGCGTGCATCGCCCGCGACTTCCTGGGGTAGATACGACACCCGTAGTTTGCGGCGTTTCACGATTTCGCCCTGGTCGGGTTGTTCGAGGTTGCCGATCATACGCAGGAGGGTCGATTTGCCTGCCCCGTTCGGGCCAACCAACCCGATGCGTGCGTCTTCGTTAAAGGTCCAGGTGATCGGACCGATGATCAGGCGGCTGCCGTATGATTTAGTGATGTGTCTGTACGCTGACAATCGTCATGGAATTGTTCTCCGGGGCAAACGCGAAGCCAGTGGGTCCACGTCCTGCGCGAAGCACAAAAAATCCGTGAACCATCACTGGCCCACGGTTGCATACACTTCAATATCGACAAATGCTCGTTACAAGGTGTGTGTTTTGGGCGCAGCGATCCTATGGTTCACGGCGAGTATGGCACCGCGAAAGCCGCCCAATTCAAAACTAAATCCTGCTCGAAGTTCGATACGTCTCATAATGGATCAAGATTAGCAGAGCAGTATATGCATGTCAATAGCTTGATTTCGTTGGGAAGTGCTTGTGCAACGTCGGAGAACGGTCATGCTAAGTGAAGCGAAGCATGACAATCGTCTGAAATTTGGCTGCTTTCGGCTGGGCTTTACCCAAGCCCTGTGTATTTGGGACAACTATCTGTTGATACGGTGTCTATCACGCTTTCGCGCAAACTAGCGCGAACTTTTCAGTCTTATGTCTGGTCCGTTGCCGTGGCGAAGGTCGTATCACAGTAGATTGTATGCTCGTTCTCACCTGTAACGTCGCTTTCGCTCCACACCGCGAAGCCGTGCTCCGCACTCCATCGTTCGAGCATCGCGTGTGTTTCGGCGTCCTGATGCGTGACGACGATGCCATCGCCGCCGTAGGCTGCAATGGCGCGGAGTTCGGCATCGGCGGGGTCGATCCGCCAGAAGATACGTGCGGTGCCTTCGTAGCGTAACGGATCGAGCGTCGTCCCCCAGGGCATGACGACGACAAACCTTGGCGTGGCCTGTCCGTGGGGTGGTTCGGGATCCGCTCGTTCGTACACGGCGATACGGTCCAGATATCCGATGGTGTGAGGCCATTCGTCGCGTAACGCTCGCAGGATGTTCGGCTCAGGCATATCGCCGTCAAGTACGATGTCCCAGCAGATCGTCGGGTTCGCATGGGCGATGGGCCAGCACATGCGCCGTATCACGTCGGCGTCGAAATCGCGGACATGCAGCGTGACGCGGCTGGCGACGTGCCGGGCCAGTCGCCGACCCAGGTGTTCCCAATCGCGCTCATGCTGGCAATCGAGTCTGATGTAGTCCAGGAGCGTCGGCAACGCGGCGTCGGCGGCGTGCGACGACCACCCGCCATGCTCGGCGGCGAGGCCACGCGGTTCGGGTATGCCCTCGACTTCACGCGGATCGAAACCTGCACGCTCCTTGAGTTCCCATCGTAGCGCCCGTAGCTCGGCATATGATAGCTGTTCGGTTCCAAGAATATAATAGGGTGGACGCTCTTGAAACACCAGGTGGTGATGTTCGGCGCGTTCGCGCACCGCCGTTCCGGGCAGCACCTGGAGCGTGAAGATGTCGTATGGTCCAAGTTGTTGCTCGGCGATCCAATCGAGCGTTCCAAGCACGCCCGCCTCGTCGTCTTCGGGCAGTCCCAGAATCACGTCAAGGAACACCTCGATCCCGCGTGCATACAGCCTGCGCGTTCCGGCGGCCCATTTTAGGAGGTCCGTGCGCCGTTCGACTGCTCGCAGCGCATTGGGGTTCGCCGATTGCAGGCCAACTTCGGCAGTGTGCAGTCCGGCGCGGACCAGGCGATCTACCGCTTCGTCGCTGAGATGTTCGCCGCGCAATTCGGCATAAATCTGCAAGCTCCGGTCGGCGTTGATGCGTTCCAGTTCGGCGGTAAGTTGGCGGAAATATGGCAGCAGGTTCAGGTTGGCTTCGACGAAATGCACCGCCGACGCCCCGTGTTCCTGCGCCCAGGCGACTTCGGCGACAACGCGCTCCAAGGGGAACAAACGCTTGCCGAGTTTCGCGCCCATGTTGCGCCCGTATAAGCAGAACGAGCAGCGATAGGGACACCAGCGTGAACATTCCACGAAGGCCATGTCGCCCGCTTCGATTGGCAGATAGCCCAGCAGGTACGGCGATGGTATCACCGTCAAGTCGTCGAGTCCCACGCGGTTGTTCGTCCAGACGCGTTCGTGGCCGTGACGGTGGGCGATGCCTTCGACTGCACATAGCCAGCATGGCCGCAGAATGTCCAGCGATGCGTTCCGGTCACGTTCGTCCAACAATCCGCGGAGCAACGCCACGAACGTCTGCTCGCCCTCGCCCGTTACGGCGACATCGACCACCGGATGCTCGACGATCCAGGCGTTATCGTGCTGGACTTCGGGACCGCCAACCACCACCAACGTCTGCGGTAGCAGTTGTTTTGCCTGTTCGACAATGGCAAGCGACCGTTCGCTGTTCCAGGTGTAGAGCGACACGCCGATTACGTCGGGGTTTCGTCGCACGATCTCGTCGACGATGTAGGCGTCGCCTCCAGCATCGGCGATTTGACGTGGCATAATCTCGATGGCGACGCGATCGAGCAACCCTTGCTGATGGGCATAGGCTTTCAGATAGCCCGCCGCCAGTGGAATATTTGCGCGTGGGTTATTCGGGACGGGCAGTTGTAGCAATAAAACGTCGAGCATACGCGTACTATGATGGTTCCCAACAAAGCGCCGATATTCATACAGCATAACACGCACGCATGTGTTGTGCTGAATCATAGCAATGGTGACGATCTTGCATTCATCACAGCCCTGTGGATGAATTGCCCGGTCGTCGCCATGAAGGATAGTATCAATGCCCGAACCCCTGGTTACATTCGACTTTATCGATTACGACGGCAGCGTGTTGCGTCAGGTCGAGCGCCCTGTGATCGCCGAAACCCCCTGGATTCTATACGTCGATGGACGCGAACTGGTGACGTTCATGTGTTCACCTGTACGCTTGCACGCGTTGGCCTTCGGTTTTCTCCAGTCAGAAGGCATTATCGCGCGGTTGAGTGACGTGTGGCGACTCAAGGTGCATGTCGAGGAAAATCAGGTCTATCAGTATTTCCCTGAAGCGGGTCTGGACGAATTGATGGTGGTCGCCTCGTGTCCCGAAGCGGTCGGCACAATCGACGTGCGATTGGCACAGCCCATGCGTCAGCGCCCCGAACGGCGTGTGTTGACCTCCGGGTGTGGCGGCGGCATCACCTTCGACGATCTATCGGGCGACCTGCCGCCGCTCGTGTCGGACCGTCGCGTCAGCGCCGCACAGATCACGGGGCTTATGCGCGAACTGGATTATCAGGCCAATCTGTATCGTACCAGTCGTGGTGTGCATACCTCTGCGCTCGCAGACGAAGCCATCATGATCCTCGCCGAAGATGTTGGGCGGCATAACACGCTAGATAAGATTCGGGGTGAGTGTCTACTGAGTCAGACGGCAACCGAAGATCGCCTGCTGCTAACCTCGGGGCGTATCTCGTCGGAGATGATTGGTAAGGCGCGTAAGATGAACGTGCCGATCGTGGTGTCGCGCACGTCGCCGACGGCGATGTCGGTGCAGTTGGCACGACGATGGAACATGACACTCGTTGGCTACGCAAGAGCGCCGCGGTTTCGGGTGTACGCTGGTGCGGAACGCATCATCTTCGAGGAATAAAGGCGGGCGTCCGTTCGTGCACATAGATGGCTCCACGTAGCTATGCGCTTTGCGTGGAGCCATGTTCGGTTGATGCGGTGGAAAGTGGGGAATTGCGTTCGATTTTACTATGACAAAACTCGCATGTAGGTTCGCAGAAATGGCGTGGGTCTGGTATGATATCGCCTAGTGCCGGAGTGGTGGAATGGCAGACACGAGGGTCTTAAAAACCCTTCTCCGCAAGGGGGTACGGGTTCGAGTCCCGTCTCCGGCACCACCGTCACTGCCTGCCACTTTCCCCAGTTCTTCCTTCTATGATGCCTTACGCCGTTGGAACGGCGTCGTGCGTGCCATGCGGGTACGTTCCGCTGCCGTGGCTCGTTCGCGTGCGATAGCCTCGGTACGTTGAATCAACTCTTGTAGGCGGCTCAACATGCCGTCCATGGCGTGTCGCTCGGTACCGTCCTCGGGAACTCGCGTGCGTAAAGCATCGAGACGGCGTTGCATTTCCTCGAGCTTGGAACTTTCAGCCGATGATGACATCGCACGCGGGGCGCGATTTGACCGGAGAATCTCGCTGAGGATGCTTTGCAACGTCGCCGCTAATGGTAGCGCGATCAGCATTCCAAGAATGCCACTTGCTTCGCCCAGGATCATCAGGGCAATGACCGAAATAATTGGGTGAACCGGCGCCTCGCCGCAGAGCCTTGGCTCTACCAAACGTTCCATCAAGATCCCAACGACGACGATAACCAACGCTGTGAGGAGTGCTAGCCACCAGGGAACTGCTAGAATCAAGATGGCGATCGGAAGCAGTGCCAGCAATAAACCAACCCATGGTATGAGTTGTACGACGCCTGCGAACAACGCGAAGAGTGTGGGATACGGGATGCCGAGTGCGTTGAAAAGCAACCATAACAGTGTGATGGTGAGGACGAATTGCGCCGCTTCCGAGCGCACGTATGCACCAACGCGGAATTCAATGTCACGCCACGCATGGCGGGCAACTGCTCGTTCCTGCACAGGCAGCAGTGTCAACCAGAGCCGCTCGAAACGGTCCTGATCGACCAACCAATAGAATGTGAGTGTCAGGATGGCGATCAACGAAAGGAGCAAATTGAAAATGCTGCTCGTCAAGCCTGCGATCTGGAAGCCGATATCGGTCGCGCCGCCCTTAGCAAGACTTTCGATAACGGTGTCGGTCGTCGGCAAGCGTTGGGCAATGAATTGCTGCCAGCCAGTATCGGTGTTTTGAAAGCGACTAATGAAGCGATCATATCCTTCTGGAAATGTATCGCTGATTTGTTGCAGTTCCGTGGTAAGCGGTGCTCCAAGCGCATAGATTCCAAGCCCGATCACCCCAAGGATCACAAGGTACCAGACTAGGATCGCCACGCCACGCGGAATACGCCGGTCCTCCAACATCACGACGCCTTTGCGGAGCGGCGTCGCCACGATCACCGAAAGTATGAATAGCAAGACGACGGCGTTAAGGCGATAAAGGACATACAACACCATCAGCGTTGTCATGACCACCGCTGTCAGGCCCATGATGCGCTTATAAGAAACACGTATCTCGGTCATCGTGTAACTCCTCGTAGCCCTGTTACAGCGGGTGGTTCGGGTGGTGCGGCAAGGCGTTCCAGCATCTCGTCGATATTCCCGACTAATATTTCCATTTCTTCTTCGAATGAATCGTCGTTTTGATTCTGGTCTGAGGGCTTGTCACGGATGCGATCGCGCAGATCCTGGGCAAGGTCTTGAGCCAAATATCGTACGACCGCCGTTTTATCACGGCCTTCGATCGTTACCGCTGGTTGTGATTCGCGGTTCAATACCCAATGGTCGAGCAAAACCTGGATGATCGCTGCCAGGGGAATCGCCAGGATCGCGCCAAGTACGCCGAGTAGACTCCCGAATGCCGTGATCGCCAGCAGTGTTACCAAGGGATTCACGCCAACGGCGCTGCCCATAATGCGTGGAACCAGGACCGCGTTTTCTAGTTGTTGGATTACCACACAGGCGATGAGCACCCAGATCACTTTGTCTGGAGCGTTCGCCAGCGTGATGATCACCGCAACCGCGCCGCTCAGTATCGGCCCGACCACCTGAATTGCCTCGAATAGTCCCGCGAGTACCGCCATAAGTAGGGCTGAAGGAGCGCCAATGATCAGAAAGGCAATTGCTGAAAGGACGCCAATTGACAACATCAGCAATGCTTCACCCCGGACATAGCCGCCGACCTTTTGTTCGACGGTCAGCCATAGGTCGCGCGCTTCGTCGCGCCGGTCGACCGGGACGATCAGTAGCATCGAACCAATGATCTGGTCGCGATCGCGAGTCCAGAAAAATGCAATCAGAAACACAGCTAGCACACCGAAGATACTCCAAGTCATCGAGCGTACATAACCGAATGCCTGGCTGACGAGTGATGGTTGTTCCGCGTCTGCCTGATCTCCCGTCGTTTGGGTCTGACCTCCAAGGCTATTCTGTGCTTGTGTACCGAGCGGACTCAGGCTCATTTCTTGCGGCAACTCCCTGCCCAACCGGGTCAGCAGTTGGCTATTCGATGCTATGAGTTGTTCGCGAATATCGTGGTAGTAGGTTGGTACGTGTTCAATCAGGTTTGCCCCTTGATCTGTTAACAAAGGAACCATTGATACGCCGACGCCTATGGTCAATGCTATCAGCAAGGCATAGATGAGCAAGATGCCCCCTGCCTGGGGAATACGATGGCGTTCCAGCCAAAGCACCGCGGGACGCATCGCCGTTGCGAGGACAGCGGCGACAAACACAATAAAAAGTACATTTGTAAAACGGTATAGAAGGTAAAACCCTACTAATACTGCTACTACGGCGAGCGTCATCAAAATAATTCGCCGTGGTATCCAACGGCGACTATCAGGAACCGTCAACGGCGATGCCTGTTGCGGAGATTGCATAGCTGATCCTCCAGGAAAGACCATGTTTTGCAAGTCTCATGCCGAGAACCCGCACACGGTACGTGTGCGGGTTCTCGGCGCTCGATGCTCTTTAGAACGCTTCGTCTGGCTCGCCCAGGATACGGTTTGTGATGTACATCGCTAACCTGGTCGCGATCGCGCCCAGTACCAGACTGAGTAGCCCGTAAAGCAGTCTGCGCTTGGTATCCTCATCCATACGACTGTGATGCCTCCTTTATACAATTCAATAGTACGTAACCCCTAGCAAGATGCGTTCACCGAGGTGGAACGCATAGTGGGTCCACAATCTATAGTATCGTATGCTGTCATCGATGGCGATAGCTATGTGGACCGAACGTTGTGTATAAGCAACGACTAGCGATAAGGTGGGGGTAATGACGAAGTTAGGATACGGACATGAGGCGCTGGCGTTATGGTATAAGCAACCCGCGACACGATGGGTGGAAGCCCTTCCGGTTGGCAATGGTCGCCTGGGCGCGATGGTATTTGGTGGTGTTAGTGAAGAACATCTGCAACTTAATGAAGATACCCTATGGTCAGGTCGGCCCCGCGATTGGAACAATCCCGATGCCTATGAGGTTCTTCCAGAAGTTCGCCGTCTGATCGCCGAGGGTCAGTATGAGGCCGCTGATGCGCTCGCAAAGCGTATGCAAGGCCCGTTCACCGAATCCTATTTGCCATTGGGCGACCTTCGTGTGCAGTTCGAGCATATCGGTGAGACACAGGACTACACCCGCGATCTCGCACTCGACCGGGCCATAGCGACGGTGCGGTATCGCGTCGGCGATGCACACTTCACCCGCGAGGTATTCGCCAGCGAGCCGCATCAGGCGATCGTGATGCGTCTTACTTGCGATCAACCGGGACAACTCACCTTCCGTGTGCTGCTCGACAGCCCGCACCATGCAACCGCCGAAGCGATTGCGGATGGCCTGGCCTTGCGCGGTCAATGCCCCGGTCATGTGCTCCCAAGCTACGTGCGCGACGCTGATCCTATCGTCTACGATGGACATGGTATGCATTTCGACGTACGGTTCCAGGTACGCGTCGAAAACGGCACCGTAGAGGCGACGGCGGAAAGCCTGCGGATTACTGCTGCTGATGCCGTTACGCTGGTGCTGACGGCTGGTACGAGCTTCAACGGCTTCGACCGTTCGGCTGGCTCAGATGGTGTCGACGCCGCCCGGCGCTCGACCACCGACCTCCAGACCGCGCTCGCCCTGCCATATGAGGAACTACGTGACGCCCATATGCGCGACCACGCCGCCCTGTTCGGGCGCGTTACACTCGATCTTGGTACCTCCGACGCCGCGCTTTTGCCAACCGACCAGCGTATCAAAGCGTGGAGCGAGCGCGACGATCCGCAACTTGTGACATTGTTGTTCCAGTACGGTCGCTATCTGTTGATTGCATCTTCACGGGCGGGTACGCAACCCGCCAATCTTCAGGGCATCTGGAACGACCTGATGCGCCCGCCGTGGAGTTCTAACTGGACCATCAACATCAACACGCAGATGAATTATTGGCCCGCGGAAACGACGAACCTTGCCTCATGTCATGAGCCGCTGTTTGACCTGATCGCTGACCTGAGCGTGACGGGTCGTGAAACGGCCCGCATCAACTATGGTTGCGATGGCTGGGTTGCGCACCACAACGCCGATCTTTGGCGGCAAAGCGCCCCTGTCGGTGATTATGGCAACGGCGATCCGGTCTGGTCACTCTGGCCTATGAGCGGCCCCTGGCTCTGCCAGCACCTGTGGGAACACTACCAGTTCGGCGGTGATACGACGTTCCTACGCGACCGTGCTTATCCGCTGATGCGTGGTGCCGCCTTGTTCTGCCTGGACTGGCTGATCGAACACGATGGCGTGCTGGTCACGTCGCCCTCGACCTCACCGGAAAACAAGTTTACGACGCCCGACGGGCAGACTGCTGCCGTCAGCATGGGTTCGACCATGGACATGGCGCTCATTCACGACCTATTCACCAACTGTATCGCGGCGACGGATGTGCTTGATATCGACGACGAGTTCAGGGCGCGGCTAGAAAGTGCACGCAGTCGTCTGCGTCCGTTGCGTGTAGGGCGGTTGGGACAACTGCAAGAGTGGAGTGAGGATTGGGATGATCCCAACGACGAACATCGTCATGTCTCGCATCTGCTGGCACTACATCCAGGGCGGCAGATCACCGAGGACACGACCGAATTGTTTGCCGCTGCCCGTCGCACGCTGGAGCTACGCGGTGATGGTGGCACAGGTTGGTCAATGGCCTGGAAGGTGAACTTCTGGGCGCGATTGTTGGATGGCGATCATGCCTACAAGATGCTGGGTAACATGCTCAACCTGGTGGATGTCACGGAAGTTGTGATGGAGCGCGGCGGCGTGTATCCAAACTTGTTTGACGCTCACCCACCCTTCCAGATCGACGGCAACTTTGGCGTTACGGCTGGCATCGCCGAGATGCTACTACAAAGTCACGAAGGGACGTTACGCTTGCTGCCTGCGCTGCCATCGGCATGGCCTACCGGGCGTGTCACGGGGTTGCGGGCGCGTGGTGGCTTCGAGGTCGATCTTGAATGGCGCAACGCAACGCTGGTGTCGGCGACGATTCGCGCCGACCGTGATGGTGAATGTGCCGTTCGCACGGCGACACCGCTGCTGGTACAACCAGACATAGCTACGGAAACCCGTGACGGCGTCATGCGTTTCGCCGTAACAGCAGGAGCAAGCTACCAGTTGCGATCACCGGCGACGGATGACGGATTACCACAGACCACCGCATAACAGAACAACCCTTGCATGTGGGCTGTGCCGTCAGGACGAACCTTATACAAGCTTGTGCAACGTCGGAGAACGGTCATGCTGAGTGGAGCGAAGCATGACAATCTTTGAAGGTTTGGTTGCTTTCGGATGGGCGTTGCACAGGCCCTGGCGTATCTCCCTCAGTCAGTGCGCCGCGGTCATGGCTCGTGCTATGCTCTATGCGTGTCTCATCGGCGCGTGGAGGGAGCATTGATAGCGATGCGCAGGAGCGGCGCACGAATGTGTATAAATAGGTTTGTGCGATTTGTGGTGACCTGTCGCCGGTCGTCGGCGATCATCAAGGAGGAACAATGTACGGTCGTAAACTCGATCCGCAACCGTTAGGCAAAGGCACGACGGTCCGTGATCTGGTCGATAATCACTTTTTCGCCTATAACGCGGCGCGATTACGCGAAGCATGCCAGTTGCTGGCGCAGCGCGTCATGCAGCCAGAAGTCACGGTCGGCGTCACGCTTGTCGGGGGCGCTCACGCCCACTGGTCTGGGCTATTCGTCGCTGGTGCCGCTGATCGATGGCGGCTTCATCGACTGGATCGTTTCGACGGGCGCGAACCTGTATCATGATATCCATCGTTCGCTGGGCTTCGAGTTGTTCGGCACATCGCCGATGGTCAACGACCTCGATCTGCGCGAACGCAACATCATCCGCATCTATGACATTCTGTTCGACCAGGACGTGTTGCTCAAATCCGATGCGTTTCTTGCGTCGCGTACTCGCCGCGCCGGAGTTCCAGCACCGTATGAGTACTGCTGAACTGCACTACAAGCTCGGCAAGTACGTGCGAGCGCGTGAGCAGACGCTCGGGGCGACCTATCGTTCGGTGCTTGGTGCGGCCTACGAAGCGGGTGTGCCGATCTACACCTCCTCACCCGGCGATTCGACCATCGGCATGAACGTTGCGGCGATGCAGCTTGGCGGTAGCGGGTTGCAGTTCGACGTTGAGGCTGATGTCAACGAAACCACGGCCATCGTGCATGGAGCGAAGAGTAGTGGTGGGCAATCGGCGGTGGTGATCTTCGGTGGCGGCTCGCCCAAGAACTTCATTCTGCAAACCGAGCCGCAGATTCAGGAGATCATGGGCATTCCCGAAAAGGGACACGACTATTTTGTGCAGTTCACGGATGCACGTCCGGACACTGGCGGCTTGTCGGGTGCGACGCCGAGCGAGGCGATGACCTGGGGTAAGGTCGATCCTGAGCAACTACCTGACACGATCGTGTGCTATACCGACTCAACTATCGCGATGCCGGTGCTGGCCGCCTACATTCTCGAATGTTGCGAGCCGCGCACGCCACGTCGCTTGTACGACCAGCGTTAGACGCTCATGGGTTCGCTCAAGGAAGCCTATATGCAGCATGCGCCCCCCGACGAGCCAGATGATATCGTCGATGGTGGTGGCGGTACCGCTGTTGGGCGGGCGACCCCAGGAAGCTAACGAATGGCGTGGGAGTTGGAGATCGTAGAACAAGGCTGGTCATGCTTGTTGCAAGCGACCAGCCTTGTTTTGCTACCTGCGATGCAGTTTGTACTTGACACGAACTGGCAAACGATCGTGCTGCTCATCGTGGTGATCATCGGCGTGCTGCTCGGACCATACGAACTGCTGATGGTGATCGGGCGTATGTGGGGGCAGCGGCGACGCGACCGCATCGCACGCGGCGAGGACGTGCGACCGAAGAAACTGCCGTGGGATGAGGAGGATTGAGCGGAGCTACTACATTCCTGGGGGAACGTGATCGGGTACGAGGTTCAAACGGATGCCGTGTTCGAGGAACGCCTTGCAGCCAGCCAATAGAAACGAAAATCCACCCATGCTGTCGAGCGCTTCGGCGACAACCTGATCGCCATCGCCAGTGAAGCCCATATTGGTGATCTGCACATAGGTCGTATCGTTCTGCATCGGTGTAAAGCGCCATTCCACGGTTGCTTGACCGTTCTGTCCAGGCCATTCGATGGAGATGTAACGGTTGGGGTCGAGCGCCACCACACGCACAGTAGCCGAAACACCGTACCATTCCCAATCCCACCGGACAGGTTGGTCTGCGTCGAGCCGCGCGCTACCTTTACTGAACCAGAACTGCGACGTAATGGCGGGATCGATGAACGCTTCGTACACCTCTGGGGCTGGCTTGCGAATAAGCATGCCAGCTTTCACGACTGGAACTGCGTTCAAATGAAGATCAGTGATTTCCATCGGGCATCCTTGTCGTTGGGTTGGTCCACCGTACGATTGCTAGGCAACGCGCAAATCGGTGCCGGAACGTAAGCGTTCCATATGAAGTTGATCCACCACAGCTTCGGCATCGAGATACGAACGTGCATATCCGACGAGTTCGCCACCCATATAGATCGCGAAATCTTTGGTTGCACGACTATAAACGATCATTCGACGCTCCATACTACTCTCTCCTTCTAGGCTTATACTCTGTTTCATGTTGAATTGTAGCACGAATGTTCTATAATAGCAATATATCTGTTGACAAACACGGATGCCATCGTTATGATCCCTAGGTCCATATCCTCGATCGTGGACGCTTGTGAATAACGTTCAGCTATGACGTTCATCGGTCTTAAAGACCAGCGTTACAAGGAAACAAACTAGCGTGCGTTCCTGGAAATTCTGGCTCGGAGTCGCGGTCAGCGCTATCTTTGTGTACTTGACTGTCTCGGGTCTTCATCTAGGCGATTTTTGGACTGCCTTACGCCAGGCCAATTATTGGTGGCTTGTTCCAGGCGTCGTCGTATATTTTGCCGCCGTATGGGCGCGTACGTGGCGCTGGCATTACATGCTGCGCCATATGCGCGTTATTCCGGTACGTCGTTTGTTCCCGATCGTCGTGATCGGCTACATGGGCAACAACGTGTATCCGGCACGTGCGGGCGAGTTCATTCGTTCGTATGTCCTGAAGCGAAACGAAGGCGTCAGCATCTCGGCATCGTTAGCGACCGTCGCGCTTGAACGGCTGTTCGATGGTCTGGTGATGTGTGTGTTCGTCTTCGCGACCTTGCCGTTCGTGCCGCTACCGTCGGGCTATCGTGCGCTGGTCATCGGCTTTTCTGCGCTGTTCTTTCTCGCCTTGATCGTCTTCCTGGTGCTTGCGGCGAATCCACCCCGCACGCAACGCATCGTTGGCAGCATCATCGGACGGGTGGTGCCCGAGCGATTCCGAGACGCGGGCGCAGCGAGCTCGCAGAGAAGTTCCTGCATGGCTCTGCAATCGTTGCGTTCGCCGCGCGAAGTGCTGATGATCTTCGTGACCTCGGTGGCGATCTGGCTGACCGAAACCACGAAATACTGGTTCGTCATGCATGCCTTTCCGTTCACGGTGTCGTTTCCGGTGCTTGATGCTGATGACGGCTGTGGTTAACCTGTTTACGACGATGCCATCTGCTCCTGGCTATGTTGGAACTTTCGACAAGCCTGGTATCGAGGTGCTGAAAAGCTTCGGTGTCATCGAAACCACCGCGGCAGCCTATACGATCGTGCTACACGTCGCGTTCTGGTTGCCGGTAACGCTGCTTGGATTGTTCTTCATGAGCCGTGAAAGCGTACGCTGGAAGGACATCGGCACGGCGGTCAACGAAAGTCGGAGCGAGGTGGCGACCACGTCAGCGCATTCATCTTCGGTATCCAGTATGCTGGTCGTCGGGTTATTTGGGATTGGATTTCTCGCCGGAGTAGCGGCGCTCGCATGGCGGTATCTATAAGTGAACATCGCAGTTATCGGTGGAGGATTCGCAGGTCTGACCGCAGCACACGATCTGCTTCGTGCCGGACATCAGCGTGACGGTCTATGAAGCAGCACCCCAGGTTGGCGGTTTGGCCTCAGGCTTCAAGGATACGAACTGGGATTGGTCCCTGGAGCGTTTCTACCACCACATCTTTCATTCGGATCATGCCATTCTTGGCCTCGCCGAACAGATCGGTGCTAGCGACATGGTGTTCTTCCGCAAGCCGACAACGGGCTACTGGTGTGCCGAACACGGCTCGCACGCTTTCGACGGTCCATTGCCTGTGTTGCAATATCCTCACCTGCCGATGCTCGACAAGATGCGTGTCGGAGCCTCCGTCGCGGCGTTGCGCGTTCGCAAGGACTGGCGACGACTCGAACGGGAAACCGCTCAAAACTACCTGCAGCGCTGGATGGGCCGTCGTGCCTACAAGGAACTATGGGAGCCGTTGCTCGTCGGCAAGTTTGGACCATATGCTTCTGAGGTCAACGCGGCCTGGTTCTGGGCGCGTATCGCATCGCGCACGCCTAAACTTGGGTACTTCAATGGCGGGTTTCAAAATTTCGCCGACGCCATCGCCGCGAAGGTGAAGGAGCTGGGCGGAACCATTCAGACCGGCACGCCCGTGCGCGAAGTGCGCGGAACCGATGGTAATTGGACGGTCACGAGCGACGCTACACATACATTCGACCGCGTAGTCGATCGCCTCGTCGCCGGGACTGCTGGCGAAGATCACGCCCGATCTGCCATCATCCTATACCAGTGAACTGCGCGCCTTGAAATCTATGGGAGCGGTCGTGATGGTGCTGGCGTTGAAGCAGCAATTGATCACGAATGGCACCTATTGGCTCAACCTGCCTAAAGACGAGTTTCCGTTCCTGGCGTTGGTTGAGCATACCAACCTGATCGAACGCGAACACTATGGAGGCGATCATCTTGTGTATTGCGGCGATTACCTGGCACCTGACCATCGCTATTTTACGATGTCGCCTGACGACGTGATGGACGAATGGACCGCATCGTTGCGTAAGGCCAACCCGAACTTCCAGCCGGATTGGGTGCGCGCCCGCTGGCTTAACCGTGAAGCGTATGCTCAGCCGATCGTGCCGCTGAACCATAGCCGCAATCTTCCGCCGCTACGAACGCCCTTACCCGGTTTATTCTTTGCGAGCATGAGCCAGGTCTATCCATGGGATCGCGGCACGAATTACGCCGTGGAACTCGGGCAGAGCGTCGCACGCTGAGGTCTATGAGTTCGTGAACGAACCGATTAGCGTGGGAGCGATCACACTACGTGTGCTGGCGGTAGCCTTCCTGGTTGTCGCCAACGGGTTTTTCGTCGCGGCTGAATTCGCATTGGTCAGTTCGCGACATTCCAAACTGGATCAACTCGCTGAAGCTGGCTCGGTCGCGGCGCGGATCGCACGAGCGATGCAGGACAACCTGGACCGCTACATCGCAGCGAGCCAGTTTGGTATCACGGTCGCGAGTCTGTTGCTTGGTGCGCTGGCGGAACCAACCTTCGCGACGATCATCGAGCCGCCGGTGGAAGCAGCGGTTGAGTTCCTGTTCGGCGTCTTTAACGGCTCGGAAACGCTTGCTATCACCGTCAGCCATGCCGTTGGTGTTGCCGCTTCGCTATTCATCGTGACGACGCTGCATATTGTGCTGGGCGAACAGGCTCCCAAAGTCTGGGCGATTCGGGTTCCCGAACAGGCCGCGATCTTCGTCGCGCATCCCCTGCGCTGGTTCAACATCATCTTTGGTGTTGTCATCCGCTTCCTGGATTGGCTGACCGGCATCGTCCTGGCGCTGTTCGGCGTACATGGTTCGAGCGGTCATCACGGTCCGCCGACGTTGGAAGAGCTACGGCTAATGATCCAGAGTTCGGCGGCGGGCGGCGTGATGGAACGCGATGAGCAGGAATTGCTGATCAACGCCTTCGATTTCGGATCGCGCTCGGCGTATCAGGTGATGGTGCCACGAACCGAAACGGCGACGATCCAGGAAACGGCGACGATCCGTGAATTTCTCGATCTTTTCCGCGAAACCGGACACACGCGCTTTCCGGTCCTCGGTGAGCGTGGCGTGGACGATGTGCGTGGGATGATTTCGGCCAAGGATTTGCTGGTCGCGCTAAGTGATGGCACGCAGACTTATGACCAGCCGGTCGCTCCACTGATCAGGCCAGCATTTTTCGCCCCCGATAGCAAACATGTCAGCGATCTGCTGCATACGATGCAGCGCGAACATGTGCGCATGGCTGTGCTGGTGGATGAATATGGTGGGATGGCTGGCATCGTGACCCTGGAAGATCTGGTTGAGGAGATCGTAGGCGAACTTGACGACGAACTTGATACAACCGAGGTCGATTTTGAGGTTATCGACGAACGTACCACGCTCGTCGATGGCTCGATTCATATTGATGTAGCGAACGACCAGTTGGGGCTGAAATTGCCAACCGGCGAGTATGAAACTGTGGCGGGGCTGATGCTCGACCGCATGGGCCATTTGCCGCAAGTTGGCGAGCAAGTATTGCTGGAGCAATCTGATCCTGAAGGTGATGGAGATGCAGGGTCCACGCATCGCACGCATCGAGATTACACGTAATTAGAGGATGCCTGGTGGATGACGTCGAACGACAGCAGAACAGCGATAGCGCGGTGACCTTCGCCCTGGCACGCGAGCGCTTGCTCGCATAACGCCGAGCGCGACGCATTCGCACGCGAACTACTGATGCCACGCGACGTGCAGGGGCAGTCCACCCGTCCGATCGACGCCCCCGTCGGCATGATCCCACGCATTGGCGCGGTGTTAGTGCTGCTGTATCCCGATGGGGGCGATCTGCATATTCCACTAACGGTGCGGACGGCCAGTCTGCGCCATCATTCGGGCGAGGTATCGTTACCGGGCGGTGGTTTCGACGCCGACGACGAAACACTCGACCGCACGGCTCTGCGCGAAGCGTGGGAAGAACTCGGTATCGTCAGCGCCGAGGTCGAGATCGTTACCGCGCTCACGCCGGTCTGGATTCCGGTCAGTAATTTTCGCATCACGCCGTATGTTGGGTTCCTCACCCAACGCCCGCAGTTCACACCCGCGCCCGCCGAGGTCGCTATCGTGATCGAGGCACCGCTGGCGACGTTATCCGATCCACGCACGATCCGGTCAGAGCATCGCTTGCTGCGTGGTGCAACGGTGCAGGTGCCATATTTCGCGGTCGGCGAGTATCATGTCTGGGGTGCAACCGCGTTGGTGCTGGCCCAACTGGTCGGGCGGCTCGCCGCGCCGGACGCATCATTGCTGCGGATGGACCACTGACGACGGACGATCGATCACCGCAGGTGGACTCGCAGGTGTGCACTAGTCCATGTGGACCTATGCGTGCAGTTCGCGTCGATCGGGCGCGGATACGCTATACTACGCAGCACAGCGAGGCTCGATATGCCGCATCTATCTGCGGCGGGCATCGCACATAGATGCGATAGGGAGCAGGGCGATGAACTATGGCGCGATCACTGGTTGGGGCATGTATGTGCCGGAGCGAATCCTGACCAACGCCGACCTCGAAAAGATGGTTGATACCTCGGACGAATGGATCAGGACGCGCACCGGTATTCGGGAACGGCATATTGCCGGTCCCCACGACACATCCTCGACCATGGGTGCGGCAGCCGCGAAACAGGCATTGGAACGCGCCGGAATCACTGCCGAACAGGTCGATCTGATCGTCGTCGGCACGTCCTCTCCCGACCAACCGATGCCATCCACGGCCTGTCTGGTGCAAACGCAGATCGGCGCGACCAACGCCGCGGCGTTCGACGTGCAGGCGGTCTGCTCCGGCTTTGTGTATTCGCTCGCCGTCGGCACCCAATTTATCCGCTCAGGCACGTATAAGACGGTGCTGGTGATCGGTGCCGATATGCTCACGAAGTATATCGACTACACTGACCGCAATACCTGCATTTTGTTTGGTGACGGTGCGGGCGCGGTGGTATTGCAAGCCACCACACGACCATCCGGCGGGTCTGGCGTTCGACCTTGGCTCGATGGCGGGTACATCCGAGTTGCTACAGGTTCCTGGCGGCACATCGCATCCGCTGGAACTGGATGCGTTGCCTCCGGCAGGCAAGTACATGAAGATGGAAGGCCGCGAGGTCTTCAAGTATGCCGTGCGTGCCATGGGCGATTCGTCGCTCAAGGTGCTGGAACAGGAAGGATTGAACGTCACGGACGTAGATCTGCTCGTTCCGCACCAGGCCAACCTCCGCATGGTCGAAGCCGTTGCCAAGCGCCTGGAACTGCCGATGGAGCGAGCCGTCGTGAACATCGACCGCTATGGCAACACATCGGCGGCGACGATCCCGATCGCTTTATGCGAGGCCATGGAAGCAGGACGCTTGCACGACGGCGACACCGTGCTGATGACGGCCTGTGGCGGCGGCCTGACCTGGGGATCGGCGGTCGTGAAGTGGGACACGCAAGTCTGAGCGCGGATCACTAACCACGAACGACTGACCAACGAGAATCGACTGGTTACGCTTGCTGGCTAACCTGCTTTTCTCCGAACTCGTCGCGGGGCCGTACGCGCCACCACCCAAACGCTGCGGCGATCAGATACCATGCCCAGACCCATGCCACGCCGAACGATGGCACGTCGATGCTCGCCCAGGGTATCGACGCCAGGTAGCGCGTTGTGAGGACCATCCAACCGGTGAAAGGCCACGCGAGTAGCGCGACGAGTTGACCGAGCGGCAGCGCGATTGTCCCCGCCGCCACGCCCAGGATGCCAAATAGCATCGCGAGTGGCACAGCGGGTGCGACGATGACGTTCGCCAGTGGCGCAATCGTTTGCAAGGTGCCGAACTGGTAGACGGCGATGGGCGTTACCAGCAGCAGGGCGGCGAGCGTCGGAGCCAGCGAACGGGCGAACGCCAACACCGCACGATTTCCGGCAGGTCCCCGGCGCGTGATCCAGCGTTCAATCGGCGCTGACCAGGCCAGCAGTCCGGCGGTGCCAGCCACGGAGAGTTGAAACCCAATATTCCATAGAACGTGTGGATCGATCAACGCGAGCAACGCACAGGTAAATAGCAGACTGGTCCAGGCATCGGCTTCGCGATCCACCAGGATCGCCCACAGCACCAGCGCGCCCATGATGCCAGCGCGGACGACGGCGGGCGACGCGCCGGTGAACAGCACATACAGCGCGACGACGGGTAACGTGAGCGCGGCAGCACCACGCCGCCCGAGCTTGCACATGCCGAGTAGCCCCATGAGCGTGCCAGCCAGTACACTGATGTTCCACCCCGAAATCACGAGCAGGTGGCTGGTACCAGTCGAGCGGAAGTCATCCCGTACCTCGTCCGCGATCGCGTTCTGTCGTCCAAGCAGCATGCCGATCAGCAGTCCCGCGTGCGGCTCCGGCAGTAGCCGTTGCAGCGTGACCCGTAAACGGTCGTTGGCGCTCAGCAGCAACCCCAATAGTGTGCGACGTTCGGTATCGACGATGACGATAGTTGGATCGATCATTAAGACGTGGATGCTTTGACGGCGCAGGTAGGCACGAAAGTCGAACGACCCTGCGGATGCGGGCTGGATCAGCATGCCTGTTGCACGTATACGCTGCCCGTAGCGCAGTTCTGGTACGGGCGGAACTTGTAGGCGTACCAGTCCATGAACTGGACGCACGCGTACCGTTCGCTGCGAGATACTCGGATGCTATGACGACAACCTGGCGGTCATCGCTCCAATCCGGTTGTTGGGCGATCGTTCCCTGCACCGTCACCTGGCGGTCGGCATACGTCCAGACGGTACTAGTGTCGGTCACAGGCTGGGCATAGGTCATGCGGGCGGCACCACAGGCACACGCGGCGATCAGGGCGAACGGGAGCGCCAGGGTCGAGCCGCGCCACAGCACGCCGAGCGATGTCGCGGCGATGGCGACGACCAGCGCCGGAGTGAGCGGCAGGTTGAGCCAATCGGCGGTGGCGATTCCGGCGAGAAAGGCGGCGCAAAGCCAGATCAGCGTCATCGTTTGGTGGTCGCTTTACTCACATATGATGTGGTGCTTGACGTTTCTTGCCTATCATAACCAACAGCGCAACATAGCCTACCAAGGCATACAGCGGTGGCGTGAACACCAGCACCAGCCCGGGGATGTGATAGACCGAGGCGTCGGGCGCGACCGCTTGCGACCAGTGTCGAAACCATTGGCAGGTAGCAGGGCATGGTCGCCAGCAACAGCCATGCGCGGATGTTACGGTTGGGATGCTGTTCGAGGTAGCCTACAATCGCCAGACATGGCAGCACCAGAAACATCAGGTTATAAATGCCATTGGCGGGTGTCAGCAGTGACATCGCGCAGAGCCACGCGCTGTAGTGAATCGCCTCAAGAGGACTTGTCATGGCGGTTGCGGTACAGCCATGCACATGCGCCAATCACCGCCAGACTGCTCAAGCCGAGCAAGCTATAGGCCAGCCACGGTACGTCGGCGAGTGGCTTGACAAAGGGATTTGCCGTCAGCAGGCGCAACCAGAAGCCCACCAGCGAATCGTTGTGCTGCGCTTTGGTCGGGTACGGCTCGCCACCCATCAGCGCACCGATCCACTCGATGTGAATGGCTGGACCACACAGCACGATGGAGAGGATGCCAAGTACCACCGCCACCAGCGCCATCTGGCGGGCGGCACGCGGTCGCCACAGCAAGAAGAACAACCATAGTACTGCCGGATAGACCTTGATCAGTGCGGCGAGGGTCAGCAGCGTTCCCGCCAACCAGGGCCGGCGACGTGCCGCGAAACAACCGACGAGCAGGAACGCGAGCAGGCTGCCCGTTTGCCCCAGCACGATATCCAGACGGCTTGGTACGAGCAGCACCACGGCAAGCCAGACCACGCCCCAGTACTGCCGTGCGAGGCGGGAACCACTCGCGAGGATCGCCGATGTGGTGAGCCCCGCCAATGCCGCGATCTGAACGAGGTACCAGACGCGGTTTGCTGCGGGCATACTGAGCCAGCTTAACGGTTGGAGCGCCCACGCGAAGAACGGACTATAAAAATAGCCCGTCACGTCGAACGGTGAACCCCCACTACTGACTGCTGCCGCCGCTTTATAGAAGATCGCGAAGTCGATGATGCGCGTCTGTTGTCCCGAAGCGACCAGAAAGAATGTCGCGACGACGGCTGAAACGAGCGAAATGAATGGAGCCAGGGGTGTCCAAACCCAGAGTTGCTTTCTGATCATGCACCAAGCATAGCGGTTCGTACCGTTGGTGCATACACATCATGCGTGCTATATTGCTGGCGTTGTTTGTCCTGTATCAGTTTGGGACTGGGCGCCATGCTCCCCTGGTTCCACGAGTGGCTTCTCGAACCATACACACCAGAGGGCGGGCAGATACCAGGCGGCAGCGGCGAGTGCGCTGCCTGTCGCGACGTTGACCCATTGCGTGCCGAGCAGCAAACAGCCAAGCCCTGCCCAGCCCCCCAATAGCAGCAGCAGCGCGCCACGTGGCGATTGCGGCACGAACCACAGGAGCAACGCATCATACCCCCAGCGATGTTGTGGAACCGCCGCCAGCAGTAACAAAAACCACGCGCGTTGTTGCTTGTGCCGGAATAGCGCCAGGAGCAAGAGGGGACCGAACGGCAACGCGAACAACGGCCACACATAGCGCACCAGCGCGGCTTGATGGCCAAGGAAACGAAAAGGCCAGTCGGGGAGCAGCGCCAGGCTGAGCAAGCCGAGCAGCACGCATGCGACAGTGCGCCGCCAGGTCAGGTTGGTGAGCGCCACGGACAGGCCGATATGCGGTTTCGCCATGGTAATTGGCAGCAGGCTAGGAAAGAGGGCGACTGCTAGCAAGAGCGGCGACCATTGTACGGTGTATAGGGTGAGCCAGAAGGGATAAGAACACAGAATCAACAGCCGCCACCACCCCTGGCGGAGTAATCCGAAGGTCATAAGTCCGGTGCTCAAACCCATGAACACAGCGGCGGCGAGTTCCGGTGGGAACGCCGCAAACGGGTACGCGACGATTCCGGCGGTGAGCGGGTAGGCCATGGGCGTGAGATCAATCGAGTAACCGTAGGGATCGATTCCTGCAAAGATGTCCGGTAGCAACCGGATCGCCCAGGTGAGGTCGCCCGCGCCGCGACCGAATGCAGTTTGAAAGGCGTAGGTGATGAGTGCAGAAACACACCCTACGAGTGTTGCCGTTAACAGTCGGAGCCGCCATGGTACGGCAGAATCAGCGAACAATGGTGCTTGCATATGATAGATGAGAATACGCTATTTCGCGGCTCGCGTATAGCCGTATGGGTCCTTTCGCTTCCATGCCTGAAGTGATACGTTGGTCGGTACTGGTGTATAACTCATGGATGACGCGAAAAGATGGGTTGCATTCAACCGAAACGATGCTTGGGCTTGCGGGGTCGGTATGATTGCGCTACACTCCGAAGCGACGGGGCGATAAGGAGTCAACCGTGCAGGTTCCGTGGAATCCAGCAAATCTATTGAGTTTATCGCGGTTGATTGCGACCGTTCCGCTTGTGATGCTGATCATGTTGGCAACGCGGTGGAGTTTATTTGCGGCTGCGATCCTATTTGTGGTCATGGCTATCACCGATACGATCGACGGGCGACTCGCCCGCCGCTACTCGTGGGTGAGCAATATTGGTATCTTTCTCGATCTTACTGCGGATAAAGTCTATACCTCTGCGGCGTTGATCGCGATGGTGGCAGTGGGCATTCTGCCTTCATGGATGGCGATCATTATCATCTCCCGCGAGTTCATCGTGACGGGTCTACGCTCGTTCGCGGCGGCAGAAGGCACCGTGATTTCGGCTGACCGTTGGGGCAAGCAGAAGATGCTGCTGACCAACATCGCGACGGTTTGGGTGTTGTTGTGGGCCAGCGTCGGACTATCGCCGTTGCTGCTTCCACTCGCGTTCACACCCACTGGAATATTCTACCATTCTGGCATTATTGTTCGACGTAGGATACTGGTTGATGATTGGAGCGGTGATATTAACGCTTATATCGGGCTATCATTATCTGCGAAAAGCTGCTCCGCTCTTTCGTAGTTGAACGCATGTGTTAGCTCCGGTATAATTCATCCTAACATAATGGACACAGAACGCCGTAACGAATCGGTCGCTCAGGCATTAGATCAGATTGCGCAAGAGGTACGCAATTGCACTGCATGTGCGCTCCATAAAGGCCGTACTCATGCCGTGCCTGGTGAAGGTCCACTCAACGCTGAGATTATGTTCATTGGCGAAGCGCCGGGACGGAATGAAGATCAACAGGGTCGTCCGTTCGTTGGACCAGCGGGAAAATTGCTCGAGGAGTTGCTCGCTGAGATCGGCCTCGCACGCGAGGATGTGTGGATCGGAAACGTGGTGAAATGCCGACCGCCGGACAATCGCGATCCTCGTCCCGAAGAAATCGCAGCATGTGCGGGCTATCTGCAACGGCAGATCGATGTGCTCGAACCCAAGATGATAGCGACGCTTGGGCCGTTACTCAATGGAAAAGTTTTTTCCGGGTGCGAAAATCACGCGTGTGCATGGTCAGGCTCGCCGCGAAGGGCGTCGTGTATTGATTCCGCTGTATCATCCAGCCTATATCTCTGCGTAACATGGCTGCGATGCCGGATGCTGTGCGTGATATGCACAAGATTCCGCGTTGCTCGATCGCCTGGATGCAGTGTTGCAAGAAGAGGCACGCCTGGGCATTGAGCCTGAAGTGCAACCGGAACCGGAAGATGAACCGGAACAGTTAGGATTATTTTGAAAGCCCGTTGTCCGAATGGGACGAAACGCTTGTACTATGATTCGTTTGCCATCGGACGCTGCCGAGCTATCGTTGAACGCTACATGAAAACCTATCGTCTCGACTGCTGTAGGTCGTCGCACGACGCTCATCATGATGATTGCGGCGATCTTGCTCTGGGTATTCGCGTTGTGGATGCTTCCCTCGACACTTGGCGTACGTATCCTCGCGCTTGCGCTCCACACTGGCTGCCGCAATTATCCGCAGGCTTTGGCGTAAGCCAACTGATCCAGGCCGCAATACTCGATCGTAATGATCGTGTCCGCACCATTGTTGCTGTGGAGCTTTGTGGGAGGAATGGAACACAAGCTACACCGTCGGCGAAGATGGTTTAACCTATCGCACGATCGGCGGTATCGTGCTGCATTATCCATGGTCACATGTGCGCGGGCTGCGCACTGATGGGGGCGATACGGCTGAACTGCATCGTATCCAACGAAGGAATCGTGCCGATTCGCCCATCCGTTGCGCCGCTGGCTGCATCGCCAAGGATACGAGCCCGGACAAAATCCCGATATATGCCGGTATCGAAGCGACGGGAAGCCTTGATCGACGAGATTATTCGCCGGAGCGACATACGGCCCGCACCAAGAAACGACGTCATAACGGGTCATTGTCGAGCACTATAACCTTCGCAGGCATGCCTGCGTTTGTGCAGTGTAAGATCCCCGGGCCTTCAGTGGTATCCGGGTGAATAACCCTTCGTCGTGAAGGGAAAACAAACGTTTCCGTGGTTCTGTTATCGAAACAGGATCGGAACAAGGAGACCTCAAGGCGCTAGTATGCGCCAACAGAAAGGAGTTATCGGTTTTCATGAAACAAGACAGGTTTTCATGACGACCCCGCTATGGCAACAAAGAATCGATTACGTGTTATTCCGCTCGGTGGTGCCGGTGAAGTTGGCCGGAATTGCTGGGTGTTGGAATATGAAAATGATGTGTTGATCCTGGATATGGGTGTGATGTTTCCCGATGCTGAGATGCTGGGCGTCGACCTCATCCTGCCCGATGTGACCTATCTGCAAGAACGCAAAGCAAATATTCGATGGCGTATTTGTTACGCATGGTCACGAGGACCATATCGGCGCGATTCCATACCTGCTGCCGCTGATTGGCTTCCCACCGATCTATGCGACACCGCTGACGCTCGGGTTGATCCAGCCCAAGCTCAAAGAGCATAAACTGCTTGATAAGGTCACGCGCAATACGATCGCGCCGGGCGAAACCTATACGGTCGGTCCGTTCACGATCGAGCCGTTCCATATCGCCCACTCGATCCCAGATGCGGTTGCGTTCGGCATCACGACGCCTGCCGGGTCTGGTGGTGTATCTGACCGACTGGAAATTTGACCATACACCAGTCGATAACTGGCCCACCGATGTTGCGAAGATGGCCGAACTTGGGTCGCCGTAACCCATTGTTGCTGCTGACGGACTGTGTGCGTGCGGAATCGCCAGGGGTAACGCCATCGGAGCGCGAAGTCGCGAAGTCTTTCGATGGCATCTTCACCGTGGCGCAGGGTCGTGTGATCGTCGCGACCTTCGCCTCGAATATCTCGCGTGTGCAGCAGGTGATCGATACCGCCGATGCCTATGGCCGCAAGGTCGTGCCGATGGGACGCTCGATGGAGAATAATGTCCGCATCGCCGTCGAGATGGGCTATCTCAAAGCGCCGGAAGGTATCCTGATTCGGGCGCATGAGATGAGCCAGCTATCCCGACGATCAGATCGCTGTCGTGTGTACCGGCAGCCAGGGCGAGCCGATGGCGGCACTTGGGCGTATGGCGAACCGCGATTACAACAACATGCAGATCAAAGCGGGCGATACCGTGGTGCTTTCGGCAACGCCGATCCCCGGCAACGAAGTGTCGGTCTCGAATGTGATCGACAACCTGTTCCGGCTGGGCGCGGAAGTCGTCTATGGCTCGAATACACGCGTGCATGTGTCCGGACACGCCGCGCAGGAAGAGCTCAAGATGGCGCTGTCGATGCTGCGTCCACAGTATGTCGTGCCGTTCCATGGCGACTATCGCCACATGGCGCTCTATCGTAAGCTCGCCATGAGTATGGCCTGGCCCGCTGATCATGTGCTGATGGCGGAAACTGGCGTGATGATGGAGTTCAGCGAGGATTTCGGCGCGATCACCGGTAAGGCACCCGTCGGCCTGATCTATGTCGATGGCACTGCGATCGGCGGTGATGTGGCGAACGCTGTGTTGCGTGACCGGCAGTTGCTGGCGAAAGACGGTATCCTGATGGTCGTCGTCAGCGTTGACCGTGCGACAGGTAAGGTCGTAGCGGGACCTGATATGGTCAGCCGAGGAATCGTCAATATGCGCCAGATCGACCGATATTCTGGATGGCGCGAAGCAACGTATCCGTGATGCGCTCGATACCAGGGCGCAACGGCAATGGCAGCAATGGCAACGCCGAAGCGACCGGAGCCGACGTTTCCTATATCCAACGCAAGATCAAGGATGTTGCGGGCGAGTTCATGTACCAGCAAACCCGCCGCCGCCCGATGGTCCTGCCGGTGGTGATGGAGGTCTAAGCTGGCAAAAACGACCCCGCGCCAGACGCAAGTCGGCGAAAGCGCGAACACCCAAGGCCGACGACACCACGGCGTACTGCGGCGAAATCGGCACCTAAAACTGCCGCCGCCGCAGAACATCGGCGAAACGAGCACCTGCGGCGTTTCTCGTGCGCCAGCTGCCAGCCGTTGTTGTCGCCCCAGCAACAGCGCGAGTTCTTCGCGCTGTTGTTGGTTGGCCTGGGATTCCTGCTGCTCGTGCTGTTGCTCAGCAGCAGCGGTGCGGGAGCGTTCGGGCAGTTCGTCGTCGAAGGCGTGCAAGGCGCGTTTGGTCGTGGCGCGGTGGTCCTGCCACTGCTGTTTATCGTCATTGGCGGCCTGATCATCTGGCAGGAACGCATCGTCGATGCCCCGATCAGCGGCAGCAACATGGCGGGAATCGTGCTGCTGGCGGTCGTATCGCTGGCGATTGCTGCATCCTAAAGACACTGATGGCCTATGTGCCGCCTGGTGCTGGTGGCGGCATGGTCGGCCTGTGGATCGATTCCATGCTGGTCAATGCGTTCGGTGTCGCGGGGACGTGGACGCTGCTGACGCTTCTGTTCATCTATGGCGTGCTGTTGACCTTCAACATCACGATCCGACAATTCTGCGTTCTTTGGGCGTCAGCCTCAGTTGGTTCTGGACGCTCGTGGTCGGCACCGCGCGCACGGCACGTCACACGCCCGATGCGCAGTCTGACATCTCGAACCGGAGCCGGTGCCGTTCGCCAACGAACTGCAAAAGCCCAGGCGCAACGCTCGCGTTCTCGAAGCGCCCCAGCGTGGTGCCGCTGCTACCCCTGAGGAACTGCAACAACAACTGGTGTTGACGCCGATCGCGGAACGCCCAACACAGCCGGGTCTGTTCGGACGTGGACGCGGCGAGGACGGTGCTGGTGCGCCATCCACGGATGCGGCAGCGCCACAGTCGCCGACGAGCGCCCGTATTCAGCGGCTGGAAACTCAGACCGTCACGCCCAAGAAGGAAGCCAAGGCTGCTCCAGTTGCGCCGCCGGACGAAGACATCGCGAAGATCGAGATCGATGGTCCACGTCAGGCGTGGCCGCTACCCGGTATCAACCTGCTCGACGATTTTACCGAGAGCGAGGTCGACGACAACGAGAAGCGTTCCAAGGCACGGGTGATCGAGGATACGCTGGCGTCGTTCAAGATCGAGGCGCAGGTGGTGGGCATGAACCCTGGCCCCGCCGTCACGCAGTATCAGCTACAACCGGCGACGGGCGTTAAGGTCAGCCGCATCACGTCGCTGGAGAAGGATCTGGCGCTGGCGCTCGCCGCACCGTCGATCCGTATCGAAGCGCCGATCCCTGGTACGCCCTACATCGGCATCGAGATCCCCAACCATGCCATCGCCATCGTCGCCATGAAGGAAGTCGTCGATACCGACGAATTCGCCGCCCACAAAGGCAAACTCAAACTGGCGCTGGGCAAGGACGTATCGGGAACGCCCGTTGTCACCGACCTGACCCGCGCACCCCACCTGCTGATCGCCGGTTCGACGGGTAGTGGTAAGTCGGCGGCGTTGAACTCGATCATCGTCACGCTGCTGATGAAGCACACGCCCGACGACCTCAAGTTCATCATGGTCGATCCCAAGATGGTCGAGATGATCGTCTATAACCATATTCCGCACCTGCTGGCTCCGGTCGTCACCGAACTTGAACGGGTGGTGAGCCTGCTCAAGTGGGCGGTGCGCGAGATGGAGCGACGCTACAAACTGCTGGCGCAGAAGGGCTTTCGGAACATCGAATCCTTCAACAAGGAAGCCCGCAAGCGCGCCGACCTGGAGCCGTTGCCATACATCGTGATCGTCATCGACGAACTCGCCGACCTGATGATGATGGCTCCCGACGAAGTAGAAACCCTGATCTGCCGTCTGGCGCAGATGGCGCGAGCGATCGGGATTCACCTGATCCTGGCGACGCAACGCCCATCCGTGGATGTGGTGACGGGCTTGATCAAGGCGAACTTCCCTACGCGCATGGCCTTCGCCGTCACCCAGCAGATCGACTCGCGCGTCATCCTCGATACCAGCGGTGCCGAACACCTGCTCGGACGCGGCGATATGCTCTATCTTGCTTCGGATGCTGCCAAGCCGATTCGTGTGCAAGGCACATGGGTATCGGAGCATGAGGTCGAGCAGGTCGTGCGTTTCTGGCGGGCGACACAGCCGCCACGCGAAGCGCAGCAGCCGTCCGCGCCCAAGCCCGTGCCATTGCGCCCCGCCACCAGCGAGGAGGACGGCAAGATCGTTGTCGCCAACGATCCAATCATGCGGGCGACAAAGCCGGTACCGACGATCCAGCCAACCACTGCTCCTGCGAGCGCCATGTCGCAAACGGATACCCAGGCCAGCGTCGCCAGAACCAACACCCAGGATGAGCCGATCATTACCGTTTCGCCTTTACCTTCGTCCAGCGCGGGGACACTCAGCGACGAGGAACAGGATGAACTGTTGCCGCAAGCACTCAAACTGGTACGCCAGCATGACCGTGCATCGGCCTCGTTGTTGCAGCGCCGTCTGCGCATCGGCTACTCCAAGGCCGCGCAACTGATCGACCTGCTGGAACAGAAGGGCGTTCTCGGTCCCGCCGAAGGTGGGCGCTCGCGTGAGGTGCTGAACGACGATACCCGACCGCTCACGGGCGCACGCGACCGCGATGACGACGAGCCGCAGCCGTTTAGCTTCGACGTATAAGGAAGGGTCGAGCGCCCGACGATTCGACGCTTGACCTGACCCCAACACTGTTTCTCCGACGTTTCGAGGAACCTTCACACCAAACACTACCTTGCTCCATGCGATGCCGCGCCATAGCTCGCCGAAAGGAGATGCATCATGGATATCGCGCCGATTGGTCCAAAGCATGTGGAACGCTTATGGGAGATCTATCGCTCCCAGGTCGCGCATGTGCCACATTGTCGCTTCATGCCTGACCCTGCTGCTTTCCGCGACGATGTATTGATGCTTGCGCCTCGTCTGCGCACGGAAGGGCAGCACTTCGATGTACTCGTGGCAGAAGCAAACGGTACATGTGAGGGATTTGCTACCCTTACAACCTATGAGGACGACGGCGAACAACATCCAGCGCTCACCGGGCTGTTCGTCGCGACCGAGGCTGCGGCACATGCGCTCGTCGAGGTGTGCGAAGATCGGGCAAGTGCCGACCGCTTGCTTGCGTTCCCGCCGACCCATGGGAACACCATCGTTCAAACCTATAATGTCGGCTGGGATGCGCTGTCGAGCTATGTTCCCGGTGTTGCTGGTGTATTAGCTCAACATGGCTTTACACCATTCACACGCGAACTCAGCATGGTCGCTCCGCTCACTGCTCGCCTGGATGTTAACTGGTCATTGCCGCTTACGTTGGATGGGCCTCAGCAGCAGTCAGCGCCATATGCCTGGTCGCAGATCGTGCGTGTGATGGACGGCGACAACAGGGTGGGCTATTGCAGCTTTAGCGACCTTTCGCCGGTGACGAACGCGCCAGGAGCGAACCAGACTGGCTATATCTGGGGTTTAGGTGTGAACGACAGCTATCGGCGGCGCGGTATTGCTCGTGCGCTGGTGCTGGCGGCAATGAAGCAGTTGCAGAAGCAAGGATGCACGGAATGTTGGTTGACGACCACCGCCGATAACTGGGCAGCACAACCCCTTTACTATGCACTGGGATTCGAGGTCGTCGATTGCTCGGTCAGCTTTCAGAAACATCGTCGTTCGTCATGACTTAACAACGAAGGGGCGGGAAGCATCCTGCTTCCCGCCCCTTCGTTGTGTTCGCCAGCCGTGAATCAATCGATACCCAGGTAGGCTTTCTGCACGGTTGGGTTTCGCTGCAACGCCTTGGCATCGTCCTCCAACACGACTTCCCCGGTTTGTAGCACATAGCCACGGTGAGCGATGCCGAGCGCCTGAAGGGCGTTCTGCTCCACCAGCAGGATCGTCATGCCCTGCGCGTTGATGTCCTGCACGATCTGGAAGATTTGATCGACCAGAATTGGCGCAAGCCCCATGCTTGGCTCGTCCAGCAGCAACACCCGTGGGCGCGACATCAGCGCACGCCCGATCGCCAGCATCTGTTGTTCGCCACCGGAGAGCGTGCCGCCTTTCTGCTGGATACGCTCTTTGAGGCGTGGGAACAGGCCAAAGACACGAATAATATCTTCCTCGAACGTGCCACCCTTACCCCTGGTATACGCCCCCATTTCCAGGTTCTCGAACACAGTCAGGCGGGGGAAGATGCGCCGTCCTTCCGGCGATTGCGAGATACCCAGTCGCACGATCTCGTGAGGTGGAACAGTGTCGATGCGCTTGCCGTCGAGCAGAATCTGCCCCGTGCGTGGCGACAACAGACCGGAGATCGTCCGCAGTGTGGTGGATTTCCCCGCGCCATTGGAGCCAATGAGGGTCACGATCTCGCCCTGTTCGACCGTCAGCGATACACCCTTGAGCGCGTGGATGTTGCCATAATAGCTATGTATGTTTTGAAGTTCAAGCAACGCCATAATGCATCATCCTTGCTCGGTGGGCGGCACGACCGTCGGTGCCGGAATTGCGTCGGTGGGCTCATCGCGGTCGCGGGCGGCGGCTCCGGCAGCGCCCTGACCAAGATAGGCTTCGATCACTCGTGGATTACGCCGAACCTCGCTGGGCGTGCCTTCGGCGATCATCTGACCGTAGTCCAGCACTGCGATGCGTTCCGAAATCTCCATCACCAGACCCATGTCGTGCTCGATCAGCACCACGGTGATGCCCATCTCGTCGCGCAAACGCCGGATCAGGTCGGTTGCTTCTTCGGTTTCCTGTGGGTTCATGCCGGCGGCGGGCTCGTCCAGAAGAATCAGCTTGGGATTTGATGCGAGCGCACGGGCGATTTCGAGTCGTCGCTGCTCGCCATACGCCAGACTGCGTGCTAGCTCGTTGGCGCGGTGGTCCAGATGCACGAAATGTAGCAGGTCCAACGCACGGTCGTGGGCTTCTGCTTCTTCGCGTTTGAACGCGCCACCGCGAAATAAGATTTGCAGGACGCTCGACTTGAGCCGAGCGTGCATGCCGACCAGCACATTCTCGACGACGGTCATGTTGTTGAATAGTCGAATGTTCTGGAACGTGCGCGTAATGCCGAAGTTGGCGATCTCGTCGGGACGCATGCCGATCAGCGAACGTCCGCCATAGTGATCGTGCCTGCGTCGGGCTTGTATAGCCCCGTCACGTTGTTAAAGAACGTCGTCTTCCCCGCGCCATTGGGACCGATCACGCTGACGATGGTACCCTGCTCCACGACCAGCGATACATCGTTGACTGCTGTCAGGCCACCGAAGCGCTTGGTCACATGTTGTGCTTCAAATAGTGCCACACTCGGTTCCTTTTAGCTCTTCATGCCAATATCAGGATGCACCAGATTCTGGGAATCATCGTCTATTTCTTCGGCAGGCGCTTGGGTTTTGGTACGCAATTCAAGCCGCCGTCTACGTTCGGGGAGGATGCCCTCAGGCCGGTAGATCGCCATCAGGATCAGGATGAACCCGAAGATCAGGCGCTGGTATTCGACGGGTTAAAACGTTCCGGGATCGGCAGGCCCGCCTGTCGCCATGTGGTAAGTTGTGCGGCAAGGTCGGGCAGGATACGCAGGTTCAGCAGCGTAATCAGCGTTGCGCCCAGGATCGCGCCGGGAATGCTGCCCATGCCACCCAGAATTACCATCGATAGGATCGAGATCGAGCGCAACAGGTCGAAGGTAGGCGGGTTGATGAACAACTGCTTTGCTCCGAACAGCACGCCCATGGCTCCGGCGAACGACGCGCCCGCCGCGAACGCAAGGAGTTTCATGCGTACCAGCGGCACGCCCATCGCGATCGCCGCCGTTTCATCCTCACGAATCGCGGTCCAGGCACGCCCAATGCGGGACGCATCCAGGCGACGCGATACGATCACCGTGAGCCCGGCGATGATGACCGCCAGCGCGTACATATACATGCGGTAGGTCGCGCCTTCGTTGGGTTGGAAGCCGAGCGCCTCGATGGCTGGCTCGAAGAACATCGGTGCCTGACCGATGTTGGTGATGCCCTGTGCGCCGTTGGTGATGTTCACCGGCCTGTCGAGGTTGTTCGCCAGAATACGAATCACCTCGCCAAAACCCAGCGTCACGATCGCCAGGTAGTCGCCGCGCAGACGCAACACCGGCAAGCCAAGTAGCACACCGGCGGCCCCGGCGACGAATACGCCCAGCACCAGGAATACGAAAAACCACCCTCCACTGAACGGCAGGCTATCTGCGAACATCGGCAAAAGGTTGGTGATTTGACTGGTGCTGGCGATGCCCCAGAGATACGCGCCGATAGCGAAGAACGCCACATAGCCAAGGTCGAGCAATCCGGCGAAGCCAACCACGATGTTGAGGCCAAGCGCTAGCGCGACGAAGATCGCTGCCTGGGTGACCACGTCGAGGAAGCCCTGATTGAGATTGCCGATGTATGGCATTACGCCGACCAGGATGATCACGCGCGAGCAGCGCCTTGTACCATTGGGGAATGGCGACAAGATAGACCACCAGCATGCCGACCAGAAACAACAGAAAGGGAATCGTCGAAAAGGGACGGGCGATCAACCAGAAACTCGTCAGCGCGACATACAGCGTAGTGATGGCGTACGCGGCGACGCCGGTTGCCAAGCAACGCCGCGATGTTTGATCGCGGTCCGCTGGGGAAGCAGATTTCGGAGATGTATTCATCGCCTGTCCCTACACTTTCTGTGTGGTCGCCTCGCCCAGCAGGCCAGACGGACGGAAGATCAGGATGCCGATCAGGATCAGGAATGCGGCGACGTTGGCATAATCAGCGCCTGGAAAACGTCCCTTGTGTAAAACCGTCAGATACCCTGACACGAAAGCTTCCAGGAAGCCCAGGACGATCCCGCCGACCATCGCGCCAGTAATGTTGCCGATGCCGCCGACGACCGCCGCCGTGAAGGCTTTGAGGCCAAGGAGTGAAGCCAACATATGGGTTGATCGTGCTGTAGCGAACGCCAAACAACACGCCGGCCGCGCCACCCAGTGCGCCGCCGATCAAGAACGTAAGGGCGATGATACGGTTGACGTTGATGCCCATCAAACTCGCCGTCGGGCGATCCTGGGCCACCGCTCGAATCGCCTTGCCTAGCGTCGTAACGTTAACCAAATAGTTAAGCAGCACCAGCACGATCAACGCCGAAACAATCAGCAACAGCGATTTCGCGTCGATGCCAACGTTGACTCGCACGCCAGTTCCTGTTTCGAGTTGCGGCGAATTGAAAGCGCTGACTCAGACCCAGGTCAGGATAGGTTAAGTAAAAGCGTCCGAACAAGCCTTCGATGAAGCGCACGCCATCCTGCAACACCAGTGATACGCCGATCGCCGAGATCAGCGGCACCAGGCGTGGAGCGTTGCGTAGCGGCCGATAGGCAGTCCGCTCGATGCCCATGGCCAGCAGTCCGCTCACGAGCCATCCCCAGGATAACCGCCATGAGCACAAACAACAGTGGTGGGATCGATCCCAGCAAGCCGCGACCTGCCAGGAAGAGCGCGAATTCACCGCCGACGAACGCGCCAACCATGAAGATCTCGCCGTGTGCGAAGTTGATGAACTCCAACACACCATAGACCATGGTATAGCCGAGGGCGATGATCGCGTATAAGAAGCCAAGCGCGATGCCGTCGATGATCACGATCGGCAAAATTGCCAGCACGCCGTTGAGGAGGTTTGGATTGATCAGTCACGCGTGCTCATGATGAAGCCGATGGCGATGACGATTGCGCCAAGGATCAGCGTACATCCGATGATAAACACCAGGAGTTGCCCGATTGGGAGAAATATTTGCTTGAGATTCGTCAGGAGCGACGGACGTGCGAAAAGAGGTCGCGCTTGCGCTTCCGCTGCCATAAGCCTCACCTATCCAAAAGGAATGATGGCAACGATATGCTGGTCGAGCGACTAGCAACAACGTCGGTACGCCTATACGTCGAACCACAGCAGCGGCGTTGTGCTCGTTTCATCGATAGACCATGTGGTGCTGGCGCTGGAAGGGCGCACGAAGTTGGGTGTGATGAGATAATGGGTGAAAGAAAGGGACGAGCAAGATCGCCCGTCCCTTTCGTGCGATGGGATAGGATTACTGGCTCGACGCCGGTGGTTCGGTTTCCAGCGTGGTGACGACTTCGTTGTTGTTCCACTCCGCTGCATCAGCAGACAGAACCTTGAGAACGTAGTAGGTCGCCGGAACACGGTCGCCCTTGGCGTCGAAGGTGATCGAGCCGGTCACGCCATCGAATGTACCAATGGTCTTCATCGCGTCGTTGACCTGCTGGCGGGTCGGTGTGCCACCGGCTGTTTCAGCAGCCTTGGCGATGGCGACCATACATAGGCTTGCCGCATCATAGCCCTGTGGCGAGAATGGCGGTGCTGCCGAGCCATACTTGGCCTGATAGTCGGTCTGGAACTGGGCCGCTGCAGGGAACAGGCTGGGCGGTCCCGCGATGGTGGTGTAGTGTGAGCCGATACCTGCTTCGCCGGCCAGGGTCGAGAACTCGGCGTTGTCCATGCCGTCCGGGCCGATGAATGCGGCCTGGATGCCCTTTTCGCGCATCTGCTTCAGGATCGGGCCAGCCTGGGGATACTCGCCGCCAAAGAATACGGCGTCCGGCTGGGCTGCCAGCATCGGGGTCAGGATTGCGTCGAAGGTCGCGGTTTCTTCGGTGCCTTCAAAACCGAGAACGGTGATGCCGTCTTCTTCGGCCTGCTTGCGGAAGATATCTGCGATGCCCTGTCCATATGCCTGCTTGTTGTGCAGGATGTAGACGGTCTTGGCCTTGAGCGTGTCGCGCACGAAGTTCTCGGCGACCACACCCTGCACGTCGTCACGACCGACGACGCGGTAGGCGGTTCCGCCCCACTCGTCGGTGATCGCCGGGTTGGTGTTGGCTGGCGAGATCATCGTCAACGATGCTTGCTTGTAGGTCGGCAACGCTGCGAGTGCGACGCCCGAGTTCAGGTGACCCGCGACACACAAGATGGTCTGGTCGGCGGCGATGGCGTTCGCGTTCGATGCGCCAACGTCAGGCGTTGCCTGGTCGTCGCGTGCGTCCAGCGTGACCTGCATGCCAAGTTTCTCGGACCACTGCGCGACCGCCAGTTCGGCACCGTTGCGGATACCGATACCGAGGGCCGACTGCGGGCCGGAAAGCGGCGTCTGCGACGCGATCTTGATGCCGGTCAGGTTGAGTCCGCTGACATCGGGCATTTCCATCGCCGTGCCAGCGCCAGCGGTGGCGGTTTCCATCATGCGCATTCAGCAGTGGCGGTTTCCATCATGCCACCTTCGGCAGTGGCGGTTTCCATCATGGTAGGTCGGTTGTCGTTTCTGGCATCATGGTGGCTGCTTCGGTCGGAAGTTCAGCTGTGGTCGGCTCTAACCGCTGTGGTCGGCTCTACCGCCGTGGTCGGCTCAGCCGCCGTGCGGGGCTGCTTCCGTAGTAGTCTGTGTGCTTGGGGTCGTTGCGGTGCCACCGCCACATGCTGCTAGGATGCTGACCATCAGCACGAGCAACATAAGCATCGAAGCGATACGTTTGATAGACATTCCGTTCTCTCCTTCAAAGAGGTCCAACACTACTGAACACTGGGACAGGTGTCCCATTTGCCTGTGTCCGAGGTCCGACAGGTCAAGGATACATCGAGCTATGCTCGATCTCCTTGCCGATGAGTGGTCTCTTCGACTGCTCGCATGTACAACATCACGGATTATTGTGGATGATCTTTGGCGCGACGAGCAGTTTCGACCAGTCGTATGGTGCGCCGACGATTTTGCGTGACTATACACGCAAGGGTACCAGAATTGTCAAGAAAAATCGGCGAAATTGTATCATTCGTTTTGCTGTTCCATCGCAGTGTTTTCGTGGACGAGCGTATGGAGACAGCAACAGAAACATCCCTTACATATCCTTGTTTTTTTGCAGGTTGAACAAAATGAGTGGGCGTCGTTGTACGAAGTCGTGCGTTCGTGGTACGACGGAGGAAGTGGCCCCGGATGTGCTTACAGGATGACATACGTGATTGCGTTCGCTTTGGGGCATATGTATCCACGATGGACACGCTCAAAATTCCTCGAAAAGCGTCCCGCGTGGTACGATGGGTGCAGCATAGAACGATGCATCTTGCATGACGTTTTTGTTGGCTCGAAAGGAGAATCACATATGGCGACACCAGGGCTACCCCTCGGTGAAGCGCCCCCCACACTCTCATCCCACCACGCCGCGCTCGTGGTGGCCTGGATACCTGATCGCCGCGCTTGTCCTGGTCGTGGCGATCGTCGTCGGCACTATCTTCGGGGACAGTTGGGCCAATTCATGCTGGCAGGGTCGCAGGTTGTCCCCTTCGCGATCCTTGCGGTGCTGGCCTATCTCGGTGTGCGCTACGATTGGATAAAGATTATTTCATATTTCTGGTTGGCGCTGGTGTTAGTTGGCCTCGCCGGTGTGGCGGTGCTGCTGATCGTCGCTGCCAACGCTGTCCCGTTGCTCGGCACGGGCGCGACGCCGGAGGTGACGCCGCCGGCTGATCCAAACGCCCTGATCGGTGCGATCTTCTCACCCGCGGCTGGTTGGGCGATGTTATGGGCGTTGCTCGGTTTGATCGTTGCAGCGATCCTGCCTGTTCCTGCGGTCCGTCGCGCGGTCGCCCGCATTTTGCCGATCGATCCAGCATCGTCCGTCCATGCGATCGCCTTGTCGCTCGTCGGTGGCTCGCTCGTGATCTGTTTCGGGCAGTTGATCGCGTCAGGTGGTTCTCCGGCGCTTGTTGAGCATGGTCGAAGCGATGCCCGATGCGCCGTCTGGTGCTGCCGAAGGCCAGGACCTGCTCACACCGTCTATGCTTTTGCCTGGACCGTCCCATGTGCGCTGATCGCGGGCGGGTGGCCGATGGTACGCTCGTTTGGTGCTGTGCTGCGGCGGCTGGGATGGTGGTGCCAACCTGGCGTCAGGTCGTGGTGGGCATCGTGGTCGCGCTGCTGACTCGTTGGCGCTGCGATGCTGATGACGGCGATCAAGTACATATGGAACATAATGGGTTGGCAGACGACCAACAGCGCGGCGTTCGAGAAAGCTGCTAGGATCGTTGATCAGTCCGATCGGCGCGGTTATGATCGGGGTGACGGCTGGTGTCGGCGAGGAGATGGTCGTGCGCGGCGTGCTTCAACCACGATTGGGTATCCTGGTATCGAATCTTTTTTTTGTCGGCTTGCATGCCTTTCAGTACGGCTTCGATGCATTGTTGAGCGTATTCATCATCGGCCTGATCCTGGGTATCGTGCGGGCGCGTACAAACACGACGACATCGGCAATCGCACATGGCACCTACGATTTTATCCTGGTGATGATCTCGGCACTCCAGGCTCCATCGTAGCAGCATGCGTCCGTCCACAATGTGGATAGCGTGTGTATAAGGTGTTGAGGTGCTGGTGACATCTATGCGTAGTGGTTTAGGGGCTTATGGATTTTTCTGAACTGACTCCTGCGGGTATTCAAAATCCCAGGATCAAGCAATTCTTGTCGATCAAACAAAACACGAAATCAAATCCTGATAATCTCGCATGCCTTGAAGGCGTGTGGGAACTGAGCATGGCGCGGGATGCTGACCTGCCCGTTCGGGCGTTCTTTGTGTGTCCCGAATTGATCAAAAGCGACACCGGACGCACGCTGGCGGAACGCATCGTCGCTACCGACGCACATCATATGTGGTAAGCGCCAAGGTGATGACGCGCATCGCCGACCGCGACGAACCCGACGGGTTGGCGGCGATCGTGCAGTTGCCGCGTGGACATTGGGAAGATATTCCGCTTGCGCGACACGAAGCCGTGTGCTGGTGCTGGATGGCCTGGAGATTCCTGGCAACGTCGGCACGATCATGCGCTGTGCCGATAGCACTGGCATCGACGGCATCATCGTTACCAATCGGCGCACCCGTGTATCGCATCCCAAGCTGATCCATGCCGATGGGATCGTCTTTCACGATGCCGATCGTGGAATCCGACATCGCCGGAGCCGTGGCATGGCTCAAGCAGAACAACTTCACGATCGTCACCACCGACACAGATGCGCAAGATCAGCTATCGCAAAGCCGATTACCGCACCCGTGTCGCGATCGTCATGGGTAGCGAACGCTACGGCATCATGCGCGAATGGTACGACGGCACAGGACTACAGTGTGTCGATCCCGATGCATGGCAAGGTCGATTCGCTGAACGTCGGCAACGCAGCGGTGTTGATGCTATACGAAATGTTCTATCAACAGGAGCCGGAACGGTTCGATTAATTGTGGCATGGGGTGTAGGCGATCGGGAGTGTGGGCCAGACCCGGATGATTGAATGGAGCACGATTCTATCTTCAGTGCGGGTGCAGCGATCACGATGACCCTTCGCTCTATTGACCCCACAACGCCGTGTGCTAGCATGGCGCAACCAGCCGGTTCCGGAACGCGGTTCGGACCGGTCATCAAGGAGACATAACCGCATGAATCTGCACGAATACCAGGCCCGTGATATTTTGTAGAAGTACGGCGTTCCGGTAACGGGCGGTGGCGTGGCATCCTCGCCGGACGAAGTCGCGAAACTGGCTGAATCGGCGGGTGGAAAAGTCGCCGTCAAAGCGCAAGTCCATCGTCGGTGGACGTGGCAAGGCCGGTGGGATCAAGCTAGCGGAAACGCCCGAAGCCGCCGAAGCAGCGGCACGGCAGATCCTTGGCATGGATATCAAGGGCTTGACCGTCGAGAAGGTGCTTGATCGCCGAGGCCGTGACCTACGAGAAAGAACTCTACCTCTCACTGATTCTGGACCGTGGCACCAAGCGCATCGTGATGATCGCCTCGTCCGAGGGCGGCGTCGGAGATCGAGGAAGTCGCAAGGACGAATCCCGATGCGATCAAGAAGCTGCGCCGCCGACCCGATGCTGGGGCTGCAAGCCTATCAGGCACGTGACCTGGCCTTCCAGATCGGTCTGACCGATGCCAAGCAGGTGCGCCAGTTCGCCTCGATCGCCATGGCGCTGTATCAGATCTTCGTCGACAACGATGCTTCGCTGGTCGAGATCAATCCGTTGGTGATCAAGGCCGATGGCTCGCTGCTGGCGCTCGACTCGAAGATCCTGATCGACGATTCCGGCCTGTTCCGCCACCCCGATCTCGCCGCGTTGCGTGACACGGCTGGCGAACCTGAAGCCGAACTCAAGGCACGCGACGCCGACCTGACCTTCATCAAACTGGATGGCGACATCGGCTGTATGGTCAACGGTGCGGGGTTGGCGATGGCGACGATGGACGTGATCAACCTGTACGGTGGTTCGCCCGCCAACTTCCTCGACATCGGTGGTGGCGCGAACGCTCGCAAGGTTGCTGCCGCGCTCGACATCATTCTGTCGGACCAGAACGTCAAGGCTGTGCTGATCAACATCTTTGGTGGCATTACCCGTGGCGATGAAGTGGCACGCGGCATCGTGGAAGCGCTCGGAAGCGTGTCACGACGAGTGCCGATGGTCGTGCGACTGGTCGGCACAAACGCCGAGGAAGGCGCACGTATCCTCGCCGACGCTGACCTGATTCCGGCATCGTCGTTGGGCGAAGCCGCGCAGAAGGTCGTCGCCGTGTCGCAAGCGTAAGATGGACTACCTGCGTGCGTCCGATGCACGCAGGAGTACGTCGCGCTGGGCGCGGTCGAGGAGTTTACGTTCGTGTTTGTCAGTGCAGGTGTCGAGCAAACGTGCGAGGCGGTCCAGCCAGTGCTGGCAGGTTGCAAACGTGCGCTGAGCATCGCCGAGTGTTTCGAGCCATTCGAGGTCACGGGTGAGGATACATAATTCCTTCTCGACCTCGGTGTAGCGCGCGACGACCTGCGGCAACCGCTGCGTTTTGCCATCGGGATAGTAGGTGCCAGCGACCAGCGTCTGTGGCTCGGTTTTAAAGACCCCGGCGAGCAGCGCGATCGTGCGTTCGGAAGGCATCGCAAGATCCATCTCGAAATGCGAGATGGCGACACGCGAAACAGCGATACGTTCGGAAAGTTCTTGTTGTGTCCAGCCGTGGAGCGCACGTAAGCGCCCCAGCCGCACGCCAAGGGTTTCTGCCATGGATACCATTGTACCTGTTTGAATGTGCTGAACCTGCTAAGTCAGTTAGCAGACAGCCCGAACGGGTCCAGTATACTGAGTAGGTTGCAGTTTTTACGAGCCAGACCGTTTCAACCATTCAGCCTGTTCTGGTTTTCGCACCTGCACTACGAGGAGTAAATGAAAAAAGCACTTATCACCGGCGTGACAGGCCAGGACGGAAGTTATCTCGCCGAGTTCCTGCTCGAACAGGGCTACGAAGTCATAGGCATGATCCGACGCTCGTCAACCGTTAATTTCGAGCGTATCAAACATATACAAGATAAGCTCACGCTTGTTCCTGGCGATCTGATGGATGAGGTTTCGTTGATCGGCATCCTGCGCGAACACCGCCCGACCGAAGTCTATAATTTGGCGGCGCAGAGTTTCGTGCAAACGTCGTGGTCGCAGCCTGTCCTGACGGGCGAAGTCACCGCGCTTGGCGTCACGCGCATGCTGGACGCGGTACGCATCGTCGATCCCGAAATCCGCTTCTACCAGGCTAGCTCGTCGGAGATGTTCGGCAAGGTCGTCGAGGTGCCACAGGTTGAAACGACGCCGTTCTACCCGCGCTCGCCGTATGGTGTGGCGAAGGTCTACGGTCACTGGATCACGGTGAACTATCGCGAAAGCTACAATTTGTTCGCGTGTTCCGGCATCCTGTTCAACCATGAATCACCGCGCCGCGGCCTTGAGTTCGTCACACGCAAGATCACCTACGCGGTCGCCCAGATCAAGCTGGGATTGGGCAAGGAATTGCGCCTGGGCAACCTGGACGCTCGCCGCGACTGGGGCTATGCCAAGGACTACGTAGTAGCCCAATGGTTGATGTTGCAACAGGACGAGCCGGACGATTACGTGATCGCGACGAACCAGACGCATACGGTACGACGCTTCTGTGAAATCGCGTTCGGACATGTTGGGCTCGATTACCAGGATTATGTCGTGCAGGACGAACGCTTCATGCGCCCTGCCGAAGTCGAGTTGTTGATCGGCGATCCCACCAAGGCCAAGGAAAAGCTTGGCTGGGTGCCGGAAACGTCGTTCGAGGACCTTGTAAAAATGATGGTCGATGCGGACATACAATTGCTGAAAAATGAGCATAGGCTCTAGGAGGCACTCTTGAGCATCCTGATTGATAAGAATACGCGTGTCGTTGGGCAGGGCATTACGGGGCGCGAAGGCGAGTTCCATGCTCGTGCGATGTTGGCATACGGAACGCAGGTCGTGGCAGGCGTCACGCCGGGTCGTGGTGGTCAGATGGGCGTGGACGGCAAGGTGCCAATCTATAACACCGTGCGCGAAGCCGTCGCGGCAACCAACGCCAACACGTCGGTGATCTTCGTGCCGGCTCCCGCCGCGCCCGACGCGATCCGCGAAGCCGCCGACGCTGGTGTCGCCCTGATCGTGTGCATCACCGAAAATATTCCCGCCAACGATATGGTAGCGACGTATGAGTTCGTGAAGCGCAAAGGCGCACGCCTGATCGGGCCGAACTGCCCCGGTCTGTTGACCGCCGGACAGGCGAAAGTCGGCATCATTCCGGCTTCAATCGCCATGCCCGGTCCGGTCGGCATCGTGTCGAAGTCCGGCACGCTGACCTATGAGGCAGTTGATGCCCTGACCAAGCTTGGCCTGGGACAGACGACCATCGTCGGTATCGGCGGCGATCCGATCATCGGCACGAACTTCATCGACTGCCTGGAAATGTTCCAGGCCGACCCCGACACCAAGGCGATTGTGCTGATCGGCGAGATCGGCGGCACCGCCGAGCAGGAAGCGGCGGCCTATATCAAGGCGCATGTCACCAAGCCGGTGGTCAGTTTCATCGCGGGCCAAACCGCACCGCCAGGAAAGCGCATGGGACATGCCGGCGCGATCATTTCGGGCGGCGAAGGCACCGCGCAGGAAAAGATCGAGGCGTTGGAGGCCGTCGGCGCGAGCGTTGCCAAGGTGCCAACCGACATCGCCAAACTGGTCAAAGAGCGCCTGGGCTAAGAGGTTAATCCCGGTCGAACAACGGCGCAGGGCAAACCAGATTCGCCCGCGTCGTTGGCGATTCAGACGGGTTTATCCAACCGTGATGGTACAATGCGGCGTCTGAGGCATGTGCCTCAGACGTTCTTTTTTTGGTGAACGATGGGTCTGATCGTCGTGTTAGTCGATGGTGTCGGGTTAGCGCCTGCAAGCGACACCAATCCTGTGCCTGAAAGCTGCCCCAAAATTGCGGCGCGGCTGGGTGTGCCACTGACCGATAGCCTCCACGTCACTGCCGCCACCGTGTACGCAAGACCAATCGACGCGAACCTTGGCGTGGTGGGGCGTCCGCAAAGTGGCTCAGGACATACGACGATCTGGGGTGGCTACAACGCTGCCGAGGCCAATGGACGCCACCAACCGAGCCACCCCACAATTGCCATGCGCGAATACCTGACAGGACGCAACATGTTCCTTGGCGCACGACAGGCGGGCTATAGCGTCGCCTGGGCGAACGGCTACCTGCCGGGATATGGTGCTGCCATCGAGGACAAACGTCTGCGGCATACCGCCGGGACGTGGGCGGCGCTGCAAGCTGATGTGCCACTGCGCTCGGTCGAGCATCTCGTGGCGGGAACAGCGGTGACCTGGGAACTGACGCAGGAATATGCCCGCACGCGCCCCGGGTGTACGATGCTGCCGATGATCGCGCCTGAGGATGCTGCTGCACGCTTGCTCGGCCTTGCACGCGAGTACGATCTGGTGGCGTTCGAAACGTACCTCCCTGATCTGGCGGGACACACGCGCATCCACCATACGCCCGCTGAAGCGCTGAAGCTTGTGGATCGCTTCGTCGATGCCATCGCCGCTGGCTTGCGCCCCCGCGATGGCCTTATCGTCACCAGCGATCACGGCAACGTCGAGGATGCGACCTCCAAGGTGCATACGCGTAATCCCGTGCCGTTGCTGGCGTGGGGACCGTTCGCTCCGACGTGTGGTGCGATACAATCTATTACGGATATCATGGATGTTGTGCTCGCGGGTCTTGGGTCGTGAGCGTCGTCTGGTCAGGGTGATACACATGAGCGAGCAAACTATCATTGATCCGGCATTTCTGGAGATTCTGCGTGCCAATATCGCCTCGCACGATGTCGCCGTCTGGTTGGTAGGTGGTTCGTTGCGTGATGCGCTGCTCCAGCGTACGAGCCTGGATATCGATCTTGCCGTGGATGGCGATGCTAGCGGGTTCGCACGGGCGCTCGCCGACGCAACCGGCGGTAGCTGGCTGCTGCTCGACGACGAGCGCGACACAGCGCGGATCGTTTGGTCGGACGACAAGCGTGGTGCGGGTTGGCCTGAGGTGGTGGATGTAGCACGGCTGCGTGCCCCTACCATCGAGGCCGATCTCTACGACCGCGATTTCACGATCAACGCGCTGGCCTTACCCCTCACGGCGGCACCCCTCGACATCGCGCAAATCATCGACCCGACCGGCGGCATGGATGATCTGCGACACCGACGATTGCGCCGCTCAAATCCCGCGGCGTTTGAGCGCGATCCCGCACGCATGCTACGGGCGGTCAGGTTCGCCGCGATGCTGGACTTCGCCATCGACGCCGAACTGGAAGCCGGACTGCGCGAACAGTATCGCTCAATCGAACGGATATCACACGAGCGCATCCGCGATGAACTGATGAAGGTGCTGGCGCTGCCGGACGCCGGACGGTGGGTGCGTTATCTGGACGATGTGTGCCTGTTGACGGCGATTATTCCCGAACTGGAAGCCGGACGTACATGCGAACAGCCCAGCATGCACGCCTTTCCGGTGCTCCACCATCAGATCGAGGCGGTCGTCTGCGCGGACTGGTTGCTGATGCAGGTAGACGAGGACGCGGGCGTTGCACGCGCACGAGCAACGCATACGGAGCCGTCGGCGCTCACGCCGCATCCGTCACTCAGCGCCAACTTTCCCTATGCCGAACGGCTGCACGCGCACTTCTCGACAATCGTGGATGGCGTGTCGCGGCGGGCGTTGTTCAAACTGGCGGTGCTGCTCCATGATGTCGCCAAGCCCCAGACCAAGGCACGTAAGCCCGACGGCGGCATCTCGTTCTACGATCACCAGACCATCGGCGCTGATATAGCCTTCGACATTGCTCGTCGGTTGCGGCTCAGCCGTGCCGCGAGTGAATACGTGCGGCTCGTGGTACGCGAGCATATGCGCCCAGGCCAACTCAACGAGCTAGGACGCGACCTGACCTCACGGGCGATCTATCGCTTCTTTCGGGCGACGGGCGCGTTCGGACCAGATGTGCTGCTCCATTCCCTGTGCGATCATCTGGGTATGAAAGGCCCGTTGCTCGACCGTGGCGGCTGGTATAACCATGTACATTGGACCGCGCATCTGTTCGAAACGTTCTATGTGGAGCAGACTAACCCGCCGCCAGCCGTCGTGCGTGGCGAGGATTTGTTGCATCTCGGTATCCCACAGGGACCACTGATCGGTCATCTCCTGGAAGAGGTGCGCGAAGCACAGGCTATGGGGGAAGTCAAAACGCGTGATGAGGCGCTTGCATTGATTCGTCGGCGCAACGCTGAGGCGACGTGAACGAAAGGCGACGGTGCGTGGAGTTATCGCTCGGAGCTGTCCCGAAGTTCCTGGGACTCGTCAGGGAGCAAGAACACTAACAGGGTGCTCAAACAGAGAAGCAATAGTACAACACCAAACATATGGACCTCCGGGTTTCTTGACGAATAGTTTACCCGTTTCGATGATGATATTGTCGCATAAGAACCCTGATAGTTGACTGAGGATTTGGTACGCTCTCCACCGGTGACAGATGCGTGCAGCGCATGGTACTGTGGTTTGCGCTCCTACTCGCTAGGCGAAAGGAAATAGAGTGAAAACAGCGATCATCTATGCCCGCGAAATGCGCGGCGAAAGCCTGAACGACCAGATCGCGGCGTGCCGTGCTTTTGCTGTTGCCCAGGAGTTGGTACCTGTCGCGACTGTCGTGGACCTGCTGGTCGACGGACCAGCATATCGGCTGGGGCTGCGTGGGGCGCTGGATATGGTCAAGGCGGGCGACGTTCCGGTGCTTGTGGCAATGTCAGAGGGGCATGTCAGCAAGGATTCCATACGCTTCGGCTCACTCCAGGAAACCCTCGCCGAGCGCAACTGCGAGTTTGTGTTCGTGCAAGCGGACTGACGCTGACGCTGCCTGAACGCTTTAACTACAACGCCCCACCGTGGTTATCCACGGTGGGGCGTTGTGTATCTAGGTGAATGGATTATTCTGCCGGCTTCAATGCCGCGTCGGTATAGGTGGCTGCGGAATCGTAGAGCATCCAACCCGACGCCTTGCCGAAGTCCTCGGTGGCGTCGATCTGAGCACGAACTTCCTTCGCGCCGTATTCCACGACACGCGAGCCTTGCCAGGGTCGGTGTGGTCCTGCAACCACGGGCGTTGCTTGGCATACTTGCCCTCGAACTGCAGATCAGCCTCCTTGAGAGTTTCCAGGATCACCTCATATGGATGTGCCGTGGGATTCGCGAAATCGAGATAGCCGGCCCACCACAGCGATGGATAGATCATTGGTGCAACAAAGTCCGAATGCTCGCCATGCGTGCGATATCCTGGCCGATCGGCATCGACGCGCTTGAGTGACACGCGCCCGAACACATCGATCGACATGAAGGCTCCTGCGCCATTGACGGCGCGATGGGCTTGCTCCATGAAGTTGGTCAGATATTGTCGTACATCGCATCAGGGTTATTCTTGGGATCGGTCGGCTGCGAGAACTTGTAATCCGTTCCATAGGTCGCCAGGTCGGAGCCGTCGGGATAGCGAATATAGTCAAAGTTGATCTCGTCGAAGCCCATCTGCGCGGCTTCTACAGCCAGCGCGATGTTGTAATCCCAGACGTTCCGGTTCCACGGATCGAGCCAGGCATAGCGGATGCCGGGGCCTGGAAGGTCGGCGTACACTTTCCCGGTATCGGGGTTCTGGATCGCCCATTCTGGCTTCGCATCGGCAAGGGCGTTGTCGTGTGAGAACAACTGCACACGGGCGATGGCATAGATGCCGCGCCGCTTGCACTCGTCCACGAACGCTTGCATATCGACGTAATCCGCCGATGTTTTAAGTTCCTTGACCATCGGCGTCTGCGAATCGTAGTACACCAGACCAAGATCATCGCGCAAGTCGGATTTGAGGTCTACGATGATCGTGTTGAGTTCGGTGGCGTCGATTGCGTCGAGGTACTGGGCAACATACTTTTCGCCAGCGGAAGCGACAGCGGCGGTGATATACAGCGCCTTGGCGGCGAACGGTTCGAGTTCGATCGTTTCTGGAATCGCGCCAGCCTTCAACTCGACTTCATACCGCGCATAGCCCGGTGCCAGCACCTTCAGGACGCCCGATTCGGGAGCGCCATCGAGCGTGAACACGCCATCTGTGCTTGATATGATGCGCGTAAAGGCGACATCGGTGCCGTTAGATTCAAGGGCTGCCAGGATCGCGGCGTTCTTGATCGGTTCGCCCGTCTCTGCATCGACCAGTTTGCCTGATAGCACGTCGGGCCGCAACGTCAGTTCGATCGGTGTGAGTTCCGCAGTTGCGGTTTCTTTGACATCAGCATAACCGTCGGCACTGACCTCGACCACGGCATTTTCGGCCACCCCTTCGAGTGAGAACTTACCGGCGCTGTCGGTCTTGGACGATACGGAGCCAGTCTTGACGAGCACGCCTTCCAGCGGTTTCGAGGTAAACTCATCGACGATGGTGCCAGTCAACATATTCGAGCGCAGGGCAACATCCCAGGTGGTCGTGGCATCGGGGGTCGTGCTTGCTGCATCGTAGCCCTTGGTGCTGACTTCGACCTTGGTGCCGGCGGGAACGCCCACCAGGCGATACTTGCCTTCGGCGTCGGTGGTCGCCGTCACGCTTCCCGCCGTCACCGTCGCGCCTGCGACTGGCTTGTTGGTTTGCTTGTCGGTGACAACGCCTTCGCGACGAAGTTGGGGCGCAACGAGCCGTCGAAGGTCGTCGTGCGCTGCGCGGTTTCAGTCGCCTCGTCATAATCCGGCGCGGTGATCGTCAGGCTCACGTTTTCCGGCACGCCCGCGAGGGTGTATTTGCCCTGAGCGTCTGTCGTCGCGCTGATCGTGTCGGTCGCCTGGACCTGTACGTTTGCCACCGGTTGCTTGGAATAGCTATCGGTGATCGTGCCGCTCAGGGTGTTAGGTCGGATCGTCGCATCCAAGGTGGCGGCTGGTGCAGCGGCGTTGGCAAGCTGTGTCTGCGTCGCCATATCGATGGTGGAAGTTTCATAGCCAGTTGGCGCTGACTTCCAGCGTTCCTTTGGTGTCCCAGCCTGTCATCTGGTACTTGCCTGCTGCGTCGGTGGTCGCCGTGGCATTGCCCATCTTGACGGCTGCGGATGCGACTGGTTCCCCTGTATAGGCATCCTTGACGACGCCCGCAAGTGGGACTTTCGGTCCACCACATGCGCCCAGGAACAATGCGAGCGCGAGGCAGGTAATACCGAGCGGCAAACGCCGGAAAGAGACGAGTTTCATCATGAACCGTGCATACTCCTTGAAATGATCACTAACCACGGACGGACGACTATGGAATGAGGCACAGTATCATGTTCAGGGTGCGATATATGTATGAACGATGATGCCTGACGCTCCGATAGCTGATCATATATAGCCAAAAACTGAAGCGCTCCACATCGCTGTCGGTCGCAGACCTTTAGGACGCGAAAACGCCTGATCGTCCTTTGATCGTGGTGTTTTAATGACGTAGAGCCTTATTATAATCCTTTCTACGGCGTATGGTGGCATCTTGCGGCACAATTAACATGAGAATGAGATGAAAAAGCCGGATAACCTGCGCCTATCAGCATGGGGTATGCTAGTGCATGTAAAACACTGCTACCAATGAATCGGCCTATGCGCTCATCGTGCACGACGCATCTGTGTGGCGGTGGTCGTTTTCAAGGAGAAAGATTAATGGCATCACGTCATCACGCTGTTGTAGAGGCCATGGGTACCTCCGGGCTGTCTGGTCTGGCAGTTATGCCCGGTGCGAACCTGCAATATCTGCTCGGCGTCACGCTGCACCCCAGCAAGCGCTTGACAGTCGCATTCTTTGGCGCGGATGAAACAGTGCGGATGGTCGTTCCCGCCCTGGAACATGGGCGTGTCAAAGCCATGGCAAGCCTCGCAACGACGTTCTACCCCTGGCACGACAACGAGGGCTACGGCGACGCGCTCCAACGGTGTCTTGCCGACGCGAACCTGACGGGAAGGATTGGGGTGGAATACACCGCGATGCGAGTGCTGGAATTACGGGCGATCGAAGAACGCGCCAGCGTGACCGTCGAGGACGCGACCGCGCTACTGGCAGACTTGCGGATGGTCAAGGATGCGGACGAGATCGAGGCGATGCGCCGCGCCGTGCGCGTGATCGAAGATGCGCTCGCCGTGGCAGTGAAAGCGATGCGGCCCGGCGCGACTGAACGCGAGATCGCCATGATCTGGGATCAGGCAATCGGCGCCGCCGGAAGTGAGCCATCCTTCGAAACCAGCGTGGCGAGTGGTCCTAACAGTGCCAATCCACATCATACCCCCGGCGACCGCGTGTTGCAGCGTGGCGATCTGGTGATCCTGGACGGTGGGGCGCGGATCGACGGGTACTGCTCTGACATCACACGCACCTTCGCGATCGGCGAACTAGACGAACAAAAGCGCACGATCTACGACGCCGTGCTGCGGGCGAATCGAGCGGGTTTCGCGGTGGTGCGTCCTGGCGCGAGTGGTGCGGATATCGATGCCGCCGCTCGCCAGGTCATCGAATCGAGTGGCTACGGACCGCAGTTTCTGCATCGCACCGGACACGGCCTGGGCATAGAAATCCATGAGCCACCCTATATGCACAGCGGTGAACCCGCGCCGTTGCGTGAGGGCGTAACGTTCACCATCGAGCCGGGTATTTATGTAGCGGGTGTTGGCGGCGTACGAATCGAGGACGATGTCGTGATCACGGCTGACGGCGGCGAGTGCCTGACCTCATATCCACGCGAGTTGCAGTTCCTGCCAGCGTAGAAGCGGGTTGGTATGATGGCTTACGGCGCAACGCGCTGCCGTTAACAGAAGGCAAGAACGATGACTGATCTACGAGCGGGCGTCGGGCGAATATCGCTGACGCCTGCGCTTGGCACTGCGCTGGTCGGATTCGCGGGGCGCGAACCGGGCTGCACGTCGATCCACGATGACATCCTGGCGACGGCTTTAGTGCTGGACGATGGCACGACACAGGTAGCAGTTGTCAGTTGCGACCTGTTGGCGATCCACCCTGAACTCGTGCGCGCGACGCGTGCGCTGGTGGAACAGTCATGCGGCATCGCGGGCGAGCATGTCATGCTGTGCTGCTCGCATACCCATTCGGGGCCTCCCGCCTATGTGAGCGCGGGAGCGCGACCCATCGACCAGGAGTATGCCGCGTCGCTGCCCGCTCGTATCGCGGAAGCGGTCGAACAGGCGACCGCAACCCTGGCTCCGGCGCGCATCGGTAGTGGGCAGGGACGTGGCAGCATCGCCCTCAATCGGCGGTGGCAGCGTGGCCAGGGGCAACCTGCCATCGGCGAGAATCCGGATGGTCCGGTCGACGATACCCTCGGTGTGCTGGTGATCGAGCGACCGGATGGTTCGCCCTGCGCGACCATCGTGAACTATGCCTGTCATCCGGTGATCCTCAGGGCGGCAAGCCGCGCCGTTTCCGCCGATTTCGTTGGTCAAGCTCGCGCGGTGGTGGAGCGCGCCACTGGCACGCATGTGTTGTTCGTGCAGGGAGCGTGCGCCGATCTCAATCCGGTCGGTGGTGTGCAGCACGGCAACCACAATTTGGAGCGCCTTGGGTCGCTGCTGGCGGACGAAATCCTTGGCGTGTGCGCTGCGATTCATGCCACATCGTATGAAGCGCGGTTGGCAGTGTCGAGCGATGATTTGATCGTATCAACCGCGCCGCTAGCACACCCACTCCCGTTAGACGGACCACCGCTCGTATCGGAGCGATTCGACCTGGAGTTTCCCTGGTGCGCCGATCGCGTTGACGACGACGTGCGGATCGCCGTTCAGGCAATCGCCATCGGTGATCTCGCAATCGTGGGCGTGGGCTGCGAACCGTTCACCCAAACGGGTATGCGAGATCAAGCGGCAATCGCCCTATGGCGCAACCTTCGTGGCGGGCTACACCAACGGCTGCATCGGCTATGTGCCGACGGCGGCGGCGTATGCGGTTGGTGGGTACGAAGTGCAGACCGCGCATCTGTTCTTTCGGGTGCCGGAGCCAGTGGTGCCGGAAGCCGAGCAGATGCTGGTGCGGTCATGCCTCGACGTGCTTGACGCGAACGCGGGGCTAGGAGCCGACGACCTCAGCGTAGACAGCGCGAGTTTCTCGTGCCGCCCGTTCCCAGGAAAAGTCGGCGGCGCGGGCGAGACCGCGCTCGCGCAGCGTGGCACGCAGGTCGGGGTCAGCCCACACGGCTCGGAGCGTTTCGACCCAGGCATCCACATCGGTGGCAGGGACGAGTTTGCCTGCGTCCTCGACCAGTTCAGGCAGCGCCGATGTATCGGAGACGACCACGGGGGCGCCACATTGCATGGCTTCTAGCACGGGCAAGCCGAACCCACAATAGATTTCGGGCTGCACATAGAAGCAACAGGCGTTGTACAGCCACAGCAAATCCTCCTGATCGACACCGCCGATCAGCTTCACGTGATCGCCCAGTTTGAGATCGCGGATTAACTCGAACACTGGACCATCCAGCCAGCCGCGTGGGCCCGCGATCACCAGATCGGGGATCGTGTGGTCGCTGCGTGCATGTGCCAGCGCCTGTAACAACGTCGGCAGGTTTTTGCGCGGCTCGATCGTGCCGACGAACAGCATGAACGTTCCTGCTTCGAGCGGCACGCCGTTCATCTCGCGTCGTGTGTCCTCGGCGAGGTCGAGCGGTTTGAACGACGCTGGCGGCGGCTTCTGGGACGACTGTGATGTGTTTGCGAAGGGACACCCAACATCGTTTCGATGTCGTGGCGCGTCCATTCTGACACCGCAATGATCTTGTCCGCATTCTTCACAGCGAGATGTATCTGCCCGTAATAGCGTTTGGCGTCGTCGTCCAGAATCTCGGGAAAATGCAGAAACGCCAGGTCATGAACAGTCACGACGGCTGGCTGGCGTCGGCGGAACGGCGGGATGAAATCAGGCGAATGGATCACGTCCGCATGCAGGCGCGCAAGCTCGACCGGCAGAGTCCACTGTTCCCAACGGTTGTGTGGTGGCGTCCACAGACGGCGGCGTGTGATGTTTGGGGCAACCGCGACCGGACGGGTCCCGTTGCGGTGCTCCAGAACCACCAGTTGATCATCGGGCGCAGTGCTTGCTAGCGCTTCGATGAGTTGCGCGGTGTATTGTGGAATCCCGCCGATACGGTAGGCATTCAGTCGAGCGTCGATGGCGATGCGTAGTGGTCGTGTCGCAGGTGTTGGGTCGCTCATCGTTGATCCGCTATCTCGATAACTTGACCGTCATAGGCAAGTTGGGCGTTGGGGGGCAGCGCGGCATTCACGACCGCGTGTTCAAGGTCGTGGGTGATATGGACGAAGTAAGCGTGGCGCGGCGCAAGTTGCTCCACAATCGCCAGCGCTTCGTCCAGCGTAAAATGTAATGGGTGGTCGATGTAGCGTAGAGCGTTGATGATCAACACGTCGATGCCATGCAACCGGGCCATTGTTTCTGGAGGCAGAGTTTTGCCATCCGTGATATATGCGAGGGGTCCGAAGCGATAGCCCGTGATCGGGTGAGGTCCGTGGCGCACATCCAGCGGTTCGACGACGAGTGAGCCGATCCTGGTAGGATCGGTCAGAGGTCGTAGCGCAAGCCGGGGACGGGTCGAAAGCGAGGGCGCCGGATCGAAGGCGTAATCGAACTGGTAGCGTACACGCGCCAGTGTCACGGCGTCGCCATAGATCGGCAGATCACGTCCGTCGCGCATCGTGAACGGGCGGAGATCGTCGATGCCGCCGATGTGATCGGCATGGGAATGAGTCAGCAGCACAGCATCGAGGTGGTGAACACGATGCGCGAGCACCTGTTGGCGCATGTCGGGACCGGCATCGATTAACACCGTCGTCCCCTGGTGTTCGATCAATGCCGATGTGCGAAAGCGGCGATTGTGCGAATCGTTGGACGTACAGACGACGCAATCGCAACCGATCACGGGCACGCCCATCGATGTACCAGTTCCCAGGATCGTCAGACGCATAGGCGCTGGCAGCAGGCGGTCACGTTTCCATGCTGTGTCGTCATCGTAGGCTGCTGCAAACAAACAGGAAAACGTCGAGGTATGAACATTAGCCGCATGGCCTCCTGCCAATGGTTCCGCATGACCACTATACCATGGATACGTTTGAAGCCACTCCGCGAACAATGTACAATGCGGCAGCAAATCAGGTGACGAATCAGGAGCATCGCCCCTCCGACACCAGGCTCCTGCGATTCACTGTCTCGTTATATCAGGAATGCGTTGCATGGAACTTCCGACCGAACGCGACCGGCTCCGCTTGCTCGTGACGCTCGCCGTCATTGGCGGCGTCCTTGCTTTATTTGCGCTGGTCTGGTACCGTTCCACGCCGCCTGCTCCCACGCTCTTGTTACCCGACGATAATGTTTTTGTCACCGTCGAGAATCCTGCTGGCGAGGAAACGGGAGATATAGCCGCCGAGGTCGGTGTCGATGTGATTGGGGCGGTACAGCGCCCGGGCTTGTATTATTTTGAGCCGGGAGCGCGAATCGCCGACGCGGTCAAAGCGGCGGGCGGCTACGCACCCAACGCCGACCGTGACGCGATCAACGAAGCAGTGCGTTTGAAGGACGAGCAACAGGTGCGTGTTCCCCAGATCGTCCGGAACGCTCAAGCGCCGACCAACCCGGCGGTAATAACAACCATCGCGCCGACCACCGCTGGCGTTCCTGAGACGTTGCTCGATCTCAATTCTGTCGATGTTCAAGGCCTGGAAGCGTTACCCGGCATCGGTCCGTCGATGGCGGCAACAGATCGTGGCGTACCGCGAGGCCAACGGTCCGTTTGGCTCACTTGAACAACTCCAGGATATTCCTGGGATCGGCCCCGCCACATTCACGACGCTACGTCAATACCTGATGGTCACGCCTTGAATCTATTCCAAACAATCAGCAGCATATATTCAGCGCGGCGATGGTGCTTCGCTGCGACGTAAAGGAAGATGATCATGCGACGAACAAAAATTGTCGGTACGCTTGGTCCTGCCAGCGATAGCGAAGAGCGTATCCAGGCACTGATCGAGGCCGGCCTCGATGTTGCGCGTTTGAACTTTTCGCACGGCACGCACGCCGAACATGCCGCGCGCATCGAACGTATCAGAAACGTGTCGCGCCGCCTGGGGAAGCCCATCGCGATCTTGCAGGATTTGCAGGGTCCGAAGATTCGCACGGGTTCTCTTGTGGAAGGCATCCCTGTCCTGCTGGTGGCGGATGCGTCGTTCACTATCACTACGCAGGAGATCGAAGGCACCGCTGCGCGTGTTTCCACCACATATCTCCAGTTGCCACAAGATGTCGAACCCGGCGAACGTATTTTGCTGTCGGACGGTCTGATCGAACTGCGGGTGACCGAGGTGCAACCCACGGAAGTCATCACGAAGGTGATCCACGGTGGTACATTGCGCGAGCATCAGGGCATCAACGTGCCGGGATCGGCGATGAGTACCGACGCGATTACGGACAAGGATCGGGAGGACTTGAAGTTCGGCCTCGCGCACGATATAGATTATGTCGCCATGTCATTCGTGCGCCGCGCCGCCGATGTGCGCCAACTCAAACAATTGATCGGCGAGCAGGGTAAAAAAACGCCAGTGGTGGCGAAGATCGAAAAGCCCCAGGCGATGCAGGATATCGACGCGATCCTGGCTGAAGCCGATGTGGTGATGGTGGCCCGTGGCGACCTGGGTGTCGAAATGGCTCCCGAACAGGTGCCGATCGTCCAGAAGGATTTGATCACGGCGGCATCACGTGAAAGCGTCGCCGTGATCACGGCAACGCAGATGCTCGAGTCGATGATCGTCAACCCACGTCCTACCCGCGCCGAAGCCAGCGATGTCGCTAACGCGATCTTCGATGGCACCGACGCGGTGATGCTCAGTGCGGAAACAGCGGCGGGCAAGTATCCGATAGAGGCGGTGCAGATGATGTCGCGTATCGCGCTTGCCACCGAAGCTAGCCCTGGCTATCGCAAGATACTCGAAGGCGGACGCCATTGGGAGCGGGATACTGGCGGCAACTCATCGCTGGCGATAGCGCTCGCGACTCACACCATCGCCGAAACGGTGGAGCTCGCTGCGGTCGTCGCCTTTACGCAGTCCGGCTATACGGCTCGCCTTGTTTCCAAAAGCCGTCCACCCGTGCCGATCTTTGCGCTGACGCCTTCCGAAGAAGTCGCACGGCGCGTTTCGCTCTATTGGGGCGTGACGCCGATCGTGTGTCCGCACCTGGAACTGCTCAACGCGCTCGACGAATGGGTGCGCAAAACGCTCCCAGCCTACGGTATCGCAAGCGGTAGCCGCGTTGCTATGACAGGCGGGCATCCGTTGGGCGAGTACGGTCCGACAAACTTCATCAAAATCCTGGAAATTTGACCCGTCGCGTATGCGACAACGCTCCGTTAGTTGTGGAAACTACCATGCATCAAGCCTTTGCCGACACGACCATCGTTGACGCCCATCTGGACCTGGCATACAACGCCGCACTTGGCTACGATATCCGGCTGCCCCTTGACGAGCTTCGCGCAAGCCCGGTGGGCGAGTATATGCGTAGCCAGGGTCAAACTCCTACGGTGTCGTTGCCGGAGCTACAAGCGGGACATGTGAACCTGGTGTTCGGCACGATCTTTGTGCTGCCGACCGGAGCGATCAGCGATCTGGCTGGACCTAGCTACGCTACGGTGGATGAAGCGTTCGCGATTGGGACGGACCAGAACGATTATTACGACCGACTTGCCGCAGACGGTCTGATCCGGCGCGTGCTGCGCCGCGCTGACCTCGCGCCCTACGCCGCTGTGCGCCCCGACGAGCCAGTTCCGGTGGGACTGGTGACGCTGATGGAAAACGCGGATGCCATGCGAAGCGCTGGCGAAACCGAGCTATGGTTCGAGCGGGGCGTACGGATCATCGGTCCGGCGTGGCGCAAGACGCGCTATTGCGGTGGCACAGGCACGCCCGGTGGTCTGACGCCGGAAGGACGCGACCTGATGGGTGACATGCATCAGGCTGGTATGGCGCTTGACATGTCGCACATGGCTGAGGAGAGCTTCTGGCAAGCCTTTCGTCTGTTCAAGGGTCCGGTGATCGCGTCACACGCGAACTGTCGCAGCCTTGTGCCTACCGACCGTCACCTATCCGACGACATGATCCGGGCGGTCCTCGACCGCGACGGCATCATCGGCGTTGTGCTGTACAACCAGTTCCTCAACGACGCATGGACGCCCCGCGATGGCAAGGACGCGCTGACGCTGGAAACGGTGGTACGCCATATCGAGCATATCTGTGAGATCGCCCACGATGTGCTACATGTCGGCATCGGCTCTGACTTCGATGGTGGCTTTGGCGTCGAAGGCATCCCCTCCGAGCTTAAAAGCTGCGCCGATCTGCACCTGATCGGCGAAGCCCTGATCAAGCGTGGCTGGCGCACGGACGAGATCAAACCACTACTGGGTGGTTCGTGGATGCGCTGGCTGGAACAAACGCTGCCTGTCTGACGACCGACCAATGACCAACGGAGAAAGCACACATTGCTATCAAGTTATTCACTGCCGTACAGAAAATATGAGCTAAAGTAGCGATACGTGTTACATCGTGATGATCTCTAGGAGTGCTATCGGATGCAACAGCCGAGCCTTGAAACTGCACGTCTTGTGCTTCGCCCCTTTATGCGAGCGGATGCACCTACGGTCCACCAGCTTGCAGGTGTAAATGACGTTGCCGATACAACTCTGAATATTCCTCATCCATATCCTGATGGTGCCGCCGAGCAGTGGATTGCCACCCACCCCGAAAATTTCAGCTCAGGTCGCGCCGTGACCTTTGCCATTGTGCTTCGCGAAACGGCACACATATGTGGGGCGATGAGTCTGGGTCTGACACCGCCCCATCGGCACGCGGAGCTTGGCTACTGGCTAGGTCTTCCCTACTGGAATCATGGCTATATGACGGAAGCGGCTGCTGCGCTGCTCACGTATGGCTTTACGACCCTTGGCTTACACCGTATCCACGCTCGCCACTTCACGCGGAACCCGGCATCTGGACGGGTGATGCAGAAACTTGGCATGACCTTTGAAGGGGTCCAGCGTGAACACATTCGCAAAGGAGACCGGTTCGAAGATGTAGCCAACTATGGCATCCTAAGCCGTGAATGGCAACCAAAATAACCCTGTACTACGATTCAGAACATCGTCATAGTTGTGTTTTCACTACCGTACAGGATTTGAACTAGAATCGGGACGTGCAATGCTTGGTATGCTCTTCCTTGCTTAGTAGCCTTCAGGCTGGGAAAAGAAGAGTGACATATATCCCGGCATTAGTTCATATTTTCTGTACGGTAGTCAACCAAGTTATGGCAATGCGTGCTTCTGTATGTATATGGTCGGTGGCTGGTGCCTGAAAGTCGATGCTCGTAGGGAATGTGGCCTGCTTCCCGTTTCTCTCGTTTGCTTTCTGTTCTTTGGTCGTCAGCCGAGGACCGTTCCCACCAGATTAGGCTGTCCGCGCTTCCAATCCGCGCCCGACATGGCGCGTTTTCCAGCGGGCTGGATCGTGTCCAGGCGGAGGGCGTGCTGGCCTGTAGCGACGAGGATGTCGGATGTGTTGCCCGTTGATGAGCCGAGTATCGTTCCGGCGGGCGAGTCGTGCTCCATTGATACAACCGTGGCAGCAAGGACTTTGAGCGGCTGTCCACCGAACAGCGTCCAGGTGCCGGGCCAGGGGTCGTAGGCACGCACGAGGCGTTCGAGGTGTTCCGCAGGCAGAGTCCAGTCGAGGCGACCGTCCTCTTTGCCCAACATACTGGTGAAGGTAACACGTTCGGGATTCTGGGGCGTTGGCTCCAGGTCGCCCGCTGCATACAGTGACAGCACCCCCACCAGTAGATCGGAGCCGATGGCGAACAGCTCATCGGTGAGCGGTCCGGTGCGTTCTGTGCCGTCGAGTGGGAACGTCGCTTGTGCCAGGATCGGACCTGCGTCCATGGCGCGTTCCAGCAGCATTACAGAAACCCCGGTGGTCGCGTCACCGTTGCGAATCGCTGCTGCTACGGGTGCAGGACCACGGTACAGAGGAAGCAGCGACGGGTGGATGTTGAGATAGCCGAGCGGTGGGATGTCGAGGACCGCACGCCGCAGGATTTCGCCATAAGCCGCCACGACGCCGACCTCCGGTTCGAGGTCGCGCAACTGTGCGATAACTTCCGGATCGCGTAAGGTCGCTGGTTGCAGCACTGGCACATTCAGTTCGAGCGCGGCTTGTTTGACGGGGGGTGGCTGGGGCGTGCGCGAACGTCCTGCCGGACGGTCGGGCTGTGTGACGACCGCGACGACCTCGTGCCCTGCTTCGATCAGGCGACGGAGCGGCAACGCCGCGAACGATGGTGTGCCGAGAAACAAAACGCGCATACAACTTCCTTCCCGTGGCTTCCCTCCTATACTATAGCAAGTCATGTGCAGACGAAAGCAAGGGGATGGTTATGGACGAACTCGAACGATTCCGGCGCGACGTTGCCACGACGGGTGACATCGGCCAGCGGGTGCAGGCGTTTTTACGAGGCTATGAGCATGATGAAACCGCGTTGCATTGCGGGCGCGTTGCCGCCGAAGCGCGGCGCATCGCTCTGTTATGTGGTGCCGATGCCGACGCCGCCGAACAGGCTGGCTGGCTGCATGACGTGAGCGCCGTGATCCCAAACGCGCGACGGATCGAGGTCGCCCGTGCCTGGGATGTGCCGGTGTGTGCCGAGGAAGAACAGTTCCCGATGATCGTCCACCAGAAATTGTCTGTCGTGCTTGCCCGCGAGGTGTTTGGGGTGCACGACCAGGCCGTGCTGAGCGCGATCGGGTGTCATACCACGCTCAAGCGCGATGCCAGTGTGCTGGATACCGTCGTGTTTGTCGCCGATAAACTTGAATGGGATCAGGTGGGGGTCGCGCCGTTCCATGCGGCGATGCACGCCGCTCTACGCGTTTCGCTGGACGATGCCGCATGGGTGTATCTTGCGTTCTTGTGGGAACGACGGGCGACGTTGCGCGTGGTCCATCCCTGGTTGCGCGATGCCTATGAACAGCGTGCGCCGCGCCACCTGCCGAGCGTCGTCATGGAGTAAGGCGTGCGCGGGTGCGATCGGGTATAATCGCAAGCAATAACCTTTTTCAAACGATAGTGTGGTGATGATGCGGGCGGTTGTTTGGGATTCTCAGCTACATGTGGCCTCCGTTCCAGAGCCGCAATTGCGACCGGGCGAGGCGATCATTCGCACGACCCTGGCGGGTATTTGTGCCACCGATGTCCATATCACCCATGGTTACATGGGCTTTCAAGGCATTTTGGGACACGAATTCGTCGGCGTTGTGGTCGCATGTGACGACCAGAACTGGGTCGGACGCCGCGTGGTCGGCGATATCAACCTGGCATGTCGCGCCTGCCCGGTGTGTGCGCGTGGCGATACCGGCTATTGCCCGAACCGCACGACGCTTGGCATCGACCGGCACGATGGCACCATGGCTGAATATCTTCAGCCTGCCCGTCGCCAACCTGTTCGAGGTTCCCGATAGCATACCTGACAATGTAGCGGTGTTCGCCGAGCCATTAGCAGCGGCGCTTGAAATCGTCGAGCGGAGCCACATCCGACCGACCGAGCGCGTCGCGGTCGTCGGCGATGGCAAACTCGGCCTGATGATCGCCCAAACGCTGCGCCTGACCGGTTGCGATCTGGTGGTTGTCGGGCGGCATCCGGAACGCTGGCACATTCTCGAACGTCAGGGCGTGTTGGCGACCACCGATCCAGCGGCTTTGGACCAACAAAGCTGGGATGTTGTGGTCGATTGCACCGGCAGTGCCGCAGGATTCGACACCAGCCGCCAACTCGTGCGCCCACGCGGACAACTCGTGCTGAAATCAACGTTTCATGGCTCGACGACGCTCAACCTTTCGTCGCTGGTCGTCGATGAAGTTGCGGTGATCGGCTCGCGCTGCGGCCCCTTCGCACCGGCGTTGCGGCTCATGGAGCGGCAGTTGATCGACACGGAATCCATGCTGGACGAGATTTATCCTCTGGCGGACGCCATGACTGCGTTCGAGTTGTCACGCGGACGGCTCAAGGTCGCGCTCGCACCGTAGGAGCCTATTAATATGCGTCGTGTGCTGCCGAATGTGTTGCTGTTACTGCTGTTGCTGTTTCTGCTGCCGATCTACCAGGCCACGCCCACGACCGAGGTTCTCGCCCTCTCGATCCTGCTGCTTGGTGCGGCGCTGTTTCTGGGCTACACCAACCAACCGCGTGGCCTCGAACTCCTGGCGTCCCTGACCGCAGTCGTGTCGTTCATCGGCATCGTCTTTCTAGGGCGCTCCTTGGGTGGTCCCAACGGCGGCTACTGCTTTCTCACCTTATGGATCGTCGCGCTGCTGGGTAGTCTCGGATTGTTTTGGCGGCGTGCGGTGGTGGTCGAACGTGGTCAGGTGCTGGTGATCAACCAGTTGCCCGATAACCGTGCGTTGGTCTGGCGCGAAGGCTTTCACCGTCCGATCAACCCTATCTTCGAGCGACAGGTCGCCGCGCTGCCTGAATACGAACTGATCCTGGAAGCGATCTTTGAAAACCTCAACACCGAATCGCTGTTCAACATCGACCGAATTGAGGTCGTTGTGCGCTATCAGGTGGCGGACCCACGCGAAGTCGTCTTTTGCTTCCCTAACCGCGAACAAGCGCGGGAAGCGTTGGCGCAGGAGCGCCCGCAGGTCGACACAACCAGTGAGCAGGTCGCGTTTTGGACCGAGATGATGCGGCGCCAGATGTTGATGGAAACCGAACAGGCCATTCGTACTATCATCGCCAATGTGACTGGGCCGACCGATGTCGCACGCAAACGCGACGCCGTGGCGCGGCAAATACGCGAGCGGCTACAAGCGTCGGTGAAACGTTGGGGTATACAGGTTCTTGATCTGCGCTTTCTCGATGTGGTGGTTGCCAGCGATCGCATCCGTGCCGCAAACCGTGACTTCATCATCGAGCGCGAACGCCAGGATGCCGAACGCACGGCGCAACTGCGGGCGCGCGAAGTTTCTTTGATCGGCGAGGCCCACGCGCAGGCGACGGCACGTATGGTCGAGGAACTGGTGCGAACACTCAATACACAAGAATCGCCGTTGTCGGTGGAGGAGATCGAGCGCATCGTGATCACGGCGATGCAGCGCATCGGCGACCAGCAACAGCTTTCAAACTTATTCCGTGATTTGTCCACCAGCGCGCACGACCAATGCTGTGCCACGCCAGTACCAGGAGGCGCCCGCGCCACCACCACCCGCACCGGCGACCGGAACGACATCGCAGTTGCCGCGAACGAGAAAATAGCGTTTTACTATAGGGAGACCTGATGAACCGTTACTATGCAGCCTGGTACCGAGGACTCCATCGCGTCGTGCCACTCCTGACTCGCTTTCGGGTCGAGGGGTTGTACAATGTGCCGCGCAAAGGACCGGTAATCCTGGTGAGCAACCATATTAGTATTACCGATCCGGCGGTGCTCATCGGCACTATCCCGCGTCACGTTCATTTCATCATCAAGGAAGAACTGTTTGAGCATCCGATCTTCAGGGTGATCTTGCCGCGTGGTAAGCCGATCCCGATCAAGCGTGGTTCTGCTGATCGGGTGGCGCTGCGTCAGGCCGAAGCATATCTGCGCGAAGGTGAAGTCGTCGGCATCTTCCCTGAAGGCACGCGCAACCATGGCGGCGCGACGCAGGAGGCCCAGGCTGGCATGGTGTTTCTGGCGCAACGGTCAGGTGTGCCGATTATTCCAGTCGCGCTTAGTGGTACCGAAGGTATTTTCAGCGGGCGCTTCCCATGGTACAAGCGAGCCAGCGTACGTATGACGGTCGGCAAACCATTCCTGCTAACCGACCTGTATAGCGGCGCACGGCCTAGTCGCGAAGAACTCGCCCAACTGATCATGGCGCGGGTTACCCATTTACTGCCGCCGCAATACCAGGGCGTCTTCCTGGAAAAAGTGCTGTCTGTGGATGCTGTAGAGCCAGCGCAACCGTCGCCGACGGTCGCGTCAAATGAGCGATGATCAAGCCGCACGTTCGCCCCGAAGGGGACGAGCGGTGGACCTACATTGCCAACCGTCATTGGATGGCGCTGCTGATCCGTGCGTCTGATCCCATTGGGCGTGGGCGGTGCCGCTTTCTTGGTGCTGGCGTGGCGCATCTTCCGGCGCGAGCCTGACTTCCTGGGGCGTGTGCCGCCGTTACTGGATGGCCTCAACGTCGTGATAGCGATTGTGTTCGTGCTTGCGCTGCTGGGTTTGCTTTATATCTATGTCGACTGGCGCAACGATCACCTGATCGTGTCGAACAAACGCTTACTTCTGGAGGATCAGACGCTGTTCCTATCGTTTCGCTACGAAACGATCGCGCTGGATCGTATTCAAAACGTGAACGTGCGCGTCGATAACTTTCTGCAGTACATGCTCCAATATGGCCGCATCGAGGTCCAGGCGGCGGGCCCGACTGCGCCGATTGTCTTCGACCGGGCGCGAAGCCCAATGAGATTCAGCGCCAGGTGATGAAGGAAGTCAATCGCGAAAAACGCGAACAGGAGGAACGTCGTTTGCGTGCGGCGGTCCAACGGCGCATCAATCCCAATTCACCCGAAGCCCAGGTCCCCGACGTATCGGTCGAAAATGACTTGCGTATTACCTCGAACGGCTGGTCGGAACTATTGCCGCTCGGTCCAATATTGCAGGGAAATACGATTACCTGGCATCGCCATTGGGTCGTATTGTTCAAGGAAATGTTGTGGCCAACGTTCGCGTTACTGCTATGGATCGGCGCGTTGTATGCGTTGCCGCGTTACACGCCGCTTCAACCCACCACGATCACGATCATATTATTTGTGAGCCTGTTTGATCGTCGCTTTGGGCTTCTTCTGGCAATACGACAACTGGCGTAATGACGTGTATATCCTGGAACCAACGCGCGTGATCGAAATGGCACGGTTACCGTTCGGTTTGTTCGAGGATCGCCGCGAAGCGCCACTTGGGGTGATCCAGAATGTGAACGCAACAGCCCCGAACCTGATCGCACGGATCTTTGGCTATGGCAACGTGCTGATCGAGACGGCGGGCGCGACGGGCAACTTTACCTTCGACCATGTTCCTGATCCCGATCAGGTGCAACGCATCGTTTTCGAGTATGTCGAACGCTTTAAGTGGCAAAACCGCGAACGTGACTGGAACAACGCGATCAACATCGTCGAAATGTATGAACAAGCGCGGCGTGGCGGAACAAATCAGCCCTGAGCGACGTACTTCCTATATGATGCAAACCTCAATAGACGATCATCCCGTAGAGCATCCACAAAGGAATCATTGCTTGAAACGTATCTATTTGCCGTGCTGCTGTTCCTGTTGCTTGGTTCCCTGGCCGTCCCCGAGCGGATCGCTGCGCAAACCAGTGCGATCGATTGGACAGTCGAGGTGGGATTCAACGGCACGCTACAAGACTGGAGCCTGGATCCCGATTACCGTCGATGTGACCAATAATGGCAACGACATGCGCGGACGCCTCGAATGGCGTTGGAGTGCCACCAGTGCCCGCTGGGGACAGGAGATTGACCTGCCACGTGGCGCGCAAAAGCGCGTCGTGTTGCCCGTAGCCGCCGACGCGGGCTCGGTTGCGAGTGCCACGCTGCAATTGCTGGACGGCGAGCAGGTCGTGTTGTCGGAACGTGTCCGTTCGACGCAAATCGATGTGAGCCGTGCGGTGGTCGGTGTGCTGAGTTCGTCCTCCAATGCGCTCGCGGATCTGGGCGGTATGTACGCTAATTTTGCTGGTGGCGCGGTGCTCATCCGGCTCGATCCGGCGGCGTTGCCGGATCGTAGCGAGATGCTACAAACCTTCGATATGCTATTCGTACATGACGCTGACACGACCGCCTGGACCGACGCCCAACGCAGTGCGCTGATGACATGGGTCGCCGAAGGCGGGCGGCTGATCGTCGGCGGTGACCGCACGCAGACAGCGGCTGGCATCGGCGCGATCGCAGCGGCGACAGTTGGCGATAGGAGCGGCGACGTTCCGCTATCCGCGCTCGCCAGCCGGACTAACTTTCGCGCCGCCGACGCCAATGCGTCGATTCGTGCGCTTGCGCTGACGCCAGCCGCCGATGCCCACGTTGTCATCGCAGCACCCGATGGTGCGCCGCTGATCGTGCGCCGCTCGTATGGTAGTGGACAGGTGCTGCAAACCGCGTTCAACCTTGAATCACTCAGCGTGGCGGGCGGAACGGTTAGGATGTGGGAGCAACTGCTGCCCTGGTCGGAGCATAGTCGCCAATGGTTTCAACTGCGTGGTTCTGGCGAATCGATGTTGCGGCAGGGGCTGAACCTGCCAGGACTAAGTCTGCCTTCGCTCTGGCTGTTGATCGGCTTTCTCGCATCGTATATCGGCCTGGTTGGTCCTGCTAACTACCTGATACTGCGACGCCTGGATCGCCGCGAATGGGCGTATATCACGATCCCGTTGACAGTACTGGTTTTTACGCTCGGCGCGTATTTGATCGGTGCATCAGGACGCGGGGGCTCGCCCACGGTGACGGCGCTCTCAGTCGTACGTGCTGTTCCTGGTACGGATATGGGACATGCCAGGAATTACCTGGGCGTATTCTCGCCGGTGCGACGAGTTTATGAGGTGGAATTGCCCTCTGATGCGCTTGTGAGTAATCCGTTTTCGGTCTGGACGCAGGGCGAGGATAGTCTGCCAGTGGTGCGTACTGAGTCGTCGGTGACGGTCCCAAATTTCCTGATCGATGTCGGCGCCCTTCGACCTGTGCTGGTCGAAATGCCCGCGTCTGCCCCGCGTGTCGAGTTGTCCTTTCAGCGTGATGGCGAGGCGATTGTCGTTGACGTTCAAAACGCGAGCAACGGGCCGCTTGAAGATGTGGCGATGCTGGTAGGTGAGAACCTCCATCATTTGGAGAACCTCGCGGCGGGCGAACGTCGCAGCATCCGGATCGACGATCCTAACACCTTCCAGGGCGCGATGTTTACCGATACCGCGCGTGTGCGTCGTGGCAACGTCGTGGATGCTTTTCGGTGGTCGTTCAACAGCCAGCCCATGGTCGAGATGCCGAACGATTTCACTGTCGTGCCGGGATTGGGCGATGACGGCAGCGCGAGACCAGCAGTGTCGCTGCTGGCCTGGGCCGACGACACCCCACAACAAAGCATCACCCTCGACGGTACATCGGTCGCTGTCAAAGGTGAAACATTGTTTATCTGGCCCGTGCGTGAGGTGCAGCCATGAACGCTATCGTCGAAACACGCGGCCTGACCAAACGCTATGGCGCGACGCTCGCGCTCGACCACCTCGATCTGGTTGTCCCCGAAGGCGCTGTGTATGGTTTCATCGGTCCGAACGGCGCGGGTAAAACAACCACCATGCGGATTTTGACGGGGCTGTTGCGGGCGTCGAGCGGTGAAGCATGGATCGACGGGCATGAAGTCATGCGCGAGCCGAAGATTGTGCGTTCGCTGGTCGGTTGGATGCCCGACTCGTTCGGCGTGTACGACAGTATGAAGTCCTGGGAGTACCTGGATTTCTTCGCGGCTTCGTATGGTCTGCCCGGACCCCGCCGCGCCCAACTGATTGGCGAATTGCTCGATCTGGTTGATCTGGGACATAAGCGCGACGATTATGTGATGGGCCTCAGTCGTGGCATGAAGCAGCGTTTATCACTGGCGCGCACGATGGCGCACGATCCACGCCTGTTGATCCTGGACGAACCCGCATCCGGCCTCGACCCTCGCGCCCGCATCGAGCTACGCGAATTGTTGAAGGAATTACGGGCGTTGGGCAAGACCATCGTGATCTCGTCGCATATCCTGACCGAACTTGCTGAAATGTGTACGCACATTGGTATCATCGAGGCCGGACGCCTGCTGGTGAGCGGCGAAGTACAGGACGTGCTGCGTTCGTTGCAACCGCACAAAATCGTGGAAGTGCGCGTCCTCGACGACGCCGACCGCGCCGCCGAACTGCTCCGTGGTATCGCGGGCGTGCGGTCGGTGCGGTCAGCGGCAGCGCGGCGATATGGAAGGCGTGGACGTTCCCGACAGAAGTTGTCATCAATGTCGACGGTGGCGCGACGTTGATGCTTGATTACGCTGGCGACGAACGCGGCTTGAGTGAGATCGTCAAGGCACTGGCGCTATGCCGACATCGGCGTGACGCATTTCGCCGAGCAATCGAGCGACCTCGAGGATATCTTCATGCAGGTGACACGCGGAGTAACGCAATGAGTTGGATCGCGGATCGACAGCCCGTCCTTGTCAAGGAGCTACGCGGGCGCATGCGCGGTGGGCGGGCGTTCGTCGTGCTGACGCTGTTTCTGACGGTCCTCAGCCTGTTCATGCTGCTGCTATTCCTGGCGGTGCGGAGTAATGTCGGCACCGATCCGTTCAGCGCCGGACAAACCATCGGTAAGACCCTGTTCATCGGTGTCGTCACTATCGCGCTGATCCAGGTCATGATCATCGTTCCCGCCCAGGCGGCGGCGGCGATCACCAGCGAGCGTGAGCGTGAAACCTTCGACCTGCTGGTTGCGACGTTGCTGCCAAGCTGGAAGATCATACTTGGTAAATTGCTCGCCGCGCTCGCCTATGCGGTGCTGCTGATCGTCGCGGTCGTGCCGTTGATGGGCATTGCCTTCTTCTTTGGCGGCGTCACGGGGAGTGAGGTCGTTATCGCGCTGCTTGGGTCTGCTGGTGACGGCGGTGCATGTACGGGGCGATGGGGATTCTCTGGTCGGTGCTTGCCGCACGCACGATGGGGGCGACCGTGCTGGCACAGGCGGTCAACATCGCTGTGCTGCTGGGGATTCCGTTCGGGTCCTATGTGTTCGGTGCATTGTTCTTATTCGATGGCAATCTGCCTGCCTGGGCTTCGAGCTATCCATTCGTGTATCTCGTTGGTGCTTTTGCGGCGCTTCACCCGTTTATCGCGCTCGGGGCTGCTGAGTACTTTTTATCAACGGGCGAAACCCGCTGGTTTTTCCCTTGCCCCTGGATCAGCAAGAGGTTTGGATTCCGGCACCCTGGCTGGCGTTTACAATAGCGGGGTTGACGATTGCTGCATTGGTGATCGTGATTGCCATCCGATCGCTACGCCCGTCTGCGGTGCAACGGCAGGAACGCATGGAACGCAGACACACGCAGCCGCCAACCAAAACCGCTAAAGGAGAATCTGCATGAGTCGGGACAACGTACATGTGTCGACACATCCATTGGTACGTCACAAGCAAACGCTGTTGCGTCGTCTTGAAACCGAGCCAAAGAAGTTTCGGGAGTTGGTGCGCGAGATCACGCAATTTCTGATTTATGAAGCGACCGCCGACCTCACCCTTTCCAGCCGTAGTGTGACGACACCGCTGACGACCTACCAGGGATTCCAGATCGCCGACCGCATCGGCTTGATCCCGATTCTTCGGGCGGGCATTGGCATGGTCGATCCGATCCTCGAATTGATCCCGACGGCGCGTGTCTGGCATTTGGGCTTGTACCGCGACCATACGACGTTGCAGCCGGTGTCGTATTACAACAAGCTCCCGCAACAGCCCGACATTGACCTGTGTTTGATCCTCGATCCGATGCTGGCGACCGGCGGGTCGGCGGTGGCAGCGGTGGATGTGGTCAAGGCGTGGGGTGCGACCAACATCAAGTTCATGGGAATTATCGCCGCTCCCGAAGGTGTGGAGCAACTGGCAAGCGCCCACCCCGACGTGCCGATCCATCTCGCCGCGCTGGACGACGGCCTTAACGAACTTGCTTATATCACGCCTGGACTGGGCGACGCTGGCGACCGCCAGTTTGGAACGGGGTAGGCTGGATCACCAACCATCGGAAAGAGGACGAACCGCACATAGGGACCAGCGCGATAATGTGCTGGTCCCTATGTGCGATTTTGATAACATATCCAGGGTGTCCGAATCCGAGGCGTCACTCAACTGACGGAGGGATGTATCCCTCGGCTGCACCCATAGAATGATGACGCGGGGGGCGTTTGTATATCCTCGCCCCCGGCTCGGCTCCGTCAAAGTTCCATCCAAGACGACTAGCTTGTCGATATTGTCACTCAGGTAGTAGCCAAGAGTCTGTCTCTGGTTCGGCAAGATCCTTCACTGCGGTTCAGGATGACAGATTTCACGACTGTGACGGAACCCGCCCCCGGCTCGAAAAAAGGCAGCGTGCTATAATTCCTTTATATATGGTGAACAACGGCGATTCCGGCCATGATTCACTGTTGGACGATGAGATACGGACACCGGCAGGTGTTCTCCATAGATAGTTTCGATGCTCGCTCCTGGTCCCGTCCCCGGACGATGTTGCTCGTAACTCTGAGGATTGTATGCGTATGTTTTCTCGCCGTGATGGCGAATTCGATGAAGCGGCGGTATTAGCGGCACTCGGCACGGTGCAGGAGCCTGAACTTGGCGGCGACCTGGTAAGCCGCAAGATGATCAAAGATGTCAAGATCGCCAACGGTAACGTCGAGTTCACGATCGAACTGACGACGCCAGCCTGTCCGCTTAAGGACCAGATCGAGGAAGAAGCGACGGCGGCTGTGCGGCAGATCAAAGGCGTCAAAGATATCGCGATCGTTTTTACGTCGCGTGTGCGTCCTAACCTTGAAAAGCGCGGCGGTGTTCCGGGCGTAACGCACGTCATCGCCGTGGCATCCGGTAAGGGCGGCGTCGGCAAATCGACTGTGGCGGTAAATCTTGCGGTTGCACTGGTGCAAGAAGGCGCACGGGTCGGGTTGCTTGACGCCGACGTGTACGGTCCCTCTGCTCCGCTCATGACTGGCGCGAGTGGTGCCCCTAAGTCCGTCAATAATCGCATTGAGCCGTTACATGCCTACGGTCTCAAGGTGATGTCAGTCGGCTTCATGGTGCCGCCCGACCAGCCGATTATCTGGCGCGGACCGATGGTATCGTCGCTTTTGCGCCAGTTCTTGTTCGAGGTCGATTGGGGCGAACTCGATTATCTGGTGATCGACCTACCTCCCGGCACCGGCGATATTTCCCTGACCCTGGCACAAGCCTTGCCACTCACCGGCGCTGTCATCGTGACGACGCCGCAGGATGTGGCGCTGGCTGACGTAATCCGTGGTGTCGAGATGTTCCGCAAGCTGGAGGTGCCGATCCTGGGCGTGATCGAGAATATGAGCTTCTTCTGTTGCCCCAATTGCGGCGAACGCTCGGAAATATTCTCGCATGGTGGTGGCACGCGCATCAGTCAGCGCATGGATGTGCCGTTCCTGGGCGAAATTCCGCTTAGCCTCGCCATCCGCGAAGGCGGCGATGAGGGCAAGCCCGCCGTCACCAGCGAGGCGGAAGGCGCACACGCTCATGCGTTCCGCGCTGTCGCCCGCAACCTGGCAGGTCGTGTCAGCGTCGAGGCGTATGCCTAACATGACCACGGACGACCGACGACTGACCACCGAAGTATGCCCCTTGCCTCTTGCCGACAATCTGCAAGAGATGGTGCTGCGGTGGTCGGTAGTCGGTGGTCAGTCGTCGAGCTAAAGCCATGGCTACTATCTCTCTTACCGAAAAACCACGCTCCGCTGCGGCTCCGATCAGCTTTTATGATCAGGGCGGTGCAGCGCACGATTCGTTTGGGCGGCGCATCAATTATTTGCGTGTGTCGTTGACCGATCGCTGCAATTTTCGCTGTGTCTACTGCATGCCGGAACACGGGGCGCACTTCGCGCCCCGCGACGAGTTGCTGCGTGACGACGAGTTGCTGCGCGTGATCAAGTCGGCGGCGGCGGTTGGCTTCGAGAAGATTCGACTAACGGGCGGTGAGCCGACGATCCGGCGCAATCTGGTGGAGCTAATCGGCGGGATCGCTGCGACGCCCGGTATCCGCGAAATCTCGATGACTACCAACGCCCTGCGGTTGGCGCAACAGGCCGACGCCCTACGGGCGGCAGGGTTGACGCGGGTCAACATCTCGATCGATTCGCTCAACGCCGACAAGTTCCGCTCCATAACGCGGGGCGGCGATCTGCGCCGAGTCTGGGAAGGTATCGAAGCCGCCGAACGCGCGGGTTTCGGACCGATGAAACTCAACGCGGTTGTCGTGCGTGGTCTCAACGACGACGAGGTATGTGACCTGGCACGCCTGACGCTCGACCGTCCCTGGCAGGTGCGCTTCATCGAAATGATGCCGATGGCGGGCGTGGGCGACCTTGCCGACGAAGTTGTGGTGGCCTCCTCGGAGATCATCGAGCGCCTCGAAGGCGAGTTCGGACCGTTGGAGTTCGTGGGTTGGTTCGGCAGCGATCCGGCGCGGACCTATCGCCTCCCTGGTGGGCAAGGTACGCTCGGCTTCATCTCATCGGTTACGGAGCCTTTCTGCTCGACCTGCAACCGTATGCGCCTGACCGCAGACGGCAAGTTGCACCTGTGCTTATTGCGCGACGACGAACTCGATCTGCGCGGCGCGTTGCGCGGCGGTGCCGAGGATGCGGACATCGAGGCGTTGATTCGCGAGGCCGTGTACCTCAAGCCATGGGGGCATGGTCTGCCCGAAGGCGTCAAGCCACTGCTGCGCGGCATGTCCGAGTTGGGCGGGTAGCCTGTTCTCCTGAGCATGACACGCGCTTCTGCTGCAAGCCACCGGATACGTACGTATTCGGTGGCTTCGTTATATCTGCCTGGTCTTTCAATACATTGAAAGTAGTGGCTGGACGGTATTTGCAGCTTCGTATTCCGTTCCTAAGTGGTCATCGAGCGGTTATGGAGTACTGTTTAAGGGTTTTGTGCCCGGTATCCTGGCGTCGTTGTTTTTCGCGTCGTCGCCACACTGCTCTTTTTTGGGCGACCGACGTAACCAGCGATGATGTGTGGCAACAGGCGGTGGTGGAAACCACACAAGCGGGCGAAGTGATATTCGATTTGGTGGGCGAGATCGTGCTGTTAGGGGTGCATGTACCATCGCCGCTGGCCTTCGTCGGCATCGCGGTGGTCGTCGGTGGCATGATCGTCCATAGCTTTGCGGCGCATTCACCCGCCGTACCTGTGGCAACGTGAACGTAATTTTCGAGGCTTAAGCGACAAAACAGCGCTTAAAGATGCCACCATGGTAAAATAAGAGGTATATCGAGAACGAGGACCGAAGATAGATTTCGTCAACAGCGTGGAGCGAGTGTTGCTTCCTGATGGTCGAACGGTTGAGTGGCGTGGAGATGATACAATTGGTCGCGAAGGATCGTGCCGGTTGTATGTTTCCAGTGGTCGCGGGTATCGTCTGGACGCGGTCGTCGATAGTCAAGTTTCGAGGGAGAATCTACTATAGACGCAGTAACTTTGGCACGGCGCGCTGTCGCAGCAGCGGAAGATAAACAAGCCACTGAGATCATGTTGTTGGATCTGCGCGATCTTACAACCATTGCGGATTACTTTGTAATCTGTACCGTGAACAACGAGCGACAGTTACGAGCCGTAATGCGAGCAATAGATGAAGACCTGACGAGCGCGGGTGCGAAGAACCCACGTATCGAGGGGTCGCCAGAAACAGGTTGGGTCCTGGTCGATTTTATTGATGTCGTGATCCACCTATTTTCACCCGAACAGCGCGAGTTCTACCGTCTCGAGCGACTGTGGAAACAGGCTCCGCCGATCGTCGTCGTACAGTAAAAAAGGAAGGGTGATGAGCGCCAGCAGTCGTGATCGCTATATGCTTTTTGCACTCGGTGCCGCCGCAGGTAGTGCAGTTGGACTCATCGTCGGTGCGCTCGTCAGCTTTTGGCTGGGCGAAGAAGCCGCCGAGGGTCTCAAACGGATGGTTCGTCGTCTGCTCGGTCGTGATGACCACGTAAACTTCGAGTTGTTCCTGCAATAGAACGGCGCGGAAACCGTAGCGACGTACAAACCGTATGGTTGCCCCAACCATATCAATAGCTACGTCGGTTGCGCGTGCCGTGCGTCCCGGTACGAACGATTGGTGGAACTCGTCGCTGATGGCATACAGCAGCGTGAGCATCCAGGCCCATTGTTTCGCGCGTGGCGAGGGTCCGATTGCGCCGCGCAAGAGGTGCGCCAGCAGCGCATAGCTCGCGACATGTACGCCTTTCTTCCATATAAAATCGAGCGCGGGATCGGCAGGTCCTGGCGGTTGGGACTGTGACGACATCCAAAAGATCAACACCATCCAGGCGAAGGCAGGTAGCCAACGCCGGATGGTTTCCGATTTAATTCTGCCACTCATCGACGTTCCAGGTGATCGGGGCGAGTGCATCGGGGGCGATGCCACGCATGGTGGATGCGTGGAGTACGGCTATCGGACGCTGAAACAGCGGCACAGCGGGTAGTTCTGTTGTCCAGATTTGCTGGTGGCGCAGAAACGCCGCCGCTCGCGTGCGTGCATCCAGCGTTGCGGTGGCAGCGCTCAGGTTACGTTCGGCACCCTCGAAGCACCATCCACCAAAGTTATTGCCTGTGAAGGCGTTATCTGGTCCTGGTATCGCCGTGCAGGACCACAATGGCTTGCCCGCCGGTTCGACGCCCTGCAACCAGCCGAACAACGCCAGTTGAAAGGTGCGCTGGTATAACGGTCCGTTCGGCGCGTAGAGATCGGCGGTGGGGATCGGCTGCGATTGCACCGCCAGCCCGACTGCCCGCAAGTCCTCGGCGATGCGAGCGGCGACGGCGATGCGCGGCTCACTATCGGTCGTCAGCAGTGTCATGGTAAAGGCGCTGGTGTCGGGCGCTTCACGGATGCCATCCCCGTTCGTGTCCACGAAGCCAGCCGCGTCGAGCAACTGCCGCGCACGGTCCGGAGCGTAGGGGTAGCGCGTAAGCTGTTCATCGCCCGCGTATGCTCGTTGCGCGGGCAACACCCAGCTATGCAGCATCCTGGCTTTGCCGCCCACCAGCGTGTCGATGATACCCTGGCGGTTCGTCGCCAGGGCGATGGCCTGACGCACCCGTACATCCTGTAACAAGGCATCGCCGAGATTGAACTGCAACTGCTCATAGATCGGGCTGGCTTGCCAGGTCACATCCACCGCCCCGGATGCGTCCTCCTGGTCGAGCGTCGGGTACAACTCGGTGGGGATACGCTCCATCACTGCGACATCCACCGTGCCATCTTTCGCGGCGGTGGCGAGCGCGTCGGCTGAGCGGAAGAAGCGAAAGCGTAACTCGTCGGGGATCGACTGCGTGGACCAGTACGGATTGCGTCGTAACAGGATCGGCGTAGCCTTGTGTTTCGCCGAACGTATAGGGACCATAGCCCAGCGGTTCGTAGCTATAGCGGTCGCGCACAGCGGGCGTGGCGTCTGCTAGACACATGCCGTGGCAGCGGCGTCCAGGCCAGCAATGGATATGCCGTGTCGATCTGCCCTGGCTTCAGGACCGCACGCGACGTGTAATCGTCCAACGCCTCGTAGCTTTCGATCAGGTCGAGCATGCCCGCTATTTCGGGCGTCGCCGGAACGCGGCGAGCTTCTTCGTAGGCGAACACGGAATCGTGCGCGGTGAGCGCGGTGCCATCAGCCCAATGTAGCGAGCGATTCCAGCGGAAGGTCGCCACTAATTGATCGGTGGTGGTCGGGTGCTCGGTCGCCGTGGTGGTGAAATGTCCACTGGCGTCCAGGAAACCATCGACCGCACGGCGCTCCAGTCCGGCGTTCTCATAGGTCGGAATGTCTTCTAATACACCTGTGGTGGTGTAGGCGTAGCCGAGGGCGAGCGCGGGAGCCGGAAACATGGCTTCGACCAGCGGTGCGGCAGCGCGACCGTCCGGCGAGAATGGGAGCAGCGTGCCGGGTTCGTCGAGCAACCCGATCGTCCAATGTGATGACGGGTCCGGTTGTGCTTCCACGGTTGCTTGGGGCGGCGCGGTCGGGGCGAGGGTCGGTTGCGGCGTTGGCTGCTCGGTCGGAATCGTAGAAGGCACGACAGCGCTCGTCGGTGGCGCGGCGGTTTGTGCAATGGTCGGTTGCAGCGCGACGGGCGAAGTGAGCGATGATGTACACGCCGTCAACAACCAAATACAGACCATAAAGAACAAACGGCGAAACATTACGTGGAGCTTGTGCATGGGTTGCCTGTTGATCGACCTTCGTGTGCTTGCTGACCGAAAACCAACGATCAAGCCTGCTCAGTCAGAAAAACACGGGCGATTCAACGTCGAACAGCGCCTGAGGATCGTAGCATCGTGGTGGTGGGCTGTCAAACCCTGACCACAGACGACGGACCGCCGACCACGGAAGATAACAAACCAACGAATGACATGACATGACACGGGAATGGGTTCCTCGCGGCGACCCATGACAATTACGGGGAGGCTTGTCGTTCTACGTCGGTTCGTGGTCGGTCATCTTTGGTGGTCTACGGTCCATGGTCGGCTTTGATGGTCCTTCGCCCGATCTCCGGTGGTCGTTGGTCGTTGGTCATTGGTCGTTGGGCGGCGACGTAACGCGCCGGGACTTTTGCCCGTCGCACGCTTAATGTGGCGGCTGAGATGGCTGGCTGAATCGTAGCCGCATAGTCCGGCGATGGCTTCCAGGGTCAGGGTCGAGTTCCACAGCAAAGCGAGTGCTTCACGGATGCGGATGTTCTGCAGGTGAATTTTGGGCGGATGTCCGCGCAGACGCACGAACTGCGCCCGCAGGTAGGAAGGTGACACGCCGATATCCTGGGCGATAGCTCCGAACGTGATCGGCGTGGCATAGCATGCTTCCAGAATCGATTCGACCTCGCACACAAGTCGCTCCGTGCCGCTCAATTGTTGGTGGTGTTGCGCTCGTCGCAGCATCAGGTCGAGTTGCCGCAGCAGCAGCGCGAGCATCTGGTCGTAATCGGTGTGCTGGGCGCGTGACTCGCGCACAATCGACGCGCACAGATGACCGAAGGTTTGATCGATATCGTCCATACAGATCGTAGGCCACGGCTGGTCGGGTGGTGCGTCGAGTTGAATCCAGAAGTTCGAGTATTCCGTCGTCGCGATCTCGGCGTGGGGCATGCGCGGCGGCAGCGCGATGACCATGCCTGGTCGTCCTTCGTACACATGGTCGCCCACGGGACAACTGATGTGTCCGGTGCGGTAGTAAATCGACCTCCCAGCTTCGATGCTGGTGCAGCGGAAAGTCACGTCCCTGGGGTGCCGCATAGGGTCCGGCGGCGATCACACGAATGGGCGTACGTGGCGATTCGTGCAATATCTGTGTTGCGGCGTGCATTGTGTTTATGCTCCTGATCGTTCACGATAGAAGCGACCGAGTGACTATGGTATGGCTGGTCGCCGTTCGGTGCAAGTTTCGTGGATCATCAGTGTGGATGTGAGATGAATGCACAACCTGTAGCTCCTCATGGATCTCCTCACTGGCCCCTCCTGCTTGTGCGCTTTATTGCCATCCATCTTCCAGCGAAGGAAAACGATCGATGCAGTTCGGATTTTTAACGGACCAAGATCGCCGATATCGAGAAAGCGGCGCGGCTTGGGCTTCGACGCGGTCGAGCTGAACGTTGCGGCGTTCGGCGTCGCCGGAACGGGCGACCTCGACGCAGCCAAGATCGCAGAAGCCAAGGCGCTGTGTGAGCAGCACGGCGTCGCGATTTCGGCGCTGGCCTACTACGATGTCGCGTTCAATCCCCCGCCCGCTGGCGCGATCACCGATGCCTACCGGCGCGTATTCGATGCCGCTGCCACGCTGGGCGTGAACACGATCGCCAGCATGAGCGGCTTCGATCCCGACCGCAACTGGAAGGGCAACATCGCGCTGTTCGCCGAACGCTTCGGCCCGGTCGCCGACCTCGCCGAACAGCGTGGCATGCGCGTCGCGTTCGAGAACTGGATGGGCTTTGGTGGTTCGCTGCCGTTCCGTCCCGTCAACATGGGTGGCTCGCCCGATACCTGGGATGCCTGGTTCGAGGCCGTGCCGTCGCGGGCGCTGGGACTGGAGTTCGACCCTTCGCATCTGCACTGGCAGGGCATCGACTACCTGCGTGCTCTGAGCGAATACCGTGACCGTGTGTATCACGTTCACGCCAAGGATACCCAGATGTTCCCCGAACGTCGCTATCGCGGTGGCGTTAACGGTCAGTATTACCGCTTCCGCATTCCCGGCTATGGCGAGATCGATTGGACCGCCTTCATTTCGCTGCTGGGCGAGATCGGCTACGATGGCGGCATCGCGATCGAACACGAGGACGAAGTGTACTGGGGCGACCGCTTCGACGAAGGTCTGGTGCGCGGACATGCGGTGTTGAGTCCGTTGATCCATCCCGGAAAGGCGGCACGAAGATGACCAAACCACGCATCGCTTTCATCGGCACCGGCACCATGGGGCAACTCGCACACCTCGCCAATTATGCCCGCTTGCGTGATGCGGGCGAATGTACGATCAGCGGCGTGACCGACCTGAAACGTGTGCTGGCACAGGCTGTCGCCGATAAGTATGGCATCGAGCGTGTGTACGCCGATGTGGACGATCTGCTCGCCGATCCCAACGTGGATGGCGTTGTGTGCGTGCAGCAGTGGCCTAACAACTACGCGCTCGTGCGTCGGGCGTTGCTGGCTGGAAAATCGGTGATCACCGAAAAGCCGATGGTCGGGCGCGTCGAGGAAGCGGCCGAACTGGTCGCGATCGCGCAGGAGCGCGGCGTTCAGTATGCCGTCGGCTTTATGAAGCGCTATGATGCCGGTGTCGAACTGGCGAAACGACTGGTGGATGAGCCTACGGTCGAGCGATGAACTTGGGCCGTTGCAAGCGGTCGATGCGCTGTGTAATGGCGGCGACTGGCTGCATAACATCGAGCGTCCGGTGCAGGTGGATGACCCGACGCCGTTGCCGCCGCTCGCGCCGACTTATCCCGACGCCTGTTCGACGCCACAGGCGCGGGCAACCTATGATTATCTGGTCAACATCTTTTCGCACAACATCAACCTATGCCATCATCTGCTTGGCGCGCAGATCGAGCCACGCTACGCGTTGTTCCACGGCGACAAAGGCATGAACAGCGTATCGACCATCGGCGACGTGCTGGTGACGGTGCGCGGCACGTCGTCGGGGGCGCACGAATGGCGCGAACGAACGACGCTGACCTTCGCGCAGGGCGAACTCGCGATCCTGACGCCGACGCCGATGAATCGTCAGCGTTCGGCTGAGATTACGTTGTTGCGGAAGGGCCCCGACGGCTGGGCGACCACGCGCTACCACCCTCCGGTTGGCTGGGCGTTCTTCCGGCAGGCGCAGGGATTCGTGCGGGCGCTGGCGGGTGGCGAGCCGGTGCGTGCGCCCGCCGCGACGGCGATGTGGGATGTCGCCGTGATGCAGCGTTTGATCGAAATCGCGGAGTATGTGTGATGCGAACCGAACAACTCGCGATCAACTCGGTGTCAACGCGCCACGCCGATCTGCCCGAAGCGCTGGCGGCTTATGCCGGAGCGGGCTTTCGCAACGTCGAGTTCGTGCTGCCGCTGGTGCATGAGTGGATCGACGCCGGACACACCATCGCCGATGTGCGAGCGTTGCTCGAACAGCACGACCTGCGCTCGATCGGCGGCTTCCAGGCGCATGTCGTGTGCTTCGGCGACGATGACGCACGTGAAGCCAATCACGCTGATCCATCTGCGTAATGCCGTCTGATCGATCAGCTTGGCGGTGGGACGCTCGTCGTCGGCACCGACGGTCCAGCCCAACGCTCGGTCGATGCGCTAGAGCAGGTCGCCGCGACGCTTCCGCGACCTCGCCCGCCAGATCGAAGGGTTGGACGTGCGGCTTGCCATCGAGTTCAACTGGTCGCCGCTGGTCAAGAGTCTGGCGAGCGCGGTGTGGATCGCCGAGCAGGTCGGCGCATCCGCAGGTTGGCGTGCTGTTCGATCCGGCGCACTGGTACACGACGCCGACCAAGTTCGAGGACATCGACCAACGTGCTGTGCGGCATATCTTCCACGTTCACATGGACGATATGCGCGACAAGCCCGCCGACCTCAGCGATTGCAACTCCGACCGCGTGCTGCCCGGTCAGGGCGTGATCGATCTCGAGCGCATGATCGCCACGCTCGAAGGCTACGGCTACACAGGGTACTTCTCGATCGAGATGTTCAACGACGACCTGTGGGCGCTTCCGGCGGCGGACGCCGCACGCCAATGCTACGAAAGCCTGGTGCCGTTTTGTAAGTGACACGCCGTATGTTTTGAACAGAAACGAGGGGCAATGGCATGTGCCATTGCCCCTCGCTGGGTACTATTGCCATAAGCTATCGTCACCCCTGTAGTTGATCGTCAGGGGTCGGTGGTCATCATTGCTGTGGCGGGCCCCGACGGATTTCGACCTGCATACGTGAATCGCCGCTTAGCAAGCGTAGTCCGGTGCTGATGATGCTAATTAGCAGGGCTGCCAGGATCGCCGTGCCGAAACTGCTCAGCGTGAAGTAGATGCCGAAGCCAGAAGCCAGCCAGCTTGTGAGATATAACATCAGGGCGTTAACCACCACCAGGAAGATACCAAGCGTAAAAAGCACGAATGGCAGCGCCAGCAGCAGCAGCAATGGACGGACGCCGGTGTTGACAATGCCAAAAAGCAGCGCAATCAGGGCGAGACCCCACCATGGTCCTTGCAGATCGACCCCTGGAACGATCCACACCGCCACAAACAGCGCGATGATATTGATCGCCAGATTTAGGAATATCGATCGCCAGTTAATGGGAGGAAATGTCACCTCGTTCACCACACCCTTGAATGATGCTCCGACCGTGCCGCGCCAGTAGTGGGATCAGAGCCTTTCGTTTATGTGGAGTGTATCGTAACATAATCTGACTTTTGTTTCCGTCTGGGCTGTGATGGGACGGGTTGGCGATCCGGCCTCGCGCCATGCGGGGTTGGTATTTCGAGGTGGTACACTAGCTTCGTGTCCGATCGAGGACAAAGTATATTCGGCGAGGATGCTTCGGATACAGCCGCTACGTGCGGCGTGCGATGTGGCGAATCTCGTTGGAAGGAGATAGATGTGTCCAAGGACGATCTTGATCAGCTTCACCCAAAAGAAGCTGGTAATGCCGAACAAAACGGGCATGTGACCGAAACACAATCGGGCTATGACCACCAATTTGGGTTTCCATACGCGTGCATTGCACGCGGGGCAGCGCCCCGATCCGGTGACAGGTTCGCGGGCGGTGCCGATCTATCAGACCACATCGTATGTGTTCGAGGATACCGAGCACGCGGCGAATCTGTTCAATCTGCAACGCTTCGGGAACATCTACTCGCGCATCATGAATCCGACTAACGCCGTGTTCGAGGAGCGCATCGCTTCGCTCGAAGGTGGTGTGGGTGCGCTGGCAGTTGGCAGCGGACAGGCCGCGCAGTTCATCGCGCTCGCCAGTCTGCTGGAAGCGGGCGATGAGATCGTCGCGGCCAGCACGCTGTATGGCGGCACGTATACGCAGTTCGATGTCAGTCTGCGACGCTTCGGTATCAACACCGTGTTCGTCGATCCAGAGGACCCCGAAAACTTCCGGCGGGCGATCACGCCACGCACGAAGGTGCTGTACGGCGAAACGATCGGCAATCCGCGCATCAATGTGCTCGATATCGCTGCGGTCGCCGCGATCGCCCACGAGCATAACATTCCGCTGATGATCGACAATACCTTTGCCTCGCCCTATCTGTGCCGTCCGATCGAGCATGGTGCCGATATCGTCGTGGCGTCGGCGACCAAGTTCCTGGGCGGTCATGGCACCAGCATCGGCGGCGTGATCGTCGATAGTGGACGCTTTCCCTGGGGCGCGGGCGCGTTCCCGCAGTTGCTTGAACCGAGCAAGGGCTATCATGGCATCCGCTTCTACGAGACGTTTGGCGATTTCGCCTTCATCATGAAAGCCCGTGTCGAAGGTCTGCGCGACCTCGGTCCGGCGCTCAGCCCGTTCAATGCGTTCCTGTTCCTGCAGGGCGTCGAAACACTGGGCCTGCGCATGGAGCGCCATGTGGCGAACGCCAAGGCCGTCGCCGAGTTCCTGCACGCGCATGCCGCCGTCAGTTGGGTCAACTATCCGTCGCTTGCCCGACAGCCCCTACCATGCGACCTTGCGCAACGCTATCTGCCCAAGGGCGCGGGCGCGATCTTCACCTTCGGTATCGAGGGCGGCGTCGAGAGCGGGCGACGCTTCATCGAAAGCCTGCAACTTTTCTCGCACCTCGCGAACGTCGGCGATGCGAAGTCGTTGGTGATTCATCCTGCCAGCACCACGCACCAGCAGTTGAGCGAGGACGAGCAGCGTGCCGCCGGGGTGCAGCCGGAGATGATTCGGCTTTCGATCGGCCTGGAAGACATCGAGGACTTGCTCTGGGATCTCGATCAGGCGCTGGTCGTATCGCAGCGTGTCGCGCAGGAGGTGCACGTATGACACGATACAATCAGATAATGCCGACGCAGCGGCGCGGTCAATTCGAACTCGCCGGTCAACCGTAGCGCGTTCGCGACGACCAGCTTCGACCGCCTGCGGATTCTTGGAAGAAGGCAAGACTATCGCCATGGTCGGTCTGTCCTCGAATCCGTTCGGCCAAGCCACTTCGCGGCGATCTATATGCTGTCCGAAGGCTACACGGTGATCCCGGTCAATCCGCGCGAGACGGAGATCCTGGGTCAGAAGTGCTATGCGTCGTTGCGCGATATCCCTGTGCCGGTGGATATCGTCGATATTTTCCGCGATCCCAAGGCCGTGCCGCCGATTGTCGAGGAGGCCATCGCCATCAACGCCAAAGTGGTGTGGATGCAGCTTGGCGTGATCAACGAGGAAGCGGCACAGCGTGCGCGTGATGCCGGGCTCGAAGTCGTGATGGATGCGTGTGTCAAGATCGAGCACGCACGCTTCTTCGGCGGCCTCAGCACGATCGGCCTCAACACTGGTGTGATCAGTTCGCGGCGTATGAAAAAGTAGCGCTGGCGACGTTCGGCAACAGCAAGGGCCAGGATGAGTACGCCATCCTGGCCGCGCTGTCTCCAGCCTTCATTCCGACGTGGTGAATGATGCTACGACGACGCGAGGACGATGATCGAGTCTTCCGGCGGAGAACGTCACATTCTCCGACTTGCGGGGATTGACTCGCACGCCATAATCGCTGTTCGGCATTGCTGGACTTGAGCATGGCGGCGATAGCCAATGGCGATTTCGCCGCGCTGACGTGCCGACTCGACCACGGTGTAGAAGGTGAGCTGGCGGTCGGCTGCAACATAGTCTTCGATCGGCTTAAGGTAGATTTCGGAGCCATCGGCGATCGAACAGGTCATCAAACACCGCCGTAAGTTCCTTGTTCTCCGAGATCTGCGCGAGCATGAGACCAATCAACTTATCGCTGACGATGAAGTCGTCGGCCTTGGTCACTTCCGCCAGATCGCGGTTACGAATGTCGAGCATTTCGCTGACGATCGATAAATTCTGACCCGTTCGTTCGGCGATGTCGCGCAGATGCAGCAGCGTGATCAGCGTTTGCGAATCGGCTTCCTGCTCCTCAAGTTTATCTGAATAACTCAGTACGATGATATGGTTGAAGCTCGGAGCATCAAGCCCATCGAGCAGACGACGGTCCACAATGTCCCCTTCGAGGAAGTGGACGGTCTGGTTTTGAAAGCCTTCGGCTCATCGATGCGAGCGTTTGCTCGATTGCGGGGTCGTCGGCGACGACCGTGACGTCTGAACCCGCTCGGAACATAGTTGTTGAGTTCGGCGACGATCGTGCGGGCGCGCTCGTTCCACCCCAGGATCAGTGTTCTGCTCGGCATCGTCGGGCGTTACGTCGCGGTACGAATCGCGCTGGTATCGACCGTCGGCGTGATGCCGGAGACAGCGAATGGTATCATCATCCGAGGAGATGGCGATTACTTTGTCGCCGCTGGCGATGTGCAGGTCCATGGGAGGATTGAGCAGAATCGTGCCGTCGTGCCGTCGCAAGCCGATCAGCGATGAGTCCTCGTAGGCTAGCAACGCTTCACCGAACTGTTTGCCGACCACCGCTGGTTCTTCCTGGAAGTAGATCTCATCGCCGTCGAAGTCCAACAGTTCGGTGTAGATCACTGACAGGCCAGACTGCTGGCAGGTTTGCACGGTGATGCGTGCGATCAAGATCACCCACAAGCACCAATTGGGCTTCGTGGCGTCCGACCATGCGAGCGACTTCCATGTTCTGTGGGTCGCGAATCTCGGCGACGATGTGGTAGGGCTCTGGTCGCCGCTTCGGATGGTTGGTGATCGCCAAAATCGTTTTGATGACCGCCGAATCGGGGTTCTCGGTTTCTGGTCCCAGGATGATGATCGAGCGTGAACTGTCGGGATTCACAACCTCGATATCAGCGAGATCGACGGGATTGCCTGAACGGCAGACGATGCGCGTGCGTCCCGTGTCGCCGACCTTCGTGCGAATCTCATCCTCCATCGTCAACCTTGTCCTGGTCTGCCAGGATCACGATACACGAACGTGATTGGTTGGCGTTGGCGATGACAAGCTCAGAAATGATCGAGAAAATCTGCGACGACCACCCCAGTATGACGGTGTGGTTATGTTCGACGACAAACGACCGACCCTTGCGGAGGTCCTCGACGCGCTCCTGAAGGCCGTTGCTGAGGATGCCGATGAACATACTGACGATGAAGATGCCACCAAGCGTGACGCCCATCATCGACCAGAGATACCATGGGCTACCGGCATCACCCGCGACGGTTCCCGCGTCCATACTGTGCAACAGACTGCTCCACAGCAGCGAAACGAAGCCGGGCTGCACACCACCATCCGGTGCAGGGGCGATACCACTGGTCCAAACGATCAAGGCAAAACATGACACTAATGCAGCAGAAATCAAAAAAAGCCATCCGATCAAAGCGATCGGTCCCCGTGACATCGGTGTTGTCGAACTGGTAGCGTAGACGGTCCTGGTACGTGATCTTCCGCATCGGTCTTCCTTGTCATGCTCGATGATGTACGCCTGGATAGCACAGTCCAAAGTGGACTGTGCTTGTTAAGAACATACATAGCCTATGAGGTGTTGAAATTGTCCGTGATTGGATGGCCCGCGGTCGTGTCGGGGAGAAACACTCCTTGGGTTGGTCGTTCGAGGACAATTGCAGCACATACTGTACTCTGATGTACGGTTGGAATCAAGTATCTTGTTTGTCGGAAGTGTTACAAGGTGTCCCACGCTGGACGGATGTGTATACGGTGTACGAAGTATTCGTAACCAGCGTCGCGCATCGAAAACATATGGCGATACAATGATCGAGACGAAAGCTATGACAATCCTATCACTTGAGCAGGTGGCGAGATGAGCGACGAATCGGAGAACGTCTCCCCCGCGATGCGCGATTGGCGGCGACTTCCAGCGCTGCACGGCGGCATCGTCGATGCGTTGACCGGAGCGGAGGCGATGCTGGCGGGTCTGGAAGAGTCGCAACGTCCGGCGCTGCGCTGGTACATTGTCGATCAGCCCACGCTGATCCTGGGGTCGAGCCAGCGCCTCACCGATATCGATCTGGCGGCCTGTCGTGCGGCTGGCGTTGGCATACATCGACGCAGGTCGGGCGGTTCGACCGTCTTTACCGATGCGAGCGCGTTGTCGCTTGACGTTGCGCTGCCGACTGGACATCCGTTGCTGTCAGCCAACGTCACCGAAACATACCGCTGGTTTGGTGATGTATGGGCGGCGGCGCTCCGTGTGCTCGGCATCGACGCGTGGGTGGTTCCGCCGATAGATTCCCGCCCGTTCAACGCCGCCCTCGACCCACTGGTGCATCGTGCGTGCTACGGCGGCCTATCGCCGTATGAAGTCTGTGTGGGGTGGAGCAAGATCGTTGGGCTGGCGCAGGTACGTCGCCGCCAGGGAGCCATCCTTCAGGCAGGGGTCTATACGCATTGGCAGCCGGAACGCCTGACCGTGTTGCTGGCGGCAGAACCATCGGAGCGTGCGGCGATGCTGGCGCTGCTGCGCGAACGTGCGGTCGGGGTGTGGGATGTGCCGGGGTCGCAGCCTGGTCATGCCGATATCATCCAGGCATGGGAGCGAGCGTTAACGGAGCGCACAGGCGCGGGACTGGTCGATGACGCATGGACCGACGAGGAGTCTGACGCGGCGGTGCGAACTGCGGAACGCTACGACGACCTGTCGCATGAAACGTAGCGAATACAGGAGGAGCGCATGACGACATTAGTGGGCGAGCGATGTGTGGCGTGCCGCCGCGATTCGCCGCGTGTGACCGCTGCCGAACAGACCGAACTTATGCCGTTGATCCCAGCGTGGACCATCGTCGAACGTGATGGTATCCCACGGCTAGAACGGGTATTCCGCTTCAAGACATACGGGCAAGCGCTGCGCTTCACGCAACGCGTGGGAGCGCTTGCCGAAGCAGAAGATCACCATCCGGCGATCTTGACTGAATGGGGGCGTGTCACCGTCTGGTGGTGGACGCACGCTATCAAGGGTCTACACCGCAACGACTTCGTGATGGCGGCGAAAACTGACACCGTGGTAGATGTGGTGGATTTATAGTAGCAGCACAGCTCGCATGAGCATCATACAGGGCATGTGAACGGCTAGCGTGCCGGAAAGGAAGATAACAACATGGCGAGTGCGAAGGATGTCGTTCGTGAGGTTTTACGAACCTGTGGACCGCTTCCTCTTGGTGAGATCGTGGACATTGCGATGACCAACAACTATGTTACGTCCAGAAATCCAAAGCAGACGGTCACAAACGCCTTGTCTCAGGATTATCTTATTCAGAATACGGGCGAGGGACGCTATGTATACCTGCCAACCTTCACTCGTGATGCACGCATGCTCGTGCCGATGGACGATGCGGTGCTGAACGGTGGGGTATTGCGTGTGCCGAAAGAACTTATCATCTTCCTGTGGCCTTACGTCGATAATTATTCCAGCGATGCCACCGCAACGCTCCAACTGACCGATACGCTAAGCGTCGATGTTACCTTTCCTGGATTGTACCAACGCGAACCCGGCCTACGCGGTCAGTCCTCCTCGTTGCTCACCCTGCCCCAACCGTTCTGGGACTGGTGGGAAGCGCGATGGGTGGACGGAGCTGATACGCTGGTCATTCAGTGCGTAAATGGTGAGGCCAAGCAATACCGGGTGGAAACCATGCGCTATGTGGATCTGGACGCTGTTGCGCTGGCATCGCGTAACGCCCTGGTTCGTAGCGCCGCCGAAGATATTCTGCGGCGCTCACGCGATGGCGTTTCGTTAAGCGACCTGGTGCGGCGACTGCTGGCACGGAGCGTCTATCATCAGGAGCCACCAGCGCCGCTCGTACATATTTTGTTCGACCCGCCCGGTCAGTTCATCTTTGAAAACGGTTTTTCTCTTTTCGTTCCGGCCTGAAATGACGCCAGCACTCCGGCAGTTGTTCGCCCATCGCCTTGAGGACCTCGAATCGGAAGGGATGTACCTCGGCGGTTTTTTAGAGGGAGAGCCTGACGACGCTGAATCATTCGCTGTACCGCCACCTGTGCCGCCCACAGCCGTATACCGCTTCAAGGTAACGCTGGCGTGGATGAAACGGGTATCACGGGTGATCGAGATTCTAGATAATCAGACGCTGGAAGTGTTCCACACGATCATCCAAACCGCGTTCGGCTGGGATGACGATCATCTTTATGCATTCTATCCGAGCAACCGTGCGTTCGATTCATTGACGAGTATCATGCCATGGCAAGAATATGATAATGACCCGCCCCATACCGACGAAGTCACCGTTGGAGCGTTAGGCCTGAAGCCAGGACAGCGTATGCTTTATATCTTCGATTTCGGCGATAATCTGGATCATGAGATTGAACTGATGGAGATCCTGCCGCTACCGGAAGAAGGAACGTTCCCACGTATCGTGCTTGCGCGGGGAAAAGCGCCAGCGCAGTATCCGTCCTGGGACGAAGAAGGTGAAGAAGATTGAGCGTGCGAGGCGAGCGAGCGTCAACACGACAAGCCTATAAGACAATATCGAGATCAGGCCAGCGGTCCTGGAGCAGACGACCTAGCATGGTTAAGCCCCACTGCTCGGAGCGGCGATGCCCGACGACCGCAACGCCGATACCCGTTGCCGCAACTGCGGTGGCAGCGGGAACACGCCATTGTCCGGTTACATAGACGCTCGCGCCCCGCGAGGCCGCTTCGCGCACGAGTGCGTTGTTCATCGCACCCACAACGGCGATGCGTATTTTCGGTCGCCTTCGTCGCCCCATGCACTTCATCCAGACCGCCAAAGATCGCCGCGAGATATTCGGGCCAATGCGCCATAACATCGGCGGAAACTGTGCCGATCATGCCGATAGGACGGCCTTCTTTCGTCCCTAGCACCTCCAACGCTGTCATGCCTATGGCGTCGGCGAGCCAGGGGTTGTGCGCGATGGTCAGGTGTTCGTCGAACGCGCGATGGTAGGCGATAACGCCAATGTCAGTATCCAGCAGCGCCATGTCGAGCCGCCTCGGTCGATGGATGAATAGCGCGTCGATGGCGTGTGTTTTCGCCCAATGCCCGATACCAGGCCAGGGTTCCAGCACAAGCCCCAGGCGCGTGACCGGACGGTCGGATGCCCGCACGATGCTGGCGGGGGCGTCGTCGGGCATATGGGCGACCTCAAACAGTTCGTCAAGATAGCGGGCGATGGCGGCAAGATTAATCATAAGCCTTTCGTGTCTTTCGGCGCTGAAATGTCACATCCGCAGGCGTTCGAGCAAGAAGTCGCGCAACGCTTCGGCGGCGGGCGACAACTGGCGTTCCTGATGCCACACGAGGCCAAGCGTTCGCGCCAGCGGAATGTCGCTGATGGGAAGCCCAACCAGATCGTCTGCGCCATCGAGTGCCAGACGCGGCACGATGGCGATCCCCAGACCGACGGCAGCACAGCGAAGCACCGTATCCATCTCCGCGCCGTCCAGCACGACACGCGGCACGAACCCGGCAGCGGTGCAGAGTTGCAGCGTTCGTTCGCGTAGTTCGTAGCCCGTTGGAAACAGCATAAAGGCTTCTCCGGCAAGCTCATGTGCGGCGACGGACTGCCGCACGGCAAGCGGATGCTGCGCTCCCACCGCGACGACCAGTTCTTCGGTAAATAATTCCACTGACGCTACATCCGCGAGGGAATCGATACTACCGCAAGTTGTACCGCTCCTTCGTCCAATGAGCGTAACAACCGACCGACCCCGGCTTCCTCCATCTCTAGCTCGATGCCGGGATATGTCGCGTTGAACGCCGCCAATGCCGCTGGTAGCAGACGAGTGCCGACCGTCGGCGATGCGCCGATGCGTACCCGCCCACGCCTCAGGTCGTGCTGTTGCTCGATGGCCTCACGCGCCAGCACTACTTCGTTGAGGATGCGTCGGGCGTAGGGCAATAGCACTCGTCCGGCGTCCGTGATCTCGATCCCGCGTCCAACCCGGTCGAATAGGAGCGTGCCTAGTTCGTTTTCCAGGTCGTGAATCTGTTTACTAAGCGATGGTTGTGCGATATGCAATTCTTGCGCGGCATGACCGACGTGTTGATGTCGTGCGACCGCCTCGAAATAAAGCAGATGCCGTAGTTCCATACCGATTCCTTGTAACTATCGATTTCATATATATCATATCTTGGACGATATACATCATGATGCGTATAGTACATGCAGTTGTTAGAAAGGGACGGTCATGCAGTACACATCTGAATCATCTCGCTTCCTTCGTACCGATGTACTCGTTGTCGGCACGGGCGGGGCTGGCCTACGGGCTGCTATTGCAATTCACGATCATGGGCAGCAGGTTTTGCTGGTCGGCAAACGCCCGAAGGCGGATGCACATACCGTGTTGGCGGCAGGTGGCATCAACGCCGCGCTAGGGACGCTCGATCCAGAGGACAATTGGGCGATTCATGCTGCCGATACGCTGCGCGAAGGCCGTATGCTGGGCGATCCGCGTGCCGTCGAACTCTTATGCCGCGAGTCGCCAGGGACTATCGAAGAACTACAACGCTATGGCGTGCCGTTCGCCACAGAACCAGATGGACGCCTTTCTCAGCGCTATTTTGGAGCGCATCGCTACCGCCGCACCTGCTTCGTCGGCGACTACACCGGGCAGGAAATTATCGCTGCGCTTGTGCGCGAGGTGGACCGCCGCGATGTGCCAGTGTTGGAACGTGTGTACATCACGCATTTGCTCGAAAACCAGGGGCAGATCAACGGTGCGCTCGGTTTTGAACTCGACACCGGACGCGAGGTGGTCGTCCACGCTGCCGCCACGATTCTGGCGACAGGTGGGCATATTCATATCTACCGCAGGTCGTCGTCGCGCCGACGCGAAAATACCGGCGATGGTATGGCGCTGGCGTTCGCGGTGGGCGCAACACTGGCGGATATGGAGCTCGTGCAGTTCCATCCGTCGGGCATGGTGTCACCTGTGGAGCTAGAGGGAACTCTGGTCACCGAAGCGGTGCGTGGCGAGGGTGGCTATCTGCTCAACCAGCAGGGTGAACGATTCATGACGCGATACGATGACGAGCGTATGGAGCTTTCTACCCGCGACCGCGTGGCTTTGGCAAGCTACACCGAGATCGTCGCGGGACGTGGTAGCGAACATGGTGGCGTCTGGCTTGATATCAGTCATGTACCCGATGCCACGATCCGCGAGCGCCTTCCGCGCATGGTCGAGCAATTCGCATCGGTTGGCGTAGATATTACTCGCGAACCGATGGAAGTCGCGCCCACGGCACATTATTCCATGGGCGGCATTCAGGTTGAACCCATGACGCATGCGACAGGCGTTCCTGGCTTGTTCGCCGCGGGCGAGGTCACAGCGGGTGTTCACGGTGCGAACAGGCTTGGCGGCAACAGCCTTGCCGAAATCATTGTGTTTGGTCGGATCGCGGGCGAAAACGCCGCCGCATGGGCGATGACACACCCCACGCCCCCGCTGGACGAAGCCGCGCTGGGACGCAAGCAAGCCGACAACCGCACGTTAACGGAACTCGACGGAGCGACCCAACGCCGCCTGATCGATCAGCTTCAAACGGCGATGTGGCGCGGAGCCGGTGTCGTGCGCGATGCCGCAGGGCTTGCAATCGCCCTGAACGAGCTTGCGCGTATCGGTACGGATGCGACGCGTGTTCGCGGTAGTTTGCCCGACGTTGCGGCTGCCCACGATCTGCGGTCGATGCTGCTTACCGCAGAAGCGACGCTGCATGCGGCGTTACTGCGTACAGAAAGTCGTGGCGCACATCAGCGGAGTGATTACCCTGAAACCAGCGCTGACTGGCAACGCACAATCCTGGTTCATCCGGTCTGGAGCGCAGGGGTGGCGCGTCCAGGCTTCGATCTCGGCACGCTCCCGATTCCTGCTCCGTCGCCTGAAGTCGCGGCAGTGCTCCTTGAAGATGAATTGGAGGTCGCCGGACGGTTGGTTGAATGAGCCGCAGGGCGAGCGCCTATTCTGGCGCTCGTCTATACCCCAAATGGTAGATCGAAACGTACCTTGAGGCCACCGCCATCGGCACATTCAGCCCAGGCGGTGCCGCCGTGTAACGTGATGATCTGGCGCACGACATACAAACCAAGCCCGGTTCCGCGAACCCCGCGACTAGACGCCTCAGCGGTACGGTAATTTCGTTCGAATAGTTGATCGAGGTCCCCCTGTGCGACCCCTGGCCCGTGGTCGCGCACCGTAACATGGACGACGCCAGCGCTTGCCTCAGGGACGATCGACAGTATGATCGGACCGGAAGTTGGGGGTGCGTACTTCGCGGCATTGTCCAATAGGTTTCGCAAGACCTGGCTCAAACGCCGCTCGTCGCCATATACTTCGAGATAGGCAGGGCCTTCGAGTACAAGTGTGTGGGCTGGCGCAGCGCTATGGGTGTCCTCGACCGCCCAGCCAGCGAGCGCGATCAGGTCGAAGTGACTGCGTACAAGCGTCAAACCACCGACCTCGATTTGCGCGACATCCAACAGCGCCTCGCTGAGCCTACTCGCTCGCTGCGCCTGTTCAATCATAACTTTAAGGCCATCGAGCATGCTTTCGACCGTGGCGCCGCGTTGCGCCCGTCGCATCAGCAGTTCAGCACGCCCCGATAACGCCGCCAAGGGTTGCCGCAGGTCGTGTGCAGCGATAGCGATAATATCTTCGAGTGCCCGCACCTCGGCCATGCGCTTGCGATTCTGTTCCTCGGCTTCAAGCTCGAATGAGATCAACTGTGCAAGCGAATGAAAGACATCGAAGTCGTCATCACTCACCTGTGCTGGTACGGTATCGAGCGCACACAAGGTTCCGAAAAGCGAGCCATCACGCCGGTACAACGGCACGGCGATATAGCTTTCGAGACCATGCACCTTGAGGCCTGGATGCGTCTTGAACTGCGGGTCCTGGCTGGCATGATTGACACGTATTGGTGCGACCGCACCATGAACGACACTTCAATAGGTTGTTTGAAACTCTAGTTGACCACCTGGCTTGAAGCCGAAGTTGGCATCGTCCAGCACCGCGCACGTGGTCCATGTTTCATCCGTCGTGCGGACGACCATACTAATTCGCATGCCGGTGATACGTCGTAGCACGCGCAGGATCGTCTGCACGCCTTCCATATCGTTGAATGCCTGTAGATCGCTATCGAGTGTTTGCACGAGGTTTTCACCTATCGAACGTATTGGATTGCCATTTGCGGTCATATTAGTGTACCCTGCAGCAATTCTTATGACAAATCCAATAGGCGTAATGAGGGTGGGTGGAACAAGTCTTGGTGCAGAGCGTTGTACAACGTCCGATGATGCAAGGTAGAAGTGTATGACGCAGCGAATTGAGTTCGGTTATTTCGGCGAAACGGGTTCGCAACGTGCGCGAGGTTACCAATACGTCCCGACGCTACGACGGGCGTTGGATGTCGCCCGCCAGTCCTTTACATCGCTGTGGTTCGCCGACCATTTTATGTACGAAGACGCCGATATTCACGAATCCTGGGTCACGCTCAGCTACGCCGCTGCGCTTGCTCCCGAACTCACCGTCGGTCATATGGTCAGTTGTAATTCCTACCGTCCTCCGGCGCTGGTTGCAAAGATGGCGGCGTCGTTGCAATCGCTAACACAAGGCCGATTCGTACTGGGCTACGGCGCGGGCTGGAAGCAGGACGAATATCTGGCGTATGGCTACGATTTCCCCAACGCGGCAACTCGTATCGCGCAGATGGAAGAAGGCATCCAAGTCATCAAGACCATGTGGCGCGACGCCGAAGCGACATTCGCGGGGCATTTCTACCAGATCGAAAACGCCGTTTGCGAGCCGCGCCCTGCCACGCCGCCGCCAATTATGCTCGGTGGAGATGGCGACAAACTTATGCTGCGTGCGGTCGCGCGTCACGCCGACTGGTGGAATTGCTATGCGCGAACGCCCGAAGCGGCACGACATAAACTTGATGTTCTGCGCGATCATTGCCAGCGCGAAGGCCGTCGATTCGAGGACATTCGCAAAACCTGGTCGGGAACTATTATCATCGACCGTGACCACAAGGCGGCGCTTGCGCGTGCTGGCGACCGCTTGCAGGGCGACCAGCAGCCAATCGTGGGCGATCCTGCTGCAGTCGTCGAACGCTTACAGGAGTTTGCGTCGCTCGGTTTCGATTTGTTCCAAGTTTCCTTCGATCTATACCCTGATACGTCGGACCTGGAATTGTTTGTTGCCGAAGTCATACCGCATTTCCGGTGAGTACGCCGTAGGATTGGATCGTGCGTAGCATACGAGCACTTACTAGAGGAACGAAACACTATGACGGATTGGTACACCAGACTAACGACCCTAGCCAGCGAGATCGAGGCGCGCATCGACTATGCGCGCCTCGACTTCAAAATCCGTCGTGGTAGGCTGAAACCCATCCAGATTCAAACCTATCGCGGTCATGGCGCGCCTAACCTATTGATGCTCAAAGGACGTGTGCTGGAAGATAAAGACATCTCTGGCGCGACCGAAAGTGACAGCGTCTGGGAAAACGTTGTGAGTATGTACCGTCGCTTCAAAAGCAACGAAATACCTGGCGCACGCATCCAGGTGCATTTCCAGAACCAGACCTTTGAAGCGACCACCGACGACGAGGGCTACTTCGACCTGCGGATCGAACCACAGACCCCGCTCGCACTCGAACGTGTCTGGCACGAGATCGAACTCGTGTTGCTGATGCCCGACGATCCAGCACCTGATGTGGTGCGTGCCGTCGGTCATGTACTCGTGCCGCCACCACAAGCCAACTTCGGCATCATCAGCGATATCGACGACACAATCGTGCGTACAGGCGCGACCGACCCGTTGACGATGGCACGTATTGTCGTCCTTAACAACCCTCATACCCGCGTTGCCTTTGATGGCGTTGCCGCCTTCTACACGGCGCTGCGTAAAGGTCCTCAGCGCAAGAGCTATAATCCGGTCTTTTATGTGTCGAGTAGCCCGTGGAATCTGTATGATCTGGTGATCGACTTTCTCAATATTCAGGGGATTCCGGTAGGACCGCTCTTTTTGCGTGATATTGGCCTCGAGCCTGGGCGATTGATTAAAACCGGACACGCGGAACACAAGCTACAACAGATCCGCACAATCATGAACACCCACTCCGCGCTTCCGTTCATCCTGATCGGCGACAGCGGACAGGAAGACCCGGAGATTTACCGCGAAGTCGTGCGAGAGTTTCCCGGACGAATCAAGGCGATCTATATTCGCGATGTGACGCTTGAAGAGCGCGATATGTCGATCCATACCATCGCGAAAGACCTACAAACGGGCGGCGTCCAAATGGTCCTCGTTGCGGACACCATTGCGGCGGCGGAACATGCCATCGAACACGGCTTCATCTCTCCCGATGCTCTACCAAAGATTCGTGCCAACATCAGAAAAGACGAAGAAACTCCGACCGTTGCCGAAGATATGCCAGTGCCCGATGTCATCGCCGAACAGGTGCCGGTACTCAATACCATCATAGACGACCACGAAGAGGAGTAACATATGCGCGAACGTTACCTTGGCGCGATGCTTGGCATGGCGATTGGGGATGCTGTCGGTACAACCCTGGAGTTTCGCTCGCCGGGATCGTTCGAGCCGATCGACGACATGATTGGTGGCGGCCCGTTCGGATTGAAGGCAGGCGAATGGACCGATGATACGTCGATGGCTCTGTGCCTTGCCGCCAGTTTTGTGGAGCGCGGTGGGTTCGACGCCGCCGACCAGATGGATCGCTATCTGCGCTGGCGCGACGACGGCTATATGTCCAGCAACGGGCGCTGCTTCGACATAGGCGTTACCGTGTCGTCTGCTCTCAATCGCTATGCGCGGACTGGCGATCCGTTTGCAGGATCGACCGATCCGAGCACGGCGGGCAATGGCTCGTTGATGCGGCTCGCGCCCGTGCCGCTGTTCTTCGCCCAGAACGCTGCACATGCGATCGAACAGTCCGGCGAAAGCTCGAAAACGACGCACGGGGCGCTCGCTGCTGTCGATGCGTGCCGCTATTTTGCGGGCTTGATTGTCGGGGCGCTCGGCGGCGCGACGAAAGATGAACTGCTCGCCCCTGGGTATTGTCCGGAGCCGGGCTACTGGAATGCAAACCCGCTGGTGAGCGACATTAACGCGATCGCGCACGGTTCGTTCAAGGAGCGCAACACACCCGACATTGCCGGAACGGGCTACGTTGTGCGGTCGCTCGAAGCGGCGTTATGGGCGTTTCATCACAGTACGTCGTTTCGCGAAGGCTGTTTGCTGGCGGTCAACCTGGGCGACGACGCCGACACGACGGGGGCGATCTTCGGTCAGATCGCCGGAGCCTACTACGGCGAGGACGGTATTCCGGCGGAATGGCGCACGAAGGTGGCGCACCGCACACTGATCGAAGAATTAGGCGAGCAACTCTATCAGGCCGCGACGTAGGGGTGGCTTTATCCATGCTTCGGTGGTTTAAGCGTGGACGACATCTAGGTGTTCATTGCGAGTATGTGTCTTGCTTATCGACGGCGAAAGGCAAGCGATGAAGCAGACACTCCTCGACATCAAACAGATTTACCATGAGCCGCACGTGCTGGCGTACGAACGGGGACAGGCGATTCTCGACCGTTTCCCTAATGCCGAACGTATCGTTGTGCCGTCACACTGGAATATTCCCGGTCTTCACGGCAACCCAGGCGCCGCGCAGGAGTGGGTGGCGATTAAGCGTACGGTATTGGTGCTTGGTGTTAAGAAAACCCTGACGTGCCGGACGAATGGTAGGAGCGGTGACTTTATCGCGCCGTCTCATGCCAACGGTTGCACGATGGCGTGCGTGTATTGCTATGTGCCGCGCCGCAAAGGCTATGCCAACCCGATCACAACTTTCGTCAACATCGACGACATTTGTACTACGATCGAACGCCATGCTGCCAAGCAGGGCATCAAGTTGGACGCCAACCAGATTGATCCAGATTATTGGGTCTACGATATCGGCGAGAACAGCGATTGCTCGGTCGATGCACAAATTTCGGACAACGTGCGCGACCTCGTGGTGTTGTTCAAGGCGTTGCCCAACGCCAAAGGCTCATTTGCAACCAAGTATGTCAACCGTGATCTGCTTGGCTACGAGCCGGACGGCAAGATGCGAGTACGCCTGAGCCTGATGCCGCCCGGGCTGGCGCGGGTGATCGATGTGCGAACGTCGCGCATGTCCGAACGCATCGCTTTCATCGATGATCTGGTGGACGCTGGCTACGAGGTACATGTGAACTTTAGTCCGGTTGTGGTGTACGATGGCTGGCTCGATGAGTATGCACGACTGTTCGAGGAAATCGACGATGTGCTTTCGGAGCGAGCGAAGCGGCAACTTGCGGCTGAAGTCATCTTTCTGACCCACAATGCGGAACTGCACCAGGTCAACCTGATGTGGCACCCGCAGGCTGAAACGCTCCTCTGGCAACCCGATAAGCAGGAATCGAAGGTTTCGGAAAGCGGTGGCACGAACGTGCGCTATCGTCACGGCACGAAAGGGGCGATGTTGCGTTCGTTTACGGCGCTGCTCAACCACCACGTACCATATTGCACAGTTCGCTATGCGTTCTAGGACGCGCACGACGAAGGCGACACCACTGCTGGCGTCGCCTTCGTATCTCGGAACGGCTATGTGTGCTTAGCCGGTAGGATCTTGGTCCACCGTGCCGCGCCACGCGCCAGTTTCATGTCCGCGGGCTTCGATGAACGTCTTGAATCGTTCGAGGTCGCCTTCGACGCGGCGTGAAACGAAGCCAAGCGCATCGCCCACTGTTTCCACGACGCCTTCTGGTTCGTAGTCGAGTTGGAGCATCACGCGCGTTTTGCTGTCGCTCAAGTGATGGAATGTCACCACGCCCGCGTTGGTCGCGCCAGTGGTGTTCTTCCACGCCACACGCATATCTGGTTCTTGCTCGGTTACTTCCGCATCCCATTCTTCTGTTTTACCAGCGATGTTGGCTTTCCAATGCATGCGCTTGTCGTCAAGTTGCTTCACTTCTTCGACGCCTTCCATGAACTTTGGAAAGTCCTCAAACTGCGTCCACTGGTTGTATGCTGTGCGTACTGGAACATCGACATCGATCGATTTTTCAACGTTTGACATTATTTCCTCCTGTTCACATTCTCTGCAGTACGTTACGCAAGTCCGGTGCCAGCACTTTGCACAGCCTTTGTATGGGGTCAGGATGGCAGGCGTGCCAGGAGTTCCCGTTTCTGCTGTTGCACCTGCTGTTCATGTTCTGTAAAGGTCGGATCGGTGTTGGGAATTTCACACCTGTTGGGCTCGATCCAGCGGGTCATCGTGTTTTCGGAGAAAGAGTAAGGCTCTTCGGCAGTTTGCACGACGTTGCCAAAGGGACGGTCATAGGTGCTATCGGTTCGAAAGATGAAAATGGCCTTGCCATCGCAGATGTCTTGCACTGCCTGGACGATGTCGTTCCATCGTTTGTGATCGTACAATATCTATTATCGACGTGGCTGTTTGCCAGGAGCTAGCATGCATAACCGCAATGGATATATTATCGCCGCGATTCTCGGTGGTTTGATCGTCTTACTGATCGGGCTAGCCGGGGTTGGGACATGGATCGTATTGGGTCAGTTAAGTACACGCCAACAACTCGCCGACATTCAGGCGACGATGGCGGCACAGGGCATCGACCTCGCACCGCCGGACCCGACAGCGGTTGGGCAAACGCCCACGGTTGTACCATCCTCGTCACCTCCCGCCGCACCAACCAAGAACGCGACAAACGATGTACCGACCCCGACAGCCAAGGCAGAGCAGGACGCTACGCCGACAAGCGCGGCGGCGACCACGACGACACCCGCCACCGAAGCGACCACGGCGGCGACAGTGGATAGCATGGATGGTCCGCTGCCCGATCCGATGGCAGCAGGCGAGGCCGATTGGTCGCTGGCGCTGGCGGGTGTGAGCCGCGACAAGCTTGCGGCGCACGCCGACGCGCCCGTGTATCGTATCGGCGCTCGCTTCGCTCCCGACGCAAACACCATCACAGGTGTGGAAACGATCCTCGTGACGAACGCCGAGGATATCCCCCTGGACCATCTGTTTTTGCGTCTGTATCCCAACGCGCTCTTCTACCGCGACGGTGGTATCCAGGTTTCCGACGTGCGCGTTAGCGGAATTGCTGCCCAGACGACGCTTGAGGTCGACGATACGGCGCTCAGGATCGTGCTACCAGAATCGCTGGCACCCGGTCAGCAGACGGAGATTGCGCTTCAGTTCGTGACAACCGTGCCGAAGATTGGAGCGGGTTACGGCATTTTCGGCGTCGCGAACGGCGTCTATTCCCTGTATAACTGGCATCCCGAACTCGCGGTATACGAGGATGGTGATTGGCTGCTTAATCCCGTCACCGAGCAGGGCGATCCGACCAACACCGACGTAGCGAACTATCAGGTCGTCATAACGACACCGCAGAATGTGCGTGTTGTGACGAGCGGTATCGAAGCCGAGGCGCAGCATCGTACAAGGGTCCAACGAGGTCGAGCATAGCATCACGTCGGCGCTCACCCGCAACTTCGTGATGGTGCTGAGCGACCGCTTCAAAGAGCAGACGCAGCAGGTCGGCGACGTAACGGTCAACTCCTACTACCTGGACGGCGACGAGGCGGGCGCGAAAGCAGCACTCGCGGCGGCGGCACGCTCGATTGAGGTGTTCGGCCTTGCGTTCGGCGCGTATCCTTATCCTGAACTCGACGTGGCTGAGGTCAAACTGAGCGGCGGCGCGGCGGGTATGGAATCGACTGGACTGATCCTGATCGGAAGCGATCTGTACGCCTCCGGATCGTCGGATATGCTGGCCGGGTTGGAAGCGCTGGTGCCGGGAGCTAGCGACGTGACCACCATCGACTTTGTGACGGCGCACGAAGTCGCGCACCAGTGGTGGTACGGTGCGGTCGGGAGCGACGCCTACCAGCAACCGTGGCTCGACGAATCGCTCACCAACTGGTCGTCGGCCTACTACATGGACGAAGTTGCGGGACCGGATGCCGGATTGCTGGCGCGTGACATCTTCATCGGCTTCCCCTACCGCAATGTGTTGGCGCAGGGCGATGAGCGGCTCGACGCGCCAGTCGATGCGTTCAACGAAGAAGAATACAGCGCGATCGTGTATGGCAAGGGTGCGCTAATGTATGACGTGCTACGGAGCGATATCGGCGACGAGCGGTTCTGGGCGTTCCTAAGCGATTACTACAGCACCTACCAGTTCGAGAGGGCCGACGGTGCGGCATGGGAAGCCATGCTCGCCAAGCATACCGACCAGGCTACTGCGACCGCGTTTGTGGAGAAGTGGGTCGAGGGCAGCAACATTCGGGAAACTGACCTGCCGCCGGGTGGCCCGATGCAGGGTATTTTATCGGGCGATTTAAGCGGTCTTGATATCAACACATTAATTCCAACTCCGGCACCCTAAGTACCTGAGTACCTGCACCAACGCGCACCGTCGAACGACGGTGCGTGTTGCATTTAAACGCCCATCTGCATCCGTTTGGTATCGTCATAGTTTGGGATGCAATGGGTACCGCTGTGTGGGGGGACTTCCTTCTCATGCTATCTGCCACGGTTAAAGTTATGCTTCCCATTCACCAAATCTCTTGCATGGTGTATCGTCAGGCATAGCGGTTGAACCAGCAAGAAACGTGGAATCGTTCGGCAGCATAAGTTCCGTTGCTCAAAGTCCCTCCCCTAAGACTTTGAATACACACACATTGTAAGTTGTACAACTCGTCACGTAGCCAGTGCGTCCCGTTCGTGGATGTGCCTGTTTACCTCGATCGATGTCGATCTGTGGGTCGCCGTGCTGCGTGAAGTTCTGGAATCGTCGGATTTTTTCTGAACTTATTGGAGAACATTCATGAGGCTTCATCGGTATCTTGGTACGATTGCTCTCGCATTCCTTTTGCTCCTCGTACCATCAGGGCTGTCTGTACAAGCCCAATCCGCAGGATTTACGATCTCTGCGCCGAGCGCCACCACGACCAGCGAAGCAGGCACGACGGTGACATTCACGGTCGTTTTGAACACCAAACCGACTGCGAACGTTCACTGGATCTGGTTAGCTCCGATCCGGGCGAGGCGACCGTTTCGCCTGGCACCTTGACGTTCACGCCGACGACCTGGAACAATCCCCAGCGCGTGACGGTTAAGGGTGTCGACGATCAAGTTGTCGACGGCAACATTGCCTATACGATCATAACCACACCGTCAACCAGCACCGACCGAAATTATGCGAAAATCAATCCTGCCGACATCGCGTTGACCAACAACGACAACGACATGGCTGGTTTCATCGTCACGCCAACGACCGGCCTGACCACCAATGAATCGGGCGCGACCGCGAATTTCACGGTGGCCCTCACCAGCAAGCCGACCCGTAACGTCAACATCGGCGCTTTCAAGCTCGAACGTCAACGAAGGTGTTCCCTCGACTGACTGCTAGTATTTACTCCCACGAACTGGAATGCACCACAGCAGGTGGCGTGTACCGGTATCGACGATAGCGTTGTCGATGGACCGTGCCTATACGATTATGACTGCCGCCGCGATCAGCGGTGACCCACGCTATAACAACCAGAATCCTGCCGATGTGAGTGTCACGAACGCCGATAATGATGCGAGCGGCATCACCGTCACTCCAATGTCTGGCCTGATCACATCGGAAGCCGGCGGCTCGGCAACCTTCACCGTCGTACTGGGCAGTCAGCCGAGCGCGAACGTAACAATCGGCCTGTCAAGCTCCAACATTGCCGAAGGCACCGTATCGCCCGCATCGCTGACATTCACGGCCAACTGGAATACGCCACAACGCGTGACGATCAAGGGCGTTGACGATAAGATCGTCGATGGCAACAAGGCCTACACGATTGTGACTGCCCCTGCGGTCAGCACCGATACACGCTTCAATAGCCTCAACCCTGCCGACGTTTCGGTCACCAATAACGATAACGATATCGCAGGCATCGTAGTCAGCCCGGTGTCGGGCCTGATCACCACCGAAAAGGCTGGTGCCGCAGCTTCACAATCGCATTGACCAGCCAACCAACCTCGACAGTATCCATCGGGCTGTGCAGCTCGGACACGACCGAAGGCACGGTCTCGCCATCGTCGGTCGCCTTCACCAGCGCGAACTGGTCACCGCACAACGTGTGACGGTCACTGGTGTCAACGATGCGTTTGTGGATGGCAACAAGAACTACACGATTGTGACCGCGCCTGCGACCAGCACCGACCCGGTGTACAACCCGCGCGATGCTGCAGATGTGTCGATGGAGAACCGTGATGACGAAACCATCAACTTTTCGCCTCCAACGATCAATGTCAATGAAAGCGCGGTAACACCGTCTTCACGATGCTACTGAGTGGCTCGCCTGAAACCGGCTATCCGGTGACCGTCGCGTACACTACCGTCGATAAGACAGCCTTCGCAGGTGCGGACTACACGGCCACAAGCGGCTCGCTGACCTTCGCTCCTGGTGAAACGTCCAAGACGATCACGGTGCCGATCACCAATGATGCCCTTGGTGAGGATGGCGAAACCTTCCAGGTGAAGCTGACAACCGCGACCAATGGCGTGCTTGGTAGCTCATCGATCGCGACTGTCACCATCCTGCCGAACGACAAGTTCATGCTTGGCGCGACGACGACAACCGTCACCGAGACCGCCGGATGGCGACGGTCACCGTCAAGCTCAACGGTGTGAACTCAACGCAAGCGACCAGCGTCAACTACGACACCAGCAACGACACGGCAATCGCAGGCTCGGACTACACGGCGACGAGCGGAACGCTGACCTTCGCAGCAGGTGAACTGTCCAAGACGATCACGGTGCCGATCATCAATGACAACCTGGGCGAACCGAACGAGCAGTTCAAGGTCACCCTCAGTGCGCCGGTCAACGTCTGCGCTGGGAACACCGGATCGACCTTCGTCATCATCAGCACAAACGACCCGATTATGTTCAGCGCCACGCGTACCCGGTGCATGAGAGTGCCGGCAACGCAGTCATCACCCTCAAACTGACCGGCGGCGCGATTGCACAGCCTGTAACGGTCAGCTATCGCGACCAGCGATGGCACCGCATTGGCGGGCTCGGATTATACTGCCACAACCGGAACGGTGACCTTCGCGGCGGGTGAAACGACCAAGACATTCACGGTGCCGATTCGTGAGGACGCTGCCTGAGGGTGATGAAAACTTCCGTATCACGCTGAGCAACCCGGTAAACGGTGTGCTGGGGAATCCGAACTTCACAACGGTGACGATCCTGGCGAACGACACGATTGGCTTCCCGATAACTTCACAGTGATGGAGTACGAAGCGACTGGGCGTGATGACGGTCAAGCTCAACGCACCATCGGCCAGCACAGTCACGGTGAACTATGCTACGAGCAATGGCACAGCAACCGCAGGTTCGGATTATACTGCTGCAAGCGGGACACTGGCCTTTGCCCCGGCGAGACCTCGAAGACCTTCAGCGTCGCGATTATCGACGATAGCACGGCGGAAACCAGCGAAACAATCAACCTGACCCTGAGCAGCGTTACCAATGCTGCGCTGGGCCGGTCGACCGCCATCCTGACGATTCTCGACAACGACTAAACCTTCTCCGAATCGTACAAAAGCGGGAACGTGGCCTCGGGGCCGCGTTCCCGCTTTGTGTTTTTCTCGTCCCACGTCGTTTCTGCTACGATGGCGTTGTGGAGAATACCTATGACTGACCAGACCATTGAGAGAAACGCGAGCACTATCCGTTCGTGACGCGAACCTTGCTCGATCTCTATCGCCAGAGCGAACTACCCGCCGTCCATTCGATCGTGATCGAGCCGGTCTACGGCCATGTGGGCCGGATCGAATATGACAACGGCTCGGTTCGCATGTTTCGTAATATGAACCTGGGCCTCAACGCGCAGGGAGCGTCCGAAATATCCAAGGACAAAGGCTACACGAAGTTTTTCCTGGAACGACTTGGCTACCAGACGCCACCCGGCAAAACTTTCTTGCTGCCCAACTACGTCGAACTGATCGATAAGAACCTTTCTCGTCATCACTTCAAAGCCTACGCACGGATCGAGCAGGTTCTCGATTACACCGCGACGGAGTTAGGTTATCCATGCTTCATCAAGCCCAACGATGGATCGCAGGGGCGTGGTGTGACTCGGTGCGAGAACGCCGATGATATCACCGCTGTGATCGCCACCTACCAACGCGAACGAATCCCGGTGCTGCTGGCGGAACGGGCGGTAACCTATCCCGATTATCGTGTGGTGGTGCTACGTGAGCGCGTTGTTGCCTGCTACCGGCGGCATCCACTGGCCGTCGTCGGCAACGGGAGGAGCACGATTCGCCACTTGCTCCAGGAGCGTCAGGCGCAGTTCGCACGACAAGGCCGGAAGGTCTTGCTCGACCTCCAGGACCACGGATCGTGAGGAAACTCGGCTAGGCGGGCTATGGCCTCGACGATATACCCTCGGGCGGCACACACGTGGCAATCTACGATGTTGCGAACCTCTCGGCCGGTGGAGAATCGGAGGATTACACCGAGCGAATTCATCGTATTGGCGCGACCTATGCGTCCGTATCGTCGCCGATATGGGACTGCAACTGTGTGGTGTCGATCTCGCTTGTGCTGATATCGAGCAACCTGACGCCGCCTATAGCATCCTCGAAACCAACGCCGCGCCAGGGCTGGATAATTACGCCGCGACTGGCGAGCGACAGGCCACCATCGTACGCGAACTTTTGAAGGAAGTATTCAATCAGCGCGGCGCTTAAGCGGTGGAATATGGGTCGCTCCGAGCGTTCCTCGACTCCCCAATTCTAGGTACCATGTACAAAGATAGGAGGACCTTATGAAACTACATAGAATAGTCGTGTGTGTGACCCTGCTGCTGGTTGGATGTGGCGGCGCGAGCGCCAGCGACAACCACGAAACAACGCAGCCTGTTGCGAATGCGACGACCGAGCCAGTCGGCCCAGTCGCGCCCGCAGTGAGCGAGACGCAAGCGACCGCCGCTGAAACGATAGAAACCGCAGGCTGCGGAAGACATGACGGCAGAAGCGACGATGATGGCGATCGAAACCCACCGAATGCGACTGCCGCCGAAACCGCCGCAGCGGAGACAACCGCATCGACTGCGGCGTCGGCACGGTTGGCAGGGGCGGCTCGCTTCCGTTCCGATTACGCTGCCGGACGGCTTCGAGATCTCCGTGTATGCAGAAAGTCTTGGCTCTCCACGTTTCATGGCCTATGATCCTGACGGTATGTTATATGTCACCGATATCGCCGAGGCCGTGTGCTGGCGTTGCCCGATGCGAATGGCGATGGCGTCGCAGATAGTACGAGGTCGCGATCGAAAATCTCATTCAGCCACATGGCATCGCTTTCCACGAAAACGCACTCTACATTGGTGAAACTGACCAAATTGTGCGTTTCGCCGCCGGCGACGGTGAATGGGGCGAGAAAGAAGTGATCGTGCCGGGTCTGCCAACCGGCGGCCATCGTACCCGTACGATTATCTTTGGCCAAGACAACAAGATGTACGTGTCGATCGGCTCATCATGCAACGTGTGTGAAGAAAATACGCCATTGCGTGCGGCAGTATGGCAATACGATGCCGACGGCTCGAACGGCAAACTCTTCACTTCGGGACTACGCAACGCCGTTGGGTTGGTCGTTCGGCCTGGCACAAATGATATCTGGGCGAGCAACAACGGGCGCGACCTGATGGGCGACGATGTGCCGCCCGAAACAATCAATATGTTGGCTGATGGTGCGGACTTCGGTTGGCCTAGTTGTCATGCTGGCGATATCGTCGATCCGCAGTACGGTGGGCAAATGGCTGTGAAGGCGTCGCGGCTCCGGTGGTGAAAATGCAAGCACACTCCGCGCCGCTTGGCCTGGGTTTCTACGAGGGCGGATGTTCCCTGCAGAATATCAGGGTAACCTGTTCGTGGCCTTCCATGGCTCATGGAACCGCAGCGAGCCAACCGGATATAAGATCGTCCGCATCCCGGTCGATGCCAACGGGCAAGCGGGCGAAGCTGGAAGATTTCGCGACAGGATGGTTGCAATATAATGGCAATGTCACTGGGCGTCCCGTGGACGTGATCGTCGGCACGGACGGTGCGCTTCTGGTGACCGACGACACAAAGGCGGATCTACCGTATCGCTTACACCGGAGCGTAACGGCGGACCACGGGACGGAGATAGGTGAAACCAAGGGTAGAGGATAGTAGAAGTGCTATTCTCTACCCCTCGTCGTTGTGTGTCTGCACAATGATATGCTTGTATTGCAAGGATAGATCCTGTTGTCGATAGTTAATCATCCATCTCGGTCGTCGGTGGTCAATAAAAGGAGCCACGTATGGGGCAACTCGATGGAAAGGTCGTGATCGTTACTGGAGCCGGAACCGGCATCGGGCTAGGAATCGTGCGAGCATTCGCCAGAGAAGGGGCACAACTGGTGCTGGCGTCACGCAACGAGCAGAATCTGCGTGCGGCTGCCGACAGCCTGGGTGAGTATCGGCGCTCCGGATGCGCTGGTCGTGCCGACGGATGTCACGGACGAGCAGAGCGGTGATGGCGCTGTTCGCCCGTACCATGGAAGCGTTCGGACGGGTCGATATCTTGATCAACAATTCGGGAGTATTCGACGGTGGGCCGATCGAGGGGCTTTCGCTAGAAACCTGGCGTCATGTGATGGATGTCAACGTGACCGGGCCTTTTCTGTGTATTCGTTCGGCTATGCCGATCATGAAACGGCAGGGCCGGGACGTATCATCAACATCGGTAGCATTTCAGCACAGATGCCACGCATGGAAGCCGCGCCCTACGCTACATCGAAGCACGCGATCGTCGGACTGACCAAGGCTGCGGCACTCGAAGGACGTGCTCATGGCGTGGTTGTGAGTTGCCTGCATCCCGGCAATGTGATGACCGCGCGGCGAGGAACGGACGACGAACTGCCAAGCGCGGAGCCGATGATGACTCCGGACGAACTTGCGACGGTCGTACTGACGATGGCGGTGTTACCCCCGCATATCAATATGCTCGAATCGATCGTGCTGCCGACGACACAGCTATACCTTGGACGCGGCGAGACACCGCCGCGCTCACATAATACGGACCACAATATGAATATACGTTGTGGTCCTTTCTGGTTCAGTACATAGCGATTGATGGGTCTGATCGTGCAGATTATGGTGCCGTCCACGACACTTCGCTTTCCTGCAGGTGATCGAATAGGCGTGTCTGTGGTGCGGGCGCTCCCGTAGGCTCGAACGGCATGACAAAAAGCGTCGAAACCGCGTAACCCTCTGTATCTACATTGTCCATATAGGTCGCGTCCTCAAACAGAATGTAGCGACCATCAGGCGACCAGGTGGGATCACCGAAATCGAGGTCCGAGTGGGTCAGTTGGATGACCTCGTTGTTCTGGGTCGATGCGATCCGAATCGCCATGGTATTGCCCGTATCGGACGCAAAAGCGATGTAGCGTCCATCAGGCGACCAGGCCGCGTCCCAGTCAAAGCCCCCGCCCCAGGGGATTCGCCGATCGTTCGTGCCGTCTACATTGACAATGCGAATGTCGCTCGTACCAGCCGCGCCAGCCCCCCAGGCGGTGAAGGCAATCTGCTTGCCATCGGGCGACCATGTCGGATCGTCATGTTCGATCATGCCGTCCGGAGCGGTCAGACGCGTGACGTTGCTCCCATCGGCGTTGATCAAAAACAACGCAGTGTTTTCCTCATCGTTCCACGACACAAACGCGATACGCTTGCCGTCGGGCGACCATGTTGGATTCGTGCCTTCCAGGATGCCTGTCGTCAGGCGCGTACGTCCGCCACCGTCTGCGTTCATCACATAGATGTCGTTTCGTAGCATGTTATCGACAGTAAAGGCAATGTGGTTGCCATCAGGAGACCAGGATGGTTCTATCTCGTCGTCCTGGGTGTTTGTCAGGCGCGTGCGAACCCGGTCGCCATGTCCTGCACGTACAGTTCATTGTTACCTGTTTCGCGGGACGCAAACACGATGCGTCCTGCAAGCACTGATTGTGGCGGTGCGCTGGTTTCGTTGCCCAACAACCCCAGCAGTACACGAAATGGCTCCTGCTGATCGGGATGCCATTCCAGACGCGCACGCTCGAACCACTGGGTCACGACACGATCTCCCTGTGCATTGGTGGCGATTCTGCTGGTGATATGGGCAACCGAAAAAGGCCAGGCTACGAGCATAGGTCGTCAGTTGCGGGTCGAGCAATCCGTGCGATTCCCAATACTGCTTGAATCCCTGACCGTCAACCTGATTACACACGTTGTACTTGGTTTCGGTGAACCATAAACACCCTACCTGCGCGTCGCGGTCGGTTGGCAACAGTTGCCAGCGTGTGCCAGTTGTTTCAAGTCGGTCCGCGCCAAGGCGACCAAGCAGTACATCATAGGGTTGCGGTTGTTCGGGATGAAGCTCGAAACGGTTACGCTCAAAATATTGCGTCAGAAACGTGCCTTCGGCGGTGCGTTCGTTGGTCGCGGGGGTAATGGGATAACCAAAGACTTCCAGACTGCCGTTCTGTTCCCAGTAGTCGCGAAATCGACCTTCGATACAGTTCGTGATGCCGGGAACATCGAAGCATAGCGCCGTTTGTGCGCGGACAGGCGCGGCGAATCCGCTCAGCATGCTCAGAGCACAAAGGCAAGCAAGGGCTTGCGCCGTAGAGGGGAACGTAGCGGGCGGGGCAAAGGGACGACGCTATGGCTCATTTGATTCGTTTCCGTACAAATTATCGACCCCCAGGTCCATGTGTGGCTCTGGCTGTTTCACTGCTCTGTATCATAGCAATATAAACGCCAGTGTACAGGTGAACATTCGTGATGAACGGCTGAGATCGGACGACAAGATTGACCACCGGCGATGAGTATGCAGACATCGATGGCGTTATCGAAGGCGATGGGCCGCTGGTTGGGGTGGGCAGGTTTGCTTTACAGTACACTGTATCTTTGGTGCGACGCTGGCATCCTTTCTGATGTAGGGACCGTATAATATAAAAGATAGTTATTCACTATAAGGAGTGAAGGTGGGTACAAAACAGAAATTTGCTATTCAGACATTCCTGCTGACGGTGGTCTTGAACGCCATTTTGTTCATAGGTATATATCTTGTGGCGGGCAATGCGCTCGCGGCTGCAAATCAGACTATGACCTTTTTTATCATCGGGATCGGCATGACGATCGTGCTGTGGCTGGCACTTTATTTTGTCGGCGGAAGGTTGATTGGGGAAGCGCCCGCCGCGCCGTCGCCCGCAATAAGCGAAACACCGCCTGTCGCGCCACGCGAGCCAGCGCGTCCCGCGCCGCCCGTTCGTATCGCCGAGGATGGTGCTGTCCAGATGCTGGCGATATTGCAGCGTGAAGGTCGTTTTATCGACTTCTTGCAGGAAGATTTGAGCATGTACGAGGATGCCCAGATCGGCGCGGCGGTGCGCTCGATCCATGAAGGCAGCCGCAAGGCGCTACGTGAACATGTCACGCTGGAACCGATCTTCGATGAGGCCGAAGGTAGCACCGTCACCGTCGCCCCTGGCTTCGACGCACAGAGCGTGCGCCTGACTGGTAACGTCGTGGGCGATCCGCCGTTCACAGGTGCGCTGCGGCATCGTGGCTGGCGTGTGGCGCGGATCGAGTTGCCACAGCCCAGCACGGCACGCGGTCGTGAAACGATCGTGGCGGCGGCAGAAGTCGAGGTGAACGGGTGAGCGAGCAGGAGAACCAGCAGCCACGTTATATCGTCGGCATCGATCTTGGAACAACCCATTCTGTCGTCGCGTATACTGCTGCGACCGCACCATCGGACGAGCAACTGCGTGTCGAGTTGTTGCCGATCGCGCAGGTCGTCGCTCCCAACGAAGTCAAAGCGCAGCCGTTGCTGCCTTCGTTCTTGTTGATGCCAGGACCACATGATGTGCCGCCGGGAGCGTTGGCGCTGCCCTGGAACCCCGATATCGATTATACCGTCGGCGAGTTCGCCCGTACACGTGGTGCCGAACTTCCTGCGCGACTGGTCGCATCGGCGAAATCCTGGCTATCGCACCGCGGCGTCGACCGTACAGCGCCGATTTTGCCATGGGACGCGCCCGCCGACGTCCAGCGCATCTCGCCGCTCGATGCCAGCGCACGCTATCTCGAACATATCCGCAATGCCTGGAACCACCACATGAGCGGTCAGGATGGCGCGCGATTGGAGGATCAGGAACTTTATCTGACCGTTCCAGCTTCGTTCGATGCCGTTGCACGCGAACTGACGGTGTGGGCCGCGCAAACGGCTGGTCTGGACAACCTGACGTTGTTAGAGGAGCCACAGGCCGCGTTTTATGCCTGGATCGAAGCACAGCGCGACCAGTGGCGCGAACAGATCAACGTCGGCGAAACCATTCTGGTCTGTGATGTCGGCGGTGGAACGACCGACTTTAGCCTGATTCAGGTGACGGAAGAAAAAGGTAGCCTCGAACTTCAACGTGTCGCCGTGGGCGATCATATCCTGCTGGGCGGCGATAACATGGATCTTGACGCTGGCCTATAGCATCCGCGCCAAACTGGCGCAACGCGGCACGCAACTCGACAACTGGCAGTTTCGTGGGCTGGTGTATAGCTGTCGCCGCGCTAAGGAGCGACTCCTCAGTGATCCGTCGCTGGAAATGGAGCCAGTGACGATCCTGGGACGCGGTACATCGCTGATCGGCGGGACGATTCGCACCGAACTGACGCGCCAGGAGATCGAAACGGTTCTGTTGCAGGGCTTCTTTCCGCAGGTCGAAGCCAACGAGTTTCCACAACGTCGCCCACAGTCCGGTATTCGCGAAATGGGTTTACCCTACGCCTCCGACGCGGCGATCACCCGCCATCTGGCGGCGTTTCTGTCGCGGCAGGTGTCGCAGGATGGCGAAGGCGGTGTGGCGTTTCCATCGGCAGTGCTGTTCAACGGCGGCGTAATGAATGCCGAGGTGCTGCGGTCGCAGGTGTTGCAGTGTGCTGCGACACTGGGGTGGCGGAAACGTGCGCGAGCTACCCCATGCCAGCCTCGATCTCGCGGTCGCGCTGGGCGCGGCCTATTATGGACTGGCACGCCAGGGGCGCGGTATCCGCATCCGTGCCGGCGCACCACGAACCTATTATCTGGGGATCGAAAGCTCGATGCCAGCCGTTCCCGGTATTCCAACACCGATGAAGGCGTTGTGCGTGGTGCCGTTCGGTATGGAAGAAGGCACGCACGTCGATATTCGCAATCGCGAGTTTGGGCTTGTCGTCGGCGAACAGGCAGTGTTCCACTTCCTGGCTTCGACGACGCGCAAGCACGATCAGGCTGGCGAAGAAGTCGAGGATTGGACCGGCGAGATCGAGGAAGTCGCAACGTTGGAGGCGACGCTTCCGGCGACCGACGACGAGCAGGGCGGCACGATCGTGCCAGTCTGGCTCGAAAGCCACGTTACGCCTATTGGCACCCTCGATCTGTGGTGTGTCGCCGACAACGATACCGGGCGACGCTGGAAACTAGAGTTCAACATCCGCGAAGGAGCAACGGAAGGAACGAATGCCGGAACATCGTTATAGCATTGGCGTCGACCTCGGGACTACAAACTCCGCTGTCGCGTACATCGACTTCGCCGCGACAGCGGACGCGTCGGGCAATCGTCCGATCCAGATTTTCCGTATTCCCCAACTCGTCGAGCCGGGCGAAATCGGGCAGCGCGATATGCTGCCCTCGTTCCTGTATCTGCCAGGAGCCTACGATTTGCCCGCCGGAGCACCGAGCTGCCCTGGGATTTCGACCGCGTGGATGTCGTGGGCGAACTCGCTCGCGAACAGGGGGCGCGTATTCCGGGGCGTCTGGTGTCGTCCGCGAAATCGTGGTTGTCCTATGGGGCGGTGGATCGTACCGCGCCGATTCTGCCCTGGGGTGCCAAAGACGATGTGCCGAAGGTTTCTCCGGTCGAAGCCAGCACGCGCTACCTGCGGCATATCCGCGAAGCCTGGGATGCCGAAATGGCGCGGGGCGTGGACGAGTGGACCTTCGCCCAGCAACAGATCGTGCTGACCGTTCCGGCCTCGTTCGACGAGGTGGCGCGTGAGCTAACCGTCGCAGCGGCACATGCTGCGGGTATCCCACGGGTGATCCTGGTCGAAGAACCACTCGCTGCCTTTTATAGCTGGTTGTCGGAACATGCCGCCGATTGGCAGACGGGTATGCAGGACGGGCAACTGATCCTGATCGGCGACGTTGGTGGTGGCACGACCGACCTGACGATGATTGGCGTGCGCTCCGGCGAAAGCGGGTTGCGCTTCGACCGTCTGGCGGTCGGCGAACACCTGATGCTCGGCGGCGACAACATGGATATCACCTTAGCACGCTACGTCGAAACGCAGTTGTTCGGGCAACCGGGCAAACTCGACGCGCAACGCTGGCCCCAACTGGTCTACCAATGCCGCGCCGCCAAGGAAGCGCTGCTCGGCGGTACGGCTGAGGCGGTCGATATTACGCTTGTGGGCGGCGGCACCAGCGTGATCGGCGGTACGATCAAAGCCCAACTGCACCGCGAGGATGTGCGCCGCCTGATTCTGGATGGCTTCTATCCCGACGTTGCGCTGGACGATCAGCCGGAACGGCGGCGTGCCGGGTTGACCGAGCTTGGTCTGCCCTACGTGCAGGATCCGGCGATCACGCGGCATATGGCGGCGTTCTGGCGACGTTACGAGGGCTTCCTGCGATCCGAAACGGGACGTTCGGTGGTGTATCCCGACTTTCTGCTGTTCAACGGCGGCACGCTGATTCCGCAGAGCGTGCGTTCGCGCCTCCAGAACGTCGTGCGGCACTGGTTCGCTCCCGTCGCGGAATCAGGATGGACACCGCAGGAACTGCCGAATCCGCATCCCGAACTTGCCGTCGCGCTGGGCGCAGCTTACTACGGCCTGGTGCGGCTGGGTGAGGGCGTGCGTGTCGGCAGTGGTAGCCCGCGTGCCTATTACGTGGGCGTGGTGGCGAACGGCGTGGCGCAGGAAGGCATCACGGCGGTGTGTGTGGTGCCGCGTGGCACCGAGGAAGGCTTCGAAACGCCCCTGCACGAACCAGCCTTTACCGCACTCACGAATCAGCCCGTCGCCTTTCAGTTGTATACGTCCAGCACACGCCTGGGCGATAAGTTAGGCGATGTGGTGCAACTACTGCCCGAAGAAACGAGCGCCTTGCCGCCGATCCGTACGGTGTTGCGCTACGGCAAAGGGGTGGTGCGCGACATTCCGGTGCAACTCGCCGTGCGTCTGACCGCCATCGGGACGCTGGAAGTGTGGGCGCAATCGGTGCAATCGGAGCATCGCTGGCAGTTGCAGTTCGATCTGCGGCAGGATGCTGGTCCGGTCGCGCCGTCCACGGACGTGGAAGAAACCATCGATCAGACGGCGGTCGCGGCGGCACAGGCCATCATTCGCAGCACATTCATCGAGCGTAGCGCGGAGCATCCACCGGAAGCGTTGCGCCGGAATCTGGAAGATTTGCTCGGCGTTGGACGCAACCGCTGGCCTACCACGCTGATCCGACAGCTTGCCGATACACTGCTGATATGTGAAGCGGGACGCTCGCGCTCGCCCGAATATGAGAAGCGCTGGCTGAACCTGCTGGGCTTCTGTTTGCGTCCCGGCTTTGGCGATCCCGCCGATGATTTCCGCATGGGTCAGGTGTGGAAGTTGTATCTACGTGGCCTGGCGTTCCCTAAGGATATGCAGTGCCGCAACGAGTGGTGGGTGTTCTGGCGGCGCGTTGCCGGTGGGATCGCCACGGCGAAACAAACCCAAATCTACGGGCAGGTGTGGCCTTATCTGCGTGCCGGACGACTGGCGAAACAAAAGCCGAATCCGATGTTTCCCAAGCACCTTAAGCCGGGGGAGGACATCGAGGTCTGGATGACGATTGCCAGTTTCGAGCAGCTTCAAGCGTCAACCAAGGTTGATATCGGGCGACAATTGCTGGCGAAGTTTCGTAAAACACAACCAACATCGCGCGAATTGTGGGCGCTCAGTCGCGTCGGCAGTCGCCGACTCGTGTACGGACCGCTGGATCGGGTCGTTCCGAGCGACGAGGCGGTGGAATGGATCGACAAACTGCTGGCACTCGGCCTGGAACGCAACGAAAACGCCGCGTATTGTCTGGTGTTGCTGGCGCAACGCACGGGTGACCGCGCCCGCGATGTGCCGGACGAAACGCGCGAACGTGTCGGCTGTCTGGTTGCAGGGCGTGCCGGATGCCGAGCGTTTGCACGAACTACTCGTCAACGCCGATACCCATCTTGATCCGAACGAGCAAGGCTGGATGCTGGGTGAATCGCTGCCCGCCGGTCTCGTCCTGGTATCCTGATCGTCGGTTCACAGAAGAACCTCGCCCATCTCCGTCCTTCGGCGGTAGTCGTCGAATCTGGTTTCCAGTGGTAGATTGCCAGTGGTCAGGCTCCGTTGGTCCTTCGTCGTTGGTCATTTGTCGAGGGTGATCCATGATTCGAGTTGCAGACGCACAGGATGCCGCTCAGATACGCGATATCTATGCTCCGCACGTCTTGACGAGTACCGCGTCGTTCGAGGTCGAAGTGCCTTCGCTCGCGACGATGGAGCAGCGTATCACCGACACGCTCACCACGCATCCCTGGCTGGTGTATGCGTCGGCTGAGGGCGTGCATGGCTACGTCGTATGCGACCTCGCACCGCACGCGCATGGCCTACCAGTGGTCCACCGACGTGTCGGTGTATGTCCACGGGGAGGAACAGCGGCGCGGCCTGGGACGTGCCTTGTACACGGCGCTCTTTGCGGTGTTGCGGCTGCAGGGCTTCTATAACGCCTACGCTGGCATCACGCTGCCGAACCCTGGCAGCGTCAGGCTACATGAGGCGATGGGGTTCGTGCCGGTCGGTGTGTACCACAACGTCGGCTACAAGTTCGGAGCGTGGCGCGATGTTGGTTGGTGGTCGCTGGACCTTCAACCCAAGGCGGCGCAGCCCACACCACCCGTTCCCTTCGCCGAAGCACGCGAACTGCCGCAGGTCGTCGAAGAATTGGACGCGGCGACACGTCTCGGTGCGTATACAGTGAAAGCGGTATGGGAGGTCCTCGGCTATCCCCGGCCTTGACGAAGCGCATGGCACGCCTGGACCTCCCGCTCGGACTCCATATCTATATCGCGCAGTAAGCTCCTGCTATTCGACGGTTGCTTCGGCTACGCTTCAGGATCGGGATTCCACCAGCACGGACCTTTATCCTGCCGCGCCGCGACGGCACGCCGTGCGATGTCCTCCATGCGTCGACGGGTCGAGCGGCGCGAAGGCATGGGCGGCGCGAAACGCCTGGTCCTGTTCGTTGGGATAGCTCAGTCCAAGCAGCGCTACATCGGGATCGAGCGTCATGGTGTAGTGCAGACACTCTTCGACGCTCAAACGCGGTAGCATGGCGGCTACGTCGTCGGAACCGCCCGACGATATTTTGCCGCGTGGGCGTTGTTGCAATGGCTGGTTGTAGCCCGCCGTATCACCTACCAGTTTGCCCGCGCCGAAGGTCTTGAAGCAGACCGTGCCGACGCCGCGTTCGTGTGCCAGCGGCAGGATCATATCGACGTAGCGCCGATCTACGAATGGCCCGACCGCGAACATTACAATGTCGCAGCGTCCCGCCTCGATCGCGGCGCGTAGCACGTCGGGATGATGCGACGAGATGCCGCCCCAGCGTGCCTTGCCCGCCCTGATGCACTCGGCGAGTTGGTCGAAGCCGCCGCCCGGTTGGTTGAGTTGCTCGAACACTTCCATCGACGACAGGCCATGGAATACGAAGGCGTCGGCGTGGTCGAGGCCGAGTTGTTGGAGCGAGGCATCGATCTGCGGACCGACGGGCGCGAGGAGATCGTCGATCTTGTCGATCAAAAATACCTCGTCGCGCCTGCCACGCACGGCAGCGCCGACGATCTGCTCGGAATAGCCGTCCTCGTACCCCGGTGCGGTGTCGATCACGTTGAGGCCAGCGTCGAGCGCCCGCTGCGCCGTCGCAACGCACGTTTCAAACGGGATGCTCCGATCGGCGAGGTCGCCGATCCCCAGCACCGAGGCGACGAAGCCAGTGCGACCAAGCGCACGTCGTGGCTCGAAGCGTTGTTGGTGTGTCATATCTTTCCTTCGATTACTTGATGATGCGCTTCACCCGACGCCGGATACGCCACACCATCCACAGGGTGCGACGAAATCGCCATGCGAGTTTGATGCCCCGCCAACCAAATCGGTACATGGTCGAAAGTATACTGTACCCTGCAGGTCACTCCCACGCAGGAGGTATACCGTGGATACAGTAATATCGAAAGGACATGCATAGGATGGAACCAACCTTTTTCGCAATCGCCCGATGAGTTTCGGGCATGGCTCGCCGAGCATCACGCCACGGCGAAGGAGTTGCTCGTCGGCTACTACAAAGTTGGGACAGGCAAACCGAGCATGACCTGGGCGCAATCGGTGGACGAGGCGCTGTGCTATGGATGGATCGATGGTGTGCGGCGACGACACGATGATGACAGCTACACGATCCGCTTCACGCCGCGCCGTGCCCGCAGCGTTTGGAGCAGCGTCAACATCAAGCGCGTCGGGGAACTGACGGCGGAAGGGCGTATGCAGCCCGCTGGACTGGCGGCCTTTGAGAAGCGTAAAGAAGCCTCGTCGGAGATATATGCCTACGAGCAGAAGGAGGTCGCGCTCGCCCCCGATTACGAGCAGCGCTTCCGTGAAAACCAGGCGGCCTGGGCCTTCTTTGAGGCTCAGGCCGCCTGGTATCGCAAGACCGCGTTGTGGTGGGTGATGAGCGCCAAGCGCGAGGAAACCCGCCTCAAGCGCCTCGAAACGCTGATCGCGGATTCGGAGCAGGGGCGGCGGATTAAGTCGCTCGACCGCAACCCGTCCACCTCCTGACCGATGCTAAGCGTCGAGATGCAGCAGCGTGCGGATGGCTGGCAGCACCGCGTCACGCGCCACGGATTGCTGCTCGCCCGCCTTGAGGTCGCGCACGACGACCATTCCAGCCTCGAGATCGTCCGGTCCGATCACCACCACGCAGGGGATCCCTTTGGTGTCGGCTTCACGAAACTGCTTGCCGATCTTGTCGCCTTGCAGCGCCGTGACGACGCGTAACCCGGCGGCGCGTAGCTCGTTGGCGAGCCGCAACGATTCGCCCGCCAGTTCAGCATTGAAGATCGTCACGAACACCTGCGGTAGACCGCTCGATCGGCGGCTCCATGCCAAGTTCGGTCATCACGATCTGGAGGCGTTCGATGCCGAAGGCCGTGCCGACGGTTTCGAGCTTACGTCCGGCGAACACGCCGATCAGGTCGTCATAGCGCCCGCCGCCCAGCAGCGAGCCGATCGGCGGCTCCTCGATCACGGCCTCAAAGACCACGCCCGTGTAGTATGACAGCCCACGTGCCAGTCGTGGCGATACAGCGATGTGCTGGCGCGGTGTTCCGGCGTCGATCAGATGCCGTACAACCTGCTCCAGGTTTTCGACCGCCGCGACGCCGCGTTGGTCGTCGGCGAGCGCCTCGCGCATCGCTTGCAGAATGGTGTCCGAATCGCCGTCGAGTTCCACGAACGCCACGATGCGGTCGGTCGCCGTTTCGTCGATGTTGAGTTTTAGCAGTTCGCTCGCGCACGCCCGCCGCGCCGATCTTGTCGAACTTATCGACCGCTCGGTAGACGCCGCCCGCGTCGGCATCGCTGACGCCGACCGAACGCGCCAGCCCACTCAGCACTTCGCGATGATTGATCAACACGCGAAAGTTGGGCGTCGGCGTAGGAGCATCGGTTTGCCCGAAGCCAAGCGCCCGCAGTCCAGCGACGATCACGCCGATCACCTCAGCGTCGGCGAGTGGTCCCGCCGCGCCCACGATGTCGATGTCAGCCTGATAGAACTCGCGGAATCGACCGCGCTGTGGGCGCTCGCCACGGTAGTTTGGACCGACGGCGTAGCGTCGGAACGGGAACGTCACGGCGTTGGGATACTGCCCGATTACCCGCGCCAGTGAAACTGTTTGATCGTAGCGCAGCGCCAGCCGATCATCGCCGTATTGCAGGCGATACATCAGCTTTTCCTCGTCGCCGAACTTACCTTTGAGCGTGTCTTCGTATTCGACGATCGGCGTTTGCATCGGCTCGAAGCCATGCTGCTCGAACACCCTGGTCAATGTATTGACGATATACTGCCGCAGGCGCATTTCGGGCGGCAGGTAGTCTTTCATGCCTTTATAAGTTTGGGCTTTGTTCGCCATGCGTTACCCCAGTTTCTTGATATCGTATCCCAGCCAGCGCAGGCTGGTGGGATCGCTGCGCCAATCGCGGCGAACCTTGACCCAGAGGTCGAGATAAATCGGACGGTTGAGCAAACGCTCGATTTCGTAGCGGGCGGCAGCGCCGATTTTCTTGAGCATCTGCCCGCCTTCGCCGATGATGATACCTTTGTGGCTGTCGCGCTCGACGTTTACCGTCGCACGGATGTACAGCCGTTCGCCGCGCGTTTCCCATTCCTCGACTTCGACCGCGACACCATGCGGCACTTCCTGCTGCGTGTTCAGCAACACCTTCTCGCGCACCAGTTCCGCCACTTGTTCGCGCTCCGATAGGTCGGTCACCTGGTCGGCGGGAAACAGACGCGGTCCTTCGGGTAGATGTTCGACGATGCGTTCGAGCAACGTTTCGAGGCCGGCGTTGAGCTTGCCCGATACGGCGGCCTCACTTTCCCATGGTCCCAGTTCGCGATACTGCTGCAGCACCGCGTCGGCGTGGCGGGCGATATCGACCTTATTGAGCACCAGGATCGTTGGCTTGTGCGAATGTTTGATGATCTCGGCGATGCGGCGATCCTGTGCTGATGGCGGCTCGGTCGCGTCGACCACGAAGCACACCACGTCGGCGTCAGGAATCGAGCGTCGGGCCGATTCCACCATGTATTCGCCTAGCTGCGACTTCGGTTGGTGCAGACCCGGCGTATCTACGAACACAACCTGCGCGTCCTCGCGGTTGAGGATGCCGCGCACCGCGATGCGCGTCGTCTGCGGTTTGGGCGACACGATCGACACCTTCATGTTCATGTATGCGTTGAGCACCGTCGATTTTCCGACGTTTGGTTTGCCCACCAGGGCGACGAATCCCGAGCGGACGATTTCCGGCTCGACGCTCGTGGGCCAGGGAGGAACGACCATTGCCTCGGCGGGTACGCTGGTCGCCTCGGTTGTGGCAGACGTTTCAAACGTATCGACCTCGACATCATCTTCCGCCAGGTCGGGGAATGACGCCGCGATGTTCGGCGCTCCCTCGTCCTCGTCGCCAAACACCTGAACGATGAAGGGTTGCACATGTTGGAGGCGGTTTTCGATGCCAAACTCTGGGTCAACCGCGAACTCGATGCCCAGCGCATGATGGTTGCGGTCCAGATCAACGATCGCCGGATACGGGAAATCGCTGTGACCGTCCGGGGGCTGAGCCTTGAAGATGATCCGCATACTTTCGCCGCGCTGGTCGTAGCCTACCTCATCATGTTCGAGCGCGTAATGCAACAGTCGTGGATGATGGTCGGTGCCAAGCTCTACGTGCATGCCCAGGATATGCCCTGCTTTGTCTAGCAGGAAATAGCCGTTCATCTCGGCCTGGTCGGAGTCCTGTCCCTCGTCGATCTCGGTGAAATACGCATACAGCGTCCGCGCATCTGGATCATAGGTTAGTTCAATCATACAAACACTTTCAGCCGCCATCCACGCGATGCCGGACTCTATAGCAATACGGTACTCACGATTTTTAAGTTTTACATCAAACGAGGCTGCCCCATGACGACACCACTCATATGTCAAACGCGGTGCTTCGTTATGGGACAAACAATTCCATTCGTCGAATATCGAACGGTCATCGCTTATTTCATTGTAGACATGCCAGCGTTATAGACGCAAGCCGATGATTATGGCGCGACGGTCGGCTGCAACGGTGGCAACGCCGCGCCGCCCGCAAGCGTACACGGTCCCGCGCTGGTGTTAACCGTCACCTGGTCGAAGCCAAGCGATCGCAGCAACCCGGTCATGCGGGTTTTGCCGTCCTCGGCTGCGCGGGTCAACAGGTCGCGGTCGCATGCCGCCCGCACGATCTCCTGCTCTGCGACGCGCCGTGCTTCGGATTCGAGATCGACGTTGCCTTTGGTCAGCAGGCCGCGTTGGCGGTCGTACACACGGGTTTCGTTGTTATCCAGACGGCTGACCAGGATTTCGGCTGGGCGGCAACGTTATTGTCGCTGAGGTGCCGTCGGGACTGAGGATGATGTCCTGGTCCTGCAATTTAGACAGATCCACACCCGCGATGACTTCGCCCGACGCCACCAGCAGGATTTTATCGCCCACAAGCAGGTTATAAAGAGCGTTGCCTTCCTGTCCGGCCTCGACCACCTTGTCGATGATCGCCGTGGTGGTTTCGAGCCGATTCAAGGAGCGAATCTCGCGCACGACCGCCGGGCGGTCGACGACGATAGCGGTCGGTTGGGGCGCGAGTGGATTGGTGATGCCACCACTGCCGAATGGGTTAACGCTGCTGGCAGCACGGTTGACCGCGAAGTAAAAGATGCCAGCAACCACGATCATCCCAATGGCGATGATTAAAGCACCACCCATACAGCCGTTCGAGCGTGGATAGTCATCATCAAAATACATTAAATATCTCCGTTGTCCGTTGTCATACGATGTACGAGATACTACGCACGACAGCGCACGAATGTTCCATACGACAACCCGCTATGAACTATTCCACTGCTACGCCTTGCCCCGCCACCACGTCGCCCACCACCCATACTGCTTGTCCCGCCGCTTCCGCGGTTCGAGCAGCGTCGGGATGCTGCTCGCTGGCATCACCAGCAACAGTCCGCCGGACGTTTGCGGGTCGAACATCACCTCAAGTCGCTGGGTAGATCCAGCGTCGGGTTCGGCGACGAACCCATGCTCGCTCGTCAGCCACGCGCGATTGCGCCCCCACCGCCCGTCGTTATGCCCATCGCGAGATAGTCTAAGCACACCGGGAGGAGCGGCATGTCCGCGAGCCGGAAGCGCAGAGCGAGTGCCGGAGTTGTGCGCGATTTCGGCTGCATGCCCCAATAGCCCAAAGCCAGTAATATCTGTTGCACCATGGATGCCACCCACTTCCGTGCAATCTCGGCGGCACGTCGATTGAGCCGCAACATCGACTGCACCGCCGCGTCGTAGTCATCCTGGCGCGATAATTCGCGCCGGAACGCCGTTGTGACGATACCGGTGCCAAGCGGTTTGGTCAGCACCAGCACGTCGCCCGGCCGTGCGCCGCCCTTCGGCGTGATCTCGTCGGGATGTGCCAACCCTGTCACACATAGCCATACTTTCGGCTCGGCGTCGGTGACGGTATGCCCACCCGCCAGCACCGCCCCTGCTTCCGCGACTTTATCCGCGCCACCCTGGAAGATCGCACTCGACATGGCGTGCGGCAGTAAGTCCGGCAACGCCGCGATCGCCAGCGCGAGGATCGGACGTGCACCCATGGCGTACACGTCGCTCAAACTGTTGGCAGCCGCAATCGCCCCATACGTCCACGGATCGTCGACGATAGGTGTGAAGAAATCGACCGTCTGCACCATGACCTGATCGGGACCGAGGCGATATACCGCCGCGTCGTCCGCGAAGGTGGTGAGGAGATCGGGATGTGGAGACGAGTTGAGTGGTCGCAGAACCTGCGCCAGGGCCTCAGGGCCGAGCTTGGAAGCTCAGCCAGCGCAGGCTGCCATGGTACTCAGCCGAATCTGTTTGCCGCTACGTGACGGGTTTTCGTTCATGCCCGAAGTATAGCATGCGAGCTTTGGCGCACGCAGGTACTAGGCGTTGGGTTCGGCTGATGATAGCAGCGGCAGGGCAAACCCGACAGTGGTGCCGCCATCCGCTGAGGATTCTGCCCACATGTACCCGCCGTGCTGCTCGACGATCTCTTTCGAGATGTACAATCCAACCCCATGCCGCCATAATCGCCCTGGGTTGTAAAGTGCGCCTGATACCATTGATCGAAAATATGCGGCAGCTTTTCGGCGGGAATGCCAACACCACGGTCGTTGACCTTCACAAAAGCATACGGTCGTCGGTGGAGGTGGTGACCGCAGATCGTGCCATGCCAGCAGAATATTTCGTCGGCATTGTCAAGCAAACTGCTGATCACCTGCTCGATACGATGTGGATCGACGTCCACGATGATCGGCGCATGAGGTTCAAGTTCGAAGCACTGTGATGGCGCGGCATGCTGCGCCTTTTCGACCATTTTTGCCACCAGGGCGTGTATATCGAGGCTCGTCCGCAATAGCTCCAGTTTGCCCGTTTGAATTCGTGTCACATCTAGGAGCTTATGCACGAGGCCGGAGATGCGATCGGCCTGTTCGTCGACGATGTTGAGTGTGCGACGGATGTTTTCGAGGCCGGGCATGATTGCGTGTGCGCTTTAGCACGAGTTGCGTGTAGCCTTTGAGTGCGGTGATCGGCGTCTTGAGTTCATGGGCGGCGATTGCCAGGAAGTCGTCCTTCAGCCGTGCCATGGCATGTGCCTGGGTGATGTCGCGCACCACCGATACTGCGCCGATCACGTTGCTGTGTTCGTCATGGACGGGCGCGGCGCGAATGTCCACGATCAAATGCTGGGTGCGGTGCGGCACGACGATTTCACACTCGGTATGCATGTGTTCGCCCTGCAACGCAACGCGCAGACCAAGCCGTCTGCGTTCGCCCCGTACGACTTCATAGAACTTCTGCAAATCTGATAGATGGTGTGCCGATCACCGTTTCGCGTTTGAGGGTGAACATGTGCAACGCGGCGTCGTTGATCGAGATGATGATGCCTTGTTTGTCGCAAATCCACACGCCGTCACTCAGGGAACTGAACGTCGCCAGCAGTTGTGCTGTTTGTTCTGCTGCCACTTGGGCCATATGTTCAGCCTGGGCGCGTGCCTGGACATGTTCGTCGAACAACCGTGCGTTTGAGATAGCGACACCTGCTGATGCCGCCAATGTCGTCAGGACAGTGTGTTCCTGCTCGTCGAAATGTTTGATATGTGATGCGTAGACTTCGAGTACGCCAATGGGACCACGATAGGTATTGATTGGCACCGATAAGATCGCGACAGGCTGACCCGAACCTGTGAGCGTCGGAAATCGAAGATCGGGACGTGTCGCCGTGTTGGCGACAAAGAGCGCCTGACCGCCCTTGATGACCTCGCCTGCCAGCGATGAAGACGCCTGGAATACCTCCGGTTCGCTTTCTACCATATCCACTTTGCGGCTGCCCGATGGTGTAAACGACTGTCCGTCTGGTGACAGCAGAAATATGGCAGCCGCGTCGACATGGACAAGTGCGATAGCCACGTCCAGCACAGCTTCGATCGCCGTAGGCACCGACAATGAGGCGTTGATCGTGTTGAGGACATGACCGAGTGCTTGGGCACGATCTCGTTCGGTCGCAAGCAACTCGTTGCGCTGTCGTAGCTCCTCGACCATGCCCCGCACTTCACGATTGCGTGTTTTCAGGTCTTCTTCCAGCAACTTTCGCCGGGTGATGTTATGGTTGATAAACGCGGCGCCGACAATATCACCGTTGTCATTGCGTAGCGGTGATATAACCAGCGTGTATATACGGCGTTCGGTGGGGCTGGAGCAATCGTAATCACGTTCGTAGCGCTCTAATTCACCCCGAAATATTGCTTCACACGTGCGTTGCGTTTCTTCACGGGGTTGTCCTCGCATGCCATCTAATAGATTCGTTCCAATGATTTGTGGGCCGATCAACGTTTCGCCACCGTTGGATGTGGCGAAACTATTCCAGCCTGCGTTTACCATGGTTATACGATAGGAGCGGTCGATAGTGTAGATCGCTGAACCAACTGAATTGACTGCTCCACGTAAGTTGAGCAGTTCATCTTCGTGCGTATGTTCATCCATAAACCCTGTCATACCGCTCTTTCGTATCAATGATGACTAAAATACGATTAATTAGGACGCAAGTATCGCACCACAAAATGTCGAGGCCGTGTGTTATCACGACCTCGACCTGAGTTACTCTCTGTATTTTACGAACGGTTAGTTTGTGGGTGGTGTCGTCTGTGGTGTCGCAACTGGGCGAACGTCATTGCGCCGGATACGCCGCCATGCCAGGAAGCCGATGAGTAGCATTGTTCCCCATACTGGCAACCAGATTGCGAATGCAATTGCGATATCGGCGATGCCTTGTGCGAACCCGATCAAGTTCTGCCAGGATTGGCGTGCGACGTATGCCGGGCGACCATGGGCTATTCGCGGTGAGCGCCAGCGCGATGTTGGGTTGCATGGTGACGGTGATGGTCGAAAATGCGGTGCTTTGCTTCAGCAGTTGAATCCGCCCGCTGGCTTGCTCGATCTCGCCTTGCAGATTGGTCAGTTGTTGGTTGACCTGCAACGCTTCTTCGGTGGTTTGGGCGGCTTTCAGGAAATCAAGCAGACGTGTTTCCGTTGCCCGTAGTGTGCGTAGCCGCGCCTCGGTATCGACGAACTGGTCGGTCACGTCCTCGCCCGTCACGCTTCGGTTCTGTACTTTCGTCGCGAAGCTCGCCACGCTGTTGAGCGCATCGTCGAAGCGCTCGGCGGGAACTTTGAAGGTCAGGGCTACGTTGCGGCTTTCTTCGTCGCCGCGTGTTTCGGAGCTAAGGACATAGCCGCCCATGCTTTGCACAAGGTTGCGGACTTTGACTTCGGCATCGTCGGTGTTTTCGACCAGCAGAGAAATTTGTGCGGTGCGGATGACCATGCGCCCGAACTGCGCGGCGTTGGATGGCGAAGTCGTGTTGTTGGACGTGCCAGTGGTGGTGCCACCATCACTATCTGATGAGGCGCCAGCGGCTTCCTGTGGGGCAGCAGCGCTTAAGCCAGACTCTGTTAGAATCTCCGGCGGGCGCTTCGGCTGCGGGTTGTGTGGATGTGGCTGAGCTTCCACAGCCAGCCAGGACGAACAGGGCGACAATCGCGGCGAGCAAACGACGGTACATGCTCTCTCCCTTTCGCACCCACCTGCTGTATGTTGTTGTATCGGGTGGGCGCTCGATCAATCTGATAGAAAGATGACGTAATGGAGAACAGGAATGTTCCCTGCGTCACCGGAAGCGTTGAGAAACTGTGGCGTGATGTGGCCTCCACATCACGCCACATCTAGCGCGGGATTATGAATGCAGCGTCGCGGCGAGCTCGCGCACGACCGTAACGATCATGCGGCGCTCCTCGACTTTGATTCGTTCGTGCAACGTTGCCTCGTCGTCGTCGGGCAGCACGGGAACTTCCGTGCGCCGGATAGCGCGCCCAACATCGACTTCCGGCGTCACCCAGTGGATCGTGCATCCCGTGACTGGCACCGCCCAGCGCAAGGGCATCACGAACGGCATGCGCGCCTCGGATCGCCGGAATGGAGCGCCCGTCGCTCAACACATAGCTGTCAGCCGTGTCGTCAGGCAGCAACGCCGGATGCTGATTGATCAGGCGGTCGGCGAAACGCTCGACGAACGTTCGCGACATGACGCGCATCCACCCTGCCATGACCACCAGATCCGGCTCGGCAGCGGCAATCGTCGTGGCGACTTGTGTTTCCCATTCCTGACGCTGCTCGGCATCACGTGGCTGTGTAAGCGGCACAGCGGCCGCCGGAACTCCTGCCTGTTCGGCGCGTTGCAACGCTCCGGCGCGTGAGCGGTCGGTGACGATCAGCACGACCGTGTAGCCCTGCTGGTCCTCTAGTAGCGCCTGGAGGTTGCTGCCGCTGCCGGATGCCAGTACCACGACGCGCATCGGACTCAGTCCTCATGGCGATCAAGGGCGAAATGTCCGATGTCACGCCGTAACTGCTTGCCGTCGAACATAACAGCATCCGCGTATCGGTAGGCGCGTTCGCGTGCTTCGGAGAGGTCCGCGCCCGTGCCGACGACGGTCAGCACACGGCCTCCGGCGGTGACAAGCGTATCGCCATTCAGAGCGGTGCCGGAGTGAAAGACGACGATGTTGTCCTCAGTCGGTGGCAGCGTGATCGGGTCGCCGCTGCGAGGTGTCGCCGGATAGTTCGCCGCCGCCAGGACGACGCCCAACGCCGCGCCCGTATTCCAGCGTGATGGGCTGTGCATCGAGGCGTCCTTCGATGCAGGCGTTGATAATTTGCAGCAGGTCGGTTTGCAGCAGAGGCAGCAGTTCTTGCGCTTCGGGGTCGCCCCAACGCACGTTGTATTCGATCACGCGGGGTCCGTCGGCGGTGAGCATCAATCCGGCATACAGCACGCCGACGAAGGGTGTGCCTCTTGGCCGCGAGTGCGGCGATGGCAGGGTCGATCACCAGTCGCGCCAGTTCGGCGGGATCGCCCACGTTCGGCACAGGAGCATACGCGCCCATGCCGCCGGTATTCGGTCCCTGGTCGCCATCGCCCAGGCGCTTATGATCCTGCGCTGGCAGCATCGCCACGGCGGTGCTGCCGTCGGAGAAAGCCAGCAGCGAAACTTCTGGTCCCGACAGCGGTTCTTCCAATACCAGCGATTCGCCATCATCCAGCGCGTCGAGCGCGGCGTGTAGCTCTGACTTCCGTGGTGGCGACGACGACGCCCTTGCCCGCATGGAGGCCGTCCGCTTTCACGACGCGCCAATCCTGCCAGGGATGGTCGTTCAGGAACGTGCGGGCATCGGCCGCCGACGCGAACGCCTGGTAGCGGGCGGTCGGGATGCCTGCTTCGCTCCATCACCGTTTTTGCGAAGGTTTTGCTCCATTCAAGCTGGGCGGCGGCGCGTGCTGGACCAAAACAGGCGATGTTCAGCTCGGCGAGTCGGTCGGCGATGCCTCCGGCGAGGGCGACTTCCGGCCCGACGACGACCAGATCGACCTGCTCCTGGACGGCGAGCGCGACAAGACCCGAAACATCGTCGGCTCGGACCGCGACGTTGCGGCCCAGCGTTGCCGTTCCCGGGTTCCCCGGTGCCACGAGCAACTCGCTCAGGAGCGGCGATTGCCGCAGCTTCCACGCCAGCGCATGCTCGCGTCCCCCACCACCGACCAGCAATACTTTCATGCCCTACCCTTCATAATGGCTCATGACGACGATTATAACAGGATGAGGGACATGACCACCGACGACCGACCACGGCAGATAAGCGCTTTTCATCCAGCCACGTGTCGATCCTGCGGCGAACGATATGACAGGGGTGCTGCCTTCGTTCGCGTTGCCACGATCCGCGCTCCCGTGGTAGACTCGCGGGTCTATGAACAATGCTGAATCGATTGATGTTGGCGCGATCCTGGCGCAACTCCGCGCCGATATTCGCGCTGCTCACGGAACGGATGACAACGAGTCCGCGCATCGTGTGCTGGGCGTCGATCCCGAAGAATTGCGCGAAAGCGTTGCCGAGGTCGAGGCGCTGCGCGCTGTCAGCGCTCATTGGCCTATCCAGGGGCGAACGCCACGCGAACGTGCGGCTGGCTTTGTGCAGCGCGTGGTACGCCGTGCTCTCCAATGGTACATCCAGCCGATTGTCCAGCAGCAAAACAGTTTCAACGCTGCCGTCACGCGCTCACTGCAACTTCTGCTCGATGCGGAACTTGAACTCGCCCGCGAGGTCGCACGGCTACGGGAAGCGAACGCTGCCGGGCCGGATGACACCAATACAGCCGTCATGAGCGAGCAGCCGTCGAACGTCGAAGTGCAACGAGCGGTTGAGGCGTATGCGGCATCGCAGCGCTGAGAACCAGCTTTCCACGTCTGCATCTGCGTTCGCTGCTTCCGGTGCTGGGACGCACTGCGAGGGTCGATCCACGCCCGCTGCTGATCGGACGCACGGCCTATGAACGCATGTGGGTGGTGATCAACCGTGGCGTGCGCGGCGTCATCCGGCACGCCGACTGAGCCGGTGGTGGACCAGCAGAACGAGCTGAACCAGCACATCACGCACGCGCTCGAACAGATCGCCCGGCCGACGCCGCACTCCATGGCGAAGTCGTGCGGCTGCGTGCTGACCGCACCGCGTCATGACGACTGAGCCCATGACAGCGCTCGATCCGGTCGCGGTTGTCATCCCCTGGTACGGTCCCGACACGTCGGGTGGAGCCGAAACACACGCACGCCAACTGGTGCAAGCGCTCCACGTGGCGGGTATTGCGGTGGAAGTATGGACGACGACCGCGCGCGATGCCCGCGCTCCGGTCGCGCCGTATTATCCGCAGGGATGGGGCGAAGTCGATGGTGTGCCAGTCCGGCGTTTCGCGGCGACCATCGGCGACTTGCCGCGCATCGCACGGCACGACCCACGCCGCTTCAGACCTTCAAACGCTTCGACCACCACGAACTTAACCTGCTGCGCTCGCTGGCGTCGAGCGACACGCTGCTCGAAACCCTTGACCATGAGCGTACCACGCGCCGTTGGGTCTTTTTCCTGTACGCTTTTCCCACCAGTTTTTTCGGCGCTCGTATCGCCGCCGAACGTGGTTATCTGGTGCCATGCTTGCACGACGAACCCTACGCCCGTTACGCCACCAGCCGCTTTCTCCTTGCGAACGTCGCGCATGTGCTGGCGAACAGCGCACCGGAAGCCGCCTTAATCCAGCGAACTCGCCAGCATCGACGACCGTCGCTGTTCGGTGGTGGGCGAAGGTATCGACCTTACGGCTCGTGGCGATGGCGCAAGCTTTCGCCGGGCTCACAGCCTTGACGGGCCGCTCCTGTATTTCACCGGACGCCGTGACTTCACCAAGAACTTCCCGGTGCTGCTGGAATACGCACTGCGAATACTGGGCGCGACACGGGTTCGTGTTCACGCTGGTGGTCAGCGGTCCGGGACCGCTCGACGTGCCGCCAGCGCTGCGGGACCATATCGTCGATCTGGGCTTCCTGTCCGTGCAGGAGAAACACGACGCCTACGCTGCCGCCGACATCTTTTGCATGCCCTCGCTGCTGGAAAGCTACTCGATCGTGATCATGGAAGCGTGGCTGCAAGGCGCCGCCGTGCTGGTGCATGGTGATTGCGCCGTGACGGTCGATCAGGCGCGACGTTCGGGCGGCGGTCTGTGGTTCAAAAACTATCGCGGAGTTCGAGGCTGCCATGACCATGCTGCTGCGACAACCGGCGTTGGCACGACGCCTGGGCGCGGACGGTCAAGCGCTGGGTGCTAGCGAACTGCCGTTGGGAGGATGTGGTCGCCCGCTTCGTGCGGGTAGTGTATGGCGGAGCGGTCGCATGCGTATCCTGATCTGTACCGCGCAGGTGCCGTTCGTGCGCGGCGGTGCCGAAACGCTGGTCGATGGCCTGCATGACGCTCTACGCGAACATGGTCACGAAGTCGATCGGGTCGCGCTGCCGTTCAGTGTGGACGCCACGCGCAAACCTGGTGCAAAGCGCCCTGGCGTGGCGGCTGCTCGACTTGACCCACGTCGGCGGCGTGCCAGTCGATCTCGTGATCGCCACAAAGTTTCCGTCGTATGCCGTGCGCCACCCGCGCAAAGTGGTGTGGCTGGTCCACCAGCATCGTCAGGCGTACGATTGGTACGGTACGACGCTCAGCGATTGGGGCGCACAACCTGGAGATGACGAGGTGCGCCGGACGCTGTTACGGATGGACCAACGTACGCTGGGCGAGGCACGCAAGCTGTTCGCGATCTCGCGCAACGTCGCCCGCCGTCTGCGACACGGCAATGGGTTACATGCCGAACCGCTGTATCCACCGAGCCACCTGCTGCCGCTGCTTGGTAGTGGACCTTTCGAGCCGTTCGTGCTTGTCGGTGGCGCGGCTGGACGCCGCCAAGCGTATCGACATGCTGTTGTATGCACTGGTCCACGAGCCGCGTCTGCGTGCGGTAATGGTCGGGCGCGGTCCCGAAGGCGAGCGCCTCAAACGCCTTGCCGCCGAGCTACGTATCGCCGACCGCGTGCAATTCACGGGTTTTCTGCCCGACCAGGAGGTCGCCGACCTATATCGGCGTTGCCGAGCAGTCTACTACGCCCCTGTCGATGAGGACTATGGTTTCATCACGATCGAGGCGCTGGCATCGGGCAAGCCCGTCCTCACGACCACCGATGCCGGAGGCGTGCTTGAGTTCATCGAGGATCAGGTCAACGGCTTCGTGTCGCCGCCCTCGCCAGAAGCGCTCGCCACACGCCTGACCGCGCTCTCACGACGAAGCGACAGCGCGACGGCTGGGTGCGAACGGTCCCCAGCGTGTCGCCGCGATCCGTTGGGATCACGTCGTCCAACAACTCACCGCGCCGTAGCTAGCGCGGGACGACGCTTTCCACACGTAGCGGCGGTAGCGTATTTCCAACCCCGCTTCATCCGCGTGTTCCGTGAAGATATCTTGTAGGATCGGTTCGGCCTCGTCGAACCCCACCACTTCATCCGTTGTTTTGCCCCAGGCCAACATGGCGTAGAGCTGCCGCGTATCGGGAAAGGATTCTGGTACGTCGAAGCTCCACCAGCTATGGAGCCGCAGATCGACACTGGCGAGTTGTCGTTCGATGGCGGGACGCGCCCAGGCCGGATCGTCGGTTTCCTGCCAGCGTAGCGTCGGTGGCAACTGCGCGTGCCACACGGTCAGCGGGATCGCGTCCGGTACCAGCATCAGCAGTGTTGCGCCAGGGCGTGCGGCGCGGCGAGCGCCCTCGATCCAGTGAAACGGCCCCTTGCTACAGATCAACAGATCGAAAGCCCCATCTCCTCCCGGCAGTTGTGCCTGCCCGCCGTTGGCCTCCGATGATGAATCATGGCACACGAACGTGGCGTTGGCGAGGCCGCGCTCCTGCGCCGCCTGTTGTGCCAGTGCGACCCACGCCGCCGTGCGGTCGTAGCCAAGGACCGAGCGGCAACGTGGCGCGATGCGGAGGGCGTCCGAACCGTGTCCACAGGCGGCATCCAGCACATCGCAATCGGCGGAAAGGTGTTGCTCCACCAGATCGATGTACACGTCCTCGCCGTGCATGGGCGGCAGGTGCGAACGCCAGGGGTAGTAGTAGCCCGTCTGGGTGGTTGCCAGACGGTCCCACCAGGACGGCGTTTGCGGCAGGGGTGGCTTGGGCTGCATGATGCCTCCTTACGAGGACGAATAACCACCAGAAGCGAGTAGGATTTCGTAATGATGGTGTTAGGGTGAGCGCAGGGCGTCGATCTGTGTTTGTTGTGCTGGTGTAAAGTTTTGGTTGAGGAATCGCTCGGTGATGCTTGTGTCGGGAACGAAGCTCAGGAGTACCACACGCCGCCCGCCATCTACCAGCGCGATACGGAGTAATCCTTGCCCGATCAGCGTGTCGCCGTTGCGGACACGTAGCCAGGTCCATTGCTTGGGGTCGGCGACACCCGTTCTATGGGGTCGCGTGACTGCGGTTGTTTCGTAGTCTAGGCCGTCCTCGCCGACACCCGCAGTGCCATCGCCGGGTCCGTTGCGTATGGCATATTCGATCGTGGCGTTCGATGGGGCCGGAATCCAAAAACCAAAAAGTAGATTGGCAAATGCGAGCGCACCCAAAGTACAAAGGCAGCACAAGCCAAGTGTAATCGCGACACCTGTTCTACGTGTCTTACGCTGCATGTGATTCGCTTTGATACTCGTATCGACGGCTGCTGTCATCTATATGCTCGCGTACATGCGTTTTGAGTATCACTTGTAGACAAAGGTTGCGGCGTGTGCGTATGATTCTAGCATACGCGATTGTATGTGAACATGCTTGCTCGTGCGATGTAGAAACTTTGGATAGCTATGAACCCTGATATCTCTCTGATCCTTGACGATCCTTATGCTCGTCTTTTAGGCTGTCATTCTGCTTGGCGTCTTTTGGCCTCCAATTGGACGTCGCGTGTTGAAATCGTACTGGCCCCGACCGTCCGCAGCGCGATCTCGAAGATAAGCCCCTTGATTATGCCGAAGCCGGTATTCTCGAATATTGGATTGTGAATCCAATTGACGATACCATCAGGGTACTTACACTCACGAACGATCGCTATACCCTCATGGTATGTTTGGTCGGGGTGAACGAGCTACGTCAGTGCTACTAGCGGATATGGTGCTCGATGTCGATCGCGTTTTTGCAGCGGTGTAGTTCCACCGTACCTCCAAGATGCTATAATCCAAAGAGTGAAAAAGACATTGTGCCGGTTCGTGCAATCTATCTTTTGATGCTGGCGTTGTTGGGCAGTGTTTCCGTTGTGAAAGCTGCTCCGCTGCCTCAGGCAACATCTATTTCGCTTGATACCTACCGACAGTTGGTTAACGAGGCATATGCGGCTGCTCAACGTTCCGACCGGATCGGACTTGACGAGAGTGCCGAAAAACTGCTGGCTGCGTCGGGCGTCGAACTGTCCAACGAAGACATTGTATAGGTCGATAACGCCTGGTTACGCGATGCACTGGCACAAGAGCCGCCCGACTTCCCGACGATCGTGGCTTCGCTGGGTGCGATCCTGGATGCGTCTGGCACAGGCGCGCACCCCGCCGATCCCGACGCACTCCAAAAGCTCAACCAAGTATTCGAGGTTCCTCCATTCAAGAGCCGTGAAGTGCCATTCGGCCTGGAACAATTTCTGGGATCGGCGTCGGGCAAGCTATCGCCAACTTTTTTGAACAGTTGTTCAATCAACTCCCACAAAACCAACTATCACCCCGCCTGCTGCTCGTCCACCGATGATGTTTGGTCCGCTGACGGCACGAGGCTGGGTGCTACTGGTGCTTGGTGCGTTGCTGATTCTGGCGCTGATCGTCTATACCTTGCGCGGCGTGCGCCGCACCGTTACCGCCGAAGCGCAGGTACGCGCCGAGGCCGAAATTGAAGAACATCATGACCATGCAGGAAGCCACCGACCGCACCCGCAGTGCCGCTCAATCTGGCGATTACCGTACGGCGACACGCTACCTGTATCTTTCGACGCTGCTTGTGGCTGGAAGAACGCGGACTGGTGCGCTACGACCGTTCGCGCACCAACCGCGAATATCTGGCGCAACTGCGCGGTAAACCGACATATGAAACCTTCGTGCCGGTGGTCGAAACCTTCGAGCGCGTTTGGTACGGCAAGCGTCCGTTGGATGCCGAGGACTTTAACAAGTACGAGACACAGATCGCCGCACTCCGCACCGATGAGGAACGGACCAAATGAATCGCTGGCGCGAGATCGCGCTTATCGGCGTGCTGTTCGCCGCCTTGATCGCCTTCACGGTGTACGGTCCCGCACGTTCCTCGTCCGGCGAGGACAAACGCGGATCGACCTATTCGAAGGGCGATGTGGGTGCGCTTGGCTTGCAACTGTGGCTCGAAACGCTTGGCTATACGACTGAACGCTTCGAGTACACTGACTGGTCGTTGCCCGATGACGCGGCTGTGCTGTTTATTATCGCTCCCCGCGACCGCCCGATCGTTGAAACCGAGGCTGACGAGATTCTGCGGTGGGTGCGCGATGGTGGAACGCTGATCGCGGTCGATGAACGCCCCCAGCTTAAACTCGCTGCTAATGCCCTGTGGCGTGTGCCTGGATGTGACGACGACGGTGAGCGACACCGACGGCTTTACGGAATCAACGAACGAGCGACGCCGGTTCAGCCGGTGTTATTCGATCCACCCGTCACCAGTGTCGAGGTCGCTTCGTATGCTGTGCTCCAACCGCAGGACGCTGGATATGTGCCGATCCTTGAAAGCCGCTACGGTCCAATCATGATCGCACGGCAGGAAGGGCGCGGATACATATATCTGTCGGCGGCGGCGCATCCCTTCACCAACATTGGGCTGCGCGAACCGGGCAGCGCGGCATTAGTGCTCAACCTGATCTCGCGTGTGCCAGCGGCGCGACGATCCTGTTCGATGAAGTGCATCATGGCTATGGTAGCGCCACGGGCGTGACCAATCGTTCGCTCCGCCAGATCGCGCTCGGTCAATGGTGGGGTTGGGCGGCGTTGTATGCGGTCGGCGTGATCGCCCTCTATATCGTGCTGACCGGACGGCGCTTCGGGCGTCCCGTGCCGTTGAAACAGGATGTGGCGCGGCGTTCTTCCGCAGAATACGTGCAATCTGTCGCGCATCTGCTGCGTCGAGGCCGCAAACGTGGACCGATCGCACAGCATTTTCATGATACGCTAAAGCGGCGTTTGTCGAAACCGTATGGCTTCGTCGCGCCCGCGGATGACACCGCGTTCGTGCGCGAACTGGTGCGGGTTGGCGGTGCGACCGACGAACAGGCGGCGCGTTGCGACCGTGTGTTGGAGGGGTTGAGCAGGCCCGATATGAGCGATATGGAATTGGTACGGCTCGTCCGCGATGCCGACGCGTTAGATCGATGCACGAGGACGGCTACGATGAAAAATCGCTCCCGCGATGCCCTGGATGCTGGCGCTGCTGGACGATGGCCTACGCATATATCGCCGCAACTTGCCAGGATTCATGCTGGTCGTGTTCGGCGGTGCTGGTGCCGTTGGCGGTGCTGGACCTGCTGATGAGTACGTTGATCACCACACAACTTGGCGATGATTGGGTGGTGCTTGGCACCTGTTCCGCCTGGTGCTGTTCTATATCCAGCGCTGCTGTATATCGCGGGAGCCTTTCCCGGGCGACGGTCGATGGTGCTGGACGGCAACGCCGATTCGGGTGGGTGCGGCGCTCCGCATTGGCGTCGGTCGCACGATCAGTATGGGCTGCTATAACATTCTGTTCTCGATCATCACCAGTATATTCTTTTCGATTATCTCGTTGCTGGTGGTGTGTCCCCTGTTATACGGCTCGATGTTCGGTGTCGGCTTCCTGGGCGTTGCTGGGAGGGGTGGCACGTTCGGCGCGGTTGGCGGCCTGTTCAGTGTGCTGGTTCTCATCGGATTCGTGTTCAACATCGCTCTGAGCGGTGCGCAGATCGTCAGCATGGTGTATGCTATCCAGCCTTTTGTTCTGGAGCAACGCTCGTTTGGCAATCTCTGAGCCGCAACGTCGATCTGCTGACATACCGTTTCGGGCGCAACCTGCTAGTGTTCATCGGGGCGGGAACGATCTTCGCGATGTTGCTCATCGTGTATATCGGAACGTTGATCGCCGGTGGTGCGGCGTGTATAGATTTCTTGATATCGAGCCGTCGCCTCTGGCCATCAGTGCGATCACGGTCGTGCTGACAACCGTATCAGCCACGCTGTTTTTCCCGCCCGTCGCGATCTGGATGGCGCTGCTTCATCGTCGCAGCGCACAGGAGCGCGACGCCGCCGATCTGATTGTTACCGTCGAGCAATGGCGTGGCACGGTTGGTGAACCAGCGATCTGGAAGCGGCGTTTCATGAAATGGCGGTTGCATAGACATAAATTATCCGTTCCGGTGGTCGGTTGTCATTGGTTGGTCGATCGGATATACAAGGAACGCTATGCTGGTTAAGCAAGTTGCCGATCATATTCGCAGTGAAGCCGGAAAAGTGCTGGTCGGGCAGGAAGACCCATTCACGTATCATGCTGGTCGCCTTGTTCGCGGGCGGGCATGTGCTGCTCGAAGGCGTACCCGGTACCGCGAAGACCCTGATGGCGAAAACCATTGCGCTGCTGGTGCAGGCCGAGTTCAAGCGGATTCAGTTCACGCCCGACCTGATGCCCTCCGATATCCTCGGCACGAACATCTATGATCTCAACACCAGTAAGTTTCGGCTGCGCAAGGGTCCGATCTTCACCCAATTGCTGCTTGCCGACGAGATCAACCGTGCGCCAGCCAAAACCCAGGCAGCCCTGCTGGAAGCGATGGAGGAGCGCCAGGTGACGATCGAAGGCGAGCGCCTGCACGCTCGCCGAGCCGTTCTTCGTCGTCGCCACCCAGAACCCGGTCGAATACGAAGGCACGTATCCGCTGCCCGAGGCACAACTTGACCGTTTCCTGTTCAAGATCATGGTCGATTACGCGCCGCAGGAAGTCGAGATGGAAGTGCTGCGACGCTACCATATCGGCTTCGATGCACGGCACATCGAACGTGCCGGACTGCAGGCCAACGTCACGCCGGAAGTCCTGGCACGATGCCGCGCCGAGACGCAGACTGTGCAGGTCGAGGAAGGATTGCTCAAATACATCACTGATATCGCCGCCGAGTCGCGCCGGACCCCCGACCTGATCCTGGGCGGCTCGCCCCGTGCATCGATCAGCCTGCTGCTGGCGGCCAAAACCTGGGCGGCGATGCAGGGACACGAGTTCGTGATGCCGGACGATGTGAAGTTTCTGGTCAAGCCGGTGTATCGCCACCGTATCATCTCTGCGCCCTGAAGCCGAGATCGAAGGTTTGACACCCGATGGCGCGGTCGATCGCATCCTGCAGCACGTCGAAGTCCCACGCTAGCGTGGTTGATTTGCTGCCAACCGCGCACTCTTGCGAAGGGGTGACGCGATGATCCCGACGCCGCGACTGCTGGTGTTGCTGCTCGTCGGAGCGGTCGTCGTCGCCGGTGCCTCTTCGCGCCCGCGCTTACGCTGGTGGCGATCCTGTATTTCGTGGTGCTGCTGGCGCTCGTGATCACGCGATCTGGTGCTGACCCCGCGTCCCGACCAGATCGAAACTGAGCGCATCGTCGAGCCGAAGCTCTCGCTGGGCGTCGACAACCTGATCGTCATCGCGCTGAACAACCGCAGTGCGCGGCCGGTGCGCTTCGAGTTGCGCGACGAGTACCCGTATCCAGTTTCCCGTCGATCAGACGTTCGTGCGCGGCACCATGCCGCCGTTGAGCCGTACGGAGGCGCGTACCATGTGCGCCCGCTGGCTCGCGGCGATTACCGCTTCGGTGCCATCAACCTGCGCTACCGTTCGACGCTGGGCATGTTCCGTCGTCAGATGCGGCGGAATCCAGCCCCGAAACGACGGCGATGCGGGTGTATCCCAATGTGCTCGACGTGCGTAAGTATGATCTGCTGGCGCGCAAAGGGCTGCTGATGGAGCTCGGCCTGCGCAACGTGCGTGCGAACGGCACAGGAACCGAGTTCGAGCGACTGCGTGACTACACGCCCGACGACGAGTACCGCCGCATCAACTGGAAGGCGACCGCACGCCGCCAGCGCCCGATCGCCGTCGAGTACGAAACCGAGCGCGCGCAACACGTCGTGTTTGTGCTGGATACCGGGCGCCTGATGCGGCCCCCGATCGCGGACCTGGCCAAGCTCGATTACGCGATCAACGCCGCGCTGCTGTCGAGCTATGTCGCAACACTGCGCGGCGATCAGGTCGGGTTGCTGACGTTCGCTGACGAAGTCGGGGTATATCTCGCACCGTCCAAAGGGCGCGGACAGTTCTATACGATGCTTGAACTGTTGTATAACGTGCGCTCCGAGCCGGTCGAAGCCGACTATGCGCGTGCACTGGGCTACCTTGGCCTCAAGAACAAGCGCCGTTCGCTGATCGTGATCTTCACCGATCTGGTGACGCTCGACGCCGCACAGCCGCTGATCGCCTATACCGCGCGCCTCGCTACGCGCCACCTGCCGCTGGTGGTCACGATTCAGGATCCCAACATCACCGGCCTCGCTCGCAAGCAGTATGGAGACCGCCAGCGCGGTGTTCGAGCGTGCGGTCGCCGAACGCATGGTCGACGAGCGGCAGGTGATCCTTGATACGCTCAACCGCGCCGGCGTGCTGACCCTGGACGTCGAGGCCGACAAACTCTCGATCGCGGTGATCAACAAGTACCTGGAACTCAAAAGCCCGCAGCATCTTGTGATACATGTAGCCTGGATATGGCAGCGCTGCGGTGGCAATCTCAAGAAAGCCGCCGATCTTCTATGATATCAATTTCCCCTTGAACGAAGCTATAAAGGGAGTCTCTATTGTGTTTTAGACGACACGAGCTTTTTAGTGGTGCCGTTTGGTATGCTGGTGCGGACCTGCACGCCTGGTCAAACGTAACCATATGCCGACGGGATAGCCCACCATCTTCGCGCCGTCGCCGAGCAATCGGATCAGGGGAACAAGCCCCAGCGCCGTCATACGTTGCCCCGCCGGACGGTCGGCGCTTTCGAGCCACACTCGGCGCAGAGGCTTGCGAAGGTGTAGTGCCCACGGTGGCAACAGGAGCAACCAGGCAAGACGGTAACGTAGCGCCAGCAGCGTGACGGCGAGCATGTAGCCGTAGAATGCGTAGCGAACCGCGTGCCGTCGCCAGAACAGCCGACCGACGCCATCGCCACGCGCATAGGTGTAGTATTGCCGCAGGTAGCCGCGCACCGTGGAGCGCGGTTGGAACAACACGGCGGCCTCCGGTACGAACGCGAAGCGAAAGCCCCGCTGTTTCAGCGCCAGGTCGAACAGCAAGTCCTCGCACGTTGCCGCCCATTCTGGATAGCCGCCCACAGCCTCCCAGGCGGCTTTAGTAAAGGCCACTGACTGCCCGGCGGGCAGGAATGTCGCCGGATCGACTTCTTCCACACGCGGGTAGTTCGTCGCGCCGAGCGCGAACTCCCATAACGACGTGGGGGCTGAAATATAGAATCCTGCTCCGACTTCCGCCTTGCCGGATTCGAGCGGTGCCACGATCTCCTGGAGCCAACGTTGGGGCAGCGTTAGGCCAGCGTCACAACTTGCGATCAGCGGGCCGTGGGCGTGACGGATGGCGTTGTTGCGTCCCGACGGGATGTTGCTGCCGCCATGAACTAGTCGGATCGGGTGTCCGGCATCAATGTAACGCTGGATAATTTCGGTTGTTTCGTCGCTACTGCCGTTGTCGTTGATCACGATCTCGTCGGGCATGCGGCTTTGCGCCAGCATCGAATCGAGCAGTGCGGCGATGTTGTCGGCCTCATTCTTGACCGTGGCGATCAGCGATACGTTCATACCATGCTCTGAAGGGTGGCGAGGTCTGTGCGGCAAACTTCACATGCACAGTTATTTTCCTCGATGGATTGGCGACCGCCCAGTGGTGCCAGCACATGTTCGACGATGCGCGACCAGGCGGCATATTTGCGTTCGGCATCGCTCATGCTGACCAATTCCTCGACCTGTGTGGCGAGCGTGGGATCCCACAACCGCAGGTCTGCCAGCATACGCTTGTCGCTGAGTTGCCAGCGTCCCGCGATCTCGTAGTGCATAGTGAGCAGGTCATAAAGGCTGGTGTGCATGACGAGCAGCGCCGTCAGCGGATCGGCGGCGATGTGGCGTTCGACCTTCGCGTTGGCGTGGTGCGCCAAGAATTGAACAAGTTGGGTACGGGTGGGATCGAACGATTTCGGCTGTGTTTGCTGCGCCTGGGCGCGTAGTCGCGTGAGATCGCCCGTTTTATCGAACACGATCACGGATTCCGCGACCATGGGAATGCGCTTGCGCCGGTCGCTCTCATCCTGCGTGCGTTGCTCCAATTGCTTGAAGGAGAGAAAGGTCAGGTCGAGTTTGCGCCCATGGATGAATGGGTGATTGATGTTCGGACACTGGTTGTCGTCCACCAACGATAACCTGAACATCGACATCGCTCTGATCAGTGTCATCGCCGCGTGCAACTGAGCCGAATACAAAGGCTGCCTGATAGCGTTCGTGCGCCGCGAGCGCCCGCAGCGCTTCGATGACTTTGCTTGATGCCGCGCTCATACCGTGGGATAGGGCTGGCAATGCGGACACAGATGCGTGCCGCGTTGCGCGACGACCGTTTTCTCGATCGGTGTGCCGCAGCGCGTGCAAGGTTCGCCGGCACGTCCATAGGCATGCAGGAAGTGCTGGTTCGAGCCGGATTCGCCCCAGGCATCGCGATAATCGGAGAACGACGTGCCACGACGCTCGACCGCTTCGGTCAGGACGCTACGAATGGCGTCGTACAGGCGATCGACATCGTCGTCATCTCAACGAAGCGACCGTGCGTAGCGGATGCAGTCGAGCGGTCCACGAGGCTTCGTCGACATAGATATTGCCCAGGCCAGCCACGAGGCTTTGGTCGAGCAACAGTGACTTGAGTCGGCCTTTGCGGTGGCGCAGCAGCGTGTGGAAGATTGCACGGGTGAACGCTTCTTCGAGCGGTTCGGGACCCAGCCGTGCGAATAACGCCTCGAGTTCGAGGATCGTCGAGCAGCCAGATGCGCCCAAACTTGCGCGTATCGTTGAAGAACAACTGCCCGCCATCCACCAGTTGAAACACGACATGCGTATGTGCGTCGGCTTCGTCGGTGGCTGTGCTCAGCGTCAGCCGTCCGGTCATGCGCAGGTGAACGACCAGCGACTCGTCCGTGATCTAGCCGGATAATGATATACTTGCCGCGTCGTTCGAGGCTTCGTGACAAGCCGGTCGTGAACGCGCTCCTGAAACAGATCGGCGGCGGGAGCCGCGATCGTGCGCGGCCAGCCAACCCGTGTGACCGAGGCGATACGACGACCCAATAGACCCGCCTCAAGTGAACGGCGGACGGTTTCGACTTCGGGCAGTTCAGGCACGCGCTGTCTCCCCGTCAGTCCTGCTGGTCGACAACGCGCACCGGAACGCCATGATCGGCCATGTACTGTTTGGCTTGCGCGATGCTATACGTGCCGAAGTGGAAGATCGAGGCGGCTAGCGCCGCGTCCGCGCCGCCGATCGTCACGGCTTCGCGCATGTGTTCGAGCGTGCCCGCGCCGCCTGAGGCGATCACCGGCACGTTCACCGCGTCGGCCATCAGTCGCAGCAGTTGAAGGTCGTAGCCGTCACGGGTGCCGTCCGCGTCAATGCTATTGATCACGATCTCGCCCGCACCAAGCTCGACGCCCTGCCGCGCCCAGGCGATCGCGTCAAGGCCGGACGCACGGCCATCGCCGCCCGTATGGGTGAAGACGGTCCAGGCGTCGTCCTTGCCCGGAACGCGCCGTGCGTCGATCGAGAGCACGATACACTGCGAGCCGAAACGCTTGGCTCCTTCTTCGATCAGCGGTGGGTTGAGCACTGCGGACGTGTTGATCGATACTTTGTCGGCTCCTGCTCGCAACATGCGGTACATATCGTCTACGGTGCGAATGCCACCGCCGACTGTCAGCGGAATAAATACCTGCGCTGCCGTGCGTTCGACGACATCGACCATAATCGCACGTTCGTCCGACGACGCCGTGATATCATAGAATACGAATTCGTCGGCACCTTCTTGATCGTACAGTGCCGCGAGCGCGACGGGATCGCCTGCGTCGATATGATTGACAAACGTAACGCCCTTGACCACGCGTCCGTTTTTGACATCTAAACATGGAATGATTCGTCGGGTTAGCACATCCTACTCCAATGTTGGGCGAACGACTGCGTTATCTGCTGGTTTTCCGGGCGTGGCTTGGCTTCGTCGTCACGACGTTCGACCTGACGCGACTTGACCAGATCAAGTACACCGCTCCATGCTCCGGCGATGCGTTCCATGGTTTCGAATTCTTGCTCTTCCGAGTCTGACAAGCGTGCATCATGGCGTTGGTGCAGCATTTCGAGACGGTTGCCAATGCGTGCCACGCGTCCTTCTTCCTCACGACACCATGCTATCAATGCGTTCGAGCCATGATGTGAGATGCAGCAGGTGCTGGTCGCTCGTTTCGTGTAGTTCGACCAGTCGCTCGTCACTTTGGTGGCGCAGGTCTTCCAGGCGTTCCTGGTTCATCAGGAAGCGTTCGGTGGCGACAAGTTCGACCCGACGAATTTCTTCGACCATCGTTGGCAGGCGCTCGGCGATCGCAGTCAAGCTGTGGCGGTAGTTCTACAAGTTGTTCTTCGGTCGTGCGGATACGTTCTTCCAGCCGTCCGATGCGTGCCAGCGGATCCTCGAGCGATGCCCGCACATCCGCTACAAGCTGTTGTGCTTCGGCGGTCTGACGGCGTAGATTTTGTTTTTCGACCTGGATCATCTCGTCGAGTCGACGAATATGCTCCATTGCCCCGCCGTCGGCGATACGCAACTGGTCGAACTGCGACTGGTATTGGCGATAGCGATCGTCTCCGTCGCGCACGATCGATAGTGTTTCTTTGGCGCGATGTTCGACGTCCTCGATACGCCCATGTAACGGTGCGACCGCGTCGCGGTCTTGCCGTCGACCTTCCTGGAGTTGGTGAATCTGTGCTTGCATTTCGCGAACAGGTTTGACGGCTTCCTCCGCGCGTAGCAATGAGCCTGCGATTTCACGCCGCAGTGCCGTAATTTCGCGCTTGTACACTTCCAGTGTGGTTTGAACTTCCTGCGCCTGACGCTCGATCAGGTTTTGCAGCTGCCCAACTTGCGCGTCAGAGCGGCGGGTTTGCTCCATGGACCAGGCATATTTATTATTTTGATCTTTGAGCATGCGACGTAATTCATCAATTTGATTTTGCAGATAAATCAGCTGCGATTGTTCTTGAACGCGATGCTTTTCTTCTTCAAATTTCGCAGTGATTTCGCTTTTATTAACTGCCATGGCTCTGCTCTCCTGCCGGGACGGCGTGTTGGGCTGCCGCGATCGCACTGAGCGCGGTCGGAAGATCGATCTTTCCAGTATACAGTGCTTGTCTGATGATCGCATCGGACGGTTGCTCATCGCATGACGGCGCTTCCCAAAGGCGTGGGTAAGATTTCGAATCGTCATAACGATCCGTACGTATGGGTACTTGATGGTTCCGAGGATGACTGGAAAGCACGTGCATTTTACCGCATACACTGAACCGCGGCACTGAGTTGAAACTATGGTGTCAAATTGTTACGTCAGTTCGACTTGCGTACGTGGTTAGGAAGGGGCGGGCGTGGACAAGGAAAAGCGCCACACATAGATGTAATCCATCCGCGTGTGGCGCATAAGAGAAACAAAACCTATTGTGCGGTACGTGCAGACCGCTTCTGAGGCTTTCCAGCTTGCTCCGTACCATTAACGTTCACGATGGGCTTCTTACGCGGTCGTCCACCACCACGACGTGGGCGTGCAGCCTTTTCTTCAACCGTAATGACACGGAAGTGGATACGGGTCTTATCTTTAATCGGGCGAAAGTCTAATGCAATGCCAAGGTCTTCTGCTGCTGCAGCAAGATTCTGCCGTACGATACGCTTATCCTCGTTTGCTTCGAGAGCAACATCTGCTCCATATCCTGGTTGTGTATCCAGACAGAATACCCTTGTATTCTTCGATAAGACGTAAACGCTCTGGGCTGCGTCGGCGTCCACTTCGCCCAGTTCCCGACGACTTTTGATCCCGAATCTGAAGATCATCAGGAGTCAAAATTATGATGTTTGCCATGTGTGTACCCTCCGACAGGTTAATATCCGTTAATGCTATTGTACGATGGATTTATAACAATTAATGCTGGCAATTGAGGCAATCTGAGTAACACTTCTATGACTCCCGATGTAAGTTGTTTAGGAATTAGATTTGTTCCCGCGACTTGTTGACATAAGCAGTTCGCCAAAGTACTGGCGACAATGCCAATCAATAAAAGGTCGAAAGGCACCCTAAATCGGATGCGGGTGAAGAACAGTGCGGCAAATAGGCCGATTGCAATGTAGAGTAATCAAGGAAACAAAAGTTCGATTTTCTTAAGGGGAAACACTTTTGGCGAGCGTGACACGGCAATGGTAACCACCACGCAATGGACCGTAGGTGATAAGCACAACGAGATCGTTGAAGCGCGATGCTTCGGATGTCGTCCGCAGATCGTTATGGAAATTAAAATAATTCACGAATTTCTGAAGATACAACGTTACTGTACGAACTTTGTGTCCACGGATGAAATCGAGGGCTGCATTGCGGTAAAAGGCGTCTTGATCGATCTCGTTCATATGTTTCGCAATTACTTCGTATTGCGAAACATCGACATTGACCCCACTGTTTGGAGATGTTTGTTCGGAGTTGCCGAGCACAAATTCAGACCAGAGTTGGATGAAACGAATACGAAGGAATCGAAAGACGACATAATTGCGCATTGTCCAGGGAAATGATCGCACGGATAGCATAGATGTAAATAGTGCTAGCGTTGCGCGGAAGTGGGCGCGAACAAACCAGATCAGCCCCACGACCAGCAGCGGCAGGACGATATTGGTCGGCACTGTGAGGATGAGCAATCCCATCAGTAAGCCGCCCCAGGTAGTGGTCGGCCACGATTGGCCGTTGTAATCCGATCAAGCGCTGCTAGCAGAAGACATCCCGCCATGATCTGGGGATACAAGGTTCCTGCCGTGTACAGCAGAACAGGGATACACTGTGGCCAGAACCGTCGCGATGAGCGCCGCCAGTGGTGAACCCTGACGGCGCAATATGCGACCGAGCAGAACGATCGACAACGCCAGGGCAGCGATGTTCAGCAAACGCATCGCGACAACTGATGGTTGGATCAGTGCAACCAGTGCGAGCGCCATCGGATATCCCGGCGCACGAAACGCAGTCGGCGTATGACCATCCTGTGAGAACTGACCTGTGGCGATAAGGTTTGTCGCGAGTGTGTAGTAGTCGCGCTCGTCAGGATACCGTAGGGTATCGCCTAGGCGCAGAGCATAGATCGTCCCGACGCAGAGAACGAGTAGCACGAGAGCGGTGCTGAAGGCTCGCTCTCGTGCTGTTACCCATTGTATCTGGTGCTTAAGACAGCTCATGGATCTCGCATGGACCGCGATCTGTTGGTTCCTGTTATGAAACTGTGCGAACCCAGTTAGCCAACAAAGCTAGTCCCCAGCGTCCGCTCTTTTCGGGGTGGAATTGGGTCGCCGATGCGTGCCCCGCGCGAAGATCGACGGAAAGGCTATGCCATAGTCGGTGCGTCCCGCGACGATCGAAGCATCGGGCGTATCGACATAGAACGAGTGGACGAAGTAGAAGTCGGTGCCGTTGGGAATATCTTTGAACAGTGCGGGTGGATCGTCGGCGTCGTAGTGCACCTGGTTCCAGCCGATCTGCGGCACTTTGCCGGCGTTGTCTGGGGAAGCGACGCACGCTGCCCGGCAACGACGCCCAGGCATGGATGTTCGCCCCATTCTTCGCTGCGTTCGGCCAGCACCTGCATGCCGACGCAGATGCCAAGGAACGGAATGCCCATGCCGATCAATTCGGGGATCACCGGTGAGAGTTCGAGACGGTCAAGGGCGTCCATCGTGTCGCGGGTCGCACCTACACCAGGGAGCACGATCGCATCAGCCGCACGAAGGTCGTTCGGGTCGGTGGTCACATGAAGGTTCGCCCCGACGTGTTGCAGGGCGCGCACTGCCGAGCGTAAGGTTACCTGCACCATAGTCAATGACTGCGATCATAGATGTATCATACCATCGGGCCAGAAGCACGATATGGCGTACTGAATGCCGGCGAGCAGCGGATGAGTCCGCTGGAGCTGGTCGATTATCGGTGCCAATATCGGTTGCGGGTGAGCGTTGTACGGTCCCAAGCGGATCCTCGACCAGGTCCGGGCGCCCCTGAAGCACTCGCAATGTCGCAAGCACACTAGGCTGAAAAGCGCGAAGGTCGTAGCCGCCTTCGAGCGCGCATACCAGGCGTCCGCCGCAAACATCAGCCGCCAGATTATATACTTTCTCTGCGAGTGCCGCATAGCCCGCGACAGATACATTCATCGGTGCCAGTGGGTCGGCCCAATGGCAATCGTAGCCAGCCGATACGATGATCAGTTCGGGCTCGAAACGTGCGACTGCGGGCAGGATCAGCTCATCATAGACGCGCAGGAAGTCGGTATCACCGGTGTAATACGGCAGCGGCACGTTGAGCGTCGTGCCGTGGCCCGCACCCGCGCCCATTTCTCGCCACGCGCCGGTGCCGGGGAAAAAAGGCCACGAGTGTGGACGAGCAATACAGCACCTGCGGCATCGTCATAAAAAGCATCCTGTGTGCCGTTGCCATGGTGCGTGTCCCAGTCGATGATCGCGACGCGCTTGAGCCCAGCGCATCGATCGCATGACGTGCGGCGATGGCGACATGGTTGAGCAGGCAAAAGCCCATCGCCCGTGATGGGCGTGGCATGATGGCCCGGCGGTCGCACCAGTGCGAAAGCATTGGCCACTTCACCCGCGACGACGGCTTCGGTGGCACGCACGACCGCGCCCGACGCCAGTGTCGCCGCCATCCAGGAATCGCTGGTCACATAGGTATCGCCGTCGATCTAGCCGCCACCTTCGTAGGCCAGGATTTGTAGTTGTTCCATCAAGGCGGTGCGGTGAACGGCTTTGATTTCGCCGTCGGTCGCGGCGCGGCCTCGATGCTCGTCGAGTTCGTTCAGGATGCCGCTGTGTTCCAACGCGGCGAGGATCGCACGTAGACGACGGGCATTTTCAGGATGTCCCGGCTCATCGTGGTCGAGAAAGTGATCGTCATATAAGATGCCGGTAGAACTGTGCATGCCGTATCGTCCCCTGCTGCTGCAGGTCTGTGCGTTCACATGATACCAGCGAAATGCGCCGCGATCCTCATGCGGGCATCGCGGCGCATATGTTGGCTACCACGAGGTCGGCTACGCTTGTTAGGAATCCTGGGGTTGGTCGTCGTTCAAGCGTTGCAGTTGCACCTGATCGGTGCGAATCCAGCGTTCGGTGGAACGTGCCCGGTACGAAGAGAGTTTGAGCCAGTCGCCCCGGACTTCGGAAATGAGGTACTTCTGATTGCGCGTGACGGTGCGGACGATACGATACTCAGTGCCAGGGCCGGAGCGAACGTTCGCCCTGACGGCAGTCACGGTCGCACGGAACTCAGGCAGGGGAGCCGGAGCGGGCCAACCAGCCGCGGGTTTGGTGTTCAGGAAGCGCATGACGCCGTCGGCGACGCCTTTGCCAGTCGGTCAGAGTCGACCGTCATCAGGCGGCGGTCACCGGGCGTCGTCAGGTAGCCCATTTCCAGGATCACCCCTGGCGTGTCGTTAGCGATAGCATGGTCATAGCGTCCGCTGCTGAAGGCGTAATAGCCGCGCATGTTCGAGGTGATACGCCCGCCATCCCACGCAAGCCCCGAAGCCGGACCATATTCGGCACGCAGCGCGTCGACCAGCGCCGTTCCTGCTTCCCACTCGCGCCATTGTGTCGCCGCTTTGAAGCCGCTCAGGCGTGTGTTGGTGCTGCCGTCGGCATGAAGCGCGACAAAGGCATCGGCCTGATAGTTGACCGGCACGGTCGCGGGCAATACATCGACCGCGACGCCATAGCCACGCAGGTAGCCCGCTGCTCGTTGCGCGATGTCGAGATTGACTTCGTATTCGCGCACACCGCCGCCGCTCGCTCCGGTGCTGCCGCGCAAACGGCTCAACTCATCCGGTAGTTCGTTCGACTTCCAATGTCCGGCTTGAAGGCCAACTCGCCACGTTTGCGCTCCCGCTGGCGCGGGCCACAATAAACCGAGGACGACCAGCATGATTCCGACGACACTTGTTTTACGCATCATCTCTCCCCTTTCGACTTCGTGGTCTGTGCATGCGAGCAACAGGGTCGCAGGTAGACGGATGCCGCACGGCATTACTGGCTTACGTATCCGAAGAAAGCTCCTAAACCTGAGCGATTCCATTCCTGCGTCGGGTCGTTCCTGCCTGATGCAGTTCGTCGATGAGCTTGAATAGGCTACAGTGTAGAGGAGAACCTATCGGAAAAGAGCACCTTCCAACGTAATTCTCAGCATTTCCTAAGAAACCGGCTGGAATCAGTATAGCCCCGATAGAACGCGCAGGATGCCTGCCGCGCTGTCCAGAATGAGCATCTGTGTGTGGTCCTCGCTCTAATCTCGCCGCTCCCGACTTTCCGGACATCGTTTTGCGGATTCCTCACATCGGTCTGGAATGACAAACGAAACGTGCTACTCCCTGTGGTCGATCGTCAGTAGTCGATGGCCTGTCCATGGGTTGCCCCCCTCCCGCCAGCACGGTAAAATACATATACCTTAAATGAGAAATCCATCCGCGCCAAAACCTGAACTTTCCCGCTGGTTACAGATGCTGGGTGATGCTGACCGGCGTATTCTGGCGCAATCCTGGGGCTTATCGCCAATTGACGATAGCGCCGCGCTCGCCGCCGCCCTGGTTGAGCCGGAGCGCGTCTTGGAGCAATGGGATCGACTCACCGACGACGAACGCACTGCGCTCAGTCAGGTGCTACAGGTTGGCGCTGTTCCGGTGGCGATCCTGGAACGACGCTGGGGTGCCGTGCGCGAACCCGCACGGTTTCGCGAACCCTCGTGCGTACCTTACAGCGCTCGATACCCCCGCCACGACCACCGAACGGCTGTATATGATGGGGTTGTTGGTGCGTGGGCAGGACGAACGCGGGCAGGTATTCAGGGTGTTGAACGATTTCGTGCCGCTGCTGCCCGCGCCGCTGCCACGCGATCTCACGCTACGGGTCGCCGCTGCCGCACAGCCCAACGACGTTCACACGGGTCCGCTCGCCGAGGTCGAACGCACGCTCCTTGCGCTGCTGTCGCTAGCCTACGAGGGTGCGTTGCATACCCTGGACGATGGCGCGCTGAACGCTGCCAGCCTTCGCAAGATCATCGCCAAGCTGACGCCGGGACGCGATGCACGCGGCATCCGGCGTGAAGCGAACTGGCCCTGGATTGTGTTCGTCCGTACCATTGCCATGGAAGCGGGTTTGCTACGGCGTGACGGCGACGGGCTATTGCACGTTAGCGTCGATGCGCTGCACTGGCTCCAACGGACACAGCCGGAACGTGTGCGGACGCTGTTGGAGGCGTGGATGCGTTCGTCGCTCGACGAACTTACGCTCTGGGCGGGGCTTACCTGGCGGTCGCGTCCGCTTTCATTGCGTCTGCCTGCGTCACGTCGCACGATACTCGACTTGCTGGCCTCGTTGCCCGCGAACACCTGGTTACCATTACAGGAAACCATCGGCGAGATCGAACGCATCGAACCGGACTTTCTGCGTCGCGACGGTCGCTACGATACTTGGTTGGTGTATGACGAACATAACAACCTTGTGGCAGGGTTACAGCACTGGCAGCGCATCGAAGGATGGTTCGTGCAGATCGTTGTCGTGTACATGCTCCACTGGTTGGGCCTAGTTGAACTAGGCGACGACGAGCCGTGCGTGTTTCGCTGGACGCCGCTCGGTGCGCATGTGTTGCAGGATGCACCAGCACCATCCGAATGGGTCGCCACGCCCCTGGTCGTCCAGGCGACGTTCGAGATCATTTGCCCGCCGGATGCTTCGCTGCTGGCGCGTTTTCAACTTGGGCGCATCGCCGAACTACAGGGCGAGGATACGGCACTGATCTATCGCCTGACGCGCCGGAGCGTGCTACGGGCGACCGAGCGCGGCATCGGGCCGGATCATATCCTGCGTTTTCTCGAACAGCACAGCCGTGGCGTGCCACAGGCAGTCGCATCCTACATCCGCGAATGGGGTGGACAGGTCGGGCAGGTGCGCCTGGAAGAAGCGGCGCTGCTGCGTTCGGACGATCCCGTGCGACTGGTTGAACTTCGCCGCACCCGCGATTTGCCGCCGATCGAGGAACTAACCCCGCTGGCGTGGAAGGTCGCACCCGGCGACGTTACAACGCTGCTCGACCAACTTGACCGTGCCGGATTTACCGTCCAGAACACCATCGATGATCCGTGCATCGACGGTTCGCCATTCACCGAGCGCGATCTCAAAGTGTTGGTCACAGCAGCGCAGGTGTACGCACGCATCTGTGCCGATTACGATCTGCCGAACGAGGTGACGGCGGCGATGCTTGCGCGACTGCGTAAGCTTGTGCCGACGCGGGATGTCGCCACCGCGACCCACCGCGCAGACCAGATTATGACGTTGCTGGCATCGACTGACCAACGACCAGCGGATGACCGTGAAATAGTAGGGGGTGACGCCGATGCGTAGTCATGTCTACCGAACCGAAGCGATTGTGCTGCGCCGTAGTGATTATGGCGAGGCCGACCGCATCCTGACACTGTACACACCGCGCTTCGGCAAGCGCCGTGCTATCGCTAAGGGTTCCCGCAAAACGACCAGTCGCCTCGCCGGGCATATTGAACTATTCACGCGGGCGCAACTGATGCTCGCCGAGGGGCGTAACCTCGATATTGTTACCCAGGCCGAGATCATCGCGCCGTATCGCAATCTGCGCGAGGATCTGCACCGCATTTCGTATGCCTATTATGTCGCGGAACTGCTCGATAAACTCACCGAGGATGAAGAAGGGCAGAGTCCCGCATATAGTCTGCTGGCGGAAACGCTGGACGGCCTGGACATTGCCGCCTTTCCGCTCGTTGTGGTGCGGCGCTTCGAGCTACGGTTGCTCGGATTGCTGGGCTATCGGCCCTATCTATTTCAATGCGCGTCGTGCCAGGAAGAACTGACCGAGGCCGCCGACCGCTGGACACCGGCAGGCGGCATGCTGTGCCCGCGTTGCGCCGACATGGAAATCGGCACCGTTGCGGTGTCGCTTAGCGCGTTCAAGACGTTGCGCTTCATGCAGCGGGAGCCTATGGAAGCGGTGATCGGATTACGCCTGAGCGAAACGGTGTTGCGTGAAATCGAGGACCTGTTACAACTGACACTCAAGCCTATCCTGGATCGGGACCTGAAGTCCATGAAGTTCCTCCACGCGGTACGCTCCTGATGCCCTATGATAGTAGCAACACACATCGCAGTTAGATGTGGTGCTCACCATGCTCGTGTGGGGCAATGCATGATGCGAGGTGCATCTGCGTTAGTCATGTGTTGCTGATCGTTTGTCGATAAAGGGAGTCCGTAGATGAGCTATCTAGATGAGTTGCTCGGCGAGAATGAAGTGGTTGTCTTTGGAACGCGCCAACACGGTTTTATCCTGTTCTCACGGGTCGTCGGTGAAGCGCTGTTGCTTGTGCTGCTAGCGGCGGCGGCGTTCGCGGCGGCGGAAGCGCTCGACCCCCCATATGGGCAGTATGCGGCATACGGTGCGGGCTTTCTGGCGATCCTGGTCGTGCTAAGTGCGTTCAAAGATTATTTGCGCTGGAACAGCGACCAGTTCATTATAACCGATCGTCGCGTTTTGCAACTCAAGGGTATTTTCAATAAAAGCGTACTGGATTCGTCACTGGAAAAGATCAACGATGTGCAGATGCAACAAACGATGCTCGGACGTATGTTCGGGTACGGCACGATCGATATTCTGACTGCCAGTGAAGAAGCGATTAATCGCATGCCGCACATCGCGCACCCACTCGAATTCAAGCGAGCCATGCAGGATGCCCGCGCACGGTACGATGGGTACCTGCGCACCCCTTCACACAGCCAGCGTCAGCCGCAAAATGATTTACAAAGCGTGTTGGAACAACTGGCATCCCTGCGGGATCGCGGCATCCTCTCCGAAGCAGAGTTCGAGGCCAAGAAACGCGAAGTGCTGAGCAGGGTCTAGCGACGAACCACCGAAGCGATGAGAGGGTGAGGCACTTCTACAGGTTCATTCAAATGGTCTAACAGGCGTGACCTGATACATATTTAGCTGTCTGCCGTGGTCGCGGGTATCCTCTGGGTGCCGTCGTCGGTGTCAATACAAAGGAGCATTCATGTACGATCACATCGAGCAAGCACGGGCGTTCATCGCCGCTCGCACGCGCCACCAGCCAACGGTCGGGTTAATCCTGGGATCGGGATTGAGTGGCCTCGCGGACGCGATTGAGGACGCCGACATCATTCCCTACAGCGAGATTCCGCACTTTCCGCACTCGACGGTCGTGGGGCATCGCGGCGACCTCGCGCTAGGGACGCTGGCAGGGCAGAGCGTCGTCGTGATGCGCGGTCGCTTTCATTTCTATGAAGGCTATGATATGCAGGAAACGACGTTTCCGGTGCGTGTCATGCGTGCGCTGGGCGTCGAAACGCTGATCCTGACGAACGCCGCTGGTGGGTTGCGCGGCGATTGGCGCGTCGGCGACCTGATGCAGATTCGCGACCATATCAACTTCCCTGGCATGGCGGGTAATAATCCATTGCGTGGCCCCAACGACAACCGCCTGGGCGTGCGTTTTCCTGCCCTTACGGACGCCTACGACCAGGAACTCGCGGCGCTGGCGCACCGCTGCGCGGAAGGCCACGACCTGACGCTCCGCAGCGGCGTGTACGCGATGGTAACAGGCCCGTCATTTGAAACGCCCGCCGAACTTGGGCTGTTGCGGATGCTCGGTGCCGATGTTGTGGGCATGTCCACCGTGCCGGAAGTGCTGGTAGCGCGGCATGGCGGGATGCGCGTGCTGGCGATCTCGCTGGTGACCAACATCGCGACGCCCGATGCACCGCCCGCCAACCATCTGGAAGTGCTGGAAGCGGGCGAACAGGCCAGGGATTCCTTCGGCGCCTTGTTGCTACGGATTCTCGCCGGTCTGCCTGCGGTGCGCGGTGCGTAGAATCGTCCTCATTCCGTTGGCGGCGCTGCTACTCGTTTATTCCGGCGGTGTGCATGTTGTGGCCGCTGCTCCCGAAGGGCGGTTGTTCCCCGAAACCGGTTGGCGCGTCGGCGGGCGATTGCTCACGTTCTGGGAATCCAACGGGGGTTTGCCGGTGTTTGGGTTGCCAATCGCCGCCTCCATTGCGACGAGTACCGCCGAAGGTACGTTCACGGCGCAGGTGTTCGAGCGCGAACGGTTGGAACTCCATCCCGAACAGGCCGCGCCCTACGACGTGTTGCTGGGACGCCTGGGCGACGAGGTGCTACGACGGCAGGGGCGCGACTGGCGCACGGAAGGCAACGGGCAATCGTTGCCGGGGGCGTGCGACACCTACGCCCAAACGGGACGAAGCGTTTGTGGTGCGTTCCGCGAGTACTGGCGCACGCATGGCCTCGACCTGGGCGATGCGGGAACCAGCGCCCGCGAATCGCTGGCGCTGTTCGGGTTGCCGCTGACCGCACCCATGATGGAAACGAACGCCGCCGGAGATCGTGTGCTGACGCAATGGTTCGAGCGTGCGCGGTTCGAGCACCATCCCGCCAACCCTGCCGCGTATCAGGTGTTGCTTGGACGGCTAGGCGCGGAAGCTACCGCCGAACCGCAGCCGTTGCCAACAGTCGAGGTGAATGTGGCTCCCGCGACGGTCGTGCAGGGACACACGACCACGGTATCCTGATCCTTTGCTGGAGCGGTCGGCGTGCGCGGCGAACTCGCCGGAGCGGTGTTGCCGTTCCGTCGCGATGGAGCGGTGTGGCGTTCGTATGCGGGTGTTCCGGTGCTGGCGGCTCCCGGCATGCGCTGCCAGTCGTCGTAGACGTCGATCTTCCGGATGGTCGCACGGTACGACCGCAACGCCGCTCGATGGTGCGCGACGCACGCTATCCACGCGAAACGATCAATCTGCCTCCTGAGGTGCAAGAACGCCTGGACCGCAACCAGGAGGAGATTCGCCGCGAACGCGCCATGGTCAACGCGATCTGGGCCGAGGTGACGCCGGAACGACTGTGGAATGGGCGCTTCGTGCTGCCAGCACAGGGACGTTTCTCGTCGCGCTTCGGCACGCTGCGGTCGTATAACGGTGGTCCGTTCGATTCGTTCCACGAAGGGTCTGGACATCGCCAACGCCACCGGAACACCCGTCGTCGCTCCGGCACGCGGGCGCGTGGTGCTGGCTGCAGCCTGATCTGCTGGTGCGTGGCGGGGCGGTCATCATCGACCATGGGCAGGGCGTCCACAGCGGGATTCTGGCACCAGTCCGAACTGCTGGTCAGGTCGGCGACATGGTGGAGCAAGGTCAGATCATCGGGCGCATCGGCGCGAAGGGCATGGTGACGGGTCCGCATCTGCATTGGGATGTGCGAATCGGCATGACAAACGTCGATCCACAGGAATGGATCGAGCGCGATTGGTAGCGATACTAGCGGGGTGTGGGATGGACGAAATAGAAGTTCTCTCTCCTACGTCCCTGGGACAGATATGAGAATCGGCGAAATCATCGAATCGAACACGACGAAGTTTATCGCGGGTGCGTACGAGTTGCATGCCGCGCCGCCGTTTGGGTCGCTGGTACGCGCCGAGGGACGCGACACCTGCGTGGCCTATGGGCTGGTCTACAACATCAGCACCACGAGCCGCGAGATGAGCGGACGGGCGCTGGTGCGCGGTCGTGAGGGCATGTACGATGCCGACATCTACAGCGGAGAACCCCGACCTTGAGGCTGTGTTACAAACCGAGTTCGAGGCGCTGATCATCGGCTACTGTGACGGTCCGACGATCCGGCAGCACCTGCCGTCGTTTCCGCCGCCGACCCATTACAGCGTGCATCTGTGCGACGACGACGAACTACGCCGATTTACCGAACGGCTGCACTTCTGCCGTGCGATCCTGAACGCCGCCGACGTTCCGCAGGAGGAACTCCTGGCGGCGACACTCCGGCGGGCGGCGACGTGCTGGCCCGACCCGCGTGCGTTTCTGATCAGCGCTGGACGCACCCTCGCAACACAGCTACGCGACGACCACCCGCGCCTGTTGGCGATCCTGGAACAGATGCGCCCGTAGGAGGGCGTGGTGGTACAGGGGAGGATCACGATGCGGCCTTGGTGGTGTGCTAGCTCAAGACGTAAAGCCAGGGGTGGTTGAATGATTTTTAACTCTTCTGGTGGTGAGTTGGGCAGTGCTTGTCATTCTGACCTAGGGCGTGGCACCATGGCAAACAAGGGGCAGTTGAAAATAGTGTTTTCAACTGCCCCTTGTTCATTGTTCGCCCGTACTACTTGCGTCTCGCGCCCTCGCCGCCTGCGAGGCTGGCGCGCACCAGATCGCGGTTCAGGAAGGCGATCACGTCCAGGCTGATCTCCTTGGGGCAGACCGCCGAACATTCGCCGATATTGGTACAGCCGCCGAAGCCTTCGTCGTCGTGCTGCTCCATCATGCCGAGAACGCGCTGGTGGCGTTCGGTCTGGCCCTGTGGTAGCAAGCCGAGGTGGGCGATCTTCGCGCCCGTGAACAGCATCGCCGATGCGTTCGGACAGGCCGCCACGCACGCGCCACAACCGATACATGCCGCCGCGTCCATCGCCAGATCGACGTTTTCCTTCGGGACCAGAATCGCATTGGCTTCGGGGGCGCTGCCCGTCGAGGCCGACACGAAGCCGCCCGATCCGACGATGCGGTCAAACGCGCCACGATTGACCATCAAGTCCTTGATGATCGGGAACGCCTTGGCACGCCACGGTTCCAGGTAGAGCTCATCGCCATCCTTGAAGTGGCGCATGTGCAACTGACAGACCGACGTGCCGCGCTCTGGGCCATGGGCGATGCCGTTGATCATGAAGCCGCAGGAGCCGCAGATCCCTTCGCGGCAGTCATGGTCGAATACGATCGGTTCCTGACCGCTGGTGATCAGTTCCTCGTTGAGAACGTCCAGCATTTCCAGGAACGACATGTCAGGGCTGACTTCTTTGGCTTCGTAGCGTACGAATGCGCCCCCGGTTTTGGCGTTCTTCTGTCGCCACACATGTAATGTAAGTTTCATCGAATATCCTACTTATAGCTGCGCTGCGACGGATGGACGTATTCGAACTCCAGCTCTTCCTTGTGCAGAATCGGCGGCTGATTTTCGCCTCCGTACTGCCAGGCTGCGACATAGCTGAAGTTTTCATCGTCGCGCAACGCCTCGCCTTCTTCGGTCTGCGATTCCTCGCGGAAGTGTCCACCACACGATTCGTTGCGATGGAGCGCGTCACGGCACATCAACTCGCCGAGCTCCAGGAAGTCTGCGACTCGTCCGGCTTTTTCGAGCGTCTGGTTTACTTCGCCGCCTTCACCAGGAACGCTGACATCCTGCCAGAACTGTTCACGCAGAGCGGGGAGTCTGGTCAAGCGCGTGCTTGAGACCAGCCTCGTTGCGGCCCATGCCGCAGTAGTCCCACATGATATGTCCGAGTTGCTTGTGGAACCAATCAGGGGTATGTGTTCCCTTGAGGTTCAGCAGGTGGTTGACGCGACCTGTAACACTTTGCTTGGCTTCTGTAAACGCCGCGTGTGTCGTGTCGATCTTGTCCAGTTTAGTGCTTGCTAGATAGTTGCTGAGCGTCGCCGGAAGGACGAAGTAACCGTCCGCCAACCCTTGCATCAAAGCGCTCGCACCCAGGCGGTTCGCGCCGTGGTCGGAAAAGTTCGCCTCGCCCGCTACGAACAAGCCGGGGATCGTGCTTTCGAGGTTGTAATCGACCCACAAGCCGCCCATGGTGTAATGTACGGCAGGATAGATACGCATCGGTGTCTTATAGGGGTCTTCGCCGGTGATCTTGTCGTACATATCGAACAGGTTGCTGTAGCGCGCTCGAACGGTGTTAACGCCCAGGCGACCGATCGCATCGGCGAAGTCGAGGTAGACGCCTAGTCCACCCGGGCCGACGCCGCGCCCTTCGTCACAGACCGCTTTGGCGGCACGCGAAGCTACGTCACGTGGTACCAGGTTGCCGAAGCTTGGATAGCGACGTTCGAGGAAGTAATCCCGCTCGTTTTCAGGAATATCGCTCGCAGCGCGCGTATCACCGCCCTTGACCGGCACCCACACGCGACCATCATTGCGCAATGATTCACTCATGAGGGTCAGCTTAGACTGGTGGTCACCGCTGACAGGAATACAGGTTGGGTGGATCTGGGTGAAGCATGGATTGCCGAACAGCGCACCACGCTTGTGAGCACGCCAGATCGCCGTGGTATTACAGCCCTTGGCGTTGGTAGATAGGTAAAAGACATTGCCGTAGCCGCCCGTCGCCAGTACCACCACGTCGGCGATATGCGATTCGACTTCGCCCGTCACCATGTCGCGCGCGATGATGCCACGCGCCCGACCGTCGGCGACGACCAGATCGAGCATCTCGTGGCGCGGGAACATCTTGACCGTTCCCGCGTCGATCTGGCGCGAAAGCGATTGGTAGGCTCCCAGGAGCAACTGCTGCCCGGTCTGACCGCGTGCGTAGAAGGTGCGTGACACCTGTGCACCACCGAACGAACGAGTATCGAGCAGACCGCTATATTCGCGGGCGAATGGCACGCCCTGCGCTACACACTGGTCGATGATGTTGACGCTGAGTTGCGCCAGTCGATACACGTTGCTTTCACGGGCGCGGAAGTCGCCGCCCTTGACAGTATCGTAGAACAGACGATAGATGCTGTCGCCGTCGTTGCGGTAATTCTTAGCGGCGTTAATACCACCCTGAGCCGCGATACTGTGTGCGCGACGCGGGCTGTCCTGATAGCAGAAACACTGGACGTTATAGCCCATTTCGCCCAACGATGCTGCGGCAGCGCCGCCCGCGAGACCTGAACCAACGACGATGATGTTGAAACGACGTCGGTTCGCCGGATTGACCAGTTTCAGATCGAATTGATGACGATCCCAACGACTTTCGACCGGCCCATCAGGAGCCTTGGAGTCGAGTTTATAAAAAGATTCTTGTTGCGTCCGGCGGCGCTCAGTGTCGACCGGCGACGGTGCGATAGTGGTTTCGGTTGCCATATAATCTCCAGGGTTAACGTACGATGCCAGTCAGGACGGCAAGAGGGATCGAAATATTCCCCACGACAATCGCAGCCGCGATGATAATTGAGACCCATCTTAACAGTCGTGTATACAAGCGACTATTAAGACCGAGCGTCTGAAACATGCTCCATACACCATGGTATAGATGTAGTCCGAGCGCCAGCATCGCGACGATATAGAATGCCGAAACATACCAGAGTGAGAAACTCGCGATGACATTGTGATACACATCGCCATGGATGTAGTTTGGGTTCACCGCACCGAGGGTCAGGTCGAGGATGTGATAGACGATGAACAATAAGATGATTATTCCGCCCCAGCGCATCGTGAGCGATGCATAACTGGCCTGGACATAATTATTCTTAGCGTAGCGCGTTTGGCGTCCGGCGTTGTTACGTTGCACCAACTGCCACGCCATCATCATATGCAATACTACGGCTGCCAGGAGAACCAAACGGGCGATCCACAAAAGCTGCTCGCTGCCAAAAATTGGCGCGCCAACCGAGCGCAAAAAGAGTCCGTACGTTATTGTACTTTTCCGGCCCCTCATAGATTTTGAGGTTGCCAAACATGTGCGCGATAACAAATCCGACTAAAATCAGACCAGAAATCGCCATTACCACTTTCTTACCGATCGTTGATCGGTATAACGTGACTGCCGCAGCCATACCAACTCCTGTGTTCTTATATTTGCCTAGGCAATACGGGGACCGAGGACAAATGTACTATAGTATAAGTATACTCTCTCAGGCACCCCCTACGTTCTGCCCTCTGTAATGATAACCCCGAAGCGCAACATGTGGAAATACCCAGGCGTACCGCCCCGCTGCCACTCGCAATTGTGTTATTCGTTTCCGCTCGCCCGGGTACTGAATGTCGTCTGTTGGATGCATATGATCGCAGGTACATGATGCTCCAGGCATCGTCATCAAAGGACTTTCGACGATCAGTGTCAGACTGACGACAACGAACTCCTATCCTGGCCTGTAAAACCTGGTACGGTGCATGCTACATCTATTTGTGTGCTCGGACGTAGCACGTTATTGAGGAAACTACATGTCAGCAGCACCAGATACGTCACGTTCGCTTCTCGCCATCTTTGCCCATCCCGACGACGAGGCATTTGGAACCGGCGGGACGTTAGCTTATTACGCACGACAAGGCGTTCGAGTTGGCCTTGTTTGTGCGACTCGTGGCGAGGTTGGCGAAATCTCTGATCCAGGCCTCGCGACACCGGAAACCCTGGGCAAGGTACGCGAAGGCGAACTGCAATGTGCCGCAGATGCGCTGGGTATCTCTGATCTCATCTTCCTGGATTATCGCGATTCGGGTATGGAAGGAACCGCTGAAAACGAGCATGCCGACGCATTTGTCAAGGCCGATGCCGATAAAGTGGTGGCGAAACTTGTCCAGATTATTCGGCAATTCCAGCCCACTATCGTTCTCACCTTCGAGCCGAACGGCGGCTACGGTCATCCCGATCATAAGGCGATCCACCGCTACACTGTCAGCGCGGTGGCTGCTGCGGGGGATGCGAGCCAGTACCCGAACGCAGGTGCACCGTGGCAGGTATCACGCCTGTTCTATACCGCTATCCCGCGTTCTTCGTTCGTGGCGATGCGCGATCGTATGCAGGAACAGGGCATCGATACGAGCGATTTCGATCTGATCGAAAAGCATAGTTGGCCTGATGATCAGATCAACCTGACGCTCGACGTATCCGATGACGTAGACACCAAATGGCAATCGTTTAACTGTCACCGCACGCAGATCAACCCTGATGCTCTTTTCTTTCGTCTGCCAGCCGAAATCATGAAGCAAATCATGAACAAGGAGCACTTCGCATTGGGCTGGCCCACTCCCACCCCTGGTCTGAAGCTGCACGATTTGTTCGATTGACGCGGGTGTTTATGCGCTGGAACTAAACGGGGCAGTCATCACAAATGATGACTGCCCCGTTTGGTTCCCGACACGCATCAATCTTCGAGGGTGAGACCTAGCACGCCTGCCAGTTCGCGCACCGTTGTTTGCGCCTGGTGTACGTCATCGCCGCTCCTGGCGTGATCGAGCGTCGTTTCGGCGAGGGAAGTGAGAACCTCGATAGCGGCGACGGTGTCGAAATCGTTTTCGAGCGCGGCGACGAATTGCGCTTTCCCGTCGGCCCCGTCGAAACGCTTGCCGCCTTCATTGCTGGGTGCGGCGATAGCTTGCGCATGGTGGCGGCGCGTGTTTCCCCTGCTCTCGACCGCTTCCGCGCTGTACTCGAAAGGTTCGCGATACACATAGGAGAGGATCGCCAGCCGCAGCGCGTCTGCACGGTTCGTTTGCAGTACTTCGTCCACAAAGACCATGTTGCCTAACGACTTGGACATCTTCTCGCCGTCCAGATAGACCATTCCGACGTGCATCCAGCAGCGCACGAATGGCGAAACGCCATTGGCTGGCTCGGCCTGGGCGATCTCGGCGGCGTGGTGTGGAAAGATCAGGTCGCCGCCGCCGCCATGGATGTCGATCTGTGGTCCAAGATACTTGGTGGCGATTGTCGAACACTCGATATGCCAGCCGGGACGTCCCGCACCGTAGTCACTCGGCCAACTTGGCTCATCTTTCGCCGAGGGTTGCCACAGAACGAAATCGAGCGGATCGCGCTTGTTTGGATCGTCAGGATTATTGCCGCGCTCGTTCGCTGTTGCGAGCATCGTCGCGTAATCGGTGTGGAAAATCTCGCCGAACTCTGGAAATGACTTGACACTGTAATAGACAGCGCCACCCGCAGTATAGGCGTGACCCTTGTCAATCAACGACTGAATAATCGGCTGCATATCGCCGATCACTTCGGTCGCGGGAATATAAAACGGTGGGCGCGGCACGTTGATGCTCGCCAGCGAACGCAGGTAGCGTTCGGTCTGCTGTTTGCCCAGGACTTCCCATTCGACGCCATCACGCTTGGCACGCTCGAACAATGGGTCGTCGATGTCGGTGACGTTCTGCACATAGCGTACCTCGCAACCGATATATTCGAGGTAGCGAAACAATGTGTCGTAGACGACGCCAACACGGGCATGACCCATGTGGCTCGTATCATACGGGGTGATACCGCACACATACATACGAACGATGCCGTCGGGAAAGTCGATCGGCTCGACGGTTTGCGTCAATGTATTGAAAAGCCGCATGGATTATCCTTGTGTCACGAAAGAAGGAACACGCCAGGAAACGAGGACGTTCAGACACTGCATTGCATGCTAACAGCGGTGATCCACTCTACAACATCCGACGCGGAAGGAAGCGCGGCGACATTTGCCGCAAGCCATTGGTGATACAGCGTACCGTAGCGGTCGAGAATGAATAGTCCTACTGGCACATCTGCGGACAGGTAGCGGTGTTGGACGGTGTGTTCCGCATCGATCAGCACCGTGAACGGAAGTGTCGCCAAATGTGACGCCGTCGTCGCGTCGGCAACGACCACGAGACCCTGTGCTGGCAGTGTCCGCAGGTCGGATATGAAGGGAGCAAGTTGTTCGAGGAATGGCCCCGGATTGTGTTCGGGTCCACACACGAGCAGGATCATATGGGCGCGACCGCGCCGTTTTGCGAGATTGAAAGCCTGGCCTTCGACATCGGGCAGAGTCCAAAACGGCACGACCTTATGTTCTGGCAGCCTCCGAGGTTGCTCCTGCATCTTTGCTCCTTTTCCCATCTATCCACGACTGATGCATTGGCACGGGTTCATCAATTATACTCTGCTTAGTCCCCCGCATCGTCCAGACGTGACAATGCGGTTTATTGCCGATGAGGTGGCTGATGCGCGACGACTATACACTGTACCCCGAACTCTATGATACGGTCTATGAAGATTATATCGAGGATATCTCATTCTATGTCGTGGAAGCCGAGCGAGCGCACGGCCCCTGCCTGGAATTGGGCTGTGGAACCGGACGTATTCTGTTGCCGGTAGCCGCCGCAGGCGTTGATATTACTGGCATCGACTCGTCGGCGCCGATGATCGCACGGGCGCGTCGCCATGTCGCCGCGCAGTCAGAGGAGATTCGGGCACGTGTGCAATTGCTGCAGGACGACATGCGGACGTTCACGCTACCAACCCGTTTTGCGCTGATTACCGTGCCGTTTCGGGCGTTTCTGCACTTGATGAATGTCGAGGATCAGATCGCCGCGCTCGAAAACATTCACCGTCATTTGCTGCCCGGCGGGCGGCTGGCCCTCAATTTCTTCGATCCCGACCTCGAAGTCATCGTCGCCAACACCAAAATACCCAGCGGCACGCTCCATCGTACTGGCGAGGAGTTCGCCGATCCGCGCAGCGGCAACGTGCTGATCGAATGGGCGACGATGCACTACTACCTGCAACAGCAGCAGATCGAGCAGTATTTCATCTACGATGAACTGGATAGTCGTGGTCGCGTCGTCACCCGCCATTATCGCGCCCTGCGTATGCGCTATATCTTCCGCTATGAGTTCGAACATCTGCTGGCGCGGTGTGGCTTTTCCGTCGAAGCTCTGTATGGCTCGTGGGACCGTGGTCCTGTGCTGCGAAGCGGCGGCGAACTGATCTGGATCGCACGCGCCGATGGGATCCGCTGAGCGCCGGACCCACAAGCGAAACGAGAACATCCTTATGATAGCCGTCGGCGATTCTGCGTTCCGTGGTTCTGCCATCTGCTGTCGTTCGTCGGAGGTCCGTCGTCCGCACCTGTAGGTGCGAAACATGCATGAGTGGCTGCTCGTTAGCGAATGGAGCAGCCGAACGAGATGCCTGAAGGACCAACTATTCGTGTGACGGCGGACAAGCTACGTCATGCGTTACTCGACCGCACGGTCGAACAGTTCATCTGTCGCTATAAAAAAAGCATCGAGGAAGGGTGGACGGAAAAAATCCTCGGCGAGCGCGTCGTGGAGGTGCGGAGCCACGGCAAGAACCTGTTCATCGAATTAAGCGGTGGTGGGTGATGTATACCCACATGCTGATGTGGGGCAGTTGGCATGTATACGCGCCGGACGAGCCGTGGCTCAAGGAAGAACGCAAAGCGCGTGTTGTCATCCACAACAGCGATGCTGTAGCGGTGTTATTCAGCGCTCCGGTGTGCGAACTCGTGCGGCGCGAGGATCTGGCGACACATAAAACCTCGGAGCTTGGTCCTGACCTGATGGTTGAGCAGGTCGATGTGGTGGAAGCAGCACGACGGTTCTTCGATCCGATCCATGCCGAGCGTGCCGTCGGCGATCTGATCATGGACCAAACCGTGCTGGCTGGGATCGGCAACATCCTCAAGTCGGAAGTGTTGTTTCAGGTTGGCATCAATCCATTGCGGCTCCCGCCAGCGTGACAATGGATGAGTTTCATGCGTTTCATCGCGGCAAGCCAGCACTATATGCAACGCGCGTATGAAACTGATGGCTTCACCGAAGCATTCATGCCCGACGAAGAACGGGCAGCGACCGGACTGTGGGCATATGTGTATCCGGCGTACTAAAAAGCCATGTTTGCGGTGCGCAACCCCGATTCGGATGGTGCGCAAGGGTCCGCTCAACCGTATGTCCTACTTCTGTCCGCACTGCCAGCCAGAAACGGCATGAATGGCCTGTCGCGTCTGATCCGATGCACGCCAGCTCTTCTCCTATCGGCCTTCATAACAAAACCTTGCGCAGACAGACGCCCTGGCAAATAGCCGGGGCGTCCTGGTATCTCGTTGTACCAAAGGTACGAAAGTACCACGGTCCCAGGTCATACGGTGCCATCCACGAGGGCGGTGTCGGACTGCATACCTATGTGATCAACGATGTTCGTGCGCGGATAATACAGGAATCTATTCTCCTGGGCGTTAAGGGGTCACCATTGTGCGTCGAAAACGTAATTTCGTACAAACCGGCTCAATCAATCGTTGAATATAGCATGTTCGTCTTTATGATGGCGGTGATCTTGATCGGTGTCATGGACACGATGAATCGTCGTGTGCAGTCGATCGTGGTGACCTCAGCCGATGAGCTGGGTGACGAAGTGCAATTCAATGCGCCGCCAATGCCTCCAACCGCAGCCCAGGACCCGCCGACGCCTACCTGGGTGCCAATCCCTAGCCCCACTGACGCGCCAACTGCCACGTCGACCCGAACGCCGACACCAACAGTGACGAATACGCCGACGAATACGGCGACGCCGACCCGTACATCGACGCCGACGAATACGCCGACGAACACCGCGACGCCGACGCGCACATCGACGCCGACGAATACGCCGACGAACACTGCAACGCCGACGAACACGCCGACGAACACTGCAACGCCGACGAGCACGCCGACGAACACTGCAACGCCGACAAACACGCCGACCAACACCGCGACGCCGACGACGCACATCGACGCCGACGAATACGCCGACGAACACCGCGACGCCGACGAATACGCCGACGAACACCGCGACGCCGACGAATACGCCGACGAACACCGCGACACCGACGAACACCGCGACGCCGACGAACACGCCGACGAATACGCCGACGAACACTGCAACGCCGACGAACACGCCGACGAACACGGCAACGCCGACGAGCACGCCGACGAACACTGCGACGCCGACAAACACGCCGACGAACACCGCGACGCCGACGCAACATCGACGCCGACGAATACGCCGACCAACACCGCGACGCCGACGAATACGCCGACCAACACCGCGACGCCGACGCCGACGAACACCGCGACGAATACGCCGACGAACACCGCGACGCCGACGAACACCGCGACGAACACCGCAACGCCGACGAGGACATCGACGCCGACGAATACGGCGACGAACACCGCAACGCCGACGAATACGGCGACGAACACCGCAACGCCGACGAACACCGCGACGAACACCGCGACGCCGACGGTGACCAGTACGCCGACACGCACGCCGACGGTGACCAGTACGCCAACGAACACTGCGACACCGACGGTGACCAGTACGCCAACGAAGACAGCGACGCCAATGCCAACGCCGACGGCTTCCAAGCCGGTGCCGAAAACATATGCGGATTGTGAAAATGGTGGCTGGCAAAGGCTCTATACGACGGACGGACAACCGTTCGGAAGCGAATTGAGTTGTAAAATTTGGGTGTTCTTCAACTCCTGATCTTGCTGGGAGCAGGAATGAAATTTGGATGCGCGGGTTGTGCGCCTAATCGATGAGATAAATGGCTTACATCGCCGAAAATCACATAGCATGCCTCGACTGTGCTACCAGCGTCTTTTGGTCCTCACAGATAGAGAGTTATCCACACTTAAGATCGTAAAATTGTGGACAAGTGGAAAACAGGGTGCATATGCACCCTGTTTTCGCGTTCGCACCCTGGTTTTGTTCGCCTGGATTGGGAGAAGGCGCGAATCTAGCCGAGAGCGTTTTCGTTGCCGGGCCGGATCAGTTTGTGGTACAAACCGACTGCCAGAAACGTCGGAGGCCACTGTCCGACAAAGAGCGCCCAATCGCGCTTTCCGGTGAACTGGAAATATGCCGACGCCAGGATCGAAACGATCGCTGCTAGGTACCACGCCTGTGCTGGTACGCCGTCCAACGCCTTGAAAATGACGTTTTGTGGGTTGTCGCTGTTGCTCATGTCAGAACTCCTTTTCTCGTCTACACATACCTATAAGCACAAGGCAAGCCATGAAACTGATCTATAACGAAACCCGAAACTATTTGACGAACGATGCGAGCGGTGCGAAGATCCGCCGGAATGGACGAGCAACGTGCGGCGCGTGGACGATTCGCGCCAAGCCCAACTGGTGATTTGCATCTTGGCAACGTGTGGACGGCATTGTGGGGTTGGGTTCACGCCCGGCAACAGGCAGGGACACTCGTGCTGCGGATAGAGGATCTCGATCCCGACCGTTCGCGACCGGCGTTTGTCACACAGCAGATGGCAGATTTGCGCTGGCTTGGTCTCGATTGGGACGAAGGACCGGATCGTGGTGGCGCATATAGTCCATACGTGCAGTCTGAACGACGCTCTTTCTACGATCAGGCGATCGCTCGGCTGGTCGCCGATGATCTGGTGTATCCCTGTTATTGCACACGGGCGGAGCTACGCGCCATCGCGTCGGCTCCGCATGTTGGTGAAGATCGTGGACGCTACCCCGGCACCTGTCGCTCGCTCAGCGCCGCCGAGCGCAAACGCCGCGCCGCCAGTGGCCGTGTGCCATCGCTTCGGTTGCGTTTGCCGGACCACCCTACGCCGATCGTCTTTGACGACCTGTGCCAGGGGCGCGTGGAGGAGGATGTCGCACGAGTGGCGGGCGATTTTATCGTGCGGCGTGCCGATGGGGTATATGCCTACCAACTGGCGGTGGTCGTGGACGATGCACAGATGCGGATCAGCGACGTGGTGCGTGGAGCCGACTTGCTGTCGAGCACAGCCCGACAAATCTGGTTGTACCATTTGCTAGGGTTCGATGCGCCGCGCTTCGGTCATATATCATTGTTGATCGGCGCGGACGGTCATCGCTTGTCGAAACGCCATGCGTCGTTGTCGGTGGCTCAACTGCGTGCATCCGGTATCAGACCCACGGAGATCATTGGCACGCTGGCGTTCGTCGCCGGATATCATCCCCGCACCCATGCACCTGATGCCGCACGATCTTGTCGGCATGGTTGATCTCAGCCGATTGAACCAGCCTTCTGTTACTATCGAACGCGATGATATGTTTTTCAAACGTAGCGGACACGCTGCGCCCTTATGAGTGGAGACACCATGGAACATGATCAACAACGAAAACGCTTTGTCCTGCGCTGCGGGCGGCTTGTGTCGGATGGGGCGGAATCTCGCGATCGGTATGTGGTGATTGAGAACGGCACGATTGTCGCGGTTGGAGAAGGCATCGCTGCCGATGACGCCGCGACAATCGCGCTGCCCAACGCGATCGTGACGCCCGGTTTCATTGACGTACACACCCACGGTGGCGGCGGTTTCAACTTGCACACCACCGATGCTGAGGAAATACGCAACTATGCACGCTGGGCACCCACGACTGGAACGACGGCATTTCTGGTCGGCACGGTTGGGACACCCGGCGGACCGCCGCACGAACAGGTGCGCGCAGCGGTCGCCGCTATCGAAGCCGATGATGTGATGCACGGTGGTTCGCCACATAGCGCCGAAAACCTGGGCATCCACCTGGAAGGTCCATACATGAATGTGTTGCGGCGCGGCGCACACGACCCATCGTGGCTACGGTTGCCAGATGAGGACGAGATCGCGCAATTGATCGAAGATGCGCAGGGCTATCTGAAACTGATCACGGTCGCCCCTGAACTGCCCGGCGCGGATGCGATGATCGCTCGGCTGATCGCGGCGGGGACGACCGTCAGCATCGGGCATACCGACGCGACCTATGAGCAGGCACGTGCAGGCATCGCGCAAGGTATCACGCATGCGACCCATTGTTTCAACGCCATGCGTCCGTTGCTGCATCGCGATCCGGGTGCGCTGGGCGCGATCATCGAGTCGCCCACGGTGCGCGGCGAGGTGATCGCCGATGGCGCACATGTGCATCCGGCGGCGATGCGGGCGCTGATCGCCGCGCTTGGTCCAGATCGCACGGTGGTCGTGACCGATGCGCTGGCGGCGGCGGGGTTGCCTGACGCGACGTTCACGTTCGCCGGACAAACCGCCCGAGTGATCGACGGGGTCGCACGCCTTGCCGATGGCACGATCACCGGCAGTGTGTTGACAATGGCACAAGCGCTGCGCAATCTTATCGAGATGGTCAATGTGCCGCTGGCGCAGGCTGTGTCTATGCTCACGATCAATCCGGCACGATCCGCCAACGTCGCGCAACGCAAAGGTCGGCTGGCAGTGGGCTACGATGCCGATCTGTTGATCTTTGATCGCGATCTGCAGTTGCAAGCCACGATTTGTCGTGGCAATCTTGCCTACGTGACAGACGCATGGCGCGAGCGAATCGCTCCGCTCAACCGACCAACGACCACCGACGAATGACCAACGACATGTGCAAAGTTGACGGACCATCTAGAAGACTGACTGCCTACGGCGATGTGCTCGCATGAGTTGTGAAGCGCTTAATCCGTTGGTCGTTGGTCGGACATAAGGAGAATGTTCATGGAATATCGTTCGCTCGGACGCTCCGGCGTCAAGATTTCGACGATCGGCTTGGGTGGTAACCAGTTCGGCGCGAAGGTAAACGTCGAGGAAACTGCTCGCATCGTCCATCACGCAATGGATCTGGGCGTCAACTTTATCGATACCGCTGATGTGTATAGCGGACGTGGCAAATCCGAGGAAGCGCTCGGCGCGGCGCTGGCGGGGCGCTGGGATCGTATTGTCCTCGGTACCAAGGTACGTAGCCCGATGGGCGATGGTCCCAACGACCGTGGTGCATCGCGCTACCACATCATGGAGGGCGTCAACGCCAGTCTGCGGCGTTTGCAAACCGATCATATCGATCTGCTCCAGATTCACTCCTGGGACGAAACGACGCCAATTGAGGAAACCATGCGGGCGCTGGACGATCTCGTGCGGAGCGGCAAAGTGCGCTACATCGGCGCGTCCAACTACCTGGCGTGGCAACTGTGCCGCTCCAACGACGTTGCCGAGTTTCGTGGGTGGGCACCCTTCGTGTCGATCCAGCCGCACTATCACATGCTCGAACGGAGCATCGAGAAAGAACTGGTGCCGTACTGCGAAGCCTTCGGCGTCGGTATCCTGCCCTACTTCCCGTTAGCGGGTGGGTTCCTGACCGGCAAGTATCGCGAAGGCGAGCCAGCGCCAAGCGGTAGCCGTGGCGAATCGAACGGCTACGTCCAAAACTATTTCACGCCCGAAAACTTCGCGCGGGTACGTACCTTGACCGCCTGGGCCGAGGAGCGTGGACACACGATGGGCGATCTGGCAATCGCCTGGTTACTGGGTCAGCCACAGCTTTCATCGGTGATCGCCGGTGTGACCAAGATCGAACAGGTGGAGGCCAACGTGCGTTCGGCGGAATGGAAACTCAGCGCCGACGAACTGGCGGAAGTCCGCAAGGTGCTTGAGTAACTTCGGTGTTTACTGGTTTGTCGTGGGCGGTGAAAACGCTGAAAGACAGAGGTTTCGAGAACAGCACGAGCATCGAAGGTAGCACAAAGGCTGGAGGGATTCCGGTCCGCCAACCGCATACCTGGTCTGGTGGTGCTGATCGCCGCGATCAGTACCACCGTTTTCACGCTTTCAGAATGCTTGGTAGTCCCTATCAGGCCACATTCCCACGTTTCCCCGTATAATACGCAACGTGCAAAGGCCAATTTCGTTTTCAACAACGGCGCGCCGGCAGATCGGCGTGCGCCGACTGTCCGATGTTTTTGTGTTCCTGCCCGCTTTGGTTGCGCTGCTGCTTGGCATTTTCCTCTACAGATTGCCGATGCAAACATCGATCGCGATCGGTTCGTTGGGTGATCAACTGTTTGTGCGCTCGTCCGAATCGCTGGACGAAGCATCGGAAATCGATGGACGCTGGTATTCGGATGAACTCGGCGCGGACGGTCGTTCGCGCTGGACCCGTGGCCGCGCTCAGTTCGTAGTGCCAGGTGCCGGAGCGGGCGCGACCAGCGGTGTGCTTCGCATCCAGGGTTGGCCCGACGATACGCTGATCGAGGAGCCGAGACAGCCGGATGTAACGTTGTATGCCTACGACAACGGCACGGCAAACGCTGTCGCGCAATTTCAACCTACAAACGCATGGGCGGACTATCCCTTCACGATTCCCGCCACGCTACGACGAAGCGCCGACCTGCGCCTTGAACTGGTGGTCACGCCCACCTTCACCAGCACTGAGCAGTATGCTGACATCCGTGCTAAGGGTGTGCGCGTTGACCGACTGACGCTTGATGTCGCGCCATCTGCCAGCATCTTTGCCGGTGGATGGGCAACACTCATGCGTTACGCCGGATTGGTTCTATTGGCGACGCTGGCCGTGCGGTGGCGCACACTACGGGTCGGACCCGCAGTTGCTGATTGGGGCTATCGTCGCCGCGCTCGTCGGTGTGGCCTTGTGGCTAGCACGTCCCTGGACAGCGGCGGCGATGCCCGCGCTGCTGTGGATGACCGTCGTCGCCGCAGCGCTGTTGTGCTGGCGGGAACTCCGCCGCATCGTACTGGCCTTCTGGGTGCGCGTGACACGCGGCGAGGCGCTGATGACGGGTGGATTGACTGCGCTGGCTGTGGTCAGTCTGCTGATGCTCGTCACGACTCTGTTGCGCGCCGACCTGCCCACGATGCCGTCGCTGGAACTCCTGCGTTACGACCGCTCGCTGCTTGCTGCCCCTGATTCCGTTTGTCGCCTTAACGGTGCTGGTACTGATGGCAGGTCCGTTCTGGTTGCCGGAGACGTTGTTCAAAGTGCGGCGCTGGTTGATCGAGGGCTGGGTGACGCCGTTGTTGCTCGGCATCGCAGGTGGGTTGTTCGTAGCGTGGCAACTTGCCCTGCTCCACGACAAACTGCCTTTCGTCGGACACGCCGATTATGCTGATAACGCCGTGGTCGCTCGGAGCATCCTGCGCGGCGAGGGTTGGCGCGTGCCGTATGTCACACAGTTCTATTGGCTCGAACCGACAGGCTCGGTATATCGACCACAGGAAACCTGGCCGTTGTTGCAGCCGGTCTGGATGCTGCCGTGGATGGCGCTGCTCGGACCGACCGCGTTTGCCGCGCGCCTGTCGAATATCGTGTTCAACGTCGTGTTATTGCTGCTGGTGTACCACATTGGCGCGACGATCTGGGATCGTCGAGTTGGGTTGCTGGCAGCGGTGCTGACGCTGATCAATCATTTCTTCTTCCGGCTGACGATCTTTAGTACCACCGACCTGGGCTTTGTCGTCCTGAGCATGGGTGCGATCTGGCTGTTCTTCCGCGCCTGGTGCGCGACGGCGCTTGATCCTCCTGTCGCACGCACAGCGCTGGTGTATGAGCGCGGGCGACGGCGCAAACAACCATGGCCATCGCCTATCGCGTTGTGGATCGGCGCGGGGGTGCTCACCGGACTCATGGTGTTGCAAAAGCCGAGCGGCGCGATCTTCGCTGTCGCGATGCTGGCGTGGGCTGCGGTGTCATGGTGGATGGGGCGCACCAGGCAGGGAGTGCGATTGCCATGGCGCGGTGTACTCATATGGGGTGGCCTCGCGGCGATTGTCATCTCGCCCTACATCCTGCGTAACCTGCTGATCTGGGGTCGTCCCCTGTTTTCGACCGAAAGCTACGATGCCTGGATTCTGGGCTTCAAGGGAACCCGCAGCGAGGCATGGGAAGAAATCTATCGCGTTTACTTCGGCGATCTGCCGAATCGCTCCTGGATTCTGCGCTGGGGTTGGGATCGTTCCTGGGGTAAGCTCTGGACGCAGGTCGTGGCGGTTGGGGCGTACCTGTTGCCGCCCAAAGCGCAACTCCTGGGCGTGCCAGCCAAAGCTGCCTATGACAATTTGCCATGGCTCGGCGGCGCGCTCACAGCCTCGGCGCCAACCTGGCTCGCACTTCTTGGCTTGTTGCTCCTGCGCGGTCGCCAGCGCATGCTGATCGGGCTAGTCGCCACGGTCGGCGTGCTGTACACGGTGTTCCTGGTGACCTACTGGCATGCCAACGAGGAACGCTACTTTTTGCCGTTCATCCCCTGGCTCCTGCTCGTCGCGATGGCGGCGCTGTGTGCGCTGTTTGACCGCATATTGGCCTTTCGCGGTGGACGTTTCGCGGGACTGGCAGCTATCCTGGCGCTCGTCGTGATCTGGAGTTCATTCGTGCCGCATGTTCGCGCTATCGAGGGCGAGCTAGAGCCCACAAGCACCGATTACTGGGGGCGCGACTGGTTACCGGATTTGGCGGCATATCATTGGCTGCGCGATAATACGGAGCGTGATGACGTGGTGATGACGCGCATCCCCTGGCAACTCAGTTTCGAGGCGGATCGTCCGGCCCTGATGATTCCGAACGTGCCGCTCACCAGCGACGACCCCGACGCGGTGACGATCATGCGGATCGCACGTTATTATGACGCGGATTATCTGCTGATCAACGGCATGAACGGGCCGGGCGAGATCGCCGCGTCGGCGTTGCGCCCACTCAGTCGCGGCGAGGAGATCGCCGGATTTACCAGAGTATATAGCGGTACCAAACAACTCGGACGCAGGCCGATCTATATTTATCGTTTTCCGGCTGACTATGCTGGTGCCACGCCGCTCGATGCGTCGGTGGCTCCCGCACCACGCTAGCGCCGAAAATCGTAGGTAAAGTGATGGAACAAACGTGAAAATCGCCATGCTAACGACCTCGTATCCCAAGTGGCAGGGCGAAACAACTGCACCGTTCATCGAGGAGATCGCGGCGGCGGTCGTAGCGCGCGGACATGAGGTCCATGTGCTGATGCCGCACCGGGCCGACCTGCGACGTGGTACGGTCGAGCGGGGCGTTCATCTGCACACGTACGAATACGCCCCCCATCCCAACCTGGAAGTCTGGGGCTATGCCGCTGCCATGCACGGGGATATCGGGATGCGTGAAGCGGCTCTATGGGCTGCGCCATTCGCGTTGCAGGCCGGAATGCGTGCGCTGCTTAATCTGACGGCGACAGGCGACTTCGACATGATCCACGGACATTGGGCGCTGCCGAACGGTCCGGTCGCGGCGCTCTGCGCGCGCGTGCGTCACCTGCCGCTGGTGATCAGTCTGCATGGCTCAGATGTATTCCTGGCCGAACGCTCCGCGCCAGTGGCGTGGGCGGCGCGCTGGGCAGCTATCGAAGCGGGAGCGATTACAGCCTGTTCCGGCGACCTCGCGGCACGTCTGGCGGCGCTAGGAGGTCCATCTGAACGCATGGTGCTGGTGCCGTATGGCGTCGATGCCGAAGCGTTCAAGCCAGGAGTTCCCGGCGCGGTGGACCTGCGCGCGCGGCTCGGCCTCGCGCCCGACCAACCTGTGCTGTTCAGCCTCGGTCGCATGGTCTACAAAAAGGGCTTCAACGTCCTGCTGGACGCGATGCCGCGCGTCATCGCGCAGCACCCGAACGCGGTGCTGGTGCTGGCGGGACAGGGTGACCTGTTTAACGATCTGCGCGGTCAGGCGCAGCGTCTGGGTATCGCCCAACATGTGATCATGCCCGGGGTGGTCGGGCATGACGATGTGCCGACCTATTTCGAGATGGCAGATGTGGCGGTGTTCCCATCTGTACATGACCAACGTGGCAACGTGGACGGTTTACCGAACGTGCTGCTGGAAGCGATGGCACTCGGCAAACCGATCGTTGCCAGTCATATCGCCGGAATACCGCAAGTCATCACCGATGGCGAACATGGGTTGCTGACGCCCGAAGGCGACGCCCCGGCGTTGGCAGCGGCGATCAATCGTTTGCTTGACGCGCCCTCACTCGCCCACCAGTATGGAACAGCGGCGCGGCAACGGGTCGAACGTGAACTGCGCTGGTCGGATGTTGCGGCACGCTTTGAAGCTGTATACGAGCAAGCGGCGCGACATTATGGCACACGATAAGACCGGGGCAAGATATGCTGATTGGCTGCTGGCGCTAGCACTGTTCGCGCTGGCGCTGCCGTTCGCCTTCCGGCAACTCGATTTTCAAAGCCTCTGGCTGGACGAAGGCACGACCCAGGCCTATGTGACCAACACCTATCTCAGCACGTTGCTGTTCGACCTGGTGCGTCCGTCGCAGGGCTACCCGCTCTACCATGTATTGCTGAAACTGGTGACGCGTACGCTCGGCGACGGCGAATGGGCCCTGCGTGCGCCGTCCGCGCTGGCGGGAGCGTTGGCGGTTCCGGCGCTGTATGCCCTTGGCGCGGAGCTACGTGGTCGCGTGGTCGGCCTGGCAGCGGCGGTGATGCTCGCATTCGCGCCGTGGGGACTTGGCCTTGCTCAAGAAGCCAAGGTCTACAGCCTCGCGTTGCTGGTCGTCATGGTCAATGCGTTGTTGTTCGTCCGCGCCATGCGCCTGGGCGGTCGTCGCCGCTGGCTCGTGTGGCTCGCGTTCGCGCTGGTGCTTCCCTTCGTTCACCGTCTGCTGATCCTGCCGCTGCTGGGGTGCGCGGTCGCCTGGGCGCTCCATCAGCAGCGTGCGACACGCTGGCCCGCCCTGATCGCGACGATGCTGGCGTGTGCTATCGTCGTCGGAGCCATCATCGGTAGCATTCGCTACAACAGCGCCGCCGCCCAATATAGCGCCATCGGACCCTTCGCGGCGTTGAAGATCACCATCGCGCAGTTCTCCCTGGCGCAGTTCGTTGGCTCGGTGCCGTGGCGCTGGTTTATCCCGTTTGGCGTGCTGGCGGTTCTCGGCGTCGTGCGTGTCGGCCTCGATCTGCGACGTGCGGATACGCGACGCGGCGCGATCATGCTGGTGGTGCTGGGTGGTGTGCCGCTCCTGTTGTTCCTGCTGGTGTTGAGCCGCGAGCCGTTCTACGAAACACGCTACCTGGTGAGCGTCTATCCGTTCTGGTTGCTGCTGCTGGCCTGGTCGCTGGCGCTCCCGTCCGTCGTGCGCCCGTTCTCGCCGCGACGTATGACTCAGTTCGCTTTGCCACTGGTGGGCGCGATGGTCGTCGTTGGGGCGCTCATGGCGCAGCAGCGGGCGCTGTTCCAGCCAGAACGTGGCATCTTTTCAGGCGCGAAACTGCGCGAGGACTACCGCGCTGCCGTACAGCGGCTCGCCGAACACGTTCATCCTGATGATCTGGTGATCGTCCACCCTGACACGATTGCACCGCTATACACATATTACGCTCGCCGTGTCGCCGCCTTCCCATTGCCTGAAGCGCACGTATATCCGCAAATGGGACGCGCCGAAGGTTTCAACCGCAACGAACTCGACGTGTTGATCCGGTCTGACTTGCAACACGTCAGCCGCGCATGGTTGCTGATTGCTCCGGCGCATGCTCGTTTGGTAGACAAACCTGCTGAGGGCGATGACGTGGGATTGGTCGGGTTAGCGTTTCAATATGGCGACCGCAATCGGCGAATCCAATGTGGCGAGCAGCCATACGCTGGATTCGTGGGCGTGCGCCTGTATTGTAATAACATGCCCGACATCGCCGGAGTAATTCCCGAACCGCAAACGCCACTCCAAGCGACCTTCGCCGATCAACTACGTTTGCGCGGCTACAGCGTCGAACCGTTTCCTGGTGGATTGCGACCTGGAACAACGCTGCCCTTCACGCTGTTCTGGGAGCCGCTGGTAGACATGCGTGATACTAACTACCATGTGTTCGTGCATCTCACCACGCCCGACGATCCACGCCCGATCCTGCAAACCGATGGTCCGCCGATGGAAGGCGGACAGCCGACTTCGCGCTGGACCGAGCCGGGAGCGCTGCTGCATGACGACCGCACGATCGTGCTGCCGCCCGACCTCGCACCCGGTACCTACGTGCTGCGGATGGGTATGTACCGCGCCGACGACGGCGCACGCCTCGCCGTGCGTACCGACGCCCCAATGCTGGATGATGCCGATCGTCCTGGGCGAGGTAACGATCGAGCCATGAAGTCGCGACGCAATGCCAGCGAGGGTGCGACCGTTCCGGTTTGGCTGATGTATGCCGCGCCGCTTGTCGCCGCGCTCGCGGTGCGCTTCCTGGTGTGGTGGACGCTGCCGTATCCCGGCCAAATTTCCGACGAGGCCGAATACCTGGCTGCCGCGACCTGGTTGGCGCAGGGACGCGGGTTCTCGTTCTACAAGGAATGGATCTGGACCCGCCCACCCGTATATTTGCTCTTTCTCGCGCCGCATATATGGCTGTTCGGTCCCGAAAACGTCTGGCCTATCCGCGTGTCGCAGGCGCTTGATGAGCACGGCGAGCGTTGGACTGGCGATGCTGCTCGGCGCTCGCATCAGCCCACCGGCTTTTGCCCGTCGTGTCGCGCTGTGGACCGGATGGCTGATGGCGTTCAGCTATTCGTTGGCGACCTATGCGTTCCTGCTGCTGTCCGAAACGCTGTTCGTCGCGATCCTGCTGCTGGGCTTTCTGCTGCTGGTGATCTGGGCGCAAACTCCGCCGACCGCGACGAACCGACTATGGCGCTATGCGCTGCTGATTGCCGGTGGCGTTGTCCTCGGCCTGGGAGCGCTCACCCGTAGCCTGCTTGCCGCGATGATGCCGTTCGTGGCGCTGTGGGTGGTGGCGAACAACGGCGCGACGATGGACGCGCCCCAGGAGAACGGAGAGCTTAAACCCGTTCGTCGGTCATCCCTGCTGGTCCCTCGTCTATGGGCGGCGGCGCTGTTCACGCTGGCGGTGTCGGTCACGATCCTGTCGTGGAGCGTGTATAACTCGCGTTTCTTCGGCGGTGGCTTCATCCTGATCGATACAACCGGCGGCTACAACGCTATGCTGGGTGTGACGGGAGGTCGCGAGGAATTGGTCGTCGCTCGCGCCCTCAGCGAGATTCCAAGCCAGTCCGAACGCCAGTCTTTCGCCTATGCCTATGCTATCGATTGGGTCATGCAACACCCGGCGCAGTTCATGCGTAAATCCATCGGCGAATTGTTCGACCTCGTGCAACTTAACTATGGTGGCGCGGAGCGTATGCGCTCCAATTACACGCAGGGTGCGATCCCGATTCCGCACACCGCTGGGGCTGTTGGTCGACGACACGATATATGTGATCGTCGTGCCGCTGGCAGTGTTCGGCATGATCGGGCGGCGTGGACGTGCTGGCAAGGGTTTGCTGGTCGCGTGGCTGCTTTATAACCTTGTGACGGGGCCGCTCTTCTTCGCGATCAATCGTTTCCGTGTGCCGTTGATGCCGTTCCTGTTCATCTTCGCGGCGTGTGCCCTCAGCCAGTGGCGTGTGCGCGGCGTCAGCCGCCAACGTATGCTGGTCGCGTTGGGAACGTCGGCGCTCCTGTTGGCGTTGATCGCCCCATCCTACGGTTACTGGCGACCGATGAACAACGGCAACGACCTTTCGACGCTCTACAATACCTTCATAGCTGTGCGTAGTCGTATCATCCATGGCGACTGCGAACGCGCCGACGCCGCGCTCGCCGTCGGGGACGTGGCGACGGCACAACGCTGGGTGGACATTGGTTCGCAACGCCGGGTCGAAAATGGTCCAAACGGCTTGGACTGCTTCGCGTTGCTGCAAGCCCGCATCGACGCACGCGAGGGCGAGGACGAGCGAGCATTGGCGCTGTTACAGTCCATGAAAACCACGCCCCAGCGCTATCTGGTGGAAGGCGAAATATACCGCGCTCGTGGAAATGCGGTTTGTGCTCCCGGCGAGATCGCCTGTGCGCAAAATCCCTTTGCCGCTCGACCGCTCGAACTTGCCAATCAGACCCGTTGGGCGTGGGACAACCTGCGACCTCCGCCCAACGATACGGTCGATCTTGGGAACGCGCTCGATTGGGGCTACATGGATGGTTTCTACGAGCGTGAATATACCGATCCCGTGCATCCGTTCGATTCGGGCTATCGTTGGTCCAGCGATCATGCGCGGTTACGCTTCGTCGGCGCGGGAAACGGAACACCGCAGACGTTGACGCTACGGCTGGCGAGTCCACGCGGCGAGATCGAAGTTCCAGCGACGATTGAGGTGGTGGTCGGCGGCGCGGTTGTGACGCCAACGCCTATTGCTATCGGCACGGAATGGCAGGAGATCGCTGTGCCGCTTCCGGCGACCGCGCCGGGGCAGGATGTCGTGGTCGAGCTACGGGCGTCGATCTTTCTCGAAGGACCGCGTGGGTTGGCACGACGCCAGCAGGTCAGCCAGCAGTTGCGCTTGCTGGGTGCGTGTGTGGATTGGGCGACACTTGGAGCGCCTCCGGATCCTGTGGATGGGGTCGCCCCTAGTGCGACCTGCCAGATGGGTCGCGCGGAATCGTCCTAGTGCGAGCGCTACGTCCATGGCTACTGCCCGCGACATGGCGCGGACGGCTCGCGCTCGGGGTGCTGCTCATTGTAGCGCTCGTGTTGCGGCTCGCGGTGTGGCGCTGGCATCGCCTGTATCCTCTGGGCGGCGACGAACGCGAGTATTTCAGTCAGGCGTTGACGTGGCTGCAAGGCAAAGGCTACCACGACCTGCCGTTGATGCGTCCACCCTTATACCCCGCGTTCCTCGCAGTCGTATTCCAATTGTTCGATTCACAGGTGCAGCGTGTGCGGCTGGTCCAGGCGCTCATCAGCACAGGTGGCGTGTACCTGCAATGGCTGTTCGTGCGACTGGCGTTGCCTCAACATAACGAACGCGCCCCGCTGCTTGCCGCCGCGCTCGTCGCCGTGTCGTTCACGCTGGCAGCCAACGCTACCGAATTGCTGACCGAAACGACCTTTGTCGTCGGTCTGCTGGTAGTGCTGAGCCTGTTGGTGGCGGCACGCACGCTTCCGGTCCTGGCAGTTGGCAGTGGGGGCGGGTATTGCACTAGGATTGCTGGCGCTGGTGCGCTCGGTCGCGCTGCCGCTGCTGCCATTGGGTGTGCTGTGGTTGTTGATGTTAGGGCCGTCCGGCGAACCGGCACCGCGTGGGTGGCGGCGCGGAGCATCCCTGCTCGTCCTGGCGCTGCCGTTCATGGTAGCAACACTGGTGGTCATATTGCCATGGACGGCACGCAACTATGCGGTGTATGGACATTTGATCTTGATCGACACCACGGGCGCGGAAAACCTGTGGCTGGACAATGAGGCCGCCGGACGCGAGGCCGTCAAGAGCTACCTGTATAGTCTGGGCGACGACCGGGGTCAGCGGCAGTCGGTAAGCATGGCAAACGGCATCGCCAGCATCACCGCTGATCCGGCGCGTTTCGTGGGCAAGATGTGGGGCGAGGCGCAAAAATTGGTCGCGCTGGAATACTGGGACGACATGCGGAGCCGTCGTGCGATCTGGGTGCCACCCGTCGAGGTCTGGTCGCGATTGCTGCTCGGCGACGGTCTGTGGCTCGTGCTGGCGATCGCGGGAACGCTTGGGCTGTGGCTGTTACCATACGCTGCCTTGCGCTGGTTTCTGGGCGCGTGGGCGGCCTACGTCGTCGTCACGAGCCTGGTCTTTCATGTGGAACTGCGCTACCGCGTGCCAGTTTATCCCGTGCTGGCGTGCGGAGCCGCCGCGTTATTCTCGATGCGATTACGACACGACGCATGGCCAAAGGTCCGGCTTGCAGGTGCGGCGGTGACGCTGATCGCGTTCGTAGGATTGTTGTTGCTTCACCGCCCGTACCCTGGCGAAGGCGCGATGCTGGTTCGTAAGCATTGGGCGCTGTGGCGCGGCGATGGCGCGGCGGCGCTTCGTGCCGATCCTGCATCTGCGCTCGCTCGCGTTTACCTCGCGCGCGCTGCGATTGCCGCCTGTCCCGTTACTAACGGCTGTCCTGACGCCCAAACGTGTTGCAGGACGCGACTGCAGTCGTGCCGGACCATCCCTACGCCCACCTGTTGCTTGGTGGCCTGGCGCGAGAACGCGGCGACGTGGATCAAGCGCGTCGTGAGTTCGCCTATGAAACGGCGTCGCTTGAGGATTTGCAACGCTGGATGCGCCTCTCATACGGTCCTCGCCCATTGACGCGCCTCGACCTTGGCGATGGCCTTGACCTGGGCAATATCGAGGGATGGCATGCCGCCGCCGATGGTATGCGCTGGACGACCGCGCATGCCCAGGCATGGCTCGCGCGCCCCACAGACGGCGGTACGTTGCGGCTGCGGTTGGCGCATGGCCGCCCGTCGGATGCCGTGACTGGTGACAATCTGCCAGTGCGTGTCAGTGTCGATGGGCGCTTCATCGCCGTGGTAGAGGTAGGTGATCCGTGGCAGGTATACGATGTGCCGCTACCCGAAGATATGCCTTCCATGGATGCGCTGATGATGATTTCGCTCGACGCGCCGACGTTTCGCCCGCGTTCGTTCGACCGTGCCAACGGCGATGATCGGGCGTTGGGGGTTATGGTCGATTGGATCGATACCGTGAACCCGACTGCCCAGATCGTCAATGAGCAACTTGCGGGCGGTCCGCGATGATGCGCTGGCTCAGAAGGTATGCACTCCCTCTGATCATCCTGGTTGGGGCTTGCCCTGCGTCTATGGGTCTGGTGGCGCGTACCGCTGCACGCGCCTGCCAACGACGAAAACGAATACCTGCGCGTGGCGCATGATCTCGTCGCGGGGCGTGGCTGGGTCTTTTACGAACACTATCGCTGGCTCCGCGCTCCGCTGTACCCGCTATGGTTAGCAGGGTCGCTGTGGTTGGCTGGCGGCGATCTGCGTTGGGCGGCGCTGCCGAATATCGTCCTGAGTACGGCGACGATTGGACTGTGGTATCTGCTCGGTAGAGCGGTCGTCGCCAGACGATCCGACGCGGGCTCGCCGCACCGGACTGATCGCCGCCGCCATCAGTGCGATCATGCTGCCGTTCATCACGTTCGCTTCCCTATGGATGTCGGAAACGCTGTTTACGGCATTATTCATCTCCTCGCTGGTGGTGGCGTTACGCTGGGTGCGCCAGCCACGCCTCGGCGTTGCCGCGCTCCTGGGTGTGCTTCTTGGGCTTGCCACGCTCACGCGCTCGGCATCGCTCGCCGCGTTGCCGCTACTCGTCGTCTGGATGATCACGTCGCGACCTCGCACCGCGCGATTGCGACCTCGTGTGTGGGGTACAGTCGTGTGTGTGCTGCTCACATGCGCGACGATCGCGCCGTGGACAATTCGTAACTACATGGCCTATGGCGGCTTGATTCCAGTCGAAACTGGCCTGTCCTACAATCTGTGGGTGTTCAACGAGCCACGCGAGACGATGGGCGACATCCACCGCACGCTTGAAGCCATTCCCGAATCCGGTCGCTCGCGCCGACTATGCTACCGCGAAAGGCATGGCGCGACTACGCGAAGATCCGGCGATCCTGGTTCGTAAGATCGTGCCGAACTGGATATACCTCTGGCGTGTGAAGCCGATCCAGGATCGCTTTCTCCAGACAAGCTACTACGAGGATGTGCCGCTGGTGCCGTTTGTGGGCGCGCTGCTGCTGGACGATGGGCTATATCTGGTCGTGCTCGTGAGCGCGATGGTGGCTCTGGTCGTCGCACCATGGTCGCGTTCCAAGACGTTGCTGCTTGGTTGGTTAGTGTACGTGGTTGGCGTTACCGTTGTAACGCATGGCGAGGCGCGCTACCGTCAGTTGCTGTTTCCGGCGCTGATTCCGTTCGCGGCGTCGCTATGGACCATGCCGTGGTGGAGGGCATCGTCACGAGCGCGGCACGTCGTCGCAGTTGCCGTGGCGCTCGTGATGCTGTTGCCGTTGCGGGCATACCCCTATGCCTGGGCGGTACAAGGTGTGCGCTATAGTGCGATGGTCGCCTGGGGCGATGTCGCAGCATGGCGAGGCGCTGATGACCTGGCGCTCCATCGCTATAACCGCGCCGCCAGCATCGACCAGTCAGCGTCCGGCGCACCTATGAAGATGGCGTATGATCTATGACCAGCAGGGCGACCTCCAACGCGCCGCGAAAGCCTACGGGCGTGCGCGTGACCGCAACGAATTATATTTCGTCGCTACGACGCGACTTGGCGACGTGCTGCGCCGTATGGGCGACGACGAAGGAGCGCGGCGTGCGTTCGCGGGCTTTTACGCCGATCAACGTGCGATAACTGAGTGGGGTTGGCGCAATTTGCATTCGTCCCCCGCTCCTGCCGCAGTAAATGTCGGCGACGGCCTGGACGTAGGCTTCGTTGGCGGTATGTATGCGCCGGAGCGCGAAGGCGAGCGTCAGGTGCGCTGGACAACGGGCGCTGCCGCCGTACGCCTCCGTGCAGGTGAACATGGCACACTGGTGCGGGTTCACCTCGCCGCGCCGCGCCCCGACAACACACCTGTCGTTGCGACGATGTGCGTGCAAAAACAATGCTCCACGTTTGGCGTCGATGCGTCGTGGCGTAGTTACGAGATGTATGTGCCCCCGCTCTGCAAGAACGATGGCAAATGTTCCACCGAACTTCAACTCGACCTGCACACGCCAACCTTCGTTCCTGCCACGGGTGCGAGCGGCGACGACCGCGAACTTGGGTTGCTGGTGGATTACGTGTCCAGCGAAGCGGCGAGCGAGCGCTGACGTGGACCTCTGAGCTTGCGAAACAACGAGTAGCACATGCAAGCAGTAACATCGTTTTGGCGTATGCAGCGCGCTCACTTGGTCTTATACATCAGGTACAAATAAAACCGGAGCCAGGGAATAACCTTCCCTGGCTCCGGTTTTAGCTCGCGGTTCGCTGTTAGTTGTTCGTCACTGTCACCGATACATCCGAGGACGCTGCTCCACTCTTTGTAGGCGAGCCGTAAACTTCAAGTTCGGCGGCACGTACGCTTCTCGAAGCCGCGGCGGTACGACAATCGGTATTGTTGGTGGGATCATTATCCTGTTCGCCCTGGAACAAGACGTTGCCCGTACACTGGTTCGATAATACGCGCATGCGTACATGTGTCGCGTTGGATGGCGTCACATCGAACGAACCGATCAGAGTAGTTGGTATCGTCGGGCGCGGCACCGTTCCAGGGAACGCGCCGGGCTTGCTTGTATACACCTTGGTGTAGTTCGCGTCGTCGCGACAGTTGGCCTTGACTGTCGAGTTACAGGTCCAAATCTCAAAGGCTCGCAGCGCCGAGAAGCGACTTTGTGATCCGGTGTCGCCGCCGGGATCGTTCGCGTCAGCAGGCCGTAACACGGCGCTGACCTTGACACGTTTGACTGTTTGAACGTCGCCAGCAAGATCGACCGTAACGGTCGTGTCGTCGATTGCATCGGCATTCGCCACTCCCACACGCGACCATACTGTCGATTCCGTATCATCGATCAGGTTCTGAAGGTTATAGTCGCGGTTGGTTGTTCCGGTCGTCGCACCGTTGCCGTAGATGCGGGCACCGTGTGTGGCGGATGCCAGGTTCATCCCGATGCCGATCTTAAGCGTCTGATTCTGGTTCGCCGTCGCTACGAATTTCAAGCGCTGGACACCATAGCCAGGGGCTTGTACGTTGATCTCGTAGGTGCCAGGGACGAATCGGGCGCTGGCTGGGAGCGCGGTTGAAGCATTGGTGTCAGCAATTGGCGTCGAACGTGCTTCGTAGCGTCCGACGTAAATCTTGGCGTTTGGAATCGGCGTCGAGGTGCCATCACGAACGATGTTGAAGGTAATCAACGGTTCGGTCGTCACCACCGGTGATTCGAAGCCCGGCTGTGGATCCGTGTCGTCGGTGCCGTTTGACACCGCGTTGACGCCCATACCCTTGAAGGCGAAGGCATCCCACAGCAATTGCCTGGTTCGCGCCGTTGAAGCGCATGACGGTCGGCGGCGAGGTAAGCGTCACGAGCATCCAGCATGCTCACGGCCGGTTGCATCAGCAAGAAAGCATCGAAGACGTTCTGAATCCAGCGACGGTTGCCAGGGCACGCCGCCGCGCTGTATTCGCCCATTCGCACAGGCTTGCTGCGTGACGGCAGCGTTTGCGCGAGCGGGATACTTCGCCAGGAACTTCTGACGAATCAGGAAGTTCGTGCCATCCCAGATTTCGCCATCGGAATGGACTTCGGGCCCAGAGAAATCGTAGCCGACGTTGCTATAGGTGAGCGGGTTTGCGCTCATATTGTAGTTGCGAATACCTGTCGCCTTGTTCTGCGTCACATATGCACCGACGACGAAGGGATTGCTTGGCGGGTAGCGTAGCCGAACTCGTTCAGGTATTCGACCGCTGCCAGGTCCGACCACGATTCGCCCATCGATCCAGCCTGGTGGCCCGTCAATCCCGCATCGGGACCGCCGACCATACGATTCGAGATCAGGTGGGTGTATTCGTGACCGATGATCGACATATCATAGTCGCCGTCAACACAGGCGCCATAAAAGGCTGCTGCGATCGGCTGCCACAGATACATATTGGTGATGCCGGGAACGCCATCCTGCAAGGCGATCTGGTTGGCGTTGTCGCGACCCAGATAGCTAGGAGCACCACCCGTGACCGCGCCTGCCTGCGCGTTGCCAGTTTCGGGATCGCGGTCGCCGCCAGGGATGACTGCCGGTGCTCTGGTTCCCAAAGTTTGAAAGTTGTGCGTTGTAGTTTTGTTCGGTGAACCCCAGGTAGTACGACCAGTCATGCATGCGGTTATGCGATCGAGAACAGATTGGTCACCGCTGCGTCGATATCGTTGCGTTGCGGACTGGACAGAGAGGCCGGATTACACTTAGAGGTATACCATTGGTTCGTCCAGGGGAAATCGTATTCGCGTGTAGCGCTAGCTGGGCGATATTGCTCGGCTGGCGTCAGTGGGCTGAGCCATGCTTCCGACGTGTTTGCACTGTTGCCGAGTGTCGTAAAGCTTGGTGTACCTGCGGTCACAATGTAATCCCAGGGTGCTCGTGCTGCCGTGTTACGTAACTCGATCTGACAGCCTGGAATCGGCGTGCCGTTGCGCACAGATTCCCAACAGCCCAGCACGCGCGTGTCGGTGTTGGAATAGTTGAGCGGTGGGTTCGACGTAAAGAACTTCCACTTGGGCGGGTAGACTTCGAACATCCGGCAGTGGCGTGTCGTTGGTCGTTACCGTACCGCTGTAGGTGAATGGTGCGATCGGCAGGTGCTGTCGGGTCCGCGAATGGACAAACCTGCACGCTGTAGGTTCCTGCCGGAATCGCACCCGTCGGGGAATATGCGATTGCTTCCGGACTGGTGGCGGTATCCGAGCTTGCCAGGATGGTGCCATCAGGGGCGAGCAGATAGAGAATAATATCGTTCGCCGGCACGTCCGCGGTTGCGACAGCTACGATCTGCCTGGTGTTAGCGGGAACTGTAAACGGCTTAGGTGAATCACACGCCAGGCTACCCGGTGTGCCGTTATAGGTGCCGCTAAAGGGTGTGACCATCGGGCGCGGCGGCGGGACGTGCGGCGACGGTGATCATTTCCTGCCCGTCGTCGCTGGTGTGGATACGGTTCTGTCGCCACCAGACTTTTTTGTCCAGCGCATCAACATACATCGTATATGCCATGAGGTCGTTCGTGTTCGGCTTGACCACATTTACTTCGTACACAGGCCGTACAACACCAGCACCGACCGGGAGCGCGCGGAGCCGTGCAAGTTGTTGGCCGAAACCGGCGACGTTGAACGCTTTCCAACCGTCGAGGTCTTTGATCGCGCCTACAGAACTTGCCGGAATGGCTTTATTGACGTTCGCTGCCGCCGCTAACCACGCGGTCGAGGCATTGATACGGTTCGCAGTATTCACCATGTTGGCGGAGCCGACGAGCGACGACGATACGTACGCGACCTTGCCGTCCGCGATGCCGAGCGTGACCATTCCATCTTGGACGGCGGTCAGACTGCCCCAACGCTGGCGGAACAGCACGACATGCGCGTTTGTCCCACTCAAGATGCTATCGTTGACAAGCTCCAGCCCAGCTACGTCGGCCGCCGTTAGCTTGAACAGCGCGGCGTTGGCGGAAAGCCAGGAACGCGCCATATCCACCGCTGTATTCCCGGAAACTGCCCCAAGGTAACCGCCGTAATTGATCAGCGATTGTGGGGTGCCAAAACGATTCCATGAGGCGTGTGCATTGAGATTCGACACAGCAGTGAGTTGCCGTTGTGTCGGTGGAGTTACTGCCGTCCGTATGTCGAAGTCAGGCAACTTCGCGTGAAGATCCTCGATATCGTTGATATCCTGTGGCAACCCTGTCGTCGGGGTCGGTCCCTGTGCTTCACCTAGCGTGGGAAACATACTCAGGGCTAAGAGCAACGAAACAAGAACGAGCCGAACCGAACGTACCATCCCGAACCTCCTACCTTTTCCTAGTGCGATGACTGATATATCTGAGCACGCATGGCGTGCGGGAAAAGCGCCGACGTTCGTAGAATTTTCTGGATTCGATTTCGAGGAATAACCGCGCTGCTATACAGCAGGAGTAGTACCATGGCTTTAGCCACGCGAACGCAAAAAAAAGCCCACCAGTGTATTTTTTCGTACCTGAGGGGCTGTTTGGATCTATTTTGTCATGATTGCGATATATCGCCTGGTATTGTGTGTTAGCGCGGCGTCCAGCCACCGTCGAGATTCGATGGTGCTTCAGCCGGATTCGGTGCAGTCGGTCGGTCCGGCGTGGCGCGAATGATCACGCGTTGCGAAAATTTATCCGGTCCTGTCAGAGGCCAGCAGGTTACGAGGGTCATCTCTTCATCCTCGGTTGGCTCGATGTATTTAGCATTTGCCTGACGCTGTTCGGCGGTCACGTTTGGACCGATCTCATCGACAACCACCTTCTGCTGGACATTATAATCATACTGCTGTCCATTGCTCCACACGACGATCTTGTCTCCGGGATCGAGATAGAACAAGTCATTGAATGGATATGCTCGTCCACCACTATGACCTGCGAAAACCATATTACCGACCTGACCGGGATTCGCCGATCCAGTATGATGTCCGACCGTATATTTAGCGACTTCCCACACGGCAACCTGATGCCCGTTGATGTCCTGAAGCGACCAACCGACTTCCACAACCTTCTTGTCGACAGCAATTTTTGGAATCAGGATACGCTCGACTGTTGATGGGCCGAAGTTACCAACCGCCTTAGGAACGAGCGTACTCAATTCCACGCCACCGCCACCGGCGTCGTTGAGGCGTGGCAGAATGAAAGCGCTTGGTGCTGAGGTCGGTACGGCCACAGGTTGTGGGGCGCGTTCGACCGGACGCGGACCAATAAATGTTGTATCGGTAGGTGGATTGGCGGCAATCGGCGGTGGAGGAACGAAGGATTCTCGGATCGCTATGTCGCTCCCGCCTTCCGATGCCATGATGTTATATTGCTCGTCGGCAAACAACCCTCCCACGTACATTAGAAGGTAAAAGCCAACAAGCATTAACAAGTTTCCCGCCGTCCACAACGTTTTCCCGCGTTTGTTAAATTGGGGTGATGTTGTGTTGTGCGGACTTCCTTCAAATACCAGTGTGCTCAAGGGCGTAATCCTTCTAACGCTTCGATCACAGCATCCATTTCGTCAAGGGTATTGTACACGTGTGGTGACAAACGTATACCCCCCTCGCGTACAGCTGCAACGATGCGAGCGGCACGCAGTTTTTCCCACATCTCGTGCGCGGAATACTGTGGATGGCTTATTGCCACGATTCCCGAACGTGTTTCCGGTGCTAACGGCGTCCGTACCTGATAGCCGCGTTGAAGCATACGCTGTGCCAGGTGTTCGGTGAGTGTGTAAAGGTGTGCCGCGATTGTTTCCGTCCCTAGCTCTTTCAGTAGTTCGAGGCTTCTTTCGAGGCCGACGACGCCGAGCAATGCCCGTGTACTTTCCTCGCGTGCTGCGCCATCGACGATCGGGCTGTTGTAATCAAACGCGGCGTAATCACGCCAGATCGCATCCTGCCACGCCACTGTTGATGCCAGAAGCTTTTCGCGCACACGGGGATTGACATACACCATCCCAACACCCTGCGGTGACAGCAGCCACTTGTGGCCGCCAAAGACGCAGAAATCAACTGGCGTGGCGGCAAGATCGATTGGCAGGATGCCAACGCCTTGCATCGCGTCGAGGCAGAGCATCACACCTTGCTGCTGGCACAAATCGCTCAGGGCGGCGAGGTCGCTGCGGAACCCAGTGTTGTATTGCACCCATGAGATCGCCAGCATACGCGCACCATGCAGGGCGTGTTGAAGGTCCGGCAGCGTGATACGTCCCTGACGCGGCTGTACAACGCGCACCTCGACGCCCCCACGTTGCAGCGAAACCCACGGGTAGACGTTCGCCGGATATTCACCACGTATCGTCACGACGATATCGCGTGGCTTCCAGGGGATGCTGGCGGCGACGATGTTGAGCGCCTGACTGGTGCTTTTGGTGAACGCCAGGGTGTCGGGAGAAACATGCAGCATATCGGCGGCGAGTTGGCGCGTGCGGTCGATGGCGGGCAACCAGGTCTGTTCCGCACGAAGGCCAAGATCACGAAAATCAGCGGCGGCAGTCGCCACCGTATCTGCTGCGCGGCGCGGCAACGGGCCAAGGGCCGCATGATTTAGATAGATATAGCGCTCGGCGACCGGAAACTCCCGTTGCCGCAGGGCAACAAGATCCAGTGACGCCGGAGCTATCGCAGATGTCATTGGAGGATCATACCACGAAGCGCTTCCATGTCGTGGCTGGTAGCGTCATTGTGGCGCACAATTGATAGCACGCGGTGTTGGTAAAGCGAAACATCGGGCGCATGTCGTCGTACTGTGTCTGGCTCAGGAAGGCATAGCGTTGCGGGGTTCCTGCGTCGCGCCAGTAGCGCTTCTGCTCGTCGAAGTGCAACGCTGTGTATAAACGAACAGCACGACGGTTGGCGAGCGCGACTTCCAGGTGCATCGTGCTGGTGGGCCAGTGAGCGAAGTAGCTCGTAAAAAAAGCACGGAGTGCTTCGCCACCGTAGCCCTGTCCTATCGCTGAACTGTCCAGCGAGATGCCGAGGACTGGCGCCTGTGGGTCGCGGGTTTGCAGTATCAGAATGCCGATGATGGTATCGTCGCGAAGGATCGTCCAGATGTGCTGCGCGGTGTCGAACTGGTGGGCAGCGAAAAAGAGATCAAGGGATGTTCCAGCGAGTTGTTGCGTCCAGTTCCAGGTTTGCTCCAGCGGATCGAGGAGCGGTGACCATGCTGCCATGGTGTCGAGATCACTCCGTCGCCACGGACGAAGTACAAGCCGTGCGGTGCGAAGTACGAGCGAGCGCAGGTCAACAGTCACTATAGCTCCAATTGTCGTAAACGGGTCGCCGCGATCCATAATGGGAAAATTAGCGCGCATCCCGTGAGGATGATCGCAACGATCCAACTGGCGACGAGCAAGGCACTACCCAAACCGAGTGGAAAGATGTCCATGCCCAGGGTCAATAGCAGCATCAACCCGCTATACACGTAATAGATGACGGGCGCGATACAACCGGCGCGCAGCGACGTCATGCGTTGGGCTTGCGACCAATCGAAACGCGGAAAGGCGGCTCCCGCGCCCGTGGCGATGCCGCTCACGCCGACACCTGTCAGTATCGTTGCTAGCAGGGAGCGCACGAGCGGTGCGATTGGCGGGTCACGCAACACCACGAACAGGAGCGTGAAGACCGTCGCGATGATCGGAAACGGCAGAAACGCGATCGTCCATTTCGCCCACAACAACGGCCAGGGTCCAATTGGCGCGAGATGGAGCAACCAGTAGCCGTTGCCTTCGCGGCTGAGACTGGTCAAGCCGAGATTACTGGCGATCAGCAAGCACACCAGCAACGTGATCATCGTAAGACTGACGTTCACGCCGCCGCCAAAACGGCCACCGCGCATCGACAGCATTTGCCACACCCAAAATCCCGACAATGCCAACGGAAAGAGCAATTGTGATAACCGCTGCGGATCGCGGGGTAATGTGCGTAGGTCTTTGGCAAGGATGGTGAAGATCGGTCCTTGCGGCAATGGTATGCGCCAGCGCTTGCGATGTGACTGACGCACGCGCCCACCCTGCGTTCCTGCCAGTCCGATCCAGCCGTTGTAATACAAGCGTTCGGTCAGTACGGTCGTGAATGCGAACAAACCGAGCGTCACCACCGCGTATGGAAGCCCGTACCACAGGGCGGTTGGTATGTCGCCCTGTCCGGCCGCGCCAAGTAAACGCGACGCCCACGATGTTGGTAGCGCAGCAACATCAAGGCCAAGCAAGCGCTCCAAGGTTTCAGCGCTTCTGAATGAACGTGAGCGGCTGAGCATTTGCGAGCCAACATATACCGCGATTCCCAAAAGACCACCCAACACCGCCATTAATTCGCGTAGGCGGCGTGGTGGGATCACCCGCGCAAGCGTCATGGTTAGCAAAACGCCGATACTCATCGGCAATAACGGCAACAACAGCAGCACCAGAGGTAGCAGCAGGAAGTACACCCAACCATAGGCGAGCGCAACGCCGTACCCGACCAATGACGGCAGTAGCAGCACGAATAGCAGCAGATACGTTGGCAGCAACGCTTCCGCAAAGCGTGACAGAAAGACCGCCTGCATCGGGGCGGGCGTGATCAGCAACAGGTCAAGGTCGGTCGCGAGGTACAAGGCTCCGAGCGCAAAGCTCGTACTGCTGAGCAGCAGCGGGATGCTAAGTGAGGTGAAGGCGATGCTGGGTAGCGCCAGCAGCACCCGATCGACATCGCCCAGGCTGGCAAATACTTGAGGTTGTTGGCGTGCCACCAGGCGCAAGCCCCCGACCGCGAACGTGCTAAAGCGATAAAGGGCATACATCGTGGCCAGTCCTGCCAGCACCATCACGGCAACGCCGAGTTTACGCAGGATACTGCCGCGTAGAAAAACGTTGTAGGCGATGTGTCGGCGCGACCGCAGGATCACCAATGTGCTGTCGAGGACGGCTCCGCGCACCGGCATCACCCGCGCAACATGTCGGCGATGCCGCTGTACTCGGCTCCGCCGGTCAGCGACAGGAAGATATCTTCGAGGGTGCGGTCGTGTGCGCCGTGCCGTAATTCAGTCATCGTGCCCATGGCGATCACACGCCCATCGCGGATGATCCCAACCCGGTCGCAAAGCTGTTCGGCGATCTCAAGGATATGGGTCGTCAAAAAAACCGTCGCGCCACGCGCCGCGAGTTCGCGCAACATATCTTTGATCAGGCGGGCGCTGCGCGGGTCGAGGCCGACGGTCGGCTCGTCCAGAAACAACACCTGCGGGTCGTGCAGGAGTGCACCTGCCAGCGCCGCTTTTTGTCGCATGCCATGCGAATAACCACCAAGCAACTCGTCGCCATGCTCCGTGAGGTCGAACAGCTTGAGCAACTCTTCACCGCGCTGCTTGATCTGTGCGGCCGGAAGGCGATACAAGCCGCCGATAAACAGCAAAAACTCGCGGGCGGTCAGTTTATCGGGCAGGTGCGGCTGGTCGGGAACGTAGCCTAGCACGGCCTTCGCCGCCAGTGGTTCACGCTCGATGTCGTAGCCACCGATACGGGCATGGCCCGCGCTCGGGCGAAGCAAGCCGATGAGCATCTTGATCGTCGTGGTCTTTCCCGCACCATTGGGACCGAGAAAGCCAAATATTTCGCCACGACGTACATTGAGGTCGATGTGATCGACTGCGACCGTATCCTTGAAAACCTTGCGTAACCCTTCGGCCTCGATCGCTACTGGTTGTATCACCCTGTTCTCCACCTGTTCTAGCATGATAGCATGATCGTCCCGGTCTGCCCTAGCCATGTGGCGTAGGGTGTTTCCCCACTCCCTCAGTTGACAGTGCGATCCAATCGGTGTACAAAGAATGCATACAGGTTGCCTATGAGATTTTGTATATGCACAATCGATAGCAGTTTGCGAAGGCCACGCTCCTTAACTGGGGTCGTGGCCTTTGTGCATCCTCAGGCAGCAGCGTCGGCACAATGTTGGACCGGCTCCGTGCCGGGTGTGTCCCTTGCGACCCCACTGACCTCCGCACTTCCTAGACAGGAGGAATTGATGTCCGTACGCGACAGGCGCTCTCAGCGGATTCGTGATCAACTCCGATCCAATGCAAATCCACGTAGTGGTCAACGCGAGCTTCAACCTCGCACCCTCCAGGAACAACTTCGACGCACCTACGCCGAAGAACATACTGGGCAATCTCAACCTGATAGTGTCGCAGCCGAACTGTTGCGACTTACGCGCCGTCGCCGGTAGGTTCGTTCGCTCCCGTGTTCGATACAGGGTATGGCGGCCTTCGGGTCGCCATACGTCGTTAATCGCGGGGCGTCGATTCGGATGGGAGCACCGTGCCGTCTGTTGCCACCAGCGTGGGTTGTGGCGTCCAGCGCAGTTGGCAACGCACTGCCAGGTGATCCGAGAGATAGCCCACCATACCATGTGCCAATAGGATTTGCTCGCCGAACAGCAGTTCGGCGTCGAACGTGATGTTGTCGAGGGTCCCTCGACGGATCAAGATGTGATCGAGCGCCTGAATGGCGCTGGCGGGCAATCCTGGCAGCGGGCGATAGGTTGGCGCTTGGGATGTACCAAGCGGATCGTAGAGGTTTGCTGAGTCGACGAACTCGTTATATAGCCAGGAGCCACGCGGAACGTTGAAATCACCCGCCACTATCACTAACGTGTCCGATGGAAAGGACTGAACCGCGCTGGCGATCTCATGCAGTTGGGCGCGTTCGACTTTGGCATAGGGGTTCGTATACGTCCAACGTGCGTTATAGTTCGCCGCAAGGTGCGTGTTGATCACGACGATCTTTTGTTGACCCACCCGCAGATGCGTTTGTAGCATACCTTTGCTCTGGTGGCGTTCGGCGGCGTGTAAGCTGATCATGCGTCCGCGCTCACGAAACGGTGTATATCTGGTGGCGTCGAGCGCGAGCCGTGACAGCATGGCCAGACCGCCTTTAGGTGCATACGGGTAGGGTATGGCGAGGGCATGAGGCCAGCGTTCCTCAGATTCACGTACGAGTGGTAGGTGACGCCATTGCCCGACTTCCTGCAAACAGGTGATATCACAGTCGGCAGCAGCGAGGGCGCGACCGAGCGCACGTAACCGTCTCCGTAGCCCTGGTACCGGCACCGGTAATCCCAGGCAGTTTATGGTGATGAGCGTCAATTGGGCCGTTGTGTCACGTTGTGATTCCACCCTGATTCATTAGCAACCCTTGTACCGTTCGTCTGCACGCGGAAACGGGACCTATATACACCTCATTGGATGGCCCCCGATTGGCGTTCTCGAAGGCATAATGTCTCGTCAGTACGTGTCACCGAAGGAACATTTGTTGCTTGCATCATAGCTACTCAGGTGTGATCTACTAACCGTCATTGGGGAGATTCTATGCGTCCATCAGATGTTGCGCGGTATGTGGTGTGGGGTGCGGTCGTCGCGACAGCCATTCGCAATCGTAAAGAATATGGTGTGCCGACAGCCTGGTTGACGCATTTGGTGACGAACAGTGTGACGATGTTTTTGCCCGATGTATTGCGTGCGACCCACAAACGCCTCGAACAACATGCCACGCATCCGCTTGCGCGTGCCGCCATCCGCACGCTCGACAACCGCGTTCGCCAAGACCCTAACTATGCCTGGTATGTCACGCCGCTCGCGCTGGGCTTCGTGGCATCACATCCTGATATTTCGATTTACCATGGACGCTGGGCAGAACGAACGCTCCTGGGCTTTGGCGCGGACAGCATCCCACATGCCTCAGCCGCCTATGGCCTCGCACGCCTGACCAGCGAAACCGTGTTAACCTTTGCCGAAGAACTGCCGTCGAACACCGTGCTTGCTCGTCCTGCAAAGTGGGGAGCCGAGCATGTTGATCTCGTCGCGGCTACGACCGTTGGCGTCGTCACACTGTTGTGGGAGCTAAGCGAATACGTGGCACATGTCGCCGAACTTAATGCCACTGGACGCGAGGCCAGCGAGATCAACATGCAGTGGAGTTTACCGGACGCGATCACGGACAGTGTGTCGAACGTTGGCGGCTTGCTTGCCGCCATCGCCGTGCGCCATCGTGCGGTCCGCGGCTAGTTCGCCATGATCTGTGTATGAGTGATAAAGGAATCTGAATGTATCGCCGCGCTATCTTTCCGCTGCTTGCGCGCCTTGATGCCGAAACCGCACACGAATGGACCCTCCGTATGCTGACGTTGGCTTCGCATGTGCCCCCTGCCGCGCCGCTCGTGCAGCGGTTCAGTGGTGTGGATGATCCGCGCCTCGCGGTCGAGTGCTGGAACCTGCACTTTCGCAATCCCGTCGGTGTTGCCGCTGGCCTGGATAAGAACGCGCACGCGACGGCGATGCTGCTTGCCCTGGGGTGGGGGCATGTGGAGGCCGGAACTGTCACCCCCCTGGCCCAACCGGGTAATCCTCGCCCGCGTGTTTTTCGACTACCGCAGGACCAGGCGCTGATCAACCGCATGGGATTTCCAGGCGAAGGAGCCGCGGCGGTGCTGCATCATCTTGCTAACCGTTCCAAGGCGTTGGGTATCGTCGGTGTCAACATCGGGGCGAACAAGCAGAGTGTGGAAGCAGGAACGGCCGTAGACGACTATGTGAAGGTACTTGGCGTGGTCGCAGGTGCCGCCGATTACATCACGATCAATGTCAGTTCACCCAATACCGCACGTCTGCGTGCGTTGCAAGGCCGCGCCGCGCTTGCGGAACTGATCGCCAGCGTTGTCGCCGCCCGTGACAGCCTGCCCCAACGCAAGCCACTGTTGTTGAAGCTCGCGCCCGACCTTTCCACGCAAGAAATCGACGATATGCTGGCGGTATGTCTTGACAGCGGGATCGACGGATTGGTCGCTACTAATACCACCATTGCACGACCGGAAACCCTGACGAGCCCTCGTGCTACGGAAACTGGTGGCTTGAGTGGACGACCGTTGCGTGAGCGGGCGACCGAGGTGATTAAGTACCTGTATGCCAGCACGAACGGACGCATGCCGATCGTCGGCGTCGGTGGCGTTTTTACACCTGAACATGTGTATGAAAAGCTTGCGGCGGGTGCGAGTCTGGTGCAAGTGTATACCGGATTGATCTATGAAGGACCGAGTTTGGCGCGGCGGCTGAACCATGGGTTGCTGCGCTTGCTTGCTCAGCACGGCCATCCTTCGGTCGAGTTGGTCATCGGCAGTGCCCATTGATGCAACATATGGGTTTCGCCCGTCGTATTGTTAGTGAGCAATACGCGGGAGTTACTATTCCGCGAAGGAGCCAATGAACATGACCAATAACGATACTCCTGAAGAGGAGACCAATACCGCCGGAATGGTGACGCGACGCCTCGATCCCGATGAGTTGAAGAACACCACCGGACAGGCTAACCAGAAGAATTGGCAGGCTGTGGGCGAGGACTGGCAGACCGTAGGCGAGGAGTTCAAGAAGCTTGGCATGCGCCTTGGCGACGCGATTCGCTCCGGCTGGCAGTCCGGGCAGGAGCAAGAGATCGGTACGTTGCAGGACCAACTACGCTCGATGGTCGACAATGTCGAGTCCGCCGTGCGTTCTGCCCGTCAAGAAGCTGCATCGCCCGAAACCAAGGCCCAGACCCAGCGCGTCGTGGAAGCCACCAAAGAAGCTCAGGCTGGCCTGGTGGGCGAAGCCCGCGATCTGGTTATCAATGGTTTGCGCGTGATTAATACTCAGCTTCGTGAACTCGCTGACCGCCTGGAGCAGGGAAAGAAGTAACGCGGACCATCGACCACGGACGCATGATGACCGAAGATAGTTCTGGTTGATCTGTACTAGGTTAGGTGCGTGAAACCTGGGACCATAACACAAGCCCGCGACTGACCGGTCAGTCGCGGGCTTGTGTTATGGTCAGGCCGTGACGCCATACTGATCCTTATCGCACGGAAGTGGTCGTTTCTTTTTGTTCTCTCGGCTCCGATGTGACGCCGGCGCCTTTCTGCGGCGCTCCGCCCTCCGGTAAGTCGCCAGGTGGCAATTGCTGGTCCGTCCCATCTCTACTCGGCGATGGTTCATTCTCCAGTGGTTGGTCGTCGGTGGTCGGTGGTCCATTCCGCGCGCGCGTGCGCCAGAGGATATCTTCGAGGTCGGCACGGCGCTGGCGATACAGAATTTCTTCGATCAGTCGCCGATTACCACCGATGCGATCCGCAATCAGATCCGGCAATGAAGATCAAGAAGCCAACCATCAACGAACCAATGCCTAGCGTCAGCGATTGGAGATTGTTATCGTTGCCGCCGAAGTAGCGGCGCTCGATGAACACAAAGGCAGCACGCATTAACAGGATGAAGCCGAGGAGCAGCCAGGGTAGCGCGAGATAGGTAAAGGCTTTGAAGGGTTCGTAGGTCGCATATGTGCGGATGATCGTACTGCTTTGGCGTTTGACGAAATCCCAGTTGCCGCGATGAAGCCGCGAAGGCCGCGTCGGATTCGACGTAATTGGCACGTGCGCGATCGCGAGACGGCGCTTGCCCGCCTGGATCAAGCTTTCGATTGTATAGGAAAAGTCGGTCGTCACAAACAGGCGTAGGGCGGCTTCGCGGCTAAGGGCACGAAACCCGCTGACGGTGTCAGGCACGTCTGTGTCCGACGCCCAGCGCACGACCGAGCTCCCGAAGCGCTGCAACTGCTTCTTCAGTCCGGTGAAGTGCTCCAGGGTGCTGGTTTGGCGGTCGCCGACGACGATGTCAGCCTGTTTACGCAGGATCGGCGCGATCAGACGCGGAATTTCCTCTCCACGATATTGTCCATCGCCATCCATGTTGACAATAATATCGGCACCCAGCCGTAGCGATGTGTCGATGCCGGTTTGAAACACGATCGGCAGACCTTTCTTCGCCAGGTGGCGCACGATATGGTGTGCTCCATGCGCGGCGGCGACCTCCGATGTTCCATCGACCGAGCCATCGTCGATCACCAGGATTTCGAGCGTGTCGATACCTGCAATCGTACGTGGGATGCTCGCTAGGACGTCGGGTAACGTCGTAGCTTCGTTGTGGGCCGGAACTTGAACGATCAGTTTCATGGGTGTGTCCATACAGGTTCGGTCAACAGCCATTGCCCCGGGTGGCGGCGGATATATGCCTCGAATATCCGCATCACGGCTGCCATGATCCGCGGAACCTCATCGCGGTGTTCGGCACGGTGCAACGTCAGTTGTGGGTCGGCTACCACTATCGAACGCTGGTTGGGCTGACGGTAGGTGTATGCGGTCAGAAGTGGAGCGCCCGTTCGCAAGGCCAGTGCCGCTGGTCCAGCCGGAATGCGTGTGGTTTTCCCGAAGAACGGCACATCGACGGTCGCTTCGGACAACCGTCCGGTCGCTTGGCAGAACGACGATCTCGCCGTTGCGTAGCGTCCTGATTAATGTGCGTACTACGTTTGGGCCTAGTTCGAGTACCGTAATATGCGAGCGCCGTCGCAGGGTATTGATCAGGTCGTGAATCGCAGGGTTTGCCATCTGTTCGACGACGACGGTGATAGGTTGGCCAACGATGGTTGCTACAGGTTCGGCGACCGAGGAGATGTTGCCCATATGCGGCATCGTCACGACGACGCCCTTGCCGCCTTCGAGCGCGGTGGTGATATTCTCCAGGCCACGTGAATCCGTCATCGCGAGCAACTCCTCGCTCGACAAGCTATGCGATCGGAGCAGGTCATAGTAATTCTTGAGCAATCCACTGAACACCTGTCGGGCATAGCGTTCGCGTTGGGCGATTGGCGCGTGTGGGACGACGTGCCCGAGGTTCGCCATCACACGCGACCAGGCGGGCGTCAGGTGGGCGAACCGTTCCAGGCGTTCGCACGCCCGGTATGCCCAGACTGGCGGAAGATATGGCAGAACCCGCGACATGATGCGGTAAGCGTCTGCGACTTCGATGTGATGTAGATGGCGCACGATGATCTGGTGTTCGCCTCGTTCGATTCCTGGTTCCAATATTCACGCACGATCCGGCCGGTGATGCACACGGCAATGGTGCGCAATGCGCCAAGAGGATGCGTAACCGCGACGATTGTACCCCGATTCCAGGGGAGTGTCTACTGAAGAGGGACAAGCGAGGGTTATGGTACACGTCTACCAGCAATGAACGACGTTCCATTAGGAGATGGATGTAGTGTTGGTATTGCATATTTGCAGGCATTCTTGATGCTACATGACTGGTTCAGTTTCCCTGGCGTTACCATGGGACAACAATTCTGCTCATGATACATAAAACGTGTGGCTAATAGCGGTATACTCCATATAACAGATTTACTCGATATGCAAACAATAGCAATCCACAGGTGAAGTTCAATGCAGGTCGAATTGGCGCTGCTGGGTCCAATGGATGTGGCCTGGGATGGCAAAACGGTTGCGCTTGGCAGCGCTGCTGCTCGCGCTCTCATCGCATATTTAGCACTGGAGCCTGAACGGGCGCATGCCCGTGAACGTCTTGCGGGAATGATGTGGCCTGAAAGCAGTCAGTCCGCTGCGTTCATGAGTCTGCGTCAGGTGTTGGTCCGCACACGCCAGGCTCTTCCTGAACCAGCCTACACTTCCATACTGGACGTTACGCAACATACTTTGCGCTTTCGTACCGAAAGTGCGACGGTGGATGTGTGGCGCTTCGAAGAACTTGTCGCATCCTGCTCGACGCATGCCCATGCGGACCTTACCGCCTGTTCGGCATGTATTGCACGCATGGAGCAAGCTGCCGCACTGTATCGCGGCGAGCTCCTGCCGGGCATGTTTCTAAAAAGCAGCCAACCCTGGGAAGAATGGTTGTTCTTCAAGCGCGAAACACTCCACCGTAAGGCGCTGTTCGTCCTGCATACGCTGACACAAGCCGCCGAAGTCACCGCCGATTACGCCGCGATGCGGCGCTACGCACAGCGTCAGGTGGAGCTCGAACCATGGCGCGAGGAAGCCTATCGACAGGTGATGCGTGCTTTGGCCTTTGGCGACGAGCGTTCAGCAGCGTTGGCGACCTACGAAATCTGTCGCCGTGTTCTTGATCAGGAACTTGGTATCGAACCAGCTGCAGAAACTACCGACCTGCGCGACCAGATACGCGATGGGCACTTGCACGCGCCGCAACCAGCGGCAGCGCCTATCGTATATCCGCAATCAATACCATTGTTGCCCACACCTCCGACGCGGCTGATCGGGCGCGCCGAGGAAATGGCGCTCGTGTTAGAGCGGTTGCGCGATCCCGCGTGCCGGATGGTGACCCTGACCGGACCAGGAGGCGTCGGGAAAACGCATCTCGCCCTGGAAGTATCGCATATGATCGCTTCCAGCTTTGATGATGGCGTGGTCTTTGTCGCCCTGGGTGCAGTGACCTCAGCCAATCTGGTCGTCCCTGCGATCGCACATGCACTGGGTGTGCATACACTTTTGGGTCAGACGGCACTCGATAGCTTGGAATTCGCATTACAGGACAAGCGATTGTTGCTCGTGCTGGATAACTTCGAGCATGTCGCCGCTGCATCGTCGTCCATTGGCGAATTGCTGGCCTATGCCCCCGCGCTTACGTTGCTTGTGACCAGCCGAGCGCCTTTGCGAGTGCGCGGCGAGAACGAGATCGCCGTTCCGCCGTTGATGCTGCCCGCTGCTCACGTTGCCAGTGACGATGTTATGGACTATCCCGCTATCGCGCTGTTCGTCCAACGCGCTCAGGCTATGTCGCCGAGTTTTGTGTTGACGAAAACGAACGCCGCTGCTGTGGTCGATATTTGTACGCATCTGGATGGGTTACCCCTGGCAATTGAACTCGCCGCAGCACGAGTAAAGATGCTGCCGCCACCGTTGTTGGTGCACCGTCTCAGCCGTCGCCTCGATCTGCTGACGAACGGCATGACTGATCTTCCGGCTCGTCATCAAGCGTTGCGTAGTACGATTGATTGGAGTTACAACCTGCTTGGTGTGTATGAACAGCGGTTGTTTGCACGGTTGGCGATCTTTGTCGGTGGTTGTACGGTCGACGCTGCGGAAACGATCTGTGTCGAGCCGGGCGATGGTCCGATCACGGTGTTGGATGGTCTACAATACCTGGTCGACAATAGCCTGTTGCGACAAACGGACGGTGACAATGATATTCCGCGTTTCGTGATGCTCGAAACGATCCGTGAATATGCGGTCGAACGGCTACGAGCAAGTGACGAGGCCGACGCGTTGCAGGCTAAGCATCGCGCGTACTTCGTAGGTTTGACGGAGGAAGCGGCGCCCGAACTCGCCGGTGGCGCAGACCAGATCGCCTGGTTCGGACGGATTGGGGCGGAACTCGATAACATCCGTGTAGTACTCCGTTGGGGTGCCGAGCATGACGACGCAGGGATCATGTTGCGGATCGGCGTGGCGCTGCGCGAGTTCTGGATGACACGCGCGCATTTGATAGAAGGGCGGCGGTGGTTGGAGACGGCGCTGGAACTGGACAATAACCAGTCGCCGGATGTGGACGACGTTCTACGTGGCAACGCTTTGACGACGGCGGGATGGATGGCGGCCAATGGGCGCGATTATGTGGGGGCGGAACGCTTATTCGACCGAAGTCTGGTATTGGCACGCCGCACCGAAGACCCACAGCAAATCATCGCTGTACTTGGCGTCATGGGACAAGCGGCACGCATGCAAGGGGATTCTCAAAAGGCCCTGCATCTGTACGAAGAAAGTGTGTCGCTTAGCCGCATCGAGGGCGACACCCGTGGCGTTGCATGGGGGCTATGTAACCTTGGTATCATCGCCCATGGCGCACGCGAAACGGCGCGAGCGGCTGCATTCTTGCGCGAAGGTGTACTGGCTGCCGAAACGACTGGCGACCTCATCTGCCGCGCCTGGTGCCTGACATTCCTGGCCCGTATCGCCAAAGACCGTGGGGAGCACGAACACAGCGTAGATTTGTTTGAAGAAACGTTGCTCCTTTTCCGCGATGTTGGGCATACAGATGGGATCGCTTTTACGCTGGAAGGATGCGCGGGGTTTTATCTCACGACAGGGGACATGCGCTCTGCTGCCTGCTTGTTCGGCGCGGCGGAAGCGCTACGTGATGCGATCAACCGTCCGCAGTCACCATACGTACAAGACCTCGATCCTGACGACGTGAGGCAAACCAGTTTGCTATGGCGTACAGCATGGGCGGAAGGCCGCCGCCTTTCCGTCGAACAGGCCATCGCCTATGTTATCGAGCAGAACGCGCACGCACGAACATACTCGTGAACGTAGTATCCACGGCACGCAGAGCGCTGCTCAGTGTCGTAGTACACGAGCAACCACACTGTATCAACATCACCAGCATATTCCCGGCTGACCCGTGATGTCCTCATGGCGAGGGCTCTCCGCTATACTCGCCTCGCGCATGGCGGGATGCAGGCTTGTCGTTGTTGTGTATGCTGACCTCATATGACCGGATGATTCGATGCAAGAACGTACATTCATCAAACTCGGTGGCTCGGTGCTGACCGATAAAACACGCCCGGAAGCCTTGAACGTCGCTATTTTGGAACGTGTTGCTGGCACCATCGCCGAACACATACGCCGAACTGACGCGCCCCGGTTGCTGATCGGGCATGGTGCCGGTTCGTTTGGGCATCACTGGGCGGCGCAGTATGACACAATTCACGGTGCTCACGATAAACGTGGATGGGAAGGCGTGGTCCGGGTATCGGATTCGATGTTGCGCCTCAACCGCGAGGTCGTCGCCCGCTTGATTGCGGCAGGGATCGATGCTATTTCGGTGCAGCCGTCGGCCTCGGCGGTGGCCGATTCTGGTGTACTCCAAAGCATGAATGTCGAGGCAATAGAGGCGTGGGTTACAGCCGGACTGGTTCCTGTTGTGTTCGGTGATGTCGTTGCTGACCGCACGCAGGGTGCTGCCATCGTTTCGACGGAAACCGTGTTCGCGTATCTTGTCCCACGCCTTCGTGCTACCCATATCGTGTTGGTGGGCGAAGAAGCGGTCTATACCGCTGATCCTCGTCACGAGCCCCATGCCGAACGTATCCCCTTGATCGATGCATCCAACATCGACGCGGTACTCGAACAAACCGGGACCTCGCACGGCGTCGATGTCACGGGTGGCATGGCCTCCAAGGTCAAAACAATGTGGAAGCTTGCGACCGCACAGGAAGGACTTGTGATCGACCTTGTGGGTCCCGATGCACCAAGCCTGCGAAGTGTGCTTGGCGGCGGTATCAACGCAACTGGAACGCGCATCCAGAACCGTTGATGAGCGGCTCCAGTATCCAGCCGATACACCCTTTCTGGTGAATACTCGTCGGTGATCGGCGGTCAACGTCAAAGCAGATGTTCATCATCCCGCTGAATACCTCCTGCATGTTAACACTGGGGCGTGCGTCAGGTCCGTATCAGTGGTCTCCATGGTATACTCAGCGGCATAGGGTTTGCTATACAAATTGATAGTGATTTCTAAGATTCAGATAGTAAGGTTAGTATGATTCAGTATGCTGCTGTCGTGGGATGGCCGGTTTTAATGGTTGCCTTCTCGCTCATTCCCGTCGTGATGGGCCTACGAGAGTATCGTCGCACACGGTAACATGTGCCATGGTTGGACCTTGGGGCGCACGCTTCAAGAATAAAATGTGTGAGCGAGAAAGTCGGGTGGTTGCCATCCGGCTTTTTTGTGTCTGCTGTGTGCGAATCGCAGCAGGTCTAAGCAAGGTGGTGCGCTACTCTTGCGGCGGCACGCGTCCCTGGTCGCGCCGGTCGTGTATGGGTCGCTACGAAGCGAGCGGTCCGAGACGCGGAATGGACAATAGGCGCGCCATGTCCAGTGCCTGGGTGTCAGTGGCAAGGACGCACGCTCGAACACGTCAATGGTTGAGCATTAGCCTACGTATGGAAAAACATCCCCGACCAAAGTACTATCATCATGGTCGCTGACACCGTAGTATTATCCGATAACGCGCGAACGCCACGCGGTATAGCGCGCATAGGACGATCAGGCAGTACACAGCAAGCCTTCGGCCCGTTATGCTACTGATGTCTTCTGACTGGGGGGTGGGAAGACGCGGAAGGGCATCCTTATAGGGATGCCCACTTCGTTTAAGTCACACTCCTGCGCGATGTCTCAAGACGTGCTTTTGGTTTGAGCAGCGATGGCCGCTGTCACCTGTTCGTTCAGGCGATCCCATATTTCAGCATAATTTGCTTGTGCCTCGGTCAAGAGTTGTTCGACCGGCGCGTGGTCGTTTTCGAGCACTTGCTTCTTCGCCTCGTCGGACAGCACCCACGGCATCAAGATATGCGACGACGATGTATCGCCCTGCACCAGTAATCCGCGCGATCGCAAGCCTTCGAGCGCCTGACCGACCACGGCGGCCCACGGGTCCTCGGCGGCTGGCACCAGGGTTGTTACCAATGTCGCCACATCATTATCGCCATCTTTTTGTAGTTGCTCGACCGCCGGACGGATGCGTGCTTCCAGGCTTCCGGTGGGCCAGGTGACCTTTTCCGTGCCCACATCCGCAAACAGGCTATCGGTCGAAGTCAGGCCAAATAGCTGCTTCTTTACACGTAGTTCGAGAACGATCGCGCTCGTCTTATCCGCAGCGAGGATTGCCGCGAGCATGATGGCACGCCCAAGCTGCGGCGATGATACCGTAACGTCACTGCCCACCAACGGCACCTGGGGGTCGTTCGTTCGACCCAACAGCATTTGAACCGTGGTGAAGCGTTCTCCATACAACAATGCCCGTTCGCTTGGACTAAGCGGAGCCGTTTTTAAGATTGTGGCGAGATCAGATGCCATGTATTGATTCCTTCAACCCTCATGCAAGCTGTGTATCGCGCCGTGCTTGCCAGATGGCGATAGCGCGTTCAATGGATATGAACGCGAGCGGCGGAAGTTCATGTGGCAGAAACCATGCCGCCATGTCGGCGTCATCTCCCGCGACGACCTCCGCCGAATGGACGGTCGCCTGATAGACGATAATAATAACCCGCCCGTTAAACGATACGTCGAGGAGCTCAAGATTCGCGACCTCTATGCCTGCCTCTTCACGGCATTCACGCGCCGCTGCTGCGGCAGGGTCCTCTGCGAAATCGATGTAGCCGCCGGGAAAGCACCATAAACCGAGCGATGGTTCGACCGCACGCCGTACCAGCAGGATTTTGCCCGCGTGTTCGATCAACACCGTAGCGGAAACCTTGGGATCGGCGAAGGCGATAAAGTGACACTGCGGACAGGTCGGGCGTGGCTTGCCTCGCAAACAGTCGTTCCTCGACGGCAGTGCCACATTGTGGACAGAACTTAATCATGTGCATTACTCAAACGGTTTCGCCACCAGTGCCGCGAACACACGGGCAGGCGGTGATAGCACATGGCCGCGCCGATAAACGTAGTTAAAACTGCGTTCGTCGTGCACATCATGCAATGCTAGGGCGTATAGCGCGCCGGACTGGACTTCGCGCCGGACCGCGATCTCGGGCACAATCGCAACGCCCAGGCCGACTTCGACGCTGCGTTTGATCGCTTCGAGATTGCCGAGCGTGATCGTATGTGCGGCTTCGACGCCATGCTCGCGCAGTAGCGCCATTACCGACACCTGCAACGCCGACCCTGCCTCGCGCATCAGCAAGGTCTGGTCGCGCAAATCCGCGACCGCAAGGCTAGGGCGCGAAGTCAATGTATCGTCGGGCGGCACAATCACGACGAGTTGGTCGTGGATGAATGGATGAACGCTAAGGCGCTCGTCGTCGATAGGCGATCCGACCAGCGCCAGTTCAACCCGCCCGTCGAGGACGGCATCCAGCAATTGATTGGTATTGCCGACCGTGATCTGCACCAGGACATCGGGACGTTCCCATTGCAATCGTGCCAGCAGGTCTGGCAAGATGTAGGTCGCCAGCGTGTTACCTGCTCCCAATCGGAGCGTACGCGAGGCCAACCCGCCCGCTTCATGCGTCGCCGTTTGGGCTTCTTCGGCGAGCGCCAGGATACGTTCGGCATAGCCCAGCAGCGCAGTGCCGCCTGGTGTCAGCACTGTTGTACGGCCTTTCCGATTGAAAAGCTGTGTGTGCAGGCCATGCTCTAACACCTGTATCTGCTGGCTCACCGTCGGTTGGCGTAATTCCAGGGCTTCGGCGGCGCGTGTGAACGAGCCAGTGCGTGCGACCGCGACGAAAATACGCAGCTTGGGTAGGTCGAGGACGAGCGATTGCGGGATCACAATCGTCATGCGTCGCTCCTGGCAAGCATAGAGGATGAGGTGAGTGTGGTGTACGCGCCCATGATACATTCGGCGAGCATCAAATCATCTTCCGGCAAGATCGTGCGCAGGTCAAATGCAAGCACACCGTCTATGATACGGCCAACCACGGCGGGTTGCCCTGCCCGTAGGGTTTGGTGCAGGGCATCGGGATGCTCCAATGCGATGGCGACGGCGTGGCTTGCCAGTGTTTCCCCCGGCGTCGAGCCGCCCCCCACCGCGCTTTCGCATCGTCGCACCTGCGCGGCGGTGCCGTGCGCTGCTAGATGCTCTACCAGTCGCATGGCGCGGCGGTGCAGGGTTTCGGGCGATGTCGCGATCATGCGCCAGACAGGTACTTCGGTTTCGGCACTGCCACGCACGTAGCTCAACAGCGTAGCTTCCATCGCAGCAATCGTCAGCTTATCGACGCGCAGCGCACGCAACAGCGGATGCGTACGCAACGTCGCGACGTGTTGTGCTTTGCCGACGATGATGCCTGCCTGCGGACCACCAAGGAGCTTGTCGCCGGAAAAACATACCAGGTCACAACCCGCCCGTACGCGATCTTGCACGGTTGGTTCGTGCGCCAGCCCATAGTTGGCTGGTTGCAGCAGCGAGCCGGACCCCCAATCGTCGATCCAGAGGACGCCGCGCTCACGAGCAATGGCGGCAAGTTCGGCATCGGCGGGATCGTGGGTGAAGCCCGAGATGCGGAAGTTGGAACGATGAACAGTCAGGATCGCTGCCGTGTGGTCAGTAATCGCGTCGGCGTAATCACGGGCATAGGTACGATTGGTGGTACCAACCTCGACCAAGTGTCGCGCCGCTTTGTCGCAGCACATCCGGGATGCGGAATCCACCGCCGATTTCAACCGCCTGGCCGCGTGAAACGATCACCTCCTTGCCTGCGCACAGTCCACCAAGAACGAGCAGCACCGCTGCCGCGTTGTTGTTGACTGCCAGTGCAGCCTCGGCTCCGGTGAGTTCGGTGAGTGTCGCTGTCATGTGATCGTAGCGCGAACCACGCTCGCCTCGTTCGAGGTTGTATTCAAGGTTCGAATAGCCACTTCCGACGCGTGCGATCGCCTCCAGGGCTGCCGCACTGAGTGGCGCACGTCCCAGGTTGGTTTGGATGATCACCCCACTGCCATTGAGTAGCCGTTGCAGACGAGGCTGTGTACGCTGTACCACCCGTGCACCGACCTCCTCGACCAGCGTTTGGAGGGTCGTGTCCTGACCTGTGGCGATGGCTTGCCGCGCCGCAGCGATGGCATCGCGTGCGTACATTACCAGTACAGCAGACGGCAATCCGGCGTCAAGACGCTCGGCGAGTACCTGCTGCACCAGTCGATCCACGGATGGCAAGGTTCGATAGGACACGTATGTGTTCTCCTCAGATCGCGGGCTCACCACCGCGAGACTATGAGTGTGAGCCGCGCTCGTTTGACGCAGGGCACGGCAATCGCTAGCATGAACCTAAGAATACACCGATCCTGGCATCGCGGTGCCGGATGGTGCTTCTAAGTGTACGACAAGTGAGGAGCCATGCGATGACACAAGCGCAAACCAATGGTGCCGAATGGGAACAGATCGGCGATGAGGTCCTGGGTCATTTGCGCGAACTGCTGCGCCTGGACACCCGTAATCCACCTGGTAACGAGATTCGTGTCGCGACCTATCTCCAGGGTGTCCTCGAACGCGAAGGAATCGAATGCGAGATCGTCGGACCGTCGCCCGAACGAAGCTCGATCGTCGCCCGTTTGCGCGGTGACGGCTCGCAACGCCCGTTGTTGCTGATGTCGCACACGGACGTTGTGGCGGTAGAGCCGGAGAAGTGGACGCACGATCCCTTTGGAGCCGAGATCGCGGATGGGTTTTTGTACGGGCGTGGCGCGCTGGACATGAAGCATATGGTGGCGATGGAACTGCAAGCCATGCTGCTGCTCAAACGTCGGGGCGTACCGCTCAAACGTGACGTGATCTTTATGGCTGCCGCCGATGAGGAAGTCGGCGGTCATGCGGGCGCTGGTTGGATCGCCACATCATCGCCCCGAACTGATCGACGCGGAGTACGCGCTCAATGAAGGCGGTGGCAGCAGCATCGAGATCAACGGGCAGCGCTACTATACCGTGCAAACCGCTGAAAAAGGCACCGCACGGTTCCGCCTGCGCACACGCGGACGCCCAGGCCACGGGTCACAACCGCATGACGACAATGCTGTGCTGAAACTGGCCGCGAAGATCCTGCGCCTGCAACAAACACGTCCACCCGTGCACCTCACGGCGACGACGATAGCATATGTCGAAGGTATCGCATCGGCACAACCGGACGATATCGCCGACCAGTTGCGCTCGATGCTGAATCCCGCTTGTACTGATGAGGCCCTCGAAGCACTGCCGCTCGATGAGGATTTCAAGCGTGGACTACGTGCCATCGTGCGTAATACCGTTTCGCCGACGATGCTCCAGGCAGGTTCGCAGATCAACGTGATCCCGTCCGAAGCGGAGGCGTCATTGGATGGGCGCATCTTGCCGGGATGGACGCCGGAGATGTTCCGCGAGGAACTGCTGAATATATTCGGCGCTGACACTGACATCGAGTTCCTCGAACCGTCAGAGCCGTTGGAGGCTGATCCGGCAAGCCCGTTACTGGATACGATCCGGGCAGTCCTCGCCGAGCGCGACCCCGACGCGACGGTTATTCCGGAAATGCTTACTGGAGCCACCGATGCCAAGCACGTCGCGCCGCTGGGGACGCGGGTATACGGGTTCGCGCCCGAACTGTACGTCGGACCGGGAGAAGGCAATCGTATCCACGGACACGATGAACGTATCAGCGTTGCGTCGTTGCAGTGGGGTAGTCGCACACTCTACGAAGTGATCGAACGGTTCGTCAGTTAATCGCCTTGTAGCGGCATCAGGAACGCATCGCGACGCGTTCCTGATGCCGCTACACGTTATCACTGCTTAAGCACGGGCAACCGGGCGATCCGTCATATACTACGCATCATCCTATGATGGGTCAGGTATTTTATATGGGCGTAAACGTGGGTTAAATTCAGTTTACCCCTCCATCCTTTAGGAGTTGAGCATAGCCTTCATATCTTTGGTGATCACGTCGGCAGGCATACCATACGAGTAAACTTTTTGCAGTTCCCCTTGCTCGTTTACCAGGAACGAGTACGTGCCGTGCATCACATCGTAGGTGTCGCCCTTGGTTGTTGGTATGTTGGCATAGGAGCCAAAATCGCGCGCGATCGACAACACCATACCCTCATCGCCTGTCAGACCAATAAAGCTCGGATCATACGAAGTAACATATTTGGCAAGCACCGCCGGACTGTCACGCGCTCCGTCCACGCTGATGAACACAAACGATACCTTGTCGGCTTCCGCTCCCAGGTCCGTCTTAATTTTCGTCCATTCCTGCAAGGTCAGGGGGCAAACATCGGGGCAATGCGTAAAGCCGAAAAAGACCAGTACCGGACGCCCTTGCAGTTCGCTGAAACGAAGCGGCTTACCGGTATGGCTCATCAGGGTAAAATCGGCGATTGGCTTCGGCGGATCGTAAACAGTTCCTCGATCCTCAGCCCCAGAGCCTTGACTGTTTGCCGTTCCACCACCGGGTATGCAGCCCACGAGACCGAACAAAAGCATGAAAGAAAGTAGTATATATTTCACAGCGAAGCGTGTATCCTGGCGTTTGAACATCAAGCAATGCGGGGAGCGATGCTCAGGTTTTCGTTTAACGTCATAGTACATTATACGCTTGAACTGCTGAATGACGTGAGTTTCATCGAACGAATCCACGCTCGAGCCACATCAAACCTCGTTTCCCCACATCCTCTATAATGGATTCGAGGACCGTACAACATATATCTTATACGCACCATATAGGCACATATGAACTTTGAACTTGATAGCGCTCAACAAGAGGTGCGCGAACGAGCGCGCACCCTCGCACGCGAGGTCGTAGCGCCGCGTGCCGCCGAGATCGATGCACAGGGCGTGTATCCTCACGACGTATTCGCAGCCTTTCGTGACGCGGGTCTGCTTGGCCTGAGTTTTCCCGCCGAATATGGCGGGTCAGGCATGGGGACGTTCGGGCTGGCGCTCGCGACGGAAGAAGTTGGTAAATATTGTCAGAACTCCGCGCTGATTTTGTTGTTGACGCGTCTTGCGACCGCAGCAATTATGATGGGCGGCAGCGAGGAACAGAAGCAACGCTACGGACGTGGCGTCGCCATGGGGCAACTCAAAGGGGCGTTCGCCCTGACCGAGCCGGAAGCCGGTTCGGACGCCGCTGCCATTGCCACCACGGCGCGGCGCGACGGCGACGATTGGATCATCAATGGTCACAAGCGGTGGGCGGGACAGGCGACCGAGGCCGATTTCTGCATCGTCGTTGCCAAAACGACGGAAAACAACGGCGAAGGCTGCGGCGTGTTCATCGTCGATCTGCCGAACCCGGGCTTTCGTATCACGCGTGATCTGCCAAAGATGGGTGTGACGGCGGTTCCTGTTGTCGATATCACGTTGGATGAGTGTCGGGTCACGGGTAGTCAGTTGATCGGCGATGCCGTCAACGGCTTCAAGCTGACCATGCGCAGCCTCAACGTCGTCAGGCCGATCGTGGCGGCGCGGGGCGTTGGTCTGGCACAGGGCGCGGTACAGTACGCGGTCGATTACGCCCAAAAACGCCATACCTTCGGTCAACCGATCATCGACCATCAGGCCGTTGGATTTCCGATGGCGGAAATGGCCATGAAGATCGAGGCGGCTCGGCTGCTGACCTACCAGGCGTGTATGCTGGTGGATCAGGGCAAGTCTGGCGTCGAGATCGCACCGTTTCTTTCGATGGCAAAGGCATATGCCAGCGAACTCGCCGTGGAAGCATCCGACAAGGCATTGCAGGTGCTGGGTGGCAATGGCTACCTCAAGGACTTCGCGACCGAACGCTATTATCGCGATGCTCGCCAGTTGATGCTTGTCGAAGGCACCAGCGAAATCCACCGCTTGATCATCCATCGTGCCCTCAAAGAAGGGCGTATCAACTACTGGTAGACAAAGGAGTCCATCATGCCCGGCTCCGCACAGCTAGACGTTCTCGCACTCGGCGAACTATTGATCGATATGGTTGCGGAAGATACTGGCGATCTGATCGGCGCAACATCATTTCACAAGGCTGCGGGTGGCGCTCCCGCGAACGTCGCCGTCGGCATCGTTCGGCTTGGATACAAAGCCGGATTTATCGGCTGTGTCGGCGACGATCCCTTCGGACGTTTCCTCCGTCAAACGCTGGAACATGAGGACGTCGACACAGATGGCTTATTTACGACCAAACAAGCGCCGACGACATTGGCATTGGTCAGCCGTGCGGCGTCCGGCGAGCGGGATTTCCAGTTCTACCGTAGCCCCGGCGCGGACACGCTGCTCGACACGTCGATGATCAGCGACGACCTGTTGCGACGCGCCAAAATTTTGCATGTTGGCTCACTCAGCCTGACCCATGAGCCAGCGCGTAGTGCGACGCTCCACGCGATCGCACGCGCCCAGGAGCTTGGCCTGATGATATCAGTCGATCCAAACCTACGTGCGCCGCTGTGGGACGGCGACCTCGAACGGGCTCACCGTGAGATTTCGAGCCTGATCGCGTATGCGAACATCCTCAAGATCAGCGAGGAGGAACTAGCCTTTATCACTGGAGCGTCGGCGATCTCCACGGGCATCGCGCAGCTCTGGCATGATGAATCTTCACCTCGTGATCGTGACCATGGGCGACGAAGGTTGCTGGTTCCGTTCGCGCAACGACGAAGGGCGTATCGAGGGCTTCGTGGTAAATGCCATCGATACCACTGGAGCGGGCGATAGCTTCGTGGCTGGCGTGCTGTGCATGCTGCTCGAACTGCACGTAGATATCACCAATCCCGATCCCGCAGCCTTACGCAAGCATTGCGGCTCGCCAACGCAGCGGGTGCGCTTGACCACTACCGGAATCGGCGCGATCCCCGCGCTGCCAAGCAAGGAAGCCGTCGAACGATTGGCGGGTGGCGCGTAATGCAACGCGGGGAGGCTCGTATGCTTCCCCGCGCTAGATCCTCGATCTGCCAGAACATCGGTAGTCCGTAGCTCGGCGTTGTCTGGTCCAATTCCTCTTATTTCGTCGCATGCTTTGACGATCCGGGAGCAGTTTAGAACAGAAGATCTAAATTGAGGGCTTGACAATAGAACACTTGTTCTATATACTCATAATCACACCAACGAGGCAATAATAGCACAAGAGTTCTATCGAAAGGAGCCTGTTCATGGCTGTCACCAGTCGCGATCTTCACGCCGCGGAAAACTTCGTCCCCAAGTTTTCCGTCCCGCACCGGTGGCACGAGTGTATCCCGCATATCCTGTCGCTTCTCGCGTGCCATATCTCCTGACCCTGCTGTTGTGCGTCGTCGCTATCGCACTCGTCGCCAATAGTTTGATTAGCTGGGGGCAGATCAAACTCGACGATATTCGCTATGGGCGACCCCGTACCACGCAACTTTCTGGCGTCGTGGGACACAACGACAATGTAGGGCGTTGCGACACAGTTCGTTGGTATGAACCTCAATCGCCGCATCGTGGTTTTTGAAATCCCCGGTGGCGATGTTTCCAAGACGCGCACGCTGACTGGACCTTACCTGTTTGGCGCGAACGAAGACTTAACACCGGTCGGCCTCAAGCTTGCCTATGTCAATGCCGATCAAAACGCGGACCTGGTTGTGAGCGTCAAGGACGAGGAAATCATCTACATCAATGAGAACGGCGATTTTCGCCTGATCAACGACGGCGAACGTGCGGCCTATGAAAGCACTCGCCTGCACCAGTAGGAACGAGACGATAGAACACGACAAAGCCCTGGGGTAGCTACCTCAGGGCTTTGTCGTATCCGAATTCAGGCCGCGTACCGTGGTTCGGGATGACGCAAGGATGGCGGCTCCGACCATCCACGCCGACGCCCGATAATCCAGGCCAGCAGCGGCGGCAGGAAGATCAAGAGCAGGTAAAGGATTTGAGCCGGAAGCTGATTGCCGCGCCATTCGATCCAGTACAGGATGAAGTATTGCAGCAGATAGCTCGCCTGGCTGAACGCTGCCCAGGTTTCGAGCCAACCGAAGGTCAGTCGTTCAGGACGCAGCGCCAGCAGTGCCAGCAGCCACAGGATGTACCACGGCTGGAACCACTGCGAGGCGATGATCAGGTACCACACGAGCAACCCAAAGCATGCCGTTCGCAGATCGCGTCCATAGCGCCATATCTGCCACATCTGCCACAGGATGCCGACGCCCAGCAGGGCGCTGCCAATACTGCTGATGATCGGGCGCACGGTGTCGATGTTCCACCACTGGCTGAGGCTGTAGGTCAGGATCGCCAACGGAGCGGCGTTCAGGAACTTCTCGCGCACAAAAATATTGGTCAGGGTGTTCATGCCTTCCCAATATGGCAGGTAGGCTAACACGATCAACACCGCGCTGATGGCGGCGATCTCGATGACAAAGCGGATACGCGCCCGCCAGGTGGGATAGAAGCGCAAGCCATGAACGGCGACAAGCGGTATCAGGATGATCGGCAGAAACTTGAACAACGCGCCGATCACGAGGGCGGCAACTGCCCAGCGATGGCGGTTGTGGTTGGTCGCCCAGATCGCCAGCAGCATCGACAGAATCAAGAATCCGTCGTTGTGACCGATCGCGACGATCTCCCACAAACCGAGCGGACTCCATAACCAAATTACCGCTGCCAGTGGCTCCAGGTCGGGCTTCCACTCGCGCACGATACGCACGATCACCAGCCCGCACGCCAGGAAGGTGGCCAGTGCCAGGACCTTATGCAACAACACATTGGTCCAGACCGACATGCCGCCGATCGCAGACATGCGTGCGCTCATCAGCTCCCATAGCGGACCGTAGGCCGAGGGCGCGTTAGGCCAGCCGATGTACTTGAACAACGGATCGTTCTTGAAGGCATTCGGCAGGACGGTGTAGGGGTTTGCGTCATAGTTCGCAGCCATCCAGCCACGAAAGATGTAGTCAAAGATGTCGGTGGAGGTAATCGGCCAGATGAACATCAGAACGATGCCCGCTATGATGGGAAAACCCCACACCAGTAGTCGCGGTAGGTTCGCGCCCATGCGCCATGCGATCAGCACGGCTCCAGCGTAGCCGACGTGTAGCGCCAGCCCCGCGATGCCAAGCATGAAGGCGGCGATACCGCTTTTGTCGGTCAACGAGCCGACGTTTGCGCGGGCAGTATTGACGATAGCTTCAGTTGGAAAGCGGACGGTCAGCCCACCATAGATGAGCAGGCTTGCAAACGCGATCATCGCCAGGATGGTCGCGTATCGACGGGAAATCTGATTCATGTCGTGGGTTACGAACGCTCTTCTCTCGTTCGCCTCGTGAGCGGCATTGTACCATGCTGCTTTCGTACCACAGGCCGCAGCTATAATCGCGCTAAACATGACATAATTTGTGACGCTCCCTGTCACATGCGACTGTTAGAATACACATGGAACTGAGAAAAAGGACTGATTACGAGGAGAAGTGGTTATGGCAACAATCGCATTGCGCGTTCCTACAGTGGTACCAGACCGAGCCCATTTGCCGGGTGGCCATTGTTATATATTATTTCCTGAATCGAAGATCACGGTGCGCGAGTTGATCGCCGAGAAGGTACGGGCGGAACTGCGGAAAGCACGTGCTGGTGGCGAGCATACGAGTTCGCTGGGGTTGCTTCTCCCCGAACGAACGCAGATCGGCTACGGTCCGTTGGACGAGCAACTCGCCATCGCCCAGGCGTGCCGTGAGTTTACCCTTGGTCACTACCTGTTGATCCACAACGGTCAGCCGTTGGTTGATCTGGATGAAACGCTGGAACTGACGAGGCGAACTGGTATCGTGTTTCTGTCGCACGAGGATCGCACGAGCGAGGACCGCGAACAGAAGGAAGCGGCCTAGTTTTATCCTTCGAGGTTGGTTGATAGAAGTGGGGAACGTTCCCCACTTCTTTTGTTTTTAAGGTCGTCAAAGATACTAAGGCTCGACACCAACCACCCAATGGGCGAGGTATTCGGCAACCAGACGGCGATGGCATTGATCGAGGGCCATCTGCAAGGGACGGCAAGCACATGGCTTGCCGTCCCTGTGTGCTCATCGCTCAGCACGATCCGGTTGAGCTTTGGGCTATCACACCTACGATATCCTCAGTCGCCGTAGGGGACCCAGATGTTCTTGACCTGCGTTGCTTCGCGCAAGAACTCCTCGGCTTCGCCCGGTCCGAGGTCGCGCCAATCGTGCGCGTGTCCATAGTTGACCCACGTGTGCTTGAGGTTGCTGGTGGATGCCCGCTCGACCATCGTGGAGCCTTCGGCACTGCCCCAGTACCAGACAGCATCGACGTCGTCGTGTTCGGCGAGCACTTTGAGCAACGTATCCCGCGCTCCGGTCACAAGGTTGACGACGCCGGACGGCACATCCGAGGTTTCTAGCACCTGATAGAAATCCGTCGCGCTGAGCGGATAGCGCTCGGATGGCACGACGACCACGGCGTTCCCCATGGCAATGGCAGGAGCTATCGGCGACACGAAGCCGAGTAATGGCTGCTCGTCGGGGCACCCAATGCCGATGACGCCGAGCGGCTCCGGCACAGCCAGCGTCACGCTACGCACGGGCGTGTTATGCACCGCGCCATCGTACTTATCAGCCCAGGCTGCATAGCGTGAACAGCCGTTCGATGGCAACCTCAACCTCCTGCGCTTGCGTCACTCGCGCCCGTCATCGCGGTCAGGCGTGCGGCAAATTCGTTGGCACGGATCGCCAGATTCTCGGCGATGTAGTAGAGGATTTGCGCTCGTGCGTGTCCGGTCGTGGACGCCCAGGCCGACGCTCCACGTGCGGCCTCAACCGCGTTGCGAATGTCTTTGCGGTTGCCCTCGCCGACCTCGCCAACCAGCGTGCCGTGCGCGTCGAGGACCGGACGGCTGTAGCCGCTGTCGGGACGCACCTGTTTGCCGCCGATGTACAGCTTGGGCGTGCGGTCGATAGGTGGGAAGCCACCGAGGGAGGGCTGTGTTGCTTTGCCAGCGGCCTTGCCGTTGGATTTCGCCGACACATGTCCGTTTTGTTGTGCGTTGGGGGTGGCGGTCGCGCCATCCGCGCGGACGCACGTACTCGTACAGCCCTTCTTTGCCGCCTTCGCGCCCGAAGCCCGATTCGCGGTAGCCGCCGAAGCCGGATGCGGCGTCGAACAGATTGGTGCTGTTGATCCAGACGGTACCAGCCTTGATCTTGCGGGCGACATCCAGCGCGAGGTTGATGTTCTCGCTCCAGACGCTAGCGGCGAGGCCATAGCGCGTGTTGTTCGCCAGCGCGACCGCTTCGGCGGGCGTCCGGAAGGTCATCGACACCAGAACCGGACCGAAGATTTCGACCTGGGCGATGGTCGCTGCTGGTGATACATCGGTGAACAGCGTCGGAGGGTAGAAACTGCCCTCGGTTGGACACGACCAGGAAGGTTGCCAGATCGTCGCGCCTTCGTCCTTGCCCTGCTGCACCAATCGCTCGATCTTTTGCAGTTGGACCGGCGCGATGATCGCTCCAATGTCGATGGCTTTGTCGAGCGGATCGCCGACCCGCAGGCGCTCCATGCGTGCGCGCAGGCGCTCAATGAAACGTGGCGCGATGCCTTCCTGCAGGAGCAGCCGCGATCCGGCGCAGCAAACCTGTCCCTGATTGAACCAGATCGCATCGACAACGCCTTCGATGGTGCTATCGAGGTCGGCGTCTTCGAACACGACGAACGGTGATTTGCCGCCAAGTTCCAGCGATAGCCGCTTGCCGCTGCCAGCCGTCGCCGTACGTAATAGCCGCCCGACCTCAGTCGAGCCAGTGAAGGCGATCTTGTCGACGTCGCCATCGACGAGCGCCTGCCCGACCTCGCCATCACCCGTGATGACGTTGAGCACACCGGGCGGCAAGCCGATTTCGGCGGCGATTTCGGCGAAGGCCAGTGCGGTTAGCGACGTAAACTCCGCTGGTTTGATTACGACGGTGTTGCCCATGGCGAGGGCTGGCGCGATCTTCCAGGCCAGCATCAGCAGCGGGAAGTTCCAGGGGATGATCTGCCCGACGACGCCGACCGGAGCGAAGCCCGGAAGTTCGGAGGCCATCAGTTGCGCCCAGCCTGCATGGTGGTAGAAGTGCCGCGCCACCAGCGGAATATCCAGGTCGCGTGTTTCGCGGATCGGCTTGCCGTTATCCAGCGACTCCAGCACTGCCAGCCGACGCGCATGCTTCTGGACCTGACGCGCCAGCGCATACAGATACCGTGCTCGCGCATGGCCCGATAGCGCCGACCACGGGCCGAAGGCTTTGCGGGCCGCCGCGATGGCACGTTGAACATCATCGGTTGACGCCTGGGTGATCTGGGCTATCGGCGTGTTCGTAGCGGGATTCATCGTCTCGAACAGGCGGTCTTCCTGTGGTTCAGTCCATGCGCCGTCGATAAATAGACCGAAGCGACGCTCGTGGGCATCAAGCCAGCCTTGCGCCACGCCAGCGCTTTCGGGCGCGGGGCCGTATTCCATGGTTTCAAGTATGTCGCGAATAGTCATGTGTACCTCTGACGAACGACCGACGACACATCGCTCATGCGCACGAGCCGACGCTATCCCATCGGGTGATGATAGGCTGCCGAATAGTGTCCGGTGACGTGGTGTTCGAGCTGGCGCTCGATATCGGTGAGCAAGCTGGAAGCGCCGAAGCGAAATAGCTGCGGATGCAGCCATTCGTCGCCGAGTTCTTCCTTCATTAATATCAGCCAATCGAGCGATTGTTTTGCTGTTTTGATACCACCGGCGGGCTTGAATCCGATCTTGAAGCCGGTGCGCTCGCCATAGTCGCGAATCGCCCGTAGCATCACCAGACTGACTGCTAGGGTCGCGTTGGCGGTTTCTTTGCCGGTCGACGTTTTGATGAAATCGGCCCCCGCCATCATGCAGACCATGCTTGCCATGCCGACGTTCCGCAGCGTACCAAGTTCGCCCGTTGCCAGAATCGTCTTTATATGCGCATCGCCACAGGCCGCACGAAAGGCTTTTACCTCGTCGTACAACGCTTGCCAGTCGCCCATCAGCACATGCTGGCGCGAGATCACGATGTCGATCTCGCGTGCGCCCGCCCGCACGGATGCCTCGATCTCGCCGATCTTCTGCTCGAACGGATTGTGTCCGGCGGGAAAGCCAGTCGAAACCGCCGCGACCGGAATGTTTGTTCCAGCAAGCGCTTCGACCGCTGTTTCGACAAAGGCGTGGTAGACGCACACCGCGCCGACGGTCAGATCATAGTCGCTCAGGCCAAGCGCGGCGATAATATCGGGGCTAACAGGCTGGCGTGCTTTGGCGCACAAACGCCGTACCGTGCCGGGGGTATCGTCGCCCGACAAGCGTCGTCAGATCCATGCAGGTGATCGCCCGCACCAACCAGGCGGCTTGCCAGTCCTGTTTGACGGAGCGGCGTCCTGGCAGCGTCTGGACGCGGCGCTCGACAGCGCTACGATTGACCCGGATGTCGCGCAACCACCCCAATTCCAGGTCTGTGCCAGGATTGCGCTCGATGTGCGGCACGATCGGGGCGTTGCGCGTTTGCACATCGGCTTGTGTGAGTGCTGTTATCTCTGCCATCGTTCGACCCATTCAATACATACTGTAGCGTTCATCATAGCACGCTGCGTTTGGCGACCGCCATTTGGGTGGCAACTCGCAAGGCTTCGACCATGCTGGCGTGGCGGGCGATGCCACGTCCGGCGATATCGAAAGCGGTGCCGTGATCGACCGATGTACGAATGATCGGCAGACCAATGCTGATGTTCACGCCTTCGTCGAAGCCCATGAGCTTCATCGGAATATGCCCCTGGTCGTGGTACATCGCCACCACGGCGTCGAACTCGCCGCGTCGCGCCCGCCAGAAGATCGTATCGGGCGGCAGCGGTCCGGTCACGTCGCGTCCGCTTTCGCGCTCGGCGGCGACGGCGGGCGCGATGATCTCCAGGTCCTCGTCGCCGAACATGCCGCCTTCGCCCGCATGCGGATTGAGTCCTGCCACGGCGATACGTGGCGTGGCGATGCCAAGCCCGCGCAATGCCTGATAGGCTAGTTCGACGACTTCGCGCACGCGCTTATGGGTGACGCGGCGGATCGCTTCGGACAGCGAGACGTGTGTGCTGACATGCACCACGCGCAACCCGTTACCCGTCAGCATCATCGTCACGTTGCCGCTGCCGGTGCGGTCCGCGAGCAGTTCGGTATGCCCCGCCCAATGAAAGCCAGCCAGCATCATCGCCTCTTTATTGAGCGGCGCGGTTACGATGCCCTCGACGGCACCTGCGAGCGCCAGATCAGCGCCACGCAGCACATACTCGACGGCGGCGCGTCCCGATGCCGCGCTTACCGCGCCCCAGGGACAATCTTCCGGTGCGGCGTTATGCAGATCGAGCACGTCGATTGTGCCAGGAACGCATGTAGCAGCACTCCAGGTGTTCGATGCGCTGGAAGGTGGGTGTGCTATCGACGGCTGCGGCGGCGCGTTCGAGGATGCGTATATCGCCGATCACGACAGGACGGCACCATGTATATACCTCGGGTTCCGCCAGCGCCCGGAGCGTGATTTCGGGACCAACGCCGGACGGATCGCCAAGCGTGATCGCCAGCAGTGGGCGGTGGTCGGGTGTCTGGGGATCGTTAGTTTGCGGTGTCGTCATCATCGAACTCCATGCAACGCTGCGCGAACGTGCCGTAAGGCGTCGGGCGTACCGAAACCTCCGGCTTTGGTCACGCACCACAGCGTTCTTCCAGCAGATGTTGTACCGTGGCTCAACGGCAGACCGGGCAGTACTTCGCCCGCCAGCGCGAGCGAGGGTATACCGAGCCGTTCACACACGGCATAAGCGGTGTCGCCGCCGCCAAGCACCAGAGCGGCGGCAGACGCACGGTCGAGGATCGCGGCGACAGTCTGCGCCAGCATCTGCGCCACCCTATGTTGTTCGGCATAGGGCACGGCGGCGATCGCACGCGCGGGCGGCGCGACCGACAGCACCACGTCGTTTCCGATGTTCAGGGCGTCCACACAGGCGGCGACCGCTCCCGTTATGTCGGCGTCGGGAGCGATGACTACGCTGGTTATCCCTTCGTCGCGCAGCCGTTCGAGTTGTTCGTGCGTACGCTGGTGGGCGCTGCCGAACGCGAACAGCAGTGGTCCAGGGACGGCGGCAACTGCCGCACTTTGCTGCACAGTAGCTTGTAATCCACCAATGCGTGGTAGCCACGCCGCGAGTCCGGCGCTGCCAGCCAGCAGCGGCGGCGGGTCGAGTGTTGCAACGGCCTCGGCGATGGTACGCAGGTCGTCGTCGGTTATGGCATCGACCGCGATCAGCGCAACGCTCGCGGTCGCTTCCTGCAACGCACGGCGCATGGCGGCGGGGTCGCGCACCACGGCGAGCGGCAGTGCGATCACTGGCAGTCCGGATGATCGGAGCAAGGTGGGCAGATGAACGTCGGTCGGCGTGCCGTCCAGCGTCAGCCAGCCATCCACCAGAGCGCGTGCCTGATGGGGCAGGGTGGGCGTGACGAGCGCGTTGCGTCGTCCGGTGAGTTCGAGCAGCGCACGTAGTTCGGCGGCGATGGGACCGCGTAGCGTTGAGTCGATCTTTTTGTAGACCAGCCAATCGTTGGCGAGCGCGGCGACAGCGGTGGCGAGCAGGGGACCAGGGTCGGCGACATGGCGCGATTCGGTCGTCAGGGCGATGATATCGGCGTCTGACACGGCGGCGACGTGCTGCGGCGCGAGCGCGACGGCGGCACGTAAGCCCTGCCGTTGCAGCGGTGCCGCCGCGTCGAGCGCACCCGTCAGATCGTCGGCGATGATCGCGATGGTGGTCATAGTATTGTCTGCGGTGTTAGGTTTATTCACCGCGATACGAACGGTCGCGTACCTGTCCATCTTCGTCCACGATAAGCGACGGTATGAATCCAAGGTAATCGCAACTGGTCAGGTGATAACGTACGCCGTCGCGCTCGCCCTGTCCGGCATGATCCCAATCGGAGCGACGGTGGAGATGCCCATACACACAGAATCGCGCACCCGACGCGGCGATCAACTGTGCGAACTCGGTGGGTGAACCATCGGGCAAGAACGGGGGATAGTGCAGCAGGACGCCGATAGGCTTCGTGCCGTCCGCGAGGCGTGCGGCATGTGCGAGCGCCCGTTCGAGCCGCCCTAGCTCGCGGGTGTAGATGCGTTGGTCGGTCGCGGGGTCGAAGTTCGGCTGTCCCGGCGTCACCCAGGCGCGGGTGCCGCACAGCACCCAACCCCCGACCTCGACGGCATCGGCTTCGACCAACTTCATGGACGATGGCAGCGCCGAGCCTTCGGCGAAGCGTCCCTTACGGGCGTAGTCCCACCAGTAATCGTGGTTGCCTTTGGTCAGTATCTTGTGACCGGGTAGTTCGTTGATCCATTCGAGGTCGGGCAACGCGGCAGGCAGACGTAACGCCCACGAGGTATCGCCTGCCAGTAGCACCAGATCGTCGGGCGCGATCAGCCGTTGCCAATGCTTCGCGATGCGTTGGGGGTGGTCGCGCCAGCGGTCGCCGAACACGTCCATCGGTTTCGAGGACGCGAACGAAAGATGTAGATCGGCGATAGCCCAGATACGCATGGTGAAGCCCTTTCTGGGCTAGATATAAGATAGAGATTATAGTATGCGGCAGCTACGGTCTGCCCTCATCTATCCTGCTCGTGTAGTGTAAGTATAAAGCACAGGACCAGGGGTTGGTACTCCTGGTCCTGTGCCTGTCCATCTGATCGGTCGTGATACGATCTGCGACCTATTCTAGAATAGGTTGTCCTGGTCGAACTTCAGCCCGATCGTGTCCGTGAGGTAGTCACGGTTCATCTGTAAGCTCGTCAGCGGACCGCGTACCGACTGGTCTAGTTCTACCTAATCCAACCGTGGTAGTCAGCCACTTTCAGTTGATTGCTGGTAGTCTGCCTAGCCGCGTGCGTCTTCCTCGACCGGAATCTCGTGGCCTTGCGATGCCGATACATAGCAAGCGTCGATGATGCGCGCACGGCGCAGCCCTTCCAAACCGCCAGTAAGTTGGTCGGTGCCGGTGCGAATACTATGAATGAATTCGCGAATGACGCCGAGGTGGCCTTCGCCCTGGCGCACACGCGGCGAAATGTCGGCTGGAATACCGCCAACATCGCTGAAGATACGGAGTGTATTTTCCCAGCCGTAGTTCTTTACATCGATTTCGGCGCCGCCCTCGGTGCCATAGAGCGTGATGTTGAAATCGTCGCCCGCGCTGCTATAGGCTGCCCAACTTGCTTCAAGCAGCAGGGTCGAGCCGTTTCGCAAGCGAATGAATGATGTCGCCAGGTCTTCGACTTCGTAGGCGCTGTTGGTGCCGAACTTACTACCCATATCGCGCCCGCCACGTCCTCGCGGTCCAAGCTCGGCGTAGGTTGAAGCGCTCACCGATTGCACCTGCGGATCGTCCATGAACCACATAGCGAGGTCGAGGACATGCACGCCCAGGTCGATCAGCGGGCCACCGCCAGCCATCTGCTTGCTGGTGAACCAACTCCCCAATCCTGGAATACCGCTACGGCGCGACCAGCGTGCTTTGGCGTAGTAGATACGTCCCAGGCCGCCTTCTTCGATGTGCTTTTTGAGGACGATCGAATCGCCGCGCCGTCGGTAGTTAAAGGCGACGCCCAGCACGCGACCCGCCTTTTCGGCGGCATCGACCATGGCTTTGGCTTCTACACCGTCCAGCGCGAGCGGCTTTTCGCAGAGTACATGCTTTCCTGCTTGCAGAGCAGCGAGGCCGATCGGCGCATGCAAATAGTTCGGCACACCGATGCTGATCGCGTCGATGTCGTCGCGGGCGATGATTTCCTCATAGTTGGGATAAAAATCCGGAATCTCGTATTGGGCGGCAAGCTGACGACCGCGTTCTTCTTCTAGGCCGGCGATTGCCACAACGCTGACACCAGGTATCTGACGATACGCTTTTGTATGGGTTTCACCCGCGAACCCTAATCCGAGCACACCTACACGCACCGGCTTGAGCGCCGACTGCTCTGTCATAACCATTCTCCAGGAGATATGAGATCGGGCGGATGGGATGCAGGGATAGCACATGCCCGTCTTTGCATCCCACCCGCCGCCATCATTCTATTATTCAGGTTTGACCCAGCCGCCGCCTTCGGATGACCGTTCCACGGCGTCAAGGATCGCCTGACATTGTACGCCATCCGCGAACGTCGGCGCGGGGGCTTGTTTGTTCACGATGCCGTTGAGGAGATCGACAACGCCATGTGTGAAGGTATGTTCCCAGCCGATGATGTGTCCGGCGGGCCACCACGCACTCATATATGGATGTACCGACTTCGGTCACCAGAATCGTGCGGAAGCCCTGGGTTTCTTGCGGATCGTCGAGCGAGAAGAACTGTAGCTCGTTGAGTCGTTCGAGGTCGAACACGATCGAACCACGGCTGCCATTGATCTCGAAGCTGTTGCGGTTGCGGCGTCCGGTCGCGAAGCGGGTCGCCTCGAACGTGCCGATCGCGCCGTTGGCGAAGCGTGCCAGCACCAGTGCTGCATCATCGACGGTAACTTCGCCGCGCTCCGTGCTGGCGGTGGCAGAAAGTCCGGTCACTTCCGAGGGAATCGGGCGTTCTTTGATGAAGGTTTTGAGCAAGCCGTTGACTTCCTCGATGTCGCCCACCAGGAACCGCGCCAGGTCGATGATATGTGCGCCGATGTCGCCCAATGCGCCCGATCCCGCGAGGTCCTTCTGGAGGCGCCACACCAGCGGAAACTCTGGATCGATGATCCAGTCCTGAAGGTAGACTGCGCGCCAGTGGCGAATCTCGCCGAGTTGACCGCTTTCGATCAGTTGCTTGGCAAGCTGCACCGCCGGAACGCGCCGATAGTTGAAGTTGACCATGCCGATCACGCCTGCACGTTCGACGGCTTCCTGCATCTTGCGGGCTTCCTCCAGGGTGTTGGCGAGCGGCTTTTCGCACAGAATATGCTTGCCCGCTTCGGCGGCGGCGATGGCGATATCGACGTGGCTATCGCCGGGTGTCGAAATATCGATCAAGCCGATGTCGGGTCGTGCGATCACCTCGCGCCAATCCGTTGAATAGCTCTGCCAGCCCATGCGCTTCGCTTCGCTGCTGACGGCGGCTTCGTCGCGTCCGCACAGCACCGTCATTTCGGGCTGCAAGGGCAGATCGTAGAAGGCCGAAACCTGACGATAGGCGTTCGAGTGGGACTTGCCCATGAACTTGTATCCGATCAGGCCGACCTTTATCGTATCAGTCATGTTTGGTTCCTTCTGCTAACCACCGACGACTGACCACAACGTTCTGTAGATCGGTCATCAGTTGCAGATTTCGACGTTCAAACGGGCACGTCGCGTCGATTAGTCTTTCTGCTGAAAGGCCGCGTCGAAGGCGACGTTGCTCGGCGGGAAGTCGTTCTTCTTGACGAACTCCGCGGCTTCGGCAGCGCCATGTTCGCGGTCCATGCCGCTGTCTTCCCATTCGACCGACAGCGGACCGTCGTAGCCGATGCGCGTCAAGGCACGAAATACCTTTTCCCATTGCACATCGCCGTGTCCCGGCGAGACGAAATCCCAGCCACGGCGCGAATCGCCGAAGTTCAGATGCGATCCCAGGATGCCGTTGCGACCGTTCAGGTTGACGACACTTTCCTTGACATGGAAGTGGTAGATGCGGTCGGCAAAGGTTTCGATATACAGCACCGGATCGATGAACTGGTGGTTGAAATGGCTCGGATCGAAGTTGATGCCGAAGCCGGGACGATGCCCGATGGCTTCCAGCGTCTTTTCAGTGGTCGGAATATCATAGGCGATCTCGGTCGGGTGGACTTCCAGGCCGAAGCGCACGCCAACTTCGTCGAACACGTCGATGATCGGGTTCCAGCGGTCCGCAAACTCGCGGTATCCGGCTTCGATGGTTTCCCAGTTATTGGGTGGGAAGGAGTAGAGCAGATGCCAGATCGGGCTTCCGGTGAAGCCGTTGACCTGCTTGACACCGAAGGCAGCCGCAGCGCGCGCGGTGTTCTTGATCTCCTCGGCGGCACGTTGGCGCACGCCCTCAGGATCGCCGTCGCCCCAGACATGTGGCGGAACGATGCCCTGATGGCGCTCGTCGATGAACTTATCGGCAACAGCTTGTCCAACAAGGTGATTACTGATCGCAAAGCACTTCAGGCCGTGCTCTTCGAGCAGATCGCGCTTGCGCTTGATGTAGCTATCGTCTTCCAGCGCCTTGGTGACTTCAAAGTGATCGCCCCAACACGCGAGTTCCAGTCCATCATATCCCCAGCTTCGCGCTTTGGGCGCGAGGACTTCCAGTGGCATGTCTGCCCACTGTCCTGTAAAAAGGGTAACAGGTCGTGCCAATTTCCACCTCCTTGTGAGCGGATTCGAGGATACTCTGCTCGCTACAGGCTGTCAAGCGTAGATGAGAGCGTACTGGCAACATATGGGGACTGCAAACGATGCCGATGACTATCGCAGCGTGCGCGCAGGGAGCTACATGCAGTACATGACGTTAGGTAGATAGATGGATGCGAAATATGTATGCTGAAGCGTGTAGTGAAGGCGTACGGCATCATGGTTGGCGGCCAGGATCTCGGCGGGGGAATGTGCGGTTCAGCATTCCCCCGTGATGCTTGTTATTCGCCGACGTAGGCGATCACGTCGATCTCCACCAGAATGTTCATAAGTTGGCTACCGACAGTCGTGCGTACCGGCTTCGGGTCGGGGAAGTACGTTGCATAGACAGTGTTATAGCGTGGGAACAGTGCAAGGTCGCTCAGATGCACCGTCGATTTCACCACATCTGCCATCGTCGCGCCCGCTGCTTCCAGGATTGATTTAATGTTTTCCAGCGTTTGCGCGGTTTGTTCTTCGATTGTATCCCCCGCGATTTTGCCTGTTCCTGGCTCGTGCGGTCCCTGTCCCGCCACGAAAATGAAGTCACCTGCTCGTAGCGCTTTGGAATATGCGCCTCCGGGCGGCGCTCCTCGGTCGGTATCGATCAATTGCTTGGGCATCGTATCCTCCGTTCGTTGATAGCGCGATGTCGAGCGCGTGTGTATGCTAGCACACCACGCACATGTGCCTATTGTTCGTTGAGAAACGCTGTGAAATCCAGGCCGCCGGGTGACACGCCATACTCTGTCAGCAGCACGGCGGCTTCGCTGTAGTGCTGCGTTCCATGGTTGACGACCTGAAACAGGCAATGCCACAGCAAGCGCTGTCTTTGGTCGCCTTCGGGTGTTGTATAGCGCACGTACTCGCCCAGATCGCTATCGGTCAGTCCCGCCAGGTAATCACGCATGGCACGTTCTTCCTCGGTCCACCGCTGCTGTAATACGGCGACGGTAGGAATTTCCTCGTCCTGGAGCGTCCTGAAGTAGTCGAGAGTCTGGTGATGGCACAGCATGCGCCATGCGCGATCCGAGTCCAGGGTATGCACTAGCGTGCTGCGTAGGCTACCGTTGCCTGTGTCGGCCTGCAGGGTGAACTGCTCTGGGTCGAGGCGTGCGCTAGCTGTCAGGACGCGTTGGAGTGTCCAATAGTGATAGTTGTAAAGCATCAGCATATCGCTGGTGTTCATATATCCTCCTCAACGGGGGTTACAGGCGAATGCCGGGGTTTGCGCCTATGCGGTATGTCCAAAACCGGTACGGTTTGAAAGAGAGTATACATATACGAACAAGGAAGGTCGTTTCGCGCGTCGCTTGATGCGGAAGTGCGGCTAGACTGGTAAGATATGTCACCGATATGGCTCAGTCGAACCCGGAAACGCAACAGGCATCCATCGATGCTGCTATCGCTGCTGTGGAAGCACAACGATTGGCACTTGGCGACGCGGTAACGTCGCTGGTGCTAGCCACGCTGCGCCAACAGGTTGCGGATCAGCAGGGTGTGCAGCCGACCCTGGAAGCCGAACGCAAGCTTGTGACGATCCTCTTCGCCGATATCGCGGGGTTCACCGCGCTATCCGAGCGCACCGACCCCGAATACGTGCGCGGCCTGATGAACGATTGTTTCGCGTATTTGGCTCCAGTGATTCAGACCTATCAGGGTACAATCGAGCGGTTCCTGGGCGATGCCATGGTCGTACTGTTCGGCGCACCGCTCACGCATGAGAACGATCCCGAACGCGCCCTGCGCGCCGCACTCAGCCTGATGGAAGCGCTCGCCGAACTGAACGTGCGGCAGGGAACCGCGTTGCAGATGCACATCGGTGTCAACACTGGCCTGGTCGTGGTTGGTGGGATCGGCTCGCCCGGTCGGCAGCAATATTCCGTGATGGGCGATGCGATCAATCTGGCGTCGCGCCTTGACGACGCGGCGGCAGCGGGTGAAATTCTGGTCGGACCGGAAACCTATCGCCTCGCCGGACCGTTGTTCGACTTCGAAGAACAGGCTCCGATGGTAATGAAGGGCAAAGCCGAGCCAGTTGTGTGCTACAAACTCCTGACTGCACGCACTCGTACTGCCAGTGTGCGCGGCGTGGCTGGTCTGTATTCGCCGCTGGTCGGGCGAACTGCCGAACTCGCCACGCTCGTCGACATGTTGAGACGGCTTGAGCGCGGCGAGGGCGGCTCGGTCGCCGTGGTCGGCGAGGCTGGCCTCGGCAAAACTCGCCTCATTGCGGAGGCGCATGCCGCCATTCCCGATACGCTGCCGTGGATCGAGGAACATTGCCTCGCGCATGCCGAGGAAACTAGCTACGGCATCGTACGGATGATGTTGCTCGATATGGCAGGCATCGACAATGCAGGTCCGGCGGTAGATACCGCGATGTTGCTGCGCCATGCGCTCCGGCAGGTGTTACCCGAGCGCGCGAACACCCTTTTCCCATATCTCGCTCGCCTGCTCGATCTGCCGCTCGATGCGCTGATCGCGGATCGGATCGCCCTGTTAAGCGCGGATGTACTGGGGCAACGCATTCTCGAAGCTTTGAGCGAGTACGTACGAGCCTACGCCCGGCGGCAACCGGTCGTCGTCGTATGGGAAGATGTCCAATGGCTTGATCCGTCCTCGGTTGGCGTGCTGGAAGCGCTGCTCGCGTTGTCGAAAGAGGTTCCGCTGCTGCTGTTTTCGGCGTTCCGCCCCGGCGAAGGACATGTCGCGACATCCAATCATCGGCTGTTGAACGAGGTGTTCCATACCCAGATCGTGCTACGGGCGCTCGACGACGAGGATGGCGCGTGCCTGCTTCAGAATCTGTTACCGGGTGCGGAGTTGCCTGCTGCTACGCGCCAACTCTTTCTGGAACGCGCCGAAGGCAATCCATATTATCTGGAGGAGATGCTACGCGTGCTGGTCGACGATGGCGTGATCGAGCGCCAACACGATCGTAGCGTGATCGTGCGACCTATCACAACGCTCGACGTGCCGAACACGCTGCAGGGGTTGATTATGGCGCGTATCGACCACCTGCCGCCGCGCCACAAGCGGATCCTGCAAACGGCGGCGGTCATGGGGCGTGTGTTTCAGCGTAACGTGCTGGCATATCTGCTTCGCGTCGAGTTTGACGAAGCCGAACTCGACGCGACCTTGCATGACCTGGAACAACGCGAATTCATGGAACGTCCTGACGATCCGGCGGTATGCGAGATCGAGTTTGGCTTCAAACATACGCTGATCCAGCAGACTGCCTATAACAGTCTGTTGATCGCACGGCGTAAGCAACTTCATGGTGAGGTCGGCCTCGCCATCGAGACCTTGTTTCCTGAGCCAACTTGACGACTATGCCGCGACGCTGGGATTTCACTTCGAGCAGGGCGGTATCAGCGACAAGGCCGTGCCATATCTGGTACGTGCCGGGGATGCCGCACGAGCGATTTATGCCAGTAGCGAGGCGATGGCGTTGTACCGAGCGGCGATCGCGCAACTGCCTCCATTGCTGACGGATGACGAAAACGCCTACTGGGCTGACCTTGCCACGCAATTGTACGAGCATCTCGGCGACATCCTGGCGTTGATCGGACAGAATGATGCGGCACGACGAGCGTATCGCGATGCGCTGGTGAAAGCTCCGCCGAGCGATCCGCTGGTGTCATCCCGTTTGTATCGCAAGGCGGGCAAGGTGTGGGAAGTCCTGCACGGGTACGACGAAGCGCTCGAATCATACGACCTGGCTGAACGGATGCTGGCAGAGGTCGAACGCAGAGAAATCCTGTGGTGGCAGGAATATGTGCAACTTCATCTGGAGCGAATGTTTGTGCATTACTGGCGCGCCGAAGTACCGGAACTCGACGCCCTGGCGCAACGAACGCAGCCATTGGTCGAGCAGTATGGAACGCCCCAACAGCGTGCGAGTTTCTTCGTGCAATTGGCGAACATCGCCGTGCGCCGTGACCGCTATGTGATTAGCGAGCAAACCCTGGAATATAGTCGCCGTGCCGTGCGGGCAAGCGAAGAAGTCGATGACCTTTCGACGCTTGGCTGGGCGCGGTTTGTGTTGGCGGGCAGCCTGTTTTTTGCGGGCGACCTCGATGCCGCCGAATCCTATTTCCAGGCGGTACTGCTGATCGTTGAGCGCACCGGCGATATTGTGCACCAGTCGCGCTGTTTGACCTATCTGACGCTGATTCGACGGCTCCACGGCGAAGTCGACAATGCCTATGACATGGCGGGTCGTGCACTGGAAACCGCGACGAGCGGACAGATGCTTGAATATATCGCCATGGCGCGGGCAAACCTGGCATGGGTGGCATGGCGTGAAGGCGATGTCGACCAGACCTCCGCGCACGCGGAGGCGGCTCTGGAGCTATGGCGGCAAACGCCGGTCATATACCCGCTGCAATGGACTGCCTTGCTGCCGCTGTTGGCGCTGGCACTCGACAAGGAGCGCCTGCCCGAAGCGTTGGCGCACGCCCGGTCGCTGCTCGACCCAACCCAGCAAATCCTGCCCGACGAAATCACTGGTGCATTGCAGTTCGCGGTCGAGTCTGCCGCTGATGATGCTCTGGCCTACGATAGCTTGCGGCAAGCTGTCAAAGCCACACAGTGGCACGGCTATCTGTAGGTCGTGTTGGAAACGCAAAGCGTGTTTCGCATCCTACGCTGGATGTGCTAGAACTGCACCCGCTCGTATGCCGCGACGATCCGCAGGAAACCCTCGCGCTCGATCTTGAGGGTCTTTGTATTGTCGCCGATGCCCATATACAGCCAGGGCATGGTGCTGTCGCGCAGTTCGGCGTCGAGCAGACCACGAATCGGTTGCGCGGTGGTCCACCCGAAAGGCGCGATACCGCCGATGGGGAAGCCGAGGGCTAGCACCTCCTTTTCCGACGCGAACTTAATGCGACGTTTGGGAATATCGAGCACGGTCGCCAGAATGTCTTTATCGACCATCTTGGCAGATGTCAGCACGACCACGATGAACTCGCTGGTTTTGCCGTCCTTGAAGATGATCGTCTTGACCAATGCCGCCGGGTCGATAGTACGCCCAACCTCGCGCCGGAAATCCTCGGCTGACAACACTGGCTGGTGTTCGATGATCTCGTAGCGCAACGGTTGGGCCGCTTCCAGTTGCGCTTGTACCTTGGCATAGCCGTCGGTGGGGCTTTCGGGCTTGTGCGCCACCACGATTACATAATAGCCAAAGTTATTGTCGCCGATGCCCTGCTCCTGCGGATCGCCAAAGCGTTGCAGGCGTTTGGTATCTGCCAGCATTTCGTCGATGTAGCTGAACAGGCGCAACGCCAATCGATCTTGTAACAACTCGTTCGGCAGGAGCGCCATGACCGTCGGATACATATACACGTCGTCGATGTTGAAAATTTTGTTGATCTCACCGCGTGTACCATCGTTGAAGGGTCGGCAGAAGATGTTGAACTTGATCGCGCCGGGCAGTTCGACCTTCAATGTATGGTGTTCCGCGTCGATGTCGGCTGAAAATGAGGTGTCGCGCCAGGTCGGGGTAAGCTTCGACGTAATCGAGTTCTCGTTATAAAACGAAATGAACAGATAGCCACCCGGCTTGAGCCAGTCATGCAAACGGCGGAGCATCTGGGTCGTATCCTCGATGAAGCTTCCCATGCCAAAGCTTGCTACCACCAGATCACATGCGCCGTGGAAGGTGCTTTCGTCACGGATCCGCTCGTATTCGAAGTCGCCCACGCTGAACTGGATACGTGTGTCGCCGAGTTCGCTTTGCTTGGCTGTGGCTTCCAGAATCATCTTGGGCGAGAAGTCGAAGGCGTACACCTCGTCAAAATAGCGTGCCAGCATGAAACTGTGCCGTCCCGTTCCACAGCCAACGTCTACGGCGATGCTGGTTCTGCCTTCGTGTTGCAAGCGGCGTAGCAACTTCGCAAGGCACGTTTCTTCGTAGCGCATAACCGCACGGGTGGCGACTTTATCTTTGGCATAGTGTTCGTCGAAGATTGGCGCGGAAATTTCCGAAAGCACCAGATGAAAGAGTTGCTTCGAGCGTTTGACCAGGTATTCCGCGATGTGGTTGATCCGCAGCGAGTAATCGAGCGGCTCGCCGTTGATCGGGATGAAATGCAGGATCGCTTTGCTCTGAATATCTTCACTCGTCGGCATGGGACAGCCCAAAATCGTCACGCCAAGCGCTTTGAGTTCGTGAAGCGTAGCATCTTCCAATGTCACCGACGACCACAATACGATTTTATCAATGCCATCGCGCTTTTGAATCCGGCTCAGTTCGTGGCGAAGATTCGGTCGAGAACTCACGTTCCTGGTGAAGCCCCATACCGAGCAACATGCGGTAGGTGGCGAGCGTATCGCTGGTCTGTGCTGGTGCGGGGAACTCGAACAACATGCTGTTCGACGGATCGAACGCACCCTCCCGTCCCTGATAGCTATAGTTGCGCAGGCGGAAGGACTTGAACGTTCCTTCCATCTCCAACTTCGCCGTCACGATCTTAACCAGATCGTCGATCTGTAGCATGGTCGCTATGCTCATAGGATGCCGGGAGGGTGAATCTGTGAGGAACACGGTGTTCGCCGTGCGCATGCAATGGGAACGCAACGAAACCCGACCGTGCGCATACGGAGGGCGGTCGGATTATGCGTAGGATAATGTGGTTGGTGATGTTTCACAGCGTCCCCAGGGGTGGTCGGCGAAAAGCATATCATACCCTGCTTTTCGCCAACGGTTTGGGTGCGCTATGCGGCTTCGGCGGTGATGGATTCCGCGATGGTGGGAAGCGCGGGATCGCAGTAGTCTTCTTCGAACGACCGCAACTCTTCCTCGGCTTCTTTCTGCACGCGAGCGTTACGCGCCCGGTCGAGAATCTCCTTGAGGAACTTGCCGGTATGCGACGCCTCGATCTCGGCGAGGTCTTCGGGCAATCCTGCTCCCAGGACCATGCCGCCGCCAGCGCCACCTTCCGGCCCAAGGTCGATCAGCCAGTCCGACGATTTGATCACGTCAAGGTTATGCTCGATCACCAGCACGGTATTTCCAGCGTCGACCAGACGATGCAACACATGCAGCAGGTGCTGAACATCGGCGAAATGTAGATCCTGTCGTCGGCTCGTCCAGAATATAGATCGTGCGTCCCGTCGCGACACGGCATAGTTCTTTCGCCAGCTTGACGCGTTGCGCCTCGCCGCCCGAAAGGGTCGTCGCCGATTGTCCGAGCTTGAGGTAGTCCAGGCCAACGTCGTGCAGCGTTTGCAGGATGCGGCGGATACGCGGCACGTTCTCGAAGAATTCGAGCGCCGTTTCCACATCCATCTCCAGTACATCCGCAATGCTCTTGCCCTTGTACTTGACCTGCAATGTTTCGCGGTTGTAGCGCTTGCCTTTGCAGACCGTACAGGTGACCCACACATCCGCCAGGAAGTGCATCTCGATCTTCTTCTCGCCGTTGCCTTCGCAGGCTTCGCAGCGTCCACCCTTGACGTTGAACGAGAATCGTCCCGGCTCGTAGCCACGTAGTTTGGCTTCCGGCGACATCGCGAAGACCTCGCGAATCAGGTCGAATAGCTTGACGTAGGTCGCGGGATTGGAGCGCGGCGTGCGTCCAATCGGCTGCTGGTCGATGCTGATGACCTTGTCGAGTTGTTCCAGTCCGTCGAGCGCTTCATGCTTGCCGGCGCGAACCTGTGCGCGATTGAGCTCGGCTGCCAGGGCCGGGTACAGCGTTTCCGTGATCAACGATGACTTGCCCGAGCCCGAAACACCTGTGACCGATACCATCACGCCCAGTGGGAAATCTACATCGACGTTGCGCAGGTTGTTGTGAACCGCACCTCGTAGGGACTAAGCTCGCCCTTCGGGTGTGCGTCGTTTCTCCGGTATGGCGATGGTGTGCTTGCCCGATAGGTAGCCACCGGTCAGCGAGCCATTCTGCGGCGACCTGCTGGGGTGTTCCCGCGGCGACGACCATGCCGCCATGGATGCCAGCACGCGGACCAAAGTCGATCACCCAGTCGGATGCCCACATCGTATCTTCGTCGTGTTCCACCACCAACACCGTGTTGCCCAGGTCACGTAGCTTGATCAGCGTGTCGATCAACTTGCGGTTGTCGCGCTGATGGAGGCCGATGCTCGGCTCGTCCAGGATATACATCACGCCGACCAGGCCCGATCCGATCTGCGATGCCAGCCGGATGCGCTGCGCCTCACCGCCCGAAAGCGATGGAGCCGAACGGTCAAGCGTCAGGTAGTGCAGACCGACGTTGAGCAGGAAGCCCAATCGTTCGCGAATCTCCTTCAGCACTTCACCGGAGACCTGCAAGACGGTAGTCATCTAGCTGTTCGACACGCTCCGTGATGCCATCGGTAGCGTTGCGGTCGAACTGTCCGTACCAGCCGTCGGTTTCGCCCGCCAGCGTACAGGCCCACGTATAGGTCTGGTCGATGGTGAGAGCACAGGTGTCGTTGATCGACATGCCGCCGACGGTCACCGCCAGGCTTTCGGGACGAAGCTTCGCGCCGTGGCATTGTGGACACGGCTGTTCGCTCATGTAGGCGCGGTAGTGTTCCTGCATGCCTTCGCTGCCGGTCTGCTGGAAGCGTCGCGTGATCTCGCTCGCCAGCCCTTCCCAGGGACGCGAATACTCGCCGCGTCCATTGCTGGAATCCCAGGTATGGCGGATGCGCTCCTTGCCTGAGCCATAGATCAGCACCTGCTTGGCGCGCGCGCTGATAGGTCCTTCCAGGGCGTATCAAGACTGAACTCGAAGTGCCTGGCGATGCTCGCCAGCGAACGATAGCCCCAGCCATCCTGCTTCTTGCGTAGCTCGCCCCAGTATGTCACGGCACCCTCATGGATGCTCAGGTCAGGGTTCGGTACCACCATGTCGGGATCGACTTCGAGCCGTGTGCCAAGGCCGGAACAGCCAGCACATGCGCCCTGCGGTGCGTTGAACGAGAACATCGCGGGTGTGAGTTCCATGAACGAGATGCCACAGGTCACACAGGCGTATTCTTCGCTCATCAGCCATTCGCGCGGTGCGTCGGTATCATCGCCGATCCGCGGGTTGATCCACGACACTGATAACCACCGTGCCTTCGCTCATGCGCAGAGCGGTTTCGATGCTGCCTGTCAGGCGCATCAGGAAATCAGCATCGGGTTCTGCGTCCGCCCATGGCGTCGAAGCGGTATAGGTGGCAGGAGTTTCGGCGAGTCCGACCATCGCCGGCGGCTCGTCGCGATCTTCTTGTGCGTTGGGATCGGGGCATTACCAGACGATCGACCACGATCTCGATGCGAGTGCTTGACCTTCTTGTTGAGCTTGATGTCGTCCTGAAGGTCGCGGATTTCGCCGTCCACACGCGCGCGGGAGAAGCCTTCGGCCTTGGCCTCGGCGAAGATATCCTTGTACTCACCCTTGCGGCTCGACACCACCGGAGCCAGCACCATGAAGCGTGTGCCCGGCGCGAGGCTGCGTACCCGATCGACCATCTGCTCCGCTGTCTGCGATCCGATCTCCTTGCCACACTGGTGACAATGCGGAACGCCAACGCGCGCGAACAACACACGCAGGTAATCATAGATTTCGGTGACGGTGCCGACCGTCGAACGTGGGTTCTTCGATGCCGATTTCTGCTCGATCGCGATGGCGGGCGACAGGCCGCCGATAAAATCGACCTGTGGCTTTTCTAGTTGCCCAAGAAACTGGCGTGCATAGCTCGACAACGACTCGACATAGCGGCGTTGTCCTTCCGCGAACAATGTGTCGAACGCCAGCGAGGACTTTCCTGAGCCGGAAACGCCCGTGAGAACGACAAGTTTGTCGCGGGGAATGTCGACGTCGATATTACGAAGGTTGTGCTCACGAGCACCTTTGATGACGATCTGATCTTTTGCCATGCATTCCTCGAAGAAACGCTTGAAGCAGCCGAAAGGTCGTCTTTGAGCAACAAAAACGCCCGCGCAACCAGCAACCGTTGGGTCTAACAATCGGCACTAGTTGTGGGCTGCATCGCGAACAAGTGTGCGAATTAGTATAGCAGTTCGCTATCGTAAAAGCAATGATACCGAGAATATGTGCGTGGATCAAGGTGCAATGAAGCGTTGATATTGGCCTTGTTCGCTTCTCGCGTATGTCCGTGCAGCGCCCAAACGCTTCATATATGCTAATGCTGGCACACGACTTGACACATAGGCGTAGCATAAGCATGTGAGAGTTTTACGTCACAAAAGGAGTGTGCCAGGATGTACGCACCACAACCCCTAGACCTTCGCGGCGACCGTGGGGGCAACAAAGATAAAGCGAAAAAGAAACCCAAGAAGGATAAGCCGGAGAAGGTCATCCAGCGACGGGAAACTGCGGTCCCCGCCAGCAACATCACGCGTGCGCCTGCCCGCGTCACCGGCGATGGTGGAGATAGTGGCGAGAAGTAGGCACGTCTAGATCACAACGAGGGCGGCTGCATTTGCGGCCGCCCTCGTTGTGCTTTCGATGGTTTGATGTCCTAAGAATGTGCCTCAGCGGTTGATACCTTGCGCTGCATCAGATGCCGCGCTGGCGCTGGCTCGATCGTCGGTGCGGCCTCACCCGCCGCGACCATGCGCCGAATTAGCCTATCGCGTAGCACGTCCGCTGTTTCGCGGTGCGAATCTAGTCCCACTAGGTTGACCAGTTCATAGGGATCAGCCATGAGATCGTAGAGGTACGTTTCCACATAGTGATCCGATCCGGCGTCGTTCCATGGATGCTTGTCGGGGGCGACCACGCCGTATTTCCAGCGTTGGGTGCGGACCGCCCGCCCGACCTCCGATTCGCTGATTTGGATGAAGGCTTCCTCGGGCCATGCCGGATCACCGCCATCGACGAGCGAGAGGATCGAGCGGCCCTGCATCTGCTCAGGGATCGCGATTCCGGCGGCGTCGAGCAACGTCGGCGGTAGGTCGATCAGGCTGACCAGTTCACGCACGTTGCGCCCTTGGTCGAAGCCCGGCCCCTGAATCGCCGTTGGAATCCGAATCGAACTATCATGGCACGAACGCTTGTACTCGCCGTTGCGGGTCTTGAAGTGGCAGCCATGATCCGAGGTAAACACGACAATGGTGTTTTCCTCCAGACCAAGGCTTGCCAGCGCGTCGATCAGTCGTCCTAGTGCCTCGTCTAATCGCTTGACCATACCCCAATAACCCGCGAGGTGCTGCTGTGACGATCCGCCTAACGCCGCGAGGTCGGGCGGTGTCCAACGGCTGCGGTAGCGTTGTTCGTAGCCGCGTGGCGCTGGATAATCGTCGCGGTGGTTCTGGTGGTGTGGTTCCAGGAACGACAACCATAAGAAAAAGGGTTCTTCTTTGTGCGTGTCGATGAAGCGAATCGCGGCGTCGGTCTGGGCGTCGACGCGATAGCCTGGAAGTTTTACTGCCTCGCCATCGTTGTCGTACATGACGGCATCGTAGGCATCCGAGGTGAACTCAAGTGTGTTCGCCGCCAGCCAGTACTCATAGCCGCCGCGTCCGGCTTCCGGCACCGGGTCGGCGCTGGCGAGGTGCCATTTGCCGATGTATCCGGTCGCGTATCCGGCGTCGCGGAACGATTGCCCGACGGTGGTCGTGCCTTCGGGCAGCGGAATCCCGTTGCGATAGCAGCCGCTGCTGGTGGCATACATGCCCGTTTGTAAGCATGAGCGGGCAGGACCGCACACCGGCTGTGGCGTAAACATCGCGCTCAGGTGTGTGCCGGTCTGCGCCATATGATCGAAGTTGGGCGTCAGGTCGAGTGGATTACCGTGGACTCCGGTCGAGTCCCAGCGTTGTTGGTCGGTGAAGAAAACGACGACGTTGGGTTGACCCTCGCGAGTGGGCGACATCAAAAACTCCTATAGCTGACCACCGACAACTGACCACGGACCACCGAGGCGGGCCACTACATCATCTGACGGTGTGTGCAGCACGCATGATGGCCTTCCGTGTGCGTCGATGCATGAGCAACGATGACCCGGTGTTCCACGGCTATGCGTGGTGCGTCCTACGAACTATCAATGATTGTGAGCGCTGGAGGTGAATGGTACACGCGCCATTCACCCCAGGTATGACCTACCCTTTGAGGAGTGGATCGCCCGCGCTCTTGATCGCCTGCGCCACCTGCTCGCCTGTCATCGCGCCACTCCACAGTTGGTCCATGTTGGTCGTGACGACGCGCTGCAACACTTCAGGCCAGCGTGCGTTGACCGGATCGCGCACGACGTATTCCTGCGCGTCGGCAAAGGCCTTGACGTATGCTTGGGCGGCTTGCTCGGATCGAGGAACTCCGGCGATGTCACCACCGATATGCGCGCTGGTGTTGTGGCACCGATCGCGACTTCGGCGAGTTCAGCGTCTTTGCTGGTCAAGAACTTGAGGAACTCCCATGCCTGTTGTGGTGCCTTGGTCGCGGATGCTGACGCCCAGCCGCTACCACCGCCGCCCGTGCCCCGTCGCTCGGCCTTGCCAATCGGCAACGTCGCCACGTCCCATTCGAACGATTCGATGGTGCGGTACTGGCTGATCGACGATGGGTTGTTGATCATCATCGCCACGCGACCGCTGGCGAACAACTCGAAGCCGCCCGTTTCGGTTTCCACGTCGGGCTTCGGTGCGATCTGGTCCTTGTACATCATATCCTGGATGAATTGCAACGCCTCGACAGCGTTTGGTTCCGTGAGTGAAATCGCGGTCGCCAACCCGTTGTCGTCGCGCTCCACGACTGACGCACCGTTGTTGTAGATCCAGCTTGCCCAGGGCCGCCAGCCACGATTGATCAGGAAGCCCCACTGTGTCGTGCGGTCGCCGGTCTTTTTGGTCAGCTTCGTCGCCATGTCACGCAGGACTTCGAAGGTAAAGCTCTTGTCGGTCCAATCGGCGGTCGGCAACGCGACACCCGCTTCGTTGAGCAGGTTGATGTTATAGAACAGGTTCTGGTTGCCATAATCGCGGGGAAGGCCATACATCCCGCCGTTCCAGCGATACAGTTCCACCGCATCTGGTCGGAAATCCGACAGGTCGTAATTATCCGCGGCGATCAACTCGTCCAGTTTGAGGTGCAGGTTCTTCTCGACGACTGTGACGATCGGCGTGTTCTCCTGCAAATAGCGGTAGATGTCGGGCGGTGTTCCCGCCGCGTATAGCGTTTGGATACGGATGGCGTAATCTTGTGGCACGACCTGGTGCGAGACTGTGATGCCCGGATTCGCTTCCATGAACTGCTGGGTCCATTGGTCGCGTAGCTTGGTGTGCGCCTCGTTGATCGTGTCGCACACAAAAGTGAGGCTCGCCTGCTCACCGGCGGGAGCCGCTGGTGCCGTGGTTACTTCCGCGGCAGTCGTCGCCGCCGTTCCCGCGCCTGTTGCGGTTGTCGGCTCCGCTGCTGCGGTTGTCGGTTGTGCTGCGCTTTCCGGCGCGGTTGCCCCTGGCGCTCCACAAGCAACCAGTCCACTGATTCCGGCTGTTGCGGCGACGACGGCTTTCAAAAGCCCGCGCCGGCTTATCTGACGACGTTGTTCCATGATATCTCCTTTGTAACCTGTGAGCGACCAACCACGAATGATGAAGGACGAATAACCAACTCGGATGAACCAGTGTCGCCATCCATCCTCAGCGGCGTACTTATGCCTTCACGCCTGTGAACACGACGCCCTGAATGAAATACTTCTGGGCGACGAAGAAGAGCAACAGCACTGGTAGCATGGTCAATACGGATGCTGCCATCAGCAGATGCCAGCTTGTGCTGGCTTCGCCCTGGAACAGCCGTAAACCAAGCGCCAGCGTGAAGTTTTTGGAGCTTTGCAGATAAATCAGCGGATGAAGGAAATCATTCCACGAATTATTGAACACCAGGATCACCACGGCGATGATCGCCGGAACTGACAGCGGCATGATGACGCGCCAGTAGACCCCAAAGCTCGAACAGCCGTCGATACGTGCGGCATCGTCGAGGTCGAACGGTACTGACATAAAGAACTGCCGAACCAGGAACGTCAGAAACGGACCGCCGAAGAAATCCGGCACGATCAGCGGCAGAAATGTGTCGATCCAGCCCAGTTGCTTGAATAAGATGAACTGCGGGATCAGCGTAATGTGTGGCGGCAGCATCAGCGTCGATAGCATCACAAGAAACAGCACGTCCCGACCCCACCAGCGCAGACGCGAAAAGGCGAAGGCGACGAGTGTGACCGAAAAGACCTTGCCGACGATCGAAAGCACGGTGATCAGCAGCGTATTGAGAAAATAGCGCACGAACGGAATCGCGTTGACGGCTTCGCGGTAGTTTTCCCAGCGCACTGGCTCGGGAATCCACTTTGGGGGGAACAGATAAATCTCGCTCACGCTCTTGAGCGAGGTCGATATCGTCCAGGCCAGCGGGATGAACATAACGCTTACGCACACGAGCAGCACGATATGGATCAAGGCATGGTCGATGCGGCGGCGCTGGCGACGATTGAAGGCGGGTGCTTGAACGCTTTGCGGTGTTGATGTCATAAGTTGTTCCTTTAGTGCCGGTCGCCCTGGTAATGCACCCAGGCAGCCGATGAGCGGAACACAAGCAACGTCAGGATCAGAATGTAGAGGAATAACACCCAGGCGATCGCACTGGCATAGCCCATGCGAAAATACTGGAACGCGTTGCGGTACAGATACAACAGCATGAAGTTGGTGGCGTTGTTCGGCCCGCCGTTGGTCATGATCAGGGCGGGGGTGAAAATCTGGAGCGCGCCGACGATGCCGACGATTAACTGGAAGAACAACACGGGCGTCATCAGTGGCAGTGTGATCCAGCGGAAACGCGCCCAGCCGCGAGCGCCATCCACCTCGGCTGCCTCATACAGATCCGTTGGGATGCCCTGCAAGCCCGCCAGATAGATGATCGTGCCCGCGCCGACGCCCCACAGGCTCATCAGGATCAGCGACGGCAGCGCCCATCGTTCGCTACCCAGCCAACTCGGACCCTGGATGCCGACCAGCGATAGCAGCAGGTTAAACAGGCCGAACTCGGTCGAGAACAACCAGCGCCATAGCAGCGCGACTGCGACGCCGGACAGCACCGACGGCAAATAGAACGCGGTGCGATAGAAGCGTAGTCCGGCGATCTTGGTGTTGAGCAGCATCGCCAAGCCAAGTCCGATGATCAGGTGCAGCGGAACGCTAATGATGGCATAAAGCGTGGTGACTTTGAGCGACAGCAACAGGACCGGGTCATGCAGCATTTCGTTGACGTTGTTCAGCCCAACCCAACGCGGCGGAGCTGCACCAGATCCCACTCCGTGAAGGCCAGGATGAATGATGCGACCATCGGTCCGAGCGTCCATAGCACGAAGCCGATGATCCAGGGCGAGGCAAACAGCCATCCCTCCAGGTTGCGCTTACGTTCCGCACGGCGGCGTGCAGAACGATCGTACTGTGCCGAACTTGGTCCGGTCCGTTGTGCTATCGTCGTCACATCGGCTCCCTTCAGTTGTTCGCATAGCGGCGTCGGCGAGGCTGCCAACGCTGCCCGAACGATGGTCAAACGTACTAAATGCGCTAAGCCGATCCGCGCAGGATCAGCATCGATTGCTGTCGGACGATACGACCTTCCGCCGGTGCCTCGCCTCTCAGGCGGCTGAACAACATGTCGCCGATGAATCTAAAATCAAGGTCGGTTGGTCCGACGGTGGTTAGCGGTGGATGCATGATCAGCCCTTCGGGGATATTCCCAACGCCGATGATCGCCAGATCGTCAGGTACGTGGAGATCGGCATCGCGTGCCGCCCATATAGCGCTGATCGCCGCGACATCTGATGCCGCGAAGATCGCCGTCGGCGGCGTGTCCAGCGCCATCAGTGTTTGGGCAGCGTGATAGGCTTGCTCGCGTGATGTGCCAACGCCTTCGATCAGGCGCGGATCGACTGGAATACCGTTTCGTTCGAGCGCCTCGCAATACCCCTTCAAACGTTCCTCGCGTCCCAGGTCGTTGCCGCAAATGCCGATAAAGCCGATGCGCCGATGTCCACGCTCGATTAAATACTCGACCGCTCCACGACATTCGCCGGTACTCATCGTGCGTACCAGGTCCAACGTAGGATCGTGGACGTGGTTGCTCATCAGCACGAGCGCAAAATGTTGTGATGCCGCGACGAACTCTTCGGCGTCGAGGAGACTGGGACTGTTGAAGATCGCACCGTCGGCGAGACCGGCACGAAGTTGCCGTAGAATCGTGCGCTCTTGGGCGATAGTTTCCGCCAGGGTTGTCACGACTGTATAGCCGTGCTGCGTAGCGACACGCTGGATGTCGCGCACCAGGGTATTAATCGTCGGTGCCGTGAGGTCCGGCAGCACGATACAAATTCGTTCAAGTTGGCGACGACGTAGGCCACGTGCGGTCTGGTTGGGGACGTATTCGAGGGCGGCGGCGGCGGCGAGAACTCGTTCGCGGGTCGGCTCGCTGATGCGGAGCGCTCCGCTGCGCCGTCCACTGAGAATGTACGAAACGGTAGCCTGCGAGACACCCGCAGCCTTGGCTACATCTTGCGCTGTCGTAGAACGGAGCTTCTTTGCCATGTTCTTTGCCACACCGTATGTCCGCATGGTTATTCGTATAACCAGATTCAGAATAGCACCGCTCGAAACGTCTGTCAATATGTTTCTTTGGTCGCTTCGAGGATGAGAACGCCCGATAAGGACATCGGCGAAGCAGGGCATATGTATCTTATGCATATGTCATTCTTCGGTGGTTGCTGGTCGCCGCATAATACGGGCTTCAGCCTCCCATCATGCTGCTGGCATCGGATATGAAGTTAAACTCCTTGTAACGACGAACGAGCGTGTGGAACCGTCAGGTTTCGGCGCACGTCATTGATGCAGATATGTCTATTAAGGCTTATGGAAGGCAATCGTATGCTCTATCGTTTGTTGCTCGTTGCGATGCTGATGGTGCTGACGGCCTGTGGTCGGTCGTCCGAGGAAAGCAGCATACCCACACGGTCTCCTGCCGAAGTCATCGCGACCACGACTGGCGTTGCCAGAACACAGACGCCTGGCGCGACCGTGATCGTGCCAACGCTGGTGCCGACGCGCACCAGCGCGCCGACCAGTGCACCGACGGAAACGCTGCCGACAGATATTCCACCAACGGAAACCGTCATGCCGGAGATGCCAAGCGGCATCGCGACGGTGACACCGTTGCCGACGCGCACACCGACGGCGACACCGGAGCCAACTGCTACGGCGACACTGGAACCGACCGCCACGGCAACACCCGACCCCACTGTCACCAGTACGCCGAAGCCAACCGCTACCACAGCGGGGATCGACCCGTTGCCCGGTGACTTCGAGGTCGTTCCATGGCAGGGCTTCGTCGTCCCGATACCGAATGGCTACGACGACCGCCAACCAGACGAGCCAAACAAAACAATCAACGATGCACCCGTCGTCGCTCAGTTACTGGTCGAAGGCCATGACGACGAACAAGCGGATGTGATGCGTTATACCATCATACAATTCGAGGGTGGAGCGGAGGCATGGCTCGACACCGTGCGAGATGCTGATGGCTCGTCCGCTGTCAATGACGCAACGGTTGAGAAAGTAACGGTCGCGGGTTTCCCCGCTCGTACCTACGAATCACAAAAGGTGGAGCAAGGACGCCCTCTGAACTATGTGGTTGAGATGGCCCGTGACCGCCTGTTGCTGATCGCGATTGTTCGCCGTTTTCCCACACATCAGCAATCGGTCGCCGCACTTGAGTACGATGGCATCACCGCTCCTGTGCCCTCCGCAACACCTCAGGTTGACGCCAAACTCAAAGGTGAGATCGCCTATCTGGACGAGGGCGACATCTGGTTGCGTGATCTTGCTGCCACAAAATCGACGCCAATTACCAAGCTAGGAACGGTGCGCGATTTGCGTGGTCGCCGGATGGGCGGCGTATCGCGTTCGCTAGTGGTGACGAGAATGCCACCGATATATCGGTGGTTGACGTTCGCAATGGGAAGCTGACCGAAATCACCAGCGGCGACGAGAACGATGCGTTTCCTGCGTATGCTTCTGACGGAACGCTGTACTTTGTGCGACGCAGCAAGGACGATACCGAGCCGACGCTCGACATCGTGAAGCATACGAACGCCAAAGATACTGTCGTCCATAGCGAACCGGCGGGATTGGTCGGACCGACGGCATTGCGCTTTCACAACAAGAATGAGTGGGCGCTAGCGGTTTCGACGGGACGCGGGCGGTATGTACTGCTCGGCAAACTTGGTGAAAAGGATTCGAAAGACCTGGCGAAAACCTATCTGCCTGAAGGCGTAGGATGTGCCTACGATATCGCCTGGAATGCCGACGAAGCGCTGGTGCTTTCCAGCTTCGATTGCATCCCGCACGAGAACAGCACTATTTCGCGCATCAATTTCGCCGACTCCAACGCAGTTCCCGCGACGGTTCACACCGGAGCCGGAATCACCAGTGTCGATTGGTCGTTGGATGGCGCGATCATATGGAGCAGAAACGAAACCGGCAGCACAACGGACGGCATCTGGGTGATCGCCAACAACGGTGAGCCGCGACGTGTTCTCGACAGTGGCACCCATCCGCTCTGGCGACCGTAGCTCCGGGGCTGTGCTAGCTGCCCTGCAAGCATCCGGCGGCTAGCTCGCTTGAAGACTCGTGTCCATCGTTCGTAACGGCGACGGTGGACACGTCTGCGTTACCCAGACGGAATATGTTGATAAGCTTCCACAGCAGAAAGACCACCGCACAGCCGCCCAGGATCACCCAGGTGAGATTGCCCAGCAGGTCGCTGACCGCCTCAACGCGGTCGCTGAACATCCGTCCGAGCGTGACGTATAGCATCACCCATACGAGCTCGCCCGCGACATCGAGCATCAGAAACTTCAGCCAGGAATAGGCGGCGATACCACTGGTCAGGTTGATCGCGGGACCAATCGGGCTTACCAGCCAGCGGCTGAAAAAGATACCTAGCCCGCCCCAGCGCTCGGCGAGCTTTTCCGCTTTGCCACCTGGTCCGTGCCGCCAACCCAGCCTGCGATGCGCTCTACGACGGGTCGCCCGCCCCATCGCCCAAGGCCATAACCGATGTTGTCGCCCGCCACCGCTGCCACCGCCGTCACGACGATGATCCACCAATATGGAAAGACTCCCTGTTCCACGAACGATCCAGCGGCGACGAGCAGTAAACTAACGGGTAGCGGTGCGCCGACCGCCGCGATCAGCACAGTGCCAAACAACACCGGAAATCCATACTGCACCAGAGCGGAAAGAAGTTGATCTTGAATGTTACTCATGTGTACGCTGCGTTCCCTCGATCGGCGGCGGGCGTTGGCGGCGTCGGTGGCGTTGGTGGCGTCGGTGGCAGATCACGAGGTGCGGCATGAAACTTCTCGATGGCCTGTTCAAGCGTCGTGATGACCTCGCTGACCGGACGATTCTGCTGGCGTGCGATGGTGTTGATCGGTGCACGACTGTCGGGGCTATCGGGTTGTAATCCCAGGGCGTCGAGCAGAACAGGCGGCGGCACATCATACGCGCGAGCGATCATGCGAATCGGCATCCAGGGACGAATCTCGCGGACTGGACCGCCCCGAAAATGCCGTGCTGAATGGAAGGCGCGAACGCCAAACATGCCTGTGATAACCACTGCGGCTACCAATGCACCCAGAAGCATATAGCGTTGCCGTTGGGGTGTCGTCATATATCCTCCAATGGAATGTGGAGCCTGCGAGCCCATCCCGACAACTCTCCACGCTCCAAGTTCGATGCACTACGCATGTTCATGCTTGTGTTCGCAACCATTCCTTGACCGCCGCGTCAAGCTGCGCGGTGGTGAGACCAAATAAACGAACCAGCGTCTCGTCGGTGCGTGTCGCCGCGAGATCGAGGACGGTCGCGTTGACCTCGGTGCCGGATTCGGTTGATCGTGGCATCAGCGTTCGTACTTGGTCGACTGGAATCTCGGTATAGGAGCGGTACAGGTCGAGAACAGCGGCCTCACCGAAGCGCTGCACCAGGTATTCGATCGTCGCACCACTATAGATATATGCGTAGCTGATACGCTCGGCCTGTTCAGCATGTTCGAGTAACGAGCCGTTTTGCGTCAGCGATGACAACGAGAACTGGTCGATCATTCCGCTTGTAACCAGCTGGCGGCGCACGGCTGAGACATCTTCATCCTCGAAATATACGGCGATCCCTTCCTTGAGCCAGGCAGGGGTGAAAGGACGTGTCTGGTCGGCGAGCGCGAGGTGGGCGAGTTCGTGCGCGATCGTCGCTCGTCGCGCTTGCCCTTCGCGCTCCGCGAACGCGGCGGCGTTGATGTAGAAGGCGCGGCTGAGGACGGCGAAGGCATCGCCGTTGATCTCGTACTGCCAGAAGGCGACGCCGAGTACCCCGGTCGAGCGTCCCGTCAGCGTCGTGAAGTCCTCCGTGGTGTCGGCAACATAAGCGACGTAGCGTGATTCCAGCGGTAAGCCACGTTCGCGCAAACTCTGGTACGCTCCTTCGGCTTCCTCTTGCAGAGCCGCAATGTCCTGCGCGATGGTCGGGCGTGTGAAGATCAGGAAATGCTCGGTCGTCGTCAGCGCGACATCGCCAGTTTGCCAGAACGGTGGTGTTTGCCCCGGCTGGATCGCGGCGATCTTCCAGCCAGTGCCGTCGTTCGTGAAATCGTAACGTAATGATCCAAAGAAGCGGCTGTCGCCCGGCACATCGTGCAACGTATAACGGACATCAACCTCGATCCCTTGCAGCGTCCCCTCCTCGGCACCATCCAGCGTCGCCTCGGATGCAATCGCTAATTCATACGATGCCAGCGGGACAGCTTCGCGCCGCTCCATCAGCGTTTGCTGGTCGGGTTGCGCGGCTGGCGCGAACGCGGCGAGATATGCCTGGGTGTCGTTTGCCAGCAACGCCTGGGCCTGCCGAGCCAACAGGCGGGTTAAATCTACGAAAGCCGCGTCTGTGTTTGCTGCGGTCGGAGCTGGCGTGCGGGCAGTGATGGGTGATGAGGCGACATGTGCGGCAACAGCGCCATCCGACGCGAAACTGACCACCAGGGTTTCGTAGCTGGCGAAAACAAGTCGAGCGCCGCGCAGGTCGGCGGGACGCGGGAAAGTAAGCGTGCCAGTGTTCTCGCCACCCGGTCGCCACGCATCGCCGGGAGTGATCGACTGTGCCAGCGTGTCGCTGACCGTGATCGGGCGATACTGCGTGCCGTCGTCTGCCAGCAACCAGGCGTTGGTGCCGTTGATACCGCGCACACGATAGGATTGGCGCTGACGATTGACAAACGCAACGTCGAAGGTGAGTGTGGTCGTCGCCACCGTGACCGAGCGCACTTCCAGGCTGATCGGTGCCAGCGCTTGTTCCGCGCTATGCAGGGTCGTGCCGAGCGAATACTCGCCCGCTGCGATCTCGGGAACGGCGGTCGCCTCTGTCGCGGGTTGATCCAGCACGAAACTCAACGGTTCATAGGCTGGCATCAGCAACTGGTAGGGTGGTGGACCATCGGGACGTGGGAAGCGCAACACGCCAGCATTCGCGCCGCCCGGAGCGAATCCATCGGCTGGGCTCACGGTTTGGAGGTCGGTCGTGTTATTGCGCGGCGCGTAGTGCTGTCCCCAGGCATCGACCAGCCGCGCGTCGTGGGCTGGCACGAACCCGCTAACGGTGTAGGTGGTGTCGGAGGTATTTTCGAACGCCACCGTGAGGTCTAACCCCTCGTTTGTGAGGAGCGCGTCGCGTAGCGTCAGGCGCACATTCTCCAGCGCGGACTGCTGGCTCGCGATTGCCCGACCGACGGTATAACGAATCGGGTGCGGTACAGGGGTGATCGTTGGCGTGAGAGGTACGCTTGTGGGAGCGAGCGTCGGCACGAGCGCGGTTGGGCCTGGTACACGCACCTCGACGGGCGCGTCGTCGAGTGGAGCGCACGCAACGAGTGCCACCAGCACCAGATACGCACAGGTGACGATGGCAATTCGCATGTACCGAACTGCTGCAATCGGCAAAAAATATGTCGTTTTCATAGATGATCGAACGATGGAATAGCCTGATATCCTTACGTATAGTGTACACAGCTTCGACGCTCGATGGAAGAATTGGTTGCGTATCACCATGCTGGTCGTCGATGAAGTATCGCGCCATCGGTTGCTGCCACAGGTGGCGGCGGCGGTTCACCATGGCGGGGCGGGGACGACCGCCGCCGTGCTGCGGGCGGGCATCCCCTCGGTGGTGGTGCCGTTCCTGAGCGCCGACCCGCGATTTTGGGCGAGTGCATCGCCGCGCTTGGTGCGGGACACGCGCCACTCAGTCGTGGCTCCTTGCGTTCATCCATCCTCGCCGCCGAGCGCAGGGTCAGGCGATGCACGAGCGGGCGCAAGCTATCGGGCAGCGTATCGCAGCCGAGGACGACATCGGCACGGGGGTAGCGATTCTGGATCGTGCGTTCGGGCAAAGCTGAACGATCAAGTCCGCGGAAAGGTTGACGGCTCGACGCCCCACCTTTCGCATGAAGTGACCATCGCTGTTCTCTGGCTATTTTCACGAAAGGGCCTGATGTGAAAATCCCGTTCTCCGGCAGTCAGGCTGCCAAAAGCGGTATGGGTTCGAGATGCACTTTATAGCCGAGTTGTTCGAACCGGCGCTGCATGCGGTGGACGATCTGGTCCTTGCGCCGCTCGTCCACGGCGGCCGCTCCACGCTCCTGGTAGACCTCGCGCTTGCGCAGCAGTGTATAGGCAATCGTCAGGATCTTATGCGCAACGGCCACGATCGCCTTTTTCATGCCGCGCCGCGCCACCAGACGATGATAGAACGCCGACAGATACGAGGCCTTCACCTTGACCGCAGCATGCGCCGCCTGGATCAGCGTGCTGCGCAGCCACTGATTGCCCTTGCCAATCTTGGACGAATACCGTTTGCCTGCACTCACGTTGTTGCCCGGCGCCAACTTGGCCCAACTTGCCGCATGCGCCGCACTCGCAAACTGGTCCATATTCACGCCCAGTTCAGCCACCAATTGTTCCGCGACCCGCCGTCCAATTCCTGGGATGCCGTCCCAGATTGCAATCGCGCCTTCCCAGGTCAGTAGGTCATCCGCCGCAGACGCCTCCGCGATCGCGGCTGTGTCTGCGTGTGCCGGAGCCACGGCCGAGTCTTCGTCCGCCACCTTCCCATCCTGCGGTGGCTGAGGCGGCAGCGGCGGCTGGGCATGGATGTGCGCGGTAATCTGCGCGTCGAAGTCGCCCAGGTGTTCGTCCAGAAAGTCGATATGGATCAGATGCTTGGCGATCAGGAACCGATGATGCTCGCGCACCCGCCCGACGAGTGCGCGCTCCAGCTCCGCCCGTTTGCTGCGCATGCGTCCGCGAGCCAACTCGGCCAGTACGCTCACATCGCTCTGGCCATCGACAATCGCCTCCAGCATAGCCCGCGCCGAGCGCCCCGTTACATCCGTGGCGACGGACGCCAGTTTGAGGTTGGCCCACTCCAACACCTTCTGCAACCGTTGCACGACCTCTGCGCGTTCGCGCACCAGAATCGTGCGTTGGCGGGTCAGGTCGCGCAAGTCGCGTTGTGGCTCCGGGGGAATGAAACTGCCGCGCAGCAAGCCATGGGCGAGCAAGTCGGCGATCCACTCTGCGTCCTTCACATCAGTCTTGCGGCCAGGAACATTGTGCATGTGGTGGGCATTAACGACTGAGGATCGTGAAATTGCCTTCGAGCAGATTGTAGAGCGGCTTCCAAAACTCACCCGTGCTCTCCATGGCGACATGTGTGATGCCGTTGCTGGTGAGCCAGTCCGAGAGCGCCAACAGATCAGTCGTCATGGTCGAGAAGGTACGCGTCTCCTTGGTCATGGTGCCATCAAGAGCAGTCGTGCGACAACAGACGACGACCGTCTTCTTGTGGACATCAAGACCAGCGCAGTTAGGATAGAGCACGTCCATGGAACCTCCTACACAACCGGCTGGCAGGATGCTGCCATCAAACGATACTGATGTACGTGCTCCCCGGTGGGACCAGGGGCGACAGTGTGGTGTGCCGTACAGCATCCGGGTCTGTCTAACGTTCAGACTCGCGGCACCAAGGAAGCGTCGACCTCAACGCCAGCCGTTGGGGTGAAGTTTACCTCATTTTCATGTCGGCGGTGTGCCGGAAAGCGCATGGAGGTCTAACATGAAAATAGCACTTCCTTATTTTCGCCAAATGAAAATAACCATGCTGAACTGCTCGCCTTCTCGTGTGGGCACCGGGGAACTTTTCGGCGCGCCGCTACGTCTTTCCTACAACCAGTTTTGTTAAGGAACTATGCCTATGTCACGCCATCGTCTCCTGCTGGTCGTTGGGCTTATGGTTATTGGTGCTGCCGCGCTCGCGTTCGCCGCGCTGCGCTCCAGCCGTTCGGTCGTGGTTCAGCAACCTACAGCGGCATCTGCCGCCACGCCGACCGCCCGGGTGCATCAACAACAGCACCTATCGCCACGGCGAACGCCAGGGTTGCCGCCACGCCCGTACCGACCCGCCCGCGTCTTCAATACACCGCCGTCGCCGCAGATATCATTTCGCCCATCGTCGTCGAACAATCGCCAGCCCGTGGCGAGGCGCTCGCGCCTGATGGTCTGGTCAAGCTCGTGTTCGACCGACCGATGAACCGTGCGACGGTCGAACAGGCGCTATCGGTGTCCGGCGTGCAGGGGACGACCGCGTGGAGCGATGCGCGCACTGTTAGCTTCACGCCCGCCACGCCCTGGACCCGCGATGCGGTATATGACGTGGTGCTTGGGCAGGAAGCGACCGCCGAAGACGGCGCCGTGCTTGGCTCGCCTTATCAATTCCGCTTCACAACCGCAGGATTCCTGGATGTCGCGCAGGTGATCCCGGCGCAAGGTACGACCGACACTGCCGCCGCCAGCGTCATAACCGTCGTGTTCAACCGTCCGGTGGTTGCTCTCACGTCGGTCGCGCAGATGGCACAGCAACCACAGCCACTGCGCCTGATGCCGGACGGCAGCGATGCGGCGGTTGCGGGAACGGGCGAATGGCTGAACACCTCGGTGTACGTGTTTCGTCCCACCGCCGCGCTCGAAGGTGGCACGCGCTACATCGCCACGGTCGATGCCGGAATCACCGACACCGAAGGTAGCCCACTGCGCGAAGCTTACCGCTGGGAGTTCACGGTCGCGGAGCCGCAGGTGCTGCAAACGCTGCCCGAACAGGACGCGAAGCTTTTCGGTGTCGATGACGCGCTCGCCGTCACCTTCAATCAGCCCGCGCCGAGCAGTCCCGATAGCATCCGCCTGATTACCGGACAGACCGTTGTCGCTGGGAACGTCGGGACGGTGGGCGACACGCTCTACTTCACGCCGACCCAACGCCTTGCCTTCGACACCGTGTACACCGCTGAAGTACGGCGCGGCGTCCGGCCTCACGCAGCCGTTTCGCTGGCAATTCCGTACCGTGCCGTTGCCGCGTGTGGTCAGCACGTCGCCGAGCAACGGCGCACAAAAGGCCAATCCATACGAACTCGTTCACGATCAACTTCAATGCGCCGATCAACCCCACGACCGTCATGGACAATCTTGTCTGGAACTCCGGCGCTGTCGGAAACTGGTGTGTACACCTATTACAACGATTACGACCGTTCGTTTACGATCAGCTTCGATATCAAACCGAGCGCGGACTACCGTGTCAGGATTGGACCCAACATTGCCGATCCGTATGGCAATACGACGGGACAAACCCTCGACGTAGGATTCCGCACCGATGCCCTGCCGCCCTTGGTCCAGATGGTCGTGCCAGGACAGGTCGGCACCTACGATGCCAATCGTCCAACGCAGATCGTGCTACGGTCGGTGAACAAAGGACGGGCGACGCTGGCGCTCTATCGCGTTGGCACCGCCGACGTGATCAATCCACACTGGTACGACCGCACACCGTCCGCCGCCAGTCTCGTGCGGCGATGGAGCGTCACGATGACGACGGCGCTGAACGAGGAAACCGTCACCCGTGTCGATCTCGTCGAAGGGGGCGGTAAACTCGCGCCGGGAGCGTACCTCGTCGCGCTCGAAGACACTGACCCGCAAGACTCCTGGCAACGCTACCACACGCTCGTCGTATCCGAACTCAACATGACGCTCAAAGCGGGCGAGCGCGAGGCACTGGTGTGGGTGAATCGTCTGAGTGACGGCGCTCCCGCCGCCAACATCCCGATCTTCTTTTACTCCGGCGAGAACAAGGAGCTAGGCAAGGCCACCACCGATGCGACGGGCATCGCTCGCATCACGTTCGATGCACCTACCACCAGTTCACGCTATGCCTTCGCCAGCGAGCCATATGGCGCGGTGGGCGACGCGTGGGGCAGCGGCATCTCCCCCTATGACTTCGGTGTCAACCAGACCTATGGTGCGCCCCCGCAGGTGATGACGATCTACACCGACAGGCCGATCTATCGTCCCGGTCAGGTGGTTCACTTCAAGGGTGTGCTACGCAACGACAACGACGGACGCTACTCGTTGCCGGCCGCTGGAACGCCAGTCAACGTCGTGACGCGCTCGCCCGACGGCACCGAGATCGCCAGGGAGCGACTGGTACTGAACGGCAACGGGACGTTCTTCGGCAGTGTGACGCTGCCGGAAGGCGCGATGTTGGGACAGTACTTCATCGGCGACGACCAGCACAACGTTTCGTTCACCGTCGCGGCCTACCGCGCACCGGAGTTCGAGGTGAAGGTCGTACCGTCCGCGCCCGAAACCGTGCGTGGCAACGCTTTGCAAGCCCAGACGCAGGTCCGCTACTTCTTCGGCGGTCCCGTGGTCGATGTTCCGGTGGAATGGCATGTCCTGGCGGAGCCATATCGCTTCGAGCCTGCCGGATTCGAGCGTTACACCTTTACCAATAACGACGATCCCTGGCAATGCTTCTATTGCTGGTGGCGTCCGCTGCCGCCCCCGACGCCGATCCTGACCGGAACGGCGAAAACTGACGCGCAGGGCAACATCACCATTCCTGTTGGGGCGAATCTGCGCTGGAACGACGGACAGACGATCACCACCTCGGTGCGCTTGCAGTTCGAGGCGACCGCCAGCGGCAAGGACAATGCCGTGCTTTCGGGACGCGGCGAAACCATCGTACATCAGGCGGGCATCTACACCGGCCTCGCTACGGCGTCCAACGTGGCGACCGCCGCGCAGCCTGTCGCGGTCGATATGGTGTCGGTGGCGAGCGACGGCACGCGCCGTTCGCAACAACGGGTGGAGGTGACGGTCGAACGCCGTGAATGGACCAACCGCTTCGTCGCCGATGCCAACGGTGGCGGCGAGTGGCAGACCGACGAGCGCCGCATCGCAGTGACCCGGCAAACCGTCACGACCGACGCACGCGGCGAGGCGGTCTTTCGATGGACACCTGACCAGGGCGGCTCGTATCAGGTGACGGCGCAGACCAGCGACGGCACCCGCACATCCACGTCGAGCATCTTCCTGTGGGTGACGGGCAGCGACAATATCACGTGGCGACAAACCAACGACGATCAGATGACGCTCATCAGCGACCGCACGCAGTACAAGCCGGGGGATACCGCATCGATCCTGATCCCGTCGCCTTTCGATGGTCCGACGTGGGCACTGGTAACGGTGGAGCGCGGCGGTATCCTCAAGCATGAGGTAGTGCAACTCGCATCGTCCAGCACGGTCTACAAACTTCCCATTACTGCCGAACACGCGCCGAACATCTACGTCAGTGTCATGCTGTTCACCGGACCGTCGGGCGAACGGCGTACTGCCGATCAGAAGGTCGGCTTGTTACCGCTGAAAGTCGATCCGGTGCCGCAAACGCTCACGGTGAATCTGACAACGTGACGGTGACACCGCGGTACTCCCCGGTTCGACCGTGCGTTACACCGTTTCCACCAGCGACAGCGCGGGCAAGCCCGTCGCCGCCGAGCTATCGCTCGATGTGGTGGACAAGGCGATTCTGACGCTGCTGCCACGCGACGCCGATGTGCTACGCCGTGCGTTCTATGGTGAGCGCGGGCTAGGTATCAATACGTCCAGTGGCCTGAGCGCATCGGCGGATCGGCTGCTCGAAAAGCTGCTCGAACGCCTCGCAGCACAGAATGCTGCGAACGCCACCGGATCGGCAGGCGCGGCGGGCGGCATGGACGGCGAGGTTGTTGCGGAGGCGGCTCCGGCCGCTGATGCTTCGATGGACGTCCGGGGACGCAGACGGCGAACCGCGCTGCTGCCGCTCCGGCGGGCGTCGAACTGCGCGAGAACTTCGCCGATACGGCCTTCTGGAAAGCTGACGTTGTGACCGACGCAAGCGGACGTGCAACCGTCGCCATCACGCTGCCCGATAACCTCACAACCTGGGTGGTGCGCGGCGCGGCGATCACGGGCGATACTCGCGTCGGCGAAGCAACCGCCCAAGTTGTGGCGACGAAACCGTTGCTGATCAGGCCAGTGACGCCGCGCTTCCTGGTCGTGGACGATGTTGTCGAACTGGCGGCGAACGTCTCCAACATGACCGACCAGCCGCTACGCACCGAGGTGGCGCTCAGCACCCAGGGACTGACGGTCACGACGCCGCTGACCGTGACGGTCGATGTTCCGGCACGCGCGGAACGCAAGGTGACGTGGAACGCCACCGTCGCCGATGTGAGCGCCGCCGATCTGGTGTTCAGTGCGGTATCTGGCTCCTATAGCGACGCCGCGAAACCGCGCCTCGCGACGGGACCGGAAGGCACGCTGCCAGTGTATCGCTATGCGGTCCCCGAAACGACCGGAACGGGCGGCGAACTGACTACGGGTGGTGCACGAACCGAAATCGTGGCGCTGCCGCCGAGCCTCGATACACGGCGCGGCGATGTAACGCTGCGCCTCGATCCATCGTTGGCGGCAGGGCTGCGCGATGGGTTGCAGAACCTCGCGGACGAACTGGACGGCGATAACGAACACGTCGTCAGCGCGTTCTTGCCGAACGTGCTGGCGGTGCGGGCGATGCAGCGTCTGGGCATCAGCAACCCCACGCTCGAACAAGCAACTGCCTGATCTGGTGCGACGTGCGCTCGAACGGCTGGCATTGCGCCAGCATGGCGATGGCGGCTGGGGTTGGTGGGCGGATGATGAGTGGCAGGACCAGGAATCGAATCCCCATATCAGCGCGTATGTGGTGCTTGGGTTGGCGCAGGCCAAAGCGGCGGGCTTCGCCGTCGATGCTGGTATGTTGCAGCGAGGTGGTGATTATCTTCGTACTCAACGCGCGCCCATCGATGTGACCACCAGCGCCGCCGATGCCAACGAACAAGCGTTCCTGGCCTATGTGCTGGCACAAAGCTGATCAGGATACCGCGGAGTTAGCTTCGCTTGGTTCGTTCCGCGAAAAACTGAGCAGCTATGCCAGGGCGATGCTCGCTATGACCATCGCGCACGAACGCGCCGACGATCCGATGGTCAAGACGCTGTTGAGCGACCTGCAAAACAGCGCGATACTCAGCGCCACAGGCGCACATTGGGAGGAGGATGCCCGCGATTGGTGGTCGATGAACACCGACACGCGCTCGACGGCGATTGCGCTGCTGGCGCTGGCACAACTCGACCCCGACAATCAACTCGCGCCCAATGTCGTGCGCTGGTTGATGGTGGCGCGCACCGATGGCGTCTGGGAAACATCGCAAGAAACAGCGTGGTCTTTGATGGCGCTGACGGCCTGGATGGAACATACCGGCGAACTCAAGGGCAACTACGAGTACGCCGTCGCGCTCAACGACCGCGAGATCGTGGCGGGGCAGGTGGACGCGAGCAACGTCGCTCAGGCCGTCGTCCAACGCATCCCGATCGAGCAATTACTGCGGGACGCTGGAAATCGGCTACAGGTCGGGCGCGGCGACGGCACAGGCGTGCTGTATTACACCGCGCACCTGCAGGCGTTCCTGCCAGTCGAGGACGTGCAAGCCCTCGACCGTGGCTTCACGATCCAACGCCGCTACACGCTTGCGAGTTGCGCGGACGGCATACGCTGTCCCGAAGTGAGCGAGGTCAAGATCGGCGATGTGATTCGGGTCGATCTGACGATCATTACGCCGAGCGACCGCTACTATGTGCGCGTCGAGGACCCGCTACCGGCGGGAGCCGAAGCCATCGACACCGGACTCGCTACCACCAGCCTTCTGGCACAAGGACCGCTCCTGAACCGCGAAGGCGACGAGCCAATGCCATGGATGCGTTGGTGGAACTGGTATAGTCGGAGCGAACTGCGCGACGAGAAGGTTGTGCTAAACGCGCCGTTCCTGAGCGCGGGAACCTACGAATACAGCTATACCATGCGTGCGACGCAGCCCGGACGTTTCCAGGTGATCCCGACGACCGCCAACGAAACCTACTTCCCTGAAGTCTACGGACGCGGTGATGGACGGGTGCTGACCGTGCGCTGATTGCATCGGCGATTGGAAACGGCACGACATGCAAGGCGGGACGGGCATACTTTGCCCGTCCCGCCTTGCATATCGTGCCTTTATATGCGCTTCGACTTGCTAACCTGCGAATCGGCGAGCATACGCGTCAGAGGCGTATCGTTCTTTCAGGTAGCCGCGGCTTGTTCTTCCATCACCCGTCGCGGTCGGTCAGGGAAATCGGTGGCGACCGCATCCACACCCGTGGCGAGAATATAGCGAAAATCCTGTTCGGCACCACCCCACGGCGCGACATACAACCCCGCTTCGTGTGCGGCGACGACTTCGTCACGGGTGAGTAACGCCCACATCGGCATCAGGACCTCCGCGCCCGCATCCTGTGCCAGTGCCACTGGATTGATGCAACGTCCCGCATATAGTACGCCGGTTGGCACGTCAGGTGCGAGTTCTTTGAACCGGCGTAGGCTGATGTGGTCGAACGAAATGACCATCACCTGATCGCGCATCGCCGTGCGTCGAGTTCGGTCAGAATGCGTTGCTCGATACCGTCATAGAAGATTGGACCTTGTTTGATCTCGATCACGACGGGCGTTCGCCCGCGCGCCCATTCGAGAACCTCGCGAAACACCGGTACACGTTCGTTTTTGAAGCCCGCTCGAACCATGAACCCGCGTCCAGCGCCCGAATTTCGTCCAGTGTATGTGCGCTAACCAGTCCATGACCATCAGTAGTGCGATCCAGCGTCGCATCATGGATGACGACGAGTTCGCCGTCCCGCGTTGGATGAACGTCAAGCTCGATCGCATCGACACGCATGGCAAGACCGCGCGCGAATGAGACCATCGTATTTTCTGGTGCATAGCCTGCCGCGCCCCGGTGACCGATCACCAATGGCCCTGGTCGCCCACGCTAATGAACCTAATCATAGCCTATGCTTTTCGCATCTAGTACGATTGTAACGCGCTTATTTCAAAGCGTGAATGGCACATCACTTGCTTAAATTACTCGTCCGGGACCATGCAGCCACGATGCATTGTGGACGACAGACGTGGCACGATAGAAGCCGCGGCATGCATACCGATGGTATCACCGCTGATCCCGAGATGAATCAGGAGCACTCCATCCGAGGGTGCTTTACGTTATAGAAGGAATAAAGGAATAGATACCGATATGATAAATGTCCCCGCTATAGAACTGCTCGACGAAGCACTTGCGCGACTTCGCGCGAAACGGCGGACACCATCGGCAACGTACCGCCTTCAACTCAATCGTTTTTTTACGTTCAAAGACGCACGCGCCATAACGGACTATCTCCATGCGCTTGGCGTCAGCGATTGCTACGCATCGCCTTATTTCAAGGCTAGTCCCGATAGCCTGCATGGATACGATATTTCCGATCATAACCAGCTTAATCCTTCGATTGGCACAGAGAAAGACTATGATGCCTGGATCGCTGAGATACATGCGAATGGTATGGGACAGGTCCTTGATACGGTGCCGAATCATATGGGCATCGGGCAGGCCAAAAATGATTGGTGGCGTGACGTACTTGAAAATGGGCCAAGTTCGGTGTATGCGAGCTACTTTGACATCGATTGGACCCCTGTCAAAAACCAGCTAGAAAATCAGGTCCTGTTGCCGATTTTGGGCGATCAGTATGGGCGCGTCCTGGAAAATCAAGAATTCAAACTGACCTATAACGAAGGTACCTTCTCGATCAACTATTGGGAAACACATCTCCCGGTCGCTCCACGCTCATATATGCTGATATTGCGTACGCTGCTCGAGACCTTACAAGTATCCCTTGCCGAGAGCGACGAGAATCTTGCAGAGTTGCAAAGTATCATCCGGTCGCTTGAGTATCTGCCGTCCCGTACTGAATCAGACCCGCAGCGGCTAGAGGAGCGGCGGCGTGAATGGGAAATCGTCAAGCGACGGCTGGGGACATTGGTCGAACAAAGCGCGGAGGTTCGTGCGGCGCTCGACCAGGTGATCGAAACATATAACGGTGTGGCGGGCGCACCTCACTCCTTCGATAAGTTGGACGAGCTGATTCAGGCTCAATCCTATCGGCTGGCGTACTGGCGCGTCGCCGCTGAGGAGATCAACTATCGACGTTTCTTCGACGTCAACGAACTGGCAGCGATCAGGATGGAGCGTCCCGAAGTATTCGAAACGACTCACAAACTGATTCGGCGCTTACTCGCTGAAGGCGCGGTCAACGGATTGCGGATCGATCATCCTGATGGTTTGTTTACCCCGACAGGCTACTTCTGCGAACTGCAGAAAGCATATATCGTCGACGAGTGTCGACGCTCGTACTTCGAGAATAAAAGCGCAACCGAGGAAGAATGGGCCGCGCTTGAGACGGAGCTACGGCAGCGCTATGATGATATGTGGGAAGAAAATCCAACCGCACCGGAGTTACGTGCCCTGCCGATCTACGTAGAAAAGATTTTGGCACGCGGCGAGGAGCTACCGTCGGAATGGACGGTCGATGGTACGTCAGGTTACGAGTATCTCAATCTGGTCAACGGTGTATTCGTCGATGGCGCCAACGAAAAGGCATTTACCGACCTCTACGCGACGTTTATCCGTGACAAGGTTAATTTCGCCGATCTGGTGTATTCGCGTAAGAAACTTGTCATGCAGGTGTCGCTTGCCAGCGAGATCAATGTTCTGGCGCATCGGCTGGACGCAATCTCGGAACGCAGCCGATATTATCGCGACTTCACACTGAATAGCCTGACAGATGCGATCGTCGAAGTGATCGCCTGTTTCCCGGTGTACCGTACATACATTACGCACTGCGACCAAGACCTGACGCGGCACGATGCAGCCGCCATCGAAACGGCGATCAAACGTGCCAAACAGCGTAATCCTGCGACCGATCCGTCGATCTTCGACTTCATCGGTTCGAGCCTCAAGCTTGAGTTTCCGCCGAGCTTCGACGACGAGGCGCGAGAAGCGCAATGCGCCTGGGTCATGAAGTTCCAGCAGAATACCGGACCGGTGATGGCTAAGGGACTGGAAGATACCTCGTTCTATATCTACAATCGCTTGACCTCGCTCAATGAAGTTGGCGGCGAGCCGCAACACTTTGGCGTGAACGTGGCGACCTTTCACCGTCAAAATCAGGAGCGTCTGCGGCTGTGGCCTCGTACGATGCTGGCAACATCCACGCACGACACCAAGCGCAGCGAGGATGTGCGCGCCCGTATCAACGTCCTATCCGAGATTCCTTCGGATTGGCGCAAGGCGCTGACGCGTTGGAGCCGGCTCAACAGCCGCCATAAGGTCAAGGTCGAGGGTCAGTCTGTTCCTGACCGCAACGACGAATACCTGCTGTACCAGACGTTGCTAGGGAGTTGGCCCCTCGAATCGATGAGCGCCGATGAGCGGGCGACCTATATCGACCGCATCGTGGCCTACATGATCAAAGCGCTGCGCGAAGCCAAAGTTAATACCAGTTGGCTCAATCCGAATGTCGCGTATGATGAGGGCGTCGAGCAATTCGTGCGTGCGATCCTCGATCCAACCAAGTCTGAAGCGTTTCTGGCGGATATCGAGCCATGGGCGCAGCGCATCATCGAGGGCGGCATGCTCAACTCGCTGGCACAAACGCTGCTCAAGTTGACCTCGCCCGGTATCCCCGATATCTATCAGGGCAACGAGATGTGGGATTTCAGCCTGGTCGATCCCGATAACCGGCGTCCTGTAGACTACGATCTGCGCCGCAAGCAACTCTCCATGCTGCACCGAAAGCGGAAGGACGGCGACAACACTGCCCTGATGCGTTCGCTGATCGATTCGCGTCGTGATGGTACGATCAAGCTGTATCTGACCGAGCGCATCCTGCAGTACCGCCGCGAACATCTTGAACTGTTTATCGACGGTACGTACACCGGCCTGGACGCGGTGGGTGCACGCCAGGACCAGGTGTGTGCCTACATGCGCTCCTTGGACGACACCTCGATCATTGTAGCGGTGCCACGGCTCTTGAATCGCCAGCATCGCGATGGTGCCTGGGCGCTCCTGGAAGAAAACGAAGGTTTCTGGGGGACAACCGCGCTGATGCTACCTGGTGTCGAGGAAGGAACGCGCCTCCGCAACCTGCTAACTGGCGAGATCGTCGAAACCACCGGCAAGAGCGACCAAACGAGCGTGCTGCTCGCTGACATGTTTGCCACGGCACCCTTCGCATTGCTTGCGGTGGAAGGGAGCGCGAGCACCGATGAAGGTTAGGCCGGGCAAACCATATCCGCTCGGCGCGACCTGGGACGGAGAAGGCGTGAACTTCGCGCTCTTTTCCGAGCACGCGACTGCCGTCGAACTCTGCTTGTTCGACGAACTCGATAGCGCGCATGAGCAGGTACGGATCAATCTGACCTCCCGAACCGATTTTGTCTGGCATGTATACGTACCGGACCTTGCCCCCGGTCAATTGTATGGCTACCGTGTTTCGGGGCCGTATCAACCCGGCGCTGGACACCGCTTCAACAACCGGAAGTTGTTGATCGATCCATATGCCAAAGCGATTAATGGCGAGATTCGCTGGGACGACACAGTGTTCGGCTACAAAACAACGATGGTTGACGGCGACATCCACGCCGACAAACGCGATGACGCCAGCCGCATGTCCCGTAGTGTAGTGATCGACTCCACGTTCGATTGGGGCGACGACCGCGCGCCCCAAACACCATTCAACACGTCAGTGATATACGAGCTGCATGTCTAAAGGCTTTACGAAACTGCATCCCGAAGTGGACGAACACATACGCGGTACCTACGCTGGTCTAAGCTCGCCGGCGTCGATCGCATATCTGAAAGATCTGGGTGTGACAGCTGTCGAATTGCTGCCCATTCATCAATTCATTCACGATCACCACCTGGTTCAGAAGGGGCTGCGAAACTATTGGGGCTATAACACGCTTGGATTTTTCGCACCCCATGCCGAGTACGCCGCCGACCAAACACCGGGTGGGCAGGTGCGCGAGTTCAAGCAGATGGTCAAGGCATTTTCATGCCGCCGGCATCGAGGTGATCCTTGATGTCGTGTATAACCATACCGCCGAAGGGAACCGTAAAGGACCGACCCTGGCATTTCGTGGCATCGACAACCTCGTGTACTACTGGCTGAACGAGGATCACAAGCGCTATTACACTGACTTCACTGGCACTGGCAACACGCTTAACGTCGGACACCCGCGTGTCTTGCAGTTAATCATGGATAGCCTACGGTACTGGGTTAGTGAGATGCATGTCGATGGCTTTCGCTTCGATCTCGCGACTACACTGCTGCGGGGCCGTGACAGAAGCAACATGACTTCCTCGTTTCTCGACACAATCCATCAGGACCCGGTGTTGTCGCAGGTCAAGCTGATCGCCGAGCCATGGGACATTGGGGCGAATGGCTACCAGGTCGGCAACTTTCCGGTCCGCTGGACTGAGTGGAACGATAAGTACCGTGACGCTGTGCGCGGTTTCTGGCGCGGCGACGGCAGTAGCGTCGCGGAAATGGCCTATCGCCTGACCGGATCGAGTGATCTGTTTGGTCGTAGCGGACGCTCGCCGACCGCTAGCCTCAACTTCATCACCGCACATGATGGTTTCACGTTGCACGATCTGGTGAGCTACAACGAGAAGTACAATCTGGCGAACGGTGAGGACAACCGCGACGGTCACAATCACAATCTCAGTTGGAATTGTGGCGTCGAAGGCCTGACCGAAGCACCAGAGATCGTCGAGCTACGTGAAAAACAAAAACGCAACTTCATGGCTACGCTGCTGTTATCGCAGGGCGTGCCGATGCTGGTGGCTGGCGACGAGTTTGGGCGCACGCAGCTTGGCAATAACAATGCATATTGCCAGGACAATCAAACAAGTTGGGTCGATTGGAATATCGACGAACGCGGACGCCGATTGCAATCGTTCACCAAGCAATTGCTGAAGCTACGCCGCGAGCATCCCGCACTTCGACGGCAGCACTTCTTCCAAGGGCGTTTGTCGAAAACCCAGGATATCAACGATATTCATTGGTATCGTGCCGACGGCTCAGAGATGACCGAGGAAGAATGGAATACTTCCTGGGTGCGGAGCCTCGGCATGATGATCAATGGCTTAGCGATCGACGAATGGAACCATGACGGACACTTCGAGCATGACGATATGCTGCTGGTGCTGATCAATGGACACCATGATGTCATGCCGCTGCGGTTGCCTGGGGCGTTAGGTGGTCCGCTATGGCACGTTATGGTCGACACAAATATGGCAGTAACACAGGACGGGCGCACGGCTTCCAGTGGCGACATCTTTGAGCTACAACCGCGCACGCTAGTCCTGCTGAGGCAACGAAAGGAAGAGTTATGAGTTGGCAGATGCCAATTGGCGCGCAGCCGGAAGCAGATGGTACACGGTTTCGTGTCTGGTCGCCGGAACGAACCGAGGTCGCCGTCGTACGGTATGATGGCGAAACCCCTGGAACGGCCTATCCAATGCAAAAGGACGAGCAAGGGTACTGGTTTGCGCTGCTGCCTGAGTTTGGTGCAGGTTCGCTGTATATGTACCGCCTGGACGGCGAGATCGACCGTCCTGATCCGGCCTCACGACACCAACCCTTTGGCGTTCATGGGCCTTCGATGGTTGTCGATCCCACGTTCGCGTGGAGCGATGGCGAGTGGATCGGGGTTCCACGCACGGCGCTGGTAATCTACGAAGTCCATATCGGCACGGCGACACCCGAGGGAACCTTCGACGCGTTCATCGAACACCTGCCGCATGTGCGCGAACTGGGTGCAACGGTGCTCGAGTTACTGCCAGTCGCGGACTTCCCTGGCGAACGCAACTGGGGCTATGACGGCGTTGATCTGTACGCTCCTGCACGCGCCTATGGAGGTGTCGATGGTCTCAAGCGATTGGTCGATGCGGCGCACGCCGAGGGCTTGGGCGTGATCATGGATGTGGTCTATAACCATCTTGGGCCTGCCGGAAACTATCTGCGTGACTTCGAACAAGGCTATTTTACCGGACGCCACCATACGCCCTGGGGTGAGGCACTCAATTACGACGGCACGCACAGCCGCCCCGTTCGTGAATTCTTCATCAACAATGCGCTGTATTGGGCGCACGAATATCATGTCGATGGGCTGCGGTTGGACGCGACGCACGCGATCATTGACGACAGCCCGCACCATCTGTTGCAAGAGCTCGCCGAGCGCGTGCGTGATTCGTTGCCTGCGGAACGTCATTTTGAGATCATCGCCGAGGATGGACGCAACGAAGCCGCGCTCGCCCGTGCCGCGAGCGCAGGTGGCCTTGGCCTCGACGGGATCTGGGCAGACGATTTTCACCACGTCGTGCGTGTGACGCTGACAGGCGAGCAAGAAGGCTATTACCGCGACTATCAGGGCGGCAGCGAGGAACTCGCTACGACACTCAAGAATGGCTGGCTGTATACAGGGCAAAAGGCGATCCGGGACCAGGAAGAGCGGGGCACACCAACCGATGAACTGCCGCTTTCGTCATTCATCTATTGTCTGCAAAATCACGATCAGATTGGCAACCGTGCGCTGGGTGAGCGCCTGAACCACGAGATCGGCCTCGACGCCTATCGCGCCGCGACTGCATTGCTCCTCCTCGCGCCGTTCACCCCCTTGCTCTACATGGGGCAGGAATGGGCTTCTTCCAGCCCGTTTATGTTTTTCACGGATCATGACGAGGAACTCGGGCGTTTAGTTACAGAGGGGCGACGCAAAGAGTTCGAGCATTTTTCGGCGTTTGCAGGCGAGCAAGTTCCCGATCCCCAGGCGCTCGATACCTTCGAGCGTTCTAAACTCATCTGGGATGAAGTGACCAGTGAACCACATGCGAGTATCCTGCGGTTACATCGCGACCTTCTGGCAATCCGCCACCGTTACGCGGTCTACCGCGAGGAACATCGTGACCTGTTCGACGTGCGGCCTGTAGGCGAGGCTGGTGTTGTTCTCGCCACCACCGCCGATGTCGGACGCCAGGGTTCATTAATCGTCGTAGTCAACCTCCGTGGAGAGAACACGATTGATCTGGCTCCCGAAATGGCTCGCGGGGACGCCTGGGACGTGTTGCTCGACACCGAGAACCCGCGCTACGGCGGTGACGGTATGGAGATACGCCCATTCGCTCGCCGCGTCAGCACCAGCGAAGGAACAACCTTCACCCTCACCGGACCACGGGCACTTGTGCTGGCTTGTTAGTGTACTGTTCTGGGATGCGTAGTTACATCAAGGCTCCCTGGGGGACAACCTCAGGGAGCCTTTTATGTCTAGACAGTCGCTTATCTGGGGCACTGGCATATATTGTGCTGTTAGTTTACTAGAGTAATTGAGGGAGGCACAGCATTTACGATGCAAGAATCATATGGCGAGCAATCGAACTACGATCGCAATGAAATGTTCGCGGTCGGCGCAGCAGCAGGCGCGCTGTTAGCTACTGCGATCCAGGAAATCGTCGCTCGGCGTCAGCCGAAATCTCGGCTAGAACAGGCATCGGCACGCGCCACCGATCTGTATGAAGGCGGAATTGCGTCCGCACGCGACGTACAGGATACCGCCTCGGACTACCTGACAAGCCTGGGCAAACAAAGCCGCAAACAGATAAAACAAGCCAAAAAAGCAGCCCAGAAGAAGTCCAAGAGCGCGAGCAAACAGGCCGATGGATTGAAGGATCTTGCGGTCGGTGCGTTGAGTGCCGTCGCGGGATCACAGATTCTGGATGAAGCACGTGACCGAGCAGGCGATGTTCTCAAGGATGCGCACAAATCCAAGCAAGGCAAGCAGGCGCGTGCATTTTGGAGCAAGGCCGTCGATACTGCCAGCGATTATGCCGATACGGCGGTCGATGCGGTCAAGGATGTCAAGCCGGGCAAGACCGCGAATTCGTGGCTGAACACCGCAAGCGACACGGCGAGTGAGTACGTGGATTCAGCACGGAGCGCCCTTCACAAAGGCAGCGTCGCGGATACAACGTCTGGTATCGCCAGCAGTGCACGAGAAGCGTTTGGAAGCGTCGGCGATACATTGCGCGAGTACGTAGATAGCGCCCGCGAATCGGCTGCGGATAGCGACATCAAGGCGAAAGCGCTTGGCGTTGCCGCTATCACCGCGGGGACGTTGAGGAGCGCTGCCGGCACCGCACGCGAGCGGCTGGAGGATGCGCACATTTCTGACCGTGCGCGTGATTATGCTGCGACAGCCAGCGATACCCTGCGTGATGCTGCCGAAACCGCACGCGAACGGTTTAACGATGCCGACCTCGGGCCGAAGGCGCGTGAATACGCCGATGTGGCGTCGGAAACTGTCAAGGATTACAGCACAAAGGCATCTAAAGCCGCTCGCCAGGTTCCTGGTAAAATCGGCGAAAGTGCATCTTACATCGCGGAATCGACTTCTGAAAGCGCGAAAGAGCTTCGTAAGGATGTGAAGAAGCGAGTAAAGACGACGCAACGCCGAATTAACTGGGGTCTGCGAGCATTTATCGTCGGCCTTGCTGTGGGCTTGTTGAGCGCTCCACAAAGTGGACAAAGCACACGCGATAACATTCAAGGCTTCATCGAGGGTCTGCTTGATATCGTCGCTCCCGAGCAGGGTCGCCAGGGCTCTGGGTCGTAGCAACCTATCGTTATAGAGACCGGATCGAAGTGGGCACAATCAACTGTGTCCACTTCTTTTTTAGCGTTTTCTGCGGCGAATTTGGGGCTGCTTGCGGCGGGTGAACGCCGCGCCGATCAGCGCCAGGACAAACGCAGCCACGGCAGGCCATACGATCGCGACTGGCACGTTATCACCAGGGAAAGCGACGCTGTAGAGCGGCGGTAGTCCAAGCTGATGTTGAGCGTACCAGCCGCCAATACCGCCGAAACAAGCCAGCAGGTAGCTCGTGAGCAGTCCCCCAAATGTCCATCCACTCACAAACCGGGCGAAGAGCGCCGCAACAAACGCGACGGCAAGAATGATGACGAGTGTTTCAATGTTCATATCGTTGGGGTGATTATACTCTAGACCACCCACGCACGTACATGATGGATGTTCGGTCTGTATAGGGAGTTGTAATGAGCCGGTTTATATTAGTGTTTGCCGCGGTCGCAGCGACGATTCCTGGCGTTGCGCTGAGTCTTTCGGACGTTCATATCAATTCAGTCGTCGCAGCGCTGGTGTATGGACTTGCGATCGTCGGCGCGTCTTTTTTGCTCTCATGGGGTGCCGAAGTCGCGCAACATGATATCCCACAGGCGCTCGCCCTTACCCTGCTGGCGCTGATCGCCGTTTTGCCGGAATACGCTGTCGACATGTATCTAGCGTTTCAGGCGGGACGCGATCCGTCGTCTAACTATGGGGAACTGGCGCTGGCAAACATGACCGGCGCGAACAGACTGTTGATCGGTATCGCGTGGCCTTTGGTTGTGTTCGTCTTTTGGTGGAGTAATCGCCGTCGTGGGATGGACGTGAGAGAGGTGCAACTCGACAAGAGTTCAGGGAGTTGAGCTCATCTTTCTTGGCATCGCGACGGTGTATTCATTTATTTTGCCGTTCAAATCGAGTCTTTCAAGTTTCGATACCATCTTTTTGGTTACACTTTTCGGGCTCTATGCCTGGTTTGCGTCACGCGCCGAGATGGTCGAGCCGGATTTGATTGGTCCGGCGGAAGCTATTGGCGTTCTGCCCACGTTGCAACGACGCTGGGCAACGATCGCGTTGTTCATCGCCGCCGGTGTCACGATATTTCTGGTTGCCGAGCATTTTGCCGAAGCCTTGATCGAAACAGGTGCGACGCTGGGTATAGATGAATTTTTTCTAGTGCAGTGGCTAGCACCCTTGGCTTCCGAATCGCCGGAATTTATCATCACCGCACTGTTCGCATGGCGATTACAAGCAGCGGCAGGATTGGGCGCGCTTGTCTCGTCGAAGGTTAATCAGTGGACGTTGTTGGTCGGCACAATTCCGGTCGTGTATAGCCTTGGTGCCGGTCGTCTCATTCCGATGCCGCTTTCCGAAACACAACGTAGCGAAGTTCTGCTTACATCGGCACAATCATTTTTCGCTGTCGCGGTGATTTCAAATCTCCGGATGTCCGTTTGGGAGGCTATGTTCGTAATGATCCTTTTCTTTGGACAATTGCTTATACCAGGTACCCATACGTTCTTTACGGTGATTTATATCATTCTCGGCGTTATATTCTTCTTCCGCCAGCGAAATGAAATCATCGCACTAGGACGCAAACTGTGGATTGCCCGCAAAGCCTGATACTTTGAGCAAAAAGACGTTCTGCCGCGGCGCTCAGCTATGCCAGCGGAATGAAAACAGATCAAATCACAATATTTATTGGCGGCGAGCGATTGATACAGGTATCGTTCGCCGTCCGATTCATCTTTATTTGTGGATAAACATGTTGATATGTTGACAACTTTATCACCATATCGCTTTTTTGATGATTTTGTACGAAATTATCGTTAATAATCTCTTAGTTTTTATACGTAAGACACATGATGCTCGGCTATTGTTGACGTAGCGCCGCACGAAACGATTCAACACCTGCCTTGATGCCTTCCTTGTGTCCGAACACCGACGACCCAGCAACCAGACACGATGCCCCTGCTTCAACCACAGCACGCACATTTTGCGCTGAAATTCCGCCATCGACCTGAATCTGCACATGTTCGAGGCCACGCTGATCCAAGCGTTCGCGCATACGCCGTATTTTGTCAAGGCTATGCTCGATGAATTTCTGCCCGCCAAACCCTGGGTTGACCGTCATGATGAGCACAAGGTCGATATCCTGGACGATCTCATCCAACGTATCCAGTGAGGTGGCGGGATTGAGCGCGACACCGACCGTCGTTCCGGTGGCCTTGATCTGCTGAATGACGCGATGCAAGTGCCGGCACGCTTCGACGTGAACGGTGATGTGCTGTGCACCCGCTTTGACGAAGTCATCGATGTAGAACTCAGGATTCTCGATCATCAGATGGATGTCGATCAGACAGGTGGTGTTGGCACGCAGCGCATCGATCACCAGCGGACCAAACGAGATGTTGGGAACGAAGTGTCCATCCATAATGTCGGCCTGGAACCAGTCAGCGCCAGCAGCGGTGGCGGCACGTACATCCTCGCCAAGTCGGGCAAAATCTGCCGCCAGGATCGATGGGGCGAGCAGGATCGGGCGATTATTCCATTTTCCAATCGGCATATGCGTACTTTCACGTTCTACAGTTTGGATGATCCATGCGTTGTGCCGACAGTACCTAAAAGAACAGCGGCAACAGCCAGCCTTCCAGCAGCGCGGCGACGATGAACCACGGCACGAGTACCAGGACGTATACCTTCAAGAAGTTTGCCAGCGACCACAGGATATGTTGCCCGATCGTGAAACCACGCGGTGTGAACAGCGGTGCGATGCCCAGCCGTAGACCGAACGCGGTCGCGACAAAGAACGGTGGAAGCCACAGCAGGAACGCGGCGATGACGTGCAGCGTCACGCCATCCTGGGGATATTGCGCATACCATGATAGTTCGTAACCAAGTTGCGCCGCGTAGGTCGTCAGTCCCACGATTGCGAAGATGCCAAACGAGATACCACCCAATATGTTTGGGACGAACGACATCCGAAGCATATCACTCAATAGCAGCAGCGATTGGACGAGGCCCGCCGTCGAGCGCGTGATAGGAGCGCTCAAGTCGAAGGAGATTATGCCCAGATCGTGATGTGCGGCGAAGGTGCCGACGATCATGCTGGCGAGGGCGACCGCCGCCTGCGCCAGTAAGTGTCTTGCGATACTCGCGCACCAGATGTGGCAGGTCGTGCTGGTAGAACTGGCGCAATGAAAACATGCCGATATAGCGGTCGGGCTGTACGCCTGCTGGCTGATAGCCGCGCAAAAACTGCTGGAACGACCACCATGTGCGACGTATGTTCAATCCTCGATGGTCGCGGGCAAGTACGCCTTCGCGGTTGAAGCTCGAAAGACCAGTGCGAATCAGGAACGACGCGATCAGCAGCAGCACCACGGCGATATAGACCATCAGATGAGCGTGGTCAGTTGAAAGCAGCAAGGCCTCAAGTTGAACGATCAATGCCATCGGCACCAGCAAAAACGACGCGAGCAGATTCGCCGCCCGCACGGTTGTGGCATGGATCGAAATGACGATCGCGCCTGTAACCATCACCAGCGCCTTACACACAACGAGCAGGGCGATCAACCCGATCACGATGAGGGGTAGGTGCTCGGTGAAGCCTGCAGGACCTTCCAGCATAAAAAGGGTGATGAAGGTGGTCATGGCGATGAACGAGCCACTAATCGGAATCGCTAGCGCCGCCAGCAGTTTGCCGGTGTACAACTCGCGATCGGTCATTGGCGTTGCCAGCAACGATTCCAGCGTGCTACGCTCGCGCTCGCCGACGAAACTTTCTGACGCATTGACAAGCGAAAAACCCGCGGGAAGAAATCCGCATAGCAGCAAAGCCAACGGTACCAACGGGTCGGGAGTCGAGCCCTGGTCGGTGACACGCGATAGGAATAGCACCACCAGCAGCAAACACAGCGGCACTACCAGTGACAATACGAGCAATGGGATCAGGACGCGCCAATCGGTGCCGGTTTCTTCGAGTTCGCGGCGTGCGACAGCCGCAACGGGAACGCGGTTCATACGGTCATCTCCACGGCTTTCTTTCGTGGCAGCACGAGCACGTCATCGCGTTCGGGTTGCACCCCGCCGACGATCTCTAAATAGACTGATTCGAGAGACCGTGGTACTTCGCTCAGCGACATGACCGCGACACCATCATCACGTAACCGCTCGAGGATGATCGGATTCATGTGGTGTGGATCCGCCGTGCGATAGCGGAAACTTGTGGGAGATACGGGCTCGACCACGACCAGTCCACGTAGCTTTTCGAGAACGCCATATAGGGGCCCTGTCGCGGTCAGTTGCCACATGGGATCGCCGAGCCACATACGCGTCAATTCGTTGACAGTGCCTTCCGCTGCGATGCGCCCGTCGTATACCACCGCGATCCGGTCGGCAAGGGCTTCCGCTTCCGCAAGGTTATGTGTACACAACACGATCACGCGGCGTTCATTACGGAGCGCCGCGATCGCGTCACGCACGACATGCGCGCTTTGCGGGTCCATCGCGGTCGTCGGCTCGTCCAGGAACAACACCTGGGGATTGTGGAGCATCGAGCGGATCAGCGCGACCTTCTGCTGCATTCCTTTGGAATAACTATCCAGTTTGCGCGAACGTGCTTCCCATAGACCGAAGTGCCGTAACAATTCTTCGGCGCGTGGGATCGCTTCGGCGCGTGGGATGCCCTGCAAGCGTGCGAAGAATAGCAGGTATTTGAGCGCGGTCATGCGGGCGTACAGGCCGGGATACTCGGTCAGCAATCCAACCTGTGCGCGAACATGTTGTGGCTCGGTCGCTACGTCATAGCCTGCAATCGATGCACGTCCGTGCGTCGGCTGCAGGATTGCCGTAAGCATCCGCACGGTTGTCGATTTACCCGCGCCGTTGGGACCCAGCAGTGCCAGCACTTCGCCGGGACGCACCTCCAGGGAGATACCACGCACGGCATGGAAATCGCCGAAATACTTATGAAGGTTTTCCGCACTGATCATTTGTCACCGCTCCCGCAAGGTTGTGTTGTCCGACGGCGGATTACGCCGCGTCGGCCTCTTAGCCCAGGGGGGAACGGGCAGGTCGAGGCAAGAATAATGTTTGCTATGCATGTTGAGCGCCAGCGTTTCGTATATCAACGACGAGCGTCCTACGCTATCTTACCAGAGGGAAAGCTGCTCCGCTATAGGGCGCGCTCGCAATCGTGCTTCGACGCTTGCCAGATCACCACCGTGATAGCGTCCATCGAACAGCAGAAAGTGACGTGCTTTGTCGGCGACAGCCCCAAGCTTGCGGATATGATCGACCTCGCGGAAGCGTACTGTCCGGCGTAAGGTGATAATGCGTTCCAGGCTGATCGGTCCGATGCCAGGGACACGTAGCAGAGTTTCGCGGTCGGCGGTGTTGACCTCGACAGGAAAGGCTTCGGGATGCGCCAGCGCCCACGCAAACTTGGGGTCGAGTTGCAATGGTAGGTTATCGTCGGGATCGAAAGGCAGTTCAGCGGCGGCGAAGCCGTAATGCCGCACCAGCCAGTCGGCTTCTTGCAAGCGTTGTTGCCGCACGAAGGGCGTCGCCTCGTGTGCTGCCATGGGTGTGCCATGCTGTGGTCGAAACGCGCTGAAATAGACACGTCGCATCAGGAACTCGTTGTACATGCGTGTCGCCGATGCCACAACTTCGCGGTCCGTTTCACCCGCTGCCCCCACGACAAGCTGAGTCGCCTGACCGGACGGTAGCATACCTTCCTGCTGGGCGTCACGGATGTAGCCCATCGGTTCCATGACGCTCGACCATCGCCGGTCCGGAGCGATGCTTTTGAGCCGCTCGCCGTTGGGTGCTTCCAGGTTGATCGAGATACGGTCTGCCAGCGACGCGGCGCGTTCTACTTCGTCGGGGCGCGTCCCCGGCATCAGTTTCAGATGAATATAGCCCTGTAGGCATGCCGAACCCGCAATATTTCGAGCGTGTCGATCATGCGTGCCATCGCGGGACGTAAACCGCCATCGACGCCGGACGACAGGAACAAACCATCGGCGACGCCGGCATCGACGCGCTGCATGAACGCTCCCGCCAGTTCTTCGGGCGATAATGTTGTGCGCGGCACGTCGTTGGAACGACGCAACGGGCAATAGGGGCAATCCCACTCGCAGCTATTGCTTTGCAACACCCGAAATAGCGACTTCGCCGGACCGTCGCTCCAACGATCTGTGCTGCGCTTAGCGCGACGCGATGGGCGGCGCGGCGTGAAGCTGTCACACGCTTCAAAGCGTGCATCATCGCTCAGGAGTTCAATTTTGGCTGTGGTATCCATGATGAAGGTTGGCCTACTGTTTCGTTTGCACGAACCCTAAGCATATGCTATACTGCTCCGCGTCGCAAGCAATGCTTGCGGGAGTGGCTCAGTTGGTAGAGCATCTCCTTGCCAAGGAGAAGGTCGCGGGTTCGAATCCCGTCTCCCGCTCCATTCGTCCGTTCGTAATCAACAATGATTACGAACGGACTTTTTTTGTGCTCCCGCTGTTTGTCTACACAAACCGAAAGGTTCTCCCACCGTAAAACCATCGTTCGATCGGCGTCCGATTATGAACCGTTCTTCCAACATCCGCTTGCTCTATTAAAGGATACCATCATCGTTCAGGGAACGTCCACGAACTGATGCCGTCGAATCGCGCTCCCGGCAACGCCAGGAGGCGTGAGGTGTCGAGTTGCGTCGGCCTGATGCCGCGAGCGAGGTCATACACCAGTATGGATTGGTAGAGCGGCAGGCCTGGCAGGAGGGCCGCCCAACGAGCGGTCAACGCCTGGTAGATGTCTACGCGCCGTTCTTTGTCGAGCGTGCTGCGGCCTTCCTCGATCAAGCGGTCGATCTGCCGGTCGTTCAAACCACCGTCGTTCGCGCCATCATCGGCTTGTGATGAATGCCAGAGGGCGAACAGGTCGGGATCGGCTCGCGGTAGTCCAGGTGCGTAGGGCAAGGCTAAACGAACGGCGCTGCATGCGGTCGCGGAATACGTCGGCAGGTACCGCTTCGATTGGCACGTCGATACCAAGCTCGTTCCATTGGCGGGCGATTTCGGCGGCGAGCACACGTTGAAAAGGCGTATCCACGATCATCAGGGGCAGATTAAGCGGCCCATCCCCGCTGGCTCGTGCGAATGTGCCGCTACGAACCCACCCAAGATCATCAAGAATGCGTCCCGCCATCGCCGTGTCGGTTGATGGCAGACGGGCGTTGCTACTGTATGGCGTTTGAGGCAATATGGGCATGTCGAGCGGCAACGCATGCCCGCCGAGCGTGCGCTGGATCAGTGCCGTGCGGTCCAGGCCGCGCACCAGTGCCTCGCGTAGCCGCCGATTGTCGAGCGGTGCCTGTCGCGTGTTCCATTCGAGCGTCGAGTATTCGGCGAGCGGGATGATGCTGCGCGTGACACCTGTTATCGCAGGGAAGGTCGCGCCAGGGGTAGCAATCTCTGCTAGTCCTTCGATGTCATGGCGGGCGAGTGCGGCACGTGCTTCGTCGGACGAAGCGAAGAAGCGCATGACAAACAGGTCGAGCGCGGGACGCCCGCGAATCGCGCCCTCGAACGGCCGCAATCGTGCCTCGGTCGCGTCCAGCGATTCCAGGCGGAACGGCCCTGTACCAATCGGACTTCGCGTAAAAGGCGCGTCAGGCCATTGTGCAAGGGCAACGTTCGCTAAGCAGGTGACGTGGCACGATCGGCAACGCAGTCGCGGCGAGAAACGGAGCATACGGCTGTGCGAGTGTGAAACGAACGCGGAAGGCATCCATCGTCGAAACATCTACAGCACGCCAGAAGGTCGCGAGCGCGGGATCGCCTGGGAAGTCGGGACTCTGCACGCTCCTGATGGTGAAAACAACATCATCGGCGGTGAATGGCACGCCATCATGCCAGCGCAGTTCGGGACGCAGCGTGAATGTCCAGAGCGTGCCACTTGTATCGACCGTCCAGCGTTCCGCGAGGGCTGGCTCAGGAACACCATTCGGTCCTGGTCTGGTCAACCCTTCGAACACGAGCGCGGCGAGGTCGCGTTCGGCACGCGGGCTACCGGTAGCTGTACAGCAGTGGGTTGAGTTGGCGAGGGACACCAACAACGCCCTCTACATAGGTACGCGTACCTGTAGGTAGGGCGGTCGCGGTCGTCGAAAGGGCGAGCGAGGCGAGGAGCGCCAGCACAACGAGCAGTCCGACACATGCGATGCCGAGCTGCCAGCGGATACGGCTTACCATAGGACAACTGACGGCGCGCAGCGGACGCTGCTACCGATTGCCGTCGTTATATTCCGAACAAGGTTGGCGCGAGGTTGTTGATCAGCGAAAGCAGCGAGAACAGAACGCCAATCACAATCGTTGCCTGGAGCAGCGTGCGCTCGACACCGCGGCGGGTGCGATAGGTCGTCGCGGCCTCACGATTGAAAAACGCGCTGGCAGAATTTCCTTTGCCCTGCAACAACACCAGAACGATCAACGTGAGCGCAAGAATGACTTGTGCTAAATCCATTGCTATTCGCACCCGGAACCTCCATAGAACATAACGTGGACGTACGTCCAACACCGTATGACATTGTATGCGCTTGGAACACACAACCTAAAATGACACGAAGCGTGGCTCAATTATAACATAGCGGGAACGCGATGGCGGGCGCGGTCAATGACGGTGTAGATATATCTGTCTGAGCCATCTCGAATCCACTAAAGAGACGGTCGTCGCTCCACCTCCAGCCGATTATTTCGACGGTTGGTGGTGTCGGCGAAGCCCCGCACGCGCCTCCTCGGCGGTAAGCCAGCCATAGCGTGGAAACAGCTTGCCGATCTGCGACGAAAAGATCAGCGATTCTCGCAACAGCGTGTGCGTCGGACCCTGCCGTCACAACTTCGCCATCGCCCATCAGGACAACGCGATCCGCGCAGTGCGCCACGAGCTCGACATCATGCGTTACCAGCAGCACAGCATGCCCACTCGTTCGCAGGTCCTGCAACGCTGGGTGAGGCGGTGCTTGTTGAGGTAATCCAGGCCGCGGGTTGGCTCGTCCAGCAACAGCGACCGCGTACTTCGCGTATCAGCACTGTCGCAAGCGCGACCCGTTGCTGTTCTCCGGCGCTGAGGTCGCGTGGATGTCGTTGCGCCAGGTGGGCGAGCCCGAGCAGGTCGAGCACCGCGTCGATGCGGCGGTCGATGGATGCTGCATCGCCGTGCTTCATGCCGGGGCGCGTAAGCGTCCAGTGCAATTCCTCGCGCACGGTCGGCTGAAATAGCAGCGAACGAGGATCCTGTGGCACATACCCGATGAGCGAGGCCGCGCTCCTCAACCGGCATGCGCCCGATGTCGCGACTCATCGAAAGTGACTTGACCTCGGATGCTCTTCGTCAAGCCCCATGATGCTCCGCAGCACGGTGGTTTTACCCGAACCGTTGCGGCCCATCAGATGCCACGATCTCGCCGCGTCTCAGGTCGAGATCGACGTTACGCACGACCTCGCGCCCGCCAAGTTGTACGCGCAGACCGGACAGGCGCAAAGGCGCAGGGGACGCAGCCAGGTTCATCGTTTTTCACCGCGCCCCAACGGCGTGGGGATGGCAAGGGTGCGGGCTCAGCGGGCGGCGACGGTAGGGTCATCGTTGCCAGGAATCGCCGGGCAGCCTTGATCGTCAGCGGTAACGGCTGCCAGCCAGGCTACGCGCCAGTTCGACCAACGGCGGCGCGAAGGGTGCCGAACGTAGCACGACTCAGGCGGTCCCATAATGAACTGTGCGCCATCGTCGCCGATCTGTGCGGCTCGTGGAAGAAGATGATCTGATCGACATATTGCACAACGCGCTCCAGACCGATGTTCGGATAGACGATGGTCAGATCCCAGGTCGGCGTTGAGTTTTTGCAGCGCTGTCAACACTTCTTCTGCGGCATGGGGGTCGAGTTGCGAAGTGGGCTCGTCCAGCACCAGAATCCGCGGTTGTGTGGTCAGGACGGCGGCGATGGCGACCCGTTGGCGTTCGCCACCAGACAGCGTACTCAATTGGCGACGGCGCAGATGCGAGATTTCGAGCTGATCGAGCACTTCCTCGACGCGACGGCGCATCACCGGCGGTTCGAGTGCCGAGGTTTTCCATGCCGAAAACCAGTTCGTCCTCCACCACATCGACGACCGCCTGTGCCTCGGGGTCCTGGAACACGAAGCCCACCACGTCCGCCAGGGCGCGTGGCTCGTGCGTGCGCGTATCGCGCCCATCGACCAGCACGCGCCCATGCCATGTGCCGCCATGGAAATGTGGCACCAGTCCATTGATCGCCCGGAGCAGACGTTGATTTGCCGCTGCCTGACGTCCCTGCGACCAGCACGAACGCGCCTTCCTCGATATCAAGCGATATATCGCGCAAGGCGGGTTGTGCGCTGCTTCGGGATAGCTGTAGCGCACATGCTCGAAGCGCACGATCGGCGTGTGTCATGGCTTGTCATGCTCCAGTCTACGTACATGCGTCCTCGACCATGCAGCACGATAGTCGCGGGCATCGTCAAGAGCAGGACCAGCACGATACTCCACAGCTCAAAAGGAGGCAGGGTCGCACGTGGTAACGGTGAGTATAGAATGCGTTTGCGGAACGAGGCACGCACGAGCATGACAGTCAAGCATAAGCGCGATACTTCCGCCGCCGCAGCCCAATCGCGACCGACGCCAGCGGTCACGCAGGTAGCGACTGCCCACGTACGGCACGTTCAGCCGAGCGTGCCGCCCAACCGACCATGACCCCGGCCACGAGCAGCCACCCAGTCCACGCCATGGCGTGCATCGAAAAACATAAAGAACAGGCCGAACGGCGACCATGGTCAGCCCGCGAATGTAGCTAGACGTTCCAGACCGGGACGGCTACGAACGCCTTCACGCCGTGCGCCATAACCCCGGCTATCCATGGCTTCGGCGAGTTGCAACGAGCGCTCGAGGCCACCCCCAAGCAGCGGAGCGAGCAGACGGTAATGAATCACGCCACGTTCGGAAGCGATGCCCGCGTACCTGCTGCGCTTCGCGAATAGCGATCAACTGCGCAAATGTTTGTGGCACGAACGCGAGTGCGATCGTGATGACGAGTCCCGCTCCACGTAGGACATTGGGGACACGCCGCAGTAGCCCATAATGGTCAACGGCCGCATTGAACGCACCAAACAGTGCGAGCAACGTCAGCAGGCGCAGTCCGATGCACGACACCCAGCAGCAGCATTTCTAGCGTCCAGGGACCGCCGAGTTCGAGGCCACCAAGCCAGCGCGGGAGTTGCACTACCGGCAAACTGCCCAGCGGCGTCGTCGCCGAAGGAGAAGCCGCCAACGGCGACACAACTCAAATGATCGCGCACGAACGAGAGGACGATACCAACGCGGATGAACACGCCCAACGCGCCGTCCGACGGCATGATTGGAGTGACATACCATCGTCACGATGGTCGCGCCAAGCACCACCAGCAGATTGTGAAGCGGATTCGATCCCACGACGAATACCGCAGCCGACAGCCAGCAGCGGCCAGACCAGTGGATGAAAACGGACTGCTTCTTTCGCAAGGTAAGGTAGCGTCATCGTTCACGCCGAGCACTGCCAGGCATGATAGCGGCGACGAGGCGTGTACAGCGACATATCGCCATCAGGCACTACGCCGTCGCATCGCTGCGCCAGCAGTACCCAATGCTCCACACGCAACAAGCAACAGCCAAAACCCATCGGCAACACCGGTATTCGGCAATGTTGCTGGGCTTGAGGCCACAGCATTATCACCGGACGAAGTCGCAATTACAACGAATGTCATACCAAGGAGCGCGGGAATCGCTTGATACGTCGCCAGTTGATTATCGTCAGGCGGCTGATCCTGGAAATCGGAATGCACCACTGGCATTTTTGAATGCTTACAGACGCGATGTGGTGTGGCACCCTCCCTGGTCCATCCGGCCATGTCCTCACCACTGGCGATGATCGCTTGAGTGCTCAGGGCTGTCGAGTTCGCATCACTGGCGTTACCAAATGGTGAGGCCTGTGAATATGGGAATCCGCCATCCGCATTCTGCTGCGTGTGCAGATAGGCAATGCCTTTGGCACGCGCTGCACTTGTGGGTGCCGCCGCCACCAGCGCCTGGAACACCATCGCGGTGGTGTTGGTATCGCTGCCGGTGACGGCGTGCCATCGAAACTCCATCCTCCATCAGGCAATTGTAATGATTTCCACGCGCTCCAACAGTGGCGGCATTGATGGGGGCATTCGTCGCATGTAATGCCAGCAACGCCAGCGCATGCGCGGTCACATCCTTGCCATACCGACCGGTCGCCGCATCGAGACTTTGTTCGATCTCCGCGACCAGATCGGTCCCGCCAAGCGTACGCGGATTTTGTCCTGCCAGCCAAGGCAGCCAGCACGAATTTTCCGGCAATACCGGCATCCTTGGCCGCCTCAGGCGCAAGCTTGCTCAGCCCATCGAGCGCCGACGCGCCGCCATTGTTAAGTCCGTCAGGGTTTACCCCTGCGGTGGCAAGTGCGATGACAGCATCGGCGGTCGAGCCTGCTCCGAAGCCCGCAAACGTGCCATCAGCAGCCTGTTGCGTCCGTATATAGTCAAGCGTGGGCTTGGAGCGTGCCGGTCACGCCCTGGGCGCGGTGCGTCGCCACGGGCAGCAGCGCTAAGCAGCAGGACGAGGATGTAGACAGTTCGTCGTTCCATGATTGTTCCCTCACGAAGCCTCGACGGCAAAAAAAGGCCGATCCAGTCGGTGGATCGGGTGTAGGTCACATCTCACGATGTGTTCATCCGACCACCACATGTGCCATCGCATGTGTGATCCAGTCATAGCCAGGGTGGGCATTCTGACTTGCATCAGCCGAAGCATGATACTTACAGCAGCGTGGACTGCGCTGGTTTCGCACCGGCTTCCCCCACCCTCAGGTTGCCACCGCAAACCTGCCGCACGACGAATGATCTGGACGAATCTTACCATCGGACATAGGGAGCGTCAAAACGCTGGCACGTTAAACGCTGAAGTATGTACGAAATGATAGGAGCATCGACACATGAGCAATACTCCACAGGACCCATCGCAAAATGCGATCGAACAACAAGAGGAACATGAGGATACATTCGACGGCCAACAGGGTTACGGTGTGAATTATAAGAACAAACGTCTGCAAGGCGAGGAAGTTCAGGAACCTCCGCCAGCGGGACGATCAGGGTCGTATGAGACCAATAACGAAGGTGGCTATGGAAAAGTGCCGCCGGATCCTGATGCTCAGGGAACTGAAAATAACCCTCGCGTGTAGGCACATGCGAATCTGTAGAGAAGTTGAACGCAGAGAGGCTCCTGGTTCCATGCGCTCCTGACGAAACGCGCGCAGATTTCATACGAATCTGCGCTGTTTCGCTTTCTCGCACGCCGTGCGACCCCGTGATGCATCTACTATCGGCCATAATTATAATCTTTTCGTAATTTATAATGCATAATCAATATTGTACGATAGTCTGTAGTTTCTTTTAGTCGATAGGTTGCGATGTTCATGCCACCCAGCGCTCGTACACAACCGAAGCGCGTCTGATGACCCAAAATCCTGCCAGACCGACGCTCGCCCGTACATCGTATCAACCGGCTTCTGCCGGAGATGATCTCGATGCCCTGCTCGATTCGATCATCGGCGAGGAACCGACAACTTCGCCAGGAGCGAACAGGCGCTTCAGCGCGAGAAGTGATGCGACGCCGATTGGAACAACAACGCGCCGAAGAACGCTTCATCGAGGAAGATAACACTATCGAGGAGCTACGCACGCAAATTCGTACGCTTGCGCGGCAGGTCCAGGCGCTAACCGAAGCAAACAATCAGCACGCCGCAAACACCCGTGCGATCAAGAGTTACGCCAGGGCATGCGCGAAGTGATCGCCGCGACGCGTCATCCGCCCAACCCACGCCGTCCCATCTCAACGCGGCGAAGTCCAGATGCCATCGATCAAGATTAAACTGGTGCTGGCCCAGGCGGCGAATCTGGTCCATCAGGGGGATCGCGATGTGACGATGCTAAGTGGTTGGTCGATGTTGTTTGGGGGTATCGGTATCGGCGCGTTTCTTGTCGGTCGTCGCTCGACCTGGCGGGTCTGCAGTCGATCCAACTCTGGATATTCCTGGCAATAGTAATTTTCGCCGTCGTCGTCGCATTTGTGTTCGCGCTTTTGGCGTTTCAGGCGAATCGCCGCACCCGGCATGCCCGTAAAGACATGGAAGATAGCGCCCTGACCCGCACCGTGCCGATGAATTAGAACAAGCGACTTCAGCGGGCGGCTAGGAGATTCGCACTGTATAACCCCAAAATTATCCTCGACTTCGGCGAACAAACCTCCTACAAGATATGCAGCAGGTTTGTTCTATCACAACAGGAGTTGGTGGACGAACCGCTCCTGTTCAGCCGACTATGGTTAGGTAAACCCAATTCATGCCGCATGGTCCTGCAACGCCGCGATCACGAAACCGATGTGTTCGTCGAGTGGCACACCCAGTTCGACCGCGCCCTGCTCGATATCGGCACGGCTAACGGCGGCGGCAAACGCTTTGTCCTTCATCTTCTTGCGGACAGCACGCACATCGACCTCAGCTAGCGACTTTGCTGGGACGCACGCGAGCGACTGCCATCACGAATCCCGAAAGCTCATCGGAGGCGAATAACGCGATCGCGAATCGGGCGGTCACGCGGCACGCCACGTGTAGTCGGCGTGTGCCAGGATCGCGTCGGTCAACTCGGCAGGATAACCCATCTCCTTGAGCCTGCCCACGCCGATAAAGGGATGCTGTTCCAGATTCGGATATTCCTCGTAATCAAAGTCATGCAACAGTCCCGCCGCGCCCCACAGGTCCTCGTCCTCGCCGAATTTGCGGGCATAGGCGCGCATCGAGAACTCGACTGCCATGCAGTGTTTACGCAGACTGTCACTCTTGACATGCTCATGGAGCAGTCCGAGTACGGTTTCACGATCAAGCATGATGTTCCTTAAACGTTGAATAAGAAGTTACAGATGTCGCCGTCTTTGACCAGATAGGTCTTGCCTTCCATGCGGACGGTGCCGCGCTTTTTCGCTTCTACCATGGTTCCTGCGGCAACCAGGTCGTCGAAGGCCACAACTTCGGCGCGGATGAAACCGCGTTGGATATCGGAATGGATCGCCCCTGCCGCTTCGAGCGCCGGCAAGTTTGCCCGAATAGGCCACGCCCGCACTTCATCGGGTCCGGCGGTCAGGAACGATACCAGACCGAGTAGGTCATACGATGAGCGGATCGCCCGCTCGCGGGCAGGTTGGGCGATGCCCAGGTCTTCCAGGAATACTGCGGCGTCTGCGGCGTCGAGTTGGGCAATTTCGGCCTCAATCTTTCCGGCAAGCTGCATGATCGCGGCCTTATTATGCTGGTATGGAATCGTCGCGGCGATGTCGGTCGTCAGTTGGTCCTCGCCGATGTTGAGAACGATCAGCAACGGCTTCGCGGTCAGAAACTGGTAGCCGCGCAACATTTTTTCTTCGTCGGGGGAAAGCTCAGTGTCCCGGATCGGAATATCGTTTTCCAACCCTTCCTGAAGCCGCAGCAACACATCGCGCTCTTGAATCCGCAACTCCTTTTCTTTGCCCGCCGTTTTGCCGATCTCGCCGACCAACCGCTGCAAGCGTCGTTCGATGATCGCCAGGTCTGAGAACGTCAGTTCAAGATCGACGGTTTCGACATCGCGCTGCGGATTAACGGTTTCTTCCGGATGCGGCACGTCGGCGGATTCAAAGGCGCGCACGACATGCAGCAGGGCGTCGACCTGGGAAATGTAGTTAAGGAACGCCGGAGCGAGGCCACCGCGCTCGTGGGCGGAGCCGCTCAATCCTGCCACGTCGATGTACTGAACGTCGGCAAAGGTGGTTTTCTTGGGCTTATACATCGTGCCGAGGACGTTAAGACGCTCGTCAGGGACCTTTACGGTTGACATGTTTGGCTCCAACGTCCCCGACGAATACGTCGCCGTTTCGGCGTTGCCGCCGGTCAGGGCGTTGAACACGGTCGTTTTGCCGCTGTTGGGCAAACCTATAATTCCTATTTTCATGCACGCACTCCTATTTGTATGGCTCAACGATGACCAACTCCAGACGGACGCCGGAGTTCGGCAACATGTGGCGTTCGCGTTTCAACGCACAAGCACGATATATCGATGGCATATTTGCCACTTTTTAATCCGCCTCGTATTGTGCCGCATATACTAGCAAGCGGCAAGGCCATGCAACCTGGAAGTCCGTCCTCTTGACAGTCCACGAACGCGGCGATACAGTCCATGCGGTTAGTGTCGAGAAGGTGATGTGATGAATTCTGAAGAACGCCCAACGGCCCATCATTTCGTGACACGGTTGCGCGTGCGTACCTATGAGATGGATGTGTTCGGACACGTCAACAATGCAATCTATCTGCATTATCTGGAACAGGTGGCCTGGGAGCATTCTGAATACCTTGGTATGACGTTGAAGGACTACGACGAGCTTGGCGCGATCTTCGTGCTGCGGAAAATGGAACTCGACTATTTACGTCCCGCGATGGCTGGCGATACCCTGGAGCTATCGACGTGGGCGCACGAACTCCGCGGTGCGCGTGCCGTTCGCAAATATGAGATCGCGAACGCCAACACCGGCACGCTGCTGCTACAGGCGACCGGATTGTGGGCATGGATCGAACGCGCGAGCGGACGACCGCGGCCAATACCATCATTCATCGTCGAACGTTTCGGGCGCCCCGCCGATCCCGAGGCCGGATGGCAGGAACGTTAACGACACGGACCATCGACGTTTCCGTGTTTGTCGCAGACGTTTGACCTTCATTAACTCCAATTCTCAGATCACACCTTCGCTATCGCATGTACTGGCACTTACATTGCAAGAACGATGACCACTTGCCGGTTGATGTACACGCCAGCACGAGGAGGTTTGGATGCTTAGCAAGGTTTTCATCAGCGCTCTGGATAAGCAAAAATGGCTTGACAGCGTAGGTGTCGCGCTCGATGGCGTCGCCAAGGTTGCGTTCGATTCGCTTGGGCCAGTTTCTAAAAAAGTCGAGGACCTGCTCCATGGCACCTATATCGGGCATCCAGTCCATCCGGTGCTAACTGACGTGCCGATCGGCGCATGGACGATGGTCATCGCGCTTGATGCGGCTGACATGGAAGACGGCGCAGACTACGCGCTCAACATCGGCCTTGTTGGTGCGCTGGGCGCGGCGATTTCCGGCATTGCGGACTGGCGCTATACCAAAGGCACCGTGCGCCGCGTAGGTACGGCACACGCCCTGTTTAATGTCAGTGCTACCGCTTTGTACGCCCTTTCGTCGTACCAGCGTTACCAGGGCAACCGAGCCAGCGGCAAGATGCTATCAAACATCGGCTATGCATGTGTGATGGCGGGCGGATTCCTGGGCGGCGACCTGGCGTATACGCTGGGCATTACGGTCGATCGCAATGCCTGGTTGATGGGGCCATCCGAATATGCCCCGGTGATGCCTCTGGTCGATCTGGAAGAAAATAAACCGACCCGCGCAACGGCGGAAGGCGAAGACGTGGTGCTGGTACGTCATGGCGACACTGTGCATGCCCTCGCTAACACCTGCGCTCACCTTGGCGCTCCGTTGTCGAATGGTAAGCTGGAGAACGAATCGATTGTCTGTCCATGGCACGGCTCGACATTCTCCCTGGAAGATGGTCGCGTTATGTGCGGACCCTCCGCCTACAACCAGCCATGTTATGCCACACGAGTGCGTGATGGTATCATCGAAGTCAAATTGACTGGCGAATATGCCGAGCGCGAGCCCTTTTATCGCGTGACCTCCACCGTGAAAACACCGTACGGCTCACGCGAGTAAGCGTACTGCGCCGGGGTTGTTTCAGCATACGACAGCCAGTGGTACAATAGTGCCACTGGCCTTTTGGCTTACCGTTTGATAAAGTATCGGTCGCCGATGGCACCACCAACACCTCCACCACTAGTACTACATGAGCGTTACCGTATTATTAGCCGGCTCGGACAGAGCCGCCTTGCGGTGGTGTATCGCGCTCACGACGAGCGATTGCAGCGCAACGTCCTGGTTCACTTGCTGCGGCAGGAACTGCTCGACCGTGAGGTATTACGCCAGCGCTTTCTAGAGGAAGCACAACGCGGCGCGCAACGCTCGCATCATGGACTATTGGAGGTATTCGACACTGGCGATGTAGTGTCACGACCGTACATGGTCACGGAAGATGTAGAAGGGCAGCCACTGAGTGAGCGTATCCCGCTGCCGCTTCCCGAAGCACTAAGCGTGCTGCGTACCGTCGTTGGAGCCGTGGCGCTGGCACATTCTCAGGGTGCCCCTCATCCTCCAGTCAGTAGTCATAATGTATGGTTGCTCGAAGACGGACGTGCGGTGCTGGTGGAAAATTGGCTGCAATCGCCCGCCGACATTGCGCTCGACCTGGCATATTATCGTGCGCCGGAACGCGCCCGTGGTGCGGCGCCATCGCCCGCGACGGTGGTGTATGGCCTTGGCATCCTCAGTTGGGAAACACTCACAGGCCAGCGTCCTTTCACCGGCGCGACGCCGGAAGCCATCGCCGCGAGCCAGATGCGCCAACCCTTGCCCGTGTTGTCGGATATGGACCAGCGCTTGTTCGTGCCGGGACTGGACCGTGTAATCGCCGGAGCCGCTGCCATCGCCCCGGACCAACGCTATCCAGCACCTGTCGACTTTGGTCGTGCGCTCGATTTTTTCGTCGATCAGGCGACCGCACAAACCGGACGCCTCGCGATGCTGCCGCAACCGAAGCCGGAGCCCGCCGCCCGCGGTGGCATTCTGCGACGGCGCGGTGACACGGTGACTATGCCCGTGGCACCGCCACCACCACCGCCGGTACTACGTGAAGCACCACCTATCGCACGACGCTACGTTCCGCCGCCCACGCAACACGCCCCCCCTGCTCCTGCGTCTGCCTCACCCGCAGCAGAGCAAGCACAGCCGCTGACGGGCAAGGCGCTCGATCGGGTCGTGCGGAAGGCGATGCGGCGGCGCAGTTGCCAGCAGTCGATCGTCAAGTGGACCTTCCAGATTCTGTTGATCCTGGCGGTTATCTATGGTGTGTTGATCGGCATCGACGTAGCTGTGGCACGGGCGCGACAGCTTGATCCGCGCTCGTGGGTCACGCGCTGGATTCCCGACATTCCCACGCTTCCTACGATTCCCACGCTACCGGACCTTCCCTGGATCGACCGGCTGGGTGATGTGCGTGATATTATTGGGCGATTCGGCGCGGCGAATACCACGATTACCGTGGCGCAGCCGCTTAATCTGCGTGCTGGACCAGGCACACAGGAGCAATTGCTGCGCGCGTTGCCGGAAGGTACCGTACTACGAACGCTCGAAGGCCCTGTTGCGGATGCGAATGGTTTGGAATTTTCCTGGCTCAAGGTCAGCGTGACTGATGATGGCACAGAAGGCTGGGTTGCCGATCTTCCTGGCTATCTCACAAAAGTACAATAAAACCGAGGAGATTTCCTCAAGGATATGGAGAAAAGATGACTGTTGAATTGCCCGATGATCTTGTTGAGGCATTGCGGATAGCAGAACGTGTTGTCGTATTGACTGGAGCCGGGATTTCGGCAGAAAGTGGGGTACCAACCTTTCGTGAAGCGCAAACAGGCCTGTGGAAGCAATACGATCCGCGCGAACTGGCGACGCCGCAGGCATTCGCACGAAATCCACGGCTGGTATGGGAATGGTACCAATGGCGGCGCGAACTGATTGAAAAAGCTAAACCAAACCTGGCGCATTATGCTCTGGTCGATCTCGAACAATACATTCCAAACTATTTGCTGGTGACACAAAATATCGATGGGTTTCATTGGGCAGCAGGCAGCCGTGATATGATCGAACTGCACGGCAACATTGCGCGCACGAAATGCTATGATGAAGGCGTGCTGGTCGATACATGGGATGATGACATCGGCGTCGTGCCGCCGCATTGCCCGCATTGTGGCGGGCATCTGCGCCCCGATGTTGTATGGTTTGGCGAAGGTATTTCCTCACACTTGCTGGATAAAGCTGTCGAAGCGACGGCCTCGGCGGATCTGTTTCTATGTATCGGTACGTCGGCGGTGGTCGCGCCCGCTGGCTCGTTTCCACTGGTGGCGAAGCGCCATGGAGTGCGTGTAGCTGAGATCAACCCCGAGCAAACCGCTGTTAGTATGATGGCGGATTGGTCACTGCGGGCAAAGGCTGCTGAGGTGCTGCCCGCGCTCATGCAGCGACTGGGTCTTTCATCCGGTCTGTAACGATCTGCGGAGGCGTAAGCATGGATGCGAGCCGGTTCTTGACCGCGACACTACGCCGCCGCCCCGAAGGCGGTGCCATCGCGTCGATCATGGCAACAGCGGTCGCAGCCGCCGATCCCTATGGGGCGACTGCACGTAATCTCGCATTGGTTGACCATGCCGCAAGCGGACGGCTGCGCGTTGGTTCAACAAGCTACGATCTCGCACATATCGAGCGTATCCTGCTGTTAAGTGTCGGCAAAGCTGCAACGCCGATGGCGCACGCCGCTCTCGATATATTGCGCGACCGCATCACGGACGGTCTTGTCGTTCCCAAAGCTGCCTCCGGCGAACAGCCGCGTGTGGGTGACCTGTGCGTCATTCCGTCGGCGCACCCGGTCCCTGATGCGCGCAGCATCGAAGCTGGGGAACAGGCGCTCACACTGATGCAAGAGGCAGGTGCAGGTGATCTCGTGCTGGTGCTACTGTCGGGCGGTGGCTCCGCGCTGATGACTGCGCCGGACGAGGGGATGACGCTCCAGGATATGCGTTCACTGACTGATGCGTTACTGGCATCGGGCGCGACGATCAACGAGATCAACGCCCTGCGACGGCGCTGCGACCGCGTCAAAGGTGGCGGGTTGTTACGGGCGGCGTATCCTGCTAGGGTCGCGGTGTTAGTATTTTCAGACGTGCTGGGTGACGACCTGCAAGCGATTGCGTCGGGTCCGTTCGTGGCACGCGAAGAACGCACCGACGCGCAGGAGATCGTCCGGCGCTACGATCTGCGCGAACGGTTGCCGCGCCACATCCTGGACTTGCTCGCCGCGCCGAGCGCACCGTTCGACCCTACGCTTGCCGCTTATGTTGAGCATACCATCGTCGCGAACCTGGCGGCGGCTGTCGATGGAGCCAATCACATAGCACATCAGCACGGGTACACGGTGGAGGTGCTTGACGCAAATCTGCAAGGCGAGGCGTCTGCGGTGGGTTTGATGCTGGCGCAGCGACTTCTGGCGACGAGCGCCGCGCCGCGCGGCCAGTGTTTACTGGCGGGCGGTGAAACGACCGTCACGCTACGTGGCAACGGACGCGGTGGGCGGAACCAGGAACAGGCGCTCAGCGCCGTGCGTGCGTTGCGCGGACATGCCTGATCTGCTATTCGTCGCGCTCGCGACCGACGGCGGCGACGGCCCGACCGACGCGGCAGGTGCAGTCGTTGATGGTACGACCTACGAGCGTGGTATGGCGCTTGGCCTCGACCCCGACGATTTTCTGCGGCGCAACGACGCCTACCATTACTTCGCCGCTCTGGATGATCTGCTCAAGCCGGGACCAACCGATACGAACGTCAATGACATCACGCTCCTGTTCAGGAACGGCGACCTTCAACCATGGTAGCGCGTTCGCAGGCACCGCGGCTCCCCGCCCGTAAACACTGGGTGCCGGAAACTGCGATCTACCATGCGCTGGTGCGGCCGGCGTTTCGGCAGTCGTTCCATCGCATCGCGATTCATGCGCCCCATGGCGAGGGTTGGGATGACTTGCCAACGCTCTACTATGCCAACCATGTGTCGTGGTGGGATGGCTGGATCGCCTTCTTTCTCTATCATGAACGCTGGCGCGTCGAAGGCTATCTGATGATGGAGGAGCGACAACTCGCCCGCTACCGTTTCTGGCAGCGCTGCGGGTGTTTCTCGGTCGATCGCTCTGATCCACGCGAAGGCATGCGATCGGTGATCTATGCGGCGCAGTTGTTACGCGATAAGCCAGGCCGTTCGATGTGGATATTCCCTGAAGGCGAGATCGGACCCAACGACCGTCGTCCGCTGCGGACCTATGCGGGAGCCGCGCAGGTTGCGCGTCGTGCCGGTCGGGTGCGCTGCGTGCCGGTCGCGTTGCGCTTTGAGTTTCGAGGCGAACAACGTCCCGAGGCGCTGGTACGCATCGGTGAGCCGCACATCGTCGAGCACCCCGATGCCAAAGCACTCTATGCTGACATGGATCAACGGCTGTTGTACGAAGTTGATGCCCTGCACAATGACCTCAACACCGGCGCGGTGGCGAACTACGTGACCGCGCTGCGTGGGAAAACATCGATCAACGTGTGGTGGGATCGGGTCCGCGGTAGCATCGAACAGTGACGACTAACGGCAACGAGGCGGCAATCATAACGATTGCCGCCTCGTTTCATACTCGCAACATGTGGGAAATTGCCCTCTATTTCGGGCTGTTCGTCATCTCGGAATCCTCCAGGCGCGCTGGTATCGGCATTAGCACAATGCGGTGATCTTGGTCGCCGTCAGGACGCCGCGTGCATCGTAGGTGCCTTCCGCGCTGAGCTTGAGCATCGGTCGGTCGAGTAACCCTGCCGGAACGCTGCTCCCCTCGGAACAGGCAAGCAGTGTGCTGGCGGTGTACTGGACTGTCACCACACTGCCATCGCGCTGCGATTCGATCTGGATCTGCTTCGCACTGGCGTTATGCCCGATGCTTTCGCCGCCGAAGAAACTCTGGACTCCCACCAGTGCTTCCGAGCCAAGTCGCCCGATCAGCACTTTGTATGGATCGGGGTTGTTGGGGTAAAACTCGAAGCGGGCGCGCTCGAACCATTGAGTTTGGACCTCGAAGCCATCCGCGTTGCGCTCTGTGCGCGGCTCCATCAGCGGCAAACCCCACAACGCCAGCGCTTCGTCGTAGGTTGTATTGGCGTGGTCGTTGTCGAGCCGCAGACCGTTCTCGAACCAATAAAGCAGAAAGTCACCACACACCAGATGGCGGGTCACGTCGTAGCGGCGACACACGTCGCCGGGAATCGACGTGGGGACTGGATCGGCGCGCCAATCGCGTCCCTGGCGGCGTAAGATTTCATCGCCCAGACGACCGAGGAGTACATCATACGGACGAGCCTTTTCCGGGTGGTACTCGAAGCGCTGGCGCTCGAAATACTGCACGGTGAACGTGCCCTCCGGTGTCGTTTGCTTAAACTCAGATGTCAGTGGATAGCCAAAGACCGGTAATCCACCGTTTTGCTGCCAATATTCGTAAAACCTACCGCTGATACAGCTTCCAATGCCGGGAATATTCGAGAAACAGATTGAATCGTCCTGCGCCCTGGCGGGCGCTACCATCAACAGCACGATGAGGACTACAAATAATGTACTAAGATTTCGGATATGACGATACATGGTTATGCTCCTTTGCACACGCCACTCTCATAGAATCTGGATCAATCATAGCAATAAAGCGATACCGAGGGTATGATGGAAACCTGATGCCAGAATGGTGAAACGTGATTACGAGCATAGATTGAGTATCAGAAAAAGGGAGAAGGCATTAAGCCTTCTCCCTCAACGATCTCTTTCTATCCGACAACGGCGATGCCTTGTGGGCGCTCCGTGTTCAGTCAGCCGTTACGCCACACTGTGGCTACCTCCGGCTGCTTGAGTAAGCGTCCATAACGCACGGTTGCGGCTCGGACGGCTTCCACGCGGCGGCGCTGTCCGGCTGCCACGGGTGTGCGCCGTCGAATCGTCGTCACCTGGTCGTAACCAAGCGCATCCATGATTTGCGACAGGCTTTGTGGTGCGACCTCGCGCATCTTCAGCCCGTGCGGGCCTTCCTCGATCACCAGACGTCGCATTTCGGGGTTGAGGCAGTGATGAGCGCCGCCCTTGCCTGACAGCATATTCTGGTACGCGCCGACGCCAAAGACAGCGACGATCATGCCACCATCGGTTTTCGGCAAAACCAGCGGCTCGTTGCCGGGACGCGGATAGGCATCGTCCGAATCACAGGTACGACGACCGCCCAGCCGTACTTCCTGTGCATCTGTGTCCCAGCCTTCGAGCGGCATGATGATGAACTGCTGGTCGTCGACAATCACGGTGTCGGGAGCCGATACCATCAGCGAACCATTGAGGAGATACCAGGGTGCATCGCCATTGCGACCGCGCTTGGTTTTGCCGACCTCGAACAGGTACACGCTGTGCGACGCGACGGTGTAGCGTCCGAACTCGCCAACGACCTGCGGCACTGGAACGTTGAACCGCGCACAGACATCGGCGATGGTCGCGAACAATCGCTCGAAGAAGCGACCGTAATCGAAGCTGAAATCGAGTGCGTAGGACGAGGTGGGCATGCCACCGCCGAAATTGAAGAACCGCAACGACGGCACCGTTTGGCGCAATTCGCAGTACGCTTCGACGGCACGGGTGAGTTCCACCAGCCACGCCGCTTCGTCCTCGATCTGCGAGCCGACCATGGCGTGGTACAGCACCAGTTCGTGCATGCTGCCATTCAGCGTTGCGGCGACTTCGCTGATCTCATCCGGCAGCAAACCGAAGCGGTCGCCGCCCGCGCACTTCGCGAACTGTCGCGCTCGCACACCAAACCGCATCGGAAGTGGGCTGGTGCGAAGCATATCGAACTCGTCCAGGTCGTCCAGCACCGACACGACCTGGTCGTTGCCGAGCAACCGTAGACGGGCGATGGCATGAATGTAGGCGTCCTCTTTGGAGCCGTTGCAAAAGACCCAGCGCGAAGCGGGTAGCGTGCCATTTTGCCACAAACGTGTGGCGATTTGAACGTCAGCCGTCGAAGATGTTTCGTAATTCGCACCCGCGTTGATCGCTGTGCGGACGACTTCTTCGGCAAAATTGGCTTTGGTTGCGTAGGCATACAGCAGAGGATGCTCGTATCCCACGGTCTGTTGCGCTTCCTGCGCCACGTCCATCATCCGATGGACTTCACTCGTAATGAGCGGACAATATGCGACTTCCAGTGGTGCTCCGTATTGCTCCACCAGCGCCAGGAGATCAACCCGATCCGCCAGCATCAACCGCTCATCTCGGCGGCTAATGAACTCGTTGATTGGGCCTTCGCCCGTTACCCCGTAACGGCTACCAAGATACTCCCCATATGTCTGCTCGGTCAATGACTGATCCCTCCTATGCACCAAAATATAAGCAATAAAAAAACCGACTCCTGCACGCAGTGCTTTAGCCGATTCTCGCTGCTTTGGGGCATAAAAATCCCGCGCCTGTTCAGCACGGGGAAAGCATTCGCTTCTTAGTCTCGTTCGCTGGCGTTCAGCAGACGTAGACCTCCCTCAACAGGCAATCAAGCAGGACACGGCAATAAGCGCTGCGTGTGTTTGTAGAGTAAACGTCCATATAACCTGCAAGAATGCCCGAGCGACAATGACCATATGTATATCGCGTATACAATGAAGGTCCCCAGACCTCCGTCATCTGTCTCAGTAGTTCCTGAAGAACAACCGTGACGCGCCGAACGGGAATCGAATCAATCGGGAACAGCATCGTTTCCGGATGAGAATTGTACCATGCCGAACGCGAAAGTCAAGCTCCGTGACCAGAAAAATAGCGGTTACGAGCGTCTAAGCCACCCGCGCCGCCACGCCACACACGCTTGCCGCACGCCGATAATGCGAACTCCACTGCTAGCTTGCCTGTCGCATTCTGGATATCCAGAATCGGGTTGACTTCGACCAGGTCGATGCCCGCCAGTTTGCCGGTATCCCAGATGCTTTCAACCGCCAGATGGACCTCGCGGAACGTCAGTCCACCCGGTACTGGCGTGCCGACGCCAGGAGCGTACACCGGATCGAGGCCGTCAAGGTCCAGACTCAAGATAGATGCCCTCGGTGCCGCGTCCGGCGATGGCGAGCGCACGACGCATTGTTTCCGGCATGCCCAGTCTGTCCACTGCTTCCATCGAGAATACCGCGACCCCCGCCGCTTCCAGCAACTCGCGTTCGCGTTCGTCCAGGGAGCGAGCGCCGACGATCACGATATTGGAGGGAGCGACTTTGGGGCCGGCTGGTTCCAGACCGCCGAGCCGCACCAGGCGTTCATCGCCGTAGCCAGCAATCGCTGCCAACGGCATGCCGTGAATGTTGCCCGACAGGGTGGTTTCGGCGGTGTTGAAATCGCCATGCGCGTCGAGCCAGATAACTCCTAGTCTGCGCGTGCGGGCTGCTCCCATCACCGAACCCATCGACACACTATGGTCGCCACCGAGCGTTATAGGGAGGTGACCGGCGGCGACGCTTTGCGCGACTTCATCTGCTAGCAATCGAGCCACACCCACGATCGGATCGAGATACTTGAGAGTGGGGTCGCCCTCGGTGCAGGTTTCGGCGAGAGGCACCTCGATGTTGCCCCGATCGTGAACGCGATGCCCCAGCGATTCAAGTCCGGCACGCAGCCCGGCGTAGCGTATCGCGCTTGGACCCATATCTACGCCACGTCGTCCCGCCCCGAAGTCAAGTGGCACACCAATTATGTCGATATCCATACATTTTCCCACATTGCGATGAACGAACGGGGACGACCCCGAACAAACCACACCGCTACCAACGAACAGCACGCCGACCAGCACTGCCCACCAGAAGCCATATGCCAGGTTGACCAGCGTAAACTGGATCATGTTAAGGATGAAGACCAGTGATGGCAATGATGGCGCGGGGGGGTTGCGGAGGATTGCGGGTGCCAGGGTGTACACCAGCACAAGCAATACCAGCGCCGTCGCCCCCCAGGCGATAAAGTTCGCGACTGGCACACCATAGTAGATACCGGCGTCCAACCATCGCCAGTAATCCAATGCAAGCGTGACGATCGGCTCCAACAGCATGTCTAGCAGCAGCGCCAGTACCGCCGCTACGGGAATGACCACGGCGGGACGCCGCAACGGGGCGGCGACCATCAGAGCTCCTGGCACGACCATCATCCAGGCAAAAGGGATCGCAAACGGCACCGCTCCAAGGTGGAAGCCTAATGCTGCGGTGTAGGTGTACGCTCCGAACAGGAGTCCGGTGGTAACCCCGATGTATTCCACGGCGAACGAGATCGCGCCAACGAGCATCCCAGCAACGGCACCACGCACGCCTGCGGCATATGCCAACCAGCACGTGACCAGCGTTCCCTGTAACACTAACAAGAAACCGCCCATCCATTGCCCCCATACTGGAACAAGATCGAACATGAGCATCGGCACGGAAAACACGAATATGAATAGGTACACGGCGAGTAGAATGTTGATGGCACGAGCGTACATCCCTCCATCATAGCATGTTGCCCAGCCAGTGTTTCCTCAGCCGATGCTTATGTTGAATATGGCTCTCGCTGGGGAGGCTGTGGTATGCTTGTAGAAGGAGGATTATTGTGAGCCGGACAGGTTTCGATTGGCGCTGGATCGTGGTTATCGTCGTCGCGCTGATGTTCTTTGGACAGCTAAATCTATCGCTCTCCCCGATTATGGGCGTCGTACTACTGGGTCTAGGTGGGTACTGGGCGCTTCAAGCGGGTCTAACTCCATGGCGCGGTCGCGGTGGCTCGTTGCTGGGCAATACAAAGGTGAGCTATTGGCGTGGGCAACGCATCGAAATGAAGCAACCACGTCGCTCGCGCTTCGCTGTTCCTGCTGCAACTCCTCTGGCGATTTCCGTGCTGTATTTAGCGTTGAGTGCTGTCTGTTGGATTGGCCTGATGATGTTAATTTACAGGATCGCGACGTGACAAGCCACATCTCTCTATTCCAATTTCGAGCGGAGGTTTTATGATTGCATCACCTGCCGAACTTGTGAGGCAATTACAGCGTGAGTATTTCTCGGATGCACGCTCCACCTTCGTTGAGGTCGAGGCCGAACCCTTCGACCACGCGATACGTTTATCAGGTACGGTCCTGGACGAATCGACGGCAGCCAGGCTGCTAGGGAACCCTCCATCAGAAAGCACCGAACGTGCATTGGCGCGACGAACTAACACCGCTCGTCACCGGACCAGATTACAGCTATGCCATCTCAGCCCGTGCTGTCGCCGACGTTCGGCGCGAACCTGCCAATAACGCCGAGCGTATATCGCAGATCGTGTTTGGCGAAACCGTTGAAATATTGCGACAGTCTGGAATCTGGGCGTTCGTTCGCACCCAGGATGGCTATCTTGGATGGACGCATAGCGCTCCGCTGCATTGCTGCTCGTCGGAAGAAGCCCATGAGTGGAAGGCAAACCTGAACACGATTGTGCGCCAACCGTTGCTGTCGTGCTACGCGGACGCCAGCGGCGAGCCACACCAGCAAGTTATGCTGCTACCGTTCGGTGCGCGCCTACATATCGAAGGCTCCGACGGTGCATATCGCTGCGTGCGCTGCCCCGATGGGATCAAACGCTGGGTTCCCGTGACCGGACTGGTATCGTCCGATCTCTTGCTTCATACCGGTGTCAAGGGATTGCGAACGGTGGTTGATTGGGCGCATGCTTCGATTGGCGTCCCATATTTATGGGGCGGCAGAACCCCCTTTGGCTACGACTGCTCCGGCCTGGTGCAAACGCTGTTCGCTATGATCGGCGTCAATTTGTTGCGTGATGCTGATCAGCAGTTCACCCAGGGTATGGCGGTCGATTTCGATGAACTTGAATTCGGCGATGCTGTGTTCTTCGACACACGTGCTACGCAGGACGAATTGCAGTTTCCGCGCTCGGTTGCGGTCACACATGTTGGAATCGCGCTCAATAGTCACGACTTCCTCCATTCGTCACGACACTATGGCGGCGTCGTTCGTGGCTCGTTCAATCCGCAATCGCCTTGCTATGCGCTCGACCTTCCGCGAGCGCTTTCTCGGCGCACGGCGTCACGTCTAAAAGTATGCAGCTTCATTACGAACCTATTGACCTGTTCTTGCGTCACACCTTTCACATCGCGCACGGTGCCAGTGATACGCGCCGCAATGTTATCGTCGCCATCGGCGATGGATTGGGCGAGGCGGCACCTGTAGCCTATCATCACGAATCCGCTGGTGGTGTGATGGAAGTCTTACAAGGCTGGCGGTCCGAGATCGACGCGGTTGCCGATCCAACCGCGCTGCATGCGTTGTTGCGCCGCCTGAGCGGTAGCCGCGCTGCGCGTGCGTCCGTCGATCTGGCGTTGCACGATGCCCTGGGCAAGCAGTTAGGTTGTTCGCTGGCTGATATGTTCGGCCTGCGCGGTCTTCCTCTGCCGCCTGACGTCCTTTACCATCGCGCTCACTGCGCCAGAGGAACTGTCCGCCCGCGTGCAAGAGGCCGCGCATTATCCGATTCTCAAGGTTAAACTGGGCGGCGCTCACGACCTCGCGACGGTGCAGACGATTCGCGAACATGCGCCGACCAGCCGCATTCGGGTCGACGCAAACGCCGGTTGGACTGTCGACCAGGCGCTGGACCTGATCCCGCGCTTCGCCGAACTCGGCGTCGAACTGATCGAGCAACCGTTGCCGGTGGGAGACCTCGAAGGGTTAGCTCGTATCAAGCGAGCGCAGATTGGCATTCCCATCGTCGCGGACGAAAGTGTGCGCTCGGCGTCCGACATCGTGGCGCTCGCGCCCATCATCGACGGCGTGAACATCAAACTTATGAAAACTGGCGGCATCGCCGGAGCATTGGAAGCGATCCATGTTGCTCGCTCGTGTGGCTTGCAGGTCATGCTGGGCTGCATGATCGAAACCTCCCTGGGCGTCACCGCTGCCGCGCATCTCGCACCGCTCGCCGACTGGGTCGATCTGGACGGTCCGCTATTGATAGCTAACGATCCATTTGAGGGCGTTTGCTTCGAGGGAGCCGAACTACGTTTGCCAGATGGACCGGGGCTTGGCGTCGTCCCGCGCCCGTTCCCCTAAGACGGTTCTGTCACGACGGCGCGGACACCCCGCGCCGTCGTATTTTCCCATCCATCCAACGTGGTTGATCAGGGTTCGGTCAACGTCGTGACATCTGTCATCCTGAACCGCAGTGAAGTATCTTTCCGAACCAGGACAAACTCTTGTGCCCAGCGGACACCCGCTCAGAGTGACAATCTCGCGGGAAATCGTGTTCTGGATCGGACATAGACGGAGCCCTGCGTAGTTGATCGGGTCGCCGGTAGGCGATTAGGGCTATATGCTATAATCGCCATACTCTGCGGGAGGAGAAGATTTACATGGCACAATTGACAAATCTAAGTGCGCTACGCGAGGCTGGTGCGTTGGATGAAATGGTCCGGCGCGTTCATCATGAAAAGCAGGACTTCGTGATCGAGGACTTGACGATGCCGGTCGCTGCTGTGATCGATATTAATAAGTTTCAACTGCTTTCTGACCTCCTTGCCAAAGCGGACGAGCATATCGTGGTCGGGACGAATGATCCTGTCGTGCGTGGCAGCGATGTACATATTCGTGAGATCGTGGAGCGCCACCTGGCCGGCGACAGCATGGATGAACTTCACCACCAGTTCGGCACACTCCGTATGTCACAGATTCATTCCGCCCTGGCATACTACTATGATAACAGTGAGCAGATCGACGCACTGATCCGGTCGCAGCGCGAAATGCGTTCGGCGGCTGAGCCAGGGGCCAGTATCGCCGCGCACGAAGACCGCGAACGCCAGACGGCAATGGAGCGCGAGGAAGAACGATCATAACCAGTTAGCGTGTCGTTACGCCCGGCGCCTGATGCGAAGCGTTGGTGGGTAAGGCAACAATGTGGAGATCAACTCCACGGAGGAGAACGGCAATGAGCGATGCCCTAGAGTTAGTTCGGCGGTGGCTACAGCGAGGCGATGGAGCCTTTATGGGTGGTCAGGGCCTCGTGCTGGGGATCGACATTGGTAGCTACGGATTGCGTGCTATCGTTGCCGACCTCCACGGCACGAAGGTTTTCGATGCCAGCCGCGAATTGCCGGATGGTGATGCGTCTGTGATTACTGACGCGGCGATCGCGATGGTTCAGGAACTCCTCGATGCACATGATCTGCGTTCGCGCCAACTCGTGCGTATCGGTATCGGCTTTGGTGGTCCCGTCGATGCCGATTCAGGTATCACCCGCGTTCATTACCGCCGTGCGGGCTGGGAAAACTTTCCGCTCGCCGAACGCTTTGAAGCTGCTTTTGATGCTCAGACATTGCTCGATAACGATGCGAATGTGATCGCTTTGGGCGAGGCACGCTGCGTCGGGCGCGACGTACGCAACCTGTTCTACGTTCACCTGAGTACAGGAGTTGGTGGCGGCCTCGTGATCGATGGGCATTTGTACCACGGCGCGACGACGACCGCCGGTGAGATCGGTCATGCGATCGTGCGACCAGATGGTCCGGTCTGCTCCTGCGGCGGCAAAGGCCATCTCGAAACCTATCTCTCGGTCGGCGGCTTGCTGCGACGTATGGGTGAACTTGGCGTCAAAACCGACGACCTGAACCTGGTCTTTGGTGGGAGCGATGCAGGAAAACAGACCGTGCGTGAAGCAAGCGAGATGATGAGCCTGATGCTGGCATCCGCCGTTACGATGCTCGACCCGCAGGTGATCGTCATCGGCGGCATCGTGGCACGCACCGGCGGCGATGCGTGGCTACAACACCTGCAACAGCAACTCAAGGATTCTCTGCCCACGACCCTGCGGTCGGAAATTCAGGTGCTGCCGTCGGCGTTCAATCAGGACAGCGTTGCCGTTGGCGGGCTGGCGTTGGCGCTCGCCAGTATGCAGGAATAACTATTCTTCGCTGCGCGTGCTCCACGCATGCACGCCGCTGGTGGTGAACGAGAACGGGCGCACGCGCACACCTGCGCTGCAATCAGAGCGCTTTCAAATTCCAGACGACGCTCGAATGGGCAGCAGAAGCACATGAATCCACCGCCACCAGCGCCGGAAAGTTTGCCGCCCCAGGCACCGTGCTGTTGCGCGAGGGTGTAGACATCGTCGACGATCGGCGGCGCGATATGCGGTGAGAACGCCTTTTTGACTTCCCAGGCCTCATGCAGCAAGCGCCCGAAATCGGGAATCCGTACGAGCGCGAAGCAGTTTTACAGCCTCGTCCACGAACGCTTTGGTTTCGTGGTGATAGCGTAATGTATCGCCTTCGTTCAAGCGTCGCACCTGATCATCGACCACATGCGCGTTAGCATAGTGCGGTCGCTGACGAAGCCAATCACCAGGCTCGATTCGAGTTCCAGCAGCGCGGATGTTGTCCATCACCACTGGCTCGACGATGGTGTGGTCGCCATGGAAGTGATACACATTCATGCCGCCGAAGGAGGCAGCATACTGATCCTGCCAGCCTCCCGAAATGCCTAAGTCCTGGCGCTCGATGCGATAGGCCATGCGCGCGATTTCATGCGGGTCGAGACCCAACGAGAAGGCCGCATCCAGCATCTTGAGCATGGCGACGACCAGCGCTGACGACGATCCAAGCCCCGATCCTGGCGGCACATCCGAGAACATCACGATCTCAACGCCATCGATCTCCGGGTGGGCGTTCAGTACCGCCTGGGGCAACGGCAACGAGCCTTCCCAATTGCGGCCTGTCACGCTACGAGCGATCGTTTGCAGGTCAAGCGAGCGAATCGTGACACCCGGTTGGTCGGTGCGACGCAACATGCAGCGCACGTACTTGTCGATGGTGCAGTTGAGTACCTTGCCGCCGTACAGTTCAGGATATGGGCTGACATCGGTGCCACCCCCGAAAAAACCGATGCGCATCGGCGCTTTGGCTTTGTAGTTATACATCTATTCCTCTATCGACCAACGACGAATGACGAACGACCAACGGAGAAGACACTATCAATGAGGCGTCCATGGTTGGCACATTCGTCGTCCATCGTTGCTTCGTCGTTGGTCGTTCATCAGTTCGCGTGATGCTGCCAGTGACTTTTGATCAGAACGCTGCCGAAGCGTTCTTCGAGCGAGCCGGCGTGGACGGTCAACAGAAAGTGTCTATCGCGGTGGTCGAACGCCTGCATCATGGCGTCATCGTAGACCGCGACGGTGATCGGATACTCGCCTGGAAGCAGCGGTAATTCGTCGATGACATAATCGACATAGCCTTTTCCAGCAATCTTGCGGATCATGTTGCCGCCAAAGCGGGTATTCGGACCATTGATCTGGAACCCACTTCGATGATAGATTCCGACGCCAAACACGGGGTCCTCGACCGGACGGTGCGCCTCGTAGTGCATCCGAATCGTGACCTTATCGCCGGTCAGGTGCACGTCTCGGGCTCGCCCGTTGCGGTCCAGAAACTCGACCCGGGTGATTTCGACATCGCGTGTCCCCCAGCGGTTATCTTCGGTCTCGACAGGTCCATGCTGCACGACGTCCTCGCCGCGTTCCTCCGCTTGCTCGCGTTCGCGCTCGATGCGTTCGCGGTCGCGTTCGTTGGTCCAGCGCAGGTAGGCGTCCAGCGTCGATTGCGTGTCGCCCGACGCTTGAACGTGTCCGTGGTCGAGCCAGACCGCTTGCGAACATAGACTTCGCACGGCGTCGATGCTGTGTGACACGAATAGGATCGTGCCGCCATCGGCGCGGAAATCGTGGATGCGGTGCATGCACTTGCGTTGGAAGGTTTCGTCGCCGACTGCCAATACCTCGTCGGTGATCAGGATATCCGGCTCGACGGACGTCGCGATGGCGAAGCCGAGCCGCATATACATACCCGACGAGTAATGCTTCACGGGCATGTCAATGAACTGTCCAAGCTCGGCGAACTCGATGATCTCGTCAATGCGTTTGTGCATATCGTGGCGATTGAAGCCTAGCAACGAGCCGTTGAGATAGACATTATCACGACCGCTGAGATCGGGGTGAAAGCCCGAGCCAAGTTCGAGTAGCGCTGACACACGCCCGCGCACCGCGACGCTGCCACTGGTTGGCTCCAGGATGCGTGACACAAGTTTGAGAGTCGTCGATTTGCCAGAGCCGTTATGCCCGACCAGTCCCAGCGTCGTACCGCGTGGCACCTCGAACGACACGTCGCGCAGCGCCCAGAAGAGTTCCGTCGTGCCGCGTGGCTTGAAAAGGTTGACGGTGCGTTCTAAAAAGCTGTTGCGCTTTTCGAGATGAAGCTTGAAGGAGCGTGAAACATTGTTGAATTCGACTGCGTTCATAGCAAGGAGCGCGTGCCGGAGCAGCGTGCTACAGTTCCTCCCCGAATTTCCCGCTCTTGCGGTGGAACACATACGCACCGATCGCCAGGATTACCAGCGCCGTGACCAGCGTGCGGAACACGCCGTCGAGCGCAGGAATACCGGGCGTAGGTCCGGTCGCCTGTCCGTACAGGATGTCGCGGTAGAAGTCGATCAGCGACGCCATCGGATTCAGCCAACGCACAGCCGTCGCCGCCAGGGCGTTGCCCTGAGTGACCGTTTCAAGCGTATAAAAGACTGGTGTCAGAAACATCCACAATTGCAGCAAAATATCGATGATATGGATCGTGTCACGAAAGAACACCGCGACGGTGGACAGCAACAGGGTCATGCCGATCAGGAATATGACCTGGATGACGATCAATACCGGCAAAAAGGCGAACGTCCACGAGAAGTTGAGATGACCTAACTGAACTTTTTGTACAGCCGCCATCACTAAAAACATGACCGGCAGCGCCAAGATGTAATTCACCAGGTTTGCCAGTACAACCGTGATCGGCAAAATCTCGCGTGGAAAATATACCTTGCCGACCAGATGTGCGTTGTCAAGGATCGAACGCATGCCGCTGCTCACCGACGTGATCGCGAGGTTCCAGGGCAGCAGCGCCACGATCAGGAATACCGGAAACATCGGGATATTATTGCGTAGCAGGACACTGAACACGACCCAGAAGATCAGCATCGTTAACAACGGGTTGATCAGCGACCAGAAGTACCCCAGGAGCGAGTTCTTGTACCGCGCTCGCAGGTCGCGCATGACCATGTTGCGGATCAGGTCGCGGTATGCCCATAGTTCCAGTAACTTGGCAGCGATACCGACGGCGCGATCCAGCAGCACGGTGAACAAACCACCCAGGAAGCCTACCAGTGCCGCTACCACTAATTTCGCGATGGTGTAGGTCGGGATCGCAACGGCGTCTGTCGCCCGCGATGTGATAAACACGGGACCTGTGGACGCCATGGGATCGAACTCTGTTTGGAACGTATCGTAGAGGTAGTGCAAGGTCACGCGCAGCGCGACCTTTTTATCGGACGCCTGCTTGCGCGTCACTCGCGCCGCTTCAATGGCGGCGGCGTCCGAGCTTTGCGCGATCGTACGGTCGGCCCTCTGCCAGTCCAGATCGGTGAGATCGTACTGAATCTCAAGGGCGCGGGTGACGGCGCTGCGTTCCTCGCTGGAAAGGTCCGCGAAGCTACGGTCGCCGCGTGTCGGTGAGATGCCACCGTAAAGCGCGTCGGTCGCGATGATCTGGCGTAGCAGAGTTCCTCGCGGGTGCGCGTGGGGTGGCCTTCCAGCGAGGCTTGCATTTGTTTGCCCAGGATGTCGCGCAGGATCGGCGCGCCTTCGACAGCATACAAGCGACGTGCTAGCCCTTCCGCTGCCTCGTTCGCCAGGGCCGTCGTTCCGGTCGATTGTCGGTGTGAACGCGACGATCTGAATGGTGTTCGCGTCAACGAGATTGTATTGCAGGCCGCTCGACCGTGACCCCAGACCGGGATAGCGTTCCTTGCAGGATCTCACCGAGTTGCTGCTGGATCATCAATGAGGGCTGGCGCGGGCTTGCCGTCCGTCGTCAGTCCCGGCACGGTGACAGGATCAATGTGAACGGTCGCCGTGGTTTTATAGAGGGTTTGCTGCGACAACACCGATGGTGCTGCCACCGCCGTCGCTGCGACGACGGCGAACAGGATAAACAGGAGATGGTACAGGCGTAGGCGTGAGGGCGTGATGCTCCCACTAACCCATCCCGCGCTTATGACACGCGCCATAGGGTCACCTCCACGGTATGATGTCCGGGAATGCTCATAATCAAGCGATTATCCGATACAGGGATAGACCGTCCATCGACGGTGATGCGGTCGGGTACAAACGGTAATGTTAAAGTCAGGCCGTCCATCACAGTATCGCATTATCGTTGACGACACGAAACGTATAATCTGACTGCTCGGCCTCGATCTCCACGCGCACATTACGTATGGTGCGCTGCCAGCGAGCGATGTCGGGGACTGACGCTACCCAAAAGGTAGCACTTTGTTCCACTACTTCGCTCCAGGCGGCGCGTTGCTGCGGTGTCGTCACTTCCTCGGTGTGCGACCATACGTCGATCGCGCCTTCGTTGAGCCTTGCGTGCTCCAGGCCACGCTGTACGGTGTCAAGGGACTCCGGCGTAAGGTACTCATCGGCGACGACGCTGATGGTCGGATGTGCGGGCAGTGTTCGCACCGCATAGCGTTCGCGGTCGGCGATCCAGAAGCGTTCCTGGTGCCAGTTGGTACGAGTAACGGACTGAATGCCCTGTTCCACAAACACCTGCCAGCTATCCCAGCGCATCCCGGCGCTCGAACTCCAGGGAAAGGCGATACTGGTGGGCGGGGCGACCTTCTGCGCCGCAGCAACATCCTTCCAGGCCGCGAAATCGGCACGCCAATCGTCGGCGCTCACAAGCCCACCATCGAAGTGCGCGAACGTGTGTGATTGAATGTCCTGTGCGTCACGTTGCAGCAACGCGATCTGTGACCCGAAATACCATAACGGATCGGTTCCTTCGTCGGTATATGGATCGTCCGCGAACCACGGTATGGTCGTCCAACGGTCCGTAGGCCACCGTTTTGCGGTATTTGCCCATGTTGTATAGGTCGGATTATCCATGAACATGCGTCGTTCGCGATTTCCTGTCAGGAAATTATACCCATTGGTGTACCAGGTGCCACGCAGTTGACTGGGCGCGAATAACGTCAGAATTGTATCGACGCCCGCACGCATACGTGCGGCGCGATCCAACGCGTTCTCCCTGGCGTGCGGATCATCGGCACCGCTGCGGCTATGAATCAGCCCGCCCATCGCCGTTTCGTAGTCGAAACTCAGCGCCAGCGCCGCACGCTTGCCATCGGGCCACGGATTGATACGAACGCCGAGTTGTCCAAGGTGCAGGTCGTCCAGCACGATGCGGTCATCCGATGCTGGATGGAGCGAGATTGAAAGCTGCACGGCATCCGCTGGTGCCACTGCCGATGCGACGACGGTCGCCCATTGGCGCAACGGCACGGGCTGCCAGTCGCTCCGCACGACGCTGAAATCGACGCCTTCATCGTCGCGCCAGTGAAAGCGCACGCGCACCTGTGTCTGTGATTCGCCGTCCGCGAGTGCGCGAAACGCGATGCGGTAGCGTTCGCCCGGCTTTGACGGCGATGGCTGGCGTCGCGAGATAATTATTGATGCCCGCCAGGTACATCGTGCGGCCTGCACCGTCCAGCGAAGGCCATTCGCTGTACTGGATGCCGTCGCGGTTGGGCGTTACCCAGCCGTCGGGCAAGCCGTTCGCGTCCTCATCGAGTGCGAAGTCATTATTTTGTAGAATATTGGGGCCAGTCAGGGTGGCTGGAACTGTGGAGCGCTGTCGCCAGATGCTGTAACCAACCGCCGATCCCGCAACCACGCCGATGACCACGATCAGACTGGCGATCCATCTGGTACGCGCCTGTATTCTGTGTTGCAAAGCGTTGGTATTCTAGCACGCTGCATGGTGCTTGACAAAGCAGCGGGCACAGCGTTGGTGCCGCCCGGGCAACCCGTTATACGCCGCATAGAAGTCTGTCGCCAGCACTCCCCGGTAGCGTTTGCCAATCAGACGTTGGGCCACACTGACCCGCACGGCTTTTGTCATATTCGTAGTATCGAACGGGCTTGCGACCGTCTGTGGTCAAACTCCATACATAGCCGTTCTGCCCACCTTCGCGCCAGCCCGTTTCATCGGCATACAACACCGGACTGGCGCGAGCCTGACATTTGAGGTCACGGATGGCTGGCTGAGCGGTCCGTCGCACCTGATGGAGCAGTTCGACGAGTTCGCCCGTGCTGATGCGAAGGCGATGGATGGCTTGGAGATAGCTCTGGATACGGCGAATGGGCAAGCGCACGGTGGTACGCAGGTAGGCGACTAGGCTGGCAATCCGCACGCTGAATCGGGACTGACCGAGCACCTGTCCTTGAAGGTCGAGGCGTGGGGCTTTCCAGGTGTGGCACCACGAACAATAGCGTTTGATGATGTGCGTCGGGCAGCGTGCTACGTTTAGCCGAAGATCATCGCCATGAATTGTCCCACAAACGCGCCAACCACGGCGCTGATGATCCATTCCTTGGCACGGCTTTCGAGCTTCGCCGCCGCCGCCAGATCGTCGTGCAGGCGCTCGATAATCTCGGTCTGTTGGACGATTGCCCGAGCCAGCGGCATCAGGGTTGCCCGCACGATCGGTTCGAGGTCCTGCACCGACGGCACAGACTTGGCGGCGACTTGCTTGGCATTAAGCGCTGTCGCGAGTTTCGCGGCGCGGTACGTTAAAGCATCGGCCGACATCGCGACGATCGTGTTGCTCTGCCGCACGAACGCGCCTCCGGCAGACAGTACCAGGGCTCTCGACGACGCGACGCGCAACGCAGCGAGTGGTTTTCCATCGACGGTCAGGGTATGGAACGAGACGACTGGCTCCGGTTCGAGGTAGTGGCGGGCTTCCTGGTATATGCGCTCGACCAGTTGGGTGTTGCAGCCTATTATCGTTTGGGGCGGTTGCGCTCCGAATAGAATCAGTCCGCCGTCAGCATTCGCCATGCTCGCGATCTGTCGTGAAACTTCAAAGGCGTCGCCGACTTCGCGGCAGAAGGTGAGGCGAGCGGTTTCTCCCGCTTCGAGCAGTTGGTAAATCGCTTGGCTACTGGCAGTTTGATTTGCTGCTGGCCTACGGTTCGAAACTGTTCGGGTCGATTTGGCCTCCCCTGCGCTAAGCAGGGGGTACGTGTTGTCGCGTGCTTCCACCATTATCTTCATACCGGGACTCCATCCACACACTGATCGCACGCATTATGCGCGGTGGATGGCATATAACGGTGTGAAGACCGGATGATATGTTGCTGTGCGGTTGCTTACTCTTGCCACCAGGGACGTTCGTCATCCGTGGTTGAGGATGGGGCGGGCGGACTATAACGAGATTGGAGCTTGTCGAGGACGGTCTGAAGATCTGGGGGGAGCGGCGAAACGGTTTCGATGTAGGTGCCGTCCAGGCGCTCGAAGCCCAGTCGATGGGCGTGCAGGAACTGTCGTGCGAGCCCAAAGGGGCTGGTCTGGCGACGGGGACCATAGAGCGAATCGCCGACGACGGGGTGGTGTTTATAGGCGAAATGCACTCTGATCTGGTGGGTCCGTCCTGTATACAGCCGTGCCTCTACCAGTGAGTAATGTCCGAAGCGTTCCAATTCGCGATAATCCGTGCGTGCGGGACGCCCATTTTGCACGATCGCCATCCGCATACGGTCGGTCGGATTGCGGTCGATGGGAGCATCAATTGACCCTTCTGGTTCGTGAAACGACCCTTCGACCAGCGCCAGGTACACCTTGGTCATGGTGCGTGCCTGTTGTTGCGTTTGCAGGTGGGTTTTGGCACGGTCGTTCTTGGCGACGACCAGCAAACCAGAGGTGTCACGGTCGATGCGATGCACGATGCCGGGGCGCAAGTCGCCGCCGATCTCCATCTGGGGGTAATGGTACAACAGGGCGTTGACGAGTGTGCCGCGTGGATGACCGGGCGCGGGATGCACCACCATTCCGGCGGCTTTATCGACCACCAGCAGATCGTCGTCTTCATAACGAATCGTGAGCGGGATATTTTCAGCAACGAGATCGGTCGCCTGGGGAACCGGCAGCATCACGGTCACAACGTCATCCGTTCGGACCGCCATGCTACGTTTGACCGTTTTCCCGTTGACGCGCACATGCCCGTCCTCGATGAGTTGTTGGGCATACGAACGTGACAGGGTGGGCAGCATCTGTACGCAGGAAACGGTCGATACGCTCGCCGCTATGTTCGCTCGTGACGATCTGTTCCTGTCGCTGTGGCTCAGTTTCCGTCATCGGCTTCGGTTACTACACGCTGTTTCGGCGATGTGTCTTCCAGGAACATGCGTATCGCCATGAGAAATACGCCGATGACCACGGCGGAATCGGCGAGGTTGAAGATCGGGAAATGTCCACCAAGTGTTTTGATGAAGTCCACCACATAGCCGAAGCGCAACCGATCGATCACGTTGCCCAACGCACCGCCGACGATCAGACCGATGATCACGGAAGCCCAACGGTCGTTCTCATGGATATGGCGCACGAAGTAGTACACGGCGCCCACGACGATAACCAGCGATGTGATGGTAAAGAATTGTGGGATGCCCTGGAACAAGCCAAAGGCGACGCCATCGTTACGGATATAGGTGAAGGCGAGCCATTGCCCGATGATCTCGAATTCACCGGTTTGGGGAAACGGCCAGGTGCGTAACACAAGGGCTTTCGAAATTTGGTCTAGGATGATAACGATGATAGCGACAAGCGCCGGCACGCGAAGCCGGCGCATGATCTGAGTACGTGTCATTAGTCCTCTCGTGACTCCTGCTCACGTTGATGTTCGATGCATAAGGTCGCCGCTGGACGGGCTTCCAGGCGTTCGATACTGATGGGTTCGCCATCAACTTCGCATTTGCCATATGTACCGTCGGCGATGCGCTGCAAGGCATGCTCGACGCTTTCGAGTTCTTCGTCGAGGTCGCCGCTGACTGCCAGGTTTCGCTCGCGGGTGAACAGGTCGGTGGCGTTATCCGCCGGATGGTTGGAAACACCCATTCCTTCGTCGACCTGGTCAGTGCTCGCACTTTCTGCCTGAAGCCGCGCAAGTTCGTCCTTCAGTTCATCGCGTTGCTGTTCAAGCAACGTGCGAAACTTTTGGAGATCAAGCGTTGTCGTCATAAATATCCTCTCTTTCATAAAAAAGTATAGCATACGCCGTTCGCCGCGAACGGCGATGCCTGACGCATGCAAACGTCAGGCATCGTCAACGGTCGTAGAGAGTGGGCTGCGCCGATTAGTACAGAGGTGGCGTTTTGGGTGCCATCACCAGTGTGACGACACGAACGATCGCCCAGGCCACCAGCACCCACACCGCCATAGCGATGATGCTTGCCATCTCAATATAGCTGCCCGCGGACTCCGGTTCCGGTCCGAAGATGCCGATGAACGGCCTGACGAACAAACCGCTGAAGGCGTAGATAAAGTTAGCAAACCCGTTGTTAGGATTCGCGCCCATCGCAAGCAGCACGAACCGCAGCGCGATCAGGGCGACGATGATGCCAGCGATGAACCAGATCACCTGGCGCGTGCGGTCCAGCGAAACAAGCTGGTTTTCTGCTGGGGTCATCGGCATACGTACACGCTGTTCCACCACACGTGCATCTGTTCCTTCGGGGGTTTGCACGACTTCTTCGCTAATGATCCGTCGCTCGTTCGGGTCTTGCATCACAACCTCCTGTACAAACCTATGCACAGAAACGAAAAATAAAATCCAAGGGTACCATGGGTAAGGACGCGCTGATATATAGCAGAATATGTGCCGAGGCGCATCGGCGGGACACGTCGCTGACATTGTTCAGGTAGCACGTTCGGTATAATAGGAACATGGGATCATCTTGGAACATTGTCGGGCATACCTGGGCAGTTGAACACCTCGAACGGTCAATCGTTATCGGACGGGTCGCACATGCATATCTGTTCGCTGGTCCAACGGCGATCGGCAAGGCGACGCTGGCGCTGCGCTTCGCGCAGGCGTTGATCTGCGAGCGTGGAACAGGCGCACCATGCTTTGAGTGCCGCTCCTGCAAGCGTGTGGCACATGGCAATCATCCTGACGTCCGCATGGTTTCCCTGGCGTCGCAGTCCGCCGATAAGGCCGACGAATCGAAATCGCGTGAGGTCCGCATCGACACAGTGCGCGAATGGCAGCGTGACATCGACCTGCGTCCATTCGAGGCCGAACGCCGCATCTTTATCCTCGATGACGCCGATAAACTGACCGATCAGGCCGCAAACGCCATGCTCAAGACGTTGGAAGAACCACCGCCGTATGCCGTGCTAATCCTGATCGCACACGGCGCGGGCGATCTGTTGCCGACGATTGTCTCGCGGTGCCGGCTGTTGCGGCTCAGACCGCTACGCCGAGCGGATGTCGCCGAGACGCTCGAAAACGATCACCACATTGCCAGCGATGATGCCGAATTGTTGGCCGCGTGGAGTGCCGGTCGGCTGGGCCAGGCGCTTCATGCGGTCGAACATCCCGAAGTTATCGAACAACAACAAGCGGTACTCGATAAACTGAGCGAGTTGCGCGGGCAGAACCGCGCCGAGCGGTTGAAGTGGGCGGAAGAACAGGCCAAGGAATATCGTACCAATCAGGCGTCGATGCATTCGTCGCTGTTACTGTGGCAGAACTGGTGGCGCGATGTGATGCTCGTCGCCAACGGCTGTGACGATGCCCTGACCTACGTCGACCGCCGGAGCGAAATGCGCGGGGTCGCCGCACAGGTAGCGCTGCCGGTGGTGCATGATTTCTTACGGCGTATCGAGCAAACCCGTGAACAATTCGCCGATAACGTCAATCCACAACTTGCGCTCGAAAATCTGGTTCTGCACCTACCCTGACGAAATTCCGGGCGTTCACCGTCTGTTTTTATAATCGCCATAATAGATAGTCTTTGTTATACTGCTAGCGGATTTAGCAACATCATGGCGATTTCCCATCGCCGTTTTCGAGATATATATGCCAACAGTCATTGGAGTGCGCTTCAAAGACTCTGGGAAGATCTACCACTTCGACCCATGCGATGTTCCCCTTGCCGTCGGCGATTGGGCAATCGTGGAAACCGTACGTGGGCCGGAACTCGGCAGGATCGCCGGAGCGTCAACCGTCATCGCCCCAGAAGATGTGCTGGGTGAACTCAAGCCTGTGCTGCGTCGTGCGTCACAGGCCGACCTGGATAATCTGGCGCAGTTGCAGCAATACCTCGACGAGGCGTTGTCAATCTGTACCGACCGTGTGACCGAACACAAGTTGCCGATGGCGCTTGTGAAAGCGGAGTATAACTTCGACGGCTCGCGCCTGACCTTCTTCTTTACGTCGGATAAGCGCGTGGATTTTCGTGCCCTGGTGCGCGATCTCGCCCGCACCTTCCATACCCGTATTGAACTGCGCCAGGTCGGACCACGTGACGAAGCCAAGCTACTGGGTGGCATCGGCCCGTGCGGACGCTTGTTGTGTTGTTCCACCTTCCTGCCCGATTTCGCCCGCGTTTCGATTAAAATGGCGAAGGACCAGGATCTGCCGCTGAACCCGGTCAAGATCAGTGGTGTATGTGGACGTTTGCTGTGCTGTTTATCCTACGAACACGAGCAATATCTGGAAATCAAAGCCGAGTTACCGCAGCGCGGAGCCTGGGTGCAGACCCCTGAAGGACCGGGCGAGGTCGTGATGGTCAACGTCGTGCGTGAAACCGTGACGGTCGAACTGATGAACGGTAACACGCTCGATTGCACGGCGTCCCAGATCGGCACCGTTACCGATCAGGTGATGGCGGAAGCACGCGCACGCAACGCCGAGGGAATCACGCCCGTTGCGCGTATGCGGATGGTCGAAGAATTGCACGACGCCGCCGATGTAGCCTTGCTTGAAGCCCTGGAGGATCGTCCGGCGCAACGCGAACATGATGCGAATGCGGCACCTGCACCGCGCTTGCATGGTCCAAACACTGCCAACGGAGATCAGCCTCGCGTGCGCGCCGATCACGATGCCACACCGAACGGCAGGGAACAGCGGCCACATCAGGAACATCCGCGACCGGAGCAATCGACACCTCGCCACGTTCGCCAACGCAATGCTCCTGTCGCCGAGGCACACAGCGGCCCGAACGCTCCGCAGTCTGCTCAACGCGCGCCAGACGAGCAACGTGCGCGTGAACCTAACCGTGAGCAACCTGCTGATCGCAACGGCGTGCCGAATCGTCGTCGCCGCCGAAATCGTGGGGGCGAGGGACGCTAGAGTGGGAACGTGCCCGTAGGCGCGTTCCTGTTCCCCAACAGCTATGTATACGTTCGGTTCCATCACCGATTCCATCGCCTTCATCGACAACGGATTGCTTGGCATCCCCGGCGTCGGCGCGACCTATGTGCTGCGCGGCGACGAGATCGCCATCGTCGAAACTGGTACGTCGTTGAGCGCACCGATCATCCTCGCTGGCTTAGAAGCGCTCGCGATTGCTCCCAAGGATGTGCGGCACATTCTGCTCACCCATGTACATATGGACCATGCTGGCGGCGCGGGTGCCTTGGCACATGCTATGCCGGATGCGCGAGTGTATATTCATGGGTTGACCGCGGAGCACTTGGTCGATGCCTCACGCCTCATTCCAAGCGCCGAGCGGGCGCTCGCGGAAATGTTCGTGCGCCATGGGACGATGGTGCCGCTTGCGCCGGAGCGTATCGTCGCCGCGCAAGACCTGCGGTTATCGCTTGGGCGCGGCCTGACGGTGGAAGCGGTAGCGACACCAGGCCACTCGCCCGATCATCTGGCGTACGTTATCCCCGAACAGGCAGCAGTATTTTGCGGCGACTCGATCGGCATATCGCTGCCCGCCCATCGTTTCAGTGGTCCGGTAACCCCACCGCCGGGATTCGATCCGGTGGCGCAGCGTGCGACGTTTGAGGCGTTGCGCCAACTGCCGCTCGAACACCTGCTGTTTTCGCATTGGGGCGCGAGCCAGGACGAACCGCATCGGTTGATCGAGCGTTTGTACGAAGGCTTCGAGGAATTCTATCAGTGCGTCGAACGTGCCGTGCGGGCAGGAACGCTCGACCAGGATGCGATCGCCCGCTCCCTCTTACCACCTGGACCTCTCGCCGCTGATAGTGAATGGTTGATCGGCGGGTGGACGCGCATGGGCGTGCGGGGCATCGTGCGCTATCTCACGAAACAAGCCGCATCGCGAGGGTGAACGCCTAACAGCGTGCAGTCCAAGTGGTAGAATACGCTTCTTAATCATGGGCATACACGTTTACGAAACGAAAACGCACTCGATGCGTTTCTTCCCATACCTGCTCGCGTCACTATGGCGAGCATGATATTTTGCAGCTAAGGAGGCATAGCCTAGTGGCAATTCGGTTTGGTACTGATGGCTGGCGCGCGGTGATTAGTGAAGATTTCACATTCGAGAATGTGCGACATGTAGCGCAAGCCATTGCCGACTATGTAGCCGAAACGAACGGAATCGGCACTCCACACGCCAGTCGTCGTCGGCTTCGATACACGTTTTCTGTCCGACCGCTATGCCATCACCGTCGCGGATGTGTTGGCTGGCAACGGCCTTCCGGTGTATCTGAGCAAGGCTGACTGTCCAACGCCCGCGCTTTCGCTCGCCGTGAAGCAACTTGGGGCAGCGGGCGGCGTGATGATCACCGCCTCCCATAATCCCCCACGATATAACGGCATTAAGTTCAAATCCGAGTTTGGCGGTTCCGCGATGCCCGATGCAACCGCACGCATCGAAACGCTGCTGGAACGCAACCTCGCGGAAGGGCGTATACCACCGTCGCAGATGATCCCCTTCAAGCTGGACGCGCAAAAACCAGAGCCCGGTGAAATCGTGCGCTTTGATCCGCTACCAGGATACCTCAAGCACTTGCGAACCCTGATCGATTTCAGTGTTATCGCCCGCTCCGGTCTGCGCGTCGCCGTCGACCCGATGTATGGCGCTGGACGTGGCTATATCGCCCGCTGGCTGCGCGAGTTGGGTGTGATGGTGGCTGAGATTCATGGCGAACTCAATCCCGGCTTCGGTGGCCTGCACCCTGAGCCGATTGGTCGCAACCTTAACAAGTTGAGCGAACTGGTGCGCGAGGGTGGCTACGACATCGGTCTGGCTTCCGACGGCGACGCCGACCGGATGGGTGCGGTCGATGCACACGGCGAGTTCGTCAGCCCGCATTTGATTATCGCGTTGTCGCTGCGGCACCTGCTCGAACAAGGTAAGCGTGGTCTGGTAGTGAAAACGATTTCGACCACCCAGATCGTCAACCGACTTGCCGCCGCGCATGGTCTGGAGGTAGAGGAAACGCCGGTCGGCTTCAATTACATCTGCGACTTGATGCTCAAACAGCCTGTATTGATCGGTGGTGAGGAATCGGGCGGTATCTCGATTCTGGGTCATATCCCCGAGGGTGACGGCATCTTGATGGGATTGTTGCTGCTCGAAATCGTGGCGAAGGCCGGTATCCCGTTGCATGAGTTGATCCAGAATCTTCAGCAGGAGTTCGGGCCTTTTTCATACGACCGCATCGACCAGCGCGTGCGTCCGTTTTCTAAGAAGCAACTTGTGGCGCAGCTTAAAGCCTCGCCACCCGCTGAGATCGGTGGACAGGCGCTACGACATATCAACGACCGTGATGGCATCAAGTATTTGATGAGTGACGATTCCTGGCTGTTAATCAGGCCGTCAGGCACTGAGCCGGTCCTACGCATTTATGCCGAAGCGCCGACCGAAACGCAGGTGCGTCAGTTGCTTGAAACGGGTGTCGCACTCGCGGAAAGTTGCCTGCCGACATAAAAGGTCGTTGACATGTCCTTCAAAGAGCCTATACTGCAACGGCGAGGAGCAGCGTAGGCTCTTTTGCGACAGTTGCTACCAACCGGACACACCCTGCGGTCAGGTACCGTTCGCGGGTTCGCTCGTGCGAATTGCGGAGGATTGCGACAAGCACAATCGTCGTGCTTTCTCATTCGTAGTGGTGTTTGAGGCTGTACACACTTGGAAGCAATACACAGAGTCGATGTACGAACTGACCCTCGTACTGATAGCGCCGCTCAAACGCTTAAGTCTGTTGATTGGCGTCGTTTGTTTGGCTACGTGCGCCCCTACTGGCGCAGGTTACTTGTCGCAATCGTTTGCTTGTTTTTGTCGAGTGCGATCGGTCTGATGGTGCCACTGGTGGCGGGCTTGCTGGTCGATGCGATTTCGGGGGCATCGACGCCAGGACGCTCGACAGTTTTCGAAGCAGTCTTTAATTTCTATACCGAAGTGTTGAAGCGCAACCCTCCAGAGTTTCGTGGCGGTGTGCTGAACTGGGTGGCGCTGCTGATGCTCGGCGTCTTTGTTGTCCAGTCGGTGTTCAATTTCATACAAAGCTATCTGCTGGCCTATGTTGGCGAGCGTGTCGTCGCCGACCTGCGTGTACAGGTGTTCAAGCATCTGCAAGCGTTGTCGCTTGGCTTCTATTCCGAGCGGCGTGTTGGCGAAATCACATCGCGTGTCACCAGCGATGTGACGGTAATCCAGCAGACAACCACCGTCAACGTCGCCTCGTTCCTGCAAAATATCATCACGTTTACCGGCGGCATTACTCTGATGATATTCCTGTCCTATCGGCTCACGTTGCTGATGCTGGTCGTCGTGCCGCTGATGCTGGTCGCCGGTATCATCTTTGGGCGGCGCATCCGCAACATTTCCACCGAAGTGCAGGATCGCCTCGCCAACGCGACGGCGGTGCTAGAAGAAACCATCGCCGGTGTGCGTGTCGTGCAATCCTTCGCCCGCGAACGCTATGAGGTCGGGCGGTTCCGCGAAGCGATCGAGGCCGCGTTCAACACGTCGATGCGGCGGGCGCAGGTGCGCTCGATCTTTCTGCCGATCATCAGCTTATTGGGATTTTCCTCGCTTGTACTGGTGCTGTGGTACGGCGGTCAACAGGTTGTCGCGCGCCAGATCAGTTCCGGCGATCTTGTATCGTTCCTGTTCTACTCGGCGACGATAGCGGCGTCACTCGGCACGTTCACCGGATTGTATTCACAGTTGCAGGAGGCCATAGGAGCCACCCATCGCGTATTCGATATCCTCGATACCGCGCCGGAGATTCGCGATAAGCCGGATGCTGTCACATTGCCGACAATCGAAGGCGAGGTGACATTCGATCGTGTTTCGTTCGCGTATTCTGGCGACCAGGAGGGTCCGGTACTGCGCGATGTATCGTTCCAAGTCGCGGCAGGCAAGATTGTCGCGTTGGTCGGTCCCAGCGGCGCGGGCAAAACGACTATCGTTAACCTGATCCCACGATTCTACGATCCGGTTTCCGGTAGTGTCAAAATCGACGGTTATGAACTGCGTGACGTTCGCATCGCCAGCCTACGCGAGCAGATCGGGATCGTGCCACAGGACACGCTGCTCTTTTCCGGCACGATCAAGGAAAACCTGTGTTACGGCAAGCTTGAAGCTACCGATGAAGAAGTGATCGATGCTGCCCGCGCCGCCAACGCCGACGCCTTTATCCGCGCCATGCCGCAGGGCTACGACACCGTAGTTGGCGACCGTGGAATGAAGCTATCCGGCGGCCAGCGCCAACGCATCGCGATCGCACGAGCATTGCTGAAGGACCCGCGCATCCTGATCCTGGACGAAGCGACCTCCGCGCTCGACTCCGAGTCGGAGGGGTTGGTGCAGGAAGCACTGGAACGCCTGATGCAAAAGCGCACGACCTTTATCATCGCCCACCGCTTGTCGACGGTCAAAATCGCGCACCAGATCATCGTCCTCGAACACGGCAAGATCGTGGAACAAGGGACCCATGATGAATTGATGACGCAGGGCGGTTTGTATCATCGTCTGTATAGCATGCAATTCAAACGTGACGGTGTAGTGCTGGCTGAGTAAGCTGGGTAAGCACGCACTGATGGTTAAGGGGACGCATGACCGAAGAATCATAAGTCAGGGAGCTTCAAACGCGGTATAATACATTTTCAATACAGTGACTTTTTGAGCGGCGGCCCCGGAAAGAACTGATGGCCGCCACGTTGTGTTGAGAAAAGTATTTGGTACTCTCGTGGCACATAGTCACGAAATAGAGGTATAGGGTAGTATGAGCAATGTCGCCGACGAACAGGTGAATGAAACGAATGATGAAGTGACTGAGGACCAGGTGGAACTGGTGGAGCGCACGCTGCCACTAGTGATCCTCGGTGGTTCTGTGGTCATCATGCCGCGAATTCCGGTCCCGTTGCAGGTCGGCACCGGCAAATCATATCGCGCCATGGAAGAAGCCATGGAAGGCGATCGCGAAGTATTGTTGATCTTTGTATCTGATGACGAGATTGAAGGATACAAAGGTGCTGAGCAACAAGATTTGCCAAAGGTCGGCGTGATCGCAAAGCTCGAAGAATTCCTTAAATTACCTGACGATACTGTGCGGATCATTCTTGAAGGCCGTGTTCGGGCTGAGATTCTTGAGTGCATCCAGAACGAGCCGTTCTACCGCGTGCGTTGTATGCCCCGTCCCGATCCCGAAGTTGAGGGACCGGAGGTGGAGGCATTGGTCGCGGAAGTCAAGACACAGGTCGAAGAAGTCATCAGCTACATGCCGGACATTTCGCAGGAAGCAATCGCGTTCGTGCAGCGCATCGATCAGCCGGGTCATCTGTCCGATGTTGTGGTCTATGGTCCACAATTTGAGTTCGACGACCGGCTTGAACTCCTGAACACGCTCGATCCAATGGAGCGATTGCACAAGGTGCAGGTCAAGCTGTCACATCAGCTTGAATTGTTGCGTCTGCGTGCCAAGATTCAGTCCGATACCAAGGATGCGCTCGACCAATCGCAGAAGGAATACTTCCTGCGCGAACAGATGAAGGCGATCCGCCGCGAGTTAGGCGAGGACGACTTCGATGAGGATCCGGTTGATGAACTGAAGCGCAAGGTCATCGAGCTTAAGGCACCGGACAACGTCAAAGAAGCCGCCACCCATGAACTAAAGCGGTTGATCCAGCAAGGCATGAACTCGCCGGAAGCCGGCGTTATCCGAACGTACCTCGATTGGATTCTGGCGTTGCCCTGGGAGCGCGAGGAACAGCAGGCGATCTCGCTGCCAAACGCAGAAGAAATCCTTAACGAGGATCACTTTGGTCTGGAAAAGGTCAAAGAGCGCTTGTTGGAATACCTGGCGGTGCGGAAGCTTGCCGGAACCAAGATGCGTTCGCCGATCCTGTGCTTCGTAGGACCTCCCGGAGTTGGCAAAACCAGCCTCGGTCGCTCGATTGCGCGTGCGCTCGGTCGCCAGTTTGTGCGAGCCTCCCTGGGTGGCGTGCGCGACGAGGCCGAAATTCGTGGGCATCGCCGTACCTATATCGGCGCGATGCCTGGACGGATCATCCAAAGCATTAAAACGGCGAAAAGTAACCAGCCTGTCTTTATCCTGGATGAAATCGACAAGTTGGGCGCGGACTTCCGTGGCGATCCGACATCGGCGTTGCTAGAAGTGCTCGATCCTGAGCAGAACAGCACCTTCTCGGATCATTACATGGAAGTACCGTTCGATCTGTCGCAAGTCATCTTCATTGCTACGGCAAATCAACTCGATCCGATTCCGATGCCACTCCGTGATCGCATGGAGATCATCGAGATCAGCGGGTACACCGAGGATGAGAAACTGGAGATCGCTAAGGGTTTCCTGGTTCCCAAGCAGCGCGAGTTCCACGGCCTAAAGACCGAGCAGTTGACGATCACCGACGCGGCCCTGCTGAAAGCTGATTCGCGAATACACCCGCGAAGCTGGCGTCCGTAACGTCGAGCGGGAGATCGCCGCCCTGTGCCGCAAAACGGCGCGTAAGGTTGCGGAAGTGGAAGACGGGGACGTGGCTTTCGTCATCGATGAGCCTGAGATCACCGAAATGCTTGGACCGGAACGCTTTTCGTTCGGGCTGATGGAAGAAGAGGACGAGGTTGGTGTCGCGACCGGCGTGGTCTGGACCTCGACCGGCGGCGATATCTTGCAGATCGAAGTGCTGCCAATGCTCGGCAAGAGCGAACTACGCCTGACCGGCCAGCTTGGACAGGTCATGCAGGAATCGGCACAGGCGGCATTCTCGTATGTGCGCTCGCGTGCGGACGCGCTGGGTATTCGGCGTCGTACTTCGACGAACACTCTATCCATATCCATGTGCCGGAAGGCGCGGTGCCGAAGGAAGGTCCATCGGCGGGTATCACGCTGACAACAGCGCTGGTATCGGCGATGACCGGTCGCCCGGTTCGCAAAGATGTTGCGATGACGGGTGAATGACCTTGCGCGGCAAGGTGCTGCCGATCGGTGGCTTGAAGGAAAAGACCCTGGCCGCTCATCGTGCTGGTATCAAGACCTTTATCATGCCCAAGGATAATGCGAAAGATATCGTGGAATTGCCGGAAAAGGTTCGCAACGAACTTGAGTTGATTCCGGTCGATAACATGGACCAGGTGCTTAAGATTGCTCTCAGGCCACTTCCGGTGGTACCAACTGTCTAGTGATGTTCGCCGACTACACGCAAGGGACCGGAAGGCATGCCTTCCGGTCCCTTGCGCTATAGGTGGTCGATGGATGTACTGCGGTTGTTCGTCGCACTCGAACTTTCTCCCGATGTCCGTGCGGTGCTGGCGACCGCTCAAAGCATGCTTGCCGCGCAACACCTCGCGGTTCGTTGGGTCGATCCCGATGCTACGCATCTGACGCTTAAGTTCCTTGGGTCGGTGCCAGCAGCGAAGGTTGATGAGGTAGTGGCAGCGATGACCCGCGCCACGACGGACCATGCTCCCTTTATGCTTTGCACTACTACCCTCGGTGCGTTTCCTGGCATGCAACAACCGCGTGTTGTCTGGTTGGGTGTGGACGGTGAACTAGCGGCACTCGGCGCACTTCACTATGACGTGGAGCGCCACATCACGCCACTGGGTTATCCCTCGGAACTGCGGAGCTTTTAATCCGCACCTCACGCTTGGGCGCACGTATACACAAAGTTCTGCAGCATGACCGTAGTGTGATTGGGCAGGCGCTCACTCATGCACAGGCGTTTAGATCGGCGACGTGGGAGGTCGATGCGGTGAGCCTCATGCGTTCGGAACGTGGTCCGGAGCGGGCTACCTATACGACAATCGCTACGGCATAGCTTGACACTACCTGACCGGCTGCTATAATCGCCGCCGTTGACCAGTTAACCCGAAATGGGGATCGCCGGACTGGAAACGTTCCCGCGATGCAGGGGACGGATGCTTTGAATGTGTGTACTAGGGTTCTAAAATCGCCGCGTATGCTGCATCTCATCCTTGTTACCGATTCCCATTTCGTTGCGATGGCCCCATCACGATTCATCTGCGCTGTTGATGGCTCAATCTGAGCCGGAATTTCAGGTACGAGCAGGTGGTTTATCAGGATGGCGTCATGTGCCGATCCGTATAATAGAGTTCGGATTGGATTAAGCTATGGGGCGTCCCGCCCCGGAAAGAGGACAATATTCATGCGACGACGTACGTTGATGGCAGTGCTGCTCGTGGCGCTAGTAGCGCCCCTGCTGGCGCTGCCCGGTGGAGCCGCCGCCAGTCCCCCTCCTCCACAGGCATCATATTTCCAGGAAACTGGACATTCTGCCCAGAACTACTACTGGCAGTTCTGGAAGAATACCCCTGATGCACTGCGAATCCTTGGTTACCCAATCTCGGAACCTTTCATGCAAGAAAGCTTTACCGAGCCCGGGAAGACGTATCGCGTACAGTATTTTGAACGTGCTGTCCTCGAAGAGCATCCCGAAAACTTTGGCAAGGATGGCAACCGCTACTTTGTGCTAGGTCGTCTGCTCGGCAACGAACTCGCGAAGGGCCGTGAAGCCGAAGCACCGTTCCAGACTGTCGGTCAAATCGCCTCCAATGCCAACCAGACCTGGTTCCCTGAAACCAGTCACACCCTGCGTAACGACGCGACACGTGGACCGTTCAAGACCTTCTGGGAACGCTATGGCGGTCTGGCAGTGTTTGGTTTCCCGATCTCGGAACCATTCCAGGAACGTAATCCTGACACCGGCGAAACCTATTGGGTCCAGTATTTCGAGCGTAACCGCTTCGAGTTCCAGCCACAGCAGCCCGCCGATTTCCGTGTGTTGCTAGGCCGTCTGGGCGCACAGTATGCCGCCGACAATCAGGGCAAGGTCGATAACAAAGCGTTTGAGCGCCGCGAACCAAGTGGTTCATTGCCTGAGCCGTTTATCTACGGTGCGAACGTCCGTGGTTACTATGTCGATCGCGATCGCATGTTTACGCTGCTCAAGAACGCTTTTGAAGCCAACAACTATAGCGGCGGTCCAGCCTGGATTCGCCAGCAGGTGCCATGGGCTGACCATATGGCTCGCGACGGTTCGATCGCGTGGGGCGAACTGGACAGATCGTCAATGATGCCGCCGCGAAGAACGTCAAGGTCTTCTTCAGCATCGCGAAGTCACCGGCGTGGGCGACTGACAACGGCCAGAACGGCATGCCAAATCGCGCGAACTTCCCGCGCTTTGCGCCAGTTCCTGCGTGAGATTGACCGAGCGCTATCGCGGAAAACTGCACGCGATTGAAATCTGGAACGAGCAGAACTACGCGGTCGAAAACGGTGGTCGTGTTGCGCCTGCCGCGTACTACGTTGATATGCTCGAGAGTCGCCTACAACGCGATCAAGGCCGCCGATCCGAACATGATCGTCGTCGCTGGCGCACCAACTCCGACCGCAACCAATAAGATTGACGTCGCGGTCGATGACATCATCTACTTCCGCCAAATGTTCGCTATTCCCAAGTTCTGGGAAAAGATGGACGTCGTCGGCGCACACTTCGCCGGAACGCTGCAGCCGCCGGACGCATTGCCTGGTCGGGGTGCACGTCCTGAAGGCTGGAACGGCAACAGTGAGTTCTTCTTCCGCCGTGCCGAGGACCTGCGTGCCGCGATGGTCGACAACCGGACATGGCGATCGCCAGGTCTGGATCACCGAGATGGGCTGGGCGACCAAGAACAACACGCCCGGCTATGAGTACGGCAACTATGTTTCAGAGCAGCAACAGGCTCGAGTACATGAGGCGTGGTATCGAGATCGCCCGCTACAGCTATGCTCCGTGGGTTGGTGCGATCTTCGTCTGGAACCTGAACTTCGCTGTCACGTGGCAGGAAGCTGGCAATCCGTTGCACGAACAGGCCGCGTTCGGCATTCTGAACCCGGACTGGAGTCCGCGTCCGGCGTTCAACGCGATCCAAAACATGCCGAAACCGTAACAACACGGATGAATTCGTCAGGCCGAAAGGCTATGCTATCATTCTGTAGTGATAGCATAGCCTTTCGGCTTTCATACTAGAGGTGTTTTATGCATGGTCAACCGTCGGTTCGTCGGCGGAACAGTGTTGTGCTGTTGGTGATGCTGCTGGTGCCGTTAATGGCGGCCTGTAGATCAGAAACGGCAACGCCGAATCACCGCGATCACTCCAGTCGCCAGCACTCTTCCCACGACGGTTGAACAACCTACCACGGCGGCTGCCACGACCGCGCCGACTGCCCCCGTCGCGACGACGCCCGCAGAAACAATCACGATCAATCCCGTGGAAACAATGACCGCCGTCGCCGAAGCCAGCGCGACCGCAGAACAACCGGCAGAAACGGCGACGACCGTCGCGAGCGCGGATGCGACAGCGATAGCGGCTCCTGACGACGACCGTTTCTGGAACCGCAGAATCAGTTGATCGTCCGCAGTTCGGTGTCGTCACCCATCTGTATTACACCGACCGCGCCCGCGTGTTGCAGCTTGCCGAAAATGCTGGGTTCGATTGGGTTCGCCAGCAGGTCCCATGGAAAGATACCGAAAAGTCTGACCGCACCTTCGGGTGGGACGAACTCGACCAGATCGTCGAAAGTGTTTCTGGGCAGAACCGCAAGCTACTGCTCAGTATCGCCAAGTCACCAGACTTTTTGACGGAACGCTCCGGCGACAACGGACTACCTCGCGATCCGAAGGATTTTGCGCGGTTCGCCGAAGCAATCGTCGAGCGGTATAAAGGCAAAGTGCAAGCGATCGAGGTATGGAACGAACAAAATCTCGCTGTCGAAAACGGTGGTGAAGTGGTGCCAGAAGATGCCTCGCGCTATGTCGAGATGCTTAAAGAAGCCTATACCCGTATCAAGGCCGTCGATCCGAATGTGATCGTGGTGGCTGGTGCATTGTCGTCCACTGGGGTGACTGAGCCTGCTATTGCTGTTGATGACATGACGTACCTCAAAGCGATGTACGATTACAACGGCGGCGAATCAAGAATTATTTTGACGTGCAAGGCTTCCATCCGGCCTCAGCGGCCAACCCGCCCGACACCAAGTATCCTGATGATATTGGCAACGCTCCCGGCTGGAACGACCACCCAACGCACTTCTTCCGCCATATCGAGGATGTGCGCGCCGCGATGGTCGATGCGGGATTGGGTGACAAGAAAATCTGGATCACCGAAATGGGTTGGGCGACCAAGAATAATACTCCTGGCTATGAATACGGTGAGTACGTGAGCCTCGATCAGCAGGCGCTCTACCTGGAAGGCGCGTTGTTCCGCACGGTCTTTCAATACAGTGATTGGGTCGGGGCCGTCTTTGTCTGGAACCTGAACTTTGCCGTCTTGTGGGGCGAGCAGGGCAACCCCGAACACGAACAGGCGGCATTTGGATTGCTCAATCCTGATTGGACTCCGCGCCCGTCGTTCACGCGAGTGCAGGGATTTATCAACGCGGTCAAGAGCACAGATCAGCCCTAAGTTACGGCGTGGTCGATGCTATGACATTATCGATCCGTGATGGGCGAGACCTTTGTATCGTCCATCATGGATATTCGGTATAATCAAAGGACGATGGTCACGAGCATAGTTCGACTATTGTTCATTTCGTGGCAGCGGAGGGGCTGTTTATGTTCGAGCGTTTCAAAGACAAGTATGATCGTACACCGCTAGGTCAGGCCGACCGCGTGCCACCAGGGCAGTATGTGACTGAAAAATTTCCTGTGCTGCAATACGGCGACGTTCCTACCTACACCGACCTGCAAAACACGTGGGATTTTCGTGTATGGGGCGAGATTGAGGAGCCGAAGCAGTTCAGCTTTGACGAGTTTCGTGCGCTTCCGACGGTGAAGGTGACGACCGATATTCACTGCGTCACTCGCTGGACGAAGTTCGATACCTTATGGGAAGGCGTATCATTCAAGACGTTTCTGCAACATATTCCTAAGCTTAAGCCCACAGCCGCGCATGTTATGGCGCACTGTGAACAGGGCTATACAGCGAATATTCCGCTTGAGGTGTTGCTGGACGACGATGTATTGATTGCGTACCTCTACGATGGCAAAGAACTGACACCGGAACACGGTTACCCTTTGCGGCTATTCGTCCCTAAAAAGTACTTCTGGAAGTCGGCAAAATGGCTGCGCGGCCTCGAATTCATGCCACAAGATAAGCTAGGATTCTGGGAACGCTACGGGTATAACAACCACGCGGACCCCTGGCTTGAAGAACGTTATTCCGACGATTAACAGCCTGTACCCTACAGCGCAAGACGCCAAGATTCCCTGGAGTCTTGGCGTCTTTGTTTTCCCCGATGACACCATGCCGAGGGGCGCTAGACGAGCTATGCTAAAATACTATAAGGAGCAAGCATGCCAGATAAAACGAACTCAGTTGGACAAGCGCGTGGCAAGCGCATAGTCGACACGGCGAAGACCAAACTCCGCGCCTTTTTGGTCGGCGTCGAAGTCTTTTCCCAGGGTAGCTCGTGGAACGCGATGGACTCGCTCACGGAACTCGCGCTGCTCGCCGACACGGCCGGCCTTGAGGTCGTCGGAAGTATCTACCAGAAAGTTGTCACGACCGTACCCCAAACACTACATCGGACCTGGCAAGGTTCAGGAGATCATCGACAAGCGTACCGAAACACCGTTCGATGTGGTTGTTTTTGACGACGAACTGACCGGATCCCAGACCCGTAACCTGGAAGAAGATTTGCAGGTGCGCGTGATCGACCGCACCCAAATCATCCTGGATATATTCGGTCAGCATGCACAAACCCGCGAAGGCCGCTTGCAGGTTGAACTGGCACAACACGAATACTTAATGCCACGTTTGCGCGGTCAATGGGGTCACCTTTCGCGCCAAACAGCGGGCAGTAGTTCGTCGGGTGCGATCGGCGTGCGTGGTCCTGGTGAAACACAGCTTGAAACCGACCGCCGGTTGGTCGCACGCCGCATCGCTCTCCTCAAGGAACATATCGAGGAAGTACGCGCTCACCGCGAGCGTTATCGCGAGCGACGCCGTCAAAGTGGTATCTCGGTCGTGTCATTGGTCGGTTACACCAACGCAGGTAAATCGACGTTGCTCAACGCGCTGTCCGGCTCGACTGTTCGTGCCGAGGACCAGTTGTTCGCGACACTTGACCCGACCACGCGCCAGGTGAGTTTGCCGAGCGGACGCACAATTCTGTTGACCGATACAGTGGGGTTCATCCAACGCCTCCCTACCTCATTGGTTGCTGCGTTCCGTGCGACACTAGAGGAAATCCAGGAAGCCGACCTGTTGATGCATGTGCTGGATATTACTCACGCCAACGCCGAGGAGCAAGCCGAAACCGTTCAAGACACTCTGGCCGATCTGCATATCGACGACAAGCCGATCTTGACGGTGCTCAACAAGATCGACGGCATCGAAGGCGTGACGCCTGATGAGATCCAGAACATCCCGACGGAGTTTGGCCTGCCCGATGACTACATCCCTGTTTCCGCGCAGCAGGGCTGGGGACTTGAGGAACTACGTGCACGTATCGAGCATACGCTGGCGGGCCAGATGACCGCGATCACCGCACACCTGCCCTACTCGCGCTCGGACCTGGTGGCATTGTGGCGGCAGAACGGCGTGATCGAGCAGGAAAGTCACGAATTCGATGGTATCAGCATCGTCGGCAAGCTCCCGATCCAGTACCTCAGCCAATACAGCGCGTATCGTACGACTGAATCCGATGTGGACGGCATACGGTGACGACGAGCGGTGACCGTGAACGGATGACGTCACACTATATTGTAATCGAGGGTGTGATCGGGGTCGGCAAGACCACGCTGGCGAAACTACTGGGGCGAACGTATGCCTCGAACGTGCTGCTCGAAGTGGTGGAAGAAAACCCCTTCCTGCAAACCTTCTATGAAGATCGGGCGCGGTATGCGTTTCAAACTGAATCATTCTTTCTGCTCAGCCGCTACCGCCAGCAACAGGCCATCGTCCAGCCGACGCTCGGCCACCGCACGCTGATCAGTGACTATCTGTTCGCCAAGAATCGCCTCTTCGCTGGCCTGAATCTTCAGGATGACGAATGGACACTGTTCGTTCAATTGTACGATGCTCTCTCGGAGCGCGTGCCGAAGCCTGATTTGGTGGTGTACCTGCAAGCCGACGTGCCGACGCTGATGACGCGCATCGCCTACCGCGACCGGGCGTTCGAGCGCGATATGGAGGAATCCTATATCGCGCAGCTTCGCGAAACCTATGACCAGTTCTTTGCCATGTATACCGAGTCGCCACTGCTAACACTGCAAACTGATGACCTCAATCTGGTTTACGACCAGCAGGCACAGGCATCTGTGCTCGGGCAGATCGACGCCGCACTGGCAGGCTACCAACAGGGCTTGTTACTGTCCTGAACTTGAACCACAGGACGGAAAGTACATACATCCGAAATGTGGCAACCGTGCGGCGGGAACGATGTTCTTATTACCACCGTATGAAGCTGTCAACCGCTGGATGTTACAATTCTTTTTGCATGTTGTAGTTCGTGATCTGGTAGCCCTGCTTCTCATACAGGTTACGGGCGATAGTGTTCGTGCCAAACACGTTCAGTCCGATGCTGCGAATACCCATTGTGCGTAGCTCATCCTCCAACAATTCCAGGATACGCTTACCGTAGCCTTTGCCTCGTTGTTCGCTGGCGATGGCGACATCATAGATGAACGCACGATGGCGCTCGGTGTTAACGGACACCCAGATATGCCCTACATTGCCGTCGGTGGCATGATCAAGTATCCAGATGTAATGATTCTGAGTATGTAACCCTTCGTCCAGCAGTTCGTTGATCTGTTCGCGGGCGACGATGCGTTCATCTTCGATGGGTGTATCGAAGTTGCGCGCTCGCTCCTGTGCGTAATCTTCGTAGCTCTGTTCGATGTAGATATCGTACTCCGGCTGTGTCATGGGCCGTAAATGCAGCATGGCTGTTGCTCCCGTGGCTAGGCGTCTGCCAGCGATTGATTGAGATCGTTCTGACGGCTTGGGCGACGAATCAAGGCGACCAGCGCGCCGATCCCAAACTTGGTGATCATATCCCCTAGATGATAGCAACCAGCGTCAAGGCCGGGAACACGCCCAAAAACGCGATACGTGTGAACGTCAGGCCATTGTTTCGTCGAGAGGATTGACGAAACAGTATTCAGATATCCTTGCATCGCTGTCGTCGAAGCGCTTGGTGATGGTGACGCGCGCAGCATCGACTTTGCTTACGATTTTAACTACCAGGTTAGCACCCAACCGAAACTGCTCTTGGCTACGTGGGTCGCTGGCATCGAGAAGGACGAACATGTCCGGTTCGCGGAATTTTCCTGCTCGTATGCGGAGGCGTAATGGTGCGAACAGCACTTTGCCGCCACGTGGTCAAAAGGTTGCTAGTATACGCTTTCGCGAATGGGCAATGACCGTCAGAAGTTGTTGAGTTGCACGGCGATGATCAACTGGAGGAATACGCGATGAAAACGATCGGTCTGATCGGCGGCATGAGTTGGGAGTCGTCGGCGGAATACTACCGGATGATCAATGAAGCTGTGCGTGAGCGATTAGGTGGCCTCCATTCGGCGCAGTGTGTCATGTACTCGGTCGATTTCGCCGTCATCGAAGCGCTGCAACATAACGGTCGTTGGGACGAAGCGGGCGCGATGCTGGGCGATGCTGCGGCGCGTCTGGAGGCTGCTGGCGCCGATGTCCTGGTGCTGTGTACCAACACCATGCACAAGGTCGCGGACGCGATTTTGGCACGCACGACGGTTCCGTTGCTGCATATTGCCGATGCCACCGCCGAGCGGATCGTGGCACGCGGCATACGCCGCGTCGGCTTGCTTGGTACACAGTTCACCATGGAACAGGATTTCTACAAAGGGCGGCTCGAATCGCGCTATGGTTTGGATGTTGTAGTGCCTGATGCCGCGGAGCGTGCGATCATCCATCGTGTGATCTATGACGAACTTTGCCTGGGCATCGTGCGCGACACGTCACGCGAACAGTATAAGGTGGTCATGGACCACCTCAAGGCACGGGGTGCGGAGGGTATTATCCTGGGCTGTACCGAGATAACGCTCTTGATCGATCCGGTGGATTCGAGCCTGCCGCTGTTCGACACGACTGCGATCCACGCTATCGCCGCTGTGGATGTTGCGCTGTCGCATACCGAGCGTTAGTGTTTCGGCGCGGCTGAACCTGTGGCTGTGTCGTTGTCGACGGTTTTTGACGCTTCCTGATGGCGCGTGTCGACAGGCTGACTGCGCAAGCGATGCGTGAGCGGGTTATAGCGTCCGCGCAGTTCGTCGATGACGGTATGTTCCCATAATGGGACGCCCACGAAGTAGGCCGCACGCCCGATCAGGTGGGCCGTGACGGGGGCAGTGACGTAGAAGAACGCGATCACGCCAGCCACCCGAATATTGACGCTCACGCCCGGAAAATGAAAGGCCACGGCCAGCAACAGGCAGGCCATACCCAGCGTTGAGGCCTTCGATGCGGCTTGCATCCGCATAAATAGGTCTGGCATACGTACGACGCCTATGGCAGCCAATAGTAGCAGTGTCGCACCGATCAATAACAGTACATCGCTTACGCCCTCATTCATCCCGCGCCCTCCGCTCGATATATTGTGCGAACGCCACCGTGCCAAGAAATGTGATCAGCGCCATCACGATTGCGACATCCAGGTATACCTGCTGACCGCTGTCGATGGCATATACTACCAGGAAGCCGGTGGTGATGACTGCGAACAGGTCGAGCGCTACGACGCGATCTGGGAGGGTCGGGCCGCGTACCAGACGTACGAAGGCCAAAGTCATGGCACCAATCAGCATCATGAAAGCGATCGTTGTGGCATCCCATAGGTTCATCGCAGCACCCGACATATGCGACGCTCGAATCCTTGTTTGATTTGAGCGCGTACCTTTTCGGGGTCGCTGGCACGCATGGTATGCACGAACAATTCGCTGCGATCCGAAGAAACGTCCAGTGCTAATGTACCGGGCGTCAGCATCAACAGATTGACGAGCAACATGACTTCACTATCGCTGGCAAGGTCCAGCGGCACGGCGATCACGCCTGGGCGCATCGTCATCTGTGGTTTGAGGACATCCAACGTGACCCTCAGATTCGAAGCCACAAGCTCAAACAGGAAGAATAGAAACAGATCGGCGATGTTCCAGACACGTTGTGCATACGTGGGCGTGCCGACGATACGCTGGCTGAACAACAGGACGAGAAAACCGATCCCGAAGCCAAGCAGCAAACTGTTGAGCGTGAAGACACCTGTGAGCGCCGCCCATGCCAGGGCAAGAATCATGTTGAGGAATAATCCGTTCATCTGCTCCCTCCAAGCACTGCATCGAGGTAAAGCGATGGGTCGAATAATTGCTGTCCCGCGGCAGTCGCTAGCCGATACACCGGACCGATCGCGATGCCGAGGACGACAACTAGCCCTGCCAATATGATCAACGGCAACCAGGTTGCTACGTTCGCCAACGAGAAGGCAGGCAACACAATTTCCTCAGACTGTGGATGTGGCTTCCAGAAAATTTCTGACCACATCCGTGTCATGGCGAGCAACGTTAGCACACTGGTAAGGATGGCGGCGCTGACGATGGCGTATTGACCGATGGCGATGCTCGCCTGGAGCAACGCGAGCTTGGCGAAGAAACCCGATAAGGGTGGTACACCAGAGAGCGATAACGCTGGTAGACCAAATAATAATCCAAACAATGGCGCTTTCGCGAATAAACCGCCGAGGTGGTGCAGATCATCGTTATCGACGCGGTCCGAAATCATACCTGCCACCAGAAACAATCCCGTCAACACCAGCATATCCTCGATGAGGTATAACACCGCGCCGGAAAGCCCAGCGGGTGTGTAGAGTCCCAGACCCATGACTGCGAAACCGATATGGCTGACGATCAGAAAGGATAAAATCTGTCGTAGTTCAGTTTGTGCCAACGCACCAAGCACACCTGCCACCATCGTGATCCCTGCTGCCACCAGGATGACTGAGTGCGTATAGCCCACGTCGTTGACGAAGATGAGGGTGAATATGCGGAGCATCGCATACACGCCGACCTTGGTCAGCAGGCCCGCGAATACCGCCGAAACCACCGGCGGCGGTGTGTGATACGCGGCGGGGAGCCAGAAAAACAGGGGAAACATCGCTGCCTTGATGCCAAAGGCGATCAGGAACAGCGCTGCTATCGCCGTCATTATGCCCTGCGCTGGGATATGTGGTACTACGAGTGCCAGGTCCGCCATGTTGAGCGTGCCTGCCTCGGCGTACAACAGGCCAATCGCTACCAGGAAGATGACCGACGAGAGGAGGTTGATCGTGACATATTTTACCGCGCCGTCCATCTGGGACCGTTCGCTACCGAGCGCGAGCAGAACGAACGAGGCGATCAATAGCACTTCGAACCACACATACAGGTTGAAAATGTCGCCGGTGAGAAATGCGCCGCATACACCCATCAGCAGGATCAGCAACAGGGGATAGTAGCCATAGCGTTCACGTTCTACATCGATGGCCTGAAGCGAAAAGATCATCACCATCATGCCGACGAAGCCGGTGAGCGTCACCAGAATCGCGCTCAGCAGGTCCGCGACGAATGTAATACCGAAGGGCGCGGGCCAGTTCCCCGCATTGAGGACCAGCGGTCCGTCACTCGCGACGACGACAAGCAGTGCCACACCACTGCCGAAAATGCCCGTTGCTCCCAGCACGCCGACAAGCCGCTGCACGAAACGGTAGCGATTGCCCAGGAATGCGAGGGCCGCTGCGAACATGGGGATCAGCATAGGCAGCACCAGGAGATTGCCCATCATGCGTTCCCCTTCGCCATCGCAACGCCGGTACTATCCTCGGCTGGCTCCCGGGGATGTGATTCGGCTTCCTCGTCGTAGGTTTCGACAAGATCACTCTTTTCGGGCAGCACGAGCGCATCCGTCAGACGTGCATCGTCCAGGTCGTCAAGTGATTCTATCTGTGCCGTACGATACGCCAGCACCATCATAAATGCCAGCACGCCGAAGCCGATCACGATGGCGGTCAAGATTAGTGCCTGAGGAACTGGATCGGCGATTATGTTTGTCGGTGCGTACTCACCTTCGGGGATCAGTGGTGGCGCGGCACGGGTCAGACCGCCGACGGTAAAGATCAGAATATTTGTTGCGTTGGTCAACAGCGCGAGGCCAAGGATCAACCGTGCGATACTGCGGCGCAGTATGAGGTAAATAGCGATCGCGTACAAACTTCCAACGAGGATCGCGAGCACACCTTGCATACTATTCCTCTGATATCGATAGGATGATCGTCAGTGTGACGCCGACGACGACGAGATACACACCGATATCAAAGAATAGCGGTGTTCCAAATTCAACAGCCTGCCCTAACACATCGATCTCACCCCATAATCCCGTTAATACTGGCTCGCCGTACAGCATCGGAAAGACCGCTGTCAAGCTTAGGATGATCAGGCCGATGGCGATAAAGGAGCGTGTATCAAAGACGAGGGCGCGGCGAGCCAGCGAAGGATTCGCCGCGAGGCCGTACAAGGCGAATGAACTGGCGCCGACCAGACCGCCGATGAATCCACCACCCGGTTCATTGTGACCACGCAGGAGGAGAAAGATCGAAAAAAGGAGCAGAAGTCCAGTCAAAAAACGGGTCGCGGTACGCAGGATCAGTGAATTCATGATCGTGCTTCTCCGTCCCCGACACGCCGACGCAGCATATGCCGCAACCGCTTCAGGACTCTAGAGGAGCGACTGACATCACGCGGGGTTGCACGACCGAGTTTCAACAGTGCGAACACGCCGAAGGCTGCCACACCCAGCACGACGGTTTCTCCAAAGGTATCCATGCCACGGAAATCGACCAGGATGACGTTGACGATGTTGCTGCCATGTGCGAGTAGTTTGCTGTTAGCGCTATAAAAATCCTGAAGACGTGATTGTGGTGGGGTCGCAGTCACTATCAGAATCAGCACAGTCATCAGAGCGCCCACAGACAGGGATACAATCGCATCGCGGAATCGTGCGAGTGGTTTCGAAAAGTGCTGGAAGCGTGGCATATGGTAAAACACTAGCACGAACAGGATGACGGTGAGCGTTTCGACCAGAATTTGTGTCATCGCGAGGTCGGGCGCGCCATAGAGAATATAGATCAGTGCGACGCCATAGCCGACGATGCCGAGTGCCGTGACGGCGCTCAGGCGACCGGGCGCGACGACGGCATACATCGCTGCCGCCAGCATCAGGAGCGCCAGGGCGACCTCATAGAAGCGTACGTCTGTCCATGTGACAGCAGGCAAGAAGCCTTGTCTAATAACAAGTGTCCAACCAACAAACAAGACGGTCGTCACCAGGATAGTCAGTATGTAGTAGCGTAAATAGCCGTTTTGTAAGACGCCCGTGACACGCCGCGCGAGACGGTTGATGGCATCAATGGTGAGGCGGTATCCGTTTCCAGGCCAGAACCCCAGCACGCGCTCGACGATTGACGTCGTGCGCCGCAGAAATGCCCATGCGAAGTACAGTGCAACGCCTGTAACGACCGATGTGATGCTCAGCATCAGGGCGATATTGAACCCATGCCATAAGTACAGGTCGAGCGTGGCTGGCGCACCCCTGACGACGCTGATCGCGCCAGCGACGAGCGAACGCTCGATCAGGTTTGGGAAGATGCCGAGCACTAGCCCCGCGACTGCCAGCAGTGCTGGACCGAGCCACATAGCCACGGGTGCTTCATGTGGGTGTTTCGGCGTCGGCTTGGCGATGCCGAAGAACGGGCGGATGCCGACGATGAGGGCAGCGGTCGTGAATAACGCACCGGAGATGACGACGCTAACAACGAGCGGTGCAGCGAAGCGTTCAACATGCAATACCGCTTCCAGGATTAACTCTTTACCAATGAAGGTCACGATAGGGCCGAATCCCGACAGCGAGACCGCCGCTAATACTGCGATGACTGTCGTGATCGGCATGGTGCGGCGAAGACCACCGAGCTTTTCGAGATTACGGGTGCCGGTTTCATGGTCTACGATACCGGCGACCATGAACAACGCGCCTTTGTAGAGCGCGTGCGCCAGCAAAAAGACCATAGCAGCATTGATTGCTTCGTCGGTGCCGATGCCGAGCAGCAATACCAGCGTCCCCAATGCGCTGACTGTCGAATATGCCAACACACGTTTGAGGTCGGTCTGGTAGAGCGCAAGCACGCCGCCAACGATCATGGTGATAGCGCCAACCGTGCTGACGACAATTACCCAGAGGTCGGTGCCGTTGAGCATCGGGCTGAGGCGAGCCAGCAGATAAATACCAGCCTTGACCATCGTCGCCGAATGAAGATATGCGCTGACCGGCGTGGGTGCTTCCATCGCGCCCGGTAGCCAGAAGTGAAATGGAAACTGTGCCGATTTCGTGAACGCCCCAACGCAGACCAACGCGACGATCAGACCATACAGTGGACTTACACGGATGATGTCACCCTGCGCCAGCAGCACCGATAGCTCGAAGCTGCCACCCACCATACCCAGCGTGATCAGGCCGATCAATAACACTAGTCCGCCGCTACCAGTAATTAATAATGCCTGTTGAGCGGCGGCGCGTGATTCTTCTCGCTGGTGTGTAAAGCCGATCAGCAGATACGAACTGATGCTTGTGAGTTCCCAGAACAGGAAGAGGAGCAGGATATTGTCTGCCAGGACGAGCCCCAGCATGGCTCCCATGAACAGCAAGAGAAAACTATAGAAGCGTCCTACGTGTGGATTGCCAGCCAGATAGCCGCCGGAATAGACCAATACGAGCGCACCAATGCCACAGATCAGCAGCACAAACAGGACGCTGAGGCCATCGAGGACGAAGGATAGGGAAATTCCTAGCTCCGGCGACCAGGGAAGCGACGAGCGAAGCTGATTGCCCGCGCCAACCGTTGCACCAGATGAGCCAACATAGATGGCTATCGCCGCAGGTACGAGCGCCAGTACCCAGCCCGTCAGGGTGCGAGTAAAGCGGTGCAGTGTCGGTGCGACGAGTGCAAGTGCAAAGATTGAGGCAATGGCAATCAGCATGGCCCTCCCTACTGTTTTTAATGATAGCAAAGATGCGCTCGCAACAGGGTTGCTGGGCGGCTCTTTCTACAAGTAGACGTTATTATAACTGACAATACTGCTGTATGACCTGAGCAGCATCACCGGAACCGAGTAAATGGTTCAAGCGTCCCCGTCCCGCGATTATCAAGCTCTGGCCTGGATGTGCTTGTGCCGCCTGGATCGATGCCGAACCATCTCCCATGGAGTACGAATACTCCATCCGATTTGCGTCGAACCAGCGCTTTATCGAGGTACGCATGATTGGGCAAGGTCCGTCGCATTCGTATGATGCGTTCTGACCGGGAAAGATGCTCTCGATGTGTGCCGGACCGCGCCAGGCGAACCTGTCAATCGCCGTTCCATCGAGTAGCACGCTACCACTCGCGGACTTACGCGTTCGACCCGTGTGACCCAATCTGGCGCAAGAGCGGTCGTCGTTCCTGCTGTATAGACGCATTCCCCATAGATGAATGTATCTGTCTATCCTGGTGTACATCTTGCAAGCATGGTATTCATATGTACAAGATATACTTGGCAGTGCCGTTCTCACCACCTCGTGTATTGATAAAGACGCTGCGTGGAGCCGAACATGGCTTGTCAGTTCATGCTTTAATGTTATTCTACATGTAGGTGTATGGGGAGCATCGAAACCATGGCGCATAGTTTTGCACACGTGGTACTACAAGCATATTCAGGCGGTACGGATTCTAACCCTGACTTATGGTTGTTTGATATTGAGTACATTGAATACTCCCAAGCAAGCGCCAAAATGGTATTGTATAGTCATTCTGTACGTGAATTGGGTTCACAATAGCTAAAGCTGTGCGCTGGCAACGCACATTTTTCCGAAGCGGTGTTAGTCATGAAAGTTTTATTGGCTGAAGACGACGATCAGGTTGCGAATATCGCCACGATAACACTCCAACGTGGCGGCTATGAGGTTGTGCGGGCATATGATGGTGGCGAAACGCTGAGGCGGTGGTGCGCCGAGGACCCGGATCTGATCATTCTTGATATTCAGATGCCTGTGCTGGACGGCTTCACAGTGTGTCGTAAGATTCGTTCCGCTAGTGATGTTCCAATCATCATGCTTACAGCACGCAACGAGGATACCGATGTCATCCATGGGTTGGAAATCGGTGCCGACGATTATGTCCCGAAACCGTTTAGCCCTAAGCAATTATTGGCACGTGTGCAGGCAGTCCTACGACGCAGCAAAGACATTAAAGGGGATCGGTTCGCGCTTGGTTCGTTGCACCTTGATCTCAATCGCCAGGCGTTGGTCGGCGATGATGCTCTGGTACGTCTTACATCGCTTGAGTTCCGCTTCCTGCACTATCTATTGACGAACCGAGGACAGATCATTCCAACGAATACACTCCTCAGCCATGTCTGGGGGTCGGCCAGCGGCACTGACCGCGCCATGCTCAAGCAATTGGTATATCGCCTGCGCCAGAAGATCGAGCCGAACGCACAGGAATTGATCGAAACGATTCCCGGTGTTGGGTACACTATCGCCACATAACGACCTGTGTTATGAGCCTCACGTAGATAGCATGGCACGAATCACACAGGGCGGATTTGCCGCCTTTACGAACATTCATATGGCTGGCTCGCCTCTATAGCACGCAGATGTCTGGTACGTGTCCGTAAAAGAGGATGCCATGTCTGAGTATCAGTACTATGAGTTTCTCGCAATTGATCGTCCCTTGAGTGTCGCGGATATGGCGTATGTGCGGACCCTATCGAGTTGTGTCGAGCCAACGCCGAGCCATGCTGTTTTCACCTATTCCTGGGGCGATTTTCGTGGGGATCCCCTCGATCTCTTGGCGAAGCACTACGATGTCATGATCTATATGGCAAACTGGGGATCACGGCAGTTTGCGTTTCGCTTTCCCAAAACGGCTATCGATCAGGCGAGTCTTCAGTCATACTATTTTAATGTCGAGGAGATCGAACGCACCACTGTTGGTGACTATATTATCCTCAGTATCGCTTTCCACGAGCGCGAGGCGAGCGATTGGATCGAGGAAACATCACCTATCGCGTCTTTTGCTTCCTTACGTGAGGATATCCTGCGCGGTGATCTGCGTGCGCTGTACCTGTCATGGCTCTACTCAGCCTCCCTCCGCAGTATGAATGGTTACGACGATGATTACGATGAGGAGGAGGGGGATGAGATAATCGAGCCAGCAGTACCGCCTGGTTTGAATAAGCTCAGCGCACCGCTTCAGGAACTCGTTCATTTCTTCGAGATCGATCAAGATCTGGTTGTCGCCGCCGCACAAGGTAGCCTTCCACTCGCAGACATAGATGAACCTCTTCAGCAGTGGGTCGAATTGCTGAATGAGAAGGAGCGAAGCGCATTTTTAGTTCGGGCGGCTCATGGTGAACCAATCGGAACCCAATTGCTCCGGCGGCTACGCGAGATTGGCAAACCACAGCGCTCCGCAGTGTCAACCGCGCCGCGACGAACCTTCTCTGCTATCCTGGATGCTGCCCAAGATGTCCGCAACCAGCGCAAAGGGTGGGAGCGACAGCAAGCGGAGAACGCGCGAATTGCGAAGCTCGATAAACTTGCGGAACGCGAGGAACAGGTTTGGGCCGCGCATTCCTGCTTTGCTTGCATTACGAACTGCGGCTGGTTACCAGCAATCCGTTGCCCACCTTGCTGAACTACGTGACCTGGCAGAATACCGTCAACAGCGTGCCGCCTTCGATACACGTATGGCAGAAGTGGTTGCACCCTATACTGGCTCGGCGGCGTTGCTTCGGCGGCTCAAGGAAACCGATCTAGTCGCTGCGATAAGTAAAACACGATAACGGCTGGTGTTACGGTTCGCAATTAGAATCGCATGTCCTGGGTGCTTCTATAAACTATCGGTTCGTTCATAGGATGGCCGCATGCCGGATGATTATCCAAAAGCCATCAAGCGGCTTATTCGAGAGTATGGGGTTCGCGCGTATGAGGCTGAGCTCAACGAGGCGCTCCGCGAACTCGATCGGCACTTTGCCGCGTGGCGGGCGGGAGAACTAAACTCGTTCGACCTCAATTCCTACATTCATGAGTTTCATCAGGGTCCCTCACGACAACTTTGGGGTCGCTATTCTTTCGGTTTACCAGATGCTCAGATCGCAGCGGCGATCGCGACTGGATTGCTAAAACGTGAGGAGATTCCCGCAGAACTGCTATGCTGCCTTGAGGAGATGATCACATGGTATGAACAGCAGGATATGGAAGAGGAAAACGACACCGGCCCAGGGTGAAATGTGGCGAGAGTGCGTGGGAGTCGAACCCACCAGCGACGCTCGTCACGCCGCTCACTCGTTTTGAAGACGAGGACCACCACCGGGCAACATCCACTCTCGTCGCATAGTGTACCAGTACTCATCCCTCTGTCAATGGACGATAGCCAAACGTCAAACGCTGGCGATTAAATGCAACAGAGGCGGCACGAAGCCGCCTCTGTTGCACTTAATGAGCGAATTTACTTGTCCATCCACTCGGTATGGAATGAGCCGGGCTTGTCGATGCGCTGGTAGGTGTGTGCGCCGAAGTAATCGCGCTGTGCCTGGATCAGGTTGGCGGGCAAGCGTCCGCTGCGATACGCATCGAAGTACGCGAGCGAAATGCTGAATGCGGGAACCGGCACGCCCGCTCCCACCGCAATCTGGATGACACGCCGCCAGCTTTCCTGGCGTGAGGCGACTTCCTTGAGGAAGAAGTCATCCAGCAACAGGTTCTCAAGCGCTGGATTGCGGCGGTACGCTGCCGTGATGTCGTCCAGGAAGACGGCGCGAATAATACAACCGGCACGCCAGATCGATGCTACGGTCCCCAGATCGAGGTCGTAACCGTATTCAGCAGAGGCGGTCGCCAGCAGATCCATGCCCTGTGCGTACGAGCAGACCTTCGAGGCGTAGAGCGCTGCACGTACTGCTGCGATCAGTTCGTCGCGGTCGATGTCCGGTGTCGATACCGTCGACGGGCCTTTGAGAATTTCGGCAGCCTTGACGCGCTCGTCCTTGAGTGCCGATAAATAGCGCCCTGCTACCGCTGCGTCAATCGTCGGGATGGGCGAACCCAAGTCCAGTGCATTTTGCGATGTCCACTTACCGGTGCCTTTTTGTGCCGCGCTATCCAGGATGACTTCCACCAATGGCTTGCCGGTGTCTGGGTCCTGGCGACGGAAGATGTCGGCAGTGATTTCGATCAGATACGACTTGAGCTCGCCCTGATTCCACTCGGCGAATACATCCGCAAGTTCAGCGGATGTAAGACCGCCGACGCGCTGCAAAATGTCATAAGCTTCGGCGATCAACTGCATATCGCCGTACTCGATGCCGTTATGCACCATTTTGACATAATGACCTGCGCTGCGTGGTCCCATGTAGGCCACCACAGGCGTGTTGTCGGGTGCACGGCCTGCGATCGCCTCGAAGATCGGTGCGACGCCGGCATAGGCATCGCGCTGGCCTCCGGGCATGATGCTCGGACCTTTCAGGGCACCTTCTTCGCCACCCGAAACGCCAACGCCCAGGTAGTTTATCCCTGCGGCTTCGGCGACGAGCGCACGGCGGTCAGTGTCGCGGAAGAACGAATTCCCACCATCAATCAGTGTGTCGCCCGGTGCGAGCAGCGGCAGCAATTCGCTGATGACGGCATCAGTACCTTTGCCTGCCTGCACCATCAGCATAATCTTGCGCGGCCGTGGGATTGATGCAACGAACTCTTCGATCGTCGTGGACGGAACCAGCGCCGCGCCAGGATTCTCGGCGACGAATTCGTCAGTTTTCGCGGTCGTGCGGTTATAAACGGCGACGGTGAACCCGTGGTTTACCATGTTCATGACCAGATTCTGGCCCATGACCGCCAGTCCAACCAGACCAATATCAGGTGTTGCCATATGGTTTATGCACTCCGATACTGTTCGGGCAGCGCGTTCACGCTATCGCGGACCAATGCTGCGGATTTCTGAACGGCTGCCTGTTCTTCTTCGCTAAGCGGTAGCTCGATGATCTGCTCGATGCCACCAGCGCCCAGTTTTACTGGAACGCCAAAGAATATGCCGCTGACGCCGTATTCGCCTTGGAGATAGGCTGCGGCGGGAACGATGCGCTTCTTATCCTTGAGGATCGATTCTACCATCAACACTGTTGCCGCCGACGGCGCGTAATAGGCCGAGCCGGTCTTGAGCAACTGGACGATCTCGCCGCCGCCCTTCTTGGTGCGCTCGACGATGGCGTTGAGGCGATCTGGCCCGATGAACTGGGAGACAGGAATGCCCGAAATCGTGGTGTAGCTTGGCAGCGGCACCATCTCGTCGCCATGTCCACCCATCAGCATGGCCTGAACGTCCTCGACCGATACACCTGCTTCCTGCGCGACGAAGGTACGATAGCGTCCGGCATCCAGCACGCCACCTTGCCCGATGACGCGTTCGCGGGGCAGTCCCGCGACTTTGTAGGCCAGGTATGCCATAGTATCCATCGGGTTGTTGACGATGATGATCGTTGCGTTGGGCGATGTTTTCACGACCTGTTGGATATTGGTCGCTGTGATATCGGCGTTGACCTTGAGCAGGTCTTCGCGGCTCATACCTGGCTTGCGCGGCACGCCCGATGTCAGGATGACGACATCCGAATCGTTGGTTTCGCTATAGCCGTTCGTGCCGATCACATTGACATCAAATCCCTCGATCGGACCGGCTTCGAACAGATCGAGCGCCTTGCCCTGTGGGATACCTTCGACGATATCGACCAGCACCACGTCTGCCAATTCTTTGGCGGCGATCCAGTGAGCGCAGGTCGAACCGACGAAGCCTGCGCCGATGATCGTTACTTTCTTACGCATGGATATTGTTCCCTCCACAATCAAAAAGACCAGCAGCCGATGCGTCAAGCGCCGAGCTACTGGTCCTGGACGTCCCTAAGAGTACACTGAACGTCTGGTTTGGTCTGTTACAGCGATTGGCTGTCCCATCACGCCAGCGGTTGAGCCGCAGTATGGGCAAACCGCCCAGGTCAGATCGACAGTGCGCTCGCAACTCGGACACCGACGTCGTAGCTCGGTCATGCAGTATGGACATACCACAAAGTCCGGTTCAACACCGCGCTGGCAGTTCGGACATACATGATCGTCCTCGATATCGCGGCGGAGATATTCTTCTTCAAGCGCACGTTCGTATTTTTCTGCAAGCGTTTGCTTAGGGCGCATCAGGAGATACAGAATAAGCCCAGGGATTTGCAGAACGACGACCAACGCGACTGACAGGACTTGCGCCAGAATGTCTTGGGTACGGGCGCGAATGTCGCGGTAGGTCCATACGGCGGCGGCAAAAAGCAGCAGCACATAATAGAACCCTAGCACGAGCCCGACAATACGAAGAATATCTATAATGCTATCTAAGTTCACAATGAACTCCCTGGGTACCCTGACAACACTATGCCGTCAGCCCGTATCCCAGCGTAGACTTGAAGAACATACTTCAAACGCGAGGATCATACCATGTGCGTACCATCGCGGCAATACAAACGAACATTGTAGTGCCAGGCAGCACGTTGTGTCTACAAGCGTCCCTGCTCGGCAACGCTCACCACGAACACTGAGGCACCGCCGACTTGCACTTCGATCGGTGTCGAGGGGTAGAACTCGCCTGATTCGGCGATGGGCGGGAGTGGTGCGACGAACTTTGTGCGTGTGTAGCAATGGGTCCGAACCAGTTGCAACACATCTTCCAAACGACTATCTTCGATGACGATGAAAAGCGTGATGTTCCCTTCACGCAGGAAGCCGCCCTGGCTTCCGATGCGGGTCACGCCGATACGCTGGGCATTCAGTTCCTTGATGAGCCCTGCCTCATCCTGGCGCTGAATCACTGCAATGAGTAGCTTCATACTTTGACCCTTTTTGTCGATGCGATAACTAACGGTTCGAGCCGCTCCCAAATGGCGGCTGCCAGTGTGTCGCGGTCGAGATTGCCGTCGAAGCTGAGCCAGCGATCTGGCTCAGCAGCGATCAGCGCTCCGTAGCCTTGACGTACCCGTTCGTGGAAAGCAATCTCACGGGCGTCAAGGCGATTCCATTCTGGGAGCGTCGTGGGATCGATGGGCGGCGAAAGCGGCGATACCAACGAGTGGCGTGCCAGGGCGCTACGTTTGCGTTCGAGCCCCTGATCAACCGGCAGGTCCAGATACACCGTTACGTCCGGCATCAGCCCGCCGGTCGCAAGCTGGGTGATGACGCGAAGTTCGTCGAGGTCGCGCCCAAGGCCATAGCCCTGATAGGCATAGGTCGAGTCTGCGTAGCGATCGCAGATGACGATGCCGCCGCGTTTGAGATACGGGCTGGATCAGTTCCGAAACATGTTGTGCGCGTGCGGCTGCGAACAACAATGTTTCGGTCGTCGAGTCCATCTCACCATGTTGGAGGTCGAGCAGAATTCGCCGGATCATGTCACTGATCGGCGTTCCACCCGGTTCTTTTGTGCGGATCACCGGATGACCCGCTGCCTCTATACGTTCATACAAGCAGGCGAGTTTGGGTTGATTTTCCGCTTCCTTCCGGACCTTCAAACGTAATAAACAGGCTCATTGCCCTTAGCGATAAATCTTGACCCGCCGATTTGGCTCTTTCCCACGGCTTTCCGACGTGAGGTTGTAGCGATCCGCGAGTTGATGCTGGAGCCGTCGAATGAACGAGCTTTGTGGTGCCAATTCTACCGCATCCGCGGCACCATTAATCACGCGTTCGATCGCTTGCTCGGTTTCCAGTAACGCGCCTGTCACCGGGTCGCCTTCGCCGTTAGAAACGGGGCCGACATTGTAGATGTCCGATAGCATATTTTCCATCTGTCCCTGCGTGTTGGAACGTAGGACATAGACGGGGACGCCTTCTTCCTCGGCTTGTTGTAGGCGCCCAGGATTGGTACGGTAATGATTCTTGAGGGTCATCACGATCGTTGCTTCGTCGATATCGCGTACCAACATCGCTGGAACCCGCAGGCGCTCGATCGCCTTTTCAAGACGATTGCGACTCACGCCGAACGGAAAGATACGGCTGATTTTGCCTTCTTGTGGTGCCGTCGGCACGATGGATTGTGCGCCACTGGCGGGAATCACTGGGTCGCGGTCGAAACTGCGTTCGTCGAACGGCACCTGTAGCCGTTCGCGAGCGGTATTTCGTCCGTCGCGTGCTTCACGCCCGTCACGCGCCTCGTTGCCCGAAGCGCTGCGCCCGTCGCGTCCACGCTCGCGTGTCATAGACGGCGCGCGGCGGCTCGAACGTACCAGCATATCGCTGTTTGGCACCATCGGGCTTTGCTGCTCGACCTGCACCTTCCCGTCGGCGTCCTTCCAGCGATGTTCCGGCTGTGGCTCGTCGCCACGTAGCAGGGCATCGACCGACGCTGCAACATCACGATACACCGTCATGTCGTCGATCTGGTTGATCTCGACAAGCACATCGAACGTCGGCGGTGCTTTGCGTTCTAACACCGTTTTTTGCGTGCCCCGTCGCCGGGCTTCCTCGTCGCCCAGTGTGACTGCCTGGATGCCGCCGATCAAGTCCGAAAGTGTCGGATTGATCATCAGGTTTTCCAGCGTGTTGCCATGGGCTGTGCCGACAAGCTGGACGCCGCGTTCGGCGATGGTGCGGGCGGCCTGTGATTCAAGCTCGGTGCCGATTTCATCGATCACCACGACTTCCGGCATGTGGTTCTCGACGGCTTCGATCATGACACCATGCTGAGCCGATGGGCGCGGCACTTGCATACGTCGTGCGCGACCGATTGCCGGGTGAGGAATATCACCATCGCCCGCGATCTCGTTCGAGGTGTCGACGATCACCACGCGTTTACGGAAGTCATCCGCTAGCACGCGGGCGACTTCGCGGAGCAAGGTCGTTTTGCCGACACCTGGTTTGCCAAGCAGCAGCATGCTTTGACCTTCTTCGACCAGATCCTGAATGATGTCGATCGTGCCGAATACGGCCCGACCGATGCGGCAGGTCAGACCGATCACCATGCCAGCGCGGTTGCGCATCGCAGAAATACGGTGCAGCGTGCGCTGAATACCGGCACGGTTATCTTCGCCGAACTCGCCGATGCGCGATACGACATATTCCAGGTCTTCGCTCGTAATTTCGTTTTCGGACAGAAACTCCTCGCTGCCACGAAAACGCGCTTCCGGCAGTCGACCGAGGTCCATCACAATTTCGATCAGGTCATCGCGTCGCCCATCCGCTTCCAATGGCTGCCGTATATGAGGGGGCAGGGCTTCAAGCAGCAGTTCAATGTTACTGGTAATGGTTTGTTCTTTTGTCGTTGAATCGATTGGCTCTGCGCCCTGAGGTGTTGGTTGCGTAGTTGTCAATGTGAACATGTCCTTTGTTCTACTGCAATTGCCATCGAGCCTTCCCTATGTTCGACTTGACGTAACGGTGGGGCGAATATCGATTGGCGCTGCATGAGAGCGAGTTGTTTTACGAAAAGTGTTTGCTCGCCACGTTCAACGAAACCGAGTTCTTCGAGTGTGCCGCGCAAGTGACTTTCATACGCCCGGATAATGGCAAATATAGGGCGCTGCTCATGAATTTGGGTAAGCATGTACCGCACCATTGCTGCACCATCTGCTGCAAGGTGTGGTGCGATCATCGGACGCAATACATGGCCGCGTGGCCCTGTATGAAGCTGTAGATACCCTGTGAGTTCTTGGTCATCGCCAAGCACCCAACTACGCTCATGGAGTTTGTGTCCAATTCCGTCGGCGGCTTCGTTCCCACGAGGTGCTATCTCGTAATTCGGCTTGCTGTACGACACGCGGGGTAAGCGAAAGATACAATTGATGGATTCCCCAGGCGTCGTTGCGAACCTGGTGACGAAGCGCGACGATCGAACTGCCCACTTCGACGGTTGGTTCGGCAAGCATCCAGATCGACTGCTGGGTGTATGGCTGAAAACCGAGTTGTCGTAATACCTCGATCACATCTGTCGAGCGATGGCCCACCGCAGCGAATACTCGTTCGACGTGATGATGTCCAACACGCTGCAGCAGTGCTTCAAGAAGCTGGTAGAACACATCGCCATCCCCCATACGTGGTTGGTGTCGACGTCCATAAGCCGTGAGGAATTGAAGATCGACCTCAGCAGCGGTGGAGCGACGGCGGGCTTGAAGAAACCCGCGCAATCCATGGTCACGCAACACAAGGGTAAGATGTTCCGATCGGGAACCGATCGGATTGAGCAAGCTACGTAGTGTCTGGATATACGGATGATACGTCGAAGCCAAGAGCGCATCATTATAGAAATAGATACGTCGTCGTGGCTTTCGTCGTAAGGCCCACATGTCGGCGACTGTTGCCAGTCGGATCAAGCGCTCGCTCCTCAGCGTATAAGAGCCAATTACCCGGCGTTACATGTCGAGAAAGTACTGGTGAAACCGGTCATCGTTGGTGAGTTCTGGATGAAAGGCTGTTGCCAGCATTCGTCCCTGTCGAACCGCTACGATCGTACCGTTTTCAAGCGATGCTAGTATTTCGACATCGTTTCTGACCGTATCGATCAAGGGTGCCCTTATAAATACTGCGTGAAACGCTCGATCTCCGAGCGCATGAACGTCCAATGCTGCTTCGAAACTATCCAGTTGGCGACCAAAGGCGTTGCGCCGCGCCGTGATATCCATCAACGCCAGCGCTGGTTGTCCCTCGGGACGACCTTCGGTGATGTGCTTCGCAAGCAAGATCATGCCAGCACATGTACCCCAGATTGGCATTTCCTGTTGAGCACGCCGTTGGATTGGTTCGATCAGCCCATACGCGACTAATAGTTTGCCAATTGTGGTGCTTTCGCCTCCTGGGATAATAAGACGGTCGATGTCTTCAAGCTGTTGCGGGACACGCACCTGGGTCACTGTGTGGCCCAGGTGCTTGATCATTCGCTCGTGCTCGATAAAAGCTCCTTGAAGCGCTAGGACGCCAACATTCATGGAGTGTCTAATCCTTCGTTAGCGCTTACCAACCTCGTGCTGCCAGGAGTTCAGAATCTGGAATCTGGCTAATTTCGATACCAACCATAGCTTCACCCAGGCCACGGCTAACATTGGCGATAATCGTCGGGTCTTGGTAGTGCGTCGTCGCTTCGACGATTGCCTTTGCGCGACGCGCAGGATCGCCAGATTTGAAGATTCCCGAACCAACGAACACACCTTCGACGCCCAGTTGCATCATCAAGGCTGCGTCGGCAGGAGTAGCAATGCCGCCCGCTGCGAAATTGACGACCGGCAACTTGCCTTCTTTAGCGATCTGCTTGACCAATTCGTATGGCGCTTGCAAATTCTTTGCCACAACGAACAGCTCGTCCTCGTCCATACTCTGTAAGCGGCGAATCTCGGCATGAAGATGGCGTGCGTGCCGTACAGCTTCGACTACGTTGCCGGTTCCGGCTTCGCCCTTGGTCCGAATCATCGCCGCGCCTTCGGTGATACGTCGCAGCGCTTCGCCCAGGTTACGACAACCGCACACAAATGGTACGTTGAAACGATGCTTGTTGATATGGTTATCTTCGTCGGCTGGGGTAAGCACTTCGGACTCATCAATATAGTCAACGCCCAGCGCCTGCAGGACCTGGGCTTCGACGATATGCCCGATGCGAGCCTTTGCCATCACCGGGATCGTAACAGCTTCGATGATCCCTTGAATCATGTCAGGATCGCTCATACGGGCTACACCGCCATGCTTGCGGATATCTGCTGGGACGCGCTCCAAAGCCATAACCGCGACTGCTCCTGCGTCTTCGGCAATGCGTGCTTGCTCAGGGGTGACGACATCCATAATGACGCCGCCCTTGAGCATCTGTGCTAGGCCGACTTTTGTCGTCCAAGTCGATTTTTCCATAGCGCCAACCACCTTTATAGCGAAACGTTGAATGTAAAAAACTGGAGTTTATTGTAGCATAATGGCAGGTAAATTTCAATAAAAGAGCTACACATAGCAATTGATATTCTTGGAAAATAGCGTATATATCGTGATTGAAATCTTGAATTGTGTAAAGCGTTTTCTGCGAACGTGCGATATGGACGAGAGTGTGCTCGCGCATCGCTATATGCATGGCGCAAAAAATGCAACCTATGGACCGTAATGAACGTCTGAGAAGATAGAAGCAAGTACTTAAAGCTTGGCTTAAGGAGGAATCAACATGGACCCAAATCGTCGTATCGCTCGCAGTTCGAGCGATCGTTTTATTGCTGGTGTATGTGGTGGGCTTGGACAATATCTTGGTATAGATTCGACACTCATCCGCATTGGCTTCGTGTTATTGACATTGGCAGGTGTTTCACCGCTCCTGTACATTGCTCTATGGATTGTCTTGCCAGTGGATACTGCCCTGTCGTCATCCTGGACCCAGCAACTCCAACAGTCCGTTGGGGAGATGCAAGAGAAGGCAACCACGATTGCCCGCGGGGTATCGAACCAGGTACAGCAGTTCACGAATACACCGAACCAGACACCGCCCGATACCACGCCACCGACTAACCCCGGTGACAACTCACCAAGCACCGGACCGACGCGCCGTTTGTAGCTATTCACCACAACCGGCACACATGATGGGCAGCACGCATAGACGTGCTGCCCATCATCGCAGGTTAAACAGAAGACCGGCAGACATCCTATGTCTGCCGGTCTTCTGTTTCTTTTGGTAGCGGCGGATAGATTCGAACTACCGACCTTCGGGTTATGAGCCCGACGAGCTGCCACTGCTCCACGCCGCGATAGATGCCATCGTCCGGTGCTTGCGCCACGGACGATGGCTGTGATTGGTAGCGGTGCATTGACCTGCTCTCCCAGGGGGTCATCCCCCCAGTACCCTCGGCGCTGCGCGGTTTCACGACCCGGTTCGGGATGGGACGGGGTGGGTCCCGCGCGCTCAAAACACACCAACAGCCAATTCACTGCTGCTGCTGTACCTACCATGTTCATAGTCTGCGATTGATGTCGCTCGAAATCCTGCTCGTTCTGTGTCTCGCCGAGTTCGTCGCCATGGAAACCCTGCGTCCCACGACCGCCCAGTCATCCCTGACCAGGCAAGCCCTCGGTCATCAGCACACGTAGGCTCTAGCACTCGCATGCCCTTCACCTCGTGCCTGTCCTACCGGGTGTTCTTCCCGGGACCTTACCAGTCTCAAAACTGCGAGAAGGCTCGTCTTGCAGTGGGCTTCCCACTTAGATGCATTCAGCGGTTCCCCCTCCCGACCATAGCTACGCGGCCTGCGGGTCGCCCCACAACCGCTCCACCAGCGGGTCGTCCAGCCCGGTCCTCTCGTACTAGGGCCAGCCCTGCGCAACCTTCTAAACGCCCACACCGGATAGAGACCGAACTGTCTCACGACGTTCTGAACCCAGCTCGCGTGCCGCTTTCATGGGCGAACAGCCCAACCCTTGGGACCGGCTCCAGCCCCAGGATGCGACGAGCCGACATCGAGGTGCCAAACCCTGCCGTCGATCTGGACTCTTGGGCAGGATCAGCCTGTTATCCCCGGGGTAGCTTTTATCCGGTAATCTATGGCGCTTCCACGTGCCACCATAGGTTCACTACGTCCTAGTTTCCTACCTGCGCGGCGTGTGTGCCTTGCAGTCAAGCACCCTTGTGCCGTTGCACGCCCTGGCGGATGACCATCCCGCCTGAGGGTACCTTTGAGCGCCTCCGTTACTCTTTGGGAGGCGACCGCCCCAGTCAAACTCTCCACCAGCCACGGTTCCCGTTTGAGATGCAAACGGGTTAGAGGGCTACATGCCGCAGAGTGGTATTTCACCGGTGCCTCGATAGCCCCCGCAAGGGCTATGTCAACGGCTCCCACCTATGCTACGCAGCGTCATGCCGCCACCAATGACAAGCTTGAGTCAAGCTCCACGGGGTCTTTTTGTCCGGGTGTGGGTTGACGGCATCTTCACCGCCATTTCAATTTCACCGAGCCCCTGATCGAGACAGTGCCCAAGTCGTTATGCCTTTCGTGCGGGTCGGAACTTACCCGACAAGGAATTTCGCTACCTTAGGACCGTTATAGTTACGGCCGCCGTTAACTGGGGCTTCGGTTCGGAGCGTGAACCCCTCCCCTTAACCTTCCAGCACTGGGCAGGCATCAGCCCCTATACGTCGAGTTGCCTCTTCGCAGGGACCTAAGGTTCTGGTAACCAGTCGCTTGGGCCTCTTCTCTGCGACTCCCGGAGGCTGAGACGGTAAACGCCATCACCACCAGGAGCATCCCTTCTTCCGAAGGTACGGGATTAATTTGCCGAGTTCCTTAACCAGGGTTCGCTCGTCCGCCTTGGTATGCTCAACCAATCCACCTGTGTCGGTGTACGGTACGGTCGTTGAGAGACTTCTCCATCAGGCCTTTCTAGGCCGCGCAGGTGCCAGGGACTTGCCGGCGCGTTGCCGGTGCTAGCTCGTACTCGCTTCTCGATCAACAGCATGCGGGGTACGCATGCCTCCCTACCAGCTTGAACGACCCTCGTCTGGTCGCTCCCTTTCCCCCTCGACATCCCAATGGGATCAACATCTGTTCAACGGTGCAGGAATCTCCACCTGCTGTCCATCGCCTACGCATAGCTGCCTCGGCTTAGGCCCGACTTACCCGCTGCGGATTGACCGTGCAGCGGAAGCCTTGGATATTCGGCGGTGGGGGTTCTCGCCCCACGAATCGTTACTTATCCCGACATTCGCACTCGTCTTCGCTCCCCACGGGCTCACGCTCATGGTTCTCTGCTTGACGACGCTCCCCTACCACTGAGCGTATCAAAGATACACTCAATCCTGCGCTTCGGTACATTGTTTAGCCCCGGTACATTGTCGGCGCGGGAGCCCTCGACCAGTGAGCTGTTACGCACTCTTTCAAGGGTGGCTGCTTCTAAGCCAACCTCCTGGTTGTCTGGGCGCTCCTACCTCCTTGCCCACTGAACAATGATTTGGGGACCTTAGCGGCAGGTCTGGGCTGTTGCCCTTTTGACAATGAAAATTTGCTCCCACTGTCTCACTCAGTGCGCGACCGCTGCTGGCATTTGCAGGTTGACCGGAGTTGGTAGGCGGTGAAGCCCCCGCGTCCGACCAGCGCTCTACCTCCAGCAGACGGGCATACGCCTGGCTGCACCTCCATGCATTTCGGGGAGAACCAGCTATCTCCGTGTTCGTTTGGCATTTCACCGCTACCCACAGCTCATCCGATCAGTTTGTAACCTAAATCAGTTCGGCCCTTCACGCGCCATTACGCGCGCTGCAGCCTGGCCATGGGTGGCTCACACGGTTTCGGGTCTACCAGGCGCGACCATATCGCGCTCTTCACACTCGGTTTCCCTCTGGCTCCGGCTGTCTCTGCCTTAACCGGGCCACGCCTGGTAACTCGTCGGGTCATACTCCAAAAGGCACGCGATCACCGTGGCACCGAAGTGCCCTACGGCTCTCACTGCGTGGATGCGGTCGGTTTCAGGTTCTCTTTCACTCCCCTCGCCGGGGTACTTTTCACCGTTCCCTCACGGTACTGTGCGCTATCGGTCACGATCAGTAGGATAGTCTTGGACCGTGGGCGGCCCAGCTTCCCACGGGGTTTCTCGAGCCCCGTGGTACTTGAGCTTGGACAAACGATGGTACCTGAACAAGGGACTACGGGACTCTCACCCGCTCTGGTCTGCCGTTCCAGGCGCTTCGTGCATCATTCAGCGTATCCAGCGCTGACCTACTAGAATCAGCCATGTCGGCTCGCAACACCACATCCGCAAGGCCTAGTAGCTTGGCACGGATATGGTTTAGACAGGTCCCGTTTCGCTCGCCACTACTCCGGGAGTTGTTTTTCTTCCTCGGGGTACTGAGATGTTTCAGTTCCCCCGCTTACCTCCCTACATCAAAGGTGAGGGTCTGTGCACATTACTGCACAGGGGTTGCCCCATTCGGAATGGACCGGCTCACAGCCTGACTGCGGCTCCCCGGTCGTCTCGGTGCTAGTCTCCGTCCTTCATCGGCTGATCGTGCCGAGGCATCCTCCGACCGCACATCATGTCTTGCCTGGTCATGGATCACTCGGCGCTCGTGGGTGATTCCCACGACGCATTTACTCGGTATCGCGATCACAGCGTCAACGCATCGTTCTGACTACTGGACGCGAACAATTCACAAAAAAGAAGGATCTTATTGCTCATCAATCGCTAACTATGAACTTGGTAAGGTACGGCTGCTCAGAAAAGCAAACCTTGCCCTCTGACGTGTGCATCGTGTGTGTTCCCGCTCGCCTTCGGCGGCAAATCACAGCTTGTGTGGAAAACTCATCTCATCTCGCCCCTGTCTTCCACCCGGGTTGGTATGCGAGATGATGATTGCGCGGAAGCCAAAGCTCCCTAGAAAGGAGGTGATCCAACCGCACCTTCCGGTACGGTTACCTTGTTACGACTTCGTCCCAGTCGCCAGGCCCACCTTCGGCCGCTGCCTCCACTCTTGCGAGCGGTCGGCCCACGGACTTCAGGTGTTCCCGACTCCCATGACGTGACGGGCGGTGTGTACAAGGCCCGGGTACGTATTCACCGCGCTTTGCTGACACGCGGTTACTAGCAACTCCGCCTTCATGGGGGCGAGTTGCAGCCCCCAATCTGAACTGAGACCGGTCTTGGTGATTCGCTGCCTGTTGCCAGGTCGCAGCACATTCCTCCGGCCATTGTAGCGTGTGTGTAGCCCTAGACGTACGGGCCATGCGGACTTGACGTCATCCCCGCCTTCCTCCGTGGTTAGACCACGGCAGTCCCTGATGACACAAATAACATCAGGCAAGGGTTGCGCTCGTTGCGGGACTTAACCCAACATCTCACGACACGAGCTGACGACAGCCATGCAGCACCGGTGGACCACCCTCGAAGGCTGCCAGCTTTCGCTGACATGCAGGTCCATGTCAAATCTAGGTAAGGTTCTGCGTGTTGCGTCGAATTAAACCACACGCTCCGCTGCTTGTGCGGGCCCCCGTCAATTCCTTTGAGTTTTAGCCTTGCGGCCGTAGTCCCCAGGCGGTGTACTCATCGCGTAAGCTGAGGCACCGAGACGCGCAATCACGTCCCAGCGCCGGGTACACATCGTTTACGGCGTGGACTACCCGGGTATCTAATCCGGTTTGCTCCCCACGCTCTCGCGCCTCAGCGTCAGTACAGAGCCAGGATGCCGCCTTCGCCCCTGGTGTTCCACCCGATCTCTACGCATTTCACCGCTCCACCGGGTATTCCACATCCCTCTCTCTGCCTCCAGTCTTGTCGTGTACCCTGGCCTACGTCGGTTGAGCCGACGTCTGTCACACGGCACGTCCAAGACCGCCTGCGCGCGCTTTACGCCCAGTAATTCCGGACAACGCTTGCCCCCCCTGTATTACCGCGGCTGCTGGCACAGAGTTAGCCGGGGCTTCTTTTGGAGGTACTGTCCGTTTCATCCCTCCCGAAAGGAGTTTACAACCCGAAGGCCGTCATCCTCCACGCGGCGTTGCTCCATCGGGCTTTCGCCCATTGTGGAAGATTCCTCGCTGCTGCCACCCGTAGGTGTCTGGGCCGTGTCGCAGTCCCAGTCTGGCTGATCGTCCTCACAGACCAGCTACCCGTCATCGGCTTGGTAGGCCATTACCCCACCAACGACCTGATGGGCCGCACGCTCCACTGTCCGCGCCCGAAGGCTTTCCTCACCTGAAGGTGAGCGTACGCGGTATTAGCACACCTTTCGGCGCGTTATTCCCCACGAACAGGCAGATTCGTACGTGTTCCTCAGCCGTTCGCCACTCAATACCCGAAGGTACTGCGTTCGACTTACATGCGTTAGGCACGCCGCCAGCGTTGATCCTGAGCCAGGATCAAACTCGTCAAAAAATGGTGAAACTGTTGTGCTGGCACAATCAGTCACCGCTGTGGTTTCCGGTCCGGAGGCGAACCTGGAAACGCACGATGCACACGTCAGTTGGTAAGGTGCCACAGGCGACAAAAAAAGGCGAGTTTTCGACCCAGAGGTCGGTACCTCGCCAGTTAGACTTCCTGTTGTTTGATTTGCACCGAAGTGCGAAACCGTCATCGCTGACAAAAGAGAAGTGTATCATGCCGACCGGTGAAAGTCAAGTGCGTGATGCACTTCGTTTTCGTCCCGTGCTGTGAACCGAGGCTCGCAGCGTTTCGGCGACCGTAGCCGCGCGACAACGATGGGAAGTATACCTGCGCTTTTGTGCTTGTCAAGGCCAATACCAGGCAAAAGGCGAAATGCTGTTGAGCAATCTATAGAGCGGGGGCGAGTACTCCGTCGATCGCACGCAAAACATCTTCATGCTCGACATTACGCATGCACTGTCCGGCACATGGGCAAGCCACGGGCGCGACGCCATCGTAGAAGCAGGGACTTGCAACAGTAGGGCGCCAGACGACGCGCGTATTTGAACTGTATGGCCCATAAACCTGTGGGTCGCTAGGTCCGTATATCGCTACCACTGGCGTGCCAATGGCATGTGCCAAGTGCATCATGCCGGTGTCGTGTCCCAGGAACAGTGCGGCCTGTTCGATCAGGGCGGCGAGCGTTCCCCATTGCCACTGCTGTGTGATGATCGTCGCCGGTGCACGCATCGCGGCGCGAACCGCTACAGCGATAGGCTGTTCGTCCGCGCTGCCGACCAGGATAATGCGAGCATTGCGTGTCCGGTGCAGATCATCTGCTACCGCTGCCCACCGTTCTGGAAACCACCGCTTCGTCGCTAACATCATGCCTGGATTACTGCCGCCGCCAGGATGGATCACGACAAGAGGAGCGGGATCGTAGCAGATCGTCTACGATCTCTTGGGCGCGATCGCGGTCGTCCTTGGTTGGAAAGAAGTGCGGACGACGGTCAGATGCCGCAATACCAACGCGTCGGGCAAGTGATAAATAGAGGTCAACTTCGTGGATCAGGGTCGATGGCACCGCTACTGGATGCGTATAGGTGAAGCCACGTCCTTGGCTATTGAGGCCAATCCTGATCGGAATACCCGCTAGCCAGCATAAGATGCCCGGAAGCGGCGTGCGTTCGGGAACGAATACCATGTCGAAGTGCCGGACACGCAGGAAGCGTGCGACAGCCAGTAAGCTTCCGAGCGTCCAGCGATCTGGAATCGTCAGAACCACATCGACATCCTTGCTGGTCGCGACCATCGGACGTGACCAGGCTCCAACCGCATACGTGATTTGTGCCTGGGGGTGATGCTGGCGAAGTGCATGCAAGAGTGGTGTCGTAAGCAGAACATCGCCCAGGCAGCATGATTTTATGACCAGGATACGCTCTGGCTTATGGGGCAGGGCGAGCGATTCGCCCTGGTGCATGATGGCACTGAGTATCCTGGTGATAATAGTGATAAGAACGGTACGCATTATTCAGGTGTTGAAGCCGTGGGCGGATCAACCAACATAAAGGTAAGGTCTGCTTCAGTGACGATCTGCCCATCGACAGACGCTTGAGCATGTCCCTTGCCCATCCGGCTGCGAAGTGTCATCAGTTCGACTTCAAGCCGCAGGGTATCGCCGGGTACGACAGGTTTAGAGAACCGCACATTCTCGATACGTGCGAACAGCGCGATCTTGCCGCGAAACGCGGGCTGATGTAGCACCGCCACTGCCCCGACCTGTGCGAGCGCTTCGATTTGCAGAACACCGGGCATAATTGGGTTGCCAGGAAAGTGACCCGCGAAAAAGGGCTCGTTGATCGTCACCTGCTTGATTCCGACCGCGTGTTTCTCATCCATCTCAAGAATACGATCGATCAAAAGAAATGGGGGACGATGTGGGATGATCTCCATGATCTCTTGTACAGACAACATACGATAACTCCATTAACTAGCCTCGTGTCTAAGGATACACCACACATGGGGTATGGGCCGCTATGCTAGAATGCAGCAACTATGCGTATAGCAATGAGCGGAATGTTTTGGACGCAACCGAATGTTGGCAGCGGGCGATACCTGCATGAATTGGTGCATACCCTCGCCGCCGATTCGTCCGATGTTCGCTATGTCCTGGTCATCCCGCGCTACACCCTGACGAAACGTCCACAGGTGAAGGGATGTCAGGTGATCCTGATGCCAACACCCTTTGATACGATCAACGACAACCTTGCTAAAATCTGGTTCGAACAGGTTGCATTGCATCAAGTCTGTCGCAAATTGCGTGTAGATTTGATTCATGTGCCCTATTTCGCCGCGCCGCTCCGTTCCAAGAAGCCAGTCGTCGTTACTATTCACGATCTGATTCCGCTCCTGTTGCCAGAATATCGCGGTAGCCGCTTCGTGCAAGCATATATGCGGTTGGCGGCAGCGGGCGCACAGCGGGCGAAAGCCGTGATCGCCGACTCCGAACATACACGACGCGATGTGATCGAGCATCTTCAGATTCCCGCCGAGCGTATCGCGGTAACACATCTTGCCGCAGGACCGCCTTACGGGCCGCAGGATGAAGCGACTATCGCCGAGGTGTGCGAGCGCTTGCGATTGCGCCGACCGTACATCTTCTATATTGGTGGCTTTGATGCGCGTAAGAATGTGGCAATGGTCGTGCGTGCCTATGCCGAGGCGACCCGCGGTTGGGCGATACGCCCCCAGTTGGTGATCGGCGGCAAAGTTCCCGCCACGACCAGCGAGCTATTCCCCGACATTCATCGGGTGATCCTGGATGCGGGGGTCGCTTCTGACGTATCGCTGTTGGGGTGGGTGACGGACGAGGATAATGCCGCGCTGATGGCAGGATGTGCCGCGTTTGTGTTCCCCTCGCGCTATGAAGGTTTCGGCCTCGACCCGCTGGAAGCGATGCAATGTGGCGCACCCGTGCTCGCGTCGAATACAACCAGTGTCGGCGAGGTCGTGGGAGATGGTGGCATCCAGCTCGATCCTAACGATCTGGATGCCTGGGCAACCGCCCTGCGCAATGTGCTCGAAAGCCCGACACTCGCGGCGGATCTGCGCCGTCGCGGTCTCGAACGTGCGCGGCAATTCAACTGGCGGTCGACGGTTCAGCAAACGCTCGACGTGTATCGGCGTTTTGCTCGCGGCTAGTCTGGATACACGCAACACAAAGGATAGCGACACGCTCCATGGATGTTCTCATCATCGACAACGGCGATCCCGCAATTGACCAACTCAGCAGTCTTCTGCACCAGCTCGGTGTCGATGCCGTGACGTATGCCAACGACGAGATCGAACTCGACGACGTGCGTGCAAGCGCACCTAAACGTATCATCATCTCGACGGGCGATGAATTGCCCGCAGATGCAGGTATTACGTTGCCGCTGATCCGCGAAATAGGCATCGACTTCCCGCTACTTGGGATCGGTCTAGGGATGGTGTGCATCGCGGTGGCGTTTGGGTCGCGTGCCAGCGCCGCGGCGTCGATCCCAGTGGCGCTGGAACACGATGGGGCAAGTATTTTGTTGGGGTTGCCGTCGCCGCTGAGTGTCGCATCCGATCCTGCCCTGGTCTTCGAGCTGCGAGTTCCGCCGCCTGGGCTGTGGACCATGGCCTGGAGCAATGAGAATCAGATCATGGGGCTGGCTCATGCCACGCTGCCGATGGTTGGTCTAGTGGCACTGCCTGCCTCGCCCGACCATGCGCGACACGTTCTGGCGAACTTCCTGGCCCTTCCTCCCCATGTATAACGCTTGATAGCCCGCGTCTAGGTTCCTTTCTTGGTCACCAAATCTCGGATTTGACGACGTCGAACGGTGCTGCGCGACCGAACCGTTCGGCCTGATGATGGCACCGAACGTCGCGCCGCTTGGCATCGCGTTTCATAGTGGACTGCACCTGCCAGCGGTCTACCGGGTGATGCTATCGTGTGCATGCATGAGTTGAGCGACCTCGCCCAACCACACGGGTATAATGTGGTACGCATCCACTACGAAAACGGACAACCTGGGCGGCAAGAAGATATTGTGCGTGGCTGGTCGTCGATGACAAGTGGTGGAGCATCTTAATTGGCATACTCGTGTCGAACGACGGCAGCATTATCATATCCGATGACGATGGCGGGGGATTAGACCGACTGCGTTACACGGGACAGGATACAGGAATATGAACATCCAGGATGCGATCAAGGCGGTCGTCGCGGGTCGCGATCTGCCGCAGGACCACGCCGGGTTGGTGATGGAAGCGATCATGACTGGCGAGGCGACGCAAGCGCAGATCGCGGCATTTCTTACGGCGTTACATCTCAAGGGCGAAACCGATGCCGAGATTGCTGGCATGGCGGAAGTGATGCGCGACAAGGCTGTACGGGTGACGCACAGCATGCCGGTTCTGGATACGTGTGGCACGGGCGGCGACGCTACCAACACCTTTAATATCTCTACGGCAGCGGCGTTTGTCGCCGCCGGAACGGGTGTGACAGTCGCCAAGCATGGCAACCGCGCCATGTCGAGCAAGTGCGGGTCGGCGGATGTGCTGGAAGGGCTAGGCGTCAATATTGATCTCGATGCCGAGGGTGTTACGCGTTGTCTGGATCAGGCTGGTATCGGCTTCATGTTCGCACAGAAGTTTCACCCCGCCATGCGCTACGCTGGGCCTGTCCGTCGTGAAATCGGTATCCGCACCGTGTTCAACGTCCTGGGACCGCTGGCGAATCCGGCTCACGCTGAATATCAGGTGGTTGGTGTTGGTTCGGCGGTGCTGGCACCGAAACTGGCAAACGCTCTGGGTCGCATGGGCATTCGTCATGCGCTGGTGGTGCATGGCACCGATGGTATGGACGAGATGAGCCTGAGCGCACCGTCGCAGGTGTGGGAGGTTCGTGCAGGTCACGCCCCGCAGCACTATGAGGTACGACCCGACGAATTAGGATTGACCATGGCGAGCCGCGATGCGCTGAGCGGTGGGACCATCGCCGAGAACGCCGCGACAATTCGGACGCTGCTCAACGGTGAGGATCGTGGTCCGCGCCGCGATGTCGTGCTGCTCAACGCGGCGGCAGGCCTCGTCGCCGCCGAGCGTGCGAGTGACCTGCGCGAAGGATTAATGCTTGCGGCTGATTCGATCGACAATGGTAAAGCCCGCGAACATATGGAGCGTATGATTACGGTGAGTCACGAATAACCCCACATGGTTCGCGGCGAGATGAACGTGATTTCGGTACAATAAAAGCTAACAACGCAGGTATTTCACTCCGTTGTCGAGGAACCAGTGGATAAAGAATTAATTGTGTATGGTCGAACCTATCCTTGTCCGGACCTGAGCCGTGCAAAACGGTTCTTGGAAACAAATAGCATTAAGTATCGTCAGATCAACATCGACGAGGACGAGGATGCTGGCGAGTTTGTCGAACAATGGGTCGGTCATCGCAGCGTCCCGACGATCGTCGTGGCGAACACTGGCGAGACGGTGCCTGTCACCGAACCCGCGCCGATCCCGCGGGGACGTTCGGCCCGTTCGCTTGATCGTGGGACCATGATCACCGAGCCGAGTAACGAAGCGCTGCATGCGTTCCTCGAACGAAACGGGTTGTGGGCGTAGGTACGATCACTGACGTAAGCTAACGGCTGGAATAGCCTTGAGTATCTAGTACGGGGGCCGCAATCATAACGATTGCGGCCCCCGTACTAGATACTTTCAGCGGTGCATCGTTTACCGCTCGTATACGTGGCATATTCTGTGCTGCTTAAGCAGTACAAAGGAGCGTATACGATGACCTATCCACACCCAGTACCGCCCAGCGATACACCCGGTCACGTCCCCAGCGAGCCACCGATTGGCGAACCGCCAGGCATACCTGACGTATGGCGCGAACCGCCGCACCCGCAACGAATGCCCGAAGGCGAGCCACCGCCGCCGCACGAACCAGACGATCCTGTTCCGTCGGATATTCCGACCGAAGGCGACCCAGAACCGCCGCAACAACCACCGGTTGGCGATCCACCTGATACCAGCAGACAGGTGCAAGTGTAGAACAGGGATTTTACTTCTGATAGTTTGCGCTGGCCTGACGAGCCAGCGCGATGTGTGGAAGTACGTGCGATACCTGCAGGCTTGTCATGCACTCAGATGGCTTCGTGCCACGCGGACATGCCCCTAGCACGCCGCAGGGCGAACACCAGAAGTTCGAGCGAACGATGCGATGATGTTCAGGCGATCCCCACGGCCCAAAGCGTAGATGATCGCCCGGACCATACAGGACGACCGTGCGAGTGCCTGCTGCTGCCGCAAGGTGGAGCGGACCGCTGTCAACGCCCGTCACGAAATCGCAGTGTTCAAAGATCGCGGCAAGTTGGCCGAGCGTTGCCTCGCCCACGATGGTATGGACTGCTCCTGAAACACCCCGGCAAATCTGTTGCACGAGCGCTCCTTCTTCGGGGCCAGCCGTGAAGATTACCTGACAGCCATGTTCTAGCAGGTTATTGGCGATGCTCGTCCAGCGCGCCGGAAGCCAGAGTTTAGCCACACCCCCCGCTCCGGGCTGTATCGCCACGACCATCCGTTCCGACGAGATACCATGCGCTTCGAGCCATAGCGCTGCCCATTCACGATCCTGGGGCAGAATCGGCGCGACTTGGCGTATATCTGTCCATGGCGTTGTTATGTGCTGTCCGTGCGCTGTCGCTAGATACGCGACCAAGGCGAACGCCTGACGGGTAACATGTTCGCTCGGATCGTAGGGCAGGGCATCGCTGAGAAAAGAGGTAACATCGGGCGCTGCAAACCCGATGCGGCGTGGAATGCGGGCGAGTGCCGCGAGCAACGCCCCCCACCAGTGGTCATCACGGGCGACAATAACAGTGTCATAGCGTCCGGCGCGGAGCAAGAGCGCGGTGCGGAGCAACACCAGATACGGTTGCAGCAGTCCGGGCTTTGCTCGGCGCGTGAAGCCGGGAAATTCACAAATCAGCGTCGTGTCGACGTCGGGATTTCCCCGTACCGCCGCCCCTGCCCACGGCCCGATCAGCAGGGTGATATGGGCTGTGGGGAATGCTTGTCGCAGGTAGCGGAGCGCCGGAGTAAGCAGCAGCAGATCGCCGATATGATCGGGCTTGATCACCAGGATGCGCTGGGGCGCGCCCTTCCACGAACGTGGAAGACAAAGTATGCGTGCGAGCACACGTAGGACGATGGAGCGAAGGACGTGCATCCCTTAGTACCACTGTGAAACGAATGAGCCGACGCTCGGAAACAGAACAACAAGCTAGAGCAACGCGGATGCCGACAATCTGCCATCATAGTATGGGCAAGATGGTAGTGCTGTTTTGAGTGCGGGACGAGCAGTATCAGGGAGTGGGTCGAAAACAACTCCCTGATACTCTGTTGGGGCTAGAATAGCATCGAAGCGGCTTCTCGTCCAAGCTGGCGCAGACGGTCGGACTGTTCTTTGCGTCCAGCGGTTTCCATCTCACTACTCAATTCATTGAGGCGCTTGACGAAATCGCTGTTGATCGATGACGCATTCTGGCGTAGTAACTTGGTCGCGTCCTGTGGCTTCTCGGCGGCGAGCAACTGTCCGATGAATCGCTCCTCTGGCGAGAGGGCTTCTTGCACGACTTCGGGCGCAAGGCGGGCGATCTCATTGAGGGTATCGACGGCTGCCTGATTGCCTACACGTTCAGCATGTTGGGCGTTGGCCCCTACGACCAAAAGGAACGCCTCGTTGATCTGCTCGCGATGTTCCACGAGCGCCGCTCGTAAGTCATCGGCTTCCAGCACGCTTTGCAGCGTTTGCGCGGCTGCTTCAAAGAGTTGCTGCGCCTCCTGATCCATGCGCTCGACGGTTTCACGCACCAGATCGCGGCGTGTTGCCAGGCGTTCGGCTTCTTCCGTGGAACCTGCCGTGTGTGCGGCGTCGACACGAGAAGTGACCGCTTCGTAGAACGTATAATCAAGCATCGGGCGATATTCTGCGATCAGTTCCGGCAACTGTGCTTCGTCGGCTTCCAGGAGCGCGTCGACGGCACTATCTATATCTAGCTCGTCCTCACTCTCGCCTTCGGCGATGTTGTCGAGATCAATGCCAGTGTAGCCTGATAGGAACGTGCGGAGATCGGTGAAACGGCGTAGCGATTCTTCGTCCTGATCCTGTTCGGCAGCCTCGATGTAGGCCGCGATCGTCAGGAAGAACTCATAGTCGAGTTGCTCCTTGTTCTCATCAGCCAATTTCTGCAAGGCAACCTGATCGTTGTCGGCCTGAAGCAAACGCCCCAACAACGCCGTGCGCTTGCGCTGACCTTCGAGGGCTTCCTTTGAGATGCCTTCGCCTTCAAGAATTGTATCGAGCATGGTTGAAAGCGAGATAAAACGGCGCGGTGTCAGTAGGTAGCCTTTCGGTACGTCCGCTGGAAGGTCGCGCATCACGAATTGAGTGAATGTTCCAATGAAATTTTCTTGCTCTTGGGGTGTTGCCTGTACTTCAGGGGGAAAGAGCGAGAAAAAGAACTGTTTGGCTGGATCATGGTATAGCAATGGTGTGGCAAGCATGCCGCCCGCACTACAATTAGGGCAGACCGCGACGTTGATACGTCCCGATAGGAGCGCTTGCTTCATTTCTGGTACCTGCCCGACATCGACGAGCTGAAACACCTGAGCCTGAAACTTCGTGCTGCAATTCGGGCATGTCATCGACACGGCTTGAGGAGGGAGCATTGGCATGGAGTGGTTTATCCTTTTCAGCACAAAGCGTCCGCCTAATTGACGGACGCTCGGCTATGATTACACTGTACATAAGTATACCACCCGTCGCAAATGCTCACGCCTATCACTATGTGGGACCAGGGCTCCGTCAAAGTCCATTGTTCTGTCATCCCGAGCCGCCGCGAGGAATCCGACCAAGCTAGAGAGGGAACGGATTCTTCGGCTGCGGGCTCAGAATGACAGTCCGGGACAACGATCTTCCGTACAAATTCGACGTTGTACACGCCCTGGTCACTAGAGCCGCAGCGACGTGTCTCCCTGTGATTTCAAGATAGGGGTTTCGCTGCGGCTCACCATGACAGCGTTCGACGTTTTGGCGCAGCCCTGGTTTGGGTCAGGATGTATGCTGCTTACGTCCACCTCGTCCCATCGTGCAATGTCACCAACGGTCCATGGTCGCCAATCATGCTGGGCAGCGTCATCAGACCAGTGTTGTCGTCCCAGATGTGCAACAGGCACGACGTTGGCTCTAATTGAGCGACAAGTTTATCTGGTTGGCTGAAGTCGGGCAACATGTGCTGCGCTGATGCTGGACAGGTGACAGCAATGGTGCCATAGAAGCGCTGAAGCATCATCATATGTATATGACCCGCCACGATCCGCTCGACCTGCGGGTGTTCCTGGATAATGCCGCCGAAGGTGACCGGATCGCTGAGGCCGATCGCGTCGAAGACGGCGATCCCGATCGCGAAAGGTGGGTGGTGCATGAATACCAGCGTCGGCTGCGTCGGAGCCTCTGCCAGTCGGTCGCGCAACCATTGGCGACGGCGTTCGCACAGTTCGCCCGCCCCACGACCGGGGATATGGGTATCCAGCGCGATCAAGCGCACCGGCCATCCTTCTACGGTGTACTGCGCGAAGCCTTCGAGCGCATGCTCACCTTGCGCGCCAAACGTCGTCAGGAAGGCATCACGGTTATCGTGGTTGCCGGGGATCACATATACCGGCATCGTCAGGGGACGCAGCAACTCTTGAAATCGCTGGTATTCACTATGCGTGCCGTTTTCGACGCAATCGCCTGTGACAATCACGACATCAGGGCGCGCTGGCAGCCGCATGACATGGGCGACGATGCGCGCGAAGCGGTCCGAGGGTTCATCTTGACCGTCGGTGATATGGGCATCGCTAAGCTGAGCAATAATCATATGCAGTACTCCTGATCGGGTGCTTCTTCAGAAGCCACCGCTATAAGTGAATCAATCCACCAATAGACTGTGATAGAGGCGTCGATCTCCTTACTACTTCGCCACCGTTGGGACCCTGGGTATGGAGGCGAATGACTGCCCCTGGGGCATTGGGAGTTGATTGGCCCAGGGTTCGCGATGGAGCATCTGTACCACATCACAACGGCTGACCAGGTACAGCGTGAATACGATGTACTCCACAGATGCTGCTGGCATAAGGCGGTCTCCTTGTGCGCTGCATGTACTTCATCATACAGAGGAACGAGGAGCATTGGTGCGGGTGCTGGATTGCGAAAGGATTGCAACACGAAGGAGACGGGGGTGAAGGTGAATAAGCTTGGTTGGCAGCGCGGCAACGTGTCCGCTGGCTAGCGTGCTGTGTAGTCCGTTGGTGGTGTTAGCCCTCGGCGAGCTTATAGCCCACACCGCGCACCGTCATGATACGACGCGGCTTGGATGGCTCGGCCTCGATTTTTTCGCGCAAACGGCGCACGCATACATCGACCAGATTCGTTTCGCCGACGTATTCATAGCCCCAGACTTCGCGGAATAGCGTTTCGCGGTCGAACACCTGTCCGGCATTGGCAGCCAGGAAATACAACAACTCGAATTCCATGGGCGTCAGGCTCATCGGTTCACCGTTGAGCGTCACGATATGTCGGGATTTGTCGATATGCAGACCAGCGACAGCGACAATGGAAGGCGCAAGGCGCTCATGCTGCCCGTCCACTCGCCGCAGGATCGCCTCGACACGCGCTTGCAGTTCGGCTACCTTGAAGGGCTTATTAATATAATCGTCCGCGCCGATCTCGAAGCCATGCACGATATCGTCCACGCCATCGCGTGAGGTCAGGATGATGATCGGTACGTCGGACGCCGCACGGATGCGCTGCGTCGCCTCGAAGCCATCCACATACGGCATCATAATGTCGAGAATGACCAGATCGAAGCCGTGCTTCTCGAACGCCTGGATCGCCTCAAGACCAGTCGCTACCGACGTGATATCGTAGCGTGGGTCATCGAGCGCGATCCGCACCAGTTTCAGGATCGACTGATCGTCATCCGCGATCAGAATACGACGAAGCTGGCGCGGATCGACGTTGGTCACTCGAGTTCGCCGCAGAAGGCGCATTAGCCTGCTTCGTTCATGAGACGGCGGCGCTCCGGACGCGGTACCAGGATCGGGTGCCCACGACCGTGGACGACCTCGGCATTGATGATACAGCGCGATACATTATCGAGCGACGGCAGTTCATACATGATGTCGAGCAGCAAGCTTTCGACGATCGAGCGCAGGGCCCGTGCGCCAGTTCCCGACTGCATCGCACGGTGCGCGATTTCGTCGAGCGCGTCGGGCGTGAGTTCGAGTTCGACATGATCGATCTGGAGCATCTTCTGGTACTGCTTGAGCAGCGCGTTACGCGGTTCAGTCAGGATACGCAGTAGCGTCGATTTATCCAGAGTGTCGAGCGCTGCCACGACGGGCAAACGACCGATAAACTCTGGGATCAGACCGAAGCGCATCAGATCATCCGGTACGACCTGGTGCAACATGTGTGCGGCGGCGGCTTCGCGCTCTTCCTTTGTTTCGCGGCTCCGGCCGAAGCCGATGCCACGCCCCGCGCCTGCCCGCTTGCCGATGATCTTATCCAGCCCCTCGAAGGCACCACCACAGATAAACAGGACATTGGTGGTGTCGAAGGGAGTATATTCTTGTTGCGGATGCTTGCGTCCCGGTACCGGCGGTACGTGCGCGATGCAGCCTTCCATGATTTTCAGGAGAGCCTGCTGTACACCTTCGCCTGATACATCGCGGGTGATCGAAGGGTTGTCGGCCTTGCGGGTGATCTTGTCGATTTCGTCGATATAGAGAATGCCGACCTGAGCACGTTCGATATTCCCGTCGGCGGATTGAATCAAGCGCAGCAGGATTGTTTCGACATCCTCGCCGACATAGCCGGCTTCGGTGAGCGCGGTCGCGTCAGCAATGGCGAATGGTACGTCGAGCACCTTGGCGAGCGTTTGCGCCAGATGGGTCTTTCCACTGCCGGTCGGACCCAGCAGCAGAATGTTCGACTTTTGGAGTTCAACGCCATCGACATCCAGGCCAGCCTGGATGCGCTTATAGTGATTGTAAACGGCAACAGCGAGCACTTTCTTTGCTCGATCCTGGCCTATCACATATTGGTCAAGTTGTTCGCGAATCCGCATAGGTGTTGGCAAACGCCCGAGCGATACGGGCGCAGGTGCCGCTTTGGTGGCGCGTTCTTCCGCGATGATTTGTGTACACAGCGTTACACATTCATCACAAATAAAGACGCTACCAGGACCCGCAATAAGACGCTGAACCTCATCCTGACCGCGTGTACAGAACGAGCAAATAAATGCTGCCTGACTGCCGCGTGATCGAGACATCGAACTTCCTCCAATGGACTTAGGGGCGAACAGAGCCGACGAGACTTCCCAACGCGAAGTCATGTGGTCAAAAGATTATACACGATTGAAGATGATACGGGGACCATGTTTGGCAGGATTCCCGTATAAAGAGGCGACGCCCGCGAAAGGATTTTCCTTTCGCGGGCGTCGCCTCTTTGTCCAGATATTAAGCGTTTTCGGATGGCAATCCGGCGTCTGGCATCAGGATTTCGTCGATGATGCCGTACTCCTGCGCCTGCACTGGCGTCATGAACAAGTCACGGTCGAAGTCACGGGCGATACGCTCTACGGTCTGATTCGTATCCTTCGCCAGCAACTCACGAATCTGCTGCTGTCCGCGCAACAACTCGCGTGCCTGGATTTCGACATCCGGTGCCGAGCCACCCATCCGGTTGATCAGAGCAGGATGCATGTGGATCGTCGAGTGTGGCAACGAATAGCGCTTGCCCTTTGTGCCCGCCGCCAACAGGATCGTGCCCATCGAAGCGGTCATACCCACGCACACCGTCGCGACGTCACACTGGATCATCTTGATGGTGTCGTAGATCGCCAACCCCGAATAGATCGAGCCGCCGGGGCTGTTGATGTAGAGCCACACGTCTGCTTCTGGGTTGTCATGCGCCAGAAACAACAATTGTGCAACGACGACGTTGGCAACCTGATCGTCGATACCCGTGCCAAGCACGATAATGCGCTCTTTCATCAGCCGGGAATAGATATCGTACATCCGCTCGCCGCGGCTTGTGTTTTCCACTACGTAGGGAATAACCGCCTGGGGCTGTTTCCAGTCCTCCATATACTCCTCCAGAATCTTAATCGAAGTATCGCGTGGACATCGTGCCGGTCGCGGTCATTGCCCGCGTTCTACGCACGCTCCGCTTCGTCATCATCGCTTGCGGTGGACGGCTCGCTGCTTGTCGTCGCCGCAGGAATAACGGCTTCGACGGCGGGCATACGGGCGCTTGCTGTTTCATCAGCAGTCGCTTCGGATGTTGCCGGTTCCTGTCGTTCGGTGACGATGCTCACTAGCCGATCACGCAACTTGCGGTCGAGTGCGGCGGAAGCCAGCATGTTTCGCATACTGTCTTGTTCTAGTATTGTACGCATTTCCGGGCGGCGTGCTGCCTCATAATCCTGCAAGAAGCGCTCGAGTTCCTGGTTGAGGTCGTCCTCAGCCAACTGAATACCCTCGTTGCGGATGATCTCGCGCAGCACGAGGTTACGCTGAAGGTCTTTCTCGGCTTCCTCGGTGAACTCTGACACAGCCTCTTCGTGCGTCTTGCCCATGGAAGTCAGGTACTGATCTTCGGTGATGCCGTATCGCGAGAACTGCGAAATCTGCTGGTGGAAGAGTTCCGTCGCACGCTCCTCGATCATCGCATCGGGAATCTCCAACGAGGTTTCCTGTACGGCCCGTTCGATGAATGCGTTGACCAGGTTGCTACGTGCGCGATCCTGTGATGCTCGTTCCAGGCGTTCGCGGCTCGAAACACGCATGGCCTCGATATCGCCCTCGAACGAGGTCAGGGTCGGCAGTTCGTCCCATTCGGGTAACAGACGTTCCTGGACGTTCTTGACGCCGATCGTGTAGGTGACGGTACGGCCGCGCAAGTTCTCTTCTTCCTCGTCATCGCCGTATTCGATCGTCACTTCGCGGGTATCGCCAGCCTCCGCTCCCAGCAATGCCTGGTAGATTTCGGGGCGCACGCGGTCGGGATCGAGCGCGAGTTGGTGCGATTCGTCGTCGCCTTCCTCGTCCTCATCCTCGTCGCCATCATCTTCGTCCAACAGGTCGAGTTCGGCGGCTGCGTCCTCGTCGTCATCTTCGAGATCGTCGGCTTCCAGTTCGTCCTGGTCAGTGTCTTCGACGGCAAGTTCGGCTGTGGCGTCCTCGTCATCTTCGAGGTCGTCGTCGCTTTCTTCGTCATCGTCGCCACTATCTTCATCTTCGTTGGCGAACTCGCCTTCGATGATGCCGTCGTCTTCGATGTCGTCGTCCTCGTCCTCGTCGTCTTCATCGTCGAGGTCGCTGATCATCGTCACGGTGAGCATGTCGCCAGCCTGAGCAGGGCGTGCTTCATCCAGTTCGCGGATAACTGCGTGCTGTTCGCGTTGCGCGTCCAGCAAACGCTGCACTGCTTCCTCGGTGATCGGCTCCTGTTCGTACGCTATCTCGTACGAGCGGTATTCCGGCAAGGTAATCGTTGGCTCGACGGGAATCGTCACCCGGAACCGGAAAGGCTGTTCTTCGAGGCTTTCGAGGTTGGCGCGTCCAACTGGCGTTAACTGTTGTTCTTTCAGCGCGGCCTGAAACGCTTTGTTGATCAGATCGTCGCTGGCTTCTTCCATGATCCGCTCTCGTCCAAGATAATTTTCGACGATGAAGCGCGGTGCTTTGCCGGGACGGAATCCAGGAATACGGAACTCCTGGGAAAGCTTGCGCGCAGCGCGGTCGAGACCCTTCTCAACTTGCTGCTGATCGAGTTCGATATCAAGCGCGATGACACTCTTTGGCAATCGCTCGGTCGTTACCTTCACGAATATTTCTCCACAACACGTCATGGCGGCAGTTGCCGCACGCTGATTTAAAGTATAACAGAAAGTCTTTTCGTAACCCCATAAACAAGGGCCAGTCAGACCTTTCTGTTAAGCACATCGGACGCTCGTGCAAACGCACGAGCGTCCGACTTGTACATGGTGAGGACGGAGAGACTCGAACTCTCACGTCTTGCGACACAACATCCTAAGTGTTGCGCGTCTGCCAATTCCGCCACGTCCCCATTCGTCGGTCAGAGTATACCATGGGGCATAACGGGCTGCAATAATTAACCGACCAACGACCAACGACCAACGACCAACGACCAACGACCAACGACTACCTATCGCTGCCCTGGTGCCGTTTATGTGAAACGCTTACCGCTTATCGTCGTCGGGATAGATGCGCGTTTTGTGCTCGTCGCTATCAAGAGGATAAATACGGGCGTTATGCTCTTCGCTGGCTGTCGGGTCCATTACACGGGTAGTGTAGTCGGGCTGTGTGCCGGAATCCGTCGGTCCGCCATAGTGCGTTTGTCCGGTATAGGGCGCTTGTGATGTCATCTGCGGGATGCCGGTGTTTTCAGGCACATATGCGCCGACCGGGGCGACGGCGGGGGTGTCACGCTTGCCATACACCGCACCCGCGATCAAGCCACCGAGCATCGACAAGAAAATGTTGAATAATCCCACGCAGAATCCGAGGCCGCCGCCAATGACCGCAGCCGCGCTAGCCAGCGTCTCGCGATCGATCGGTGGTAGTTCCGTTCCCGGATTTTGTTGTTGGGCATCCTGTAGCGCAGTCAGAAACTGTTGCTGAAACCCCTGATTGCCGCCCATGATCGAAAAGATGATCACGGTGCCGATCGTCGTTCCCAGGAACGCGCCAAGTCCGGCGATCGAACCAGCGCCAGCACCGCGTCCCGCGCCGCCGCTGCCCAGCCGCTTCGACGCCCACCAGCCCGCACCAGCGCCGATGATAATCGTGGCGAGCGGCGCGATGATGAACGTCCCCAGGAGTGGTATAAGGGATGAAAGGAGCGTGACGACCAACGCCAACGCTGCCATGCTCCAACCTGCTCGTGCCATATCTGTATACTCCTTAGATGTGCATGTTTGCATCATAAACGAGCAAGAGATGCACCACGCGGACACAAAACACACCGGCTCAGATGCCGGTGTGTTCCAGGTTGCCATAGGGAAAACTTAGTTTGTGATGGCTGCACCGACACCTAGAATTGTACCGATGATGGCACCCACCAGGAGCGTTACGATGAAATACACAACGCCAGCACCGACGAGGGTGATGATTGCCTTCGTCGTGTCGCGTAGGTTCATGCTCGATTGTACAGCGAGGTAGCCAAAATAGATGTTTGCCACGAGCAAAACAAGCGCTAACGGAGCGACGATACAGGACAGGAGTGGCACCAGACCCGCCAGCATCCCCAGGAACGCGCCGATGACGCTGAGCGGAACGTTGAACAACGAAAAGGTGTACGCTACCTCATCATAGGTGCCGGTGCCACCCTGTGTCTTACCGATGAAAAAGACTGCATAGGTAAAGACCAGGAAGGCAATGATTGTGCTGATGATCCCGGTGATGAGGCCCGCCACGCCGTTTCCGATGAGGCCGAAGATGCCTGAAATGACGGCTCCGATTGCTACATAAATCAGCGCATTCTGAAGATTGCCGCGCCGCTCGTACATCTCAAACGTGGCGACGCTTGGCTTCGTTATCACGACAATACTACTGTTAACCATCTCCGACAGCGAGCCAACGTTGTTCATTCCCAACCTCCTGTAACGTACGGATGTGACGTACTAATGGGGTACTGTGTTGCGGTTCTTCGCCTTCTTCTCTGGTCTCGCCTTGGCGGTAAACGCCGGAGGGATACACGACCACCAGCATAGCATGCACGCCCGTGAAATAACAGTCCTATTCTGCGACAAATATCGCAACAGCGTCACCGGATTGCACGGATGCACCAACTGTTGTGCGAACTTCGGCGAGCGTGCCGCCGCGTGGTGCGACAATCTCGTTTTCCATCTTCATGGCTTCCACGACGAGCAGCACCTGACCTTCCACGATGCTATCGCCAGCGGCGACATGCACGGCACGGACGGTGCCGCCCAACGGTGTGCGAACTGTACGGTCGTCTGCGGCTTTGGACGCCTGCGGCGCGTTCGTGCGTCGCAGTGCTGCGGTGCGAGCGGCGGGCTTGTCAGGTTCGGCGACCCGTACCGCGAACCGTCGCCCGTTGACTTCGACCTCGAACGCCCGCGCATTCTCGAAGGAAGCGGCGTCGGGCGCGGGTTCAATGGGCGCGGTGGGCGGCAGATGCGCGGCGTCGAAATACTGTTCGACGAAACGGATCGTCGCATCGCCCTGGGCGAATACAGGCTGGGTCATCGCCCAGCGATGAAACGGCAGCGTCGTATGCACGCCGCCGATGATGAAGTCGTCCAACGCACGGCGCATACGTGCGCGGGCTTCCTCACGGTCCTGTCCCCAGGTGATCAACTTCGCCACCAGCGAATCGTAGTGCGGTGGGATCGTCGTGTCCTGTGCAAAGCCGCTATCGACGCGCACGCCAGGGCCGTGTGGCTCGCGGTAGGTCCGCAGGGTTCCAAGCGAAGGCCGGAACTGATCGACGGGGTTCTCGGCGTTGATGCGGCACTCGATGGCGTGACCACGTGACACGATCTCCGGCTGCGTCCACGGCAGCGCCTCGCCTTGTGCGATACGTAGTTGCCACTGCACCAGATCGATCCCGGTCAGGGCTTCTGTTACGGTATGCTCGACCTGAATGCGGGTGTTCATCTCAAGGAAGAAGAAGTTGCCGTCCTGCCACAAAAACTCCATCGTTCCCGCGCCGGTATATCCGACATGTTGCGCCAGTCGTACCGCCGCCGCGCCGATCGCGTCACGCTGTGCGGTGTCAAGGGCGGGCGATGGTCCTTCTTCGATCAATTTCTGGTGTCTACGTTGCACCGAACAATCGCGCTCGCCCAGGTGCAGCACCGTGCCATGGGTGTCAGCCAGGATTTGAACTTCGATGTGGCGCGGGTGTTCCAGGTATTGCTCCACATAGAGGTCGCCGTTCTTGAAGTAGGCTTCGGCTTCGCGACGTGCGGCATGGAAGGCGTCGTCCACGCCAGCGGCGTCGGTGGCGACGCGCAAGCCGCGCCCGCCGCCGCCCGCCGACGCTTTAATCGCGACCGGATAGCCGTGCTGTTCGGCGAAGCGTCGTACGTCGTCGGGCGCATCGATCAGACCGTCTGAGCCCCGTACCACCGGTACTCCGACTGTCTTCGCTTCCTGGCGCGCTGCGATCTTGCTGCCCATGCGTTCCATCGCCTCGGCGGTCGGTCCGATGAACACGATGCCGGCCTCGTAACAGGCACGCGCAAGGTCAGGGTTCTCGGCTAAGAAGCCGTAACCGGGATGGATCGCGTCCGCACGCGCTTCACGCGCTGCCGCGATGATCGCCGCGATGTTGAGATAGCTTTCCGTGGCCGGTGGCGGTCCGATCAAGCGTGCATCGTCGGCGTAACGTACATGCAGCGCGTCTTGATCCGCCTCGGAATACACCGCGACGGTCCGAATGCCTAGCTCCCGGCATGCATACATAACTCGTAGCGCGATCTCGCCGCGGTTGGCAATCAACACAGATGAAAACACAGGTAAGCCTCATTTCGTGACCACGGACGACTGACGACCGACGACCGCAATATACTCGCTAGATGACGCGGTGCGTGACCAAATGTGCGACCAGGTGACCATCATAATCTTGTAGTATGGGAATCTGTCCCATGCTTACGAGCCGAATTGACCGCGTAGCCGCTCGATGGTATGCCACGCAGGGCGAACCGGCGTTTGGGCAGGGGCAAGATGCGCGGCGGCGAGGCGAGCAGAATCGCGCCACCCGCGCCGATCCGCCGCCTCGACGGTCGGTTCCACGGCTTCATCCGCAAGCAAAAGTTCGATAGCACCCAGCGCCGCCGCGATCTCGTCTGATGGTTGGTCATGGAACATGCGGACCAGTATAACCGACGGTTGAAATACGACGCGCCATACGGTAGCATATACCGTGCTTCTGGTACCATTTGTATAGATGAATGGGCGTGGCAGCAAGGACAACGACTTCTGGTGTTTTCGAGCCTCAGACATAATGATCGGGGCATATTTTATGTCTCGTCAAACAGCGATATGTAGGTATATTGTGGTACAATTCACAATCATTATTCCGGACAGCCCCGCATCCGGCTCATGGCAGTCGTAGGGGATCATATGAACCAATTCGCAGCCGCTATCGACCTCCAATCAGACTTGCAAGCCATCGACGATGTAATTCTATCGCGTATCGAGTCGCGCTCGGCTATCATCACGGTCGCTGGAAAGTATTTGCTGTCCAGCGGGGGGAAACGTATCCGCGCTGCCCTCGCCCTCATGTCCTCTCGGTTAGGCCCAGACTACGCCCTGGAGCGGGTCATTCATGCGGCAGCGGCAATCGAGTTGATCCATGCCGCGAGTCTGGTACATGACGATCTGATCGATGACGCTGACCAGCGCCGTGGACGCACGACCCTCCATACCAAGTGGAACGGCAACGTCGCCCTGATGGTCGGTGATTACCTGTTCGCTATTGCGTCGGGCGAAATGGCGCTGGCTCCTGACCCGCGTGTTATTCGGGTATTCGCCGAAGGGGTGCAACGTATCTGTGAGGCCGAACTGAGTCCGGTGATGGATGTCGAGCCAACTAACGAAGCCCTCCAACAGTATTACACGAAGATCGGTGGCAAAACCGCCGCGCTGTTCGAGGCGGCGACCCGCGCTGGCATGATCTGTGGCGGCGGTTCGGAAGAAGATATCGATGCGCTGGGGCAGTTCGGCTACGAAGTTGGCCTCGCGTTCCAGATCGTCGATGATGTGCTGGATTTTTCGGGCGATGCCGCGACCCTCGGCAAGCCCGCCGGTCACGATGTGCAGGAAGGCACCATCACGATGCCGTTGATCCTGGCAGTGCAAGCAGGCGGCAGCGCTGTGCTACATGAAGTCGCGCATACCGAAACGCCCAGCGATTCACTGGTCGCCGCTGCCATCGCCGAAGTGCGCCGGGTCGGCGGCACTAACCTCGCCCTCGACGAAGCTCGCAAACTTGTAACGACCGCGACCAAGCGCCTGGACCGTTTCGAGGACGGACCGGCAAAAACGAGCTTGATCGAACTGGCTGAGTTCGCGCTTCGCCGCGTCGCATAGCACTGGCAACACAACGAAAAGGAGCGGGGCCACACCACTTTAGTGCGGCCCCGCTCCTTTTGTGCTATGACCGAGCTATGTTTTCATCTGTACTGTGCATTCATCCCGTAACCAGAGGGTAAATACTTCCTGCGACCACTCGGAATCGAGAACACCCTGCAAAGCCGACGCAAGCTTGTGTGGAAACGATGTGTCCCACTCGATGCCATTGATCGCCAGCAGCCGTAGCGATACCAGCAACGTCGTTGTTTCGTTGGCGCTGTTAAATGGTCGGTTCTTGAGGAGCATGAACGCAATCACGCCCGCTTTGCTCGCCAGGTCTGGATACAACTCTACGCCGAACATCATCAGGCGTGGTGCGGCGACGATATCCTGAAAGCGATCCTGACTACGAATCCCCAGCCGCCCACCATAGCGTTCGACAGCAAACGTATGGAGTTCGAGGATATCATCATAGGTAAGATAGTTCATGCTCGCTCCCGCTGGGGTTGCCTGCTCCGGCGTCCCTACACGTTCGTTCCTCGGCGTCATAAATCCAGGAGATCGCGGAAGGCGGTATCGTAGCGGTCAACGATATCGTCCGCCCAGGTTCGCAGCCCGCTATCGCCGGGACGCCGGATCAGCAATTCGCGTTCGGTGAACACGAGTTCCACCGTCTCCGCGTCTGCCAGGCCGATGGCTTTAAGCCAGCCCTGTACCACCGGCGGCAGGTTCTCGCGTTCGATCTTCAACGACGTTGGCATCGTTTATCCTTCCTGCGACGTGTCGGGGGCGCTGGTTTCTTCGATGCGGCGCAGATGAGGAAACAGAATGACCTCACGGATCGTCGTTTGATTGGCGAACAGCATCGCCAGCCGGTCGATACCGAGGCCCATGCCTCCCGTCGGCGGCATCCCCACCATCAACGCATCGATGAAATCGACGTCCATTTGCATGGCATCTTCATCTCCCGCCGCGTAATCACGTCCTTGTTCGATGAAACGGGTTTCCTGGTCGAGCGGATCGTTCAGTTCGGTAAAGGCGTTGGCGATCTCGGAGCCAATCACGAAGGCCTCGAAGCGTTCGACGAACAGTGGGTTGCCAGGGATACGCTTTGCCAACGGCGACAGCGGCTGGGGGTAGTCGGTGATGAAGTGCGGTTGTTGCAGGTGTTGCTGCACATATTCCGAGAATAACTCGTCGACCAACTTCGCCCAGGTCGGCTTGCGATCGACCCGCAGGCCCTGCGCCTTGATCGCCGCACCCAGTGCTTCGATCGTCGTTTCGGCGGCGATGTCGATGCCGGTATGTTCCAGGATTGCGTCTTGCATCGTAATACGCGGCCAGGGTGGTGCAAGTTCGATTGTGATGTCGCCGTATTGGAGCGCCGTGGTGCCATGAATCTGTTGTGCGGCGAAGGCCACCATTTGTTCGGTCAGGCGCATCATCTCATGATAATCAGCGTAGGCCTGATAACATTCGAGCGTGGTGAACTCAGGATTATGAAAGCGGTCCACGCCCTCATTGCGGAACATCTTGCCAATTTCGTACACGCGCTCGAACCCACCCACGATCAGCCGCTTGAGATACAACTCGGTGGCGATGCGTAGAAACAGGTCCTGGTGCAACTGGTTATGGTGTGTGGTGAAGGGACGTGCCGCCGCGCCACCATAGATCTGTTGCAGCACCGGTGTCTCGACTTCCAGATAGCCGCGTTCGTCCAGGAAGCGACGAATGGCTGTGATCAAGCGCGCACGGATACGAAAATTGTCGCGCACTTCCTCGTTGACAATCAGATCGACGTAACGCTGTCGCAGTCGTGCTTCGATGTCGCTGAACGCGCCTTCGCCCTTATTTGGGAGTGGTGTAAGCGCCTTGCTCAGCATCTGCCAGCTTTCCACGAACACTGTTGGTTCGCCGGTCTTCGTCCGAAAGGCATAGCCGCGTACGCCCACGATGTCGCCCAGGTCGGTCGTGTCGACGAAGCGGCGGTAGTCCTCGCTTCCAAGGTCCTTCTTGGACAGGAAAATCTGAACCCGTCCGCTTTCGTCCATGATGTGGCTGAAGGATGAGCCGCCCATCACGCGCCGCAGCATGATACGACCGGCAACTGCAAGCGGCTCCTTGCTTGCTTCGAGCGCTTCGAACTGGTCGAGGACTTCTCGTGCCGTATGGGTGCGTTCCGCACGGGTAGGAAATGGGTCGATGCCTGCCTCACGTAGCCGCTCCAACTTGGCAAGCCGGGTACGTTGTAATTCGTTGAGTTCCATCAATGATTCTCCCTGATGTACGACCATCGACGACGGAGCTACCTTTGCGGATAATTAGACGCTTTCTATCATCCCTGGCCCATGCCCGAATCGATACTTCTGTAGATCGCTGGATATATTCTATGCCGCAGCCAATAAAAAAAGGACCGGCGCGCCGCCGGTCCCATACAAACTTTGTAAAATATGCTCAGCGGATTTTAGCAATCGTAAGTTTATACGAACCAGACGGTGTTTGCACGGTGATTTTCTGCCGTACATGTTTACCAAGCAATGCCGCACCCACCGGTGATTCGTTCGAGATTCTGCCGTTTGGCGGACTGGCTTCCGCTGACCCGACAATAGTATAGGTCAGTTCTTCGCCGTCTTCTTCACGCACCGTCACCGTCGAGCCGATTCGTACTGCCTTTTCGCCGTCCACCGGATTATTGATGAGCTGCACGTTGCCAAGTTGGTGTTGAAGTTCGCGAATACGACCTTCGACGAAAGCTTGTTCGTTCTTCGCCGCTTCGTATTCCGAGTTCTCAGACAGGTCGCCAAGGTCTTTAGCCTGTGCGATGCGTTGTGCAACTTCCATACGTGTCACACGTACCAAAAAGTCAAGCTCGGCCTGGAGCTTGTCGCGCCCATCACGGGTGAGATAAACGAGCTTTTCCATGATGTTTTGGTGTTCCTTACGGTGGATAACGTGAAAGGACTGGAAGTACCTACTTCCAGTCAGGATTTCAGTTACATGCGTCGACGATTAAACAGAAGATAGCAAATGGTGCCCGATGAGTGCGCGTATTATAAATGATTCTATACTGCTTGTCTACTCTACACTGCGCTTGTTCAAGATACTGCAATGCGGTACAATTATGGCACCGTCCGATTAGCGACGGTTCTTTTGTGTAAACAGATTCATGGCTACAATATATCCGAGCATCCGAGCCTCGGCGCTGCCTGCGCGTCGCGTCATCACTGTCGAGCAACTGCTGTACCTACTTATCGGCGTGGCGTCGATCCTATTGCATTTGTATCTCCTAGGTGACCGGGCGCTTCATCACGACGAAACGCTACACGCCGAGTATTCCTGGCGCTTGTATCAAGGCCAGGGGTACGTGCACGACCCACTGTTGCACGGTCCGTTTCTGTATTACTGGACCGCGTTCACCTATCTGCTGTTCGGTGCTAGTGATACGACCGCACGCCTGAGTGCCGCGATGTTTGGTATCGTCGCCGTGCTGCTGCCGCTCTTACTGCGGCGCGAGCTAGGCCGTGGTGGTGCCCTCCTTGCCAGTGCCTACCTGTTGTTCTCGCCGGTGTTTCTGTATGTCGGTCGTTTCATCCGTCACGATATGTTCGCAGTCACCTTTGAATTGCTGGCGGTGATCGCGCTGGTGCGTTACATACGCTCCGAGCGGTCGTTCTGGCATTACCTGTTTGCGGCTGCGCTGGGCTTGATGTTGACGACGATGGAAACGTTCTACCTCTTTGTGCTGATCCTGGGCGTCTATGTGGTGGCGGTGTTGCTCTGGGAAGTCGCCCCGAGGCTGCTCTGGTGGCTGCTAGGCTATGGCGTTATCGCTGGATTCGCCCTCAAAGTCGTGCCGCGTTTCACGAGCACCATTCCGCTGGTAACAGAATCACAGGCGCTGGAAGTCCGCAACCAACCGGATAATCAGTGGGGCGTGTATTTCTCGAAAGTAGGTTCGGTCGTCGGTCCGATGCTCGCGCATCCGGCGGTATTGCTGCTGCTGGCGGCGACCATCGCACTCGCCGCCGTTCTCTGGTGGCAGATATGGGGTGCTCGTGATGCCGCTGGCAAAAGTGCATGGCGTCGAGCCGCTGATCAGACCCAACACGGTAGTCTGCTGGGCGCGGTCGACCGTATTCCGGGGCTGCAATGGCTCTGGGCGCATCTCATCGCCTTCGCGATTTACAGCGTGTTTTACATGGCACTGCTGTCCAGTCCGGGGCAACCGAACACGACCGGCATCGTTACCGGAGTGCTCGGTTCGTTTCTCTATTGGTTAGGACAACACGGCGTGCGACGCGGAGGACAACCTCCGCAGTATTATCTGTTTCAGCTTTCACTCTACGAGCCACTGCTATTAGTCTTTGGTAGCGCGGGCATCCTACTGGTTGTGCGCGACCTGGTGCGCCGTCTACGCTTCACGCGTGCGTCGCAGCCTGCGGCAACTGATGTACCTACGAACCAGCATCGTATCGCTTTGCACACCTCACTGCCCGCGTTGTTCGTGCCCGGTCTGCTGGCCTGGTGGAGCATCGCCGCCTTCGCGATCTATAGTTGGGCTGGCGAAAAGATGCCCTGGCTCACGATCCATATCGTGCTGCCCTGGGCCCTGCTTGGAGCCTGGGCATTGGCACGTCTGGTACGGTGGGCACTTGGTTCACGTGGCATGCGGGGTATCACCTGGCAAACATGGCTGCTTAGTGCTGTCGCGTTCGCGCTGATCGTGCCTGCGCTGATTCTCCTGACCCTGACATCTACTGACACCAACCGTGCTGGGCAGGTGTGGTTCTGGCCAGTGCTGATCGTTTTGGCGCTCGGTTTTCAGGTCAGTGGCGCAGCGCTACTTGGCGGGCGGCGTCAAGCCGTCATCGCTCTGGTCGGCACGGTCATAGTGTTGTTGGTGCCGTTTACTGTTCGTTCGAGTATGCGCCTTTCATTCGTGAACGGCGATGTGCCAGTCGAGCCGATGGTATTCGTTCAAACATCGCCGGATGTGGCGCGTGCCATGGATGACCTGCATCGTGTGGCGCTGCTCAAAGGGAATCAGCGCGATATCTCGATTCGCTACGACAATGAAACCGTCTGGCAATGGTATTTGCGCGATTATACTAACACCGAAGGCAGCGGTAGCCAGGTGATTGGTTCGCTCGACGAGGACGTGCAAGTTATTTTTCTGCTTGCCGAGAATCTATCTGCGAACCAGGATCAACTCGACGGATTTGTACAACAACGCTATCCGTTGCGCTGGTGGTTGCCGGAATGTGAAATCTATCGTTTTCCGGCAAGCGATGCCGAATGTGGACCTAATCCCGCTGGAACTTCACTCGTCAGCCGTTTCGTGAGCAGACCATGGGATGGGGCCGCGATCTCCGACGTGTGGCAATTCTGGATGTTTCGACGCATGCCAGCACCGATCGGCTCGTCGGATTGGATTTTATTGGTGCGGCCTGATATCGCGTACCAGTTTGGGCTGAGCGGAGAAATCAATCAATGACGACCCATGCATCCACAGGATCGGGCGCGAACGTAGAATCAGACGATACACGGGGCCGCCAACGACCTTATATGCCTATGGAACAAAGCCAGATGATCGAAGAAGTGATTGTTCCCGCCGATTATTCTCGCCCGTCAATGCTCGAACGAAGCATCGACATAACGCGGATTCAGCCAGAGTGGATACTCTATAGTCTGCTCTTTGTGTTTAGCGTCTTCATCCACTTCTGGAACCTGGGCTCCATGGCGATGGCGCACGACGAATCGATCCATGCCTGGGCGAGTTGGCGGTTCTTCGTTGGGCGTGGTGGATTTACCTGCGCCGGTGGCCTGACCTCGCAGACATACTGCTACGATCCGGTTTACCACGGACCAACTCTGTACTTTCTGACGGCGGCGGGGTATTTCCTGTTCGGCGTCAGTGATACGACCGCACGATTGCCGCAAACGCTGGCAGGTATCGCGCTCATCCCGGCGGTATATCTGCTGCGACCGTTGATCGGCAAGCGCATGGCGTTCCTGGCAGCGGTGCTGGTGACGCTTTCGCCATCGATGCTGTACTTCGCACGATATGCTCGGCACGACGCCTTGATGTTGTTGTGGACCCTGTTAATGTTTGCCGGGTTGTTCCGTTGGCTCCGCTTCGGGCGTACCGGCGATCTGGTGCTGGCGGCTGTAGCACTTGCCCTGGGCTGGGCGACGCACGAACTCGTGTTCATTCTGATCTTCATCGCTGTGACATTCCTGGTCTTTCGCGGACTGTGGGAGTGGCGTCCGACGTTTCGCGGACGACAATATAACCTGTTTCTGATAGCAATCACGGCGGGCCTTGCTCTTTCGGTCGCGATTGTTACTGCGAGTGTGCTGTCGCCGGTCGGGTCGCCGATACACACGCGCCTGGAACGTTTGCTTGGCCCGGCGCTGATGGCGGGTGTCGGCTCCTTGCTCGTGGTGGCGCTCACTCGTACCTGGCCTGCCGAACCGGTGCTGATCAACCGCTTGAAGATGACCTGGGCGACACGCGGTAACGCGCAACCCCACCTCCCCCGGACGTTGATGGGGCGTTTCCCCGCCACCTACTGGTGGGCGCTCGGGGCGTTTCTGCTGGTCTTTGGTCTACTGTTTTCCACCTTCCTGGCGTATCCACGCGGATTTCTGGATGGCTTCTACCAGGGCATCAAGTACTGGTGGGGCTCGCAGCATGATTATGCACGTGGTGCACAGCCCTGGTTCTATTATCTGATGTTGTTGCCGATCTACGATCTCATGGCTTTTATCTTCACGATTGTAGGTATTTCCTGGATGGCCTGGGGTAGTGGCACGGCGCTGTACCGGCGCGTGCGTCCAATGCCTCAGCCTGAACTGGAAGCCGTCGACGACATAGATGAATCGTTGCTCGCTCAGAACATCTTGGATGATCAGTCAGCAGGCTATGCTCCGGTGGAGCAGCCGATGATACAGCGCCACCGCATCGAACTTTTTCTGAGTTTCGTCGCGTATTGGGCAGTGCTTTCACTGATCGCCTTCTCATGGGCAGGCGAGAAGATGCCCTGGCTGGTGATCCAGATTTCGCTGCCGATGACGTTGCTAGCGGCGTGGGTGCTGGCGAAGCTGATTGGTAACGTGGATTGGGCGCTGGTACGGCGCAACTATGGATGGAGTATTCCGCTGCTGGTGAGCGCGGCGCTGATCCTAGGTGGTGTATCGCTGTACTATCTGACAGGCGGTGGTGATACGACGAGCGCCATGCAAGATCGGCTGCGGGCGCTTCCGGCACTTGGCATGTTTGGCATCGCCATCTTCGGTCTTGTCACCGTTGGCGGCAATGTCGGCTGGCGCAATGTCATGCGCATCGCCGCGCTGACTGCCGCTGGCTTGCTGCTGATGTACGGCATCAATTCGGCGGTGCAAGTCGTGTATCTGCATCCTGATACACCCGTCGAACCGTTAATTTATACGCAAACATCGCCCGATGTTCCGGTCATCATGGATGAGATTCGGCGTGCGTCGATAGCCAAGACTCGCAACGACCGCACCAAGGAGGACCCGGCGGGTGGCCTGACGATGCGGATCGCCGTCGATGGCAAACTGGCGTGGCCTTTCCAGTGGTATCTGCGTGATTATCGCTCAGTCTCCTGGCTCGACCTCGACCAGAACGATATAACCGCTCTAGATGCCCCTGTGGTGCTGTTGCAAACGAATCAGGAAACCGAACAAGGACGCACGCGCATCCAGGCGGCGCGTGAGGATCTGGAAGTGACCCATATCAAGATATCAAATAGCGTGTTCAACTGGTGGTTCCCCGAAGGTGCTGCCGGGTGTGAAACTGGCTATGCCTCCGACCCTGTAAATTCGTGCGCTTACAAAGACATCACGAATCGCGGTCCACTTGGGGTACTGGCGTGGCCGTTCCAGCCCGCTAACTGGGGGACGCTCGCACGCTTCATGATCTATCGTGAAATCCCGAATCAGATTAATGGGCGCGACTTCGAATTCTATATGAGCCGAGACACGGCTCCTGTCGCTGGTGGTGGCACCACGGCGCCAGCCGCGCAGAACGTGACTCAGCCCATGCAGGTATTGGCATCCTATGGTGCGGGTGAGTTAAACGGGCCGCGTGGCATGGCGATCGATGCCGCCGGTAACATCTATGTCGCCAACTCGTTCAACCACCGCGTCGTAGTCTTCGACCCGAATGGCGCGGTGCTGCGGAGCTTTGGTTCCAAGGGCAACGGCGACGGGCAATTGTACGAGCCATCTGGTATCGCCATCGATGATGACGGTAATATCTTCGTGGCCGATACTTGGAACGCCCGCGTCGCCAAGTTCACGTCCGATGGCACCTGGGTCAAGTCGTGGGGAACAGGTCGCGACGATTTCGGCGAAGGTCGTCGTGCCACCGACACGACTGGCGATGCGAAGAATAATGCCGACAATCCGCTGGGTTTCTACGGACCGCGTGATGTGCTCGTTATCGATAACAATGTGTATATCGCCGACACCGGCAACAAGCGCATCGTCGTGACCGACCGTGATGGCAACTTCATCGAACAGTTTGGAACATGGGGTGCACAGCCCGGCCAGTTCAATGAACCAATCGGTTTGGGTACCGACACCGAAGGGCGTATCTACGTTGGCGACACATGGAACAGTCGTGTTCAGATTTTCAGCCGCACGGCTGATGGCAAGGTCGAAGCGGCGTCGCCGGTAGTCGTGCGTATCAGTGGCTGGGAAGCTAACACCTACAATGACCCCTATATGACAGTTGCACCGGACGGGCGTATCCTGGTTTCCCTGGCGGGTCGCAACGCTGTCGGTGTGTATACCGCTGCTGGAGCGCTAGAGGAACGCCTACGCGCCGAAACCGAGCAGATGACGACGCCTAAGGGATTAGGGGTTGCTGCTGATGGCAGCGCATATGTTGTGGATGGTAGTGGGAAACTCTTGAAGTTCCAGCTTCCATAGGCCTGGAACCCAATGCGTGTGATGCTCGTTGGTAGGAGGACGTAAACAACACGTCCTCCTATTGTTGCTTCTGCTTACATTTTTGCCTCGTATGTCAGCCCCGGCACATCTATTGCTGATTCCCTTATATGGATGAAGTGTACATAACGGGAGATGATGATGAGCGAAAATGAAGAACGAGCCAAGGGTAAAATGCAAGAAATTGGCGGATCAATCAAAGAAGGCTTCGGTGACATGGTCGGCAACGAGCAGATGGAAGCCGAAGGCAAAGCCTCGAAGCTTGAAGGCGAAGGCCGCCAGGAAGGCGCGAAGGCGGTAGGACAGGTCAAAGGTGCAGCCGAGGAAGCGGGTGGAAACCTCAAGCAAGGCCTTGGTAGCCTGATCGGCAATGAGCAGATGGAAGCCGAAGGTAAGGCTGACGAACTCAAAGGTGAAGCACGCCAGAAGTTTAATCAATAGATGCCGCTACAACCGCCAAACCGCCGCACCGACAATTGGTGCGGCGGTTCGCTTTTTTTCGTTGACACCAGGTATACGCTCTGATATACTTACCGCCACCATGAAGCGCTAACGCACTGGCGTTTCAATGGAAGTGGACCGAATGGACGAGGAAACACTCTTGAAAAGTGTCGCCCGTAAGGGTCGTGAGTTCGATTCTCACCGCTTCCGCCAACCGGGGCGGGTCGCATAGTCGGCCTAGTGCGGCGGTTTGCTAAATCGCTACAGGAGCAATCCTGTCGAGGGTTCGAATCCCTCCCCGCCCGCCACAACAAAAGACCGCCGTGGAGATTGTCCACGGCGGTCTTTTATATTTAGCTCCTCTGGTCTTTTATTCGAGATAGCCGCGTAGTTTTTTGCCCAGATGCGGATGACGCAGTTTTCGCAAAGCGACGGCTTCGATCTGCCGGATACGCTCGCGGGTAATGCCAAACTCGACGCCCACTTCTTCCAGCGTGCGATATTTGCCGTCGTTCAGGCCATAGCGTAACTGGATGATCTTGCGTTCACGCTCAGGCAGCTTACACAGCACTTCTTCCAGTTGTTCGCGCAACATCGTCGCCGTTGCGGCTTCGGCCGGGGTTGCAATACGGTCGTCCTCGATGAAGTCACCCATACGTCCGTCGCCTTCTTGCCCAACCGGCATTTCAAGCGACAGTGGATGCATCGAGGCTTCTAGCGTGCGGCGCACTTTGCCCGCGCTGATGCCCATTGCATCGGCGATTTCTTCGGCGCTGGGATCACGTTGCATCGATTGTTGGAGATGTGGGAAGTGCGCTTGACCTGCGAGATGGCCTCACCCATATGCACGGGGAGACGAATCGTGCGACTTTGGTCGGCGATGGCGCGGGTGATCGCCTGCCGGATCCACCAGGTTGCATAGGTCGAGAACTTGTGCCCCTTGGTGTAGTCGAACTTTTCGACCGCACGCATCAGGCCGATGTTGCCTTCCTGGATCAAATCCATCATCGTCAGGCCATACGAAGTATATTTCTTCGCGATCGAAACGACCAGCCGCAGGTTTGCCTGGATCAAATGTCGCCGTGCGTCGATACCGCCTTCGATCTGTCGTTGACAGGCGCGACGCACATCGGGAGGCACGGCCTCGCCCTTAAGCGTATCACGGGCGATGTGCCCGATTCCATAGCTTTCGCGAGGGTCACTTCTTGTGCTGCTGTCAGCAGCGGTACTTGCCCGATTTCCTGGAGATACATACGAACCGGATCATCTAAGGCAACGTCGGCAAGTTGTTCTTGAGCGGTAACTGGTTCGTCATCGTTATGGGGAGTCAGTGCGGAAAGCGGAGGAAGCGGAGGAAGCGGGGGAAGCGTCGGAACGCGCATCGCAGGAATTGTCGGAGCATCAACTGGTGTTTCTTTCACATCAATTCCTCTTGCATGCAGGACAGCTTGGAGCTGATCTAACTCTGCAACATTGTCTATCGGGTTTGGTAAAAGCGCGAGAATTTCATCGTACATAACGAAGCCGCGGTCGCGTGCTAGCTCAAGCAGCTTGTCCAACATGAGCACCATCCTTCAAAACATGATCAAGAATGATCACTTTGGCGTCGATAAAAGAAGCTGCAATCTGCAGCGCTTCTAATACCATACATAGGAATGAGGGTTCGTGGATCATAGATACACGAACCCTCATTTGCCAAATACAACAAACCTTCACATTCACGACCAAACGTACTATACGGCGTCGATTACGGAAAGTCAACCCTAATTTGTAATCGAAATTTAACAATTGCTGCAAGCCTGTGACGGTGTTTGCCACGTTTATACCCGTGCCACCGGTATGCGGAAGCGACCAGGGTCTCTCTAAACCGCTGTTAGTTCCCGATGTCTTGCCTTAGAACACCTGGTGCAGGTATGGTTGGTGGGATTTCTTGGGCTAATAGATGTCGGCGGCACCTAGTATCCCGTACAGGTGTCTGTTAGAATGATGTGCGAACTTTCCGAGCGTGCAAGGAGGAAGGGAACAATGGACGTCGAAGCCTATTGCATGAAATGCAAAACCACCCGCAAAATGCAGGATGCCCAGGAAGTTACAACGGAGAATGGTCGGCGCTCTGCTAAGGGTGTCTGTCCAGAGTGCGGCACGAAAATGACGAAGTTCCTGCCAAGTAAGAAACCCGACGCAGCCTAAAGCTGGACAACACCTAAAACGGGTGGGCAGGCGCTGCTCGCCCGTTTTGCTGTGTGTTCCACCGTGCTTCTTACCTGGCAAGGCTTCGTCAACGTTGCAAAATCAGTCATTCTGAGCCAGAGTTGCCTGCTAGGACGAGGTATCTTCCCAAACTGGGAAAAGATCCCTCGCAACGGCTGATATGAAAATAGATCTGATGAACCAAAAAGCGTTCATGTATAGTCGTCCGGGCGAGCCACAAGGTGTATGAACTGCCTGGAATGACAAAACGGAGGCGTGACCTGCCTGTCATCGGACGTTGACGGAGTTCCAGTGCTTCTGCACAGTTCGTCTGAAAGCAGCCGAATCTCAAAAACTGTCATGCTGAGTGGAGCGAACCTTGACAATGCTCCGACGTTGCTCAAGCCCTTGACGGAGCTCGCTTTGCCCTGTCTGGAGGCTCCCATATGAGTCGGACAGTGCTACAATATGGCTCTTATGTTGAGTAAACGTTCTATGGATGTCATAACTTCGATGTCTCCCGCAGGTGCGAAGGCTCGAATCGCTCCCCTGCTCCCTTCCGCCCATGAAATATCATTGCTCACCACCGATGAGGTCTATGGTGTGCTGGCGAGCCGCCCGCAAGGATTGACCTCCGACGAAGCCGCACAGCGCCTCGCCGCTGTCGGCCCGAATCATTATTTGTCGCATCGACGGTGGTACCGCTGGTTCAAGCCAATCATGGTCGCCGTTCGCCCGTTACTTCTGCCGTTATGGGTGGCGGCGATTTTAGCGTATGCCATCAGCGCATTAGAAGTCGCCCTGATTCTTACGATTGCGGCGCTGGTGAACACGCTCAGTGGTATCTTGCAGGAGCGCAAAGGCGAACGTGCGTCAGCCGCGCTCCGTAGTGGCTTGCCTGGTTACGCGCATGTTGTACGCGATGGCAGGGATTTTCATATCCTCGCGTCACAGGTGGTGCCAGGTGACGTGCTGTGGCTTCATAGCGGAGAGAGTATTCCCGCTGATGCTCGTGTGGTAGACGAACACGATCTGCGAACCATTAACGTAGCTCTAACTGGCGAGACGATCGCGACTCGCAAGGTTGCAGCAGCCATCGTAGGTGAGGATCTACTGGTGACGGAACTGCCCAACATCGTGCATGCTGGCGGACACGTTTCGAGCGGAGCCGCGCATGCTGTGGTGTATGCGACCGGCTTGCAGACAGCCTACGGAGTGATTAGCGGTCTGACCGACACTGCTCATGAGGAGCCGTCACCACTGCTATGGGTGTTCGCACGTCTTGGCCTGGTGGTCATCGTCGTCGCAAGTGCCACCGCGCTGGTGGGCGCGGCGCTGGCTGCTCGTTACGGCTTCGACCAGCGCAGCATCCTGTTGCTTGTCATTGGTCTGCTCACTGCTTCTGTTCCCGTTGGTTTGATGCCAGGCATCACTATCACGCTGCTCGAAGGCTGGCGACGCCTCGCTGTACATGGTGTGGTGATGCGCCGTCTGTCCAGTGTTGAAACGCTGGGAGCTACGACGGTAATATGCGCCGATAAAACCGGTACGCTGACACAGAACGAGATGACGGTTCGTGAAATCTGGGCCGGTGACGGCCCGATCATCGTCAGCGGTGTTGGTTACAAGCCGGTGGGTAGCTTCAGGGTCGACGAGAAAACCCTCGACCATGCCGCCGTGAAACGACGTGTTGGTGGGTTGCTACGTGCGGCTGTGTTCACAAGCGATGCGCGCCTGTTGCCGCCCGATACCATGAATCCCCACTGGCATATTCTGGGCGATACGGTTGAAGCCGCGACGCTGGTCGCAGCGACCAAAGCCGGGTTCAACGTCGCGGAGTTGCTCGAAACAGTACCGCAGGTGGTAATGTTGCCTCCCACCGATGGCATCGCGCTCGAAGGCCGCGTTGTCGAGGAGCGCAACGGGTATGTGGCCTACTTTAAGGGCTCTCCCAGCGCGCTTTTGGCACATGCGGGCTCGATTGCGACGGTTGACGGCGAACGTGCCCTGAACGAGAGCGATAAACAGGCGCTACGCCGTGCGATCAAGCGTTACGACCGCAGTGCAATGCGTATCATCGCCTTTGGGCGGCGTGGACTGCCCTCCACGGTCGCGATCGACGTGCCACAAACCGTCGACGTGGCACGAAACATGGTTTTCCTTGGCCTAATGGCGATCTTCGATCCACCCCGCCAGGAGGTCGAGGAAGCGATTCGGGCCTGCCATCGTGCTGGTATCCGCACGATCATGTTAACGGGCGACTACACGCTACGTGCCGAATCAGTGGCGCGACGGTGCGCCCTGGTGGAAAGTTCGCGTGCGTCAACAATCACTGGTCCTGACCTCGCTCTGATGGACGATGCCATGTTGCGCGAACGTTTACGCCATGGCGACCTCGTCTTTGCCCGCATGACACCAGAACATAAAGTCCGCGTGGTCGAAACATTGGACGCTATGGGCGAAATTGTGCTGGTAACAGGTGGTGCCGCCAACGATGTTCCCGCGCTCAAGGCCGCTGACATTGGATTGGCGATGGGATCGCCGAGCAGTTCGGCGGCACGTGAAGCCGCTGATGCCGTGTTAAAGCATGATAATTTCGCGACGGTCGTGACGGCGGTCGCCGAAGGTCGTGCGGTCGAACAACGCGCACGTCGGCTTGTCGCTATCAACCTGGGTGCGACGGTCCTCAAACTTGCCGCCTTTGGCTGGGCGTTGGTACTAGGCTGGCCTTTGTTGCTTACGGTCGGTCAGATGTTGTTGATCGATTTCCTGGCAGGCTTTGTGCCCGCTGTCGCCCTGGGTGCTGGCCCTCCTGACCCCGACATCATGCGTCGCCAGACGCGGCGCATCGGTAGGGCGTTGATCGACTGGCGCATCTATCGCCTTGGGTATCTATGGTTTGGGCTATTGGGTGGCGTCGGTGCGATCGTGTTGGCCTGGATTATGATGCAGGTGCTTGGGATTGGTAGCAGTGATATTGCGCTGGACACACCGTATGGCGATCAATTTCTCGACGGCGATTACCTGCGTATCACCACGGCATACCTCGCTGGTGGCGTCGCCGCGCTGGTCGGCGCTGGACTACGCTTACGTGCTTCTGCACGGCGCTATCGCTTGTTCCGTGCATTATTGGCGGCCGTGCTTGTCTTCACATGGCGATCGTTCTGATCGTGTTGACTACAGTGCCGACATTTCGCCCATTCTTCGAACTGACAACGTTACCGCACTGGTTATGGTTCGCCAGCATCGCGGTCATGCTGGTCGCTGCAGGCTGCGAATGGGGACGTCAAAAAGCGGATCGACTTGCCAAACTGAATGTAAACGGCCATAATGGTGGCGACCTCGCCACCGTTGCAAATCCTAGCCGGAGGTTCTGTATGCGTGCGATTATCGTTGGCTGTGGTCGGGTGGGAACGCGATTAGCGCAACTGCTGGAACAGGAAGCGCATCAGGTGGTGATCGTTGATAGGAATCCTGCCGCGTTCGACCGGCTACATGCAGGATTCGCTGGCCAGTGTGTCGTCGGTACAGGCTTCGACCGCGACACGTTGCGCGAAGCCGGTATCGAGCGGGCGGATGCGTTCGCCGCCGTCACCAGTGGCGACAATTCAAATTTCGTCGCTGCGACGGTCGCCCGCGATACCTTTCGGGTGCCGACCGTGATCGCACGTATTTATGATCCCCAGCGCGAGCAAATTTACCGGCGCTTGGGCATCAGGACGATCAGCCCGACTGATTGGGGTGCACACAAGATCAAGCGGCTTTTGGTTGCGTCAGCGCTGCGTAGCCAGTACGAACTTGGCAACGGCGAAGTCGAATTGATCGCCGGACGTATTTCGACGCTGCTCGCTGGTCGATCCGTGCGGGATATATCATCTGGCGGGCGAGGCGATGGTCTTTTCGATCGTGCGTGCGGGACACGCATTCGTGCCGACAATGGGGACGCTGCTAGAAGAAGGCGACCACGTTCATCTGAGCGTGGATCGTGGTGCGGTGGATAAACTTGAAGGCATGTTGCGATAAAGGTGACGCGAAGAATTTGTTAGCGCCTGTGCCGTGAAAGATATGTATGGCTGTTAAGAAGCCGTTGGCCTTCTGCTATAATTGTAAACAAGATTGGACTGTCTAATCTTCAGAAAAATTCCCCGAAGGAGGCGCTAATGCGCAAGAAACTGACGTTGTTCCTTCTGGCGATCCTACTCCTGCCGTTGATTGCAGCCTGTGGTCAGCAGACCGCGACGACACCCGCAGGCGCGACCACAATTGCTGGTGAGGTTCAGCCATCCACCGTTCCAACCACAGGTCCTGAGGTTATCGTACCAGAAGAAACGATGATGGCAGAAACGGCGATGGCAGAAACCATGGCACCGATGGAAACCATGACATCGGAAACGGCGATGGCAGGAAACCATGGCACCGATGGAAACCATGATGGCGGAAACCGCCACCGCGGCTGCCAGTGGCGATATGAAGCCGCTGAAGGTCGGTATGGTGACGGATATCGGTAAGTTGGGTGATAAGAGCTTCAACGACTCGGCCTGGGCGGGCGTGCAGATGGGCGCGAAAGCGGTCGGCGGCGAATCGAAGGTCATCGAAACGACTGACCCGAACGACTACGAGCGCAACATCGGTCAGTTCGTTGCCGAGCAGTATGATGTGATCGTTACCGTGGGCTTCGGCCTTGGCGAGCAGACCATCGCCGCTGCACAGGCAAACCCGAACATTCGCTTCATCGGCGTCGACCAGTTCCAGGCGGAAACGTTGCCGAACCTGACCGGTCTGATCTTTGAAGAAGACAAGGCTGGATTCCTCGTCGGTGCGTTAGCAGCCTTGTATTCCAAGAGCGGTAAGATCGGTGCAGTCCTGGGAACCGACGCTGTGCCGCCGGTATGGCGTTTCGGCGAAGGCTATCGCGCTGGCGCGTTGCACGTCAAGCCGGATACCAGCGTCCAGACGGTATATCACAGCGATGTAGGCTTCGACAAGACTTTTACCGATCCCGAATGGGGCAAGGCAACCGCCCTTTCGATGATCGACCAGGGCGTTGACGTTGTGTTCGGTGCCGGTGGCGCTACCGGCACGGGAGCGCTGTATGGCGTTGCCGAACGTGCGAGCAGCGGTATTGCTGCCATCGGTGTCGATACCGACCAGTACGAAACAGTCCCCGAAGCACAGGCCGTTCTGATGAGTAGCGCCGTCAAGATTATCGATCAAGGCGTTGCTGACCTGCTCATGGAGGAATCCATGGGAACGCTCGAAGGCGGTAATGTCAACGGTCACGTTGGCGTCGCCCCCTACCACGATTTCGATTCCAAGGTTTCTGCCGAAATCAAGGCGCAGATCGACGAATTGAACAAGCAACTTGAGGATGGTTCGCTCAAGACGAACGTCGCACCCGCAAAACCTAGCTAAACTTTTTGTGTAGTCAGAAGTCAGAAGATCAGGAGATGAGCATTATGCAATCAGCTTCTGGTCTTCTGGCTTCTTAGTGTATGGAATATCATGTTTAAGAAATGTTCGCTGCTTTTCGTCAGCCTGTTGCTCCTCTCAATCGTCGCGGCATGCGGCGCTCCACCTGTTGCCACACAATCATCCACCGCTGTCGCAGCGACTGCTGCGACCAGCGCCCCCACGGCAGCCGAAGCCGCGCCAACTGAAGCCATAGAGGAAACTGCTGCAGCAGCGGAAACGATGATGCCGATGGAAACCGAGACGACGGCATCGGAAACTGCCATGTCGGAAACCGCGACAATAGCATCGGAAACTGCCACGACCACTGGCAGTACCAGCGGCAAACCGTTGAAAATTGGCATGGTGACGGATATCGGTAAGTTGGGTGATAAGAGCTTCAACGACTCGGCCTGGGCGGGCGTGCAGATGGGCGCGGAAGCCGTCGGCGGCGAATCGAAGGTCATCGAAACGACTGACCCGAACGACTACGAGCGCAACATCGGTCAGTTCGTTGCCGAGCAGTATGATGTGATCGTCACCGTCGGCTTCGGCCTTGGCGAGCAGACCATCGTTGCGGCACAGGCGAACCCGAACATCCATTTTATCGGCGTCGATCAGTTCCAGGCGGAAACGCTGCCGAACCTGACCGGTCTGATCTTTGAAGAAGACAAGGCTGGATTTCTGATTGGTGCGTTGGCGGCGTTATACACCAAGACGAACAAGATCGGTGCTGTCGTCGCGACCGATGCTGTGCCGCCGGTATGGCGTTTCGGCGAAGGCTATCGTGCCGGCGCCCTTTACGCCAAAAGCGATGTCGACGTACAGGTCGTTTATCATAACGATGTAGGCTTCGACAAGACCTTCAGCGATCCCGAATGGGGCAAGGCAACGGCGTTGTCGATGCTCGATCAAGATGTCGATGTGATCTTCGGCGGTGGTGGCTCGACCGGAAATGGCGCACTGATCGGTGTCGCTGAACGTGCCAGCACAGGTGCGGCTGCCATCGGTGTCGATGCCGACCAGTACTACACGGTGCCCGAAGCCCAGGCGGCGTTGATGACCTCGGCGATCAAGGTGATTGACGAAGGCGTGTCCGGGCTGATTCAACAGGTTGCGGCTGGCACCATCGAGGGTGGCAACAGTCTTGGCAAGGTTGGTATCGCACCGTATCATGACTTTGATTCCAAGGTTCCCGCCGACGTGAAGGCCAAGATCGACGAGATTCGCACGCAACTCGAAGACGGAACGCTCCAAACAAACGTGGCTGCGGCAAAACCGAGCTAACGGTTGACCTCCGGCGTATGGCAGCATCCTGGTTGCCATACGCTCTGGTTCCTTCAACACAGGTGTAACGCATGAACATGACCAGACTGCGACATGCAGCCAGCTCTGCTCTCATCCCAGTGCTGGCGATCTTTACCGCCCTCCTCGTGGGCGGTATCATCATCTGGCTGGGTGGGCCAAAGTTCTCCGGTGAATGGTTTGGATTGCGGTTCGTATGGAACGGCTATAGCGGTTTGTTTGTCGGCGCCTTCGGGACACGGGCGGCGATCATCGCGACGCTTGTGCGATCAACTCCGTATGTGTTCGCTGGTCTCGCGGTCATGCTGGCGTTTCGTTGTGGGTTGTTCAACATCGGAGCCGAAGGTCAGTTGCTGCTTGGCGCTCTGGGTGCCGCCGCGGTTGGTTTCGGCTTGTCAGGTTTGCCGACAATCATCCATCTGCCGCTGACAATACTCGGCGGCATGATCGGCGGCTTCCTGTGGGGTGCGATCCCAGGATTCCTGCGGGCGCGGACTGGCGCGCACGAGGTGATCACCACGATCATGCTCAACTATATCGCCTCGCAACTCGGCGGATTTCTGCTCAATGGTGCCTGGAAAGATCCTAATCCCCTGAATGTCGTCGCCCAAACGCCACGCATCGCCGAAGAAGCCCGTCTGCCGTTGCTGACTCCGGGCTTACATGCGGGTGTGCTGCTCGCCCTGATCGTTGCGGTCGGGGTCTGGTATTTCCTGTGGAAAACGACCTGGGGCTTTGAAATCCGTACCGTTGGCACCAACCCGTCCGCTGCCGCCTATGCGGGAATCGCCGTGTCACGGAATATCGTACTGGCGATGGCGCTCAGCGGTATGCTTGCTGGCCTGGCGGGGGCTGTGCAGGTCGCAGGCGTCAACTACCGCTCGACACTTGGCTTTAACACCGGCTATGGCTTCGATAGTATCGCGATAGCGCTGCTTGGCAAGAATACGGTTCTGGGTGTCGTACTATCGGCGTTACTGTTCGGTGCTTTGCGTAACGGCGCGACGCTGATGCAGTTCCGCACCCAAATCTCGGCAGACATTATTTCAGTGATTCAGGCGTTGATCTTGATCTTTATTGCCGCTGACCAAATCATTCGCTGGCTGTATCGCCTGCGTACTTCGAACTCAAGCGAGCAAGCCAGTGTCAGCAGGAGCTTCGGCAAGATCTAACAGATCCCATCATTCCATCATTGTGCGCTAACGCTGAAAGGTCGAAGATATGACTCGTGGACGGTTTATGTTCATCTTCGCGACGCTCATCGGTTTGATCGTGCTGACGGTGTTGTTGCGCTCCGACAACGTGTCTGCGGCGGTGGTGGCGTCAAGTATGTTGGCGACGACGTTGCGCTTCGCGACGCCGATCACGCTGGGTGCGCTCGCCGGTTTGTATTGCGAACGCAGCGGCGTCACCAACATCGCGATCGAGGGCATGATGCTGTCGGCGGCGTTTGGCGCGTTTATCGTAGCGGCGGCGACCCAAAGCCTGCTCCTCGGTTTGCTGGCGGGCATCGCCACTGGTGCGTTGATGTCGCTGCTCCACGCTGTCCTATCGATCACCTTCAAAGTCGATCAGATCATCGGAGGTACGGTGATCAATATTCTGGCAGTCGGCCTGACCGGATTTCTCGATCGGCAACTTCTGAGTGCCGTCGATCTAAAATCCGCGGGGTTATTTCCTGCTGTGCCGATTCCGATACTATCGACCTTGCCAATCATCGGACCGATCTTCCGGCAGCAGCCGATTGCATGGCTCGCAATCATTCTGGTCATCGTCTCGCATTGGGTGCTGTTCTACACACGCTGGGGACTACGCATGCGCGCCGTGGGTGAAAACCCACGTGCGGCTGATACGGTCGGTATTCGCGTGGCGCGGGTACGCTATTACAATGTGATCATCGGCGGTATGATCGCCGGTGTGGGCGGTTCGTACTTCACGCTCGAAGCGATTCCAAGTTTTGAAATCTTGATGACCAATGGGCGTGGCTTTATTGCGCTGGCAGCATTGATCTTCGGCGGTTGGACGCCCTGGGGAGCCTGGGCTGCTGCCCTGCTCTTTGGAGCAGCCAACGCGTTACAGATCAACGCACAGCAATTTGGTATCCCGATCTCATCCTGGTTGGTCGGCATGTTCCCCTACCTGCTGACGATTATTGTACTGGCGGGAGTGATCGGTCGTGCCTCGCCTCCAGCGGCCATTGGACAACCATACGAAACCGAGTCCGCCTGAGTTCTACACATCCCTGGGAGCGACACATGACACAGCATGCGCGTGAAGTGGTACTGGAAGCCCGCAACGTATCGAAAATATTCCCGGGCGTCGTCGCGAATAAGAATGTCAACCTTGTTCTGCATAAGGGCGAGGTGCTGGCATTATTGGGCGAGAATGGCGCGGGCAAAACAACCCTGATGAACATTCTCTATGGACTGTACCATCAGGATGGTGGCGAAATTCTGGTACATGGTAAGGCGGTGCGAATCAAAAGTCCGCGCCAGGCCATCGACCTCAGTATCGGCATGGTCCACCAACACTTCATGCTTGTGCCAGTCTTCACCGTGGCGGAAAATATCGTGCTGGGCATGGAAACATCGCGCAACGGGCGCCTCGACCTCGATTCCGCTCGCACCCGTATCCGCGACCTATCGCAACGCTACAAACTTGAGATCGATCCCGATGCGTATGTCAAAGACCTATCAGTGGGACAGCAGCAGCGCGTGGAGATCGTCAAGGCGCTGTACCGCAACGCACAGATTCTGATCCTCGACGAGCCGACCGCTGTGCTGACGCCGCAAGAAGCCGACGAACTGTTCGTCGTGTTGCGCGAACTTGTCGCACAAGGCACGTCGATCATTTTTATTTCGCACAAACTGCGCGAAGTGCTCGCGATCGCCGATCGGATTGTCGTGCTGCGGCGCGGCGAAGTCGTCGGCGAGGTGGAACCGCGCGACGCCACGCCCCAGGTGCTCGCCGAGATGATGGTCGGTCGGTCTGTGCTGCTACAGGTCGCCAAGGAGGAACGCGCACCCGGTGAAGTCGTGCTAAGCGTGCAAGACCTGGTGGTGACGGACGACCGCAAACAAATCGCTGTCGATCATCTGAGCTTCGAGGTGCGGGCGGGCGAGGTGGTTGGTGTTGCCGGGGTGCAGGGCAACGGGCAGACCGAACTGGTCGAAGCGCTGACCGGGTTGCGTCCGACCGCTGGCGGGCGTGTCACAATCGCCGGGCAGGACCTGACCAACGCCACACCACGCAACGTGTTTGAAGCAGGCACCGGACACGTCCCCGAAGATCGCCAGGAACATGGGCTGGTGCTGGCCTATTCGTGTGCGGATAATCTGGTGTTGAACCGCTACTATCAGGAGCCGTTCGCACATGGAGTGCGTATCGATGCGGACGCCATCGACCAGAATGCTGAAAAGCTGATCAAGGAGTACGACGTTCGCACGCCCAGTGCACACACGCCGGTCAGTTCGCTGTCGGGCGGCAACAAGCAGAAAGTGATCATCGCCCGCGAACTTTCGCGACCGCTCAAGTTGCTGATCGCATCGCAACCGACGCGCGGCGTCGATGTTGGATCGATCGAGTTCATTCACAAGAATATCATCGCCGAACGCGACGCGAATACTGCTGTGCTGTTGGTGTCTGCCGAACTCGATGAGGTGCTGGCATTGTCGGATCGTATCGCCGTGATGTACAAGGGTCATATTGTCGGCATCGTCGACGCCCAAACCACCACACGCGAACAACTTGGTTTGATGATGGCTGGCGTCGATTATGCCACCACTGCCGCGAGCACAAGCGCAGCGACCCAGAGGGTAGATCAACGAGACGTAGGTGGTCAAGGAAGAAAAATCTATCTTTTAGTGCTAGGGTTTGCGCTATGGACATGTGCTTGTCCTGCGGGGAGTTACGACATGAATATATTGATCGGCGGCGGTGGCAAACTTGGTGCTCATCTCGCGCATATCCTGCATGGGCATGGGCATGTGGTGATACTGATTGAGCAGGATGAGCAGATCGCCATACGTCTGCGCGCGGAGCTACCGAGCATCACCGTCATTTATGGCGACGCATGTAATCCCCAGGCATTGCGCGATGCCAATATCTCCTCCATGCATGCGGTCGTCGCCACGACAGGCCACGACGAAGATAATCTGGTTATCGCCAAACTCGCCAAGCATGAGTTCCGCGTCAATCGCGTAATCGCTCGTATCAATAACCCGAAAAACGAGTGGCTGTTTACCAAGCGTATGGGCGTCGATATCGCGATCTCGCACGCTGGGATGGTCGCACGTCTGATCGACGAAGAACTGACCATGGGTGACCTGATCCCGCTATTGAAACTCGATGGCGGCAATGTGTCACTGGCGGAACTCCAAATCGCGCCGACATCACGCATGGTCGGACGTAAGATCGAGGAAATCACCTTACCGAATGAATGTGTCCTGGTGACAGTCATCCGCGATGGCACGATCACTCTGCCGCATGGCGATACAAGTTTTGCTGCCGGCGACCGCATTATTGCCCTGGTTGCATCGGAGCACCAGGCCGAACTGGCACGAATCTTCGGTTAACTATCGCGTGTACAATGCCTATTGTCGTTGAATATATCGTCCTTAGAAACATATTGTACATACTACTCGGAGAACAAGGAGCATTACGATGGCGACCATGACTGCATTACCAAAACGTCAAGATGTTCTACAGGAACATACCTGGAATCTAGAAAGCATTTATGCCCATGACGACCTGTGGGAAGCTGATTTTACCCGTTCCGAAGATATCCTGCCAAGTCTGGCGGCGCTGGCGGGAACGCTTGGGAACGGTTCCGAGGCGTTGCTGCACGCGATCACGACGATTCATGACGCGGAAGTCGTGGTGGAGCAAATGTGGGCGTACGCCGCGATGCGTCGTGACGAGGACACCACGAATGCCAAGTATCAGGGCTATGTAGAGCGTATGTCGATGCTTGGCGCGAAGTTTGGTAGCGCCATCGCCTTTTTCGCGCCGGAACTCTTAGCATTGTCGGACGAGCAGATCGATGGCTACCTCGATTCGTCTGCCGAGATGCAGGTGTACCGTCATTACCTGGACGAACTACGTCGTCAGCGTGCGCATGTCCGCTCGGCTGAAGTCGAAGCGGTGCTTTCCGAGGCCAGCGAAGCGACACGTGCGGCAGGCGCAATTTTCACCATGCTCAACGACGCCGATATGAAGTTCCCGACGATCAGGGATGAGGACGGCAACGAAGTTGAACTGACCAAAGGCCGCTATATTCTGTTCATGGAAAGCAAGGATCGGCGCGTCCGCCAGGAAGCCTACGAGGCGCTGTACACCACCTATGCCAAGGTGCGTAATACTATTGGTGCGACCCTCAGCGGTTCGATTCGGCGCGATGTATTCGACGCCAAGGTGCGCAACTATGAGTCGTCGCTGGCGGCTGCGCTCGAACCCAAGGATATTCCGCTGTCCGTGTATCATAACCTGGTCGAAACGGTCAATAAGAACCTGCATCATCTGCATCGCTATCTCGATCTGCGTAAAAAACTTCTGGGGGTGGACGAACTGCATATGTATGACATGTATGTGCAACTCGTCCCCGGCGCGACGGCGGAAGTCGAATACGACGAAGCCTGCCGCATGGTCGAACAGGCGCTGGCGCCGCTCGGGCCGGAATATGTCAATGCCGTCCACGATGGCCTGCACGAACGCAGGTGGGTCGACGTGTACGAGAATGAAGGCAAGCGCGGCGGTGCCTATAGCTCAGGTGGCTATACCACTCAGCCGTTCATTCTGATGAACTATCAGAACAACTTCAATAACGTGTTTACGCTGGCGCACGAACTCGGACACTCGATGCACTCGTACCTGACGCGCCAGACACAGCCCTACGTATATGGCAGCTATACGATCTTCGTGGCCGAAGTCGCATCGACGCTCAACGAGGCGTTGCTGACCGACCACCTGTTGAAAACCATCGAGGACCAGGAACTACGCTTGCAGATCGTCAATCAGCAGCTTGACGACTATCGTGCGACCTTCTTCCGCCAATGTATGTTCGCCGAGTTCGAACTTGAGAGCCATCGCCGTGCCGAGGCGGGCGAGGCGCTGACCGCCGATAGTTTGACGAACATCTACACCGATCTGCTCAAGCGCTATTTCGGGCCGAATGTCGTGATCGATGACCATATCAAGCACGAATGGATGCGTATTCCGCACTTTTACCGTGGGTTCTACGTCTACCAGTATTCGACAGGCATCTGTGCCGCGACGGCTCTGGCGCAAGGCATTTTGCAAGAAGGACAGCCCGCCGTGGATCGCTACCTGTCGTTCCTGCGTGGCGGCGGCTCTAAGACTTCGATCGAATTGCTGCGTGGCGCGGGCGTGGACATGACAACGCCGGAGCCGGTCGAGCGAGCGATGGAGTTCTTCGGGCAACTGGTCGATCAATTTGAGGCTCTGATGGCTGAGCAGCCATCCTAAGCATGATGAAGGAGTTTCTATGAGTACCGCTCATTCGGCGGCGATAGATGTATCGGCCTGGTTGCCCGAGTGGAGCACAGGCACAGGCCACGGCACAACGCGATCTCTCAGACATGGCTCGCGGCATCACCGGGTCGCAGATCCTCAAGATCGCCAACGAAATCCGGGCGCTGATCGCGCAAGGCCACGAGGTCTGCAACCTGACTATTGGTGATTTCAATCCCAAGCAGTTTCCGGTACCATCGTTGCTGATCGACGAATCAGTCGCCGCCCTTAACTGCGGGCATCACTAACTACCCGCCCTCGGATGGCGTCGTCGATCTGCGCGGTGCCATCACACGCTTGTACGAGCGTGAACTCGGCATCAAATATCCGATCGAGAGTGTGCTGATCGCGAGCGGCGGACGCCCGCTGATCTATGCGACCTATCGCGCCCTGATCAATCCCGGTGATATGGTGGTGTATCCTGTGCCGTCCTGGATGAATGACAACTACTGTGGGTTGCTGGGTGCCCGGGCGGTCGAGATCAAGATGCGACGCGAGGAAAATTTCTTGCCGCGTGCCGATGACCTTCGTCCGTACATCCACGAGGCGCGGCTGATCTGCCTCAACACCCCGGTCAATCCGACCGGCACCATGATCGAGGCCGAAGAATTAACGCGCATCGGCGAAATGATCGTCGAGGAAAATCATCGTCGCGAACACGAGGGCAAGCCCGCTTTGTACGTGATGTACGACCAGATGTACTGGATGCTCCAGTTCGGGGCAAGTAAGCACATCACGCCAGTCGAAGTCGTGCCGGAAATGGCCGCTTACACCATCTTTGTTGACGGCATCTCCAAGAGCCTCGCTGCTACCGGCTTGCGTGTTGGTTGGGGCGTCGCGCCGCCGCATCTGGCGGGAGCCATGAAGGAGATTATGAGCTTCGTGGGCGCATGGGCACCACATCCGTTGCAGGTGGCGGCGGCGAAGGTGCTGGATAACGTCGAAGGGCTGCGGGCATACCACGCTTCGATGCTCGGCGATGTCGAAGCACGGTTGCAAGCGTTGTATGACGGCTTCGCGGCGATGGCTGAAGCGGGTTTACCGGTCGAGGCTGTGCCACCGCAGGGCGCGATCTATCTATCGGTGCGTTTCGGGCTGCAAGGCAAAACGTTGCGCGGTGTGACCTTCGATGATAACGAGGCGATTCGACGCTACCTGCTGGAACAAGCAGGTTGTGCGGTCGTGCCGTTCCAGGCGTTCGGCTACGACGAGAATACCGGCTGGATGCGTTTGTCGGTGGGTGCCGTGTCGCTCGAACAGATCGCCGCGATGATGCCGCGTGTGCAGGCTGCACTCACGGAATAACCCTTGTTGACTATATGTGTTCGTATCTACGCATGATCTGGCGTATCCGGTCGGACCGCACTAGGAAGTTTGCTCGACGCGACGCCGCACGACCGCGACGCGTTGTGGGCGCTCCTCAAATATTCTGAGGTTTCGGTGTTCCTTATCGGCTATAGCATCTACAGGGGTGGTTAGATAAAACGAGCCTTGCTTGCTCAGTATGTACAGGGAATTCAGCAATACTCACCTGAACAGGCGCTCATCAATACCGCCCCCACTGTAGCGTTTCGAGACCTATCACGACTACGGCGGCGAGTTTCAAGGCTATGGGTTCCTCAATATCGAGCCGCGCGAAGCGGCGTTGTGCGTTTATGATGCTCAAGGTACGTGGCGCGATACCGGGAGGTTCGCGCCACGTACTCTCCAGTAATCTTCGAGCCCTTTCAATGCGACACACCTCCATTTACTTCCCTATCTCACGCGTTTACATAGGTGGGCGTGAGCTGGAATGGAATTTGGCGCTTCTCTAGCCACAGTCTGGACTATACACCCGTAAGTATTCTGATAGACGATCTGCGACATGCACTCGATTCATACCTGAAAATCGAGCCAAAGATAGCGGAATGATAGATACGTCAGCCCTTCGCAAAGTAAACTGAAAGGGCTCGTTGCTACGCTCCTCGTAGGAACTAAGGAATCAAGCGGCTCCACCCCCATGTCTCGCTGGTTCCTTGTTACCCCGGTCATCCGACAGATCACGCCGTTTGTTACACGTTAGCATCATTGTTCCGCCCGAAAGCTGCATTGACATGCGCAGGTTCGCCGTGTCCGGAACCAAGGAGGATCGTACAGAGCGTTGACGAAAGAAAAGCACACGTGGTCGCTGCTCAACGAGGCTTTATGGTAGCGAACATGTCGTGAGCGGCAAGGTAGCTATGGCTGTGTGCCTACGCTGTTCCATTGCAAAAATCTATCCTTAAGCACTAGGAAACAGTCCGCTAGCGACTTTTCACCAGGTTTGTGTAAGCGATCATACCTGTTATCGCTAATAGGGCAGTGCCTCGTGCAGGAGTTGAGAGGTGCCCAGGCATAACACAGGCGAACGAAGAGCGATTTCGTCGCGTCTTTGCCGTTCATAGCACCTTCGCAACGTTAGGACTAAGTAGCCCTCAGGAGAATGACATGGTGCCAGAATCAAGATCGATCCTTGCAAAACCTACCAAACGCAATCGGTACTCCAGGATGCAACGGCAAATCGGCGGGTGGGGTTGGCGTGTTCGGATGTCGTACGGCTTCACGCTACTCATAGCGGTGTTCCTCGGCGCATCGTTCGCACTACTCACGTTCACGCGCGCCGCGGCTCATCCAGGGAATAATTCGGAGGCAGCCACTCTTTCGACGATCCGGGAGTTTCCCATCCCTTCACATGCAAGCGGACCGGAAAGTATCACGATCGGTCCCGACAATGCGCTGTGGTTTGTCGAGGCCAACGCGAACAAGATCGCGCGCATAACCCTGACGGGCAGCATCACCGAGTATCGGATCCCGCGTGAAAGTAGTGGCGCGCAAAGCATAACCACGGGCCCTGATGGCGCGCTCTGGTTTGTCGAAGCGAATGTCAATCGGGTTGCACGTATCACGACCAGTGGAGTAATCACTGAGTTTCGATTGCCGTCCGCATTCAGTGAACCGATCGCAATTGCGAGTGGCCCGGATGGCGCCTTGTGGTTCACACAATATTACACCAACGAGATCGGGCGGATTACGACCGCTGGCGAGATCACCGAATTCCCTCTCCCGACTCCCGCAGCGGGACCATATGATATCACGTTAGGACCTGACGGTGCGATGTGGTTCGTCGAACGTAATGTGAACAAGATTGGACGAATTACTACAACGGGTAGCGTCACAGAGTTTGACATCCCGACCGCAAGAAGCGAGCCATACGCTATAACCTCTGGAAATGATGGTGCGCTCTGGTTTGTCGAAAAATCACGCACGGCCAATCGGATAGGACGAATCACGGTGGACGGTGTTATATCTGAGTTCCGTATTCCAACCGCAAGCAGCGAGCCTGTCGACCTGATTGCTGGCCCCGATGACGCGATTTGGTTCGTTGAGCGGCGCGCTAACCGGATTGGACGCGTGACATATACGGGCTCGATCACGGAAATGCAAATCCCGACACCAAAGAGCGAGCCCAGTGGAATCACCCTGGGTCCTGATGGTGCGTTGTGGTTTGTCGAGCGGCTCGGCAATCGCGTTGGCCGGATCTCTGAGCATCCGTTGTTCACCGTCTTTCTCCCGCTCGTGGAGTACTAAGAAACGTGGTCTAGCGAGTTCGCCCTGGTCATCTCAATGCGCCTGAGCTTTTACCAAGAACACCTGCCATTGTTTCCGTACCGAAAAATAGAGGAGACCATACTCGTGGAAAATACTGACCCGCGTGTAGTTCCCCCCCCTACGAAGCAATTGTTTGTCTATGAACCCGGACGACATGTATCGTCTTTCACGGCCATGATCCGACCTACGTGGTTACTTTACGGTGTCCTATTGGGCCTCTTAGCTGCGTTTCCAGTTGGATTGGCCGCAGCACCTATCTGGCACGATGCTCGTGTGACTCCGGCAGCCAAGATCGCGGTGTTCACGGAGTATCGTATTCCAACGGATTCGAGCCGCCCCACAAGCATAGCAGCGGGGCCTGACGGCGCGCTCTGGTTTGTCGAATCCTTTGGCAACAAGGTAGGGCGAATCACAACGCAAGGAACGATTACTGAGTTCCCTATCCCGACTGCGGACAGCAACCCGTTCGATATCACAGCCGGGCCCGATGGCGCCCTCTGGTTTGTCGAGAATAATGTCAATCAAATTGGGCGTATCACACCCCAGGGGAAAATTATGGAATATCGTATTCCAACGCCCTATAGTGAACCCGTGGGTATCGCCGCAGGGGCTGACGGTGCACTGTGGTTTACTGAGTATTTCAGCAATAAGATCGGGCGCATAACCACAAAAGGTGATTTCACTGAGTTCACGATCCCGACTGAGCGAAGTGGGCCGTATGGTATTGTCGCAGGACCTGATGGAGCATTGTGGTTTACAGAAAGAAATATTAATCGCGTCGGGCGGATTACGAGCACCGGAGTGTTCACAGAGTATCGTATTCCAACGGATTCGAGCCGCCCCACAAGCATAGCAGCGGGGCCTGACGGCGCGCTCTGGTTTGTCGAATCCTTTGGCAACAAGGTAGGGCGAATCACAACGCAAGGAACGATTACTGAGTTCCCTATCCCGACTGCGGACAGCAACCCGTTCGATATCACAGCCGGGCCCGATGGCGCCCTCGGTTTGTCCAACGTAGTGCCAATCAGGTGGCGCGAGTCACCGTTGAAGGGGAAGTTACGGAGTATGCGCTGCCAACTCCCCATAGTGGACCGTATGCGATTGCGACTGGATCGGATCGTTCAATTTGGTTCGTCGAGCGAACTGCAAATAAGATCGGACGACTGGTAAGCATAGGGAACATCCACACGTTTTTACCACTCGTGCAACGATAGTCAAGAACCTGCTCGATCGAGGAGCCGCGCGGCGCTTTGCAATTCTGCCGGGGCAGATTATCAGGACACGGAGAACTGGCTGTCATACTGAATGGGCTTACCACTATTCGCGCTAACCTATATGGCGTACACAGCGGACCGGGAAGGCATCATGCCTTCCCGGTCCGCTGTGTACGCTTGCGATGCTTTATCGTCCACGGTGTGGCTAGACCCACTCGAAACGCATTTCCACATCACCAATACGCACCTGGTCACCCGGTTGGAGAGTTTGTGGTCGGTGCGACTGCACCTTTGTGCCGTTGAGCAAGGTTCCGTTGACGCTGCCAACGTCGGTGAGGACATACTGCGTGCCGCGTCGTTCGATCACGGCGTGGCGGCGCGACGCATGACCACGATCGTAGTCCGCGAGGTCGAGTTCGGGAAAATGCGACTGTGACGGATCGCGCCGCCCGATGCGGCAGGGGAAGTTGACCAGCGGAAAATCCCAGGTGCCACGCGGCGTCGTCACGACAAAGCGTGCCGAGCGCAACTGTGGGGTTGGTTGCTGGACAACGGGCGTGATTGCGAGGTTGCGGGAGTGCCGGCGGGTAGCTGAGTGCCACACGCCGAGCAGAAACGCGCGCCTGCTTTGTTGCCACGCCCACAATTCGGGCAAAACACGGGATTGCTGCTGACCGCAACTGGTGTTCGTGTGATTGGCACTCGTGTTGGCTGTGGTGGTTGCGCTGGCGCGGGTCGCGCTTTCGGCGGCACCACGGGCGCGCTGGTGCGCTGCGTCGCGTCTGGAACACTCCGGCGCGCCGGGCGGTGTTGCGCTTGCTGGCAGCGGGACGGTTAGACACGCGATCATCGCCGTTTTCCATCTCCTGCGCGTTGCGGAAGCGGAACGACCGATCCTGCTGCATTGCCTTGATCACGACCTGTTCGACTGCTGGTTTGACTGAAGGGTTGTGCTGTTGGATTGACCCTGGCTCCGGCGTGCGTAGTGGAATCGGTCCCAGGTTTGTGAGCAGATGATATAGCGTCGCGCCCAGGGTGTATAGGTCTGATTGGGCGTCGGTTTGTCCTTTGCCGTACTGTTCGGGCGGCGCGTAGCCATACGTACCGATCGCGACGGTATCCTTAGATTTGCCCGCCTTATATTGCCGGGCGACGCCGAAGTCGATGAACTTAATCACGCTATCAGGCGTCAGAATCACGTTGCCAGGTTTGAGGTCGCGGTAGATTACTGGCGGTTGCTGGACATGCAGATAGCCAAGGACGCGTGCCATCTGGATCGCCCATACCAGGGCATCCTGCTCGAAGGCCGGAGCGTTGGCGTCGCGTAACCGCTTTTCGAGCGTGACGCCGTTGACGAATTCCATAACAAAGTATGGCCGTCCGTGCCATTCAAACGTTTCAAAAGCATCGACGATGTTCGGGTGATCGAGCCGTAACAGGAGTTCGGCTTCTTGAGTAAAGAGCATGCGGAACTCTTGCTGTTCCTCAGGCTTCGTCGCGTCGGCGGGTCGCATCTCCTTCAAGGCAATTACAGCCTGGTCGGTCGTGCGCCGTGCGCGGTAGACGACACCCATGCCGCCTCGTCCGACACTGTTCAATACCTCGTATTTCGCCTGCTGACCACCGACGACGGTTCCCTGCGGAAGCTGATCCTGCACATTCTCCTCCTCGAACACAAGTATATAACTATAGCATAGCCATATTCTTTGGTGAAGGATGTAAATGGTGCCTATTTTGGTGGAACTTTTACCATGGTTTCATCGTTAACGGTATAAGAGCGGGAATATTCTCGCGCTTCATCGGCATGTATTACAATGCATGCACAGGAGGAAGGCTTACAAAACGTGCTGCACAATCCCACCCAGGGTAGAGCGGTATGCTGGAGTTCGAGCCTTGAATCGACCATAGTGGCAGTGATGGCCTTAACCGACCAGGTAATTACAGGACGTTACCGCCTTGGCAAATTGCTAGGGAGCGGTGGCTTTGGTGCGGTATACCTCGCCGAAGATTTACGTCTCCAGCGTGTGGTTGCCATCAAAATCTGCTCGACCCGTAGCTTGCCGTCTGACGAGACTGCTCAGGCTGCCCAGTTATTCCAAAGTGAGGCCCTAACGCTCGCTCGTCTGCGACATCCTGGCCTTACTGCCGTATGGGATTACTTCAGCCAGGATGACGAGTGGTTTCTGGTGATGGAGTATGTGCCGGGGCAGACGTTGCGTGACGTACTCAAGCAGGCTGGTGGGCGGTTGCCGATCGGACAGGTAATCGACTACACTCGCCAGTTGTGCGAGGTGCTGCGCTATCTGCACGAACAGCCTCACCCGATTGTGTTCCGCGACCTCAAGCCTGGCAACATCATGGTTACGCCGGAGGGCGAGCTTAAGCTGATCGATTTCGGTATTGCACGGCTGTTCACTCCTGGCAAGGTCACGGATACGGCGCAGTTTGGCACTCCTGGCTATGCGCCGCCTGAGCAGTACGGTGGGCAGACCGAACCGCGTTCGGATATCTATAGCCTGGGCGCAGTCGTTCACCAGATGGTGACGGGTCATAATCCTGGAGCGTCGCCCTTTGCACTGCCGCCCGCGCGTATGGTCGATCCCACGCTTCCGCCAGAAATTGAGATGGCGATCGTGCGTGCGACCGCGCTTAAGCCTGCCGATCGATTCCCAAACGTCAACGATTTTTGCACGGCGCTACAAACACCGCTCGGCGCGAACGTGACTGGAGCCACAATCCAGATCAGTCCGACCAATTCATGCAAAACTGCATGCCTCGGCAGGCAATGAGTTGTCCAGCCGTCCCTTGTGGACGCCTGCGCCGCGCATGCTACCACAGCCGCCAAGTCAGGGCGGGGTCCTGCGTGGCATGGCGCTGCTGGTGCTGGTCTTTGCGCTGCTCGCTGCTGGCGGTATTGGCACGTGGATGATACGCGATCAGCTCGTTGGTGTGTGGAACATGGCCTACACGCCGCCGCGTGTAAGCCAGGGCATTTCGGTCGAAGGGATGGTCGCGTACATCGCGCCGACATCTGACGGCAACGATAACCTGTTCGTACGCACCGGCACGACCGTCAAACAAATCACCGACTGCCGATTGGGACGAGCGCGGCCCTCCCCGCGATCTCGCCGGATCGCTAGCGCATCGTCTATGTTGAGCATGTGAGTGGTATCGAAACACTGTGGTTGATCAATGCAGACGGGACGAAACGGCAGCGCTTGTTGTCCGAGTACACCCTGGCGCGTTCGCCAAGTTGGTCGCCGAATGGCAAGCAATTGGTGGCTGAGGTCGCTCACCGAGATGATATGTGGATGCAGCACGACATCGTGCTGCTTGATCTCGCATCCGGTGATGTGCGCGAGATAGCTTCCAGTTCTTCATGGGAAGGTGCGCCCGCCTGGTCGCCCAAAGGTGATCGCATCGCTTTCAGCGGACGGCTTAACAGTAGCCCGTGTATGCGTATCTATTTTCTCGATCATTGCCAATGGCAATCCTGTCGAAGCGACGCAGCCGCCCTCGCATGCTGAATGCACCAATATCAATGGTGATTTTTGGCCAACCTGGTCGCCGGATGGAACACAACTGGCCTTCGGTCGAAGATATGGCGATGCCGAGCGTGTGGCGATTATGAATATAGGCACGGGTGATATCGAAGTCTGGAAGACAGGGACGGCTCCGGCAGGACATCCACGTTGGTCGCCCAGCGGACGAGCGATCTTGTTTCAAGAGGACACCGACCAGGCCTCACAGTTAGTACGCCTGACGCTTGCTAGTCGCAAGATCGACGTTCTCGATCCAGGTCGTCCCGGTGCGCTCGCTGACTGGCGCTAATGCGGCGACTATAATCGTCGCACTAGCGCGTTCGCTCATCCCATGGTCGTATGCTAGTTTGCGGTACGTATGCTTCGCTGGTGGGGAAATATTCCAAATCCGGTGCCACTACACGCCACGTCTGCGATGAGGATGCAACACTACGGCTCATGGTTGCACCCTTTTTTGCTGCCCGTTCGTATGTCATCACGATAACGGTCTCATTGTTGCAGCCCGGGACTAGATAGGAATCTGGGCAATCTGCCCTGCTGCGAGCGTCACATACCGAACCCGTCTATCATCGTTTTCTGTTGTTCGCATCGCCGTTGTATCGCTTGTTTCCTGATCTTCGGAATGCTCGTCCACATTGTATTCGACAGTAAGATCGACCGAGCCTGACTCATGGATAATCGTCGCGCTACGCTGTGTGACCTCAACGCTCAGGCAATGTTCCCCCACACGAAAGTGACGGAGCGCCGCCGATGACCATTGTGTAGGAAGTCGAGGGCGAATCCGCAGGCGATGTTCGTGTGCGTGTGGTTCGATACCTAACAGTCCTTCCACGATACCTTGTAAAAACAGTGCCGCCGACCAGAGTTGGACGAAACATAGTCCTTTAGGGATAAGTTCCTCGTATGAACCTAGCATGCCGTGCTGCGTTGTGATAGCGATGTTGTGTAGCTGTTTTATCGCTTGATCGAGGTGTCCGTGCCGTAGTTGCGCCAGGGCAAGGAGCCCCGTCGGCAGTGTCCAGACGCGGTCTTCGCGCCCACGGGTGTGGACCATACCGAATTCGTTGACGAATGTACGCTCGATTTCTTGTAATACCGTGCGGGCGCGGGGCGGGCTAGCTATGCCGAGTTGTAACGGCACGACCTGGGTCCAATGCCCATCGAGTTGCGGGCGCAGGTCGGCGTGGAGCGAATCGGCATACAGTTGCTCGTCCTCCATCCACCAATCGCGCTCGAAGCGTTGTCGCCAATCCGCCGCGCGCTCGCGGAAGGTCTCGGCTTCGGGGCGTTGCAGCACATGTGCCATTTCTGCCAGGGCGTACCAGGCTGCGTAGAGGTAGCATGCCGAATCCAGTTTGAGCGAACCCATGCCGTGCCGCTCGATCATAGCGTCGCCATTGGGGTAGCCGTCGCCGTCGCCATCCCATTGGGCTGGCAGATAGTCCATGACCCCCTCACGACACAGCGGGTACATGCGCCGCAACAGATCGAGGTCGCCAGTCCAGCGCACGTAATCCCATACGGCAAGCACGAATTGCGGTGTTTCCTGCGTATTCCCGGGATGCCACACCCGACCGTTGGTCGTCACTTCGTGAGGGACGCGCCCTGCCGCCCGCTGTGCGAGGTCGCCCAGAGCGACGAGCGCCGAACGGGCGACCTCGTGGAAACCCGCGCTTGTGACGCCAGCGATGGAATAGGCCGTATCGCATCCGAACAACTGTGGGTACTCCGGTACACCTGCCAGTAAATATGGCGGAAGGTACGGTGCGTAGTCCGCGCTCAGCATGTGAACATTGACCTTGGCAAGCTGATATTCGTTGACGATATCAGTGTCAGGCACATCGAGCGTGACGCCTTCGTGCGCAATGGCAAGGTAAAGCGCCCGTTTGTGGGCGAGCAATGCCGCACAGTTACCCGACAGCCTATACCAGGTCGTACGTGCCCCATCGGTGCCGTGCTGGTGGTCCGCCGCCAGCAGCATCTCGATCTGCTGCGTTGCGCCAGGGGCGAGATCGAGATCGACGATACATTCCACGATCACGTTATCATTCTCACGGCGTCGCTCGATTGCGCCGTCCGTCGAACATCCGAACGCGCCACCCCATGTTGGCTGGCGTAGGTCATAGGCCAGGACCAACCCATCTTCAACACTCGTCAGGGTGGTTCCGGTTTCGAGACCGCTGAACCAGCTACCGCGTAGCTGGAAATGGACTTCACAGCCGACCCGCCCACGCCATGCCGCGTCGCCGCTGTTGCGAATATCGACCAGGCCGAACACGGCGCGCTCGTGTTCCACGACGAAGTCGGTGCGCGTGATCTGAAGCGGACCATGCTGAAAGTGAAATTCGATGTCCGAGAGGTGCCCTTCGATGCTCCGGCTGTCATCCAGCCGCGTCGTCGTGTCCGCTTCATGGACATTAAGAAACCAACCATCTGCGACCCGCAGGGGATGTGCCCAGAATCCGCCCATCTTGCCGACGATATGCTCGGCCCCGATCGGCTTGAACGCGCCATCTGCGGTTCCCAGTACATACATGTGCTGTCCGGCGAGCATGTATGCCACGGGCTCTACATCGTCCCGCTCCATAGCAATCGTGCCAAAACGTAATGATTGATGGTACATACAGGTCCAAAATGTAATGCGTGTTAAACCTACGGGTTCGGCGTGACCGTATGTTGTCCGGGCTCCAGTGCCCATTGCGCGCTGCCGAGCCGTCCGGTGACCTCCAATGTCAACGAGTGGGTACACCGTAGGACGATCTGCTCGTCGGCGTTGATATCGATGTCGAGTGTGCCATCACCGAAGGGCAGCGCATGGGTACCATGCGGTCCCGGCTCGGTAATGTTCCAGCGAACGGTATGCGTCGGGGTATCGACTTCGATGCCGATGACTTCTTCCAGCAGCAACGCGATTGGACCGCACCCCGTCCAGCCTACAAAGTCAGGACGCGCCGGAACGCCGGGTGCATCCTCGTCGGCGCGATAGTTTTCCCAGACGGTTCCGGTCGCACGATACACGCGCTCGATCGCGTCGATATGCCGGAGTGCTGCTTCGCGAGCGAAGGCGACATGACCGGACTGGCGCAGACCTTTGACGATCATATAGTTGGTGGGCGCCCATACCGCGCCGAGCCAATAGTCGCCATGCGGCTTGTAGGCCGAATGGTTCGCCGCGATGGTCGGGAACGGGTGGGCGCGCCAGTATGATGCCGGGTCTTGCAGATGCTCGACTAATCGCGCCACCTGCGGTGGCTGAGCAACACCTGCCAGGATCGCCCAGAATGCCGCGACGGTGTTTGACTTCATCGCGAGGCCATCGCCATCCACATCCCAATAGAAACCATCAGTTTCGTCCCACATCACACGGTTGATCGTTTGTGAGAGCGAGTTGAACTCCTCGGTGTACCATTCTGCCGACGTTTCGTTGCCGATCTCATGGGCAATACGTGCCATCATGTTGGCGTTGAGCGCCTGCTGGCAGGAAAGGTCGGCCCATCCGGCGGCAAAGCGCGGCGTGTTGTCCATGCCGCACCCCATATCAGTGATCCAGTACAGCCCGTTTTCGAGGCGGTGCCACCCGCGCAGGTATTGGTAATATCGGTCGAGCACTGGCCATATCTGGTCGAGGCGCGCGCGTCGTCCGTGCAGCCGGTAGCATTGCCATTCCGCCCAGGAGTAGAGTGGTGGGTTGATCGAGTCGCCGCTACGCTTCGGCCACAACGGCGCACCATTTTCCCAACGGTACTCACGGGCGATATAGCCATCTGGTTCCTGACGACGATAGAAGTTGTCGAAGGCGGGCAATACCGGCAGCAATTCACGGCTGTAGCGGGCGAAGGCCGAGATGAAGCAGGTGTCCCATTGAAAGATGTTACCGCCGAAGGCGGCATCCATGTAGGTTTGTGAGAAACCGTTTTCGGGCGTGCCGTGCCGCACCATCCGTGCCGCAAGCTCCCAGCATTGCCAGTAGAGGTTGACAAGCTCGGGGCGGTTAGGGAGCAGGGGAACGGGCAAGCTCGCCTCAAGCTCGGCGCGGGACAGCGCTAGTCCCATGCCTTGCTGGGTTGGATCGAGCATCGTGGCCTCCTGATTAGTTACGCATGCTGACGGCGGGGAATACATCGTCGCTCGAACGAATCTGCTGGATCAAGGCTGGTAATGAAGGTAGCGGAGCCGTGCGGTCGTTGTTACGCAAAAGGTGTCCTGCGACGAGTGTGCCTAAGCGTGCTGCGTCCGTCAGGGTTTCGCCTTTGAGCAAGGCCGTGATCGCGGCGGCGGTAAAGGCATCGCCAACGCCAGCAGTATTCGCAACGTCGAGCGGAATCGCCGAGATACGTTCGAGCGTTCGTCCATCCGACACGACGACGCCCTCGCGTCCTAACGACAGCATGATCTGGCGTGCGCCATGGGCGTGAAAGTGTTCGATGTAATCGCCCGGTGTTTGCCCCGCGCCCCAGATTGCTTCCGCATCTTGTAGCGAAGGCTTGATCACGGTTGTCAGGGGTAGGAGGCGACGCAACAACGGGAGTAGTTCTTTGCGATCAGGCCAATTGCGTGCGCGGAAGTTCGGATCGAGGGACACGATGTGTCCGGCAGCGTGGGCGATATCGATGGCTTCGATCGCCGCCGTGCGGCACGGTTCCTGTGATAGCGCGAACGTCGTTGTATGGAGCGCCCGCGCCTCACGAATGACCGCTCGGCACGTATCGTCGAGGGCAAGGTATTGATCTGCGCCCCGGATTAACAGGAAGTCGCGGTTGCTGGTCGTACCAGACATAAAAGTGACCGACGATGATCTGCGTGGATCGACCTGCACCCAATCGTCCTTGATGCTAAACCTATGTAATTCGCTGTGGGTGAACCGCCCAAAGGCATCATCGCCGACACGAGAAATAACCGCCGTCTGGCAACCTAAACGTGCTGCTGTCGACGCGACGTTCGCACATGAGCCGCCAAGTACGCGCTCGTAGGACGTGATGTTCTGGATGTCGCCGGGGGTTTGACCAACCAGCTCGATCATCAACGAGCCAAGGCACACAAGGTCGAGAGTCTTGCCCACAGGATTGTTCATTATATCCTCTGCAGATGGTGCATCATGCGTATATGCCAGCAAGAAGTGGAGCATGGATGAGCGAGGACGTTGGGATGGGCAGGGTCGGGTGTGATGTTGCCGGAGTGAATAACGGATGAGTGGGGACCTACGAACAGGTTCCCACTCATCCGAAGCGTCAATGCACGGACTGCTCGTTAGAGCTTCGCGATGATCGCGTCTGCCATCTGCGACGTACCGACTGCGGTCGGATCGGTGCGGTTCGGCTTCATGTCGTACGTAACATCCTTGCCTTCCGCGATCACTGCCGACACGGCGCGTTCCAGGCGGTCCGCGGCGTCGGTTTCCTTAAGGTAGCGCAGCATCAGCAAGCCCGACAGGATCAACGCTGTGGGGTTGACCTTGTTCTGCCCTTTGTACTTGGGTGCGCTGCCATGCGTCGCTTCAAAGAGCGCGGTGTCGACGCCGATGTTCGCGCCAGGCGCAACGCCGAGGCCACCTACCAGGCCTGCGCCCAGGTCGGACAGGATATCGCCGTACAGGTTGCCCATCACCAACACGTCGTAGTTTTCCGGCTTCTGAACGAGTTGCATACACATCGCGTCCACGAGCCATTCGTCATATTCCACACGACCTTCGTATTCTTTGGCGACTTCGCGTGCCACTTCATAGAACAGGCCATCGGTGTATTTCATGATATTGGCTTTTGCCACCGCCGTCACCTTTTTGCGATTGTTTTCGATCGCATAATCGAAGGCGGCTTTGACGATCCGGTGCGATCCGAAGCGCGAAATTGGCTTAACCGAGATCGCGGCATCTTCACGGATTTTGCCCGGTGCCATGTCGATGATCTGCTTCGCCTCGGCGCTGCCGACCTCGAACTCGACGCCCGCGTATAGGTCCTCGGTGTTTTCGCGCACGATCACGAGGTCGATATTATCGTAGCGTGAGCGTACACCTTCATAGGTTTTGCAGGGGCGAATACAGGCATACAGATCAAGTTCTTTGCGCAACGCTACGTTCACGGAGCGAAATCCCGTGCCAATCGGCGTGGTAATCGGTCCTTTGAGCGCTACTTTGGTGCGTCGGATGCTTTCCAGCACGTTCGGCGGCAACGGCGTTCCCGCCGTTTCCATAATATCGACGCCTGCTTCAACCACGTCCCAGTTAAATGCGACGCCGGTCGCTTCGAGCACACGCCGTGTTGCTTCGACCAGCTCTGGGCCGGTTCCGTCACCGCGAATGAGCGTTACATCATGAGCCATGGAAACTCCCTTGTTATAAATAATGTTTCATAATAAACCAACGACGCACCTCCAATGATACTTGATTTAGCGATGAGTGGGATCAGGCCACTCATCATCAATCATTGGCGGTGCGTCGTTGATTGTCGGATGTATGCTGGCAGCCTTAGCCCGCTGCTTCGATCAGATCCTCGCTCACATATTCGGGTCCGGCTGGTTTCTGGGCTTGCTCCGAAAGCATCGGCGCGAGAATACGCTGAACCGCCATCACATGGCTGCAGGTTTGCCAGGTACGGAAGAAGTTACAATCGCAGGACCAGTGATCATTCTCAAGGCTGATGGCATGGTCGCTCGAACCGCCGCGGAAGGTCGCGGTGATCGTCTCAAGTGAAAACCGTTCCGGCTCTTGTGCGTAGCGCTTGGCTTTCTCGATCTTCCCAATCAGATCCGAATGCATAGGATGCCTCCTGTATCCAAGGAGCATCGCCGAAGACATCTTCGACGACGTAATGCTCCGTTGTTCGTACATAAAACACAGGGGCGGTCGCACAGCCTAAGCGTGCGCCGCCCCTGAGGACAGTTCGATCGTATGTGAGCTTGCTCGATTCATGCTCGTTGCTTGCTCCAATTCGAACCATGGTCGTTCATGATGGGCCATTATAGCACGAAGTTCTAGCTCAACAACGCATCGGAGTCGACGATGGTCTGGGCGATCTCTTTGAGCTTGGGTTCCGAGCCGTCGGCGCGTTGGTGGAGGCGGGCTTCGGCTTCGGCGCGTGTTACCTTGAGCCGTTTCATTAAGATGCCGATAGCGCGCTCCACTACCTTGCGCGCCTCAATGGTGGCGTGCAGTTCGCCGACGTGCGAGCGTAACTGCTGCATCTCGCGGTGCCGTGCCAGTGCGATATCGATCGCAGGCGGCAGTTCTTCCGAGTTCGGTGGTTTGACCAGATAGGCCTGCGCGCCCGCTTCCTCAGCACGCCGTACGCTGTCCGGGTCCGAAAACGGCGTCAGGATGACGAGCGGTATCTCGCGTTGCGCCGCGATGGATTTTGTTGCATCACCGCCAAGCTCTGCCATCTGCATATCCAGAATGATCAGGTCGGGTGTGAGTTGCTCGCTCAGGCGCACGACATCGGCGCTGGTATGCGCGACACCGGCGACTTCGTATCCGAGCGCATGCAGTTGATCCTTGAGCGTCTGCGCGACGATCTCGTTATCTTCACCGATCAGAATACGTACATCCGCCATAACCGCCTTCTCCTTGCCGTCAGCCCTCGCTGTGCTGATAACCTGGATTATAATCTGCTTGCTAGCAAGGAGCAATCATGCCCGTGTTTCCCACCGCATTGCTGCGTTGGAGCATCCCAGATTCCGTCGCAGTCATGGACGACGCCCTCGTGTCTGATCATGTGTTGTCGTTGCGCCCAGGTGCATCGGGAGCGACCATCCTGTTCGCCGCCCAAACGGCGCCACAGCCGTTTGTCGAAGCCATCGCCTCCTGGCAATGCACCGCGCCATCCGGCACCGAGATCGAAGTCGCGCTGCGTGTGAACATTGGCGACCGCTGGACGCGCTGGTGGACGATGGGGGTGTGGAGCGCCGACCAGGACCGTCGCCACAGCGTCGACAATCAGCGTGACGACGATGGCGAGGTAAGCACCGACACCCTGACGATGCGCCAGCCCGCGACCGCTGTCGAATGTCGTGTCATCATGCGCCGCGATGAAGGCGCACCATCACCGTCCCTGCGTGGCGTCGCCGTGATGACCACACCCGTCACGCGAACACCGAACGCCGACCTGCCCAACGGCGTTGCGCCCCTGGATGTACCGCCGATTTCGCAGATGGAGTTCGAGGGTGGCAACGTGTGGTGTTCGCCGGTGTCGGTCACGATGGTGCTGCATTACTGGTACGAACGCCTGGGCGACGCACGCCTCGCGCCTTTCACAGATCCGGATGCTGCGGTGCGGGTGACGGTCCCTGCGGTCCACGATCCGGTCTACGAGGGAACCGGCAACTGGCCTTTCAACACGGCGTTTGCGTCCAGCCTGGGCCTGGAAGCCTATGTCGCACGCTTCGACACGCTGGCGGACGTTGCCGCCTGGGTTGAAGCGGGGATTCCGGTGATTACGAGCATTTCGTGGGAACCGGGCAAGCTCGACAACGCCGGAGTAGCGCATAGCAATGGGCACTTGTTGGTCGTCGTTGGCTTTACGCCGACGGGCGATGTGATCGTGAACGATCCCGCCGTGCTGCCGCTAGAAGATGGTCCGGTGCGCCGCGTCTATCGCCGCGATCAATTCAAACAGGCATGGCAGCGCAAAGGCTACGGCACCGTGTATCTGATCTATCCACCGTCGCTGGCCTGAGCGTGGATTGGTTTGAAAGCGGTTCATCAGGCCTTCACGTAGCTTGATAAGCCACTTTTAAGCTGGGTGCCACAGTGTATCCTGCTCCCAAGCGTGCCGCGCCCGTCGCCAGGATGAATTCATCGCCCTGTGGTTTTGAGGAGATGAAGCCATCAACAAGATACCTGTTTCTCGTAACATACACCTTCTATCCTGGTTCAACTTCCTTTCAGCTTTCAAGCTGTATTCTGCTGTTGCCATCATATATTTCACCCAGGTCACAGGCTCTCTAGCCCTTGGCCTCAGTATCATATCGATCGCTCAAGTATCCGATGCGATATTCGAGATTCCTACTGGTGTGCTGTCTGATCGCATTGGAAGAAAATACACGGTTGTTTTGGGGGCAATTGCAAAGTTGGTGTCGCTCGTATGTTATGCGTCGGGTCAATCGTATGCAGTATTCGTGAGCGGTGCGATCTTCGATGGATTGTCGCTCGCCTTTCATAGTGGGAATAATGATGCGCTGCTGTACGATACAGTGGGTGAGCTAGGAGAAGAAGGTAATATCACGAATATCTGGGCAGAACTACCTCGATGTTCTATCCTGCGCTGACGATAGCCTCATTCTTGGGTGGATTTGTCGCAAACGTTTCGTTTCCACTTGTTTTCTGGCTGTCTCTTGTGCCGCAACTCGGGTGTATCGTGGTATCCCTCAGGATGGTGGAGCCAAACATCCAGCGACAAAGGCTCGGTACGATGTATAGCCATCTCAAAGAAGCGCTCCATCTATTTTCTACAAATGGTCCGCTGAGAAGATTGAGCATCGCCGAAATAATAAAAATCAGTGTAGAAGAAGCGCTTTTCCAGTTTCAATTCGTTTTTTATAACACAGTGTGGCCTATATGGGCTGTAGGCTTTACGAGGAGTATATCTGCACTAGGGAATTTCTTCAGCTTTCGCTACAGCGGGAAAGTGATCAATAAGTACAGTGCGATACGCCTGCTGATCTTCAATAACATTTTCAGTAGGTTAACACATGTTGTAGCGCTCGCCTTTCCGAGCGTGGCCTCACCACTGCTTATGTCATCGATGGGCCTTCTCTATGGGATAACAAACGTGTCAAAGAACAAGCTGCTCCATGAGCAGTTTACGAACGAGCAACGCGCAACGATGTATTCGATGATCACCTTTGCTGGCAATATATTGTTTGGAATAATTGCGATCGGCCTCGCTTCTTTTGTTGATAGTCTGGGTGTGCGGTGGACGTTGCTTATTTTACAAATCGCCTTTATTCCAATCATCCTGCTGTATGTACAGATTTTTCGGGCTACTGGTAGGAGTGGATCGACGGAGAGCTAATATCAAAAGCTATACGTCTCTGATGAGATCAAGGCATGGACGCACCATAAGCGATGCACGGTGGAATGGTCCTATCTGCCAGTCCCTGACCGATGTTGGTATATCTGCGAGCATTGAAGCGTGCTCGATCTTGGCTGGTCGCCATATTTGCGGCACCGAGGCTCTCATCACTGTATAGGCTTATCATCCCGTCAATAGCCACTACAACTCGTCATAAGATTAGAACAAATGCTTGACAGAACGTATATGCGAATGTATAATGCGCGCAAGTCGCACGTATATGCTAAGATCGCCGTTTGAGCCTTTGATATGGCCTATGGCGAGCGAAAGGACGCCGGACATGGAAGGGCTGTCGCAGCGCCAGAATGGTATTCTGGACTATATCCAGAAGTTTATGAAAGAAACGGGCTATCCGCCCTCGATTCGCGATATTCAGGATAAGCTAAAGATTTCCTCGACTTCGGTCGTGGCCTATAACCTCCGTAAGCTGGAGGAGCGTGGCCTGATCGAGCGTGATAATAAAGTTTCGCGTGGCATCAAAATGCCAGGCGTGGAAGCTGTCGAAACGGCAGTTTCAGCGATTGTAGCAAATACGCGCCGCGTCCCCCTCGCAGGCATGATCGCAGCAGGTCAGCCAATCCCGGTGCCCGATAGCACGACCGAAGAATTCTTCGATGTTCCTTCCGATCTGATCTCAGATCGCGTCAAGGACGTATATGCGCTTCGTGTCAAAGGCAACTCGATGATCGACGCGCTGATCGCCGACGGCGACACCGTGTTGATGCATTACCAGGAAACTGTCGAGAATGGGCAGATGGCTGCCGTCCGCGTCGTGGACCGCAACGAAGTAACGCTTAAGAAGATTTACTTCGAAGGCACGCAGGTTAAGCTTCAACCGATGAATCCAACCATGGAATCCTGGTACGAGCCAGCCGCAAACGTGCAGGTACAGGGTCGCGTCGTCGGCGTCGTCCGCTCGATGTCCTAACAATTCGCGCAGAGCTTCAAATGGGGTGCCAGGGATGGCACCCCATTTTTTGCGTCCAAGCCGTTGCATGTTGGGGTGGAACGATGCTACGAAGCCTTCATGTTATACTGGTCAGCGAAGATAGCATATAACATCTACCGGATACTCCAATGCAGATCGAGGTCGCATTCCTTCCCCAGACAGTTACCCGTCTTGATTCCCGTGTCGTACTCGTCATCGACGTGATACGTGCCACTACTACTATTGTGACGCTGTTCGAGCGCGGCGCTCGGACGATTACGCTGGCGAGCGATGTCGAGGATGCCCGCCAGCGCGGCGGGCGCTACCCCGATGCGCTGCTACTAGGTGAACACGGCGGTCTTCCTCCTCAGGGGTTTGCATATGGCAATTCACCGACCGAGTTGCTTGAATCAGATGTTGCTGGACGCGACTTGATCTTTACCACCAGCAATGGCACTCGTGCGCTCCAGGCTGTCGCTGGCGGTCGTCTTGTGCTGGCCGCATGTATGCGGAACGGACGCGCCGCCGCATACTATGCCTACGAACAGGCGTCCGCGCTTGGCGCGGATATCTCGATTGTGTGCGCCGGACGCGCCCGCTGCTCGCTGGTGGGTCAGGACGATGTGATGTGCGCTGGCTATCTGGTGGAGCAATTGATCGCCGCCAACGACGACCGCATCGCGCCCTGGCAACCTGACGCGGACTTCGACACGCTGGCAGCGCCGCCGCTTGACGGTGGCCTGGACCTCGACGATTCCGCCTTGCTCGCGCTACGGCTGTATCACTCTATCGTCCAGGCGCCGCGCAACCCGCAGTCCGAGGAGATCGTCCTCGCGTTTGCCGCTACCGGTGTCGGACAGGGATTAGCAGGACTTGGCCTCGCACACGACACGGTGTTCTGCGCTCAGATCGACCGCAGTGCCTGTGTGCCGCAGCTTGAACGGCACGATTCTGCGCCGGACGAGCTACGCATGGTGTGGCGAGGAGGCGATGCATGAGCGTCGAATCGCAGACGACCATCGAGGAAGAAAATCAATACTTGCGGGCTGAACTGGCACGACAGCATCGCAACCTGCGCCTGTTACGTGAGATTGCCCTGGCGAGCCGTGGAGTCGCTGATCCCCATGAAGTCTTTGAAACGATCTATCAGGGACTGTATGAGGTGTTGCCAGTCGATGCCTTCTTTGTCGCGTTGTGCGATCACCCTGATAGCGAACGCTATCATTTCGCATTGTTTGTAGATAGTGGGGAGCGTGCCAAATTCGCTGATGATCGGGTTGGCGGCCTAACGGGGTGGATTCTGCACCTCAAAGAGTCACGCATATTCCGCGACCTGCATGCTGAACGCACCGACACCATGCCTGTACCACAGGGATTCGGGAACACCGCTCGTCGCTCACGTGCCTGGATCGGCGTTCCGCTGATGATCGGGCGTGAAAGCGTGGGTGTAATGTCGGTGCAAAGCTACCAGTACGGGGTATACGATGACAGCGATCTCAACTTGGTCGAAGCCCTTGCCGACCTCGCCGCGATTGCCATCGAAAATGCCGTCCTCTATCGAACTCAGGATGAACTAACGCAATCACTTGCCACACGCGTCGCAGCACGCTCGGAAGAACTGACGGTATTAACGGCGATTGCCAGCGGCCTCAGTCGTGGGCAATACGACGAAACGCGGCTTACGGAAGCGCTCGAACGTATCCTATGGATGCTTAACCTCGAAGCGGGGGTAATCTGGCTCACCGATCAGCCTGGTGGTCTCCGGCTTGTCGCGGAGTATGCCGTGGCTGGTAGCAGCATACAACTGACACAATTATATGCTGACGCGGCCCCAATACCCGACATGATTACCCAAACCGTGCTTGAGCAAGACCGCCCGATTATGCTTGCGGAAGCACAACCGATCCTCGATGATAGAATGATGAGCCCTCGCACATTGTCGGTCTTTGCCGAGCCGCTACGCGCACACGGTCGCGTCGTCGGCGTCCTGACCTTGTATGGCGCGCCTGGTCGTTCGCTTGAATCAAGTGAGGAATCGCTGCTTGAAGCCGCCAGCCAGCAAATGGCAATCGGCGTCGAAAACGCGCGTTTATACCGAGAAGCACGCGATATCGCCGCCATGGCAGAGGAGCGTGCCGATAACCTGGCGTTGGTGCATCGTATCTCGCGCCTGGTGTCGTCGTCGCTTGATCTGACCGAGGTCGTTCATACCACCGCAGAACAGATGGTACGGCTTTTCGGGGTCGATCACTGCGCGTTTATGTTGTTCGACGATGCGGGGTTGCGCGGTGAAATCGTCGCCGAATACCCGGATCTGGGGACGGTCGGTTACCGCACGCCATTCATCCCTGGTGATTTTCTTGAGACGAATCCGGGGCAGGGCGAGCTTGGATTTATCACTGACCTGGACGATCGGCGGATTCGCTCGGTGCGTCCGCTCGCCGAACGGTTGGGCATCAAAGCCAGCCTGCTCATTCCGGTCATATCGCGGGGACGTTCGATTGGCGCAATCGGGCTGAATGTTTTTCACAGCACGCGCCAGTTCTCGAACGAGGAAAACGAATTGTGTCGCACGATCGCCGCGCAGGTCGCTATCGCCATCGAGAATGCACGTATCTATCAGGTCACGCGCTCGCGCGTCGAGCAGGAGATGGAGATCGCCCGGTCGATCCAGGCGAACCTGTTTCCACGTTCGTTGCCCACGATTGCCGGGGCGCAACTCGCCGGACGTTGCTTGCCCGCCATGGAGACTGGCGGCGATTTCTATGATGTGTTGCCGCTAGGCGACAACCGTTTCGGCTTTAGTATCGGTGATGTGTCGGGCAAGAGCCTCCCCGCGGCGATGCTGATGGCGGTCGCACGTTCGATCGTGCGGTCTGAAGCCATCGACCACGCCGACCCCGAACGGGTAGTGACTGAAACGAATCGACTGGTAGTGCAGGATGTGCCGCCGAACACCTTTGTGTCGTTGTGTTATGCCGTCTATGAGGCTGGCTCGTATCGGCTAGTACTGGCGAATGCCGGACATATTACGCCGTTTGTGCGCCATCAGGATGGACAGGTCGAGCCGCTTCGTGCGGTGTCGAACCTGCCATTGGGGATCGTCCCCGATCTGCACTACGAAGCCAGCGCTTTCCGACTACGAAAGGGCGATAGCGTGCTCTTTCTGACGGATGGTCTTGTCGAGGCCTTCAGGCCGGAGGATGGTGAGATGTTCGGCTTCGACCGTTTGACCGATCTGTTCAGCGGCGTTGGCAGTCAAGGTGCCGAGGAGGTTGTGGAGCAACTACTGACGACCGTGTGTGATTGGCAGGGTATGGAGAATCGCAACGATGACATGACTGCCATCGTGCTACAGGTGCAATGAGCGAGCCACAGACCATTAGGAGCGGTGCCTGCAGGAACGGGAGGCAATGAGTACGCCCTCGGTCGTCGTGGTGGTTGTCACCTATGGTCATGACCGCGAACTCCCCGCGACGCTTGCATCGTTGCGGGCGCAGACGTATCCCAAGGACGTATGTGAGATCGTCGTGGTGGACAACGGCGACGGTGGATGTGCCGCCATCGCCCGTGACAGCGGTGCCATCGTATTGGAACCGGGGCACAATTTGGGTTTCGCGGGAGGCTCAAACCTGGGTGTTGCTCGTTCCGATGCCGCGACTGTGTTACTGCTCAATCCTGATGTCGAACTCGCTCCTACGTTCGTTGCCGCTATGGTTGCCGCGCTGGACGATCCAACAATCGGAATCGTCGGGGCGCGCTTACTTAATCCTGATCGCACCACACTTCAACATGCCGGGGGAGAACTACTTTTTCCGCTTGGCTTGAGCCGTCATCGCGGCTACGACCAACCTGATGGTTCACCCTACGACGTGCCAACCGATGTCGATTATGTAACGGGCGCGGCGCTCGGCATACGGCGCGTGACCTGGAACGCTCTTGGTGGTTTTGACGAGGCTTTCAACCCGGCATACTATGAGGAAGTCGATTTGTGTTTACGGGTGCGTGCCGCTGGATTGCGTGTGTGCTATGTTCCCGCCGCCAGCGCCATGCACCACGAAACATCCGGTCTTGGCAAACGTAGCGTCCCGTTTTACCGTTTGTATCACCTCAATCGCCTGCGCCTGTTGTTCAAGCACCGACCTGACCGTTGGTTGGCGAGTGCATGGTTACCCGCCGAACTCGAACACCTCCGCACCACCGCCGACGACAACGAGATCGCCGGGTTGTGCTGGGCGTACGCGACCTGGCAGGGCCATTTCCTCGCTGGTGGCGTGCCACAGACTCTGCACCCCGACGGATGGCGCGATGACGCGACGGCATCGACGGTCATTGCGGGATCGGAAACCGCCTGGGCGCTCGATCAGGCGCGGCGCAAACAGCAACTTGCGCCACAACCCTTTCGTTCGCGTGTTCCGCTGGTAGCGCAGGTGCGCGCATGGTGGAACGCCATTGCCACGGTCGAATATGTGAGGCCGCTCGTCCAGCAACAAAACGATTTCAATGCATCGCTGGTCGAACTGGCTACAGCCCTGGAACGGCAGCGTCGGACGACGGATGGCGCGGTGTTGTGCCAGGGGATGTTGCTGGCGAAAGTATTGTTACACGACGGGGCGCGTTGAACGACAAAGGGGACGAATCACACTGTGATTCGTCCCCTTTGCTCGCGTACGATGAGAACTAGGCTTTGCTGAAGCGCTCGTTTACTGCGTCCCAGTTAATCGCGTTCCACCATGCCGTGATGTAGTCAGGGCGGCGGTTCTGATACTTCAGATAGTAAGCATGTTCCCAGACGTCGAGTCCCAGGATCGGTACCTGACCTTCCATGAGTGGGCTGTCCTGATTCGGATAGCTCGTGATCGAAAGGGTACCATTCTTCGATACCAACCAGGCCCAACCGCTGCCGAAGCGGGTCGTAGCGGCCTTCGCGAATTGCTCCTTGAAGGCACTGAAACTACCGAAGGTCGAGGTGATCGCTTCGCCAATCGCCCCGGTCGGTTCGCCGCCACCGTTGGGTCCCATGATTTCCCAGAACAGCGTGTGGTTGGCATGACCACCACCGTTGTTGCGGACCGCGGTGCGGATGTCTTCCGGCACGCTGCCGATGTCGCTCAACAGTTCCTCGATCGACTTGTCCTGGAGATTAGGCGCTTTTTCCAGCGCGGCGTTCAGGTTCGTCACATATGCCGCATGATGCTTGTCATGATGAATCCGCATGGTCTGCTCGTCGATGTTCGGCTCCAATGCGGCGTAGTCATACGGCAATGGGGGAAGTTGATGTGCCATCTATTCCAAACCTCCTAAACTATAAGGCGATGATTCTTCATCGTCACTCGGAGCATAGCATACGCTCTAAACGTACATTGCTGCAAGAGCGGTACCAGCATTCAGGGGTTTATGGACGCAGAACGCCCCGAATTGGGCTACGATTCGATGGGTTCGGGAGGCGGTCCGGCAAGGGGGCGCCCATCGACGGCTGCCGCGAACGCTTCAAGCGCGGCATGTTGGCGTTCGTTGAGATACACGATCGAGCGCTTCGACTTGAGCAGGTCCCAGGCCTCTGCCACGCTCATACCAGCATACACGAGATATGATGCGCATTGCAGTGCAGAACGACCTATACCGGCATGGCAATGGATCAGCACAATCTTATCCGAGCGCACAGCTTCGTCGATAAATGCCGCACCCATACGCAGTTGCGCGATGGATGGTGGCGAAAAGTCGCTGGTCGGCAAGCGCAAATAGCCGTCGGGTTGGAGATCGCCGAACACTTCCTCGTCGTGCCGTTCGGCTTGCAGCGATACCACGACGCTCACGCCTTGCGCGACCAGTTGCCGCCAATCTTCACGGTCGATGAAACCGCCGACAACGAGATTGGGCGTAATCGCATTAGAATTGGGAGGTAAGCTTGGTTGCTGGAGCCGCCGGACGCTACGCGCGTGGCGCATCAGCCGTGAGCGTAGCCGGAAAGTCGCGTTACGGAATGATTGCGATGACACCTTGACCTCGTTCATACACAGTGCCATTGTACCATCTTCGGGCGTTGATACATCCGACGCCATGCTATAATCGGCGCTATGACCACCCCGGACGAGCCAATTCTGTTACAACGTAATCGTGAACTTGCCATCCTGCGCCATATCGCCGAAACGCTCAACCGTACTACCGACCTCGACGACGCGTTGAACGAGGCGCTACATTCGGCGGTTGAACTGCTCGACCTGCAAACCGCCTGGGTCTTTTTGCTCGACGACGATAACAGTCTGACGCTGGCGGCGTGGCAATCGCTGCCTCCGGCGCTGGCACTCGGCAGTGGAGCATGGGAAGGCACCTGTAACTGTAACGCCATGTTTCGTTCGGGCGAACTGCAACATGCGATCAACATCGTCCATTGCTCGCGCCTTGCCGAAGCTACCGCCGAACATAATGGACTTGAGTTTCACGCCAGCGTGCCGCTGCGTTCAGCCGAACGCATGATCGGTATCCTCAATGTCGCCAGTCCAGGGTCGGAGCATTTCACGCCGAACGTGCTGGAAACGTTGAGCGCGATCGGTTTTCAGCTTGGCACGGCGATCGAGCGCGTGCGCTTATCGCATCAGGCGGTACGTATGGCGGCGCTGGAGGAACGCAACCGCCTCGCACGCGAGATACATGACACCGTCGCGCAAGGATTGACCGCGATCACGCTGCATCTTGAAACTGCTCTTGCGCTCGAAACGAGCGATCCCGCCAAAGCGCACCGCAATCTCGATCGCGCGCTGGCGCTGGCGCGAACCAACCTGGAGGAAGTTCGGCGCTCGGTGCTGGACTTGCGGGCCGCGCCGCTGGATGACCGTACCTTGCCCGAGGCGTTAGACGTGCTGCTGGAATCGTTTGAGGATGAAACTGGTATCTCGACCTCACTCGATGTCGCGCCGACGCTGGGCGAACTTACGCCGGCACTCGAGGCCGCCGCCTATCGTATCGTGCAAGAAGCCCTGTCGAACGTGCGTAAGCATGCCGCCGCCCATAGCGTTCAGGTGCGTCTATGGCGCGACCCACACGCCGTTCATATCCAGGTCGCCGACGATGGCATCGGATTTGACGTCAGTCCGCGACGCCACGAAAGTGAACCAGGGTTTCGGTCTCGTAGGTATACACGAACGCACACGACTGCTCGGCGGCACGATGGAACTCACGCAGCGCCCCCGGCAGCGGTACACGTATCGACATCACGATTCCCCAGTAGGTGCTGGCGAATCGTGATGACCCGCCAGCATATGCCTTAGCCCAAACGTACGTCTTTTGCCAGCAGACTTTTGAGTTCGTAGAGTTTGGTGAGTGCCTGGATCGGCGTTAGATCCTCGACATCGATGCTTTCGAGCGCCTCGACAACCGGATGCGGCGGTGGTGTGCCGAGAAAGGTGAGTTGTGTATCGAGCGTCGGTTCCGCGCTGGAGTTCGGTCGGCACCTGGCGCATAGCATCGCGTCGCCGCTCCTTGTCGCCCCGCCCTTCTAGCGTTTCCAACACCTCGTCGGCGCGGCGAACCACGGTTGGCGGCATCCCCGCAAGTTCGGCGACGTGGATACCGTACGACCGATCCGCGCCGCCTGGCACGATCCGTCGCAGAAACACGATATGCCCATCCTCCTCAGCGACTGCTACGTTGTAGTTGCGCACACGCGGTAGCACGCCTGCCAGTTCGGTCAGTTCGTGGTAGTGCGTCGCGAACAGGGTGCGTGAGCCAAGTTTGGGTTGGTTATGGATGTATTCGATCACCGAGCGTGCGATGCTCAGGCCGTCGTACGTGCTGGTGCCGCGTCCGAGTTCGTCCAGAATGATCAGCGACCGACGCGTGGCGTTATGCAGGATGTTCGCCGACTCGGTCATCTCGATCATAAAGGTCGATTGGCCTGTCGCGATGTCGTCTTGCGCGCCGATGCGTGTGAAGATGCGATCCACGACGCCGATGCGGGCCTCATCCGCTGGCACGAACGCGCCGATCTGCGCCATCAGCACGATCAGGGCGGTTTGGCGCAAAAACGTACTTTTGCCAGCCATATTCGGTCCCGTGATGATCAAAATCTGTTCAGCCGATGCATCCATCCTGGTGTCATTAGCGACGAAGGCTTCTTCGATGCTTTGTTCGACAACCGGGTGGCGTCCCGCGATAATCTGGAGGTCAACGCCATCGGTAAGCTGTGGGCGCACGTAATGACCACGCACGGCGGTATCCGCCAATGCCGCATGCACGTCGAGCTCGGCGAGCGCGCGCGCGGTCGTCAACAAGCGCCGCGCTTGTTCCGCAACCATCGCGGCAACCCGAGCGAACGCCGCTTTTTCAAGCTCGTTCAGGCGTGTCTTCGCGCTTTCTAAAATCGTTTCGTATTCCTTGAGTTCGCGCGTCACATAGCGCTCCGCCCCGACCAGTGTTTGCTTGCGCTCGTACTCGGTGGGAATCTGGTGTGCTGGCGTTGATTTGGACACCTCGATATACCAGCCAAAGACGTTGTTACAATCGACTTTCAACGACTTGATACCGGTACGTTCGCGCTCCTTAGTTTCAAGTTGCGCCATCCAACGCCGTGCGTCGTGCGATGCGCGCACGATCTTGTCGATTTCGGGGGCGAAACCGCGCCGGATTACGTTTTCCTCGTCCACGGGGTCCCAGCCACCCAGTAACGCCGGGGGCTTGTCGGTGATCGCACGTTCGAGTAGCTTGAGGATATCGACGCAAGGATCGATGCTCAGGTCTGGTTGTTCGCTATCCTGGATCGACGTTCTATCGTCCTCGTCAAAGAGGTCGTCGTCAAAGGCAAATAGATGGTCGGGCGGGGGTTCGCTGATGGTCGTGCTTTCGAGCGATGCGCGGGGCGTATCGCCCAGCAGCGCGGCGATGCCTGGAATCGCCTGAAGTCCTTCACGCAAGCGCACCATGTCACGCGGCAGTGCGACACCTTGCACCACGCGGTTGACGGTGCGCTCCATATCGCCGACGTTTTTCAGACCCTCGCGGATTTCGGCGCGCAGCATGGTGTCCTGCACGAAACGCTCGATGGCATCCTGGCGCTGTTCGAGGCGCGGGATGTCGAGCAGTGGCTGTGATACCCATTGCCGCAACAGCCGCGCTCCCATCGGCGTACGCGTCTGGTCCAGTACGTCGATCAGCGAATTTTGTTTGCGTGATCCGCTACTTTCCAGCAATTCCAGGTTACGGCGCGTCTGCGGATCGAGGAACATGAAGTTTTCGGCGGTGTAGGTGCTAAGGCTATCGATCTGTGCAACCGCCGAGCGTTGCGTTTCCTGAAGGTATTGCAACACGGCTCCCGCTGCCCGTAGCGCCAGGGGCTTGTCGCGAAAGCCGAAGCCGTCGAGCGAGGCGGCACGAAACTGCTGTTTCAGGGCATCCATCGCGGTCTGGCGATCCCAACGCCAGGTAGGCCAGGGTGTGACGCGGCCTTGCACCCATTGTCCGGCGGTCGTTTCGCCTTCGACCTTGCGTGCCACGCGTTCGTGTGGTAACAGGCGTTCGCGTTCGTCACGGTGCATCGGTTCCAGGTTGTGCTGCAAGCGTCCGGCGGCAGGTTGCAACATCGGCGGGCGCTGGCGGTCAGTGTCCGATACCAGCACCTCGGCGGGTTGCAACCGCGTGAGTTCGCCCTCCAGCCGTACCAGTGCCTTTTGTCCCGTGAACTCGGTTGCGACAAACTCGCCCGTCGAGATATCGCAATATGCGAGTGCCACTGTTGCGCCATCGACGATTGCCGCCGCCAGGTAGTTGTTAGACTTGGCATCGATCAGTCCTGGCTCGGTCAGCGTTCCAGGAGTCAAGACACGCACGACTTCGCGGTCGACCATGCGCTTTTCCGTGGAACGGTTTCGCATCAAGTCGTCGCGCTGAAACACGCTCTTGGCGCGTGAATCGGCTTGCGATGATTCAGTCGGCGAGGTTTGTTCGGCGATGGCAACACGGTAGCCAAGTTGGAGCAAGCGCGCTACATAGTTTTCAACTGCGTGATAGGGCACGCCAGCCATTGGAATATCAGAAGTTTGCTTGCCGAATCCGCGCCGTGTGAGCGTCACGTCGAGTTCGGCTGCCAGTAGCTTGGCATCGTCTTCAAACGTTTCGTAGAAGTCGCCTAAACGCCACAGAAGGATCGTGTCAGGGTATTGTGCTTTGACGGTGCGGTATTGCCGCCACATGGGCGTTAACTTTTCATCACTCGTGGTCACAGTATATGCTCCGGCTTCAAGAAAACAAACGATGGATCACGACTAGTATAGCATATCGACGTTCAATACGAACATTTGTTCAGTGTCCTTTTGAGCCTTTACGACCAACAATCGTAAACGTGAGATATGCTACAATCGACTGAGCCAAACTGTTAATTCGATCTGCGTGACTATGAACGATTCGCGTTGTTTTCAAGCTGTAGCCAGAAATGGGCGTGTACGACGGCACGTTGGTGCTCTCGTGCTTTGGTGTATGTTCGTGAGTGCCTGCACGCTCGATCCCTTACAAGGACCCCTGGCGAACGTCGATACTCGAACCGCATCCGCTACGGTCGCGGTCATACCGTCCGAGCAACCGGATACCGGCTGGACATCAATCGACACTGCCATGGAATACCGACGTACTCGCTTGCGGGCGGACGTGACGACAGCCGAAGTGTCAATCGTGCGGTTGGACCCGACAGCGTACCGCGTACGTGTCGCCTACGATAGCAATAATCCGGGACGTGTGGGCCAGTGGGGGACTGCTGTACAGCCCATCGCGATGATTAACGGTGGGTATTTCGACGCCGATAAGAAAGCGACAGCATTGGTGATATTCGACGGTATACCTCGTGGGAGCAGTTACGAGGGATTTGGCGGGATGGTCGTTATTAATGCTGCTGGCGAGTTCGAGCTACGCTCGTTACGCCAGCAGCCCTACGATGCCGCCGAGGAACTCCAGCAAGCTATGCAATCGGCACCTATGCTGATCCAGCCTGGAGGCGTGTTGTCCGATCTGGACGCCGATGAGGATCGATCGCGCCGTACCGTCATCGCCCGCGATACTAACGGTCGTATTCTACTGATCATCTGCGATTCGCTCAGCTTTACGCTTAAAGAGATGGGCGTTGCCCTCAAGAATTCGGATCTCGACCTCGATGCTGCGCTGAACCTCGATGGTGGTCGGTCCACCGGCATGTATCTGCGCGCTGAAAAAATGAATTTCGTTGTCGACTCGTTCGAGGCCGTTCCCCTGGTATTAATCGTGGACAAAAAGCAATAACGCGCGATCGACGACTCACTGCCTGGAAGCGAGAGTATACGCCATTGCATGAGGGATAGTGTTCCCCGGCATGGTGGGCTTACTGACCGTACCTTCGTGCTACACGCTTCGTTCGAGTATCGAGATGATCTGGTTGTGGACGTCTTCGGGCGATCCCGCCGACGAGATGCGATGCAGGACGCCATGCTGTTCGTAGAAACCGATCAAGGGTTCCGTTTCCTCATCATACACGCGCAACCGTTCCAGAATTACGTCAGGTTGATCGTCGGGGCGGATCGTAACGCGACCACCAAGGCGCAAACATGCCGCCACGCTTTCCGCGTCATCGATATGCATCGGAAACGGGTCGCCCAGTCCTTCGCACATGCGGCGACCACCGAGACGATGTAAAGCTACGTCGTCGTTGAGTTCCAGCGCGATTACGGCGGTGAGGCTACGTCCGAGCGAGGCCAGTACCCGCTCGAGCGCCTCAGCCTGATCGACTGTCCGTGGATAGCCGTCCAGCAGCACCCCTTGATCCTTCGGGACCGTCCGCAATCGTTCGGTGATCAATGCGTTCATCACGTTGTCGGGCAACAGCGTACCTTTTTGGAAATAGCCGTCGGCGAGTAGGCCAAGCGCCGAGCCGCGCTTTACTTCGTCGCGTAACATCTGCCCCGTCGCAAAAACGGTGAGTGCAAAGTGGGTATGCAGCAAGCGTGATTGTGTCGATTTCCCGGCACCAGGAGCACCGAGTAGAATGACGTGATAGGATTGGCTCATCTATCGCTCCTCGATATACGCAGATCATCAGAAAAGCAAGCGCCACTGCACGAAGCAGTGGCGCAATGGCGGAGGGCGTGGGATTCGAACCCACGTGGAGGTTTTATCCCCCTACACGATTTCCAGTCGTGCCGGTTAAGCCACTCCCGCAGCCCTCCCAATCCTCCAGGTCCGCAGTTTTTAGCCACGGACCGCTATTATACCAAATCCCACGCACTCTGTTTTTGGCATTGCCTGTGGCACGTTTCCTGTAAAGGCGGCGACGCAAATAGTCAGTGGGAATCCGTACATGACCTATACTCCGCGCCTGGAACCATATGATTATGAGCGACCCGAAATCGTGCTGAAAATACTTGATGGGCTTGAACAGTCGTATCTTGCAAGCTTTCACGAACACCTGGACGCTTCTATACAGGATGAGCGCCTTGCGGCGTGGCACGCCGATGCCGAAGCGGCAGCAGCACGGATCGAAGTGGACTGGTACGCCGAAGCAATTCGGACGAGTTATCAACGTGCACAGCGCCATCGCAACGTGCGTGGGTGATATGCTAAGATAAGAATGTGCGTCATACTTCTCTCCGAGGCCGTTCTAAAACGGTACTCGTATGTTATCGAGCCTGGTCCGGCGGTCGTCCGGTCGGGTTCTTTCCAGGGTAGCCATGAATCATCAACCAGCAGTGATCGCCCATCGGGGGTCATCAGGGACAGCGCCCGAAAATACTATTCGCGCATTCGAACTTGCCAAACGCGACGGTGCGGAGATGATCGAATTGGATGTGTGGGCAAGCGCGGACGGGACGCTGATCGTTTTTCACGACGATACAACCAAGCGCTGGAACGGCGAGGCGGACGTGATTAAAGAAACGTCCTGGGAGCGCTTGCAGCAGGTACGGATCGATGGCGAGCCGATTCCACGCTTCGAGGAAGTCTGTGCCTGGGCACGGGACGCTGCGATGCCGCTTAATGTCGAAATCAAAGCGCCCGGTTTCGAGGCCGAGGTGGTCGCACTGCTCCAACACTATGGCATTACGGAGCAGGTGATCGTGTCCTCCTTCTATCCTCCCGTGCTGCACACCATGCAAGCTATCGCTCCCGCGATTCAACGCGGCGTGCTCATGGGCAGCGAACTATTCAATTCCCCCGATGCGGACCAGGCCTGGTTGCTGGGCGTGTTACGAGAACACGCGGCAACTGCATGGCACCCTGGTGGAAATGTCCCGTCGCTTGATGTGTTGGCACCAGCGATACAGGAACAGGGGTATGCTGTTAACGTATGGACGATTAACGAACCTGACCATCTTGAGCATTTCATCAAGATGGGTGTGGACGGCATTATCACGAACTATCCATCGCGCTTACGTGCGATGCTGAATCGCTGATACGAACTGGTAGGGGATGGAGAATGAACGAACGAAACAACGGATGGCATGAACGTGCGCCTTCGTTTTACACCGAAGACGTGATCGCCATCCAGGAACTCGACGCGAACGAGATCGCCGTCCCTCTCAGCCGTTTGTGTAATAATCTTGGGCTAGATATAGGGATTCAAACCAGGCGTATTCAAGGCAACCAGTTGCTGGCAGACGGTATAAGCCAGATGCGTGTCGCGACCGCCGACGGGCAAGCGCTCCAACTGTGTTTGCGGGCCGACCTCGTGCCGTTGTGGCTCGCGACTCTTAGCGCCTACGATGTCGCGCCGTCGATGCGTGATAAGTTCATGCTATATCAGCGTGAATGTGCGTCGGTGCTGTGGCAAGCATTCAAGCCGTTGGGGTTCAGTCCCGAAGATGCGTTGCTGCCTCCTGTAAGCGAAATGGCGGCCTCCGAACAGGCATATCAGGCACAAACGGGCATGGCAGCACTGGCACGCGAGCAGATGATGATCGAGCGTCATCTCAATGCGGAGCGTTCGGAACGAGCGGGGGCACGCGATCAGCCCATCGACCCCCAGATCACCCAGATCGCCCGTGCGGTGCGCGTGGTGGCCCACACGCTCGCGATGCGTTCGCGCCGTAACGAATATGGCGGCGTCTTTCAAGGGCTGTTTCGCCAGTTCAGCATCGCTTCGTACCGTGACATTCCACGCGGACGCTTCATGGAAGCGATGGAATGGCTCGACCGCTGGCGCGGCGACATCGAAGGTGAGCCGGAGCCGCCGCCTGATATCTAATGGAATATTGTACGCACAGTCCTACCATACTGCTGGAATGTAGGTATCACGGCCATGGCTGCGTCAAAGTCCGGTTTACGGAATAATGTTCGGAGAAATTGTCACCCTGAACCGCAGTGAAGGGTCTCCCGTGCTTTGGGGAAAGAGGTTTCGTTCCACTCATATGATAGACATGCGACATTGACGGAGCCCTGGTATCAGGTCATTGGAGCGAGGGTTGATGGTGCCTCGTTGATGGCCCATATCGTTTATCTTACGATGCTACTGCGGTGGTCGGTGGTCAGTCGTCGGTGGTCCGCCCAATGACCACACTCGCGGTTATCTCGGACATTCACGCGAATCTTCCGGCGCTCGAAGTGGTGCTGGCTGATATCGAGGCGCACGAGAGCGACCACCTCATTGTCGCCGGAGACGTCATCAACTGGGGACCGTTCGGGCGCGAAGTCATGGAAGGATTGATGCCGCTGGCTCCGGCGGTCATACGCGGCAACAACGAATACTACCTGCTGGACTACAACACGCCTCGCGCTCCTGCCGCCTGGGCGGATCAGCGGCAATGGCAACTGTTGTCCTGGCTCGCCCGTACCATGCGCGGACGCTGGCACAACCTCATCGCGACATGGCCTGATACCATCAGTCTGCAATTTCCCGACGCGCCTCCCGTGCGAATCGTTCACGGGTCGCCGCGCAGCAACAGCGAGGCGATCTATCCGTTAGCGTCCGAGGAATTAATCGAAGCGATGTTCGCCGATGTGAAAGAACGAACGATCATCGCAGGACATACGCATATCGCGATGGATCGGCGGATAGGGGATCGGCATCTGCTCAACCCGGGCTCGGTTGGATGCCCGTTGCAAGGCAAGCCCGAAGCGTCGTATATGATCCTGCGTGGCAATGTGGCGGGTTGGAGCGCCGATATTCGCACCGTTCCTTTCGACCTCGAACGTGTGTTACATGCGTTTCGGGCACAAGGTTTCATCGAGGAATGTGGAGCTATCGGCGAACTGGTTGTCGACGAGTTCCGCACGTCCAAACTCCAGGTCGTGCCGTTTCTGGTGTGGCGGCAGGCGACCTGTCCGCATGCCGACTTCGATCACAACCTGGTGGAACGCTTCCGGTCAATTGATGCCCGAGCGTACACGCCCGAACCGTATATCCTCGATTGATCACCGGCGTCACGCGACAACAACGGGGCAACTGAACAGCGGCAATATGACGAAGGCATTGAGAATCAATGTTAAGCGGCGGCGACCTCGACCAGACCATAGACGATCAGGGCGAAGATCACGGTGCTGATCTCGAACACGCTCAGATTTAGTAAATCGGCGATGGTCGCGATGCTGCGGCGGTTATCGACACGGGCGAAGATGCGCCATTCCAGCGCCGTCAGGTTGACCTCTCCTTCCGGCGTTTGTGCGAGCGGCGTCACACGAGCAATGACATTATCATCGGGGATACGCTCGCGGATGCGTGTCATTTCGTCGACGCGACGTACACCTTCCATAACCATATTTTCGACCGCCAAGGGTACGGGCGTTTGAATCTGGTCAGGGCTCGGACGATGCCCCACATGCCACTCGAATATGCCGTCGTGCCAGGTGATAAGCTCATACACCACGCGCTCGATGAACACCTCCACCGATGCTTGCAGTTCGGCCTCGCTGATCGCTCCCTGCTCGACCAGAATCGTTCCGAGCAGTGTGCCACGATTCGCTTTTTGCGTTTCGAGGGCGTGATGAAGTTGTGCCAGCGAGATCTTATCCAGCCGCAACAGCAATTCGCCCAGGCGCTCCGCACGGCGTGGTTGTAGCACGGAAATGAGTTTGCCGTGATCAAAGTATAGCCGTGCTTCGTCGCCCACGCTTTGTAGCCACAGGCTGCCCGATTTGTTGCCATTTGCAACGAGGTATAAGAAATCGTGGAGTGCGAAATCGCGTAGATTGCCAACGAGTGGCATGGGAATCCTCTTGGCGTTCCAACATCAGTACGAATATCGTCGGTTGCGGGTATCTTACACGATTGCCGGTTCCGCCGCGACCTCGGTCGGCACCTCGTCATGCTCAAACGTGAAGCCATCGGCGACCAGCACGCGCTTGAGCGCCAGGATCGCGACTTCCAGCATACCGTCGTCGGGTTCGTCAGTGGTCAGTTTTTGCAGCGCCAGGGTTGGGGCGACCAGCGCACGTACCCAGGCACGGTGGTAGTTCGCCGCCGAAAGCTTGAGTAGTTCATAGCCGATACCGGCGATGATCGGGACAAAGATGACACGGGATAGCAGACGCGCCCAGAATGGCAAGCCCCCGACGAAACTGAATAGTACGATGCTGATCAGCAGCACCACCAGCAGAAAGCTTGTCCCACAGCGCGGGTGAATCAGTGTGAACTGCCGCACCGAGACAGGCGTTAGGGGAGCGCCAGCCTCATGAGCGTTCACTGCCTTATGTTCCGCGCCATGATAGGCAAACACGCGCCGGATGTCGGACGAGCGCCGCATCAGCAGCAGATAACCCACAAAGATCAACAGCCGTAATGCACCGTCAACCAGTTCTCGCCCAACCGTATTGAGGCCAAGCCGTGCAATTAAACTCGCCAGCAGCAATGGTAAAACGAAGAACAGGCCAACCGACATAGCGAGCGAGGTCGCGATCAACCCGCGCATCTCGCCCGACGAAATCGGTTCTTCTTCTTCGCCAGCCGAGGCGTTCGCGGAGTAGCTCAGCGCCCAGACGCCGATGATCAGGGCATCGCCGAGCATCTGGATGCCGCGCAGTAATGGGATACGCGCCCATAGTTCGCGCCGTGTAACGTTGAGCGCACGGTCGCGGTACACGATATCACCTGTTGGTGTGCGGACGGCGACGGTCGCCTGGCGTAGGCCGCGCATCATTACGCCGTCCATGACTGCCTGACCGCCGTAGGGAAATCGCTGTTGCTTCATAGAATACGAAACGCAGCGACGATAGCATCTATCGTCGCTGCATGCTCCAAATGACATGTATTACAAAATCTGATCGCTACCAGCCGATATGTCCACTGGATAATGCGCCAACGGTTATGGCTTGTAAGGAGGGCGTGGATTGCGCCGTGCGAGGGCGACAGCCGCTGCTTTTACACCGGCTGCGACGCTCGAAATCTTGATCAACGGTGTAGCGACACCTTCCGCGACGTACGTTGTCGTATTTTTGGCGGTAGCCGCGCTGTCCTTCACCTGATCGAGTGTCTGACTAACCTTCGGCACAATCGTTTCGGTGGCGACAGTCCGCAATGCCATAACCGCATAAATTAACACGGCGATCAAGGCAATCATCAGCATTGTGGAAATCATCTGGAAGATAGCAAGGATGACGACAGAAACGTCACGCGCTGTACCCCAGGCATCGTTCACCGAAATGAGCACAATGACACCGATGAAAAGTATGGCGAATATAACACCGCCAATGATCAGCCACTTTTTCAAGATTCCATCCCCTTATTGTAACTCGGCTGCTCTGGAAACCGCGATGTTATCATATCACGCTCGTCTCCACGAGGTAAAGAGTACGAGCAAGACCCACGCCACGACGGAGGCTTCTGTAAGCGGTAAGCCGCCAGGAGCCGGCAGTTGTTTCAGCAGGTGAATGCCCGACACCCAGACGATCATGCATCCCAAAATACCTACCGCTATACTGAACGGTAGCCGGATCAGTTGTCGGCCAAAGAGCAGGTGGCAGATCGCCCCATACAACGCACCGAGCAAGATCGCCAGGAACAATCCTGGAGATAATGGTGCAAGAACGTTCACGACGTGACCGCCTGCGTTTGAGCGATAGTGATACGCCCTCCGCCCAGCACCACATCGTCCTGGTACAGCACGACAGCCTGGCCCGGCGATACCGAACGCTGGCCTTCGTCGAAATGCAGATGTAGCATGCCTTCCTCGATCGGCTCAACCGTAACTGGCGCGGGGTCGCCATGCGACCGAATCTGCGCCAAACAACGGAACGACGTTGTAGGCCATACGCCATCGATAAATGACATATCCTCGGCGATCAGGTCCGTACGCGATAGCTCCTCGGCGGGACCGACGAACAGGATGTTACGTGTGGTATCTAGCTCGGTGACATACAGCGGATGTTTGCCCGCGATGCCCAGACCCTTGCGCTGCCCGACGGTATACAACGGCAATCCCTGGTGCTGCCCCAGGACGTTGCCCTGACGATCCGTGATCGGTCCCGGTCTGATCGCGTCGGGGCGTTCCTCACGCATAAAACGACGATAATCGTTGTCGGGAATGAAGCAGATGTCCATGCTTTCGGGCTTGTACGCCGTCGCAAGTCCGCGCTCAGCCGACATCGTCCGCACCTGTGCCTTGCTGAATCCACCCAGCGGGAATATGAGCCGTGATAACTCCTCCTGCTGAAGCATATACAGCACGTATGACTGGTCCTTGGCAAGTTCGACCGAACGGCGCATGCGGACGGCCTGTGCGGGCGACATATCGAGCGTCTCTGGTGTCACCGCTTGCCACGCTCCGTCGCTGTTCTGCCGATCGATCTGCACGAAGTGTCCCGTGGCAAGATAATCGAAGCCCAGCACCTGTGATCGTTCGAGCAAGTAGCGGAACTTAAGATCGCGATTACACGCGAGGCAAGGGTTTGGCGTCGCGCCCTGGGTATATTCGTTAATGAAGTAGTCGATGACATGGCGGCGAAACTCACGCTTGTAGTTCCATACATAGTAAGGAATATCAAGCTGGCAGCACACGCGACGTGCGCCATCGGTCGCCTCTATCGAGCAGCACTGCGACTCCATGAGTCGCTCGTCATCGCCTTCCCAGAGGTGCATCGTAACGCCGGTTACGTCGTGACCGGCTTCATGTAATAAGGCAGCGGTGAGCGAGCTATCGACGCCACCGCTCATTGCAACAAGTATTTTTGCCATGACATTCTCATTTCGACCAATGACGAACGACCAACGACGAACGACAGACAATATATTTCTACGGTACTCTGCTTGCCAAAACAACCGTTGTTGATTGATTATGAAGCATCAAGCGCTGTTGGTCGTCGTCTGGTCGTTCGTCGGCATAATCATAACAGCTACAACTCAAATTTGCTTGTCCGGCGTGCTGCGTTCGACGATGCGTGGCTCGTAGAGTTCTGGGCGACGATCGTTCCAAACCGGAATGCGCGAACGTACGTCGTCGACAAGATCGAGGTCGAGCGTTGCATGAAGTAATCGTGCTGTGTCGTCGCCTTCTATCACCACCGCACCCCATGGATCGATCACCGCCGAATAGCCGCCGAAGGTGTTGTCACGGTCGGCGCCAACCCGATTACAGGCGACGATAAAGCACTGATTTTCGATAGCCCGCGCCCGTAGCAAGGTGCGCCAATGGTCGATGCGCTGCACAGGCCATTCTGACGGCATCACGATCACGCGAGCGCCTTCGAGGGCATAGCGCCGAAAAAGTTCGGGAAAGCGCAGGTCGTAGCAGATCGCCATCGCCAGTTCGCCCCATTGCGTGTGGAGCAACGGTGCTTCCTCGCCCGCGCCGAGGTATTGGTCCTCGTTCATGAGCCCAAAGCGATGTATCTTACGATAGCGCCCGCGCAGCGCTCCCGTCGCGTCGTATAACGTTGCGGTGTTGTAGGCGCGTTCTTCGTCGGGTTGCCATTCCAGCAGCGAGCCACATATAGCGAGGCGATGATGGCGTGCCAGGGCGACCGTCGACGCGAATAATCCGGTGTTGAGTTCGTCCGCCAGTTCGTCGGCGCGGCGCAGATCATAGCCGCTGCCCCACAATTCCGGCAGCACCAGTAGGTCGGCGTGTCCTGCTGCTTGTGCCGTCAGGTCCTGGACGGTCTTGAGATTTGCTGCAGGATCGCCCAGGGCAATATCCATCTGTCCAATTGCGATACGTAATTCCATACGTCTATTCCTTTCGACGTCCAGCGATTAATGACCAGTAGAACGAACGCTATTAACAACTATACACCTGGCGCGGTCATCACGTCGTAGATGCGTTTGGATGCCTCGGCGAGCGTTGCTCTACCACGTTGTTCGTCAGATAATCCGCTTGCCAGGAGCGCCACCATGAACGGTCCAGATGGCGCATAAACGATACCCGCGTCATGCTCGACATTGGGCAGATCGCCGACCTTATGCGCTACGATCACCCCATCCGGCACCCCGGCGGGCAGTTTGTCTTTGTATGGCGACATGATTAACCAGTCGAGCAGCGTCTGGTAGCGATTATGCTGAGTGTGCAGCACGTCGAAGATACGGCATGTTTCGCGTGCTGTCGTGGTGTTCTCCCGTCCGGCGGCGGCAGATGCCCAATCCATGAATCGACGGCGCAGGGTAGTCGTATGCAGTGCCAGTGGTGCAACATGCATGCGTGCGTTGATCTGCTCCATGCCTATGGCGTCGATAAGCGCATTCGATGCGGTGTTGTCGGATTCGCGCAGCGCATAGCCAATCAGTTCAGCGTAGGTCGCGCACGCTGCCCGCGTCGGCCCGGTCGAACGAGCCTTCGCCCGCCACGCGATCGTCGTCGCGCAACGTCACGGTTGCGGCGAGGTCGATGCCCGTGCCAGTCTGCTGGCGTTCGTAATCGGCATCGAGCACAGCCATACACAACGGAACCTTAATCAGACTGGCGGCCGCATGTACCGTGTCGGCGGCATATTCGTATACCATTGCACCGTCGCGCCAGACACAGGCGCTGTAGGTACCGGATGCTCTTGCCAGTAAGGCATTCACGTTCGCCCAACGACTCATCGGGCGGCTTCCCACCGACCAACCAGTTCGAGCGCCTCGCGCCCAAGGTTGCATACATCGACCGGCACTTCGGGACTACCGAGCGCCTCCGCGTCGTACCAGCAGGCTTCGTGCGCCTCGGTGGGCGAGTAGCGTAGCTCACCTTCGACGACCCGCGCCACATAGATCAGATCGATATGTTCATGGGTGTCGTTGATGGTTTCGAGTTGAATACACAATGGCTGCGCCAGACGCCGTACCGTTTCCTGCTGCTCGCCCGCGTCCAGCAAGGCGACCTTCAGGCCGGTTTCTTCCTCGACTTCGCGCAGGGCCGCGACATCGGGCAGTTCATGTGGATCGATGTGTCCACCGGGAGGCAGCCATTTATGTAGTTTGCGATGGAGCAGCAGCAGGGTGCGCCCCTGGTGGACTACAAAGGTAGTCGCGGTCCAATCGCGGGTAATTTCTGTCATAACAATTCTTCATCCGTCTCGCCCCCAAACACAATGAGGCAGTATGCTAAAAGCATAGCATACTGCCAACAGACTGAGACATCGGAAATGAGCTACTTGATCGTAATACTGCCGCTCCCACCATCTAGCATAAGCTCGACATGGTCCCTGCCTGCGTCGAAGCCCGGCGTTTCATAGACGCCGTCTTCGGCATCGCCATCGACCAATTGTAGGCGGTTGTTGGTATCGAAGCCGCCGCTGCCTTTGTCGAGGACGATACGCACCGCTGTTTGCGGTGGCAACACCACGTTGAGCGCACCGGAACCATTTTTGATCTCGCCTGTCGTGTTTCCCTGTGCTGGCACCTGGATGTTGAGTGCGCCCGAACCGCTGTCGACGTTGAATTCAGTGACGTTCAAGCGCGATAGGTCGATATCTGAGGACCCCGCCCCTAGCTCGAAACGTAATCTATGGTAGCGTAGGTCTTTGTTCAGCATCAGCGATCCGTCAGCGTTCATTTCATCGCCAAAGAACCAGCCTGTGCGTGGGGCGGAGATGGTGATGTCGGCGATATCATTACTGGCTCCATCAGCGCTATCGATGGTTGAGTTGATGGGTTTTAGTGATTTGACGGAGCCTGAAACGATAGTGTCGTCTTGCCCGTCCGTGATGCGCAGTGAACCTCGGCCCCAATCGAAGCTGATATCTGCCGCCGATATACCCCTGCGCTCGATCGCGACCGAATGACCTGCCGTAGATGACCGTGCCATGTTACCGAAGTTAGAAAACAGCATCGCCACGCCAAGCCCGATTAATACGAAGGCCAGGATGCGCGTTTGGTCGGTGCGCGGAGTGATGGGCGGTGGTAGGATTGGGCTCTCATTGGTTTGTAGACGGCGAGTGACCCGTCCTTCGGACGACGGCTGCTCGGAAGGTTGTTCGTACATAGACATCTCCATTTCGCAGGTCGCTCGTCCTCGACAACCGACGCTTTTCTGATTATGACGCACCTAACAGCCAAGATGTTGCACACCAAAAAGGCTCAGCGCTAGACGCTGAGCCTTGAACGAAACGATTATGGCCTTAGTCGAGGTATGAACGCAGGGTTTGACCGTAGGATGGATGGCGTAGTTTCTTGAGCACCTTGGATTCGATTTGACGGATACGTTCGCGAGTGATGCCGAACTCGCGCCCGACTTCTTCCAGCGTCCGATAGCGACCATCATTCAGTCCATACCGTAGTTGGATGATCTTGCGTTCGCGTTCTGGTAACCGTGCCAGCACGCCGTCGATCTGTTCGCGCATGAGTTGCTGGGCGGCAGTATCGATCGGTGCGAGCGTGCGTTCATCCTCGATGAAATCCCCGAGCACCGAATCGCCTTCTTCGCCAACGGGCTGTTCGAGTGATACCGGCTGGCGTGCTGCTTCCAACACGCGGCGTACTTTTTCTTGCGGCATCTCCAACGCTTCTGCGATTTCTTCCGGCGTTGGTTCGCGTTCCAGTAGTTGTTGAAGACGATGCGACGCCTTTTTGACGCGGTTGATCGTTTCACCAACATGTACCGGTAAGCGGATGGTGCGGCTTTGGTCGGATATGGAGCGGGTGATCGCCTGACGAATCCACCAGGTCGCGTAGGTCGAAAACTTGAAGCCTTTCGTGTAATCGAACTTCTCGGTCGCACGCATCAGGCCGATGTTGCCTTCCTGGATCAGATCGAGGAACGACAAGCCACGGCCCACATACTTTTTGGCGATCGAAACAACCAGGCGTAAGTTTGCTTGAATCAGGTGTTGGCGTGCGCCCTCACCTTCATAGACCCACTGTTGCAGGGTCCGGCGTTCTTCATGGATGAATCCGTCGCTGTTGAGCCTTTCCTTTGCCAACTCTCCGCGTTCAAGTTGTTGTGCAAGCTGTGTTTCTTCGGCGGCGACCAGCAGACTGATGAGTCCAATTTCGCGTAAATATAAGCGCAATGGGTCATCGATGCCTGGCTCAAGAACTCGTTCGACTTCTACAATGTCGATAACGACTTCTTCATCGTCAAACGTTTCGGGTGGTGCTTCGTCGAGAATATCGAGTTGCTCCACCATACAGCGAAAAAACAGTTCGTCAACGGCGACGACGTTATCTTCTGGTCGAGGTATGTAGCGTAAAATTGTATCGAAAGTCAGATAACGCTGCTGCCGTGCAAGAACCAGGAGGTGATCGAGTACGTGTGTCAAAGTCGCACCGACCTTCTTTCTAATGAGGTTATTGCGGCAGGTATGCACTCGTCCCATCATAGCATGAATTACTCATGCGTTCAAGCACGGGAAGCCCTCGATGCGTGCGGCAAAGCATGCATTTCATAACTTATAGGATATGATGAAACGTGTGTATGCCTTCCGAGTTACTTTCGGAAGTAGAAGTCGTCTCTGTGGGAAGGCGGGGCGTAGTGGCGGGGCTGCGTGGGTCGGGTAATGGGCACGGTGTACGAGCAGGGGGCTTGAGAGCCCCCTTGCTCGTCAGGACTATTTCTCGTAGACCCAGGGATCGATAGCGCGTTCGAAGCTCTGGAGCAGATCGCTTTCTTGGAAAAAGTTTTTGATTTCAGTTTCGCCGTTTTCGGGTGAGTCGGAAGCGTGAATCAAGTTCCGACCGACTTCGACAGCGTAATCGCCACGAATCGTGCCAGGTGCCGCATTGAGCGGGTTGGTCGCGCCGACCATGTTGCGGATCATTTGAATGGCGTTATCGCCGGTGATCACCAGCACTACCACCGGACCCGATACGATGTATTGGATCAGGCCGTTGAAAAAGCCCTTCCCTTCGTGGACGGCATAATGACTGCGTGCCAGGCCTTCGTCCATCTGCATCAGCTTCATGCCGATGATTTTGAGGCCGCGTGCTTCCAGACGACCCAGGATCGGGCCGACTAATCCGCGCTGAACCGCGTCGGGTTTCAGAATAACCAAAGAGCGTTCCATACTTTTTCCTTACCGTGTCGCCGATGTACGGCGATTCATTTGCACCATAAACAAGGACCGCCGAGCGGTCCTTCGGCTGGTAGTGTACTCGATCCATGGGGCGGCGGCAACCGCTGTCAGGTCCAGCTATACTCCGTGACTGCCTCGTCCACACGTCCCTGCTGCATATACACGTCGCCGACTAGCCGATGAATACGTCGTAGCGTGCCACGGTCGTCTGTTGTGTCGAGCAGATCATTCAGGTCCTCAAGGGTCGGTTCGATCATGACGCCGCGCTTCACTAACTGCTTGTACTGCTCGAATGCTTGTTCGGTGTTGGCGAGTTGGGCGTTCGCACGCGCCAGCGCCAAGCGCAATGTGTGGTTTTCGGTGTCGAGTGCGAGTTGATCGTGTAAGCGTTGAAGCGTCGGATGTTCTGGCAGAGGCGGCGCTTCCGGCGCTTGTGGCTCATCCGGCTCAGCAGTAGGTTGAGCAGCGGGTTCGTCCGCTGTGTCGTCTTCTGCGAGCAGTGCCGATACGTCGAATGGTTGCGTTTCCGCCGTATGTATCGATGCTTGCTCATCATCTTGATGGGGCGCAGCGTTCGTAACGGTGGATGGCGCGCTTGGCTCGAAATCCGCTAGCGAAAATCGTGTCGTTTCTTCGTGAGGAGGCGCGAGCGGTGCTGTCGGAGGTATCGCGGTATCGACGCTCCAGCGTTCGAGTTCCTCCTCCGTCAAGCCCAGATCCGCCAGTGAAAATGGTGTCACCGGTTCCTGCACGGTGGTATCGGCATCATACAACCCTGGGTCGTTCCAGGGTCCCTGCTCAGGCTGCGCGTTCTTTTCCCATTCGGTACGCTCGTCGTCGCCGAAGCCAAGACTCGAGCCCTCGTACGGTGGCGCGTCCTCGCGGTCGAGTGACGAGCCGTAGGCATCGGCGGTGTCACGTGTGGAATGGTCTGGTATGCGTGTGCTATCACGGTTTTGCCCCAGCCCAAGTTCTCGCAACGAAAACGATGTGTCACTCTCGCCCTGAAACGTCGTCGGCTGGGTAGATGCTTCTGTATCGCCCGCGCCTTGCGAATCTAGGCCAAGTTCGCGCAACGAAAACGGGTGTATATCGTCGCCAGCGATATCGACGAACGAAGAACGGTCGTCGTCAAACTCGTCATCGAGGTCCGCCAGCGAAAATGGCTTAATATCGCCAAACGGAGCGCGCTCGTTGCTGTCCGATGCCGTAGATTGTGCGCTCTGTGCTGCTGACTCCGGTGTGGGCACATCGTGCGGCGGTGATTCGGGCGCGGTACCGGTTGTCATCGCCGCAGGCGGTTCGGGTGCAGCATCGGTCGTCGTGACTGAAGATGTTTCTGAAACAGGTGCCGGTGCTGCTTGCGCGGTGTTGGGCGATTCCGCTTCCGACTGTTCGACCTGCTCCGGTGATGCATCCCAATCTTCTAACCGGAACGGCTCGACACGACCGAACGAGGTCGTAGCACTCCATTGTGGTCGTCGGAACATCGGATACGGTTCGGCGTCTGTGCCAGGCAGACCATCATCCGACGGAGTTGGTTCAGTCACTGTAAGGTCGGAGAGGTTAGCGGCGGGAATCAAATCTGCGTCTGGTGCCTGGTCCGGCATGTCGATTGGAGGCTCGGTATTGGTATCGGCGCGTTCGCCCTGGTCGGAGCTATCGACGGCTTCGGCAGGGTCTGCCGTCGTGGCTGCTGGTGCGGCTGCTTCCTCCTCCGTTACATCGGCGGAAGATGGCGCGGCGGCTTCCGGTTCGGGCGTGACGTCCGTGTCGTCGCCGAAATCGAACCCGAGCAGACTGGCGAGCAAGTCGTCGTCAGATTGACCGTCGGACGGCGCTGATTGTGTAGCGTCCGGCTCATCCGTCGCGACCACGGCGGGGGCGTTCGCCGCACGCCATGCCTGTTCGTCGAAAGCGGGCACAACTGGCTCGTCGATTTGAATAGGGGGTAGAACCTCGAACAACGATTCGGCGGTGGCGAAACTTGACTCCTGAGCGATGGCGCGACGCCACAACGGCTCGCCTTCTGGTTGTCCTGCGGCAAGAAGCAGGTAGCCCAAAATCAACGTCGGTTTGAAAAGTTCGGGCTTGGCTTCAGTTGTGATGCGACACCATTCGACGGCGGCATCTTCCTGTCCATCGCGCCATAAAACTTCGGCGAGCGCCACACTCACGTCATCGCGGTTCGGTTCGTTGTCGAGGACTGCACGAAACTCATCTATGGCCTGGGTGTACATCTGACCGCGTGCGTACAGCCGCCCAAGACCGGAGCGGCTCAGGCGAAACTGTCCGGCAGAGTTGGGTGTTTCGGCATACAGTTGGAGCAACTGCGTGCGTAATTCAGCCAGGTTTGGTTGGATTTCCAACGCCTGTTCCAGCGCATGGATCGCTTCCGATGTTTGATTGAGGCTGCGCCGTGCCAAGCCAAGGCCGTAATACGCTGCAATGTGTTCGGGATCGGCACGTAACACCTCCTCGAACGCCTCGCATGCTGGCTCGAACTGTCCAGCGTTGAGGTACGCTTCGCCCAACAAGCGATGACCCTCGATCGCTGTCGGGACATGTTGGAGGATATGCTGCGCCATGCCGACGGCACGTTCGTAGTTGCCCGAATCAAGCGCCTGACGGACTTCATCAAAGATCGTTTGGAGGAATACGCCTGCCATACCGTCTCCTCGCGTCAGACACACCTGCATTAGATGTACCAGCGCGTGGGGAAAAGCAACACCCATGGTGAGCTGCGCCCAATGCGTCGCTGCTACGATTATAAGCGAGCGCGGTATGTGCGGCAACATGCGATCGCCATCGCCGCTACGATATGGGCGACGCAGACATTCATAACCATGTACGCCGGACATGCCAGCGAGCTTCCCACGAGTAGAATCTCACTTCTTTTACGGGTTAAGCTTCAATCTCCGGCCAGTGAAGCAGGAAGGAATCTGCGCCATTGCATATAGTCGCCGTCGCGTAGGGTGCGTTCGATCGTGTAATACGGGCCGACCCGCGGGCATCGGGGAGTCGTTCGCAGACGCATACGTGCTTCATCGGGCGTACGACCCCCTTTGCGATGGTTGCAGCTACGACACGCGCTGACCAGGTTTTCCCAGCTATAGGCACCACCACGGTAGCGCGGTATAACGTGGTCAATCGTTAAGTCATGAGTTCGCTGTCCACAATACTGGCAGGTATAAGCATCCCGCCGGAAAATTTCACGGCGGGATAATTTTGCTTTCGGTATGGGACGGCGAATCATGTGGCTGAGCCTGATCACAGAAGGCAGTGGATAGCTTCTTGAAGGCGTGCCGATACTATGGTGGTTGTGTTCGAGGACTTCGGCCTTGCCACCAAGCACCAGACCGAGTGCGCGACGTGCGTTACATACGTTGAGTGGTTCGAAATTATGGTTCAGAACCAGGACGGACATATCCATACGACAGACCTCCGCCATGCGTCGATCATTGTACCATCGTTAGGAATCATGTATGTGGGCAGTAACCCATCCAAACACGTAGGTCGCTCGGCGGTAGTGCTATACTGTGTTGGAGCGACCTACGTGTTTGGATGCGGGTTTCAAGTGTAAGGATGGTTCGGTTGAAAAAGCTTATCAACTCGCCCCAAAGCGAGGTGCGCGATGGGCTAGCCGGGCTGGCATCCGCACACGCCGATGTTCTTCGTGTCTCCTATGATCCTGATTTCATCGTGCGAATCGACGCGCCCGTTGCTGGTAAGGTCGGCATTTTGTCGGGCGGTGGCAGCGGTCACGAGCCACTACATGGCGGCTATGTTGGGCGCGGCATGCTCGACGCGGCTTGTCCCGGACCGATCTTCACCTCGCCAGTACCGGATCAAATCGTCGCCGCCACCCACGCCATCAATGGTAGCGCGGGTGTCCTGCACATCGTCAAAAACTATACTGGCGATGTACTCAACTTCGAGATCGCGGCGGACCTGTTACAAGCTGACGGCATTGAAATCGCCACCGTGCTGATCGACGACGATGTAGCGATCGATATCAGCGCGACAGCGTCGGACGGCGCGGCGTCGGTACGACGGTGCTGGTGGAAAAGATCGCGGGAGCCGCCGCGGAAGAAGGCCGGACGTTGGCTGAGATCAAACAACTCTGCGAGCAGGTCCGGGCGACCGGGCGTTCGATGGGCGTAGCCCTTACGTCATGTACGGTCGCTGCGTCCGGGCAAGCCACTTTCGACCTGCCCGCCGATCAGATCGAGCTAGGCATCGGGATTCATGGCGAACCGGGACGACGACGTATTGCCACCCTGCCCGCATCGGAATTGGTGGAATTGCTGGCACGCCCTATCGTTGCCGATGCGTCGCTAGGGCGCGGCGATAACGTATTCGCACTGGTGAACGGCATGGGCGCGACCCCGCTCAACGAGTTATATATCGTATACAACGAATTGCAACGCTACCTTGCGGCGCAAGGAATCGAGATCGCTCGCAACCTGGTGGGCAACTACATCACCGCCCTGGATATGGCGGGATGCTCGATTACGCTGGCAGCGCTGGATGACGAATTGATCCGGCTCTGGGATGCGCCGATTCACACACCGGCGCTGCGCTGGGGAGCGTAGGAAGGATTCTATCGCATGGTGATCACTGCTGAACATGTCATGCGCTATCTTGAACGCGTGAGAACCGAGATCACGATGCACCGTGATGAATTGACACGACTGGACAGCGCGATCGGCGATGCCGACCACGGCACGAACCTCGAACGTGGTTTCGAGGCCGTGGCTGCGAAACTGCCTGATTTGGTAGGACGAGACATCGGTACCATGCTCAAGACCGTTGGTATGACCCTGGTGTCGACGGTTGGCGGCTCGGCGGGACCGTTGTATGGCACGGCCTTCATTCGTAGTGGCATGAAACTCGCCGACTTGCACGAGATCGACGAAACGCAGGTCGTTGCGGCGATGGAAGCAGCCCTGGAAGGGATTCAAGGACGTGGTCGCGCACAACGAGGCGAAAAAACGATGGTCGATGCCTTCGCGCCAGCGGTCGATGCGTTACGTACGGCGATGGCTGAGCAGCCCGACCTGATTGTGGCGCTTCGTGCGGCTGTCGACGCCGCCGAGCATGGTATGCGCGCCACAATCCCGATGGTTGCCACAAAAGGACGGGCGAGCTATTTGGGCGAGCGTTCGATTGGACACCAGGACCCCGGCGCGACATCAACATATTATTTACTCAAGGCAATGCTCGACAACCTGATCGAGTGTGCCGAGCAATAGTTGAAAGGATAAGCGAGGCATGGCGCAGGACGAACAGCTTGCAGCGCGGCAGTATGTTCTGGCGATCGACCAGGGGACCACCAGTACACGCTGTATGATTTTCAATCGTCGAGGCGAAGTCATCGCCGCGAATCAACGTGAACACCAGCAAATCTTTCCACGACCAGGCTGGGTCGAACATGATCCCATGGAAATTTGGCAGCGTACCCAGGAGGTGATCCAGGGGGCGCTCGCCGCTGGCGACCTCGAGCCGCGCCATATCGTCTCGATCGGTATTACTAACCAGCGCGAAACCACCGTCATGTGGGAGCGTAAAACGGGAAAGCCCGTCGCCAACGCGATCGTCTGGCAGGATACGCGTACGGATGGCATCATTAATCGGCTCGCGCAGGAAGGCGGGCAGGATCGCTTTCGCTCGCGCACGGGCTTACCATTGGCAACCTACTTCGCGGGTCCCAAGATCGTCTGGCTGCTGGACGAAACGCCAGGTACTCGTGCTGCCGCCGAACGTGGCGAGCTTTTGTTTGGTACGATCGACACGTTTCTGTTATGGTGGCTGAGCGGTGGTCCCGACGGTGGCGTGCATATCACCGATGTGACGAATGCATCGCGCACCATGCTCATGAATTTACGCACACTAGATTGGGACGACGATATTCTAGATATTATGGGCATTCCACGCTCATTGTTGCCCGAAATTCGTCCGTCGAGCCAGCAGTACGCGACCGCTCGTGGCATCCTCGAAGGCGTGCCGATCGCCGGTCTGCTCGGTGATCAGCACGCAGCGGTGGTCGGGCAAGCCTGTTTCGAGGTGGGCGAGGCCAAGAATACCTATGGGACCGGCAACTTCATGTTGATGAACACCGGCACCATGCCGGTCGTCTCGCAACATGGCTTGTTAACGACGGTCGCCTATCAGTTTGGTGACGCGCCAGCCGTGTACGCGCTGGAAGGCTCGATCGCCGTGACCGGATCGCTCGTGCAATGGCTCCGCGATAATTTGCAGATCATTGCAGCGTCGGAAGATGTTGAAGCGCTTGCCCGCACCGTCGAGGATAATGGTGGAGTCGTATTTCGTTCCGGCGTTTTCGGGCTTGTTTGCTCCGTACTGGCGTAGTGATGCACGCGGCGCGATTGTCGGCATGACGCGCTACACGAACAAGGGACATATCGCCCGCGCTGCGCTGGAAGCGACCGCCTTTCAAACCCGCGAAGTCCTCGACGCCATGGAGCAGGATTCCGGTGTTCGGCTGCAAGCCCTCAAAGTAGATGGCGGGATGGTCGTCAACACGATGTTGATGCAGTTTCAGGCTGATATGATCGGCGTGGAGGTCATTCGGCCTCGCGTTGCGGAAACAACGGCGCTGGGCGCGGCGTATGCCGCCGGACTTGCCACAGGATTTTGGAGTAATCTCGACGATCTGCGCCAAAACTGGCAGGTCGATCGGATTTGGAAGCCCAGCATGGATGAGCAGCGTCGTGCTGCACTTTATCGACGATTGGAAACGGGCTGTGGAGCGAACATTTGGCTGGATCGCCTAGCATCGTCCAGTCCAACGACATGGAACCTGTGACCGTCGAACGAACCTCCCCTGCGGAATACCGATGGAGCGACCTATGGCGTTCCTGGACTGCCCGGATGCTGTTGCTCAAAGGGCGACATAGTCTTGCGGTCGTCGCTATGTGTGTGTTGGCGCTCCTGCCGTTATACGCCGTTCTTGACCATCCACGCACGCGTATCATCGGCTGGGGCGGCGATAATATCCAGTATGCGTATATGACGGGGTGGTTCGCGCAAGCGCTGGTTCTGGGCGAAAACCCGTTCGTCGATCCGCGCCTGAACTATCCCGATTCGTTATTGCTCACTGCCACTGACGCGCCCTGGGGTAGTATGCTGGCGGTCGTACCTGCGACCCTGGCGCTTGGTCCGACCTTCGGGTATAACCTCGTGATGTATCTCGGCTATGCACTTTCAGGGTTGCTCGTCTATGGGTGGGTGTATCACCTCACGCGCCAACGGTTTGCCGCGTTCGTCGCCGGATGCATCTTTCTGCTGATGCCCTATCGCGTCGTTCATAGTTATGGGCATCCGTTTCTGGTTTCGACTCAGGCACTCGTGGTGTTTTTCTGGGTGCTCGATTATGCGCTGCAGCCGCCGCGTCCCTCGTGGCGCAAACTCGTTCTGCTGGCAGCGGCGACATTTGTGGTCGGCATCACCTCGCAGTATTACCTGCTGATTGCTGGCGTCACTGGCGCTGCCTATACGCTGTTGACGCTGCGGCGGCGTCTGCGCGACCTCCTACGCTATGGTTGGCGCTGGGCGTTGGCAGTGATCGCGGGGGCTGTCGTCGCGTCGATTAACTACCTGCTGGCTTGGACCGAAACGCTCTACGTGCCCTACAACCTGCAGGATACACGCGGCTGGTCGGCCAACCCGCTTGACTTCGTGGTTCCTTCGCGGCTCCATCCGTTGTGGGGCGCGCTGGTCGAGCGATGGTATCCTCGCCCGACCTGGATCGAACACACCCTATACCTGGGCATCGTTGCCATTGTGCTTGCATTCGTCGCGCTATGCTGGCGAGGCAATAAGTACCGCGCTCATATAACTGTTTGGTTCGGGACGCTGATCACCGCTCTCGTCTTTGCACTGGGAACCGACCTGCACGTTCGCGTCAACGGCGATCCCTTGCAAGCTGATACTCCGTTCTGGTTGCCTGCCTATTACCTTGCGCACGTTCCGTTCATGGATTTGATGCGTGTATGGTCGCGATTTGCTGTCGTCGCGATGCTCTTTGTAGCGTTGCTGGCAGGATTCGGCATGAGTTTGCTCGTCCAGCGTTTCCCACGTCGCCGCTGGCTGATCGGTGGCGTGTGTCTGGCGCTGGTGCTGGTCGATATGGTTCCTGGGAGAGTCGAAAGTTCGGCGTTGGAGCCGCGCCCGATCGACCGTTGGCTTGCCGCGCAGCCGGGTGATTTCGCGGCGGCTTTCCTACCAGCGGGACACGACAACTACGAGGCGATGTTCGGCTCGTTGTTTCATGGCAAGCACTTGCCCGCCTTCAACCACCCCCAGCATCTTCCAGAATCTTTCAAGAAGTTCGCTGCAGCCGGGGCTGATTTTCCTGCACCAACGGCAATAGAGGCGTTACGTAGGATGGATATTCGTTACCTGCTCGTTGACCGGAGCTTTTACGACCAGCCAGGACAGAGCGGGTGGCAAGCGACGGAAGCAAGGTTACGCACGATCCCCGGCGTTTCAATTGTCGCCGATGTCGAATCATACACGGTTGTTGCATTGAAAGGTGAAATACCCTAGCGCGGCGGGGGTGCAGCGTGTAGGATACCGTAGGCACGTCGTGTTCTGGTAACGTGCCGGGTCGGCCAGTATCTTGTCATCGGGGCGACGAAGATCAATACTGCGTACAATCAACCATCGAATGGCCACGTAATCAACTAAGTATAGGCTCTTCTATTGACGCACCAATCTATTCGTTTTTCCTACACGCAGCAGACATATTGCGGCTATACTTGTAGATCTCAGACAACGATGCGAACCAGGGACCACGATGTCCATACCACCTGTTGCGTTGCGCTATCCACCGCAGCCGGCGTAAGCAATTTCGTGTATTCGGTCGCTCCTTCTGCGCGAAGCCAGCGCGGGGCGACGAGGAGGCTCGATGGTTAGCTTACTTATCGTCTCTCATAGTGCCCATATTGCCACCGGGATCAAAGAACTGGCGGAACAAATGACCGGCAACCGTGTCCAGATCGCGGCAGTGGGCGGCACGTTCGACGGACGTATCGGCACCGATCCCGACGGTATCCGCGCCGGGTTCGACGCGATCGCAGGTCCTGATGGCGTGCTGGTGTTGATGGATCTTGGTAGCGCGCTGCTGAGCGCTGAGATCGCATTGGAAAATGTGCCATATCCGTTACATCTGAGTAACGCGCCGCTAGTCGAGGGGGCGGTATTAGCGGCAGTCGAGGCGTCGGTTGGTTCGAGCCTTGAGCAAACTGCCGAAGCTGCCGAGCGCGCTCGCGAGTTGCATAAAACTGGCGATTGGGTGCCGGAGGGCGCGAATCGCAGTGTCGCCGATACGAGCGTTGAAGCAACAGTCGTGATCGAGCATCCGGCGGGCTTACATCTACGTCCTGCGGCACGTTTCGTGACAACTGCCGCACGCTTTGAATGCATCGTGCGCATTCAAAACTTGTCACGCCCGAACGCGCCGGAGGTCGACGCGAAAAGCATGCTGGGCTTGATGCAGTGTGGGGTTGGGCAAGGACACCAGATCCGCTTGTGTGCCGAAGGCAAGGGTGCCGATGTGGCTATCGCAGCATTGTTGCATCTGATCGCGCAAAACTTCGAGGATGTATGATTCAGCTACGTGGTGCTGGTGGTACACCTGGAATCGCTCTGGGGCCACTCGTTCAGTTTCAGCCTGCCGTCGCCGCCGAATTGCCGCCGTTCGCGGTTCTGCGCGACCGTGCCATGGAGTATTTTGGTAAGCTCGCCGAACAATTGCGCGGCGCGGGCATGCCCGCCGAAGCCGCTATCTTTGACGCACAAGCCCTGCTGGTCGCCGATCCTGCGCTCGAACGAGCAGTCGAGGCGCGCGTTGGGCGCGGGGCGCTGCTAGCTGATGCGATTCGGGTAGCAGTAGAGGAACTCGCCGGAACGCTTGATAGCTTACCTGATGCATATTTGCGCGGGCGTGCTGCCGATATTCGCGGTGTGGGCGCGACGCTGCTGGCAGGTGGTCGCACCGAATCGATGTCGCTGAATCCTGGCTCGATCCTGGTGGCGCAGGAACTCACTCCGGCTGACACCCTGAATCTGCCGCTTGATGATCTGGGCGGGTTCGCAACAGCGGGCGGTACGATAACGAGTCACGCGGCGATTCTGGCACGTTCGCTGGGTATTCCGGTGGTGCTGGGCATGGGACCGGCTATCCTCAACATTGCCCAGGGAACATCTGCAATCCTCGACGGTGCATCGCGGACTGTGATCCTCGATCCCGACGAGCCAACGCACGCACGCTATATGCAGATTAAAGCCCGCGAACAGGCGGCGGCACAACAGCGCCTACTCGAACGCGATCTGCCCGCCGAAACCATTGACGGACATCGTATCGCCTTGTGGGCAAATATCGGTGGTCCAGACGATGTTGGTGCTGCCTTGATCGCGGGAGCCGAAGGCATCGGACTGTTTCGGACTGAATTTCTGTTCCTTGGTCGGCCCTGTCCTCCCGATGAAGATGAACAGGTGGCCAACTATGTTGCCGTTCTCGAACAAATGAGTAATCGCCCTGTCGTAATTCGGATGCTCGACGTTGGCGGCGACAAACCGCTGCCGTACCTGCCGAGTCGCTCCGAGCCAAACCCCTTTCTTGGCGAGCGCGGCGTGCGCTTTTTGCGACGGTTCCCCGATATTTTTGCCACACAACTACGAGCATTGCTACGTGCAGCGTTGCATGGCGACCTGCGCGTAATGGTGCCGATGGTTTCCACACAGGAAGACGTGCTGTGGGCGCGGGCGCAACTCCAGGCTGCCTCTCATGCGCTTGCCGCTGAAGGCATTGAGCATCGCCTCGATATTCCACTTGGCATTATGATCGAAACGCCTGCCGCCGCTGTGATGGCTGATCATCTGGCGAAGTACGCTGCGTTTTTCTCGATTGGGAGCAATGATTTGTCGCAGTATACCCTTGCCGCTGACCGGACACTGGCGGAACTAGCGGGGCGCTACGATTCGAGCGATCCGGCGGTGTTTCGGCTGATCGCCCAGGCTGTTAAGAGCGCGCGTCATGCGGGCATTCCCGTTTCAGTATGCGGCGAACTTGCCGGCGACCCCGAAGCGGTCCTCGCGCTGATGGGGTTGGGTGTGCATGAACTGAGCATGGCACCGAGCACAATCGGCATCATCAAATCGCGTATCCGTGGCACCAGGTTTGACGATGCCGCTGACGCAAGCCAGCGAGCGATTGACTATTGATCATCGACAACTAAAATTGACTACTGGAGAATGATTGTCATACTATCGACTGGTAGCAATCTCGAATACACCAACCCGACCCGTCAATAATGGTGAGTGTATAACCAGGGTGCTGCTTGGTTGCCGTGGTCAGTCGACCGTGGTCGGCGCGCATTATAGAAGGAGCTATTCCCGATGGAACGGCAACCCATTAAGCTTCGGAGTTCTCGGAACTGGCAACATCGCCATCGCCTCGGTTGGTTATTTGCCTAATCTGCGTTTGATGCACGAAAAGGTCGAGGTTGTGGCTGTTGCCGATGTGCTGCTCGAACGCGCTCAGGCAGCGGCACGCAACTTTCAGATTCCGCAAGCCTACGGCAGCCTTGACGATATGCTCGAACATGCTGACATTGATGCGGTGCTGAACATCACGTCGATTCCCTTCCACTACGCGACATCGCTCAAGATTCTGGAAGCGGGCAAGCATTGCATTTCCGAGAAACCGCTGGCGACGACATTGGAAGAGGCCAATGCACTCGTCGACGCTGTCAACCAGGGCAACCTGACCTTTGTATGCGCTCCGATGCTGGCAGTGCTGGCGACACATCTCGAAGTTCGCCGACTGTTGCGGGAAGGTGCGATCGGACGTGTAGCGTTCGCCCGTGTGCGAAGTTCGCATGGCGGTCCTGCCGCAACGCCTTTTCCTACCGATCCTACCTGGTTTTACCAAAAGGGCGCAGGTCCGTTGTTCGATATGGGCGTGTACGGCATTCACGAGATCACGAACTACCTCGGGCCTGCTAAGCGCGTGAGTGCGATGTCGGGTATCACCGATCCGGTCCGAATTGTGGCAGCGGGACCATACGCGGGCAAGGAAATCGAAGTTACTGAAGACGACAATACATTGGTGATGCTCGATTTCGGCGATTCAGCGTTCGCGGTCGTCGATGGCACGTATAACGTCAATGCGGCGAAAAGCCCACGCATCGAAATTTTCGGACGTAAAGGCACTATTAGCATCAACGACTATCCTGCAGTGCGTGCGGGTGCACCGCCGTTCGAGATTTTCCGCGTCAACCCTGAAGGCGGAGGTGGTTCGTGGGAAGCCGCCGATACCGCTGCATTAGCAAAAGCCGGGGAGCATTACGATTCGATCCTGCGAGCCGCCCTTGTCGATTACTTTGTGGATTGCGTGCGCGGGGATACCAAGAATGTTCTCAGCGCCGAACATGCTCGGCACGTCCTGGAGATCATGCTCAAAGCCACCGAATCGGCGCGAACGGGACGCACGATTGACCTGACCACAACATTCTAACCCTTCGTACGACATGGAACACGAGGGCTATGTTTTGAGCATAGCCCTCGTGTTTGCCAGGACACCTCGTGCCTGAGCGAAATCCAGGTTCCTGGTGGCAAGCTGTGGCGGAACTGGAAACTTCTTGCTAGAACGTCATGCCGTTTCCGCTGATGGGTCGTCGGTGGGTGGTCGCCGCACCCGCGCCAGCGTGCGTTCTGCCATACGCAGCGATGCCGCGTCGATCAGTTCGCCGCCGATGCTGAATGCTCCAGCGCTCTGCCCCGCAAGTGTGGCCTGATAGCGGTCGTGGATGTCCTGGGCGCGGCGCAATTCTGCCTCGGACGGCGTGAATATAACGTTGATCGGCTCGATTTGTGCCGGATGGATCGCCCACTTCCCGTCACAGCCAAGCATCCGTGCTAGCCCCGCACTCGTGCGTAGGCCGTCGAGGTCCTGATAAGCACCGTACGGACCATCCAGTGCTTCTAGCCCGGCTGCCTTTGCTGCGACGACGATGCGGCTCAGGGCAGCATGCCATAGATGACCGGGGTAGTCCAGATTGTGTGCGCCGATCTCCAGCACGGGCACGCCAATCGAGGCAGCATAATCGCCTGGTCCGAAGATCAGCGTCGCGAGGCGGCGACTGGAACGGGCGATCGGCTCGACGTTCGCCATGCCCTCGGCGGTTTCGATCTGGGCTTCGATAGCGATCCGGTGCTGAATACCCTTCGCTGTTTCAATCTGGCTCAGCAACATGTCCAGCATATACACATCCTCAGGACGATTGACTTTGGGCAGAATGATTGCGTCGATATTCGCACCCGCCGCTTCGACCACCGGGATCAGGTCCTGATAAAACCATTGTGTTCGCACGTCGTTGACGCGGACCGCACGCAAACGGTGTCCCCAATCGGTCTCGTTGAGTGCCTGCGCCGCGATCCTGCGTGCTTCGGGGCGCATGGCTGGCGCAATCGAGTCTTCGAGATCCAGGATGATCTCGTCAGCGGCACTGGCGGCCGCCTTCGCAATGAAGCGCAGGTTGTTGGCGGGAACCGATAACTCGGTTCGACGGGAGCGTGGTTGATGTGAGATGAAACCCATAGCGTTCGGTCCTTGTCGATACATACCTATTCTATAGCGTATGACATGGGTTGTTGCTCGAGGCCTTCGTATAATCTGTATCCTGCTCACTCAGGTATAATTCGTTGCAGTACAGATGTGGAGTCGCCCAATGGTGGCTCCATGATGCTGGTCGTCATTGTTTATATCATCGTAGCAACATCACCGAACGTGCCTCTTGCGTGTTGTGAGATGACATGCTTGTTCATCTCGCCTGATAATGGGCGTTCGTGGTTGGTCGCGTTAAGGAGCTTTCATGTTACGGACGCATACATGTGGAGAGTTACGCATCGAGAACGCGGGTGAAGAAGTAACCCTCGCCGGATGGCTCAATCGGCGGCGTGACCACGGTCCGCTGATTTTCGTCGATCTGCGCGATCGCTATGGCATGACCCAGATCGCCGTCGATGCGACCTCGCATCCTGAAGCACACGCGGCGTTGTCCGATGCTCGCGCCGAGTATGTCCTGCAGATCACGGTCAGCGTGCGCGCACGCCCTGCCGAGGCGCGTAATCCCGAACTCGCAACCGGCGATATTGAGGTCGTCGCCGAAGCAGGTACAGGTGCTCAACCCAGCCAAGACCCCGCCGATCTATGTCGCCAAGGAAGGCGGCGAGGACGAGTCGGTGCGGCTGCGCTATCGCTATATCGACCTGCGTCGCCAGCGCATGCAGCGCAACATCATGCTGCGCCATCAGGCCGTCAAGTTCATGCGTGACTTCATGAGCGCACGCGGATTCTTGGAGATCGAAACGCCGATGCTGATGGCATCGACGCCCGAAGGCGCACGCGACTACCTGGTGCCGTCACGTCTGCATCCTGGCGAGTTCTATGCGTTGCCGCAATCGCCGCAACAACTCAAGCAGTTGTTGATGGTGGCGGGCTTCGACCGCTATTTCCAGATCGCACGCTGTATGCGCGACGAGGATCTGCGCGCCGACCGTCAGCCGGAGTTTACGCAACTCGACGTCGAAATGAGCTTCGTGGAGCAGGAAGATATTCTGCAACTGATCGAGCAGCTTATGACCGAACTGGTCGCCGACGGTCACGCCGCACAAGCGCGTGCTGACGCCGTTCCCACGCTTGAGCTACCATGAGGCGATGGATCGCTTCGGCTAGCGACAAGCCCGACCTGCGGCTTGGTATGGAACTGATGGATGTCGCCGAGCGGTGCGCGAATCGCAGTTTGTGCGTGTTCACCAACGCGCTGGAAGAGGGTGGTCGGGTCAAAGGCGATCCGCGTACCAGGCTGTGGTACCTATACGCGCAAGCAACTGGACGAACTGAGCGAAGTCGCACGCACCGGTGGTGCCAAAGGCGTTGCGTGGCTGGTCGTCGAAGCCGACGGCAACTTTCGGTCATCGTTCAGCAAGTTCTTCACGCCCGGAGCAGATGCAGCGCTGGTCGCGCAACTGGAAGGACAGCCCGGCGATCTGTTGCTGTTCGTCGCCGATAACAACGATGTCGTCGCCGCATCGCTCGACAAGCTGCGCCGCGAGTTCGGACGCCGGCTCAAGCTGGGCGATCCCGACCTGCTGGCCTTCGGCTGGGTGTTCGATTTCCCGATGTTCGAATGGAACGAGGAGCGGCAGCACTGGGATGCGCAGCATCATCCGTTCTGTATGACGCATCCCGAGGATGTCGATAAGCTGGACAGCGCACCGGGCGAGGTACGGGCCGCCGCTTACGACCTGGTGTGCAACGGCTACGAACTGGCGTCGGGCTCGATCCGTATCCACGACCGGGCAATCCAGCAGCGTATCTTCGAGCGTTTGAACTATTCGCAGGAAGAGATCTATCGCCGCTTCGGCCATATGCTCGACGCCTTCGAGTATGGCGCACCGCCGCACGGTGGCATCGCGCCCTGGCATCGACCGCATCATGTCGCTGCTTGTGCGACGAGGATAACATCCGCGAAGTGATCGCCTTCCCCAAGACGCAACGTGCGGAAGACCTGATGATGCACTCGCCTTCACAGGTCGATCCACGCCAGCTTCGGGAACTCCATCTGGAGCTTTTGGACGTCGAATAAACGGCGACGATTCAGGCTACATGCCGGTAGACCGCGGGCTACCGGCATGTTTTATAACCAGGAACCTAGATGAGCGAAACCTCCCAGCAACGCTTTTGGGACAACGTGTACGCACAGCCGATCCCTGAACAGCATCGCCAGATGACGCTTGGATGGCTTGAAACGATGCTGGCTGCGGCGAACCTCGAAGCCCGTGGCACGATCCTAGAACTTGGCTGTGGACGTGGCAATGAAACGCGGCAACTGATGGGAGCGGAGCGCACAGTATTTGGTCTCGATCTGTCGCTGAACGGTCTACGAGCAGGCCGCTATCGCAGCACCACAGGCTCATCTTGTTCAAGCTAATCTCGCTGAATCCCTGCCCTTCCGCGAGCGTGTGTTCGACATAGCGATCGCCGGTTTGTGCTTGCATTACTTGTCACATGAACGGACGCATGCAATCGTCGCCGAGATCGCGCGTGTGTTAAAACCGGGTAAGGCGCTGGCGTTCCAGGTTAACGCTGCGGGCGATACAAGCTCGGGCTATGGTGTAGGGACCGAGATCGAGCCTGGGGTGTTCGCGCAGAACGGACGCTACAAACGTTTCTTTTCCGAGCAGGATTGCATCGAACTGTTCGCCCACGGTTGGACGCTGGTGGCGCTTCATCATGGCGCGGAGCCGAAGTTCGGCTCTCAGAAACAAGCCTGGACCGGCATCGCTGTGCTTGACCGTTGATCTGCCGCTACTTTCCATAATCCTGTGATCAGTGCATATTGCAAGGTTCGATCAGGCACAGCACATGTGAAGCACACGGGTTCGAAACTTCCCCGCGCCTTGCCTACATGGTAGAACGCGGTATGTTATCACTACCTGCGTGAAGTCCATCGCAGCCAAGGCCTATCCATTATTCCGCTGACATGTCGTACGTTACACTGGTATGGCCGTTGAAAGTGGTGTACGCCACACCCTGCATCTACGCCCTGGGAGTAGATGCAGGGTGTTGGTGGATTGCTAGCGTAGGCGAGAAACGACTTCGACGCCGTTCTGTGCCATGTGGTGCAGGAATACCAGATGGTAGAAATCGCCTGGGTGCGGGAATGCATCAATCTGATGCGCGATATCGACGGGTAGGTCGAAGGTTTGCACGCAATTTTCGACCAGTACCACACGCCGTTGGAGCTGGCGCGCATTCGCGTCTAGTCGCAGGTGCATCGCAAGCTGATTGGTACACAGGTCGCTGCAATCACCGACCACGATACAGGTATCGATCTCTGGATGCTCGCTCATCCATACGCTGAGCGTCGTCCCTACGAACGCCCCAATTGAGTTCTTGGGAATGATGGTGTAATCTGACGCGAAAGGCAGCGCCAACAGTTCCGGTACAGTGTCGGATTCCTCGGTGCCGCGAATACAATGTGGCGCGAACTGCGCGAATTCGATTGCATCGGGATCATGTGTGTCCTGTGGCAGAACGAAATGACGAACGCCGCGTGCGTGTGCCGCTGTAAAGAGCTCGACGATAGGAGCGACGATGGTGTTCACGCGCTCGCTCGCCAACGCGCCTTGCTTACAAAACCCCACGATGACATCCACACAAAAGATTGCCACACGCGATGGATCGTCGCCGATCACCGCGTCGAGTGATGCCGGAGGAAGGGCTTCGTACCACGATTGCACATGATCGAGGAAGGGAGCCGATGATTCAGTTAGGCGTTGTTGGAGCATCGTTGTTTCCTTTCAAGGCTAAGCATATAGCGCGTAGGTGCGTAGGCAATGTCTTCTACCAATCTTCGCGCAGGCTGCTGGCGTCGCGAGTAGCACTGCCGCCGTTGCGGACACGCGCCTCGCGCCAGCGAAACACAAAGTCGCCCTCGCGGGCTTCGGGCTGAAAGCGGTACAGCCGGGCGGGACGCCCTTTGCCCTCACGAAATCCGCTCGTTTCTTCTAGCAATTCCGCCGCTTTGATTTTGCGATAGAAGTTGCCACGGTCCAGGGGCTCGCCAAGAATCTGCTCGTAGATTTGCTTGAGTTCGGGTAGGCTAAAGACTTCTGGCAACAATTGGAAGGCCAGGGTGGTGTATTCAAGTTTGGAACGCAGACGGTCGATGGCATAGCGAACGATGCGGTCATGATCGAATGCCAGTGTTTGTGGCAGTTCGTCTGCGGGAAACCAGCGGACCGCAGCAGCATCCGTGGCCGCCGCTAGACGCTGGCGCTCGGCTCGTACCAGAGCGATATATCCGACGCTGATCACGCGCCCCCGCGGATCGCGGTCAGGATCGCCAAAGGTGTATAGTTGCTCCAGATACACGTCGCGTACCCCCGTTTCCTCAGCGAGTTCGCGCCGCGCTGCAGCTTCAAGCGTCTCGTTATCCCCCACGAAGCCGCCAGGGATCGCCCAGGCGTTCGCGAATGGTGGATACTTGCGCTGCACCAGAAGCACATGGAGTTCGCCGCGTTGCAAGGTGAAGATAACAACATCGACAGTGATTGCCGGATAATGATAGTCTTGCCCTGATTCCGCTTCCGACTCCATACCTTTCTTCCTTTGATTGTGTACTTTGTACACAAAGTATAGTACGTGGCGGGGATAATGTCAATAACCGACCGCTGACCACCGGAGATGATGATGACCCAGTACTGACTAGCGAATACAGCAGTCTATCAACCGCAATCGAAACGAGGCAAAGAATAGGCTGTATCGTGATCAACGTGGCAGTGTGAAGAGGAGAAAGAAATGGGTGCTTCGGTTTCTGTGAAGGAGCCCAGTCGCCATCCGACTGATGTGTTCGATGGGCACTGGGAGGTCCGGGCGCCCAACGTCGCGCTTATTTGGCAGTCAGGTCCTTGTCTTCCATCTCCCAGGCATGATCGAGCGTGTGAAACGCGGTGTGCCGAATCAGGTATCGGAGCGGCCAGGTGCGAGCCATTTTGCCCTCGGAATGGAACGCCCGAATTGCGTTGCAATAGTCGTCGCGATACGCGTTCAGTTCCTCGTCGGTTAACATCGTGTCCTCAGGCGTGAGTACACCGAGCCCCTTCGCCCAGTCCTGCTCCACGCCAAGTGTGTGCTGGACGATGCGGTCCCGGTCGCGTCCTCCGCCGCGTGGCCCCCGCTGCATCTCAGCCGAAACGTGCGAACGTACATCATCGAAAAACGTCCAGCACGCTCGCATCAGTGTCAGTTCACGCTCCAATGCTTCACCAGACATAGGTTGCTTGTCGATGTGCGAAAACGCGAACGAGATGCCCCAGAAGTCGGTGGAACCCGTACCCTGATAGCGCTCAACCACATCAGCGTCGGTGATTGCTACGAATGCCGCATCCATCGCAGCCAGTTTCGCTACCGGTGCATATCGTGGAATATACGAGAGTAAGCGTTTGATCGCGGCCTCCTCGGTCGCCGCTCCACGCGAGAAACCGGGCCACTCTGGTGCCACCGCCACCACTTTCTTGCCTTTCGGTCCGATCTCCACCGTCACCTTCATGTGATTCGTCACGGCTTCTCCCAGCATAGTAGTTCTTGCCGACGTGCATGCTCTACGGCATGCGGTGGCTGCAAGTTTGTCCTACAATTCTGCCCAGTCTATCACAAGAGCAAAACACTGAGATGAGGCATCAACAACCGTCGAGGTTGCTCACCCCGGCTGCTCCACGACATACGCTGCAAGATTTCCCAATTGCTCTCAAAGGTATATCGATTGTTACGCTTTATCGTGAGTGCCGTGATAGGGTAGCGTGATCGGCATCAACCTGGACTTACGATCCTCCATAAATCACGATAAGGTCTCATTAAGATGAGCCGCAGGTAACACTGTAGGTACTGTTAATAACCACGAGCGACGAACTCGAGTTCGTCGCTCGTGGTTGCTGGGCGAATATTCTGCGATGATTGTTTGTCTGTTCTTACAGATTCGTTTTCGCCCCGAAGCTCTGGCGCGGCCCACTGATGAAATAGGTGCCAGCAGCAGCATCAACCAGATCGGGGTTGGCAAGGGTCACCTGTTCCATGCTGTATTTCGCCATCGAGATCATCTGGTCCAGCAGGTCGCGGGGCTGGCACATGCGTAACGGGCGGTCATAGGGCTTGTACCACTTTTCCAGCAGGTAGTCGATGCCCTTCTCATCGTAAAATATTTTACGGCTTTTGCACACCAACTGCCAGATTTGACGCCATTGTGCTTCGTCTGGATCGCGCACGTTGATTTTATACTTGATACGACGCAGGAACGCTTCATCGGCGAGATCCTGCGGATCCAGGTTGGAAGAAAAGATAATCAGCTGGTCGAATGGTATTTCGAGTTTCTTGCCCGTGACAGTAGTCAGATAATCGTAGCGCTTTTCGAGCGGCACAATCCAGCGGTTTAGCAGGTCGATTGGGCGGCATTGCTGGCGTCCGAAGTCGTCGATCAAGAAGATGCCGCCGTTGGCTTTCATCTGGAACGGCGCTTCGTAGAACTTGGCGGTTTCGTTGTAGGTCAGGTCGAGCATCGACAAAACCAACTCGCCACCGACAATCACGACGGGACGCTTGATCTTGACCCAGCGGGTATCGTAGCTCGGCATCGTCGAGCCCATCGTGGCGCTGCCGTCGAGCACTGCGGTATGCACGATCGGATCGAACACTTTGATCAATTGGCCATCGGCTTCGATAGCATAGGGAATATAGATCGCGTCGCCCATCAAGCGCGTGATGCGCTCGGCGATCGAGGTTTTGCCGTTTCCTGCATAACCAAAGAGGAAGATCGAAGAAGCCGAGTTGACCGCGGGTCCGACTCGTTCAATACTGGCTCGCTGATGATCAGGTCGCTGAACGCCTGTCGAATCGAGCGTCGCGTGACGACAACGTTCTTGATCGTCTGCCATTTCATGGCTTCGATATACATCGTCAACGGTACGGGACATGGTCCGGCATATTGCGTTTTTTGCAGCGCTTCCATCACCGCCTGACGTGCCGCGCGTGGTCAGTACATATTCATAGTTGGTATCGCCTACACCACGTTGTCCAGCGATATCGATATATTCTGATGCGCGTAGTTCGGTCAGCAGCGGGCTGATCATGCCATAAAAGAGCTTGAGATATTCGGCGAGTTCGTTGCCGGTCGCACGACTTTTGGTATAGATCGTCCGCAAGATCATTTCGAGCAGCAGCGTGCGGTTGAGGCCGGTTTCTTCCCACGATAGCGGCAGACGTGGAATGAACGCCACAGGCGGGGTTGGTTGCGGACCATCGACCGGATCGGGATCGCCCAGCGGGCGTGATAGTGTTGATCGCGCCCGCCTGTTTAGCCTCCATCACAAGGGCTCGTAGTTCAATCTCGTGAAGTGAAAGATGGCTCAGCGCCTCTTGATCGTTCTGTTGCCGGGCTTCGACCAACGAGGTATGCAGTGCTTGCGCGACCACATACTTGATGCCATCACGATACATATGATGTAGATAGTGACCGGGCCGAACATAGCAATCATCGGTATGATCGGTTCGAGTGAGCATTTCCTCATATGATTGCTGATCCATCAAAACACGCATATACAATCCTTCTTAAAGCATCGAATGCTGAATTAGGTCAAAGTGTAGCGTCCGCGGTACGGGGAACATATAGGCAGAAGGTCCCTGATAGTGAATCAAGGATCATGACCACGATCGGATGGGCAGAATCCGTGACTATAGGAGTAACGCACACAGGTCGCGTTTCAACGCGACCTGTTATCCGAGTGTAACGGTAGTGTTACGTATCCGCGTCCAGACGTTCCTCGACATCGGCAAGGACGGAAGGTTGTAACGCCCAATCCTTCCACGACACAGCTTGCCGCCGCACTGGCGCGCGGGCTGCCGCGAGGGATGCTTCGCCCGCTTCGAGCGCCATAAAGAAGGCGGTCGCAAACACATCGCCAGCGCCAGTCGGATCGACGACATTGGCAGTTGAACGCGGGCACCTCGTGACGTTCGCCGTCAACCAGATCGTCGCGCCCCGCTCGGCTCGTGTCAAGGCGACAACTGGCACCCGGTCGGTCGCCGCGATCACGGCATCCTCATCGCCGTTGACATCCTCAATGCTCAATGCCATCGCGTCGATCCCGTGAACGGCAATCGACGCATCAGTGAAGCGTCGGTCTGGACCTGATCGGCGGCGGTGACGGATCGCAACATACCTTGTACCGTCAGACCAACAAAGCCACGCTTTAGCTCAGGCGGGTACACCAAGGGAACCTCATTCGCGATGGGACCCAGATGCACCACTCGCGCCTGTGGCGCGTGCTTCAGATCGTCGAGCGTGAATGCTGGCGCGGGGTGATACATGAATTGGGTGCGTGCGCCGTTGTTGATAGATGTTGCGGAACGCAGTCGAAACTGGCGAAGGTAACAGCGTCACATCGATCTGTGGTGGGATCATGCTCAGGTCAAGGTCGGGAGACGCCGTCGACAGGATCGCAACGCGAGCGCCGAGATGATAGTGCGGTAAGTGCGGAGAACAGGGCGGTGCCGCCAGTTCGATCGTGCTGCCATCTTCTTGTAGATCGGCGGTGAGGTGCCCGATCACCAGGTAATCATAGATCATTGCATACACAAACGGGCCGGATGCACGCAGAACGGCGCATCCGGCCCGACTGAAAAATTATTATGAGCGCGGAAAGACGATGATACGGCGCGTTTCGCCTTCTCCAGAGCTCTCGGTGTATACCGTGGTATCCTCGCGCAATGCCATGTGCACGATCCGGCGGTCGTAGGCTTGCATCGGTTCGAGCGGTACAGGCCGTCGGGTTGTGCGCACCTGTTCGGCGACACGTCGCGCCAGGCTTTCCAGCGATTCCTGACGACGCTGCCGATAGTTGCCCACGTCGATGACCAGTTGCGGCCAGCGACCTGCAACGCGGTTGACGATCGTGTTAAGCAAAAACTGCAAGCGAACGTAAGAGTCTCGCCACGCCGACCGATCATCAGGCCGACCGTTTCCTCGTCCAGTCCTTCAACATACAACATGATCGAGTGCTGGGGTTCGTCGTTCGGGCCAGGAGCGGTACTGTGCTGTACCGTCACATAGCCTTCCAGATTCATGCGTTCGAGGATGCCTTCCAGCACCTGCCGGGCATATGCGCCGGTTGCTTCGGGATCGAGCACTGGACGGCGTGTACGCTCAGGCGCTGGCGGTGCCGCTTCTTCCGCGCCATCATCTTCGACGCTTACGCGCACGAGCGCTTCATTTTCATCGTCGCCACTTTGCAGGACGGCGATCATGACCTCATCTTCATCAACGCCCAGTTGTTCGAGCGCCAGCCGTGTGGCTTCGGCAACAGTCCGCGCACTAATCTCGATACTGCGCATAGATTCTCCTTGTAATGGACAAACAAGAGCTTAACCGTTATGGATGGAGCAAACAAGTACCTTTACCGTCGCTTTTTGCCGCCGCTGGCTTGTCGTTTCGCGTCGTTGATCGCGGTTTCCGTCGCCGATGGGCTGCCGCTTGGCGTCGTGGTTTGCAGTTTCGCCAGCGGTCCCCAGAATGGTCGCCCTTTCTCGCCGGCTGGCTCGCCGGATTCTACCGCAGCCGCATCGGCGCTCGGCAGCGGGAACAACAGGAATGGTTGGCGTGAAAAAGCCCTTACGCTCTGGCAAACAGGGCAGGTAGTTGGTCAGCGAGCCCCATCCGCTCACGAAGAACTGCTGGATCACCGCCAGGAGCGAGCCCATCACCCAGTACAGCACAGCGCCGGAGTTGAACGTGAATGCCACATAGCCAAAGACAATCGGCATGATCAGCATGGTCTGGCTCATCATCTTCTGCTGCGCGTCCTGAATCTTCGGCATCGCCATCAGCGAGGTCAGCAACTGCAGGACGATCGAAAGCACTGGCAGGATGTAGTACGGATCGCGTGCTGCAAGGCTCGGCAGCCACAGAAAACTTCCGGCGAGTGCGGTGTTCGTCGCCAGCAGCTGCACGGCCTGATACACGCCGATGAAGATCGGCAACTGGATGAAGATCGGCAAACAACCACCGGCAGGATTGGCCTTGTGCTCTTTGTAGAGCTTGCTCATTTCCTGGGTAAATTTCTGCTGATCCTTGCCATGCTTACGGCGCAGCTCCTGGATCAAGCGGCTGCAACTCTTGCATTTTCTTCGATGATTGCAGTTGCTTGATCGTAAGGGGGAGAAGCGCAATACGGGTGAAAATAGTGAAAAGAACGATGCCAAGACCGAGGCTTCCGGTCAGGCTACTCAGCCACTCCAAAACCGATTGGAGCGCCCCGACAAATGTATGCCACAAAGCCATTGCGAGTTACCTCATTTGTTAGGGAACCGGATCGTAGCCACCATGCGCCCATGGATGGCAACGCCCGATACGTTTCACCGTCAGCCACCCGCCACGAATAACGCCATGACGTAAAATTGCCTCATAGCCATAGTGCGAACATGTTGGCGTATAGATGCAACTAGGCGGGGTCAGACGTGAGATACTCTGGTACAGACGGATGAGTGCCAGCAGCATCTGACGTGGTATCAGATGAAGACGATCCATCATTGTGTTGTGTGGTCCATAATCCGGCGCGCCGAAGCAGATCTTCTACCGCCGCCGCAAGCGCCGGGAATGGCAACTTCCGCAGCCGGTGAACGGACAATAAATACAATGTCCCAACCTGCGGCAAGCCGCGGGTACACCAAGCGTACTGCTTCGCGAACTCGGCGCTTGGCACGATTGCGATCATGGGCTTTGCCGATTTGCTTGCCGACAACAAAACCACAGCGCGTGCGACCGGTTCGATTGCGCGCGACGTTGAGGATCAGCAGGCGATGCGCCCAACTTTTCCTTTCACGTCGTACTCGTGCGAACTGGTCGGGCCGTCGCAGGCGCTGACTACGCCGCACGGTGGACGTATTAGGTATTGGATGGTTGGGTGTTAGGGGTGCGACACATCGACGGTTACGCTGAGCGTATATCGCGCATGCTCGAATAGACAGAACAGCATCGTCAATCCCCAACACCACATACCCAATACCCACACCCCTCGCTAGCGGTGTCCGCGCTGAACGTAGCGACGCTCGTTGCTCACCGAAAGTTTCCACCGACCCTTATCACGTCGCGACTTGAGTACGCGGCGTCCATCACTCGTTGCCATCCGTGCCAGGAAACCGTGCTTACGACGGCGTGGGATGCGCTTGGGATTCCAGGTTAAGCTCATGAACATTCCTCTTAGCTGGTGAGTGGTCTGCTCTAGGCATGTCGCCCCGATGCTACCACCCTTATTAGCACACAAAGAGCGTAGAGCTTGCTCCACGCTCGGTCGCTTCGCCTCGGTCATCGCGTCGGAGCACGTCGCGAGGCAATACTATGCGGGAATTATACGGTGTCGATATGGTCAATGTCAAATATTCTTGCCCACATGCACGACCTATGCCATACTGCCCGATCCAGTGAGGCGCAATACCCTGCGCTCGATATATGCGTGTACCTGTTGAGGATTCAGGCACATCGGGCTGTCCGAGTCGGTCCGTGTGCATACTGCTATCAGTGAAGGACGAGACTTAATGACGTTATTACCGACAACATCCATCCGAGCGATCGCCCAACATGCAGGCGAGCAAGTAACGCTGGCGGGATGGGTGTACAACAAAACCGAAAAAGGAAAGCTGGTCTTTATAATGCTGCGCGATGGCAGCGCGACGATTCAATGCGTGGTGTTCAAGAAGAATGTCACCGAAGAAGTGTTCGCCAACGCCAAGGCGCTGACGCAGGAATCATCGGTGCGTATCACAGGCACAGTGCGCGCCGACGAGCGTGCGCCCAGTGGCTATGAACTCGATGTTGTCGATGTCGAGCCCGTGCATATCGCCCAGGAATACCCGATCACGCCCAAGGACCACGGCACATCATTTTTGATGGAACATCGCCACCTGCATGTGCGATCTTCGAAGCAGCACGCTTTGCTGCGGGTCAGGGCGGAAGTGATCGCCGCCGCCCAGGAGTATCTCAACGGCGAGGATTTCGTGCGCTTCGACACGCCGATCCTGACGCCCGTCGCGGCTGAAGGCACCAGCAACCTGTTCGCCACCCAATACTTTGACCTGGGGACGGCCTATCTGGCACAGACCGGACAACTCTATGTTGAAGTCAGGCATGATGAGTTTCGGCAAGGTCTATTGCTTCGGGCCAACCTTTCGCGCCGAGCAATCGAAAACGCGCCGCCACCTGACCGAGTTCTGGATGATCGAGCCGGAGATGGCTTTCGCCGACCAGGACGATAACATGGTCTTGCAGGAGAACTTCGTTAGCGCGATCGTGCAGCGGGTGCTCGAGCGCTGCCCCAACGAGCTAAAAGTGTTGGAACGCTCAACCGAAATGCTCGAACGGGTTAAGCCGCCATTCCCGCGTATCAGCTATGATGAAGCGGTGGAACGCATCAACGCGGCCGCCGGAGGCAGGCACGACGATCCCACCCGAAGATCAGCCAGTGCCGCCGATCCGTTGGGGCGAGGATTTCGGCTCGCCGCATGAGACCTTTCTGGCGGCGCAGTTCGACCGTCCCGTGTTTATCGTTAACTACCCGACCGAGGTCAAGGCATTTTATATGCAGCCCGCCGACGGTCGCCCGAAGTAGTACGATGCGCCGATCTGCTGGCGCCCGAAGGCTATGGCGAGATCATCGGCGGTTCGCAACGTATCCATGATATGGATCTGCTCGAACAGCGCATCCGCGAGCATGGTCTCAATCCCTGAGCATTACCAATGGTATCTGGATTTCCGGCGCTACGGCACGGTGCCACATTCGGGCTTCGGCATGGGCATCGAACGTTGTACAGCCTGGATCGCCGGGAACTCGCCATATCCGCGAAACGATCCCGTTCCCACGCCAGTTGTACCGCATCTATCCATAACGTCTTGGGTTGGGGCGGCATCTTCAATGTGCTGCCCCAGCCAACACAAGGTTCCATCAATGTCAGATGTTTCAGGCAATGCCTTCGTTGAATGAGGCATCCCGACGCCATCGCCGAAGCGCCTGTACCATTTCGGAAACAAGAAAGTTACCTGGTGTGGCTTGGAATAATACGGTCTCGCGACTTTGACGGAGCCCTCCCCCTACCATAACCGTATCGCCATGTATCGTGTTTTCCCGTCGTAGCCTGTGGGGGAAAGCCACTTCGCGCCAATCAGTAGGCCCACACAATCGGGTATGATGATGGACATGTATCATCGGCCTTTTGTATGGGCGGGGCGGGAAGCGTCCATACTCGTTTTTTGTATCATCCTGCTGGGAGCCGGGTGTGCTGCACCTTCCGCCACGCCGCTCCCGACTGTCGTTTCGTCCGTTGCTACCGTCACAAGCACAGGCATATCCACGACCGCTCCTGCCCCACCGACGGCTACGTCCGCCCCACCGACGCCCACGCAACCGGAAGCGACCTTGCCACCGAGCACGCCGACATCTGCTGCTACGATGGTACCGCTCGTATTACAGGCGATTCAGCCACTCGGAAAAAGTGAGATCGTGGACACGCCCATGCGTGGTCTGCGCGTGATCACGGATGGAACGCGTAAATACCGCATCGCGGCCTGGAGTCCGCGTGGGTCGTTCGCCGCTGCTACGCCGCAGGATGGACCCGGCATCGACGTGATTGACCTCGAATCCGGCACGGTAACATCGCTGGTGAGCGATACCTATGTTCTCGAGCCGCGCTGGACGAGTGACGGACAAGCTGATCCTTCATCGCATCGAGAGCGGCGACGACACGCTCGCACTCTACGATCCGCAAACCGGCACGATCGCAGCACATCTCGCCACGAGTTCCGCCCTGAGCGCCCCCGATGTCAAGAACGATACGGTTGTGTTTAGTCGCGCTGGCGATCTGGTCGTCTGTACCGCGCCCTGCACCAAGCAGGATCGCGCACTTCCCGGTGGAGCGTTGGCGACGGCGCTCGCGCCGGGAGATAGCACGATGCTGGCGTGGAATCCGATCGTCCAGAGTTTGGAAGATGTCCAAACTCGCAGTCGTGTCGCTCGCAGCGGACGGTGCGACGCCACAGATGGTGAGCGCACCCGGCGAAGGGCTATGGTTGCCGCGCTGGTCGCCCGACGCTACGCGACTGGCGCTGACCAGCATCGAGGGTCGTCTGGTGATCGTCGATATCACCACGGGCGCGCGGGTGGATCTCGGACCGGGCGATGCTCCGGCCTGGTCGCCTGATGGCACGACGATTGCCTATGCAGGAGCGAGCGCCGGACTGGATTACACGACACGCAATATTCACCTCATCCGTGCAGATGGTAGCGGAGAGCGCCGACGCTTGACCGACGCGAACGAGGAACAATTCTTTGTATCGCCGAGTTGGTCGCCGGATGGCCAGCAGCTTTTCTTCGTGGAACTGGATAGCGGACAATTGTTCGTCGGCAACGTGCCCCTAAACTGCAAGGGAGTAAACAAGTGAAGATGCAACGCATATACCTATATGAGCTACAACATCAAGGTCGGAACGTGGACACCGCATGGCCTTGAAGCGGTCGCCGATGTTATCATCGCCGCTAGACCCAGATATCATAGCGCTTCAGGAAGTCGATCGACTGATGGCGCGTACTGGCAGGGTAGATCAGGTGGCATGGTTGGGCGAACGCCTGGGCTACCATAGCTGCCTATGGTCCGGCGGTTACTGGTGAACATTTCGGTGGACAGGGTGGCGAATATGGCATTGCTTTATTGTCGCGCTAGCCGATCGTGGAACAGGAGCGCCGCCTATTGTTCCACGAACCACTGCCGCCCGAGCAACGTCCCAACTGGTATAACACCGAACAACGGGCGATCCTGGGTTGTGCGATCGACCTCGAGGTACGCTGGTCGATGTATTCTGCACACATTTCGATCTGGTTCCCGACCAACGCATCCGCAGGCGCAGGAAGTCATCGATTGGATCAAGCGTTGGCATCCCGACCATCCCAAGATATTCATGGGCGATTTCAACAGCGAACCGGCTGCCGACGAAATGGCGACGATTCGTGCGGCACTGGTCGACGTATTCCATACATTAGGCGTGTCTGGCGACGAACGAATTACCTTTCCCGGGGGACCACTGGGAACACGTACACCAGATGGCTGGTCGGGTTCGATCGATTATATGTGGGCATCCGAGCACTGGCGTGATCTGCGCGATCGAGGTCATCCGAGAACAAACACCCGCCTCCGACCATGCTCCTGTCGTGGCACGCGCGACGCTGGAGTAGCGCAGCGCCAACCGATACGAGTATACTTGGCACGACCAAAACGCCGCGCAGTTGGGCGTTCGTCACAGGAGCAGAAACATGCAAGAAACCGAAGCTTTATATACCCTGGATAGCTCGATCAAAGCCTTCGAATCGACCGTTGTCGCGGTCGAAGGCGACGAGATCGCACTGCGTCACAGCGCGTTTTACCCGGTGGCGGTGGGCAACCCGCCGACAGGGGACGTTCAGCGGCAAGGTGTGAGCCTGGCAGGTGACAGCGGTTCGCAAAGATGCAGGCGTCATCTGGCACAAACTGGTCGGAGGGGCTACCATGCCGACCGTGGGTCAGATGCTCTCGGCGAACTCGATTGGGCCCGGCGCTATCTGTTGATGCGTACCCACACAGCACTGCATATTATGACCGCGATCGCGTATACCGATTATGGTGCGATGGTAACAGGTGGCAACATGGAGCCGGGCGAGGGACGGCTGGATTTCGAGATCGCCAACTGGACGCCGGACGTCGCCGAGCAGAATGATTCGTAAGGCCAACCGCGAGATCGAACAAAGATCGCGAGATTCATGTGTACTCACTGCCGCGTGACGAGGCGCTGCAACTGCCGGACCTGGTACGAACGAAGACAATTTTGGTGCCGGAGAGTGTTTCGCACATTCGCATCGTGGAAATCGTGGGCCTCGATCGACAGGCAGACGGTGGCACACATGTCGCATGGACCGCCGAAGTCGGATACGATCTCGTTACGCGGCACACGCTCCAAGGGAGCCAGCAATAAACGCATCATGATCGGTCTCGACAATTAATGAGGTCCGGGTTTGAAGAAATGGATATGGAATGACCGTTTCAACAATCGCAACAGGTTCGTTGCCCATGCTGTGGCGAAGCTTTCATGCTCGCCGATGCGCTGCCCATCGAGGTCAGCAGCGCCCGTCGCACAATCCGCAGGTGTACCGCTCGCCGCAACCCGAGAAACTGCTTTGCCAACGTCGCACAATCGGCGTCGATGCTCGACGATCCAGATCGTGTTCGATGGCGGATCGCGTGGCAATCCCGGCCAGGGCTATGGCTCGTACCAGCTGACGGTTCGCAAGAAAGCCGAAACGCCACAACGCCTGACGTTCGCCAGCGACTACACGAATAATGAAGCTGAGTACGATACCTTGATCGAGGCATTGGAAGCAGTCGTGCGGCGCGCCAAAGAACCTGGCCGCGTTCAGCTGGAGATTCGTGGTGATTCACAACTGGTGATCAATCAAGTCAATGGCACCTGGAAGGCCAAGGACCCGCGCATGCAGGAGCGGAAAGAACATGTGCTTGGCGCTGTTGAAGCGCATGGGAGCTGGCGTGCGAGCTGGCACCCGCGCGGTAAAAGCGTCAAAGCTTTAGGACATTGAGAAACGACAATGCCACGTTTTCCACATCTCGACCAACTCGCCATTCCGGCGACATTTACGAAATATGTTCCTGGACGCCTGCATCCAGACGGTCGACGATACTTGCCGCTGCTGGTGTTTGACATCGGTATCGACGCCCGCTCGGCGTCGTGGACCGACACCATATCGTCGCACCCGAATTCGAAGGTAGACATGGCACGATCCAGATCGTTTTTTTGCTCAGCAACGTCGTGCTGCAACGGTCCGGCGACGAACGCGCTGCGACTTGTTCCTGAACGTTGCCGCATCGCGGTCGAGCCTCGACTGCTCCGGATGCTTATGGCAAGGTGCTGGCGGTGCCGACATGGGAGGAACAGCGCGGCACATTGCAATACGAATCGCTGTACACTGAATTTTTACTCGATATTGGCGTTGGGATTGTCGGCGTGCGGACCGCCACAACCGCCGACAGCCTTGCCGACGCGCTTGGCACGGAGCGCATCGAAGCCGGAGATTGGGTTCATGTCGGACGGTCCCGAATCGACATTCTTGGATTCACAGATCAGACGAAACGTAGTCGCTATGTGCAGTGCATATTGTAGTATGAGCATATAGTGATGTGAGTGGTCGGCGGTCGGTCATTATAGAGGAGAGTATGGCTCCACGTATCCATCCACCAACACATCGCGTTGGGGTATCTGCGGTGATCATCAACGATGCCGGACAGGTACTGGTGTCGCGCCGCGTCGACAACGGCTGGTTCAACCTGCCTGGTGGAGGTGTCGAGCCGTACGAGTCGATTCCAGAAGGACTGATCCGCGAAGTGCGCGAGGAAACCGGCCTGGAGGTCGAAATCGGACGCATGGTCGGCGTGTACTCCAAACCGCAAAAGCATGAGGTGGTGTTGACCTTCGAGGCGCGAGTGATCGGTGGCACATTGCAGCCTTCCGACGAAGCCGATTATCACTGCTGGATCGAGCCAGAGGCACTCGACACGATCAAGATCTCTGCCGAAGCATCGCGAGCGGATCGAGGATGCATTCCATAGCGGACCTTCGGCCATGCTACGCGATCAGCGTGCTCCATCGGTCAGCATAGACAAAGCTGAGCCGAGTGGTGGCGGATGTAGGATGGCATAGGAAAGAGCGTCTTGACTAGAATTCAATCACCCGCTGATCGCATTGCGAACAGGACAATTGGGTAGGTTATCTTGGATGCCACGATAAGCTATGGATATCTTCTGACTGGGGGTGGGAAGACATGGGCAGGCGCTCTAAGAGCGCCTGTCTTTGTTTGACGCGTGCACCCAATAGACAAGAACGCTCCAAAATGCTTCCCCAAATCTTGCAGAGATCGGTACCAGCCAGATACAACGACGTGGCGTTGCGTTTATCACCCACGGAGTTGAGGGAAACACGATGGCAAATGTTACAGCGTTCGTTATGATCACTATCGAGGGAAGGCGCACGTCCGACATCGCGCAACGCATCGCAGCGATCGAGGGTGTAGCAGAAGTGTATAGCGTAACCGGCGAGCACGATCTGATTGCGATTCTGCGCCTACCAGAATATGAGCAGTCTAGCCGATATCGTGCCCGATCAGATCGCACTCATCGAAGGGGTGAAGGCTACCGAGACGACGCTTGCATTTCGTGCGTATACACGTCGTGATCTCGACAGTGCCTTTGATATCGGCCTGTCGTAATGCCCAGTTAGGGGATGTGGAATAGAGGATTTAGCGCATAGATAGCCGCAACCCTTCAGGGTTGCGGCTATCTATTATCAGATGAGAGGACGGGTGAGCGGAAGGCACACATTTTGCTCACTTCGAAAGCTAAGATGTATCCAGCTCACGGAGGGACAGTGAGTATCGCACACATCTATCAACGTAGCTACCACAACCCAGATCCGATTGCGCTCACTACCTCAAGATATTCTCGCGATCGAGTCGACGGATCTTTCACAGGCGCTGACACAAGCCGCCACACTCGTTCGTGCGGCAGTCGACGCACACATCGTCGATATTATGCTGCATGATGAGGCGTCGACGTTCTGCGAACGATCGGTATGGCCGAGACGACACAAACGAGCAGCACATCCTAGCGAACCGACCGCTCACGCAGGGCGGCGTGGAAGTCGACGTATATCGTACCGGCAACCCACATTTCGCACGCTATGGCGAAGACCTCACACATCAAGCGAGTGTGGAAGCACCTGCGCATGCCAATGCGCTGTTGATCTTGCCACTCATGATTAGCAACAAACGGCGAGGGATCGTGGAAATCGTATTGGAGCAGGCTGAACTGGCGAAGTCGAACATGATCGCCGAACTCAAGACTGCCGTGCAGACGATCGGCTTGTTGGCACAGCGCGTCGAGCGCATGTCGAACATATGCTCAAAGATGTGGCACAGCAAGCACGCTACGCTCTGATCGAGGACCTGACTTCGACGCTCAACCACGACTTGCGGAATATAATGGCACCGATTTCGGGACGCCTTGACCTGATTCGCCGACAAGCGACCCGTGATGGTCACGAGAAATATGTGCGTCATGCCGAGGAGGCAACCAATGCCACCCGTCGTATGCAGGCGGTGCTACAAAATCTTGTCGACGTGGCGCGCCTGGAGCAGGGAACATTACCGTTGCTGCGACAGGATATCGCACTGGCAGATCTCGTCCACGCGATCGTCGCTGGCATGGATACCATCGCAGCAACAGCGCAAATTGATGTCATTGAACGATTCATACACACGGACGGCGACCTCGAACGACTCCAACAAACACTGGAGTATCTGATCGGGAACGCATTCCGGTACAGTCCTGAGGATCAGCCGGTCGTGATCACGGTGAAGCGTACCGTGCATGATGGCGCAACCTGGGCGACAATTTCGGTATGCGATCAAGGTATCAGAATCGCCCCCGCTGTGCTGCCGCTCATTTTCATTCGCTGGACGACCGGTCGCGGAGCGCTTGCCTTCAATCTAGGGCTGTATCTCGCGCAGGGTGTCGCGAAGGCACACGGTGGAACGCTGAGTGTAACGTCGGATGAGCCGACCGGGACGACCTGGTCACTTATGTTGCCAGTGACAGAATAACGAAACCAACGACCAATAGTCGTCACACCATGACGAACTCGGCGCGCCGAGGTGGTATACTGCCTCGGCTAATGACACGGCATTTTGGGAACATTGGGGCATACCAGCCGGCATTGCTGCGCTTGCCCTTCGCTATATCTACTACGTTGTCCGATGTCCATACGTTCGACGCACTTTCTTATATCCGTGATGTCGATGGACGAACGGGCTTCTTTTTTCATCCGCACCATCTGTTATATAGCCCGACAGGTTGGCTTTTCTGGCAAAGTTGGCGCGTCTTCGGCTACGAAGGGAACTCCGAACTCGCCCTCAAGGTGCTCAACGCGCATCATCGGCGCTGCCTGCGGCTTTGGCCTGTATCACCTGATTTATGCGTCTAACTCGGCAAGCCACCGCCGCCTTGATCGCGGCAGGCATCTTTTTATTCAGCTACGCTACCTGGTATTTCTCCGCCGAAGTTGAGGTGTATGTGCTGGCGCTGGTGTGGCGACTGCTGGCGCTGGCGCTGATGATCGAACTAGTTACACATCCCCGCCCGCGTACGGCACCCTTGCTTGGGCATCGCACTTGGCATGGCGGCGTTGTACCATCAGACCAATGGCTTGCTGGTGCCGTCACCGTGCTAGCTGTAGCGCTCGCACCGTTAGTCATGGCAACGCAAACTTGTCGCGCTCAGCATCTGCGGCGTCGATTTCGGCGTCGATCGTCGCGGTTGGCTATCTAGGGATTGGCTTTGGAGTCAACGGTTATCGTTCGCTGAGCCGAATTACGCACCTGGATGTTCTTCTTCGTAGAAACAGGTTGGTGGGGCCATGCGACACGCGACCGCTGGATCGAACTGGGGCAGGACTTGGCAACACGATCTCGACACAAGGCGCTCTGCCATACTGGATCGGCATTGTCGTCCTGGTGGTGCTGGGCATCCCGCATGGCGTCGGTGGCCGCGCATCACGATGCTCGCTCTGGCATGGCTGATCCTGTACAGCGCGTTCTTTATCTGGTGGGAACCCGACAACATCGAGTTCTGGATCGCATCGCTGCTCCCTTTGTGGCTCCTGCTGGGATTGTCGCTCGCCGGTATCGGCACACGATGGTTGAGCATCGGCCGCCCAGGTCGTCGGCGTGGTCGGGATCGCCGCGCTGGCGTACCATAATTACCCGATCGTCGAGCTACGTGGCGACGCCCGCTACGACCTTCAACGACAACTATCGCAGGGTGTCAAGCAAGGGACAACCCAGCGCGATCTGGTGCTGGCACCCGGCGGCGTGATGGAACTGTACCTGCCGTATTACGAGGATCGGCCAAACGTGCGGACGCTCAACGGCGTGTTGTTTGAAACCAACGGCGATGTGGCAGCGGCACTCGGACGGATCGCCGCATATATCGACGAAAGTCTACATGCAGGGCTGAGCGTGACGATCGGGCGCGAACTGATCGAGCTACCCGCCGATATTTTCCGCCGCTACAACATTCCGCAGGAACAACTCGACGCGTTCTGGTCGCCTTACCGTCCGGCGATTCAGCCGTCGGTGATCCATGATGGCACGACCTATTTCTGGCAGCTTCCATCGGCGAACACATTGGCGCAGGACGCAGGCTGGCAGATGGAAGCAGTTTCAGCATGGGGTTGGCAGGCGGCGAACATCGGCAACGTGGACTTCGAGAACGGTTGGTGCTTCGATCCGGCCTCGCGATCCTGGCCTGAGCGGTCCGTTGCTCGAACTGGATGCTGCCAGCGTGCATGGCGTCGAAGTGACGATGGCGACCAGAGCAGGCGGCCAGACCGCGCAGCTTTTCTTCGGCGGCGACGGACGGGGCGCTTTCGGACGAGAAATCGGTGCAGTGGGAACTCGAACGGCGACGGTGAGCAGCATACCTATACTGTGCCACTGCGATGGCGACAGGCTGGGATGGCACAATCACGACGATCCGGCTCGACCCGATCGCGGTCGGCGACGGCACCGGCCGCATCGCGCACCTGCGTTCAGCAACTACGATTCATACGGTAAGATACTGCCTATGCGGAAGGAATCAACGATGATGTCTTTGACACTTGATGAAGTACGCCATGTTGCCCGATTGGCGCGGCTGCGCCTGACCGACGACGAAATGGAGAAGATGCAGCAGGAGCTATCCTCGATCCTCCAGTACATCGACGCGCTTCAGGAGGTCGATGTGACCGATGTGCTGCCGACGGCCCAGGTCACGGATGTCGTAAACGTCGTGCGTGCCGATGAGGTCCGCCCTTCGCTTCCGGTCGAAGAAGCGTTGGGGGCAGCTCCGCATCGCCAGGGCGATTATTTCAAGGTCAAAGCTGTCCTGGAATAACGCCGGGTAGCAGGTGCAACACTTTCGCCGTCGCTAACGTCGAATGAACAGTTCGATAAAGAGGTTAGTGATGAATCAACCAACGAGAACCGTTCAAATACCACAGCGTTATCTGACTATCGCGATAATTGTTGCACTTGTCATCGGCGTATTTCTGGTCTACCGCCTGCTCACCGCTGGCCTTCAAGCATACCTAGCGCTGATCGCGGGCGTCATGCTGCTGATCGGCAACGCGCCGGAACTTGTGCGTTCGATCCAGCGCCGCGAGATCGGCCTCGCCATGCTCAATACCCTGGTTGGCTTGGGGTTGATCGCATATTTCATCGGCACGATCACGATCGCGCCGTTGTTCTGGCCTTTGTCGATCGTGTTGCTGCTGCTGGCGCTGCCTTTGACGATCAATCGCGCTGGTATCGCTGGCGCGTATCTACAGGGCTGCGTCAACTTATCTCGCAAGCGCGCGTGCTGTTGCGCTTTCGTTCGCGCTCAGTCTAATCGCGGAATAGGGACGACAGACCACTGAGGGTGAGCGACAAAAGACTATAGATATACAGCGAACGGGCTGGTTCATCGATGAACCAGCCCGTTCGCTGTGTAAGTACACTCACGTTATTGGGAATTGGACATGCCGCACCGTTCAGATGATGCACTCCAATCTTCCGGGGTCATCATCGGTCGTCCGCGAATCGTCACAACTGCAGCGCTTCTTCGTGTTCGTTGGTGAGTTCGGCGATCAGCGTCGCCAGCCCTTCACCATCTTGTACACGTCCTTCGCGTACCGCGTCGATGACATACGCGATCTGATCGTCGGTTTCGTTCAACAGGCGGTAGGTCGCGATCCACTTGAACGGTTCGCCCTTGAACGAAATGCCAAAATGCCAGCTTTTCGGGTTCCCCTGCCGTGTGATACCCAGAACAACCATTCCTGCTTCTGGTCCGACATAATCCCGCGCAAGGACGACAGCCTCCCCGATCGCGACCGTGCCATAAGCGATCAGTACAGCAGCCTTTTGCACCCGATAGATTTCGGATGTGCTTACTCGCTTCACGCTTTGGCGTAGTTTGCCCGCCATGAACATACTCCTCTCAGGAGCGCACTCGAACGAATCTTGTATGCTCCCCGCCTCAATTACGACAACCCGCCAAGAAATGTCCAGAACCTTTGCAAAACATGGACAAATGCCATTCATTAAGTATACGCAATTAATAAAAATTTGGATCTATGGAACATGGGTAGTCTGAGATTCCAATTAAACATGCACCCTTACGGGCTGCGTCGAGCGTAGTGATAGTTGCGCCTACACCGGGCGAACGTTAGAATGGCGGCGAAGGGAACAAGACTTAATGCAAGACCAGCAACTACCGAACGAGCCACGTGTCATGATCGATGCTCAGGTCGAGATACGACAGGACTACACGATTCCGGTTCTCGCGCAGCCGTCCACACAACGACTGATCGTGCTTAACTCGACCGCACTGAGCCAGATGGAGATCGGTCAAACGATCACGCTGCACCTGCCCGATCAGCAACCGATGCCGATCGTCGTGGAATCGATCGACCGTTCCTCACTGATCACGCGCTACAGTTCGCCCGATTAGCGCACTACGATCTCGCGCACGCCGTCCCCATCTAGATCGAGCAGCGCCAGTTGCTCGTACTGACCCGGCTCGCTGTGCCATTGCTCGACGAATTGCCAATCCTGAAACGTGAACACGGCGACGCGGTTCGCCGGATCGTCGGGTGTTGCGCCGCCGTCGAGGACGACCAGCAGGTTGCGTGGACCGGAAATCGCGCCGATGGCGGCATCGCGGATCGGACGCGCCACTGCCGACCCGCCCCAGAACACGCGGTAATAGCCGCCGCGCCAGCCGACGAGAAAGGGATGCGAGCGCATCACACCATCGGCGTCAGGCTTCCACAGTCGCAGCAGGAGTTCAAAGCGACCGTCGTTATCGACATCGCCCGCGTCCATGCCAGTGACGTTCCAGGTGGTCGCCTCGTTCTGCCAGACGACTTGCGTTTCGTCGCGCACCTGCACCACGCCATCGCTTAACGTCGCATGCAACGGCACGCCATCGCCACGCAGATCGACCTCTAACTGTTGTGGTGAGGGCGGCAGCATGGTGCCTTCCGGCACAGCGACAGGCGCGAAGGTCGTGCCGTTCCAGCGCCATGCGTGGGTGGGGCCACCGGATGATACCCTTGATATCTGGGACGACAACTTCAGGCGTTGCTGGTTCAGTCGTCGTTCGACCGTCCTCGTTGGTCTGTTGGTCGTTGGTCGTTGATCGCTGTAGCAAGCGTTGCCAGAGCTGCCGGATCGTCAAGTGTGCAGGGGTTGTGGCTGTCCGTTGACGATGACCACCGGAGCGATGGCGACGGCACCGACGCCCTGATCGTCGATCCAGGCACGTAGCACGATGCTGTGACTGGTCGCCGAATCGTTGGGTTGGTCGAACACGAAGTTGCCAAGCGAGTAGGCCACAAAGCCGCGCCGACCACCTGCTGCCAGCATATGCGCCGGTTGCACGACATGCGGATGAGTGCCCACGATCAGAGTCGGCACCTGCCGCGACGAGCCGTTGCGCCCAGATGCGCTGTTCATCACTCGGCGTGGTGGCGTATTCGATACCCCAATGGACCAGCACCACAATCGGCTCGCCCGTGGTGCGGCGCAACGTCGATGATACTGTGTGAGTGCATCATCGTCGAGCCACGCTCGCCCACAACCCGCCCCTTCGTCGGGCTGATCCTGTGGATCGTGGACCGCGTTGAAGGCCAGCACATGCAGACCGTGGCGTCGTAGTGGTCGCGAACGGTTCGGCTGCGCGCACAGGAGCCCGCGACACCAAGTGCCGCGATGCCGTGATTGGTCAGCGTCAGTGTGGGCATCGGCGAGGCCATCGGCACCTGCATCCAGCGCGTGGTTGTTCGCCAGCGAAACGCAGTGAACGGCGCGAGGCGATCGACGAGCCTGGGGTCGGCGGGCAGCCGGTAGGGACCAGGCCGCAGCGCCGCGGCGTACGGCGCGATGTGAGCGGGCTTTCAAGATTTCCTAGCACGACATCGCCCGCCAATAGCGCGCCGCCAACCTCGAACAGTAACCAGGTCGCTGGGATGGGCACGAACGACGGGCTCGACATGGCGCGCGAGCGAAACATCGCCCACAGCACGCAGATCAACCGCAGACGCTCCAGTGAAACCATCACGGACATACAGCGAATTCCAGCCCTGCGGTATCGAAAGTCGTTGCGGTAGCGTCGTGGGAATCGTCGGCGCAGTCGGCTGAACGTCGATGGATGGCGCGGCGGCCGTCGCAGACCGAGGTTGGCTTGGGCGCGTGAGCTGTGGCGATCACGAGTACGGGCGTCGTGAGTGGCTGTGTCGCCATGGGAGTGCACAACCTACCACAATGACAGGCAAAGAGTCGAGCACAGGGAGCGCCGACAATTTCAAGGTTGCTGCCAATCTCCAGGCGGGTTGTTCACCACGATCTTGTTGATCTTCCAGGCGTCGCCGTCCTTGACCATGGTGTAGGCAACCGTCGATTCATAGGGCGCACGCATGCCGGTGACCGGTGGCGGTGTGGTTAACTCGAGCTGCCGAGCCTTTGCGTCAGTTCCTCGGAGAAACGTTCGCGGGTCGTCACCGTAGCATGGGTAGCGTCCTGAAGATCGAAAGTGAGATATTCCAGGCTCAGCCGCTTGAGGCCGACGAACTCGCCATGCAGCTTTGAGTTGGTCGATGTAGCTTTGGGTATCGCCTAGCTCAGGATCGCCAGGAAGTCCTGCACGGGCGGTGATATCGGTCAACCACAGCGCCTCGGTCAGACCATCGTTGAAGGAGCGGATCGTATCGGCCAAGTTGCTTTAGCGGGCGTTTCCTCGACCATCAGCGCCTGTTTCCAGGCTTCAAGCGCGGGAGCCTTGCCTTCATCCAGCATCTGCTGCCATGCCTCGTCGGTCAGGCGGTTGTCGATCGGTTGCTCGAACTCATAGTGCGAGAACACACCGCCGACCGTGACGGTCAGCTTGCCTTCAATCGGCACGACCGCATAGATCGGGAACACGCGACCGATGCCTTCTTCGAGCACGATACCGCCATTAGGATTAGTGGCGACATCGGCGACGATTGCAGCCTGGGGCGTGTCACTGGCGGGTGAGCCACCAGGAGTCTGATTGGCTTCGAGACCAGCGGCGAAGGTCAGGCGTTCGAGGTCACCGCCATAGAAGCGGATCTTCTCGTATTCCTCGTCGGTCAGCGCCTCGCCGCGCAGTTCCTTCTCGGAAATGGTTTGCAGACGGTCGGCGATTTCGACCATCTGGGTCAGCGCCTGTTCGTCGGATGGCGAGCAACAGGCCGCGATCTTTGAGGCCGTCGATGGTCATGCGTGCCGAGTGCCGAGATGCGAGCATAGACCTCCGGCACCGGCTCGACATAGCCCTTTGGGCGGCTCGGGGACTGGTGGCGGCAGCGCGCCCGCGCCCATTTCGGCATAGACCTGCTTGGCATACAGCAGTGTGTCGTGGCGCAGTTCGCTCCACGAGCCGAGCGCGGTGTTGAGTTGCTTGTCCAACCAGGCATCCGAGCGCATGAACTGCGGGTAGCCGTCGCCCACCGGTGCCAAGCATCGGGCGTAACGCGTGGAGCCACGACCAGTACAGGTTCTGGGTCCAGGTCGTATCGTCGTAGCGCCGTGACGATCTGCTCGATCTTGTCGAACTGTCGGCGATATCCCGGCATCCTGGCGTCGCCCGCCGTTTCGAGATGCTCGAGCGCACGCTCGGAGCCCATCACGGCGAACAGGTCGAGCCCCTTGGGCAGCGCACGACCCGGCACCGCGCGGTCGATCAGTTGCCGGAAGATATATGAGTCAGGCACGAAGCGCTGTCCCATGAAACGCAGACCCTTGGTGGTTTCTTCGCACATCGGCGTTGCGGTCGATCACCATGCCCAGGATTTCGGGCGGGCGTAAGCTCGGCGATGGCACTTCTGAAAGATCTTGAACTTGGCTTCGTCCAACAATGCTTTTGGATCGCTGGTCGCGCCAAAGGCGGTTTCGAAACGCCGTGACGTATTCGGTCGGCGTGAGGTCGTCCGCAGCGGCCGACAAAAAAGACCGTCGGATCATAGATGCCGTGCCAGACTTCTGCCGCATGCGTTGTCGTCGACCATGGTATGTTGCCAGGCCTGGGTCATCAGCGCGGATTGTTGTGCTTCGGTGATGTTGCCCTGGCGCAATGTGATGCGTCCATGCCACATCATCGCCCGAAAATAGCGCTTGAGTTCTTCGGAGCGCGTGTAGTGACCACGTGGCACGTACTGGCTCCAGTCCTCGCCGTAGGGATAGGCTGGAAAGATCGCGCTCGGCGAGAAGCCCTGCGTGGGCGTCGATAGCGGCAAGATCGGGATCGGTGAGCGACGTAGTCCCTCCGGCACATCCCAGGCTGGGATCAAGGAGTTTCACGGCGACGGCGAAGTAGGCCGCATTGCGGATCGCCGCTGTTTCCAGCGGTGTGCCTTCCAGCGCTGCCAGTTGTTCGAGCGAGGTATTGAGCATCGCCCAATCGAGCGCGGCAAGCATCGGCACGAAATGCTCCTGTTCGGCGACGCGCAATGTACGGTCGAACAGGAGATGGTAGACATGCAGCAACGAGTCGGACGAAACAAAGACTGGCTCGTAGTTATACCGCGCCCGCTCGTAGAGTTCATAGAACTCCTTGGTTTCGCCAGGGGAGATCGCGAAGCCCTGTGCGCCAAGCCGTTGACGTTGCTGCTCGGATAGGATGAACGGCACCGCGACATTGCTCAGATCGGCGGCGATGGCGGGAACATTGCTCTTGGGTGTGATCTGTGATGGGTCGATCTTGAACGATGCAAAGACCGACGTATCGACTGGCGTGAACGACATCGGCACCGTGTACGTGATCGGCTTGACCTGCCCGATGGCAAGTGTGCCGCCGTTGGAACTGCCGGATGCTGTTGTCGGCGTGGCTGCGACCATCGGCGTGGCCGACACGGGCGTCGTCGTGGGAACGACGATGCTGGTATCTGTCGTCGGGGCGGCGGTCGCTTCCGTCGCGCTGGTGGTTTCCGTCGTCGGCGCTGCCGTGTCCGTCGGCACGGCGGTTGGAACGGCGATTGTCGCATCGGCGACGGTTGTAGTATCGGCGACGACTGTTTCGATCTGCGCGGTCGGCCGCTCGGCTGTGTTCGGCGTTGTGCTACACGCCGTGAGTATAACCAGTATCAGGAATAGCTGAAGGGTTCGTCGCATGATAACTCCTTGTTCGGAACGAGCGCAGGGTGCTGCTTACTCGCACAGCGTCAAATGATGAACCAGATGTGTCAATTAATGGACGGCAGGAGTAGCTTCTTCGTTCCATTGTATGCCGCGAATCGAACAGGGTCTATGATACCGTCATCAAATGGCGGTACATCGCGGAACGACGCGGGTTTCGCTCTGGCTCCTGATATACCATTTGATGAAGCGGTAAGGGCTGGTTACAATTCAGGGGGCGGTTATGGTGAACACGTCTGCACGTATCGCTGGCGTATGGTAGCCTGTCACTCGTTCCGGGAGATGAATGTATGGATTTTGAGTTCGAGATGCGGTCCTCGGATTCTCCTTTCGTCCAAACAGTCTGGCGAACGCAAAGCAAACAGGTGGTTTCATTTCCTTCGTGTGCCGTGTGTCACTGGGAGATGGTCGTGATGAAGCATCAGGGCACGACGACGATCACGGTGCGTGGTCCAGAAACCAGGGTGACGCTTGCCGATAGCCCTGCGGACGCTGAGTTCTTCGGCGTCCAATTCAAGTTGGGCACGTTCATGCCGAACCTGCCAATATATTCGCTGGTGGACTCGACCCTGGTGTTACCGCAAACCTCAAAGAACGCTTTCACGCTTGACCATTCGACCTGGGAAACGCCGACATTCGACAATGTGGATACGTTTGTCGCACGGCTCGTGCGGGCAGGTCTGCTCACCCATGATCCGGTCGTCCAGGCTGCGCTCGTGGGCGATGTGCATGGTTTGTCGTTGCGGTCCGTGCAACGTCGCTTCGTGCGGTCCACCGGCCTGACCTCTAAAGTGATTGCGCAGATCGAACGCGCCCAACAGGCGATGAATCTATTGGAAGGCGGCACGCCAATCCTCGATACCGTCTATGAGCTTGGCTATTTCGATCAGGCTCATCTTACGAACGCGCTGAAGCGGTTTCGGGGTGTCACGCCATCTGCAATCATCCGGTCGACAAAAGCATAAGGTGTCGTTTTTTTCCAAGACCCGGCGTTGTTGCAGTGATATCCTACGAACACGTATACGCAACATACATGGAGCATACACATGAGAAATATCGTCGTCACAGAATTCGTGTCACTGGATGGTGTTATGGAGAATCCAGGGTGGACATTCCCTTATTGGAATGACGAGATCGCTCAGTTCAAAGGCGAAGAGTCATCCGCCAGTGATGCCTTGTTGCTGGGACGTGTGACATATGAGGGGTTTGCCGCGGCATGGCCCAACAGCACGGATGAAGGGGCAGACTATTTTAACGGCGTGCGTAAGTATGTGGTCTCGACGACGTTGGAAACGGCGGAGTGGAATAACTCGACGCTGATCAAAGGCAATGTTGTGGAGGAAATCACCAAACTCAAGCAGCAGGACGGCGGGGATATTACGGTTCATGGCAGCGGTATGCTCGTCCAAACGCTGATCGAGAACGACCTGGTGGATCGCTACCGTCTGCTCGTGTATCCGGTCGTCCTAGGGAAAGGCAAACGGCTTTTCCAGGATGGAATCACCGCGACCCTCAACCGTGTCGATGCTCGTTCGTTTGGATCCGGCGTGACCGCCCTGATTTATGAACCAGAGCGAAAGTAGTATGCTAATAATGCCGCTATTCGTAGGACGCTCTAACGGGTCGCCCCGCGAAGCAATGATGGCCTTGATAATCCTGATCGATGAACGATAGCTTTCACACTGTCGAGCCGATAGGCGTGGTTCATTCCCAGCTGACCGACCTTGACGCAGCACCGCGCCAGGGCAACGAAGGTGCGCCCGAAGCCGTTATCGAACTAACGCCAGCGGTCGCACCTGGGCTTTCCGGCATCGCGGTCGGCGACGAACTGCTCGTTCTCACATGGCTGCATCATGCCCGCCGCGACGTGGTGGCGGTGTATCCACGCGGAGACCTTAACATGCCGTTGACTGGCGTGTTCGCAACGCGGTCGCCGCACCGCCCCAATCCGATTGGCTTGCATCGTGTCACGGTGCTACAGGTGAACGCACGCGAGTTACGGGTCGCGCCGCTGGAAGCCGTCGACGGCACACCCGTCATCGACATCAAGCCCGTACTGGCTGATTCGGGGACGTAAGCAGGCACACAACCCTGGCGGTGAGAAATCGTCCTTGCATCCGAGTACGGCGCATGGTAGCATGGCAGCATATAAACATGGCGTTGATGGGGATACGTCGCCGAGCCAGCACCGCGCTAGAGAGGAACCGCCACCGGCTGCAAGCGGTTTTAGCGTTGCCCACGGTCTGATACCACCTCTGAGCCTGTTACCGAACGTCGGGCTGTTGTAACAACCTGATGCTAGGCTAGCACGATTAGCCCCCGTTAGCGGGCTTCACGAGTGAACGCACCAGCCTTGTGTGGATCAGCAGATCCGTATCGCCAGGGTGTTGCGTAAACATGGGTGGAACCACGGAGCATACGCCTTCGTCCCATTGGACGAGGGTGTTTTGTTTTAACTCGGCCTGGTGATCGGCGAAGCAAGCGTATGCGGATCGTCCAGGGTTGGGAGCAGTATGAGCTATCGCTATGAACGATATAACGAGCGCCCCCGCCGCTCTGGGATGCGTTGCCTGTTTGTAACGCTTACAATTCTGGTGTGGGTGGTGCTGCTTGGCATTCTCCTGGTGCGTTTTGTCGTGCGACCGGCGATGACGAATCTGCTCGAAGGTCGATTCGCCGAGCGTGTGCCGGTGGAACGCTCCCAACCGAATATCGAGGTCCCCGCTGTTGGATCATTATTTCCGGCGCTTCCCGCCGGGTCATTTACGATTTCCGAGGCTGATGCCAATCAGTGGTTCGCGCAAAACCGTGACCAACTGCAAGGAGTGGATGATGTCCGCCTACGCTTCGTCCCTGGCGAAGCGCAGGCGGACCTGACCATGCAGGGTGTGAGCGGCACGGCGCGCGCCGATATCACCGCCGTGGATGGGCGTATCGTGGTGCGTAACGCGCAACTTGCCCCGCCGCTCGGGTGGGTGGTCGATGTCGCGCCGCTCGCAACCCTGTTACAAGACCAACTTAACGCCGAACTCGCTGCGTCGAACCGCAGAGCGACGAGCGCGGTGGTCGAGCAAGGAAAGGTCACGTTAACTGTTGAATGATCCGATGTGGTGGGTGATGGATCACCTGTCATCTCATAGCTCATACATACGAGGAGATTCCCATGCCAGTCGTCACGCCCGATAATGATCCGCTGTATCGCCTGCGCCATTCCGCCGCGCATATCATGGCACAAGCGGTTCTACAAATGTTTCCCGATGCCAAAATCGCCATCGGTCCACCCGTCGAAAATGGTTTTTACTACGACTTCGACCTGCCGCGTTCGCTCACGCCCGATGACCTCAAGGAAATCGAGCGCAACATGCGCCGCATCGCGCAAGGCAAGCACCAGTTCGTGCGGCGCGAGGTCAGCGCCGACGAGGCGCGGGCGCTGTTCCATGACCAGCCCTACAAGCTCGAACTGATCGATGGTTTGGAGCAGGGTGCCGACGAATACGGCGAAGGCAGCAACGGCGCGGAAGCCGCCAGCGAGATGATCTCGACGTACAAACAGGATACGTTCGAGGACCTATGTCGTGGTCCGCACGTCGAAGCGACGAGCGAGATCAAGCCTGATGCCTTCAAACTGTTGCGTGTTTCGGGTGCCTACTGGCGCGGCGACGAAACGCGGCCACAATTCCAGCGCATCTATGGTACGGTCTGGCCATCCAAGGCCGAACTCGGAACACTATCTATGGCAGCTTGAAGAAGCCAAGAAGCGCGACCATCGCAAGCTTGGCAAGGAGCTGGGCCTGTTTATGTTCTCGCAGGCGGTCGGTCCCGGCATGCCGCTGTGGTTACCGAAAGGCGCGGTGCTGCGCGACACGCTCGAGCGCTTTCTTGCGCGAAGCACAACTCGAACGCGGCTACCTGCCGGTGATCACGCCGCACATCGGTAAGATCGACCTGTATAAGACGAGCGGTCACTGGTATACGTATCGTGACAGCATCTTCCCGGTGATCGAGGAGATTCCAAACGACGATCCCGAAAATCCACAGGGCGAGATGTATCTGCTCAAGCCGATGAACTGCCCGCATCATATCGAGATCTACAAGAACGAGCCGCGCTCATATCGCGATCTGCCGTTCCGGCTTCGCCGAATTTGGTACGGTCTATCGCTACGAGCAAAGCGGTGAGCTGTCGGGCATGATGCGCGTCCGATGCGTTCACGGTCGACGATTCGCATCTGTTCGTCACGCCCGAACAGTTGCAAGACGAGTTCATCGCCGTGGTCGAACTGGTGCTGTACGTGTTTCGGACGATGGGCTTTGCCGACTTCCATGCACGCATCGGTCTGCGCGATCCCAGCCGACAGCAAGTACATCGGCTCGGATGAAGTGTGGGAGAAATCGCAGAGCGCGATCATCAACGCCGCCGATCAGCTTGGGCTGGAATACTCGGTCGAGGAAGGTGAGGCCGCATTCTACGGGCCCAAACTCGACTTCGTCTTCCGCGACGTGCTGGGCCGCCAGTGGCAGCTTGGCACGGTCCAGGTCGACTACAATCTGCCGGAGCGATTCGGCCTGGAATACACGGGCGAAGACGGCGAGAAGCATCGTCCAGTGATGATCCACCGCGCGCCTTTCGGCTCGATGGAGCGCTTCGTCGGCACGTTGATCGAGCAATATGCGGGGCGTTTCCGGTATGGCTCGCGCCCAGTACAGGCGGTGGTCGTGCCGATCGCCGATCGTCATGCACCATACGCGCACGAAGTCGGCAAGCAGTTGCGCGATGCCGGCATCCGTGTCGAGGTGGATGCCCGTAGCGAGCGCATGAACGCCAAGATCCGGCAGGCACAACTCCAAAAGGTGCCGTACATGCTGGTGATCGGCGATAAGGAGCAGGAAGCCGGAGCGGTGGCTGTACGGCTCCGCAGCGGGCAGGACTTGGGCGCGTTGCCGGTGGCGGAGTTGCAGGCTCGCATCGAAGAAGAAATCCGGACGCAGGCGCTCTAAGCCGAGAGGGGGAGAAGCGACGAGAAGGCATACAATTCATAGCTGTAGACGACGGCCTACCTGGTGCCTTTTGTCGGTCTCCCTCCTATCGTCTCCGTTGGTCCGCAGTCGGTAGTCCGTTAAGCGACGGTTCGGTTTGTGCTAGCGTTGTATAATCGGAATCAGTGTAGAAGCAGAAGTGGAGGCCGGGATGGGTAGTTTTGGTAATTTTCTGGGGGGCTTCTCGTTGGTGCGGCAGTTGGCGTCCGTGCGGTCGTGTTCAGCGCACCGAAATCGGGCGATGCAACACGATCGGATATTGAAGTCGATTCTGGACGGTGCGGTTGAAACTGGCAAGGATGTCGCCAGACGCCGCGAAGAAGAACTTTGGGCTGACTTCAACGTTCGAGTGAAGTCGAAGGCTGACGTATATGGTGCGAGCTATGACCCCGAAACCTGCTCCTACACCCACAGATGTGTAGAGCATCGGCACCATTCGCTTGAGCATCTGACCGATCGTGCGCGAGGAACCGACACCCACATCATCAGTTTATGGTGGTGCGGGCGGTTGATTCCTCGCGTGTGTGTTGTGACGTGTGCGTTGTGATCCGTTGTTCGATAACCCTTTGGAATATACACACTCTATGGAAGCAGAAATTATCGCTATCGGCACCGAATTACTCCTTGGTGCCACGGTCGATACGAACAGCGCCTACCTGGCGCAACAACTCGCTACTATCGGCGTTCCACTCGTCCGTGTGACACTGGTGCGCGACGTGATGAGCGAGATCGTCGACGCGATCAAGACAGCGTCTGATCGATCGGAACTGGTGATTTGTTCTGGCGGCCTGGGACCAACCGACGATGATATGACCCGCGAAGCCATCGCGACAGCGCTCGACAGACCGCTTGAATTTCATCAATACCTTCTGGACGACATCGCGGCACGGTTCGCGCAGTCCAACCGCGTGATGAGTCAGTCGAACCATCGTCAGGCCTACGTGCCAGGTGGCTCGTACATTATCCGTAACCCTCGCGGCACCGCTCCTTCGTTTGTCACGCTGCACACTGTCGGTGGAACGCAGCATCTGGTGGCGGCGTTGCCGGGAGTTCCGCAGGAACTGTATTATCTGACCGAAAACGCTCTGATCCCCTATCTGCATGACGAACACGGCCTGCATAATGTGATCGTCGTTCGCGAAGTGCGGGTGACGGGTCTGCCGGAAAGCGTGGCGGGCGAGCGTATCGCTGACATGATGAACCTGCCAAATCCGGTCGTCGGCATCACGGCGAAGCGCGGACAGCACACCATTCGTATCGCCGCGACCGCGGAATCGCATGCGGCTGCCGACAAGATGATCGCACCGCTGGTTGCCACGATCGAGGAACGTTTTGGCGATCACCTGATCGGCGATGAAACGCTGGAACAGGCTACCGCACGGCTGCTTGTCGCCAACGACATCGCGCTGGCGCTGCGGGAAGGCGCGGTCGAGGAACCAGTCTTTCGGATGCTGGCGGGTTCGCCCGATGGGCTAGCGGTCCTTCAGCGTGGCACGACCGTGGTGCGGCGTTGGAGCGCAGCCGAAGGCGTACTCAGCGATGCGACGCTCCAGGCTGCCGCGCAGCGACTGCTTGATGACCTTGATGGGGATAGTCCGTGGACTCGCTTTAGTGGTCGTTCCCGAAATGGAGCAACCCGACGCCGAGCTACGCACCGTTCATTTCCTGCTGACGGATGGCACGGAGCATGAATACATGACGCGTGGTTTCGACTTGCGTATCGACATCGGTTTTGCATTGATGGCGTCCGCAGCACTAGAAATGCTGCGGCGGAGGCTTTCATAGACTCCCTAGACACACATCCCGCCCCGCCGTATGGCGCTTGATCGACATCGTTCTGGTGCTCGTGTACACGCTGATCGCCCTGGTTGTGCTCGTGCTTGGTTTTCGGCTGGGGTGGCCTTTGCTGAACATGGGCGATCCACGCACGGCCCTGGTCGAACAAAACCCTGTCCTCTTTACGGGCATCCTTGGCATCCTGGTGTATGGCATCGTCCTGGTGGCGATCTACGTTCAAGTGGTGCGTGTTCGCCATGCAACCTGGCGCGAGATCGGCTTCCGTATGCCACCCGCTCTGCCACTGGCACTTGCTCCGGTGATCGCTCTCGGACAACTCGTATCGGTCGCACTGATCAACGCGATGGTGTTAGCACTCACTGGTGAGTTCAATAACCCACAGGTGGAGGCGATGACTGGCGGCGGCGGGTTTTCATGGGTGAACTTCATCTTGATGCTGGTAGTGGCGGGCGTTGCCGCGCCGATTGTGGAAGAAACATTCTTTCGCGGCGTATTGTACGGCTGGTTGCGCGTACGTTTCCCGGTGTATGTGGCGGTGCTTGTGAGTGCTGCCGCGTTCGCGGGCGTGCATTTCATCCCGATTCTGCTGCCGGCCCTGTTCGTTGTTGGGGTCATCCTGGCGGTGGTGTATGAATGGTCGAAGTCGTTGTGGGTGCCGATCATACTCCATTCGATCCAGAACTCGCTTGCGGTGATCGTGATATTCGCGATTGCTGCCATGGGCGTCAAGCTTCAGTAAGTATCGGTTCGTTCGACGGGCGTTTTCCTGCTCGTCGTGTGTCGGAGGTGTAGGATGCGGCTTTTTTTCCTGCGTCACGGCGCGGCTGCTCCCGGCAGTAGTCGTCTCAACGACTTTGATCGTCCCCTGACCGAAGACGGAAGAGATGGAACTCGAAGGCGTCGCGCTGCGGTCTGCGGCGGCTCAAACTCAATCGCGTGCCGATACTATCCAGTCCACTGGTGCGGGCACGTGAAACGACCGAGATCGTCGCGCCGGTGTTGAACAGTTCCTTCGAGATCGTGGACGAACTACGCTCGGGCGCTTCGTTCGAGGTCTTTCAAAAATTGATCAATCGCTATGCGTCCAACGAGTCGATCATGTTCATCGGTCACGAGCCTGACTTTTCGGATGCGGCAGGCGCGTTGCTTGGCACGTCAGGGCGAGGCACTCGTCCTCAAAAAGGCGGGTGTGCTTCGGATCGACATCAGTGGACGACCTGAACATGGCAAAGGCCGCTTGCGCTGGCTCGCTCACGCCGAATCAACTGGTGCTGATCGGCGGCACGTCGTCAGCCGGCATCGAGGATCGAAAGGATGAGCTATGACAACCGTATGGGTGCGTTCGCACGGGAAGTATCGCCAGGAGATTGTCGCGGACGAGCATACCTTTTATGCCGACGAACCGACGTCGATCGGCGGACAGGATACTGCCGCCAATCCATACGCGCTCCTGCTAGGATCACTGGGTGCCTGTACGTCGATCACGCTTGAAATGTATGCTCGTCGCAAAGGATGGCCTTTGGATGGCATCGAGATCGAACTGACCCACCGGAAAGATTATGAGCATGACTGCGAAACGTGCGACGAAAAAGACGCACGCATCGATATGGTTGACCTAAAGATCAGGTTTTTTGGTCCGCTCGACGATACGCAACAGGCGCGTTTGCATGAAATCGCGCAGCGTTGCCCGGTCAATCAGACTCTGAGCAAAGGCATGCGAATCACGCATCATGCCGAGCATGTGTAAAGGATAGTACGGACGAAATGTAAACACACCAGGAGTTATCGATTTCCCTTGTGCGTGTGTTCACCACGTTTATATACTTTACAAAGACCATTTACGTTTTACAGGTATGGTATAGTTAATCCAGGTCGCAAGCAGCATCGTGCACTTGCGATCGTGGAGGAATAATGGCTGAATTTACATACGATGTCGTGGTTATCGGCTCCGGACCCGGTGGATATGTCGCGGCGATTCGAGCGTCACAGCTTGGCATGAAAGCGGCAGTGGTCGAGCGCGGTGATTTAGGCGGGGTCTGCCTTAACGTAGGCTGTATCCCCACCAAGGCAATGCTGCACTCCGCCGAAGTGCTGGACGAAGCCAAGGAGGGCAAGCGCGTTGGCGTGATTGCCGACAACGTGCGCGTTGATTGGTCCGGTGTCATGGGACACAAAGACCGGGTTGTAAAGCAGATGGTCGGTGGTGTCGGCGGCCTGATGCGGAAGAATAAAATCGACGTGTTACGCGGCTTCGGCAAGTTGACCGGCCCGAACACCGTTAGCGTAGCGGGCGACGAGGGTGAGCAAATCTGTGACCGCACGCTTCATCATCATCGCGACAGGTGGCGCACCACGCAGTTTGCCATTCGCGCCGATCGATGAAGACGTGATCGTGTCCAGCACAGGCGCATTGGCGTTGAAGGACGTGCCGAAGTCGTTGACCATCATCGGCGGCGGTGTCATCGGCTGTGAGTTCGCGTCGGCCTATCGTACGTTCGGCTCGGAAGTCACGATTGTCGAAGCGTTTCCACGCCTGATCACGACCGGAGACGAGGAAGTCAGCGCGGAATTGCAAAAGGTGTTCAGCCGCCGTGGCATCAAGTTGCACCTGAGCGCCAAAGTTGCTGGCGTCGAAAAGACCGCCAACGGCGTCATCGTGTCGTTCACGACTGCGGATGGCAAAGAGCAGAAACTTCAGTCCGAAAAGCTGCTCATGGCAGTCGGACGTGGACCCCTGACCAAGAACATCGGCCTCGAAGATGTCGGCGTTGCGACCGACGAGCGTGGCTATGTCACTGTCAACGGCATGATGCAGACCAGCGTACCGAACATCTACAGTATCGGCGACTGCGTGCCCACGCCATGGCTGGCGCACGTCGCGTCCGCTGAAGGTGTGCTGGCGGTCGAACATATGGCAGGACGACACGTCGAGCCGATCAACTACGAGAAGGTTCCGGCCTGTACGTATAGCAGCCCTGAGGTCGCGAGCGTCGGTCTGACCGAAGCGCAGGCCAAAGAGCGCGGCTATGATATTAAGGTTAGCCGCTTCCCGTTCGCCGCGAACGGCAAGGCGGCGGTGCTGGCGGACCGCACGGGGTTTGTCAAGATCATCGCGGATACCAAATACGACGAAATCCTGGGTATTCATATGATCGGCCCGCATGTGACCGAACTCATCGCGGAAGGCGGCATCGCGCTCTCGCACGAGGCAACGGGCGAGTCGCTGGTGCATACGATCCACGCTCACCCGACGTTGTACGAGGCGATTGGCGAAGCGGCACACGGTCTGTTCGAGGGACCACTCAATTTCTAGCCGCGTCTTGACCTGATAATGACTGCACGACGCAAAGGCACGCGAATACAAGGTTGCGCGCCTTTGCGTCGTTTCCATTATCCCAAGCACTGTGCAAACGATCATTCAAATGAGGTGAACGCATGGACGAACTAACCATCTATACAACGAGTTGGTGCCCCTACTGCAAACGTGCCAAGGCTGCGCTCGACGAGCGGAGCGTGTCGTACCGCGAGGTCGATATCGAGCAACAGCCTGAATGGGTGTCGCAGATTGAAACCTGGAACGGTGGCAATCGCACCGTTCCTACGTTCGTTATCGGCGAGGAAATCGTTACCTACAATGAACGCGCACGTATCGAGGAGTTGACGGGTGTTCACATCCCATAACGAACGCGGCAAGGACCCCAGGCAACTGGTGCTGGCGTCGGCCTCGCCGCGCCGCCGCGAGTTGCTGGCCTATCTTGGAGCATCCTATCATCTCCATTGCTACCACGGGCGAGGAGCAAGATATCGCGGTTCCCGCCGAGGTGGCACGCGACCTTCCGGCGTTTCCGCTCGATCCACGTCAGCATCCCACGATGCTAGCATGGCGCAAAACACAGGCGGCAGTCGAGGATGGCTATAGTGGCATCATTCTGGGTGCGGATACCATCGTAGCGATCGATGGTATGATTTTGGGCAAACCCCGCGACGAAGCCGACGCTCGGCGGATGCTTGGATTGTTGGCAGGAAGAACCCATACAGTATATACTGGTCTAGCGTTGTTAGAGACAGGAGCACAACCACGTTGTTTGCTCGATCTTGCCGCTTCCGATGTAACGATGATTGCCCTAACTGATGCCGAAATCGCGGCGTATGTCGCGACGGGCGAGCCAAGCGATAAAGCTGGTGCCTATGGAATCCAGGGACTTGGGGGACGGCTGGTGCAGCGCGTCGCTGGTTCGTATACATCCGTTGTTGGCCTTCCGCTCAACAATGTTCACCGGCTACTCCAGGCGTCTGGCATCGGTGAACTCACCGAACCAGGAACTGCATTCCAGCGTTGGCTCGCTGACCAGGGGAGGAATGTGCCATTATGTACCGATCCGTAAATTTGTTGATCGTTGATGACCACCCGTTATTTCGACAGGGTGTACGTTGGAGCCTTAACGAAGAGCAAGATATTAAGGTGATCGGTGACGCCGCGACCGCCGAAGAAGCCATCGAGTTCATCAGTGTTTCTCCACCCGATGTCGTGTTGGTCGATATCAATCTGCCAAAGATGGACGGCCTCGAACTGACACGCCATGTTCACCGTACCTACCCCAGTGTTGGTGTGATCGTTCTGTCGCAACGCGAAAGCGATGAGCAGGCGTTCAACTCATTGCGTGCGGGAGCCGCCGCGTATTATTCGAAAGAAATCAATCCGGCGCTGCTGGCGCAGACGATCCGGCGCGTCGCTCGTGGCGAATACGTGATCAACGAGGTCATGTTTGACGAGCCGAAGGTCGCCGCACGTATTCTTAACCAGTTCCGTGATATGGATCGAGGCGTAACGACTGCCGAGGACGTGAATTTCGCCGTTTTTTCGCCGCTGAGCGAACGTGAGATTGAAGTGCTCGACAAGATCGCTGGTGGGTCGAGCAACAAAGAAATCGCCGAAGGACTGGGGATCAGTACCCAGACTGTGAAAAATCATATCTCATCGATTTTGCGTAAACTATCGTTGAACGACCGTACACAAGCCGTTATTTATGCGATACGCCGTGGATGGATCGAGACGCCCGAAGGGCAAATCCAATCGTCCGGCACGCGTGTAGCTGCCGAGGCTGAGGACACGGAGTGATCGAACCCGCTCCATCCAGGCCACAACGGGCTCGTATTATTCTCAATCCACGGGCCGGACAGTCCGAGGATGTTGCCAGAGTCGAACGTGCGCGGGCGGTCTGGGAAGAGCACGGCTGGACGGTGGGGTGGTACGTCACCGAGTATGCGGGGCATGCGACGGTGCTGGCCCGTGAGGGTGTGGCCGCAGGCGATGATCTGATCGTCGCGGCGGGCGGCGACGGAACAGTCAACGAAGTTGTCAACGGCATCGCTGGAACTCGGGCCGCGCTTGCGGTGCTGCCGTTCGGCACCAGCAATGTGTGGGTACGTGAACTCAAGTTGCCACTGCGACCGGAAGCCGCCGCTCTCGCCTTGCTCGATGGCACCGTGCAGGCGGTCGACCTGGGATTGGCGGGCGATCGCTACTTCCTGTTGATGGCAGGCGTTGGTTTCGATGCCTCGGTGACGCGGCGCGTCCGCCCGGAACTCAAACGACGCCTTGGGATCTTCGCGTATCTGCTCGAAGCCTTCTCGTTCGCGCCGGAAATGCGTGGCACCCGCACTCGTATTGTCCTCGACGGGCGAGCCGTGCGCGGACATATATTGATGGTGGTCTTAGGGAACAGTCGATTATACGGCGGTTACTTGCAGATCACGCATCAGGCCAGCATCACTGATGGTATGTTGGATGTGGCGATCATCAAGGGGCAAAGCGCCCGGTCGGCACCAATTCATTTGATGAATATTATCTTACGGCGGCATAACTTCAATCCTGACCTGCTATACTACCGAGCACGCGAAATAAGCATCGAAAGTTCCGCACCACTCGATGTTCAGGTCGACGGTGATCCTATCGGCGTGACGCCGATGACGTTTCGTGTTGTTCCGGGCGCGTTGCGGGCGTGGCTTCCACAAGCAGCGCATCAGGACATAATGACGACATCTCAGCTACGACTTCCGTCGGTGTTGAACAATATCCGGCGCGTGCTGATCGCCGGACCAGAGCAGCGTGCATGAATCTGTTACAGCGTTTGAGCCTCATTCTGATCCTCTTTGTTCTGCCGGCGTGTTCGCTCGACGGGAGCACGCGCACAGGCGTTCCGGCGCGAACGCCAACACCACGTATCGGCGAAGCACAAACAAACTATAATTTGCCAGGGCGACTTTTGTACGTACGCAAAGGTCAGATATGGTTGCATCAGGGGACGAATTCGCAACCTTTGCCGCTTGAAGGCGCGGTGCGCGATCCCGCCTGGTCGGACGATGGCGAACAAATCGCCTACATTCGCCGTGAAGAAAGTTACTCCGATCTGTATGTGTACAATCTCGGTACCGAGCAGAACACGCAGGTTACCTTCAACGGGAGTGATATTCAGCAGCGTACACAGGATTACGTGCATTCGGTGATCTGGGCGGCAAAGCCAACATGGTCTCCGGATGGGCAACAAATGGTGTTTCTCAGCCAGGTACGACCGCCCACTGGCGAGAACGATGCGCAACCGATCTACGAGTTCCCATTGCAGTTGTATCGCTACCAACTTGGATTCATCGGCTCTCGCCAACCGATCAATGACGACCGTATCATGGTCGATGACGATGGCAGCGATCTGCTCTCACCTACCTGGTCGCCTGATGGCCGCTATCTGGCGTATGTGAAAACCCCACGTAGCTCCGACCCACGTCGCATCATGCTGCTCGACCTCGAAACGAATCAATCGCAACAGTTTCCCGGCACGCCCAACGGTGCGTATGATCCGGCCTGGTCGCCCGATGGCAGCAAGCTCGCCTTCGCGCTCTCACAGGACGGCGCGACAGACATTCTGACAATCAACAGTCCGGCCGTGGGTGGGGGTTCGCCGCAACGTGTTACAAAGACCGGGCGCGAACGTAATCCGGTGTGGTCGCCCGATGGTAAATCCATCGCCTACCTCAACGTGGGCGAAACCAGCACCGACCTCTATGTTGTGACGTTGCAGCCAGGCGAAAATGGCCTCGTGGTATCCGAGCCGATTGCCGTCACGCAGGATGCACAGATTGACGCGACTTCGACGATGAGTTGGACGCAATAAGCGCCTTGTCGCGATAGCTGGCGGGGCGCTATTCATCGAGGTGGAAGTATGACAGGTGTGGAGCAGATCCCGCCGATCTATGATGGAGTGATGGGTCCGCTCAATCGCTTCTTGATCGGCAAATGGCGCGAAGAGCTAGCGGCACCGTTGCAGGGCGCTGTGTTGGAGATTGGTGTTGGCACGGGCCTGAACTTACGCTACTACGGTCCGGCGGCGAGGGTTACAGGCGTCGAGCCAGATCGTGGGTTGATGCAAGCGGCGGCGAGGCGTGCCGCAAAGCGCGGCTATGCTTTGAGCGTTGGCGATGCCCAGATGCTGCCTTTTCAGCCCCACTCGTTCGATGCCGTTGTTTCAACTTTGGTGTTCTGCTCGTTACCCGACCCGGCACGTGTATTGGCGGAACTACAGCGGGTGATGCGTCCGGGCGCGAAACTCCATCAACTCGAACATACTCGCACCGGGCGACCTCGTATCGACGCGCTGTTGGATCGATTTGCTCCGTCATGGCACCGTATCAGCGGGGGTTGTCACATCAACCGTGATGTCGCCGCGATATTACAGCCAACGGATGGAACCTTGAGCGTCATGACAGACATGGGGGCGGGCTTTTGCGGATATTGGTGTCTGCGCCTGCATTGTAAAGGTGCCCGCTACTGTCGTCGTGAGCGTCTACCATCACGCACAAGCGCGTATCACGGATGGCAGTACCTACGGGATGGCATTGGCTAGAGGCTGAATACAGCGGTAAATCTGTCCTTGACATTCCCCATGCACCCAGGTATAGTACGCGGCAACGGAGAAAAACTTTCGATGAACCGCTCTACTAAACCTGTCCTAAGCCTAGTAGTACTACTAGTAGCCCTGATTATTATCAAGGGTCATTCGGCTTTGGGGGGGTAAGGCACAGGCAAGCTACAAGATGCTCAGAACCCTCCCGGATGGGAGGGTTTTTTTGATGCCTCATCTTCGTCGGTATCGTAGGTAAATGACGCATACCATGTGACTTTGGGGACGGAACCGCGCCAAATGATGGCGCATAGTGGCAACGAAACGCCATTGAGACCGCAGCGAACATGTACAGCGAACGACTGCGGACGGCGATTGGACAATGGAGCAAGCACATGCGATCGGACACGATCAAGCGAGGATTTGAGCGGGCACCCCACCGCAGCCTGCTGCGCGCGACCGGCCAGATCAAGGATCAGGCGGATTTCGACAAGCCCTTCATCGCGGTCTGCAACAGTTACATCGACATTATTCCCGGACACGTCCATCTCCAGGAATTCGGGCAGCGTCGTGAAGGACGCGATTCGCGAGGCCGGCGGCATTCCGTTTGAGTTCAACACGATCGGCGTCGACGACGGCATCGTCATGGGCCACGAAGGCATGCGCTATTCGCTGCCTTCGCGTGAACTCATCGCCGATTGCGTCGAAACGGTCGCGACCGCACATTGCTTCGACGCGATGATCTGTATCCCCAACTGCGACAAGATCGTGCCCGGCATGCTGATGGGCGCGGCGCGCGTCAATATCCCGACGATCTTCGTCTCCGGCGGCCCGATGCAGGCTGGCGTCGATTCGACGGGCAGAAAGTCGACCTGATCAGCGATCTTCGAGGGCGTCGGTGCAGTACGCGGCCGGCAAGATCGACGCGGCGCGACTGGAAGACCTGGAAATCCACGGTTGCCCCACCTGCGGCTCGTGCTCGGGCATGTTTACCGCCAACTCGATGAACTGCCTGTGCGAAGCGCTCGGCATCGCATTGCCCGGCAACGGCTACGATTCCTGGCGACCTCGCCTGAACGTCACCAACTGGCGCGTGCGGCAGCCTTCAAGCTGATGGAACTGCTCGAAAAGCGGCACTCAGCTTCCGCGACATCGTGACACCGACCGCGATCGATAATGCGATGGCGCTCGACGTGGCGATGGGCGGCTCGACCAATACCGTGCTGCATGTGCTGGCGCTGGCACGTGAAGCGGGATTGGAGTATCCGGTCAGTCCGCTTCAACGAAGTCGCCGAGCGCGTGCCGCATCTGGCCAAGGTCAGTCCGGCCTGGGATGGGCAGCGCCAATGGCATATCCAGGATGTGCATGCCGCTGGTGGCGTTTCGGCGATCCTGATGGAATTGGCCGAAAAGCCCGGCGCGCTGGATCTCGACGCGATGACCGTGACCGGCAAGACGATGCGCGAAAATCTGGAGGGTGTGCGCAATCGAAAACCCGGAGTGTATCCGGCCAATCACGCAACCGCACAGCCCGCGCGGTGGTTTATGCGCCCTCTTCGGCAATCTTGCCCCAGAGGGCGCGGTCATTAAGGTCGGCGCTGTCGACCAGCACCAGATGACTTTCCGCGGCCCGGCGCGCTGCTTCGACAGCGAGGAATCGGCGACCGAAGCGCTACGGCAACAGTGTCATCCAGCCGGGCGATGTCGTGGTCGTGCGCACAGGAAGGACCGCGCGGTGGTCCCGGTATGCGCGAGATGTTGTCGCTGACCTCGATGCTCAAGGGTATGCCCCTGGGCGAAACGGTTGCGCTGATCACCGATGGCCGCTTTTCGGGCGGCACGCGTGGCCTGTGTATCGGGCATGTATCGCCTGAAGCTGCCGAAGGCGGGCCGATCGGCCTGATCCAGGATGGCGATATCATCAACATCGACCTGGGCGGACGCGACGCCTAAGCGTCGAACTGTCGGAAGAAGAACTGGCTGAACGCACGAGCATGCCTGGACGCCTCCCGCGCCAAAATATGCTGCGTGGCTGGCTGGCACGCTATACCAAACTCGTCACCAACGCCAGCAATGGCGCGGTTCTCGACTAATGCGACACGCTGCGTGGCCTGCGCCGATGCAACACGCTCAGACCATCATCCAATTGCGGAGGAAGTTATGTCTGACATGCGAACCGGGGCGCAGATCATGTGTGAAGCATTGATGCGCGAAGGCGTTGACGTGATCTTTGGCTATCCGGGCGGCGCGATCATGCCGTTCTACCATGCCTTGCCGGAATATGAGATCCACCACGTGCTGGTGCGCCACGAACAGGCCGCCGGACACGCCGCCGAAGGCTATTCCCGCACAGCGGGCGGTGGCAAGCTCGGCGTGTGCGTCGCGACCAGCGGACCTGGCGCGACCAACCTGGTGACGGCGCTGGCCGACGCGATGATGGACTCGACGCCGATCGTGGCGATCACCGGCCAGGTCGCGACGAGATTCATCGGCCGCGATGCCTTCCAGGAAACCGACGTGACCGGCATCACGCAGCCGATCACCAAGCATAACTACCTGGTGACGGATATCAACGACCTGGTGTATGTGTTCAAGGAGGCGTTCCATATCGCACGGACCGGCCGCCCCGGCCCGGTCTTGATCGACGTCGCCAAGGATGTGCAGCAAGCCCGCATCGTTCCCAATTGGGACATCAAGCTGAACCTGCCGGGCTACAAGCCCACCCGTCGATGGCAACCGCAAGCAGATCCGCGAGGCGATCAAGTTGATCGGCGCGGCACAGAAGCCGCTGATCATGGCGGGTCGTGGCGTGATGATCTCGGAAGCCTTCGGCGAACTGCGCGAACTGGCCGAGCGCACCGGTATTCCGGTGATCACGACGCTGCATGGCATCGGTGCCTTCCCCGAAGATCATCCACTGGCGTTCGGCATGTCGGGCATGCACGGCTGGGTCCATAACAACCGCGCTATCCAGGAATGCGACGTGCTGTTCAATATCGGCGGACGTTTCGACGACCGCGTGACCGGCAAGACTTCGGCGTTCGCACCCAACGCCAAGATCATCCACGTCGACATCGACCCATCCGAGATCGGCAAGAACATTCGGGTGGACGTGCCGATCGTGGGTGATGCCAAGAAAGTGCTGCAAGCGATGCTGGAAGAACTTCCGGCACGCGACACCAGCGCATGGCTCGCGCACATCCGCGATATGCAGGAAAAGCACGCCGTCAAGCAGCAATACACGCGGCCTGACACCGAGATGTTCATGCCGCACGATGTGTTCGAAGTGCTGTCGCGCAAGCTCAACGAGCGCGGCAATTATCGCGTCTGCACCGACGTGGGCCAGCACCAGATGTGGGCGGCGCAGTTGCTCGAATGGCTGACGCCGCACACGCATATCACCAGCGGTGGCCTTGGCACGATGGGCTTCGCGCTTCCAGCGGCGATGGGCGTGCAGGTCGCTTGCCCCGGCGAGATCGGTTTGGGCGATCGCCGGTGACGGCGGCTTCCAGATGAATAGCCAGGAAATGATGACCTTGATGCAGGAAGGGTTGCCGGTCAAGATCGATCATCATCAACAACGGCTACCTGGGCATGGTGCGCCAGTGGCAGGAGCTGTTCCATGACCGCCGCTATTCCTCGACGCCGATGATGAGTCCTGACTTCGTGGCGCTCGCCGCCGCCTATGGCATCCCCGGCATGTGCGTGCGCCACCAGGGCGGTGTCGAGGCCGCCATCGACGCCGCGCTTCAACACCGATGGCCCGATGCTGCTCGAATTCCAGGTCGAGCGTGAAGTCAATGTGTACCCGATGGTTCCGGCTGGCGCGTCGATCAGCGACATGATCACCGAAACAGCCTGTGGAAGTGGTGTAACTGACCACGACGAATGGTGACGATCCAGAATTTAGAAAAGGCGATCAACACCCGATACCACCACGACCACCGAAGTGAAAGCAGTCGGTGGTCGGTGGTCGGTGGTCGGTCGTCCGCACACAGAGGCTACAGATGAAACATACACTTGTTGCGTTGATGGAGGACAAACCGGGTGTGCTCAACCGCGTGGTGAGCCTGTTCCGGCGCCGTGGGTTCAACATCGACAGTTTGACGGTCGGACATACCGAAACTCCTTCCATATCGCGCATGACGATCGTCGTGGACAGCGATAATACGCTTGTGGAACAGGTCTCCAAGCAGTTGTACCGCTTGATCGAGATCCTGAAAGTCAGCGACGTGACCGACGATCCGCACGTTGCGCGTGAGTTGATCCTGATCAAAGTGCATGCGCCGTCCGGGCGACGTGCCGAAGTCAATGCGTTGGCCGAAGCGTTTGAAGCGCGGGTTGCGGACGTGGGCGCTGACACCATGATGGTCGAGTTGACATCATCACCCGACCGAGTTGAAACCTTTATCGAACTGATTCGTCCGTTTGGTATCAAGGAGATGGTACGCACAGGCCGCGTGGCTATGGTGCGTGGAACGCCGACACATGCCGGCGATACGTATGTGCGAGTAGCATAAACTGGGACGATGTGATGGTGGCTAGGGCGTCGGGGCGAACGGTTCGCGTGCCCTGTGGTTCATCCGTGCGATCTTGATGCATGGGTAACCGCAGTCCAGGACGTAGCCGCTTTTCTCGCACACCCTATTTCCCATCCCCAATCCCCTACAGGAGATGTTCGTGGCAAATCTGTTCTACGACAACGACGCCGATCTCGGACGATTGCGGGGCAAGACGATCGCTATTATTGGGTATGGCAGCCAGGGACATGCGCACGCGCTCAACCTGCACGACAGCGGAGTCAACGTCATTGTCGGTCTGCACGAAGGCTCGCGCTCGCGTGAAAAAGCCGAACAGGCTGGATTGAAAGTCTATTCGGTCGCCGATGCAGCAGCGGCTGGCGATGTCATCATGATTCTGACGCCGGACACAGGTCAGGCGCAGTTGTATAACGAGCATATCGCGCCGCACCTGACAGCAGGTAAGACGCTCATGTTCGCTCACGGCTTCAACATTCGCTTCGGACAGATCGTGCCGCCCGAAGGCGTCGACGTCACGATGGTCGCGCCCAAGGCTCCCGGTCATCGCGTGCGCGAAGTCTTTACCCACGGCGGTGGTACTCCGGCGCTGGTCGCCGTCCACCAGGATGCGTCGGGCGATGCGTTTGCCAACGCCCTGGCCTATGCCAAGGGATTGGGCAACGACCCGCGCGGGCGTGCTGGAAACCACCTTCACCGAGGAAACCGAAACCGACCTGTTCGGCGAACAGGCCGTGCTGTGCGGTGGTGTGTCTGAACTGGTCAAGGCGGGCTTCGACACGCTGGTCGAGGCTGGCTATCAGCCCGAGGTCGCGTACTTCGAGTGTATGCACGAACTGAAGCTGATCGTCGACCTGTTCTATCAGGGCGGCCTCAACTACATGCGCTACTCGGTCAGCGATACGGCAGAATGGGGCGATTATGTCGCCGGACGCCGCATCATCACCGACGACACCCGCGCCGCCATGCGCGAACTGCTCGACAACATCCGCAGCGGCGCGTTCGCCGAGGAATGGATCGAGGAAAACCATACCGGCCGGGCGAACTTCACCCGGATGCGTGCGGCAGACGGCGAGCATCAGATCGAACAGGTCGGCCGCACATTGCGGCGCATGATGCCGTTCGTCAACCCACGCGAAGTAACCCCCGGATCGGGCGGAGCGTAAGGAGGAACGGATAGGAGGACGTAGAATGCGGGCGATGGGGCCAACCGCTCCCCGCCTGCGTTCTGCGTCCTCCATCCTGATAGCGATGGGCGATCACGTACGTATTTTCGATACGACGTTGCGGGACGGCGAACAGGCTCCTGGCTGTACCATGACCCGCGACGAGAAACTGGAAGTTGCGCGGCAACTGGCACGCTTGAAGGTCGATATCATCGAGGCTGGCTTTCCTGTCGCCTCGCCGGGTGACTGGGAAGCGGTCAACGCCATTGCCCGCGAACTTGGTACCCCCGACGGTCCGGTGATCTGTGGCCTGGCGCGCTGCAGCCGTGGCGATATCGAATCCGCCTGGACCGCGATCGAGCCTGCCGCCAAGGCACGCATCCACGTTTTTATCTCGACCTCTGATATTCACCTCGAACATCAATTGCGTATGACCCGCGAGCAGGTGCTGGCAAAGGCACGCGAGATGGTCACGTTCGCACGTTCGCTGTGTCCCGACATCGAGTTCTCGCCGATGGACGCCGGACGATCCGATCCGCAGTTCATGCACGCAGGTGCTGGCGGCGGTGATCGAGGCGGGCGCGACGACGCTCAACATCCCCGATACGGTCGGCTACCAGACGCCCCAGGAATATGGCGCGATGATCGCTGGCGATCCGTGACCAGGTTCCGGGCGCGAAAGATGTCGTGCTCTCGGCGCATTGCCACGACGACCTGGGTATGGCTGTCGCCAACAGCCTCGCGGCGGTGGTCGCGGGAGCGCGGCAGGTCGAGTGTACGATCAACGGGCTGGGCGAACGGGCTGGCAACGCATCGCTGGAAGAAATCGTGATGGCGTTGCATACACGCGGCGATTACTTCGGCGTCGGCACCCAGATCGAAACACGGCAACTCGCCCGCACCTCGCGGCTGGTCAGCGCCTGTGTCGGCTTGCCTGTGCCGCCTAATAAGGCCATCGTCGGCGACAATGCCTTCGCCCATGAATCGGGCATCCATCAGGACGGCATGCTCAAGAACCGTAATACCTACGAAATCATGAGCGCCGAAACGGTCGGCCTCGAAGGCAACATCATCGTGCTTGGCAAGCATTCGGGACGCCACGCCTTCCGCACCCGGCTGGAACAACTCGGCTATGCTCTGGGCGAGGACGAGTTCAAACGGCTGTTCGAGCGCTTCAAGGAACTGGCAGATAAGAAGAAGTTGCTGGACGAGCGCGACATCGAGGCGCTGGTCAACGACGAAGCCCAACGACCGGCGGCAACCTATGCAATCGAGCATGTGCAGGTGTCGTGCGGCTCGCACGCCATCCCGACGGCGACAGTGCGTTTGCGCGGCCCCAATGGCGAGCGCGTGACCGAACTGGCGCAAGGGACCGGACCTGTCGATGCGGTCTATCAGGCGATCAACAGCATCGTCGGACGGCCCAACGAATTGATCGAGTTCGCGGTCAACGCCGTGACTGAGGGCATTGATTCAGTGGGCGAGGTGACGGTGCGTATTCAGGAAACCGCGCCAGATGGCACACCGGGAACTGAACGTCCGCGCATCTTCAGCGGCTACGGCGTGAACGTCGATATCATCGTCGCTGCCGCCGAAGCCTATGTCGGTTCGCTCAACAAGATGATCGCCGCGCAAGCCGATCAGGATCGGTCGCGCCGCACGGCGAACGCCGCCGTCTACGAGCAGGACGCCGCGTTGTACGCTGCTGGGTTATACGGCAATGCCCAACTCGAACCACGATAAACACTAGGAAGGCGAACGTATGACCATACAGCTATACGACACGACGCTTCGCGACGGATCGCAGCGCGAAGGTATCGCGTATTCCGCGACGGATAAGCTCAGGATCGCCCGTGAACTTGACGCCCTGGGTGTTCACTTCATCGAAGGTGGGTGGCCCGGGTCGAATCCCAAGGACGCCGAGTTTTTCCGGCTCGCCCGCGAGGAACACTGGCAACACGCCACGATCGCAGCTTTCGGCTCGACCCGCCATGCCCGTAATACAGTCGAAGATGATCCCAATATTCGGGCGCTACTCGACGCGCAGACCGCCGTCGTGACCGTCGTCGGTAAGTCCTCCACGTTGCATGTCGAGGTCGTGCTGGAAACGACGCTGGACGAGAACCTGCGCATGATCGAGGAAAGCGTTGCGTATCTGCGCTCGCAGGGTCGCCGCGTCTTTTACGATGCCGAACACTTCTTCGACGGCTACCAACTCGACCGTGACTACGCCATCCGCACAATCCAGGCGGCGGCACGTGGCGGCGCAGAATGTGTGATTCTATGCGACACCAATGGTGGCTCGCTACCCGGTTTCGTCGCCGATGTCGTGCGTGATGCCGCCAGCGAAATCGACGTTCCGCTCGGCATTCATACGCATAACGATAGCGAACTGGCGGTGGCGAACACGCTGGCAGGCGTCGAAGCCGGGGCTGTGCAGGTGCAAGGAACGATCAACGGCTACGGCGAACGCTGTGGCAACGCAAACCTCGTGCCGATCATCGCCAACCTGCAACTCAAGCTTGGTCATCGCGTCGTGTCGGACGAACAACTCGCCCGTTTGTCCGAGGTCGCGCATTTCGTGGCGGAAGTCGCCAACCTGAACCCGGACGAACACGCTGCCTATGTCGGACGTTCGGCCTTTGCCCACAAGGGCGGCATCCATGTCGCGGCGGTCGCCAAGGTCGAATCGAGCTACCAGCACATCGATCCGACGCTTGTTGGCAACCAGCGCCGTGTGGTGGTGTCCGAACTGTCGGGACGTGGCAACGTGCGGATGCGCGCCGAGGAACTTGGCCTGGTGCTGAACGGCAACGAACGCGCGGTGCTGGAAGAGGTCAAGCAGCGGGAAAGCCGTGGCTTCCAGTACGAGGCTGCCGAGGGATCGTTCGAGCTCCTGGTGCGACGTATGCACCCTGACTATCGCCCACCCTTCGAGTTGCTCGATGCGCTGGTCGTGATCGAACAGCGCGGCGGTCAACCGATGCTTGCCGAGGCGACCGTGAAGTTGCGCGTGGCGGGAAATATCATGCACACGGCTGCTGATGGGCATGGCCCCGTCAACGCCCTCGACGCCGCGATGCGCAAAGCGTTGCTGCCCGCGTATCCCGAACTCGCCGACGTGCATCTGGTAGATTACAAGGTGCGTATCCTGGACGAGCAATCGGCGACGGCGGCGACAACGCGGGTGTTGATCGAAGCCACCGATGGCGAACATCGCTGGTCCACGGTCGGCTGCGCCGTCAATATCATCGAAGCGTCGTGGCAGGCGCTGCTGGATTCGTTCGAATTACCTCTGTTGCGTCGTCAGACCGAACAGGTACATGCCTGAGCAAAGGAAAATAGAACACTATGGCTCCCACAACATTGTTTGAAAAAATCTGGAACGCGCATATTGTCGTGCCGCCGCAGGATGGGATTCCGGCGATCCTGGGGATCGACCTGCATCTGATCCACGAAGTGACCTCGCCGCAGGCGTTCACACAGTTGCGTGAGCGCGGCCTGACGGTGCGCCATCCCGAACGCACCGTCGCCACGATGGATCACTCGACGCCGACGACGCCCCGCGACGCCAACGGCATCATTCCGGTGCTGGACCCGCAGGCGCGTCGCACAGCTGTCGCAGTTGGAACAGAACTGCGCCGACTTCGGTATTCCGCTGCATACGTTGGGGACGATCGGGCAGGGCATCGTGCATGTGATCGGGCCGGAGATGGGCGTGACGCAACCGGGCATGACGATCGTGTGCGGCGACTCGCACACCTCCACGCATGGCGCGTTTGGTGCGCTGGCCTTCGGCATCGGCACCAGCGAAGTGGCACATGTGCTGGCGACACAGTGCTTGTTGCAGAACAAGCCCAAGACCTGTGCGGTGATAATCGAGGGCGAGATGCCCGAAGGTGTGACCGCCAAGGACATTATCCTGGCCTTGATCGCCAAGATCGGCGTCGGCGGCGGTACGGGCTACGTCTTTGAATACATGGGCGAGGCGATCCGTGGGTTGTCGATGGAAGAACGTATGACCATCTGCAATATGTCGATCGAGGGCGGCGCACGCGCTGGCCTGATCGCGCCCGACGAAACGACCTTCGAGTATATCAAGGGGCGTCAGCATGCGCCGCAGGGCGCGGACTGGGAGCGCGCCGTGGCGGAATGGCGCGAACTCAAGACCGACGAGGGCGCGACCTTCGACCATACCGTGACGCTGCGTGCCGACGAACTGCAACCGATGATCACCTATGGCACGAACCCCGGCATGGGCATGCCGATCACCGGCACGATTCCCGATCCAAGCAAGCTGTCGACGCCCGAAGAAAAGGCCGCGCTCGACAAAGCCTTGAAGTATATGGGGCTGGAAGCCGGGACAGCCGTTGCTGGGTAAGCAGGTCGATGTGGTGTTCCTGGGAAGCTGCACCAACTCGCGCATCTCGGACCTGCGTGTGGCGGCGAAGTATATCAAGGGACATCAGGTCGCGCCGAACGTCCGCATGATGGTCGTGCCGGGATCGCAGCGCGTCAAGCGTCAGGCCGAGGAAGAAGGGCTGGACGACATCTTCCGAGCGGCCGGTGCGGAATGGCGCGAAGCAGGATGCTCGATGTGTCTGGGCATGAATCCCGACACACTTACGCCGGGACAATACGCGGTATCGACCAGCAATCGCAACTTCGAGGGACGCCAGGGCAAGGGCGGTCGTACGTTGCTCGCCAGCCCGATCACCGCCGTGGCAGCCGCGATCAACGGCGTGGTCTCCGATCCACGCGAGATGATGAAGTAGCCGCACGGCTTCTGAAAGGGATACGATGGAACCAATCAAATCATTTACTGGCAAAGCGGTGGCGTTGCCGCGTGCCGATATCGATACCGATCAGATCGTGCCAGCACGCTACCTGAAAGTGACCGATAAGGCCGGACTCAACGGTGCGTTGTTCGCCGACTGGCGCAACGATAAGGAAGGCAACCCCGACCCTGATTTCGAGCTTAATAAGCCTGAAACGGCGGGCGCTGAAATCCTGATCGCGGGCAATAACTTTGGGTGTGGCTCATCCCGCGAACACGCGCCGTGGGCGCTGCAGGCCGGTGGCTTTCGTGCGGTGATTTCCACCTACTTCGCCGATATCTTCAACTCCAATGCGCTCAAGAACGGGGTACTGCCGATCGTGGTCGATCAGGACACGTTGCTGCAATTGACCAGCATGTGCCAGGAAGACCCGACCACGCGCCTGACGGTCGATCTCGAACGGCAGCAGCTTGTGTTGCCGGGAGGCCAGACCGTCGATTTCCCGATTGATCCCTTTGCCAAGCATTGTCTGGTCAACGGCCTGGATCAACTCGGCTTCATCCAGAGCCAGGAACAGGCCATCCTCGCCTACGAAGCACGCAACCCCGGACGAGTACGCACCACCGGCTAGCAGGCGTAACGACGGCCATGGACGCAAATGCCCCGATGCTCAGCATCGGGGCATTTGACGAGAATCATATCCTCATGGCGAGCAGGCCGATGACTTTGATCGCCAGCATGAAGACCGAAAGCGACGTCATGTATGATCGCCAGGGATGGTTCCAGGCGCGTCGAGCACGCATTTTGAAAACATTCACTACCCACAATACCCCTACTCGCTAACCCCTTCCATGTTTCGGCACGACGGAACATGGCGAACATCGTGGAAGCGTTTGAACACCATTCCCATGCCGTGCATGTCTTTGTTACAGAATCTCGCAATGGTTCGTATGCTGTATGTCACGTTATGCGTATGTACGACGACGTAAGGTGCATTGCTGGATCTGCCTTGGTTGGCAGATCGGCGACCCAGCGTGGTGTGCGCGTGTGAAGCGCGTCTTATTCGCAGCATCGCATGGTTGGCAGTCCCGATCCTGTTACATGCAAGTGTAATTATCGGCTATTATCAGTTAAAATTGTGTTATGATTGGGCAAGTTGTATAGACGCTGTGGTGCAAGGTGCATAGACGACGGAGTCTGGCAGCCTGCTCCTGCAGCGTCTTTACTATAGGTACAACTGAGGAAACATGCAGGCGACTGTTGCGGTGCTCGCGGGTGATGGAATCGGGCCAGAAGTGACCGCCGAGGGTGTGCGAATCCTCCAGACTGTCGGCGAACACTTTGGGCATGAATGGCAGCTTAAGTCGGGTGCGATCGGCGGGAACGCTATCGACGCTACTGGTACGCCCCTGCCCCAGGAAACGATCGATACGTGCCTCGCCAGCGATGCCGTGCTGCTCGGCGCGGTTGGCGGTCCTAAATGGGACGATCCCCGCGCGAAGGTACGGCCAGAACAAGGACTTCTTGGTATTCGCAAAGCCTTGGGTGTGTGGGCAAATCTTCGCCCGGTCGCCATCCTGCCGGGATTGATCGACGCATCGCCCTTGCGGCCTGAACTCCTCGAAGGCGTCGATATGCTGGTGATCCGCGAACTGACCGGTGGATTGTATTTTGGCGAAAAACGCCGAGAGTCGATTGGACCAGGCCAGGAACGTGTTATCGATACCTGTGTGTACACCACGGGTGAGGTCGAGCGCGTCGTGCGACGGGCTTGTGAGGCGGCACGGCTGAGGCGCGGCAAGGTCACATCCGTGGATAAAGCCAACGTGTTGGAAACCAGCCGATTGTGGCGCGAGGTTGCCACGCGCATCGTGCGTGACGAATACCCCGATATTCAACTCGAACACATGCTTGTCGATGCCGCTGCTATGCATCTGTTGCGTAGGCCGGCGGATTTCGACGTTATCGTGACGGAAAACATGTTTGGCGACATCTTATCGGATGAAACCTCTATGCTGACCGGATCACTTGGTATGTTGCCGTCCGCATCGTTGGGCGATGGAACGCTAGGCTTATACGAGCCGATCCATGGCTCGGCACCCGATATTGCCGGACGTGGTATCGCAAATCCGCTGGGAACGATCGCGAGCGTTGCGATGTTGCTGCGCTACTCGCTTGGCCTAGAGGACGAAGCGCGTGCCGTCGAAACCGCTCTGGCCAGTGTCGTGCAGGATGGAATCGTCACAGCGGATCTGGTGCGAGCGGGTGGACGAGCCTATTCGACGACCGATGTCGGGGCGGCGGTCGCGGCGGCGATCGGACGGGCTTGATAGATAGCCGAACGGAGAAAATCGCGGGTGGCGACGTATCAGGCTCGCTGTTGCCGCCAATAAACGGAATTGCAGCAAATTGGACGTTCCAGAACGATCCATTTTGCTGCTACATGTATTACACTTCATTTTTCGATATCCTGATTTAGGTCCGTCCTATTTCTCACTGGCGTTCAACGATTGAACCAAAGGTGACTTCCCTTTAGTGCTCTTGATTGGCAGCGTTGCCTCTCCTCCCCCAGCGATGCGGTAGTCTGCAAAGAACGCAGATCAGCTTCAGCGACGAGTTATCAGCCTTTGTCCTTGTCTGATGAGCCAGCACATACAGTGCGACTCAAGCACCTGCTGATAGCGAAATGTTTCGAAGGAGTCGCGGTTATGGAATACGCTCCCAATCAGCCTTTTGGTTTGTACGATCCTCGCTGGGAACACGATGCATGTGGTATTGGCTTCGTTGCACGAACGGACGGCGCACGTACCCATGAAGTATTGACGCTGGGTCTGGGTGCGCTTTGCAACCTGGAACACCGTGGCGGCACCGATGCCGACGGCAAAAGTGGCGACGGCGCGGGCATTATGACGCAGTTGCCGCACGAACTGTTGGCGGCTGAGCTACGCGAGTTCAATCTTGTGCCGCCGGAGCCAGGTGATCTGGGTCTGGCACAATGCTTCCTGCCGGTCGATGTAGCGGAATCGCAAACAGCGCGACGGCTGATCGAGCAGGTACTCAGCGACGCCGGAATCACTTTGCTGCGCTGGCGTGCCGTGCCGACCAACAATGCCACGCTTGGCGCATGGGCGCTGGCGACCAAGCCCGCCCTCTGGCAAGCACTGGTTGCGCGACCCGAGCAGATCAAGCCGGGTGATGATTGGGAACGTGCGCTCTACCTGGCACGCCGCGACATCACCCGCGCAGCACGCGCCCGTACACTATCGGTCTATCTGCCGTCATTCTCGTCGCGCACCGTGGTCTACAAAGGGTTGATGGCGGCTTCACAACTCGATTCCTTCTACCTGGACCTCAAGAACCCGAGCTATCGCACGACCCTGACGGTATTCCACCAACGTTTCTCGACGAATACCATGCCGACCTGGGAACTGGCACAGCCGTTCCGCCTCGTCTGCCACAACGGCGAGATCAACACGGTGTCCGGCAATGTCGCATCGATCCAAGCCCGTGAGCCGCTGTTCCAATCTGCTGTCTGGGGCGATGCGGTCGACCGCGTGCGTGGTGCTGTCGATATCTACGGCAGCGACTCGGCCAACTCGACAACGTATTCGAAGTGCTGGTGCGCTCAGGCCGCGACCCTCGTCATGCGCTGGCGATGATGGTCCCGGAAGCCTGGGAGGCCATGGACGACCTTGATCCCGACTCTGCGTGCGTTCTATCGCTACCATGCTGGATTCATGGCTCCGTGGGACGGTCCTGCCGCACTGTGTTTCTCGGATGGTCGCTTGGTCGGTACGTCGCTTGACCGCAACGGTTTGCGTCCGTCGCGCTACTTCTTCACCGACGATGGTCTGGTCGTCTGTGGCTCTGAAGCCGGTGCCGTGGCGATCGACGATCGCCGCATCGTGCGTAAGGGGCGCCTCGGACCGGGTGAGATGCTGGCCGTCGATACCGTGACCGGCGAAATCTTTGAAAACGGTGCGATCAAGCGCGACCTGGCGTCACGTGCGCCGTATGCCCAATGGCTGTCGCAGTACAGCCGCAAGCTCGATCCAGGCTTAGTCCGAGCCGGAGCCACCGCTAAACGGCCATCTGTTGCCCTACCAGACGTTGTATCGGCTATACGTCCGAAGATGTACAGGTGATCCTCAAGCCAATGGCACGCGATGGCCACGAGCCAGTCGGCTCGATGGGCGACGATACGCCGGTAGGCTCGCTGAGCCAGGTTGGACGCCCGCTGTATAGTTATCTGCGCCAGCACTTCGCTCAGGTGACCAATCCGCCGATCGACCCGTTGCGCGAGCAACTGGTGATGTCGGTGCGGGTGCGGCTGGGACGGCGCGGTAATATCCTGGAAGAACTGCCCGAGCATGCCCACATGCTGGAGATACAAGTCGCCTATATTGCGGGCGCACGAATTCAAAGCGCTGCGCTCGCATCCCGAGTTTCCAAGCAAGACGATTCGGGCGGTATGGAATCCTGCAGGCGGCGAAGCCGGATTGCGCGAAGCGCTGGGGCGTTTGCAGCAGGCTGCGAGTGCGGCGGCCGACGGACGGTGCCGCGCTGCTGATCATCTCGGATCGCCCGGAGAACCGTGAAGAGACGCCGATTCCGGCGTTGCTGGCGGTCGGTGGTGTTCACCAGCACCTGCTCCGCACGGGACAACGCGCCCTGTGCAGCCTGATCGTCGAAACCGGCGAAGCGCGCGACGTCCATCAGATCGCCTGTTTGATCGGCAACGGTGCGGAAGCGGTCCATCCATTCCTGGCACTCGAAACCGTGCGCGCCATGGCCGAACGAAGAGCGCGCAGCGCGAGCCGATCGACCCTGAAACGGCGCAGCGCAATTATGTCAACAGCGTCGAAGAAGGTCTGCGCAAGATCATGTCGAAGATGGGTATTGCGACCCTCGACAGCTATCAGGGCGCACAACTCTTCGAAACTGTCGGTCTTGCCGCCGAGGTCGTCGACGAATGTCTGACCGGCATGGCGGCACGGCTTGGGTGGTATCGGTTGGGCCGAGATCGCCGCCGACGTCGCCAACGCGCATAAAGCCGCCTGGGCGCCGCAAGACGCATCGGCGTTGCGCCATGCTGGTATCTTCAAGTGGAAGAAGGATGGCGAATTCCACGCCTTCCAACCAGCAGTCGTGCATGCGATGCACGCTGCGATCGGGCTCAGACCCTATAAGGGTGAACCTGCAGGATGCCTATCGTGCGTACTCTAAGTTGGTCAACTCGCGCCCCGCAATGGCACCACGCGATCTGCTTACGACCGAGTGCATTCCGTTCGCAGCCGGTCGCCATCGATGCGGTCGAACCCGCCAGCGCGATCCTGCGCCGTTTCTCGACGGCGGCGATGTCGCTTGGCTCGACCAGCACCGAAGCACATTCGACACTTTCGATCGCCATGGCACGCCTGGGTGGTCTGAGCAATTCGGGCGAAGGTGGCGAGGATCCGGCACGATTTCGGCACCGAGCAGAACAGCACGATCAAACAGGTCGCATCGGGACGCTTCGGCGTTACTCCGGCCTACCTGAAGTCGGCACGCGAGCTCCAAATCAAGATGGCGCAAGGCTCCAAGCCGGGCGAAGGTGGTCAGCTTCCTGGACATAAGGTCAGCGACGAGATCGCCCGCATCCGGCACACCACGCCGGGGGTGACGCTGATTTCACCGCCGCCACATCATGACATTTACTCGATCGAAGATCTTGCACAATTGATCTACGATCTCAAGCAGTCCAATCCGGTCGCCGATATTTCGGTCAAGCTGGTGGCGGAAGCCGGTGTCGGCACGATTGCGGCGGGTGTGGTCAAGGCGGGTGCCGATATCGTCCTGGTTAGCGGACACGCTGGCGGCACGGGTGCGTCGCCGCTTTCTTCGATCAAGAACGCGGGCGTTTCGTGGGAACTTGGTCTGGCCGAAACACAGCAAACCCTGACCCTGAAGGGACTACGCGAGCGTGTGCGCCTCCGCACCGATGGCGGCTTCCAGACTGGACGCGACGTCATCATCGCCGCATTGCTTGGTGCCGACGAATACTCATTCGGCACGTCGGCGGTCGTTGCCGAAGGCTGTTTGATGGCACGCTCGTGTCATACCAACACCTGTCCGGTCGGCATCGCCACGCAGCGCCCCGATCTGCGTGCCAAGTTCCCCGGCACACCCGAAGCCGTGATGCACTTCTTCGGGCATGTCGCCGAGGAAGTCCGCGAAATTCTGGCACAGCTTGGAGCGCATAACTTGCAGGAAATCATCGGTCGCGCCGACCTGCTGGAACAGATTGTGACGGGCGATACACGCTGCGACCAACTTGACCTGAGCCCGCTGCTTCAGCGCGGCGACCTGTACGGTCGCACATCCTGGGCTGGCTGGCACACCAACATTCCGGTGTCGGGCATCAACGAGCATCTGCTGCAACTGGCAGACCTCGAAAACCCGCACTGGAACGAGGGCGCGACGGTCAATGCCAACCTTACAATCGCGAACGTCGACCGTACGGTCGGCGCGACACTCGCAGGAGCGATCGCTAAGCGCTGGGGCGATGGTGGCTTGCCTAAGGGCGAGATTCGGGTGAGCTTTACGGGAACGGCTGGACAAAGCTTCGGCGCGTTCGCTATCCGGGGTATGCGCTTCGATCTGACCGGCGAGGCTAATGACTATGTTGGCAAGGGCCTCGGTGGCGGCGAGATCGTGGTGCGAGCGCCCGCGTATGCCCGCTACCGTCCCGCCGAATCGTCTTTGATGGGTAACACCGTGCTGTATGGCGCGACGGGCGGAACGCTATTCGCGGCGGGACAGGCGGGTGAACGCTTCGCCGTTCGTAACAGTGGCGCAACCGCCGTTGTCGAAGGGCTCGGCGACCATGGCTGCGAGTATATGACGGGCGGTGTTGTAGCGGTGCTGGGACGCACCGGACGCAACTTCGGTGCAGGCATGACCGGTGGCCGTGCATATATCTGGGATCCCAAAGATCAGTTCCCGGCACGCATGAACGGCGACTTGATTCGCTGCGAACGGATCGAGGACAAGAGCGCCTTAGCGGAACTGCACGACCTGATCACACAGCACGTCGAACTCACCGGCAGCCGGCGTGGACGCGACCTGCTGCATGCCTGGGAACGCACGCAGCACCAGTTCTGGTTGGTCGTCCCCAAGACGGTCGACAAGAACGCCCCGATTGTGGCAACCGCTGAGGAGGTGATTCCGGTCGTCGAGGAGCGTATCGCCGCCCTCTAACGCCTGTGAAGTAGCACACGGGGCCGCTGGCTTTGCTAATGCCCCGTTATACATCGTAGTGTCGAGCACAAGGGGGACCCCACCATCACGGTGGGGTCCCCCTTGTGCTCGACTTGGCTGGGTAATGATCCATACCTATACCGAAACGGTCAGGTGAAATCGGTGCGTCCCATCGTGACCAGAGTCGGGCGGGTGTCGCTGAAGTAGTCCTCCAGGGCTTCACGCAGAATCACTGGCACGTCGTAATGGGGTTGCAGCTTCCAGGCGGCATCGGCATAGCCGCCGTACTCCTCGAACTCCCAGTCGGTACCAGCCACACGGTACAGGCGGTCAGGGTTCAGCGGTTCGCCGCCGACCAGCAGTTCGCCGTTGTGGTAGGTCGCGCCGCTGAAATGAAACAAGCCACGGGCGGCACCACGCAACTGGATCGTACGCTCGCTAGCGTAGGCCGCATCCACACCGCGTGCGACCAGGCTGACTATGTGATCGGCACGCATCATCACCACGCCGGGATTGGCGGGTGACGAACACGCCTCCCATAACTGTAGCCGCTGCAACGGTCCGGCGGGCAACGGTCCGTCGAATGCTGCCCCACCGGCGACGACCGCGAGATCGGCATCGTGACGCGCCCGGAGCATGTCGGCGACGAGGTTGCCCGTGCCACATTCGCGATCGAATGCAAAATCGAGCGGTTGCGCCAGTTCGCCGACGATCTCCGCCAGGAAGTGTTCGACTTCACCTGTAACCTGCACGATCGCGTCGCGCACTACCTGCGCGGGCGGCGTCGCGTCGCTCACTTCGATCACACTGGCATCGACGGATAACTGGTCGCCGTCCCAGACGAGATCGAGCCGCCCAAGATGTTCGGCGTACTTGCCCGCCTGCGCGATTACGACATCGCCGATGCGTTCGCCCTGTGGCAATAAGTCGTGACTATGCGCCCCGACGATCAGATCGACATCGCCGCCAAGCTGTGCCGCGAGTTCGCGGTCGCGGGCGAGTCCCATGTGCGAAAGCAGCACAACAACATCCGCGCCGTCCTGGCGCAACGAGGCGGCGAGTTCGCGCACCAATGGCTCGACGGGTAGCAGCTGCAGGCCGAAGAAGTGCGTGTAACTATCGAAGTCGGCGGTCAGACCGATCAGACCGATCCGCAACGCTCCCGCCCGTAGCATCGCCGTTAGTTGTACCCCCGGCAGTGGCGAACCATCTGCCATCCGCAGATTCGCTAGCACGAATGGGTAGCGCGCCACGGCGGCGTGATCGGGTAACACGGCCTCGCCGTAGCGTAGCAACGCCGCGTTGCCGACCGCTGCCGCATCGCAGCCTGCTGCACGCAACAGGCGGTGCATCGACGTTCCCTTGGTCAGATTACTCAAGCGCTCGCTGGTGTCCTCGCTATCCCCACAATCCAGGAACAGCACCGCAGTGTCAGGATTGGCGGCGCGAATATCGGCGACCATCGTCGCGATGCCTGTCAGCCCATCGAGCCGCCCGTGTATGTCATTCGTATGGAGCAGGATACAACGTTGCATGAAAAGTCCTTAGTTAATCCCCTCGTATGGCCCAAGGAACGTCGGGGCGGGACGAAAGGTATGTACTTCCAGAAGGCTGTAGAGGATGGCGATGCTTTCACGGATGGTGTAACGCTGCATGAGCGCGTTGGAATATACGCCCCAGTCCGGTGTTCCAAGCCCCACCACATCCATGCCCAGGGCGCGACACAGGTACACGGCGCGGGCGAGATGGTAGCCTTGCGTCACCAGCACCGCACGCTCGACGCCGAAGATCGCTCGTCCACGGTAGCAGCTATCGTACGTGCGAAAGCCTGCGTAATCCAGCGTGATATCCTGGGCGGGGACGCCGCGTGTGGTGGCGTAGTCGCGCATCGCCGTCACTTCGTCGTAGTTGTCGCTGCTGTTGTCACCGGTCATCAAAATTTTGGGGACGACGCCCCGTTGGTATAGATCAATCGCCGCTTCGACCCGATCGGCTAGGATACGTGTCGGTTCGCCGTTGCGACGTAGCCCCGCGCCAAAGACGATGGCTACCTCACGCGCAGGAACATCGCCGATACGTTCGTAACGGTATGGTGCGGTTGAACGCCAAACATACGCCAGCAGAGCGAACGGCATGATGCTCGCCACGAGTGCCAGTACCCCGAACCATCGCCAGAATCGGCGACGGGGGGTGCGAAGGTAGCTACCTGATCGTCGATGCATTGGCGACGAGTGGTTGAAAGATGGAGCTAAGTGTCATCGTCGAGCCAGCGGATCGAATCGCCGTCAAGTTGCGTGCGAATGCCGTCAACGAGCGTAGGGTCGATGCCAAAGCGGTGGGCGCAGATGATGCCGCTACCACGTGCACCACGATTGTAGGCGCAGTCGATGCACAAGCCAAACTCGGCTGGACCGTCGATATAGGTGCAGCGGCTCGCCGTATGGCGCGGTGAGCCAAAGGTGATCAATTTTAGCTCGACGGGCGCTGTCGCGGCCTCGTCATCGAGCAGTATCGCTCGTCGCCGATCACGCTTGGATGCCATGCTCGGTTCCGTCTAGTGCGGGATCGCCCGAATCGACTGTATGCTCGTGATGGTGGTGGTCGTGCTGATCGGTACTCGTGCGCTCGAATATCTGGACCGTCGTCGCGACCGTTGTGGAATGATGCAGCGTCTGGTGAACCGTGCACGTGTCGGCGGCACGGGCAATTGCTCGTTGCCGTGCGATGGGGAGATGGTCAGGCAGATGCAGCGTCATAGCGTAGGAGCCTACCCGGTAGGGATCGTTGACATATTCCCAGCGAAGCTCAATCGCGAGGCCCATCACGTCGAGTTGCGCTGTTTCAGCGTACGACTGGATCGTGGACGCTGTACACAGTGCCAACGATGCTGCGAGCATCTGAAGCGGACCAAACGGTTCACCGTCGATGCTTAAGCCTTCGTCGGGCCGATCTGTTTCGAGACGAACATGCTCGTCAGCGAGAATGACAAGTTGCATCTTAATTTCCTTTGCGTGACGATGGATCGGACACTACAGTCGCAGCAAACCATCCCATATCATGTTCGCGGCGATGGTTTTGCCGGGGGTATCGGAGGGAGGTCGCTGCGTCGAGCAGTCGGAGCAGCTACGTCGGCGGGAAATGGCATCGTAAAGCGCTCCCCAACTTCGACTTCCTGGGTCCACCAGCCCGGCTTCTCATATGCAGGGAGCAGGTAGCGTTTCACGGATTTACCGATGAACGTGGCGATCACGGCTGCGGCGGGAATAGCGAACAGGATGCCCGCGACACCATAAATTTTGCCTCCGATCAGCACGGCGAATAACACGAGCAGCGGGTTAATGCCGAGTTCGCGTCCCATCACCCGTGGCATCAGAACATTCGTCAGGACCAGCTGTCCGACCATCAGAACAATTGTCGCGATTATGGCGTTCGGGAAGGGGATGCCCACAAATACAACCAGGATGAACAGGACATTGGCAAGCGTGCCGCCGAGAAACGGTAGTAGCCGCAGCAGAAAGATAAAGATCAGCCAGATGATCGGATTTGGTGCCTTAAAGCTGAATAGTAGGAAGCCGCTGAGAAAAGTACCGAGCGCGACGATATAGAAGAAACCACGAATGTATGAGGAATACGCATCGTTTACATCTTGTACGAACGCATCGTACTCATCGCGCCAGCGCGGCGGCACGACCGGACGTAAGACGTTCGTCATGCGGCCCGACATCAGGCTCATAAACACGCTGATCGTGATCACCAGAGCAACGCGCCCGATCACCCCCAGCACGCTTTGCGCGAAAAAGACGATCCGTGTCGCGACACGACTGCCAAACTGCCCGCCCAGCCCGATGATCTGGTTGGTGAGCGCACGCGGGTCGATCTCGAAACCGCGTTGTTGTAACCAGATTGCAGCGTCCTCGGCGCGGGCGGCGATCACTTGTACCAACGCAGGAATATTGCGTGAGAGCGACGAAAACTGCGGCGCGAGCGCCAGCACGCCGCCGATTAGCCCACCGACCGTGAGCAGATAGGCGATGATGATGGCGATGCCACGAGGAATACCCACGCGTCCCAATCGCCGGATCAGGGGCTCCAGCAGCAAGGTCAGCAACCACGCCAAACCGAACAACAGCAGCACGTCGGCGATGCGATAGACCAGGCTAAAGAGGTGCTCGATTAGCCACATCGCGCCGATGATCGCGAACAGGATCAAAACGAAGCGTGGAACAGCAAATCGTGTCATAGAACAGCCACTGGCTACGAACTCCTTGCGCCGATGCGGTAGCGCCAACGTGGTCGAGATGCCATGACATCGCAGGGTAAGCGTTCGACCATTATGTCAGTATAGTGTACCTATGTTTGCGACGCAACGACGGATGCAGAGACTCCTCAACGTCCGATCCAGCGCACGATTCCCGTGAGATTGTCACGCTGAGCGAGGCCTCGCTGGACCCAAGAGCCTGTCTCTGGCTCGGAACGATCCTTCACTGCGGTTCAGGATGACACATTTCACGACGTTGACGGAATCCTACGATGGGTGCTGCGCCTCTGTCTATTTGAAACGCGGAAGACCATCGGTAGTTATGGGGTCCGCAATGCTTACTTTTGTCCTAGGGGTGTGAGGTGCCCCCTATGCCCCACACCGTCTAGATTTGTGCGGCTGATCTGCCCACGCTCATTTGCTAGTACGAGCGGGCGAAGATCACCTGCTGGTGCGTCGGGCGTCCGGTCAGGATGCAGGTGCCTTCGGTTTCTGGTTGGTCGAAGGGTATGACACGCACGGTGGCGCGTGTTTCCTCCTTGACGCGTCCTTCATCCTCGTCGGTGCCGTCCCAGTAGCAACGTACGAAACCCTGCTCGACCCGTTCTTTGAAGGCATCGTAGGAATCGACCGTAAAAATGTGTTCGTCGCGGAAGCGTAGCGCCCGTTCATACAGCGCCACCTGGATTTCGTCGAGCAGATGTTGAACGCGCTCGGTCAAACCCTCCTGCGGCACGAACGACTTGCCATCACGTCCCGGTATGTCGCGGCGGGCGATTGCTACCGTCCCTTTTTGCACATCCTTGGGGCCGACCTCCACGCGCACGGGAACGCCTTTCACTTCCCATTCGCTGTACTTGAAGCCAGGGGTCAGGTTATCGCGCACATCTACCTTGAAGCGAAACATGCCTTTCCAGTCAGCCGTGAGGCGCTCGACCGCTTCCATTACCACGGCGCGTTCGTCGTCCTTGCGCCAGATTGGCACGACGACGACCTGTATTGGCGCGAGTCGGGGCGGTACGACCAACCCATCGTCGTCGGAGTGCGCCATGATCAGCGCACCTATCAGCCGTGTGGACGCGCCCCACGAGGTCGTCCAGGCGTATTCCTCGCGATTGTCGGGGGTGGTGTACTTGATGTCGAAGGTGCGGGCGAAGTTCTGTCCCAGGTTGTGGCTGGTTCCGGCTTGCAGGGCGCGCCCATCCTGCATCATCGCCTCGATTGAATACGTGCGAAGCGCTCCGGGGAACTTCTCGCGTTCGGTCTTGCGTCCGCGCAACACTGGCAGCGCCATCTCGGTTTCTACGAAGTCGGCGTATACATCATGCAAAATCATCAGTGTTTCGCGCTCGGCATCGGCCTCGTCAATGTGGGCAGTGTGGCCTTCCTGCCAGAGAAACTCCACCGTACGCAGGAATGGGCGTGGGCGTAGCTCCCATCGCACTACGTTCGCCCACTGGTTGATCAAGAGCGGCAGGTCGCGCCAGGAGCGCACCCACTTGCTGAAAGTCATGCCAATAATCGTTTCCGAGGTTGGGCGCACCACCAACGGTTCGGCGAGTTCTTCATTGCCCGCACGAGTGACTTCGGCGACTTCGGGTGCGAAGCCCTCAACGTGTTCGGCTTCACGCATCAAGAGACTTTTAGGAATAAACAGTGGGAAATAGGCGTTCTCGTGTCCGGTTTCTTTGATGCGGCGGTCGAGTTCACGCTGAATCGCTTCCCAGATCGCATAGCCATGTGGCTTGATCACCATACAGCCACGCACGGGCGAGTACTCGCTCAGCCCTGCCTGATCGACAATATCTAGGTACCATTGAGAATAATCTTTTTGACGTGTTGTTATGCCATCCTTGGACATGTTTCGTTCCTCATAACGTAGTAGGACGGTATTGTAGCATGGGGTACATCTTCCCTTTGGTCGCGAGATTGTCATTCCAGGTACGAATGAGGGGTGCTAGCGGCATGCTCCTTGATACGGCGTTGCTCCCACAGAATCTTCCATATCGATTTTTGTGGAGCACTGAATGACCATTCTCGGACGTGCGCCGGATGATTCACGACCATCACAGGACGGTGCCGCAGGAGATGCGGTTCTGGCATCGCTAGCACAGGCAGAAGTTCAGTACAATGAGGCACGCACAGCCTGGGAACGGCAAACACATGAAATTCAGTCAGCGCTGGAACGACAGAGCACGGAACGAAACAAGCTTACGCAAGCGCTGAGGGCAGCGAATGCGTCGATCCTCGACCTAAACAATCGTCTAACTAATAGCCACCTCATGCTTGATGAGGCTACCCAGCAGGCGGAACAACAACGGCAGCGAGCGCAACGCCAGCAGGAGCGTGCCGATACGCTAGCTACATCGCTAAAGACGATCAATCGCTCGATGTTCAGCGGCGATCTGTATTCCTTGATCTTGCGTGCCTGCCTCAACTTGACTGGTGGCACACGCGGCTTGTATATCACCATGCGTGGCGCGGAGCGCAAGGTGCAGGTGCGGGCGGTGCAGGGGGTCGATGGCTACCATACAGCACCGCCCTCGGCGTTCATCGCGGCGCTGTGTACGAAAGTCGTCGACGAAAAGGAGACCCTGGTATGTAACGAGAACGATGATATCGAGGACTTGCCTGCGCCACGCGACGAAGGCGAGCGTTTTCGCAATTTCATCGCCGCTCCGGTGGTACTGCTCAAGAACTTCGACGGCATCATGATCGTCGCCGACCGTGCCGAAGGTGAATTCGACGACGACGATGTAGAAACACTGTTAAGTGTTGGGGATCATGCTGGTGTCGCCGTCCAGAACATGCAACTCCAGCGCGACCTGCAAAGCGCGTATCTGGCGACGGTGAGCATGCTGGCGGATGCGGTCGAGGCTAAAGATTCCTACACGCAGGGTCATTGCGAAATGGTATCGCGTTATGCACGCTTGACAGCGGAACGATTGGCGCTGTCGGATTACACTCGTAGCGTCGTGTGTTATGCCGCTCTGCTGCATGATGTTGGTAAGATCGGTGTCAGCGACGGCCTGTTGAATAAGCCCGGACTTTTGACGCCCGAAGAACGCGAACTGGTGCGTTCGCATGTGCGGGTCGGTCATACCCTGCTCAGCCATGTCGCGCCGCTCGACGAGGTTGCGAATGTCGTGCTCCATCACCACGAATGGTGGAACGGCACGGGGTATCCCGACGCGCTGGCAGGTGAAGAGATTCCGCTCCCGTCGCGCATTATCTGTGTGGTCGATGCGTATTGCGCGATGACCACACGCCGCTCGTACAAAGATGCGTTCAGCGTGGAACGAGCGCGGGACGAGCTACAGCGTTACGCCGGAACACAATTCGATCCGCAGGTCGTGGAAGCCTTCCTTGCCATCATCGACCTGCCCGAAGCCCAGGACCAGGATGATGACGAGAACGCTGAGTGCGGCCTCCTGCCAGCGTTCACGCATTTGTACGGATTGTAGGGAACAAAGATGGTGGTGCCTGGTATCACTAGCGAGCCGCTGATAATACCAGGCACCACTGTCTTCGTTTCCTCCTCTCAGGACGACGCTTGTCGCGCCTTGTTGAACGTCCAATGCTGCTTTGATAGTGTCATGGAACATGCCAACTGATTCCCACGCCGCACAGTCATTGTTTCGCAGCCAGCCTGTATCGTGGTGGAAGCAGATAGAAGGTTGTACTGTGTTGCTGAACTAACCCGAAGGAGTGTCCGATCAAGATTATCGAATTGGCCTCAGCAGCGTTTCGCAATGATCGAGTACATCCACCAGGATGTGGTCAGGGCACGCGGGGTCGTCTACGAAGAACCAGTAATCCCCGTACTGGTCGTTGACCGAGAAGGCGTGACCGGCGTAGGTGAAATCTATCCAGGCCTCAAGTACGTAGTCGCACACGAAGCCGGTGACGATTGCTCCCGGCATCGTGGCGATGTAGTCGCGCATCTCCTCCCATAGCACGGTCTGCGGCAAGTCGCCGAAATACCGCGAGCCGTCGTGCATGATCATGGTAAAGATACGCTGCATATCTGTACTCGCTTTGGTGGATGAGGGTGTACAGCCACTGTTCGTGTGTGCCCTATCCTACATGTGTGCTGTCGGAGCCGAGTTCATAAGGAAGTGTTCTATGCTTCAGGAACGTGCCGATCCCATCGTCATCCCTTAACACGCGAGCATCTTCCTTCACGGGCAAACTCGTTGGAGAGCATACCACCCTCCATTTCGTCCCAGGCTTGTGGAAGGTCCAGCCGAACGCTGCCAAACCTCAACAGGTCGTCACGCTTTGCTCCACTCAGCACCACCGTCTCCGACCTTGCACAAGCCCTGTACCTTTCCGGCGCTGTTTGACAGCAGTCACCGGACCCTTTAGAGTGCGTTCTATCCTAAACGCTAAAGTGGTGCCATTGCAAGATATGTGATTGTCGTTCGGTGAGTCGTCTAGCGTTGCTGCCGTGCCATCTCGTCCCTTGCGAGATGTCGGGTGCTGGTGTTTTGTTGAATAAGGAATCATATGGCTCAGTCCGAATCTGTCGCGAAGGCGCAAACCGACCTGGTAGTCGGCGAAGAGCCAATGCCGCTTCATTGGAAGCGCAATTTCACGGCAAACTTTATTGATGTCATGTTCTTCTCGCTTGCGTTGGCATTCGCGTCGATGCAAACGATCGTCCCGATCTATCTTCGTCAATTGGGTGCCACACCGTTGCTCATCGGTCTCGTTCCGGCACTCGTCCAGACCGGACAGGTGTTGCCACCGCTGTTCGCCGCGCCGTATGTCGCGCCGCTCCGTCGCAAGTTGCCGTTTTTGCTCAGGATGACCCTGTTCGAGCGCATCCCCTGGCCTCTGTTGGCGGTGGCGTGCGCGCTGCTTTCGGTGCGCTATCCCACGGTGATGCTCGGCATTACTGTCGTATTGCTGGCGATCTACGGTCTTGGCGGTGGCGTGTGTGTTCCGGCCTGGATGGACATTGTCGCGCGGGTGACGCCGCTACGGATGCGCGGCAAGTTGTTCGGGTGGAGCGGTGCCATGAGCGGTGTGCTGGGCGTCGCCGGTGGACTGGGAGCCGAACGTGTGCTTGCCACCTATGCCTATCCCTACAATTTCGCTCTGTGTTTCGCCGCGGCAAGCGTGTGTATGCTCTTGTCCTTCATCGCCCTGGCGGCGATCCGCGAACCCGAAGTACTCAACCCCAACCCTGGCACGCCAGTGCTGCAATACGCCCGTATGTTGCCGCCGTTGCTGCGCCGCGACCGTGATTTCAGCATGTTCATCGTCGCCCGTATCCTGGGAGCGTTGGGTGGCATGGCGATCACGTTCGTGGCGATCTATGCGGTCGAGCAACGCGGGTTGCCCGAAAGTCTCGCCGGTCGTTTTACAGCGATTATGCTTGGCACGCAGGTGATCACCACCCCCTGCTTGGCATGCTGGCTGATCGACGTGGCTATAAAGGCTCGATGCAGTTCGCGTTCGTGACGCAGTTGTTCGCCATGTTATTGAGCCTGTGGGTGACATCCACGCTTGGCTTCTCGGTGGTGTTCTCCTTGATCGGCGCATCTACCGGCATGATGTTCGCCACGGCTCTCAACATGGTCGTCGAATTCGCCGCGCCCAGTGAGCGCGTCACGTACCTCGGCCTCCACGGTACCCTGATTGCTCCCGCAGTATTAGTGTCGCCGATCATCGGCAGTTGGCTTGCCCAGATCGGTGGGTATCCGCTGGCTTTCGCGGTTGCGGCTGGGTGTGGTGTTGTCGCCCTGATCGTCATGACGTTCTTCGTGCGCGATCCGCGTCATCGCCAGATCGGCGTTGCACAATTCTGATGAGATGCCTTAAGATTTAGCGAAAATGAAACGAGGGGCGGCGAACCATGCGTTCGTCGCCCCTCGTTGATCGCTGCTTGATGAGCAGCCGCTGACCGCCTGCGGTGGCCTGTGGCCGTCGTCAGCGGTCCGTCGAAAGCATCCACAGCCGTTCGCCGTAATGGTCGGGCGTTCCCGCGACGCTCTCGGCATATGTGGTCATAACCTCGTACATGGGGCGGTCGCGAAAAAGTTTGCCAACCTGCGAGCCATAGGCGGCGATCGCCGCCAACTTGCGGTCGAGCGCCGCGTCGATCCGCACGACATGCGGCGTGAACGTCAGCCCCAAGTCGTCCAGGCGCTGCTGCACGAAGTCGTATTGAACTGCATAGGGCGCATCCTCGTACCATATGATTGGCAAACCGCGACCGTGGGCCGCCAATCCTTGCGAGCACACCACCTGATGATCGACGTGCATACCGACGCCCAGCGGTAGGTACAACGATGCAAGCGGCTGTTGTGCGTGGAGTTGATCGAGGACGTGGCGTGTCGCCGCCGCCAGCGGGTCGTCGGCAACGGGACGCCCAAAGACCGCCCCACGTTGTCCATAGGCTTCCAGGCGGTATGGTGCGTCGAGTTGGTCGAGGTGCAGCACGTCGCAACCAAGGATCGCCAGGGCATCAATGTCCTCCTGGCGGCGTCCCGCCATCGGATCGTCGCCTAGCCCGTAGGTGCCGTGTAGATGTTTGGCATAGGGCGTCAGTTGATCTTCCCGTGGCGTTGCCGCGCACAGTGTCAACGTTAAAACACGTGCGCCCTGCGTCGACATAGTGTGCGATCTGCCCGCCACAGGATAGCACCGCGTCGTCTAAATGCGGCGCCACAAATACATGCTCGTATTGGCGAGCTTCGTCAAGCGACGTGAGCAGCATTGGCATACACCATCAACATTTTTTCTGCCTGGATGCTCCAGCAATAGCGGTAACTGGCTGCGAAGGCTTCACGACCCAGGCGTTCGCGCTGGGGTTGATCTGCTAACAGTTCGTCCATAATGGCGGTGAGTTCTTCGACGTTCCCTTGCTCGAACAATCGTCCATCTACGCCATCATCGATCAGATATTGCAGGCCGCCGACCCGCGACGCAATCACGCATGCGCCACAGGCCATTGCTTCCAGCGCCACGAAACCAAACGTTTCGTATGCCGACGGCATCACCACAAGGTCGGCAGCGGCATGGTAGCGAGCGATACGCTCCTGTGTCTGGCTTCCGAGGGTGATGACACGACCTTCGAGGCTATGCGTTGCGATCTGTTGGCGCAGCGCCGCTGCCTCCGGCGTTCGCCAGAACGCTTCGTTCTCCGGCTCACCGCCGATTAGCAACAGCTTTGTCGTCTGGTCGCTCATGCTGAGCTTCGCAAAGGCATCGACCAGAATGTCGATGCCTTTGATACGGTCAATCCTGCCGACAAAGACGATGATACGGTCGTCGGGGTCGATACCAAGTTGTTCGCGGGACTTCGCACGACCGTAGGGCTGGAAGATATGGTGATCGACGCCGGGATGAACGATTTGGACCTTGCCCTCAGCCACATCGTGCCAACTCATCAGGTCAATTTTTTCGAGTTCGGTGGAAGCCACGATTGCATCTGCTTCCTCGATGATGCGCGTTTCGGCGTCGATACGGCGATGATCTTCGGTGCCGACGACGACTTTCTTCATGATCCCGAGCGTGTGGAACGTCATCACGAGTGGAGCATTCAGCCGTTCCCGTAGCGCCATCCCTACCAATCCAGAGTAGTAGTAATGGGCATGGATTACGTCGTACTGGCGTCCATGCTGCTGCCCCAATGCGACAACGCCATCGGCGAAACAACGCACATCCTCGTATAAATCGTCGTCGCACTGGCGAATGTGCCGTACGGCGACGTTGGGATGAAGGTCATTCGCGACATCATCGCTAGAAGGATGCTCGCGGGTATAGACATCGACCTCGTGCCCTAGCTCGCCGAGCGCCTGTGCTAAATTCAAGACGTAGACGTTCAAGCCTCCGGCGGACGCAACCCCCAGCCGTGCCAACGGGCAGGACCAGTATGAGATCATAGCTATTTGCATATACCTGTATCTTGCATAAAGGAACAATCGTGTGTCATTTTACCCCGCCCGTGCTAGGCTCGCTAAACAACCGTTTCCTACAAGCAGTATGCCATAGTTATGGGTGCTCCATTATGGTTAATGATGGTGGAGCACCGACTACGGCAGACAGATGATGATGGCACTTGTCGGATCGCCAACCATGGCTGGACGACCCAAATCGCGCGACAACCCAACGTATGAACGGGCATCAGGTGGAATATAGTAAGGCCACGACGACTGCGTGTGGATCGTCATACGCCCCATGGGTTAGCGAACCATTAAGAAGGCCTGCTCGAGCCAGTCGGTTATGGCGATCAAGGGACCTGTCAGCAACCCGCCGCGTAGGAAAACACGCTGGTCAATGGTAAGGGCGAGACGCTCGGCGAGGCCGAGCGCGAAGGTAAGCACGACGAGGTCGATCAATACGGCCGGCAGAACGCCGAGCACGCGGTTGACGAGCGATTCGTGGATGAACGCCGGAACAGCCCGCGAAATGCTCCAGGTGAACAGGGATGTAACCAGGATACCCAGCAACGCCGCGCCGACCGTCCACAGTCAGCATCTGTTGGAGGTCCTCGCTGGGCTTGAACTCGCAGCATAAATAGCGCGCCGAGCGCACTGCCGCCCAGGATGCTCAGGATGCGTAACACGCCGCGCACGAATCCCTGAGTGTAGCCGCCCATGGCGATGATACCCAGTGTGAGCAAACACACGAGATCAAGCCAGGTTATACCGCTTATTTCCACGCTTTGCTATAATCCATGGCAATGTCTAAACGATTCAAAAAGTTGATGGACGTAGCGCTCAAGCAAACGCCACGTCTTGACCATTGGCCTTGTCCCCATTTTACGACCTGCGGCGGCTGTGCGTTGCAAGATGTCAGCTACCCCGATCAGGTCGCGGCGAAGCAACGCGTGCTGCTCGAACTCTGGGGCGACCGACTTCCCGCCGCTGTTCGCGACGATTACCAACTGGTTGGAGCCGACGAGCCGTTTGAATACCGGCTCCGTATGGATTATGTGTGTTCCGATGACCGTTTTGGGCTGCGTATGCGCCGCCGCTTCTTCGCGATCATCGATCTGCAAGAATGTCATCTGATCCCACCACCGTTGTTCGACCGTGTTCGGACGGTCTATGATGCCGCACGGGCGGCAGGTCTTCCCGATTATAACGTCTACCATAATACGGGTTTTCTGCGCTATCTGGTGGTACGGCGCAACGTCCGCGACGAATGGCTGCTTTCACTCGTCACCAGCGAGCAGGCATATGCCGCCGAGGTTGAACAGGTGGCGGCGCTCGCACTCGAACAGGGCGCGACCAGCGTGTGGTGGTTGCTCAATCCGCGCCATGCCGATCTCTCGTTCGGCGAACCGTTGCAGCATTGGGGTGCCGAGCATTTGCCGCAATACGTCCTTGACCGCACGTTGTTGATGGGACCAAACACCTTTTTCCAGAACAACATCGCTGGCTTCGAGGCGATCCTGCGCTATTGCGCCCCGTATGTCGCGGGCGCACGTCGCTTGCTGGACTTTTACGCTGGCGTTGGTACGATCGGTATCACGTTGGGCGATCAGGTGGAGCAGGTCATCGCCGCCGAGATCGTCGAAGAATCGACGGCATTGTTGCGGCGGAACCTCGAACTCAACGGTATGACCGACAAAGTCCAGGTCGTCGATGGCGACGTGCTAGGTGCGATCACCGAGGATGCTCGCGACGGTGACGTGCTGGTGGTCGATCCGCCACGGGTCGGGCTTGGGCGCGACGTGTGCCAACGTCTGCTCGCGCATGGTCCCGAACGCATTGTATACATTTCATGTAATCCTGTCACCCAGATCATGGATTGCGAAATGCTGGACGCGGGATACCATATCATCGCCTCACGCGGCTTCGATCTGTTTCCACAAACGCTGCACGTCGAAAATGTCGTCATTTTGGAGCGAATTCGCGCGTAACATGGTTGCAAATTGACATGGTGGCTGCTATACTCACCAATCAGAATGAAACAGATACATGTGCTAAGCCGTCTGCCACGCCGTCGTACGAAACTGGACCAAAGGTCTGGCTAGACGCGCTTGCACTGAAATCCGTAAGCAGTTCTGCCAGACTGGCAGGGCTGTTTTTTTTTGTGCGGTGGCTTGTCGGGTATGGTAGAAAATATGATCGAAACTGGCAACGGAGGGTATAAGAGCGTAACGCTCGGCCCACCTTCTGCTAACTGGTTCTGGTGGGTAGTTACGAGCGAGCATGGCGATCGAGGATCGTGACAGGGATGTTCTCGTTTGATTCCGTTGGCGGCGCAGGTTGTCTCGGAAGAAAGCAATTCGCACGTGCGGCAAATCGCGCACACTCGTTTCAGATGCGTTTGGCATGGGATGGACGAATGGGAGCTTTGATCCGATGAGCAACATAGAGTTTATCGAAGGTGGGTCGATCACCGCTGTTCCGGGCTTTCGGGCCGCCGGGGTCGCCTGTGGCATCAAGAAGAAAAGTGGTGTCCTCGATCTGGCGTTGATCGTGAGCGAGCGACCCTGTGTTGCCGCTGCGGTCTTTACGACCAACAAGATTCAGTCGCCCGCCGTCATGTACGACCGTTATCTGCTCGACACACGCCCGCAATATGTGCGGGCGCTGGTGATTAACAGCGGATGCGCGAACGCTGTCACAGGCGACCGTGGCTATGCCGACGCGCAGGAGATGGCGCGGTTGAGCGCTGTCGCCCTCGGCCTGGACGATGCCGGTGTCGCCGTGATGTCTACGGGTGTGATCGGGCAGCACCTGCCGATGGAGCGCGTCGCACACGGGATCGAACTCGCCAGCGCTGCCCTTGCTGATGATGCTGATGCTGGTCACGCGGCTTCACGTGCGATCATGACCACGGATACACAGCCCAAGATCGCGGCGGCGCGAATGACGCTCGGCGATGCACCTGTCACCTTCGGCGGTATGTGCAAGGGTGCTGGTATGATCCACCCCGATATGGCGACGATGCTGGCGACGGTCGTGACCGACGCGGCGGTCGAACTGCATGTGTTACGCGAAGCGGTACGGTATGCCGCCGACCGCTCGTTCAATGCCGTGACCGTCGATGGCGATGCTAGCACCAACGATACCTTTATGGTACTTGCCAGTGGCACTGCCGACACATGAGCCGATCGCGGAAGCATCGGGACCAACCTACGAAGCGTTCCGCGATGCTCTTACAGCCGTTTCGATCAAACTGGCACAGCAGATCGCACGCGACGGCGAAGGCGCAACCAAGTTCGTGACGATCACGGTGCAGGGCGCGAGATCGTTCGCCGAAGCACGCCAGGGCGCACGCGTGATCGCGACCTCTGCGCTGGTGAAAACCGCGCTGTTCGGGCGAGGATGCCAACTGGGGACGTGTCCTTGCTGCCGTGGGACGCGCCGGGATCGAACTCGATCCCCAACGCATCGCCCTGTGGTTCGACGAGCTACAACTTGTGGCGAATGGCGCTCCCCTACCGTATCAAGAGGCCGATGCCCACGCGACGCTGACCAAGCCGGAAGTAACGATAACGGTCGATCTCGGCGTTGGCGACGCGACGGCGACCGTCTGGACCTGTGACTTTTCGCACGACTACGTGTCGATCAACGCGGACTATCGATCGTGAACGGACGACTGACCACCGACCACCGACCACTGGAGAATAACGTGGGAAATCAACATCAATTGCATATACCCGAACGCACACTGCCAAGCTATAGAGTAGCTGTTCTATCCAACATCGTAGTTTCAGTGGTCGGTGGTCAGTCGTCGGTGGTCCACCAATGAAACTCTGGGGTGGTCGCTTCGCCCAGCGCGAAATGGGCAAAAATGATGCGTTGATGGAACGCTTCAATGCGTCGATTCCGTTCGATTGGCGCATGTACCAGGCTGATATCGACGGCTCGGTCGCATACGCGGCGGCGCTGGCGCGGCAGGGCTTGATCGATGAACAGGAACGTGATGACCTCGCCAAAGGCTTGGAGCAGGTACGGGCCGAATGGGATGCCGGAACCTTCGATATCAGGACTTCGGACGAGGATATTCATACGGCGGTCGAGCGACGGCTGCGCGAACTGGTCGGTCCGGTCGCCGGAAAACTGCACACCGGACGCTCGCGCAACGATCAGGTCGCCACTGACCTGCGACTATACGTGCGTGATGCTATCGACCAGGAACTTGACGCGGCACTGGTTGGGCTGATGCGTGCGCTGCTCGACCGCGCCCGCACCGAAACTGACGCGATCATGCCGGGGTATACGCACCTCCAACGCGCTCAGCCTGTGCCAGTCGCGCATTGGTTATTGCATTTCTTCTGGCCTTTGCACCGCGACCGCCAACGGTTGCAGGACCTGCGGCAACGGGTCAACATCATGCCGCTGGGCGCGGGAGCTATCGCCGGAAATGCCCTGGGGTTGGATCGGACCACGTTGGCCCAGAGTCTGGGCTTCGACGCCGTGACACCTAACAGCATGGATGCCGTCGCCGACCGCGACTTCGTTGCCGAAATGCTTTTCGTGGGTGCGTTGATCGGCACCCACCTGTCGCGGCTCGCCGAGGACCTGATCATCTATAGCTCGACTGAGTTCAGCTTCGTGACGATCGCCGATACGTTTTCGACCGGATCGTCGCTGATGCCCCAGAAGAAGAATCCCGATTCGCTCGAACTGACACGCGGTAAATCAGGGCGACTGGTTGGCAATCTGGTGAGCCTGTTGACGGTCCTCAAAGGATTGCCAAGCACCTATAACAAGGACTTGCAAGAAGACAAGGAACCCCTGTTCGATACACTCGATACGTTGCTGCTGGTGCTGCCTGTGGTGACGGGTGTCATCGAAACGCTCACGATCAATCACGAGCGTATGTCGAGCGCGTTGGACGACGCGATGCTGGCGACGGACCTGGCAGACGAACTCGTGCGAGCGGGTGTACCCTTCCGCGAGGCACATGGCTTGTCAGGGCAATTGGTTCGACGTGCCGAAGAACGGCGCATCGCTCTGCGCGATCTGACGGACGACGAGGTACGTACGGTACATCCCGCTCTGGTGGCGACATACCGTGATGTATTCGATATGCGCCGCTCCACCAACACCCGTACAGTTGTCGGTGGAACTGCGGTAGCCGCTCTCGCGGATCAGCTTGCCGCTGCCGAAGCGGCATGTGGAAAGGGTGGCGGAAGCCATGGTTGAAACAATTGCACTCCAGATGCCGGTCGCTAAGGCGAACGACAGCATACAGATCCCAATGCCCGAGGTTCGACCGGCAAAAGTTGGGGACGTACCCCAACTCTATCAGTTGATCACGAACTACGCCAAGCGTGGCCTGATGCTGCCCAAGACCGAAGCGCAGTTATATCATAACGTGCGTGATTTTATGGTCGCGGATGCTGGCGGAACCATCGTCGGCTGTGCTGGCCTCAAAGTGACCTGGCACGACCTCGCCGAGATCATCTCGTTGGCGGTCGCGCCGGAGTATCAGGGGCGCGGCGTTGGACGGCAATTAGTGTCACCGTTGATCGAGGAAGCGCGCCGCATCGGGATTCCAACGGTATTCGCGCTGACCTATCAGATCGCGTTTTTCCGCAGGCAGGGCTTTCAGATCGTACCCAAGCACAACCTGTCGCAGAAAGTCTGGCAAGACTGTGTGATCTGTCCCAAGCAGGATGCCTGTGATGAAACCGCGATGATTCGGATTCTGGCGAACGACCCGTGATAGCGAGCGTCCTCGTCCAGACACGCCGGAAGCAGCACGAAACGCGTTGCCGTTTTGTGACTGATGCGAGTGGGGATAGGTAACTCCTCGCTGTTGAAAGCGATGCCTTTACAGGTCCATTGCTTCGAGGCTGGGCGAAAGCAGCACGACATAATCACCCATCGTCTGGGGCGAAAGCAGAGCGCTATAGCCATTCAGTATTGCTGGGAATCGCGCAGCGACATACGAGGGGAACGCAGGGCAACATAACCGCCTACTGTTTGGTGGGAATCGCGCAGCAATTCTCACCAAACATAAACACATTTACCATGCTGCCGCGGGCCGAAACCTCGTGATGCGATGACTGGTCACTGAACGGCGGCGAAAGGAACAAAGATGATAAAAGTGGGCATACATGGCGCGACCGGATATATCGGGTATGAAACGATTCAATGGCTGCGCGGGCATCCCGAAGTGCAGATTGCCTGGGCGACATCACGCACCTATGCCGGGAAGCGTCTGTCAGATGCGTTCCCAACGATCGATCCGTTGCCGCTGGTCGATGCTGATGATGTCGATATGTCCAAGGTCGACGTCGTGTTCGCGTGTCTGCCCCACGGCGTCACCGCGCCAACGGTGCAGGCTGCGCTCGCCGCAGGGACCCGTGTGATCGATGCGTCTGCCGACTTTCGGCTGCACGACGCCGACGATTACATCACCTGGTACGGCAAGCCCCACGAAGCCGCCGAGTTGTTGCCCGAAGCCGTGTATGGCCTGTCGGAGCGTTACCGTGAGCAGATTCGTGGCACGCGCCTGCTGGCGAATCCGGGCTGCTATCCCACCAGCGTGCTGCTTGGATTGTTGCCGTTACAGGATGCTGGATTACTCGACGGTCAGGTGATCGTGGATGCCAAGTCGGGCGTCAGCGGCGCGGGACGCTCACTCTCGCTCAAAACCCACTTCGTGGAAACCAACGAGAATTTCTCGGCCTACAACATTGGTCACTCGCACCGTCACATCGCTGAAATGGAGCAGGAACTTGCGGCGGTCGGCGCACCGTTGCACGTGATCTTCTCGCCTCATTTGATTCCGGTCAATCGCGGCATCCTTTCGACCATGTATGTTCGCCTTCCGGCGGATATGGACGAATCGACGGTACGGGGATTGTACGAAACGGCCTATGGCGACGAGGCGTTCGTTCATCTGCTCCCCAAAGGTCAACTGCCGACCTTGAACCATGTCACGCACACCAACCATTGTGCGGTTCAGGTTCAGCGCGTGGATGAACGCGGCAACTGGATCGTGCTGGCGGCACTCGATAACCTGGTTAAAGGCGCGGCGGGTCAGGCGATCCAGAACATGAATATTATGTTTGGCTTCGATGAAACACTTGGCCTACGCGCCGGACTGCGTGATGTCGGCGTCAGGATTTAGGAACGGAGGGGAAGTGATCGAGGATCGGGGTGTGATGATCGGCTGAAGGTCTTAGCCTCGCGTCGTGACACCAGGATTCTGTATCCTACGAACATGCACGTCATCAAAATTGGTGGAAACGAGATCGATCAGCCAGCCTTCCTTGAAGGTCTGTGCGCGGCGGTGGCGGGGATGACGCCGCCACTGGTACTGGTGCATGGCGGCGGTAAAGAGATCGCCGCCGCGCTCGGAAGCTATGGGTTGCCATTCGAGTTCGTGGGTGGCATCCGTGCCACAGGCGACGCGGCGATGCCGGTCGTCGAGCAGGTGCTATCGGGAGCGGTGAACAAGCGTATCGTCGCACGGCTCAATGCGGTTGGCGTCGCGGCAATCGGCCTGAGCGGTGTCGACCTGGGGTTGATGGAAACCGAGCCGCTGCGACCCGAAGGCCGCGACCTGGGACGCGTCGGCGAGATCGTGCAGGTGCGTGCGGACGTGATCCGCGCCTTATTAGCGCAATCCTGGTTGCCAGTGATCTCGCCGATCTCAATAGACCGTAGCGACCGTCGCCCGACCAATGTCAATGCGGACTCGGCGGCACTGGCCGTCGCTCAGGCGTTAGAAGCCGATGAACTGGTATTTGTTTCCAATGTCCCCGGCGTGATCATCGATGGCGCAGTCGTTCCAGAAATGGACGCTGCTGCCGTAGAACGCGAGATCGCCCGTGAAACGATAACCGGCGGCATGATTCCCAAAGTGCGAGCGGCGACTGCCGCGCTCCGTGCGGTGCGTGCTGTACGCATCACCAATCTTGAAGGCTTGCAGAGTGGCGGTACACGTATCGTCGCCACAGAAGGATAAACACGTTATGGGTAATAGTTCGCAACTGATCGCTGATGGAGCGCACTACTTCGCGCCGCTGTACGGACGGCCTCCCTTTGTCCTCGACCACGGCGCTGGCGTGGAAGTATGGGACACCGAAGGGCATCGCTACCTTGATTTCGTGGCTGGCATCGCGGTCAACGCGCTCGGACACTCCGACCCGACGACGCTGGCGGCGCTGATGGAGCAGGCACCAAAGCTGATTCATACCTCGAACCTGTATTACACTGAACCGGCGATCAAGCTAGCACGCTTGATGGTCGAATCGTGTTTCGCCGACAAGGTTTTCTTCTGTAACTCCGGCACGGAAGCGGTCGAAGGGGCGCTCAAGTTCGCCCGCAAGGTGGCCTCTGATACGCACGGCGACAGTAAAACAGCTATTGTTTCATTCGAAGGCGCGTTCCATGGGCGAACCATGGGTGCGGTCGCGGCGACCCATCGTGAAAAGTATCGTGCACCCTATATGCCGGTCATGCCGGGGGTGCGCTTCGCGCCCTTCAACGATCTCGATGCGGCGAAGGAAGCCATCGGCGACGATGTGTGCGCCGTGATCGTCGAGCCGATCCAGGGCGAGGGCGGTATCACCCCGGCGACGCCGGAGTTCCTCCGCGGGCTGCGCGAGCTATGCGACCAGCACGGCGCGATGCTGATCTATGACGAAATCCAGTGTGGCCTGGGACGCACCGGCGATATCTGGGCGCATACGGCGAGTGGGGTCGAACCCGACATCATGGTTTCGGCGAAACCTCTGGGCGGTGGCCTTCCGATTGGCGCGATCCTGATCACCGATGCGGTCGCCGAACACCTGCATCCCGGCGACCATGGCTCGACCTTTGCGGGTGGTCCGTTGGTCTGTGCGGTCGCCCTGGCGGTCTTCCAAAAGCTCACCGACAACTCCTTCCTGCAACATGTCCGCGAGATTGGCGCGTATCTGGATCAACAACTGGAAGCATTACGCGCCGAAAACGACAGTGTGGTCGGGTTGCGCGGTCGTGGCCTGATGCGTGGCGTGCAGGTTGCAGGAAGTGCTGCTGCTGTCAAGGATGCGGCGCAGGAAGCAGGGTTGCTGATCGTCGTCGCGGGCGACGATGTGATCCGGCTGGTGCCGCCGCTGATCATCGAACGCGAACATGTGGATGAAGCGATTGGCGTGCTACGACACGCACTTGAAGTACTGAATTAAGCGATTTCCGATGATGGCTGGCCGCAAGGGAGCCATCGTCGTGTGGTGGAGAAGTGAATGGATGCTGTACTGGTGCTGGAGGATGGACGAGTGTTCCGTGGACGCTCGTTTGGAGCCGAAGGCGAAATAACAGGCGAGGTCGTGTTCTCGACGGGCATGACCGGCTATCAAGAAGTGTTAACTGATCCGTCGTATGCTGGGCAGATTGTAACGATGACCACGCCGCATATTGGTAATACGGGTGTCAATATGTTGGACCGTGAAGCCGAGGTGCCCCATGTCGCCGGATTCATCGTGCGCGATATTTCGGATACGTACTCGTCGTGGCGTGCGGGAACCGGCCTATCACACTATTTGCGTGAACATGAAATCGTGGCGCTGACTGACATCGATACGCGGGCGCTGACGCGCCACATTCGTTCGGCGGGTGCGATGCGTGCCGCGATCTCAACGGTGCGCGATGATGTGGAAGCGCTGGTGGAACTTGCCCGATCGTCCGCGCCGATGGTGGGACTTGATCTCGCGAGCGGTGTGGGAACGAAAACGGTATACGCCTGGAACGAAGGCACGCCGGACGAATGGGAATCGACCTCGGATGTAAGCGCACGCCATGCCGAGGGCGAGGCGCCGTCAGCGACGAACTATCATGTGGTCGCCTACGACTATGGTCTGAAGCGCAACATCCTGCGTAAGTTGGTCGATCATGGTTGTCATGTGACAGTCGTGCCGCCGACCATGCCCGCTGCTGATGTGCTGGCGCTCAAGCCTGATGGCGTCTTTTTGTCGAACGGACCGGGCGATCCCGCTGTCCTCGACTATGCGGTCGATAACATTCGCAACCTGCTCGGTCATGTGCCGATGTTTGGCATCTGCCTGGGCCATCAGTTGATGGGCCTGGCGGTCGGTGGACAGACCTACAAACTACCCTATGGACACCATGGCTGCAACCATCCGGTCAAGGATCTGCGCGACGGGCATATCCAGATCACATCGCAGAACCATGGCTTCGCCGTAGCGCCGGATAGTCTGCCCGATAACATCGAAGTCACCCATCGTAACCTCAACGATGGCACGGTGGAGGGTTTGCGACACACGACGTATCCGGCGTTCTCGGTGCAATATCATCCCGAAGCCGCGCCGGGACCGCACGACGCCGATCCCTTATTTGCCGAGTTTGTGCATCTGATGGAGCCGAAATCGTAGCGTTGAGTGTAGGACACGCTAGACGAGGATGGGCGGGAGCAATGCTCCCGCCCATCCTCGTGCCTATGCGTGTGTGATTAGCGGAACACGAGTGGCAGACGCAAGAGGAGGTTGTAGATGATGATGCGGTCGTCACCACCGGGTTGGTAGCGTTCGTCGCTGGCGCGAACGACGCCAAGTTCCTGCAAGTATTCCACCAGCGTGCGTTCGTAGGTCAGGGCGATACCCTGGTCGTCGAACAAACGTGGCTTGCGGCTTTCCGGGATGTTAGCGAAGGTCTGGTAGTTGTCGCCACCGTTGGCGGTAAAGTTGTTGGTCACGATGTTCACATCAGGAGCACCCACCACGACCATGCCGTTCTCTACGATCTTTGTGCCGTCAGCCAATGTCAGGCTCTTCACACGGCTACCGACTGGCGTGCTGTCCACCGCATAGATGACAGTTATACCGGACACCTGCAAGAACTGTCCGCCCTGTCCTGGCAGCGATGCCCCCGACCGTTCGAAGATATCCTTGAGGTCGGACGGTGAGACGTTGCGCACGACAGACATGAAGTTGTCGAAGGGCAGGACGTTGAGGGTGTCGAGGCGAGTGATATCGCCCGGAGCGCCGCCCTGGGGTAAGGAGTCGCCGGCATTCTGGCGGATACCGCCGCCGTTTTGTACGGCGATGACCTTGGTTTCGGAGGTAGCGGGGAAGCCATTGGCTTCGGCGTAGCGGTCGTAGGCATCGAGGAAGCCGTCGGCGATCAGGTTGCCGCCGTTGGATTCGCCGCCACGCACGCCGTTACGCGATACGTCCAGGTTGACCTCGGACTGCGCTACGACGGTGGTCGCAAACCCTGTCAGACAGGCCTGGACAGGCTCGACGACCGAACTGACGATACCAGGATTAGGCGCAACGGCGTCGCTGAGGCCAAGCGCGGTCGCGGTGTCGCTCTGGGGAATGACGCGGCGCGGGTAGCTGGTATCGGTCAACACCTGCGCGACTTCACCGGCGGCGTCGAACTCGACATCCAGGCGTCCCAGGTACTTGTAATTGCCTGCGGTTGTCACGATGTACACCGTGCGTCCGTCGGCGTCGGCTTCCTCGATCGGGTACGTTCCGGCGATAGGGGCGGATTCACCGGGGAGCAACTGGGTGGTGGTTGGGACGGCGGTGCTGGCGAGCAGTTCGTCGCCGCCACCGGCAACCGCAACGTCAACCCGCGAGAGCTGCTGGATGAACTGGCGGTCGTTGTTTACGTCCTGCAAGTGGCTTACGAAGATGATCTTGCGTACGCCCAGGTCATCATACAAGCGGTCGATTTCAACCTGCACGGCTTCGACGGTATCGGTGATGGTGGGCGTGACCTCGACGTTGCGCGGGCTGGAGATGGTGGGCAGTTCGGGTGTGGTCGCGCCGACAATGCCGAAGCGCTGGCTGGTGACAGTATCGGTCAGCACCATCGAGCGTGCCAGCGGACGGTTGTCTACGACTTCGCCTTCGATCAGGCCGTCAGGATCGATCAGGTCAGCAAAGCCGGGTTCGCCGCTGAAGTCGAGGTTGGCGCTGAGGAAGGGTTGGTTGAGTTCGCTGGATTCGCTGAAAGCGCGGATGAAGCGTTCCAGGAAGTCGGGGGAATAGTCGAACTCGTGATTGCCGATGATATGGGCGTCATAATCGATCTGGCGTTGCGCGACGGCATCGTAGAGCGGCGTAGAAGCGGGCTGTGGTGGCAGGCTACAAGCGAGAGTGGCACTTGCCAGGAATGCGTCACCGGCGTAGACGTTGACGACGGCATTGTCCGCGGCAGTAGCCTGGGCAATATTTTGGTCGGTGAGGGTCTTGAAGGCGGCGACGCTGCCAGTGTCGAGTTGAACCGTCCCGGTGACCGTGGTAACCGTGTTGACGATCGGCAGCAGCGATGATTCGCCGTCGTTGTTGTGTAACAGCGTCAGCATACCTGCGCCGTCGCCACTTGCCTGTGGTGGGGCGAATGCTAAAGCGGTGCCGCTCTGGGGCGCTATCGTGAACGCACTGACGAGAAGCGCAAAAAGGGCGGTGATCGAGAGGACCGTCGAACGCATGCCTATGCCTCCTTGGTGGCATTGATCGGTATGGCGGTCGCGCAATGAATACAATGATCGAAGTGGGGACGTGGGGCAGTTACCAGGACTATGACCACCTACCGGGCTATGAAACGCTACCAAAGCTGGGAGCGTCGTCGAATGTGTCCGTATCCACTGCTGGCGCTATTATTACCGACCCTGCTCGGGAACGCAACCTGAGCGCGGATGCGGCAGGACAACATCTTTACAGAATCGCAGCAGGAGATTGCACAAAAAGCTGGTATGAGCGGGTATTATATGGAGTGCAAGCAATGCCGCTTCGATAGTTGCAGAAACCGTGATACCCGGAACGGGTTTGTACCATAAGGATGACCTATGCCAAAGCGGACGGATATACATACGATCCTTGTGCTCGGCGCTGGACCGATTGTGATCGGGCAGGCTGCCGAATTCGATTATTCAGGTGTTCAGGCGTGCAAGGCTCTCCGCGAGGAAGGCTTCCGCGTGGTGCTGGTGAACTCCAATCCAGCCACGATCATGACTGACCCTGAGTTCGCCGATGCCACCTATATCGAGCCGTTGAGCGTCGAGAGCGTGAGCCGGATCATCGAGCGCGAGCGCCCGGATGCGGTGTTGCCGACCGTGGGTGGTCAAACCGCGCTCAACCTGGCGGTCGCGCTTGATAAGGCTGGAGTGCTGGCGCAGTACAACGTCGAACTGATTGGCGCGTCGGTTCAGGCGGTCGAGATCGCCGAGGACCGCGAGCTATTCAAACAAGCGATGACCGCAGTGGGCCTGCCTGTGGCGATCAGCGGTGTCGCGCACACGCTCGAAGAAGCCATCTCTTTCACCAAGACGATCGGATTCCCCGCGATCATCCGGCCTTCATTCACGCTGGGCGGTAGCGGCGGCGGCATCGCCTATAACATCGAGGACTTCCGCGATATCGTCGAGCAGGGTCTGGACCTTTCGCCTGTCCATCAGGTGTTGGTCGAGGAAAGCCTGTTGGGGTGGAAAGAATACGAGCTTGAAGTGATGCGCGACGGTGCTGATAACGTCGTGATCATCTGCTCGATCGAAAACATCGACGCCATGGGTGTGCATACCGGCGACAGCATCACGGTTGCGCCCGCGCAAACACTAACTGACCGTGAATACCAACGCCTGCGCGATATGGCGACCCGCGTGATGAGTGCGGTGGGCGTCGAAACCGGCGGGTCGAATGTGCAATTTGCGGTCAATCCCCGCGGCGGTCGCGTGATCATAATTGAGATGAATCCACGTGTATCGCGCTCGTCGGCACTGGCGTCGAAAGCGACGGGCTTCCCTATCGCCAAGATCGCCGCCAAGGTCGCCGTCGGCTATCGGCTGGACGAACTCCCCAACGACATCACCCGCGAAACTCCGGCCTCGTTCGAGCCAACCCTGGATTATGTGGTCGTCAAAGCGCCACGCTGGGCGTTCGAGAAGTTTCCCGGCGCGGATTCGACGCTGGGAACCCAGATGAAGTCGGTCGGTGAAGCAATGGCAATCGGGCGCACGTTCCCGGAAGCATGGCAGAAAGCCCTGCGCAGCCTCGAAATCGGTCGTATGGGTTGGGGCGCTGACGGCAAAGAGAATGTGGACGCTGAGCGCTTGCGCGAACGGTTGATTACGCCCCATCCCGACCGCCCGTTTTACGTGCGCTATGCGCTGCAAAGCGGCATGGACGAAGGCATGGTGTCGCGACTGACGGGCTACGATCCATGGTTCGTGCATCAGTTCGTGGAATTGCTTAACCTGGAAGGACGGTTGCGTGCCTTCACGCTTGAAAGCATTCCTGCACGCTTGTTGCGCGATGCCAAGCGGGCGGGCTACAGCGACGTACAGATCAAGCACATCCTGGCGAACGGCGACGACCTCAGCACCGATGACATTCGACAGGCGCGCATTGCTAACGGTATCGTACCGACCTACCACCGCGTCGATACATGTGCCGCCGAGTTCCCGGCTTTCACACCATACCTGTACTCGTCGTATGAGACCGAAAGCGAATCTGAGCCGACCGCACGCCCCAAGGCGGTGATCCTTGGCAGTGGTCCGAACCGTATCGGCCAGGGTCTTGAGTTCGATTATTGTTGTTGTCACGCCGTGTTCGCCCTGCGCGAACTTGGTTTTGAGACGATTATGATCAACTGCAACCCCGAAACCGTTTCGACCGACTACGATACCGCTGACCGCCTGTACTTTGAACCGCTGACTCTGGAAGATGTCCTCAACGTGTTGGGCGAAGAAGCGAGCTGGAGCGGATGGTACGTTGCCGCCGGTGATCGTGCAGTTCGGCGGTCAAACGCCATTGAAGCTGGCGCAGGGATTGTTTGACGCGGGCGTGCCGATCTTGGGTACATCGCCCGAAGCCATCGACCTTGCGGAGGACCGTGACCGCTTCGGGGCGCTGCTCCGCGAGCATAACATCCCGCAGCCCGAAAACGGCAGCGCGACCTCGGTAGACGAAGCGCTGGTCGTCGCGGAGCGTATCGGCTATCCGGTCGTGGTGCGACCTTCCTATGTTCTGGGTGGGCGCGGCATGGCGATCGTGTACGACGACGAATCGCTGACGCGCTACATGCTGGGGGCGGTCGACGTATCGCCTGATCATCCAGTGTTGATCGACAGCTTCCTGGAAGATGCGTTCGAGTTCGATGTCGATGCGGTTTGCTGATGGTACTGATGTCGTCGTGGCTGGTATCATGCACCAGATCGAGTTGGCAGGTGTCCATTCCGGCGATTCAGCGTCGGTGCTGCCGGCGGTGCATATCGCCGAGGAACACCTCGACACCATGCGCCACTACACGCATGCCCTGGCGCGTGCGCTGGGCGTGGTCGGGCTTGATGAACGTGCAGTTCGCCATGAAGGATGATGTGATCTACATCCTCGAAGTCAACCCCCGTGCATCGCGCACCGTTCCATTCGTTTCCAAGGCGACCGGGGTGCCGTGGGCCAAGGTTGCCGCCAAGGTCATGGCGGGACAGACGCTCCGCAGCCAGGGGATTCTGGAAGAGCCGTCGATCGTCGGATTCCATGTCAAGGAAGTTGATCTGCCGTGGCGAAAGTTTCCAGGCGTCGATACCATTCTGGGACCGGAAATGCGCTCAACAGGCGAGGCGATGGGCAGTGGTGAAACCTTTGGCGAAGCCTACGCGAAGGCATTGCTGGGCTGCAACAACAAACTCCCGTTGGAAGGCGCGGTCTTTTTGAGCGTCAACGATCACGACAAACAGAATGTCGTCGCGACTGCACGTGGTTTCGTCGACCTCGGCTTCTCGATCGTTGCGACCGCTGGAACTGCCGATGTGCTGCAACGTAACGGCATCGACGCGACGACGATCTACAAGGTCAATGAAGGCCGCCCGAACGTGGTGGACTATATCAAGAACGGTGAGATCGACATCATCGTCAACACACCGCTCGGCAAGACCAGTTTCTACGACGAACGTGCCATGCGCCGTGCAGCGGTGCAGTATGGCGTTGTCACGATCACCACGCTTAGCGGTGCGGCGGCGGCAATCGAAGCTATTGGTGCGCTCCGCAACGGTGAGTGGACCGTCCGTTCGTTGCAGGAATGGCACGAAATGCAGAAAGTGTGATGTGGACATACAGAAGGGGCGGCGATTCATGCGAATCGCCGCCCCTTCTGTTGTATCCGTGCTACTCGTCCGGCGTCGGGCGTGGAGCGTCGCTGTTAAGCCCGTATGGGCTGGAGTGACGAATCTCCATGAAGCGTTCGGGTGTGGCGAGCGGCTTGAAACCATGCTTGCTGTACAGTCCGTGCGCGTCGAGGGTGGCGAGGAGCCAGCGCCGGAGTCCTTGGAGATCGGGATGCGCCAGCACCGATTCGATCAGCCATATGCTCAATCCCTGCCCGCGAAACTGCGGCAAAATGAATACATCGGCAACGTACGCGAACGTCGCGTAATCGGTGATCACCCGCGCCAAACCTACCTGCTCGCTCCCCTTGTACACGCCAAACGCGAGCGAATGGTCCAACGCACGATCGACAATCTCCGGTGGCACTCCTGGCGACCAATAACTCTGGGCGAGAAATGCGTGAATGACCGGACGGTCAAGTAGCGTCTGGTCGGTGCTGATAACATAGTCATCGCGATGCTGTACGTAGTGCATGCGCCGTAGAGTACCATAGGCCACCGTTGTCTTATATACACGACATGCTGAAAGAACGGTGGCGAGGTTGTGCGTGACACATCATGGAGGACACGGATGATTGCCAGGGATGCCAAAGCCATAGCGCGGCGATGGGTGCGCGAAGAAGGCGAGCAGATACCAGGCTTCATGGGGGCATTCTTCCACGGCTCGACCAACTGGTTGCCGGACGATGCTTCCGTCGCCCCGACCTCAGACCTGGATATCATGCTCATGCTCGACGGTCCTGAACCGGAACGCAAACCGGGCAAGTTCATCTATCATGATGTGTTACTCGAAGTATCGTTCGTTCAACGTGCCGATCTCGCATCGCCCGAACAGGTGTTGAGCCAATCGCACATGGCGGGCAGTTTCGTGGGTCCGAGCATCATCGCCGATCCATCAGGCTATCTGACCGAACTGCAACGAGCGGTCGGAGCGCGCTATGCCGAGCGGATGTGGGTGCAGAAGCGTTGCGAAAGCGTCGTGGACAAGATACGCAACAACCTGCGAAGCCTGGAAGGTCCGGGTGTGTTCCACAATCAGGTGAGCGCGTGGTTGTTCGCGACTGGCCTCACGACCCATGTGCTGCTGGTGGCTGGTCTCAAGAACCCGACCGTGCGGAAACGCTACGAGGCGGTGCGTGCTCTGCTGCAGGAGTATGGACACGACGAGTTCTACCCGCCGTTGTTGGAACTGCTAGGTTGCGCCGAGATGGACCGCGCTCAGGTCGCGTACTATATGGAATTGCTCACCGCCGCATTTGACGCAGCCTGTGATGTGATCGTATCGCCGTTCTTCTTTGCCGCAGACATCACGCCGAGCGCCCGTGCTGTGCCCATCGACGGCAGTTGGGAACTGATCGAGCGCGGCGATCACCGCGAAGCGATATTCTGGATCGTCGCCACCTATGCCCGTTGTATGCAGGTGTTTGCACAGGATGCCCCCGAACTACTGGAAACCACTAGCCCAGGCTTTCGGCAGATCGTCGGCGACCTAGGCATCACGTCGCTCGCTGATATGCAGCGACGTGCCGAGCAACTCATGGCATTCATGCCGCGCTTATGGGGGATGGCGGAAACGATCATGTCGGCGAATCCTGCAATCGTGGACCATAAGGATATGGGGTAGCATTCGCCCATGTGTAGATTTGCTGGACGAAAGCGACGATGTGCCTTCAAGGTAGACATCGTATCCTACCTGAGAAGCACATCGTCGGATGAGCCTGTGATGCAGCTTTGATGCTTTAGGTCGCCGCGAGCGTTCCCGCCGGACGGAGGCCATGCACCATCAGTCCGGCGCGCCCGATCGATTGACCCGCGATCTGTCGGTTGGCGGGATCGCGGTAGCCTACGCGCACGAGTCTGCGCCAGCGGTCGGTACGATTGACATACGAGCCATGCACCGTGTAGATGCTGAACGCGATCACATCGCCGGCCTTGGCGTCGCAACCCTCGGTGGAGTCGAGGCTCCAGGTATCGGTGGGCAGATGCGGCGAGCAGGGCTTGCCGTCAACCTCGGTGATGTGCTTGATATGCCCGTCTTTGTGCGATCCCGGCACGAACCGCAGGCCGCCGTTCTCGTCGTTGGTGTCGTCGAGATGTATGATCGCGTCGATATAGCCGAAGCCTTCGTGCTGATAGAACGGCGAATCCTGGTGCAGCGGGAAGGGCATGCCAGTTTCGGGCGGCTTGACATGCAGCGTCGTGTGATGGAGCTCTACATTCGGTCCGAGTAGGTCGGACATCGCCGCTGCCAGGCGCGGATTCGTGACGGCGCGGCACCAGGCGTTGGAATAGAAGTGCAGGTCGTGCAAGTGCGTAAGCATCGAGCGGCGCTCGGTTTCAGCGTTCATATATACCTGCCGCCAGGGTCCGGTCCAGCCCATGTTGGTCGTCGCCCAATCCTGGATCAGTTGGTCGAGATCGGAGCGCATATACTCCACTTCTTCCGGGGTATAGACCTGAGGAATCCGTACATAGCCACGTTCGTTGAAAAACGCGATTTGTTCTGGACTGAGCATCGTGACCTCCTTGTCTCGTTCATGGCCTATTGTACGATCTTCCTTGGATTCGGCAACCCACCCGTGGCTCGAAAGCTGCACGGAGAACGTACATCTAGCTCACAGCGATGCTCGATGATAGGAGAACCTGATGTCAACCGATGAGTTTGCGGGAATCTATTTCGACGATCCCGTCAGCCAAAAGCATTATGACCAACTGGTCGCCGCCGTCGCCGCTGCGGAACAGGAACGTGGGCCGCTCGCGCAACGACACAAACGCGCCGAGCAGGAACTCGACGACGGCTCGATATCTGACGAGGACTTCCGCACCGTCGACGACCAATACATCACGGCGAACAACAAGATCGCCGATGCGAAACGGGCTGTCGATGCGTACTTGACGCAAAATAACGCCTATAAGACGCGTTAGCGCAAGTGATAGCTTGGGACCGACAAACGTAGGGATCGTTTGGGCGTCGCCTATATGCGGATCATGCGGTTAATCAAAGAAGGAGGACTGCTCACTGTCAGTCCTCCTTCGTTTTGCATTTGGTCATGCGCACTCACCCGCTGACCGCGCGCTCTTGAAGCGGTGGGTCGCCCATGAGGGTAAAACCTCGCACGGCAAACTGTCGCGGAACCGTGATCCGCACCGTTCGCTCCCAGATGCCGCGTGGTTCGCCAGGGTCTTCTGTCGTCCATTGCACGTCGAGGAACGTATCGTGATCTTGGCTGAACGAAACAGTTGGCGTGACTTCTGCATCCTTAGCCGGGAGTGCGAGGCGTGCGACGACTTCATATTGCACGGCGACTGGATTATCTTTGACGGCGAACGGCCCCGCGATATGTGGTGGCTCAACGACAAGCAACTGATGCTCATTTTCTCGCCCTTCGCTGCACCCGTGCTCTTGCCCAATATTTGCATGCATTCGCTCATTCCTCCTTGTGCGGCTGATGCGAAAAAGCTACTAAGCAAGTATCATGCTAGCGATTCCATCACGATCGCACAGTGCATCATCTACCCCATACTGGCCAGCGATCCGCAGTAGGTGAGTTACGGAACAACGTGATCGCGCCATCGTCAAGGCGCACGATATAGATGTCGTCGGTGCCATCTTTATCGGTGAAGAACAAAATCAAGCTACCATCCGGCGACCATTGCGGACCGATGGCGCTGCCGTTTTTGAATCTTGTGAGGCGCACGGGTGAGCCTCCCGCCAGCGATTGAACGTATAGTTCGTAGCCACCGTCGTTGCGATCTCGATCGGAAGCAAAAACGACCTGGGTGCCATCCGGCGAGATGCGCGGGTAGCGATCGTTCGCGCCTTCGACCGGATCGACGATCTGCTGCGCTCCCACGTCGTTCATCAGCCAGATGCCCCATTGTCCGCTGCGCGAGCTTTCCCAGACGATCTGTGCGCCGTCCGGGGTCCACGATGGATAATCGTCCTCGCCCGGATCGTTGGTCAGGCGACGAATCCCGTCTGCTTCGATCAGGTAAATCTCGGCGCTATCGCCCTCCGATCCTGCATACACCACCTGCGTACCGTCGGGTGACCAGGCTGGATGGTAGGCGTTGCCCGGACTTTGCGTATAGCGTGTGATCGTGCGATTCGACTTCGTCCACTGGTAAATCTGGCGCTCGCCGTTTATTGACGGCATCAAAAAGAATCGTCGTACCATCGGGGCTGATCGCGGCGGGACCGATGGGTTGTGCATCGGCTTGGATCGCGGCTTCCGTTTGTCCCGTGCTATCAAACAGTTCGATGCCGTCGTCAAGTTGGAACACAATCGTTGAACCGTCGCCGATCGCGGTAGGCCGACCCAACGGCGTGTTTGTGGGTGGAACTGCCGTCGGCTGGCGTGGGGTTGGCTCCGGCGTGGATCGTTGGTTCGGCGGTCGGTTCCAGCGTCGGCTCTCAGGTCGGCTCCGCTGTCGGCACAGGCTCGATAGTCGGCACCACGATTGGCGCTGCTTCTTCGGTAGGAGGCAGAGGCTCGGTCGGCTCGGCTGGCAACGCCGTCGTGTCCTGAGGTGGCGGCACTTGAGCCAGGGCTGTCGGTACAGGGGTTGGTGGTTCGCCAGGGACTGGTGTAGTCGAGTGCTACCACTCCCTGTGTTGTTGGGGTTACGGCTGCGAACACCGCGCCAAGGCCACCATTGGTGCCATTGGTCGTGTTGCCGGTGGCGCGTCGACCAGAGGTTTCGACCACCAGCAGGGCGAGCAATACGAGCACGATCAGCGCAACCATCACCAGCGGCCATGAAATCGTGAAACGGCGTTCCGGCGGATAGGAGAGCGCATGCGTCCGCGTGGTGGCACGTAGCTGTCGTCGCCACGCGGGATATACCAGATTGGGCGGCGTGGGCGTGCGTGCGGGTTGCCGCTGCCCTGTCGGTCGCTGGCGCGGTGCAGAAGGCGTCTGTGCTTGCTGCGGCGCTGGTGTGGGTCGGCGCGGCGTGGAAGGTGTCGTCGCTGGCGTGGGTCGGCGTGGTTGTCCACTCGCCGGTGGAGCAAACACATCCTCGATTGGCGAGCGTGGCGTTGTCGCTGTCCAAACACATCTTCGACGGGCGACTGGTGCTGCTGGCTGGCGTGTGCCGAACACATCCTCGATCGTCGATGGTGCGACCGCTGGATTTGTGGGTTGCGGTGTGCCCTGAGTGGTGGCGATGATCGCGATGGTCGGATGTCCCGCCGACGATTGCGCTGGTTGCGTAAGCGCCGCGATAGTCTGACGTGTCGCGGCGGGTAGGCCGCGCTGTGTCGCGACGGCGTGCAGCGCTTCCACAAATGCCAACGCGCTGGCGTAGCGTGTCGCCGGGTCTTTCGCCAGAGCACGGGCGAAGATCGCGTCCAGTTCCGCGGGCAGGTGTGGTGCGACCGACGTGATCGCTGGCGCGCACGGTATACGCATGTGCCATGATCAGTTCTGGCGTAGAACCCTCAAATGGAATACGTCCTGTCAGTAACTCGAACGCGACGACTCCCAGTGCATACGATCGCTCGCTCCGGTGACCAATTGCCCCTGCACCTGTTCGGGTGACAGGTATTCTGGCGTTCCCATGAACGATCCGGCGCGGGTGATGCGTTCTCCACCCTGCTGCGGCCCGAGTCGCGATGCCGAAGTCGGTCAATAGTACCCGACCATCTGTATCGAGCAGGATGTTCTGTGGCTTGATGTCGCGGTGGACCGCGTTCAGCCGGTGCGCGGCATCGAGTGCTTCCGCGATGGGTTGCAAGACTGCGACGGCGAGTGGCAACGAAAACGCGCCGTGCTCGCTCAGCGCCGTGCTGAGCGTTGCGCCGCCGATGTATTCCATCGCGATATAGCGCAGCCCTGCGGCCTCGCCTACGTCGAAGATCGTGATGATCGACGGATGGCGCAAGTTCGCGGCGGTGATTGCTTCGCGCTCAAAGCGATGGGCAAATTCAGGATCGTTGCTGAGCTGGGGTGCCAGGATTTTGAGCGCAACCGTGCGTTGAAGCAGCGTATCGACGGCGCGGTACACCCGTGCCATTCCGCCACGTCCGATCTCTTGCTCGAATCTATAGCGACCGAGCCGTCGGCTCGATTAATGGATCGGGCACGCGGTGTGTACTCCTTAGCGTGGCGCTAGGAAGGTATGCTACAATCAAATCGATTCTACCACAGCCGTACGTAGCCGCCAATGATCAAGGCTGTCGACGGCTTCTGTTGCGGAGGAATTTGTATGCTCACGATGCCGATCCCTACATTGATTGTGCAGCGCGAGGATGCCCCGGATGAAGAAATCCGTTGGGAGCAATCTGTGCTAACGATCGGTCGCGATCCGACCAATAATCTTGTGATTGACGATAAACGTGTTTCACGCCGTCATGCTCGCTTCGAGCGCGACGATGTAGGGTTTTATATTCACGACCTGGAAAGCACCAACGGGACCTACCTCAACCAGCAACGCATCAGCGGGGCGCAATTGTTGCGCAACAACGATGAGGTGTGGGTGGGCGACCGCGTGATCGTTTTCCGCGATCCCGGAAGCTACCATGAAGGGAACGCCGCCGCCAATTGTGCGCCAGCGTCTGATGGAGCCGGAAGAAGAACTGCGTATCGACTCCAAGGCCAAGGAAGTCTATCTGCGCGGCAAGGTGCTCGACCCGCCCCTGACGGCCAAGGAGTTTCAATTGCTTGAATTGCTGTATAACCACAAAGGCGAAGTCATCAGCAAGGAAGCCATCGCGCAGGGCGTGTGGGATTACGAAGTGTACGACTACAACGCGATCGATGCACTGGTATATCGTCTGCGTCACCGCGTCGAGGTCGATCCCTCCAATCCGCGCTATCTTGTGACGGTGCGTGGCTTCGGCTACAAATTGTTGACTGGCCGGACGGTGGATGTGGCATGAAACTCACGATGCCTCGACGATTGCGCGGAACCGTCGAAATCCCTGGCGATAAGTCGATCTCGCACCGTTCAGTGATGTTCAATGCGGTCGCCGAAGGAAACGCGGTGATCACAAACTATCTGACCGGCGCGGATTGCCTTTCGACGATTGCGTGTATGCAGGCGCTAGGCGTCGAAGTCGAGCGCGAAGGTACGACTGTGCGCGTCCAGGGACGTGGGTTGCGCGGGCTGCAGCGAAGCCGCCGATGTGCTCGATTGCGGCAACTCCGGCACAACCCTGCGCCTGTTGACGGGCCTACTCGCCGGACAACCGTTTCTTTCGGTGCTAACGAGGAGATGCGTCACTACGTTCGCGTCCACAGGCACGTATCGTCGGCCCGCTGCGGCAACTGGGTGCTTCGTATCGATGGACGGCGCGACGGCACACTCGCGCCGCTCGCCGTTCGCGGCGCGGTGTTGCATGGTGGCGAGTACACGCTGCCGGTCGCGTCGGCACAGGTCAAGTCGGCGCTGCTGCTGGCGGCGTTGAGCGGCGATGGCGTGTTGCGTCTCACTGGCAAGATCGCCTCACGCGATCATACCGAGCGTATGCTGGCGGCGATGGGCATCGACCTCAAGGTCAGCCGCGACGAAATCGTGCTGCATCCACCGTCGCATCCGGTGTTTCCCATATCCCCTGTCATTGCGCGTACCGGGCGATCCTTCATCGGCGGCGTTCTGGTGGGTGGCGGGAGCGATCCATCCCGACGCCGAGATCACGACTGCTGGGGTGTGCTTCAACCCAACACGTATCGGGGCGTTGGATGTGTTACGTGCGATGGGTGCGGACATCACGATATCGAACACCCGCAATGGAAGGCCAGGAGCCAGTCGGCGATGTGACGGTGCGTTCGTCGGCGCTGCGTGGCACCACCATCGGCGGCGACCTGATCCCGCGTCTGATCGACGAGATCCCGGTGCTGGCGGTCGCTGCGGCGTATGCCAACGGCGAAACCGTCATTCGTGACGCCGCCGAATTACGCGCCAAGGAAAGCGACCGTGTGAATACGGTGACGACGGAATTGCGGAAACTTGGGTGCCGAGGTGCAAGCGACCGAGGATGGCATGATCGTGGCGGGTGGCGGCGAATTGCATGGTACCGCGGTCGAAAGCTACGGCGATCATCGGCTGGCGATGGCGATGGCGGTCGCATCGGTCGTCGCGGAAGGCGAAACGTCGATCGCCGATGCTGCCTGTGCCGACGTGTCGTATCCCTCGTTCTGGGCGCACCTCGAACAGTTGGCACAGGCCGAAGCGGTCGGGAGTGCCACGCGTGACACACGTGGTCGTGATTGGCGCGGGTCTGGCTGGCCTGACCTGCGCCCGCATGCTCCAACAAAACAACGTCGACGTGACAGGTGCTTGAAGCCTCCGACGATGTTGGCGGGCGCGTGCGCTCCGACCTTGTGGATGGCTTTATCCTCGATCGAGGCTTCCAGGTGCTATTCGACGCCTATCCCGCTGTACGGCGCCATCTCGATCTGCATGCCTTGCACCTGCAAGCCTTCGACCCTGGTGCGATCATCTGCGGAACGCGGGCGGCAAACCGTGCTGTCCGATCCTACTCGTTCGGCGAACGTCCGCGATGTTCTTGCCACGGTTACGACCAGGGCTGTGTCGTTTAGCGACAAATTGCGTGTCGCACGGCTGGTGCTGAGCCTGTATGGTGCATCTGGCGATCAACGTGCCGAGCCTGACCGTATAGCGACGATGGATTTTCTGCGTACGGAAGGCTTCAGCGAGCGGATCATCCAACGATTTCTTTCGCCCATTCTTTGCCGGAATCTTTCTCGATCCCAACCTCGAAACCAGCATGGCAGCGTTTCGCTTCTATATGCGGATGCTACAGTCCGGGCACGCGATGATTCCAGCGGGCGGTATTGGTCAGATTACCCAGCAACTCGCCGCACCGCTCAACGAAGCAGGTGCGATTCGCTGTACACACCTGTGATGGCGCTGGTGCGGGAAGGTGATCGCGTGACCGGTGTGCAAACGGCGGATGGTGAAACATTATGGCCGATGAGGTAGTTCTGGCGACCGAGGCTCCAGCGGCGGCGAAACTTGCGGGCGTCCCAGTGCCCGAAGGCGTGCGACAAGCTACCACGGTCTATTTCGCGGGCACCGAGCCGCTCTATGATGGGCGTAGATGATCGTGCTCAACACTGCCCCGGATGCGCTGGTCAACAATGCGCAATTGCTGACCAATGTCGCGGCATCCTATGCACCGCATGGACAGCATTTGCTGAGCGTCGCGGTCATCGGCATCCCGGAAGAAGACGATGCCAAACGTTGAGCAAGGCTGTGCTATCAGGAGCTCCGGCTGATGTTCAAACGCGACCGCCATGCGTTACGGGCGCTCAAGGCTATACGCACCTGCGAACCTATCGCATTCCCTACGCACAGTTCGCCCAACCCGCTGGCATTTATAGTCGTCTGCCCGGCAACAACGTGAACCAGCCCGGTCTGTATGTCGCCGCCGAATGGACCGATGGCAGCAGCATCAACGGTGCGATGACCAGCGGCGAACGCTGCGCCACACTGATCCTGAACGAACTGCGCTAGCCGACGAACGACGACAAGGCAGAGCGCCCTTCGACCACGGTCATCCTGAGGCCGCAGCCAAAGGATCCGTCTCTCAGTCGTGCGACCCAACCGTGATTGCTGCCACCAATTGCTGCATACTGTCAATCCCCCCATATCCCCGTAATCGGTACAATATCGAGCATGGCAGAATCGACACTAATCGCAGATGTGGCGGCGCTGACCGCCGAACTCAAGGCACACGCGCTACGCGCTTGGCTGTGACCTCGTGGCGATCGCGCCAGCTGATGCCACCACCCCATGCCGAGCACCTCGATCCGTGGTTGGCGGCGGGACATGCGGGTGAGATGGCGTGGCTGGCACGCAACGCGGCTAAGCGGCAAACGCCCACCGAAGCCGTGCCGGGAGCGCGTTCGATCGTCGTGGTCGGGCTGCATTACCGTGCCGCGGAGCCTGATCCTGCCGCTGTGGAACGATCCGCGCATGGTCAAATTTCGCGCTATGCACAGGGCGACGATTATCATGATGTGCTGTTGCCGATACTGCGCGAACTACAGGCATGGCTCGAAGAGCGGGTCGGACGAGCCCAGATCGGACGCTCCTATGTCGATACAGGTCCGGTGCTGGAACGTCCGGTCGGCGTGGCAGCGGGGCTTGGCTTTCAGGGTAAAAACACGCTGCTGATCCATCCACGCCAGGGCTCATGGTTCTTTCTCGGCGAAATCCTGGTCGATGTCGCGCTGGACTACGATGAGCCGATCACAGGCGGGTGGCTGTGGCTCCTGTACGCGCTGCCAGGTCGCCTGTCCGACGCAAGCGTTCGTCGGCCCGTATGTGCTGGATGCGCGCCGGTGTATCTCCTACCTGACGATCGAACTCAAGGGTCCGATTCCGCGTGAACTGCGGCCATTGATGGGCAACCATATCTACGGCTGCGATGTATGCCAGGAAGTTTGTCCCTGGAATATCAAGTTCGGTCGTTTCGCTTCCTCAGATGCTGCTTCAGCCACGTGATGATCGTGTCGCACCCGCTCTGCTCGAACTTCTGGCGTTGGACGACGAGCAGTTTCGGGAGCGTTTTCGTGGTTCGCCGATCAAGCGTACCAAACGACGTGGCTTGCTGCGGAATGTCGCCGTGGCGCTCGGCAACTGGGGCGACGGGGAAGCAGTACCGGCACTCGTGCGCGTCTTGGCGGATCACGAGCCGCTCATTCGTGGACATGCGGCCTGGGCGCTTGGCCGGATTGGCGGCACGACGGCACGGCAAGCACTTGGGGCACGTCAGACTATCGAAGATGATGAGTGGGTGAGCGAGGAGATCGCGCTCGCGCTGGACGCGAGCAGCACAGTGATTGAATAGTTCCTGAAGTGTTTCCCAGGCGTAACCGCGCTCAAGTCGAAGCTGTCCTCATCCCCTGCGCCAAGAGCGTATCAAATTTTGGATATACGCTACAACGTCGTGTCGGGTGCACCTGCGAAAAACTGGTCTACTTTTGCGCGAATGGGTAGCGTTGGCGAGATGAGTTCTTCATCCACTGTAAAGTGTTGCTGCCCTTCATAGGTTCCATCGTCCTGGGGATCGCTGTAGATGAGGACTTCACGGTGACGCGGATCGACGATCCAATATTCAGGAACGTTCGCTCGTGCATAGGCATCGCGCTTGATTTGGGTATCTTGGATTGAGTTCGAGGGTGAAAGTACCTCGACCAACAATGCGGGAATGCCGTTGATACGACACTCCGTCAATAACTTCATAGCGATTGCCATCATCTGGTAGTTGCTCCCATAGCAAATAATTCCAGATAGCAATTGCAATCATCGTTCTTCGCTGCGGCGCATGACAGGTCTCCGACTTTGCATAAGCCCTTAAGCATTTCTATGTTATCAGTGTGCATGATATCACAACGTGATGTAGAATAAATGTGCTTCCAGTATGTAGCTGCAAGGTAACATTCGTTCGTTGGTCATTGTTCGTCGGATAGGAGGTAACGATGGTGGAATCCTGGTGGACCCCTGCGTTGAAAGAGTTCGAGCGTCATCTGCGTGCTGCTAATCGACGTCCACTGACAATCCACGGCTATTTGAGCGATCTGGAGCAACTACGTGCCTGGATGCTTGGACGCGACCGGGGCGAGCGAGATTCCCGATACGACTGAACTACGGGCATGGCTGGCCGAACTACAGGAAGGCGAACGGACAGGTGCGACCCTGGCGCGGAAACGCTCCGCGTTGCGGGCGTTCTTCGAGTTCGCGGCAGCCGAAAAACTGATCCCGAATGTCGCCCGTCGAACGCCTCGAACGACCGCAACACGAGTATGAGTTACCGCAAACACTTTCCCGTGAACAGGTCGCCGACCTGCTGCGAGCCGCCGAGCCAAGTGCCCGCGATTACGCGCTGTTGCATGTGCTGTGGGGTTGTGGTTTACGTGTGAGCGAGGTATGTGCGCTGCAACGCACCCAGATCGATGAAAAGAATCGTCTGATCTATATCGCCGGACGTGTCGTGCCGATCCCGCAGGAAACCTTCGCTGGTGCTGCAAAACTGGATGGCGGTCAATCCCGAACCGCAGATCTTTACGATCAAGCAGCGTATGGTGCGCCTGGTGTGCGAGAAATACCGCCAGTCTGGCGGGGATTTTGGAGCCAGTCACGCCATCGCTCCTGCGCCATACGTCGGCGATCTGGAAACTGGTCGATGGAGCCGACCCCGACCAACTCAAGCTGCAGTTCGGACACGAACGCGAAGATGTGATGGTGCATTATGTGAGCCGCGCACGACAGTTGCGCGAAAACGATCTCCGCCAGATTGTCACAGGGGTCATTGTTCTAGCGGACTGTTTGGGTCCGCTCGCTTCTGCCTGTTCGCAGTTCCGTTTTGGCGTGGAGTATCTCGCCGATCAAACATCGATCGTCGCACACGATTTCTGCGCTCGTGCCCTCGGTGGATACCATCCTCCGACGCGAGTGATATACTTCACGCATGCTCGAAACATCCTATCGCGCGGCACTGTTCGCATTGCCCCTGAACGACGTACCCTTCGTGATTTTCGATGTCGAATCGACCGGACTCGAAGCATCGGCGGGCGACCGAATCGTCGAAATCGCGCTCGTTCGCTGGCAAAATGGCACGGTGGTACGGCGCTTTGAAACCCTGATCAACCCTGGGCGTGCGATCACTCCGGCGGCTTATGCGGTCAACCGTATCGAAGCGCACGATTTGGCGCAAGCGCCATCCTTCGCCGAGATTCTGCCGGCGCTTATGGCGGAACTGGAAGGCGCGGTGCTGGTCGCGCATAATGTGCCGTTTGACATGCACTTCCTCAACACCGAACTTGCCCATATGGGCAAGCCGCCGCTCGATAATGTGGTGCTGGATACACTGACACTGAGCCGCTGTTTCTTACAGCACCACCGCTATAGCCTGGGGGCTTTATCGACTGGCACTGGGCTTCGACCGTCCCTCGCACCGTGCGATGAGCGATGTACAGGCGTTGCAACACCTGTTCGATCATCTGCTGGAACAACTGCGGACGCATGGCGTCAGCACGCTCGCGGATCTGGTGCGAGCGCAGCGTGGATTGTTGCCGGGAGTGCCGGAGCCGGAAGCGCCGCCGTTGATCGCGGAAGCGTTGCGAAACGGTACACGCATACGCATCGCCTATCGTACGCGGGGCGAGGAAGCGATATGGCGCGAGATTCTGCCGCTGGAATTTCAGACCGTGCGCGAAATTCCACGCTTGCTGGCTTACTGCTATCTGCGTAACGGACAGCGCACCTTTTACCTCGACCGCATCGAGGGATCGATGACGGGCGCGACCATCGCGGAGCCTCAGTAAGCGCCGAGTTCGTGGAGCCGTGCGTCGTCAATACCAAAGTGATGTGCTAATTCGTGCAGGACGGTGCGCCGAACCTGGCGTCGTAAGCCTTCCACGGTGGGAAAGTCGCGCAGGAGTGTATCACTGAAGATCGTGATTACGTCGGGCGGCACTAGGCCGTAGTTATGGGTGCGTGCCGTGAGGGGTACGCCCTGGTACAGTCCATACAATGACTGCCACGGTTTAAGCCCAACAGCGCGACGGTGTTCGGCGCGGGCGCGTGGCTCGACCATGATCTCGATATTCGAGAGTTTCTCGGCGAACTCCGGTGGTAGGCTATCCAGCGCGGCAACGACTTCGTTCTCGAACCAGGCGTCGTCGATGATGATGTTTTCTTCGTTATCCATTCTCTATCCGACGAACGAGCGGAGTTTGGGGTTGCGCAGCGGACCACGCACCGTGCCTTCCGCCTACAATCCCTATCACTATACCGGAACCTACTTCGACACTGCAATGGGATCATACCAGATGGGCGCTCGCTACTACGAGCGACAGTCGGACGCTTCTCGCAGCTTGACCCGATGCCAAAAGCGTGCGAATTTCTGGACAATCATGCGTGATGAAACACAGCAGCGGCAATGAATCCGCAGGATCAGGGGCGCATCATCTCTGCCTGTGCTTCACCTGGACAAACGAGCGATGCAAACATCACCATCCACAGCCGATCTAAGCAGTGGTGAACATGACAACCCTGCGCAACTGTAGTCGTAACTCCACGCGCAACACCTCAGACCTCCTCTATAATAGAGGCGAAACGAAGTCGATGCAACGAGGACTGCATGAATCTACATGTCGCGCCGCGTATCCTGGTGTTACGAGCGGCTGGTATAAATTGTGACGAAGAAACGGCGGCTGCCTGTACCATGGTCGGCGCTCAGGCCGAGCGCGTTCACGTCAACCGAATCGCCGAGGGCAGTGTCAACCTGCTCGATTATGCCGGATTAATCATTCCTGGTGGCTTCTCCTATGGCGATCATCTTGGCGCGGGCAAGCTACTGGCGATCGATCTGATCCACCGCCTCCATGAGCCGCTCCGCCAGTTCGTCGCGGACGGTCGTCCGGTGCTGGGCATCTGCAACGGTTTTCAGGTGTTAGTTAAATCGGGTCTGCTGCCAGGAAACACGCCTGACCAGGACCAGACCGTGACGCTGGCGGCGAATCGCGGCGGCTCGTATGAATGTCGCTGGGTACATCTCGCGGCGGAAACCGGCAGCAACTGTATCTTCACCCGCGATCTCGCGCCGACCTTTACCCTGCCGGTCGGACACGGCGAGGGACGCCTGATGGCTGAGGATCATATCCTCGACCAGATCGAGGCCGCCGGACAGGTGGTGGTGCGCTATGCCGACGCGACGGGCGCTCCCTCAGAGCAGTACCCCCAAAACCCCAACGGCTCGGCACGCAACATCGCGGGGATTTGTAACCCGTCCGGTACGGTCTTTGGCCTGATGCCGCACCCCGACCGCGCCTATCTGCCGCACCTGCACCCCGACTGGCTGCGCGACAAGCGCCGCACCGAGGGCGACGGACTGGCGATCTTCCGCAACATGGTCGATTACGCACGGAGGAACTAGCCGATGACGAGTTATGCCAAAGCTGGCGTCGATATCGACGCCGCGAATCATTCCAATCGTCTGATCGCGGATGCCGTGCGCTCGACCCATACCGGCGCGGTGCTGGCGGGTATGGGGTCCTTCGGCGGTGCCTTCGACCTCGCCCAAACCATGACCGAGTTCGCCAGGCCTGTGCTGGTCGCTTCGACCGATGGCGTTGGCACCAAAACGCTGATCGCTCGCGCCGTAGGCAACCTGCGCGGCATCGGGCAAGATCTGGTGAATCACTGCGTCAACGATATTCTGGTGCAGGGCGCACGTCCGCTGTTCTTCCTCGACTACATCGCATCGGCGCGGCTCCAACCCACCGAGATCGCCGAAGTCGTGGGCGGTGTCGCCGACGCCTGTCGTGCGGCTGGCTGTGCGTTGCTGGGCGGCGAAACCGCCGAAATGCCGGGTGTGTACGTCGATGATGCCTTCGACGTAGCGGGAACCGTCGTCGGCGTCGTGGATCGTGATCACTTCATCAACGGCGCGACAATCGAGCCGGGAGATGTAGTGGTTGGCCTGCGCTCCAGCGGACTGCATACCAACGGCTATTCGCTGGCGCGGCGTGTCTGCGATGCCGTGGGCTACGATCAGCGCCCCGACGAACTGGGTGGGGCGACGCTGGGCGAGGCGCTGCTCGCCGTGCATCGGTCCTACCTCGGCGAAGTCGAACAACTGTGGGGCGCTGGCGTGACGATCAAAGGCATGGCGCATATCACTGGTGGCGGGCTACTCGAAAACATCCCGCGCACGCTGCCCGCTGGCACGGGCGTACAGATACGCCGTGGCTCGTGGCCTGTGCCCCCGATCTTCACCTATCTGGTCAACGAAGCCGATGTTGACGAGAAGGAATCGTTGCGCGTGTTCAACATGGGTGTGGGCATGGTGCTGATCGTGGCTCCCGCCGATCTCGACCGCGTGCGTGCGACGCTCCCCGACAGTGATATCATCGGCGAAGTCGTCGCGGGCGCGGATGTCGAAATCGTGTGATCGACCTGGAAGCTGTCCGCACCACGGCATCATTTTCCGTGAGGCTCGGATGCACGGGTTATATATTCCAACATACCAAGGACACGATGCGCGGTGATCACCGTAGGTCGTCGGTCGTTGGTCGTTGGTCGATGGAGCAGATGATGGAATATGGCGAACGCTTGATCGAAGGCAAGACGAAGATCGTGTACGCGCATCCCGATGATACGCAGTCTCGCGATCATGGTGCAGAAAGACGCGATCAGCGCTGGTGATGGCGCGCGGCGCAACGAGATCGACGGCAAGGGTGCGCTCAGCGGTCGCACCGCCGCTAATGTGTTCGGGTTGCTCAACCGTTCCGGCATCCCGACGCACCTGGTTGACGCGCTGTCGGGCAGTGAGATGGTCGTCCGACGCTGTCGCATGATCCCGCTGGAAGTCGTGATGCGTCGCCTTGCGACCGGATCGTTCCTGCGCCGTCACGCCGATGTCGCCGAAGGGACGCGCTTCGATCCGGTGCTGGTCGAGTTCTTCTTGAAGGACGATGCACGCCACGATCCGCAGATCGCGCCCGGCGGGATCGTGAGCGAAGGAATCGGCACCGCCGAGGAAGTCGCGGCGATGACCGAGCAGGGACGCGAGCGTGTTCGCCGTGCTGGAACGCGCCTGGGCTGCCGAAGATATTCAGTTGGTCGATCTCAAAATCGAGTTCGGGCGCACCACCGATGGGCTGTTGATCGTCGCCGATATGATCGACAACGATTCCTGGCGTTTGTGGCCTGCTGGCGATAAACAGCGCATGCTCGACAAGCAAATCTACCGCAACATGCAATCGGTCACACCGGAAGGACTCGCGGCGGTCAAAGACAAGTACATCGAAGTCGCCGCCCTGACCGACCGCTGGTCCGAAGCCGACCGCTAGTATTCAATTAATGACCTTATACCGAACTCAATAGTATGCTTCGTTCGCCCCACTGGTCGTTCGTCGTTGGTCATTGGTCGGTCGTGAGAGGGATAATGTCAGAACCAAAAACATATATGAATCTGATCGGCGGCGAGTGGGTGCCGAGCCAGAGCGGCACGACCTACGCCAACGTCAATCCTGCCGATACACGCGATGTCGTCGGCCTGTTTCAGGACTCGAACGCCGACGACGTTGATGCAGCCGTGCGTGCGGCGGCGGCGGCCTACGAGGGTTGGCGGCTTACACCCGCTCCCAAGCGTGGCGAGATTCTGTTTCGGGCGGCGGAATTGCTGGTTGAACGCAAGGAAGCACTACGCCCAGATGATGACCCGCGAGATGGGCAAGGTGCTCAAAGAAGCGCGTGGCGATGTGCAGGAAGCCATCGACATGACCTACTTCATCGCGGGTGAGGGACGGCGGCTGCACGGTCAAACCACGCCCTCCGAGATGCCCAACAAGTTTCAGATGTCGATTCGGGTGCCGCTGGGCGTGTGCGGCCTGATCACGCCCTGGAACTTCCCGATGGCGATCCCGTCGTGGAAATCTGCTCCCGGCGTTGATCCTGGGCAATACCGTCGTGATCAAGCCCGCCGAGGATACGCCGCTTTCGACGATCAATTTCGTCCAAACGCTGATCGATGCCGGACTACCGCCCGGCGTCGTCAACATCGTGACCGGCGATGGACCGCAAACGGGCGAACCGCTGGCGCGTCATCCCGATGTCAAGGTGGTGTCGTTCACCGGATCGACCGCCACAGGGCAGCACATCACCAGGGTCGCGGGCGAGACCATGAAGCGCGTGTCGCTCGAAATGGGCGGCAAGAACGCGATCATCGTCATGGACGACGCCGACCTCGACCTGGCGGTCGAAGGTGCGGTCTGGGGTGCGTTCGGCACCACCGGCCAGCGCTGTACCGCGTCGAGCCGCATCATCGCGCATCGTGCCATCGCCGACGAACTGGGACGACGCCTCGCCGAACGCGCCAGCGCCATGACGGTCGGCAGCGGGCCTCGACGAAGCGACGACGATGGGACCGTCGATCAACCAGCAGCAGTACGAAACGGTCCTGGACTACGTGCAGATCGGTAAGGATGAAGGCGCGACCGTGCTGACAGGCGGCGAGCGTCTGAGCGATGGCGACTATGCGCATGGCTTCTTCCACCAGCCGACCGTCTTTGCCGATGCTACGCCGACGATGCGTATCGCGCAGGAGGAGATCTTCGGACCTGTGACGACGATCATCCCGGTTGGTTCGCTGGACGAAGCGATCGAGGTCGCCAACGGCGTGAAGTACGGTCTATCGGCCTCGATCTACACGCACGATGTCAACGGGGCGTTCCGCGCCATGCGCGACCTCGATACCGGCATCGTGTATGTGAACGCGCCGACGATCGGCGCCGAAATCCATCTGCCCTTCGGCGGCACCAAGGCTACCGGCAACGGGCATCGCGAAGGCGGCGTCCAGGCGCTCGACGTGTTCGGGGAATGGAAATCGCTGTATATCGACTTCTCTGGCGCATTGCAACGCGCCCAGATCGATAACGCTGAGTAAAAGGGAACAGGTGACGCGTCTTGGGAGCATGTAGAACCACTCAGATAGCATTTAAGCGAAGTCATATGACGGTCTTGAATATACACGTGAATAGGCTGAGCGAGGCTACAGTCCAATACTCGGAACCTTATTCTTTGCTCCGTTGGTCATTGGTCGTTGGTCGTTGGTCGTTGCAATGAAAACAGCCAGCGAAGGACAGGAACAGGCGAAACGACGAGTTGCGTTCGACGCCGCCGCGCTGGTGCGGCCTGGGATGCGGCTCGGCCTGGGTAGTGGTTCGACGGTGGCGCTGATTGTCGCCGCGCTGGGGGAGCGTGTTCAGCGCGGCGAACTCGACGGCCTTGTGGTGATCGCCGCGTCGTCGCACACCGAGGCGGCTATGGAGCGGGCGGGACTGCGTGTTAGCTCGCTCGACAACTACCCGCGCCTCGACCTTGCTATCGACGGTGCCGACGAGATCGACGGCGATTTGCAGATGATCAAGGGCGGCGGCGGCGCGTTGCTTCGAGAGCGCATCGTGCTGGCTGCGGCTGCCGAGCGCGTGATCGTCGTGGATCGTACTAAGGTCGTGCCGGTGCTGGGGACGCGCTGGGCGGTGCCGGTGGAAGTCGTGCAGTTCGGTTGGCGCGTCGGCGAACGCTTGCTGGCGGAACTAGGCGCACAACCGTCGCGGCGCATGGTGGCTGGACAACCCATGCTCACCGATGAAGGTAACTTCATCCTCGATTGCCTGTTCGGGCATATCCCCGACCCGCGCACGCTCGCTACACGTATCGCCCTGATCCCTGGGGTCGTCGCACACGGCATCTTTGTCGATCTCGCCGACACGCTGCTGGTGGGTGACGCCACGACGACTGAGACGCGACGACGCGGCTAGACGATGCAAGCATGGTACCGCGCTAGTGTGGGTGCCAGACCCGAACCTGTACATTTCCACTCCCAATCGTCATGGTCCCATGAGTTTGGCGGCTGCTCTGCGTCGATCAGGCGGTCATCATCCTGCTCTGCCATCGAGCGGAAAGCTTCTTTCTTTCCTGCACGGGTTTGACCTCTCACCTGTACGACCCTCTGCTCATCCTCGTCATCGTTCCTGGTATCGTCGCTCATGTACTTCCCCCTTTATCCCTGGCCGCATCCTTGATGTGGGTGTATATACACGTTTTGGCAGGGCGATCAACCAGAATACATCCTCTACCCTCTACGCATTTCATTTCATTCGGGTGGCATAACCAGCAATTTGCCGGTTAGTGACAAATTGACACTAATTACCTCTTGACTTTGTGTTGTTTATACACTATATTGTTTGTGTGATAAATACACAAAGGTGGTGCCGATGAATGAAACATTTGAACAACTCTTGCAGCGGCTGCAACAGGCCACCGCACCAGCGGATATGTTCGGGACGCATTCCTCCGATGAAGCGGCGATCCGACAACGCTACCTCAAACTTGTGCGCGTCGTGCATCCCGACCACAACCGGGGTGTGCCGGAGGCCGCCGAAGCCTTTCGCTTGCTGCGGCACTGGTATGAGCGGGCGCTGCAGGATGCGGGGCGGGCTAGCCCGTCGAGCGTCGACTTTACGGTCGTTTCCCGACGTGCGACCTACGCTGCCGTCGCGTCGAAGCTAGAAGGTGACCTATGCGATATCTATGAGGCAACCGACCAGTCGGGAGATGTGCTGCTGAAGGTGGTGCGCCAGCCGCACAATAACGATCTGATGCAAGCCGAGGCCGACACCCTCACGCGCATCCAGCGTGAACTGGCGGGGCAGGCGGTCAGCGCTCACTTCCCCACGCTGGTGGAAGCTTTCAAGTCCAGGGACGAAGCGGGCGCGTCGCGGCAGGTCAACGTATTCAAGTACGACCATCGTTTCGTGACGCTGCATGATGTCGTCAGGGAGTACCCGCGTGGTGTCGATCCGGCGGACGCGGGATGGATGTTCAACCGTATGCTGGCGGCGCTCGGCGCGGCGCATAGTCTCGGAATCGTCCATGGTGCGGTGATTCTGCCGCACATACTGGTACGAACCGACGATCACAACGGTATGCTGGTCGATTGGTGCTACAGCGTCGAGAACGGAGGCACGGTCGCGGCGATCAGCCCGCCTTACTCGCCCGACTTCGCGCCGGAGATTCACGCGAAGCAACCCGCCAGTCCCGCGACCGACCTCTTTATGGCGGCGCGGTCGCTGGTGAGGTTGTTGGGCGGCAACGGCGACGCCGATTCCTTGCCGTCGCAGGTGCCACGTGCGATGCAAGCGTTGCTGCGGGCGTGTCTGATCGTCGCGCCGCACCGTCGCTACCAGAGCGCATGGCAGGTGTTCGACGACTGGCAAGAGGTTCTCGGACGCTTGTATGGACCACCGACGTTTCGACCATTTCATATGCCAAACACAGTACGATAAAGGAGACACACATCATGGGCTTTTCGAATTGGAGCGATGCCGCCTACCAGGCGCGGCAAAATCAACGTCAGACCACTAACCAGACCGCCTTCACCTACGACCAGCAGGTACGCGCCAGCGGGAGGCATGTCGTTCATCCGCAGATGGACCCGATGAATGTCGTGCGCGAAAGCCGCGACAGCGCCGATCACCCGCAGTCGGTCGCGATTGGCGTGTTGTTCGACGTGACAGGCTCGATGGGCGTCGTGCCGCGTGTGCTACAAACCAAGTTGGGCGCGTTGATGCGCGTACTGATCCAGAAGGGCTACATCGACGATCCACAGATTTTGTGGGGCGCGGTGGGCGATGCCTATACCGACCGCGTGCCGCTGCAAATGGGGCAGTTCGAGTCGGGTCTGGAGATGGACGACGAACTAGGCAAGATTTTCATCGAAGGCGGCGGCGGCGGTCAGGTCCACGAAACCTACGAACTGGCGTTGTACTTCATGGCGCGGCACACCGCGATCGACTGCTGGGAAAAGCGCGGCAAGAAAGGCTATCTGTTCACCATCGGCGACGAGATGCCCTACAACGTGGTTCGCGCAGAACACGTCAAGAAGCACATCGGCGACACCGAGCAGGCGCAGGATATTCCTGTGAAGCAGATCGTGAACGAAGTCACGCGCCGCTATGAGTACTTCCACATCATCCCGACCGATACCTACCACGGCCGTAATCCGCAGGTGCAGGATGCCTGGAAGCAACTGCTGGGCGAGCGCGTGCTGCTGCTGGACGATGCCGCATCGGTGTGTGAAACGATCGCGCTGGTGATCGGCCTCGCCGAAGGCACGCTCGACAACCTTGACGATGGCACGACCGATCTGGTGAGCGCCGGACACGACCAGGGTGCCGTCGATGTTGCCAGGACAGCACTTGTACCCTACGCCGCTACGCAGACCGCGACGACGCGCTACGCCACCGGGGTGCTGCCGCGCAGCAAGATCGGCACGGGCGGCGACGGACGGTTATAAGCACCTATGGGACGCGCCAGCACTGGCGCGTCCCACGTGACGAGGAACAGAGTTATGAACCAGGTATTCCTGACCGTCGATCTGGGGTATGGCGATGGTGGCAAAGGCACCATCGTTGACTATCTGACGCGGGCGCACGATGCGCACACCGTCGTGCGCTACAACGGCGGGGCGCAAGCCGGACACCGTGTTGTTACGACCGATGGGCGCGATCACGTCTTTGCCCAATGGGGTAGCGGCACACTGGCGGGCGCGGCGACGCATCTCGGACCCTGGATGTTGGTCGATCCACTGGCGATGGTGCCGGAAGCCGATCACCTGCGGTCGCTGGGCGTCGCCGATGTGTGGGAGCGCATCACGCTCGACCGTCGCGCCCTGATCATCACACCCTACCAGCGTGCCGCGAACCGCTTACAGGAACTGGCACGGGGCGCGGGGCGGCATGGCAGTTGCGGCATGGGCATCGGCGAAACCGTGCTCGACGCACTCAACCATGAAGCGTTTGCGCTGCGCGCTGGTGACCTCCGTACTCCCGATGTGCTGCGTGCGAAACTACGTGATTTGCGCCGCATCAACCGCGCCAAGGTACGCCCGATTCCTGCCAGGGCTCGCGGCATCGGAACAGGCCGCACGCGAACTCGATCTGTTGATGGATGATGATGACACCTGGATCGTGGATAGTTTCGCTGACATCGCCGGACGACTCCAGATCGTCGCTCCCGATTACCTTGGGACAGTATTGCAGCGCGACGGCACGACGGTATTCGAGGCCGCGCAGGGCGTGTTGCTGGACGAATGGCAGGGCTTTCATCCGTACACGACCTGGAGTACGACCACGCTTCATCACGCCGATACGCTGCTTGGGGAAGCCCACTATTCCGGCGATACGACGCGCATTGGCATCACCCGCGCCTATGCGACGCGCCACGGCGCTGGACCGTTCGTGACCGAGGACGCCGCGCTCACGACGATGCTGCCGGACGCCGCGAACATGCAGGGCGATTGGCAGGGCGGTTTCCGCGTTGGCTGGCTCGATCTTGTGATGTTGCGCTATGCCTGTGAGGTCGTCGGACCGCTGGATGCGCTCGCCGTCACCTGCCTGGATCGTGTGGCGACGTTGCCGGAGCTTAAGCTATGCAGGCGCTACACCGACGGCGATGCGACGGTCGAACGGCTCGCCCTCGCGCCACGCGGCGATCTTGCATCAGCAGGAGCAGATCACGCACCAGTTGTTCCGCTGCCGTCCGGTGCTGGAGGATGCCGGAAGTGTTGAGACGCTTTTGGCGACCATTGGTGCGGACGTTGGCGTTCCCGTCGGTATCGTGTCGGAAGGACCGACCGCCGCCCATAAGCAGGTGTGTCAGGAACGCATGTCGGTGATGGGTTAGCATCTGCACACCATCCAGCATCGCTTCGTCGATTGTATCTGGTGTATTACAGGTTGAAGTGGCCATGTTCGAGATGACATGTCGCCGAGTAGTAAATATGTGCTAATGATAGTATGATGTGGGCATCGAATGTAGGACCGGGCGACATGATCAGCCTTGGTGGTTCTACATTCCACACATGTGGGGAGGAGCAGGTATGACCGCCAACGCTCAGTCAATCGCACCGTTTTACAAAGGTTGGAACGATTACCAGCAGCATTTACTCGATGTGATGGCGTCGCTTACGCCCGAACAACTCGAACTAAGTGTCGCGCCAAAACTGCGTCCGGTGGGCATGATTGCCACGCACATCGTCGGCGTACGCTATGGCTGGATGAACTTTGTACTCCATGAATGCCAGGACATACTTGCGCCGATGAGTACGTGGGACGACGTGCCGATGAGGTCTGCTGAGGAGATCATCGAAGGCTTGAAGATCACCTGGCGGGCGCTCGAAGATATCCTAAACCGCTATACCTACGATGATCTGCAAACTCTAGTGACAGATGTAGATGAAAACGATAACGAAGTCACGCTGACACGCCAGTGGGTACTGTGGCATCTGATCGAGCATGACATGCACCATGGCGGCGAGCTATCGTACGCTCTCGGTATGCACGGTGTACCAGGGATCGATATCTAAATCCACGCATCATCCCACGAAGGATTTGGTATTGCGGGGTAGTGTCCTCTGCCCAAAATGACGCGGATTTGTCATGGTATGCACGCCTTGCCTTTATTATTTCTCTGGTCCTACGCTAATGTAGGTGGCTGCGTCGAGCGTGCCTGGGCGCGTAGCTCGGCGCTACCTTCACGCAGAACGTACCAGGCTGACTTCATGAACACGAAGGTGATCACGAGGCTGACAACGATATCGGGCAACCGCGATGTGGTGAAATGCACGGCGACCGCGGCGAGGATCACGCCGCTATTCGCAACGATATCGTTGCGCGAGCACAGCCAGGTCGAGCGCATGTTGAGGTCGTCGTTGCGGTGGCGCGTGAGCAGATACAAGCATAGACCGTTCGCCGCGAGTGCCAGCATCGCCGTGCCACCCATTAGCGGCGCATCTGGTGTTGCCCCGAACAGGAGTCGATAGGCTGCTTGTGCGAGGACCGCGACGGCGGTGAGCGCCATAATACCGCCTTTGAGTAGCGCTGCACTGGTTTTCCAGCGCTCGGAGCGTGCCAGGGCGAACAGGCTGAAGCCGTACACGAGCGTATCGCCCAGCATGTCGAGGCTATCAGCCTGTAATGCGACCGAGCCCGCGCGTATGCCAGCGGTGAGTTCTGTGACGAACATGGCGGCGTTGATCGCCAGGACTACCCAAAGCACCTTTGATTGCTTCTCGCGCAAGGCGTCCAGTTCACAGGCTTTGTCCTGACAACAGTTGTCCATTACCTTGCCTCCTCGTCGCGGTTATAGCGCGTGCAGCAGTACACATTATTACCAACTTCGCTCAAGATGCCTTCGACCGCGTTCATCACATCGTACATACGTGAGTTTGCCAAACTGTAATAGGCATAACGACCGGATTGACGGCGACTGCACAAGGCCACAGTCCTGCAAGCATGCGAGATGCGTCGATGTATTCGGTTGGGATAATCCGGTTTCTTCGACGATCTGCGAAACCGTTTTCTCCCCGTCGCGCAAGACATCTACGATCAGGAGTTGTGATGGATCGGCGAGGCCACGAAAGAATTTCGCCTTGAGCGTCGTCGCCAGTTCATGTGAAACTGCCATCCTCACCTCATATCAACATATAAGCACGTATTGATATGTTAGATGAATACGTTGATGGTGTCAACGCTTAAAGTAAGTGTGCGCCTCGTCGTGCAGGCTCGATATGAGGCGGAACATACAACCATGTGCTATATATTTTGCTGCTGGCAACTACAACCGTTGAGTACTTTAAAGCCAAAGGGCGGCGCTTCCAAAGCGCCGCCCTTTGGCTTTTACCAGGGTTGCTACTGTGAGATACCCTGCTCTGCCGCGTTCACGATCAGTTGGTCGATCACCGATTCAACGGGAGCCCAATCGTCGGTAAAGGGTCGGTGCGCGGCGGCATCCTGCTCGGTCCATTCGCGTAGCGGCAATTTGTTGGCATTGCTGTCGAGCGCCCACTGCATGATGCGGGCGAGCGTTGGGTCATCCATAGTGCTGAGATTGGCCTGGAAGTTCGCCACGCCATCACCAACAGAGGTCTTGACGCCAAAGATAATACTATTGCCGAAGGTTGGCACATCCAGGATATACACCTGGGGAAAGACCGAGCGCATGGTGCTTGCCAGGGCATGCACTAGCCGGTAATCTGAACCGGGTTTGCCCGCGTTCACCACCGCGACACCGTTCTCGGACAGGTGTGCGTCGACTTCCATGAAGAATTCGCGGGTCGTCAGATGGAACGGGATGTATGGTTGATGATAAGCGTCCATCCCGATGACATCGTAGACGCCTGTTGCACGTTGCAGGTATGTGCGCCCATCCTCGGTGAAGGTGCGATAGTTGGCGACCTTCTGATCCTCAACCGCAAAATATTCCCGTCCCACGCGCACGATCTCAGGGATCGATCTCAACGGCATCGATGCGTGCGTCGTCGCCATAGAAGGCCAGGAATTGCTTGGGAATCGTCCCGGCAGCCGACCCGATCATCAGCAGACCATCCACATCGGCCTTGGTGCGGTTCGGGTACAGGTAGGGCGCAACGCTGAAGAAGTCCCATGGTCCGGCGGTCAGCAGATCGTTGGGATTCTGCGTTTCACCGAAACGGGTGTTATAGATCGAGTGGATCGCCTGTCCTTCGTTAAGGATCAGGCCAATCTGTTCTGTCGAATCGGGGCCGTAGTCGTTCTCTGCGACCTGGATATAGTTGTACGTACTTTCCGTCTCAAAGAGCGACACGCAGCCTGTGCAGAATGGGTCGCGAATACCACTAATACCAAGCTGAAACGCGGCAAGGATCAGCACCGCTGGAATCGCCAGATATGCCAGCCGACGGCGCATGCCGAGCGCGCCGACGATCACCAACAGAAGCGCGAAGAAATAAAAGGTTCGCGCCGTGCCAATCGTCGGAATCAGGAGCAGCACCGGAAGGAAGGTGCCGATGATCGAGCCAACGGTCGATAATGCATACAGGCTTCCGGCTGTGCTTCCCGCGGTTTCGACGTTCCGCACGGACAACCGAATGGCGAACGGCGATATCATGCCGACCAGGATGATCGGTACCGAAAACAGGATCAGCACACCAAACAACGATCCGAAAAAGACACCGACTGAAAAGCTGCTGAAAGCGGAAGCCGACCATTGCAGGATCGGTCGGGCGATCAGTGGAATGATCGCTGTAGATAATCCTGCGCCGACCAGGATCAAGCCTAGCAAACGCTCGTCGGGACGACGATCCGCCAGACGACCACCCCAGCGATAGCCGATTGTCAAATAAATCAGTGTCAGGCCGATAACGTTCGCCCAGATCAGTTGTGATGTTCCAAAGAACGGTGCCAGCAACCGCGAAGCAGTAAGTTCGACTCCAAGCGAGCAAATGCCGCCGAAAAATACGGCGGCGAGCAAGAACCAACGATCACGCACCACTTAACCTCGTGTTTTCATCATCGAAGCGCCGATATCACTACCCTGCTCAGAAGTTGCAGCAGAAGGATCGCGATCATCGGAGAGATATCAAGCATACCCATACTTGGCATGATACGACGAATTGGAGCCAGGATTGGCTCGGTGATCTCGAACAGAATCTGAGTGATGCGCCACTGTCCACCTTGATCGATCCATGAGAGGATGATGCGTCCGAAGATGGCGATCCAGAGAATCTGAAATAAAAGTTGAAAGAAAGTAATCAAAAAGCTATTCATAATGTTGCCCTAGTACTCCAGGCGTATGCGGGTATTATAGCATGGTCACTATCGTGCTTATGGTGATGCCACGTGCATCTCAAACATTCTGTATGGCTGCCGTAATTAAGGACCATCTATGAAACCAAAGCGCTTCGAGGGTAGCTACTCCGCTACACCGCGCTACAATACACGGGCAGTCGTGCATGAAACCACGGTGCCAGCGGACACGTTTCGAGCGTGGGAACGTCGCTATGATGTTCCTAAGCCTCACCGCACTCCATCCGGGCAGCGTCTATATTCCGACCATGATGTAGCCGTTAATTCGTTGGCTACGCGATCGCACCGCTGAGGGTTTGACGATCAGACAGGCCATTCAGTTGCTTGGCGAATCCGGTGGAAGAACAATCACCTGTGTATACGAACCCACAGCATGCCCATTGGGCGCTGCTGCAACACCGGCTGGTCGATGCTTTGTTGCGGTTGCAAACAGCCGAAGCCGAGGGTGTGTTAGGTGAGGCGTTCGCCCATTATTCGCTGGACCAGGTCTGTACGATGTTGATCCAGCCCGCTCTGGTCGAGATCGGGGAAAAGTGGCGGCAAGGATTGGTGTCAGCCGGACAGGAACACTTCGCGACCAATGTCGTGCGGCGGCGCTTACAAGCGTTGTTCAGTGTCTATGATGTGGTGTCGGGAGGGGCGACGATTGTCACCGCCTGTCTGCCCACCGAAGAACACGACGTTGGTGTACTGATACTGTCGCTGATGCTGGTGCGGCGCGGCTACCGTGTAGTGTATCTGGGAGCGAACGTGCCAATTAGCGGTTTGCTGGCGATTGTCGAGCAAACGCAGTCCGAGCTGGTATGCCTTTCCGTGACAACACCAGAGGCGTTCGCGCAGTTTGATGGTGTTATCGAAGCACTACGATCGTTGCCAGCACCACCACTGATCGCGGTGGGAGGGCAAGGGGTGCAGGATACATCGCCGATGTTGCAGTATTGTGCATGGCTGTATGGCAACAGCGAGCATGTGATCGGGCAGATCGCCGATCTGCTGGCACACAAGCGCATCGATGGCCGTACATCGCTGTCCGACGCGCACGAGTGAAGCGGTGGCGTTAAGGACAGCAGTGACGAGCTAGAAGCTGTGTGCGTGGGGTTAATCGCCGTTAACAGGCAGGACCGTCGGAACGGGCGGGAGCGGCTGTCCGGCGCGACGTGCCAGGGCGCGTTCGTAAATCGCCTCGATCTGTAATGCTCCAAGCTCCCAGGAATGCTCCTGAACCGCTTTGGCACGCCCCGCTGCGCTCAAAATCTCCTGTTCGCGGTGGTCGTCCAGCAGCGCCACGATCTCGTCGGCGAGCGATTGGGTATCGCCGTAGCGGGCATAGCGTCCCACGTTGCCCAGGATCTCGCGGGCGACTGGTGTGTCGAAGGCAACGACCGGCAAGCCCATGGCTAGATAGTTGGTAATCTTCCCCGCGCCTTCGGTTTCGGACATTTTCGGCGCGACAGCGACATCGCCGAGCGCGAGGTAGGAATGGAGATCGCGGTACAGAATGCGACCGGGCAGCGTGACGTGATCGCTCACGCCCAGCGATTCCGCGAGCGCCCGGTACGACACGACATCGGGATAGCCCATGATCAGGAAATGCACGTCTGGTCGTCGCGCCACTACATCGCGTGCCGCTTCGATCAGCTTATTGGTGCCTTGGTAGGCTGCCAGCAACCCGATGTACACTACCAGACGCCGATCGGCTGGAATTCCTAGTTCCCCATCGCAGCCGCTGGCGTTCTTCTTCCCAACCTGGCGAGCCGTCGAAGGGATGGAAGCGGGTCGTGTTGACCGAATCGGGAACCGTATAAAGATAATCGCGGGGATAGTTCCATTCTTCGTGCAAGGCGGCGGCGGCATTATAGGTCGATGTAATCAGCGCATCCGGTAGACGGTTGATCAGGCGTTCAAGTGCTCGCCATGCTCCGAAACAACGGATTGTCACGGCGGACGAAACCGTGGTCCGCCATTTCGCCCGTTAGCGAGCCCTGATAATCAAAAATCAACGGCACGCCGAGCAGACGACTCACTAATGCGCCGATCAAGGCTCCTTCATGCAGGTGGGCATGAATGATGTCGGGCTTGACCTCTAGCGCGACCCGCAACGTGCGCCAAACCAGTGCGGCATCGAGGTAGAGCTTGTGGCGCGACGATCCCACCATGGCACGTTTGATCCAGGGAACATCCCAAGTTCGGCGGATATCCAGCCCGGGCATATCGTCGCCGTTGTGGTAGGTCGTCATGACAACGCGATGCCCAAGATTGTGCAGCGTCTTTGTTTCTTCCCAGATACGCACATGTGCGCCATAGTCTGCGAAGAACGATGTTGGAGCGATCGTCAGTACGGTATAAGCCATAACGGGACAATATTGTACCCTGCTGCGTACCACCATGCAATCAGCGAACGACCAGTTGCTATCTGATACAATAATCATCATGGCTTCGATCAACCAAAAAATGGTGCGTGCCTTCATCGAAGGGCGCTATTGGCGTCATCCTGTTCGTGCGCTGCGAATCTTATCGCGCCGAAACTGCCCGCAAGAACCATGGCTATAAAGCCGCCTGGGAAGCTGTGGGACGCGACACTGGATGGACGTATACGATGATGAACGGCAGCCCCGATGAGGCGACCTTGCGCCGTACGGGTGGCGAGATGGCAGAGCGGTTACGCAATGCCTTGCTGCTGGACCGCGACAAGCGCGTCCTCGAAGTGGGCTGTGGTGTAGCACGAGTAGGCCGCGAACTTGCGCCGCTCGTTGGACAATGGCATGGCGTCGATATTTCCGGCCCGATCCTGCGAACGGCACGCCAGCGCACGGTACATCTGCCGAACGCGCATTTTCACGAACTTGATCGTCCCGCGTTGCCGTTCGAGGACGCGACCTTCGACCGTGCCTATAGCCATCTGGTATTGTTTCACCTCGATAAAGAAGAATTGTTCCAGTACCTCAACGAGATCAGTCGGGTGCTGGTGCCAGGTGGGTTAGTATATTTCGATACCTGGAACCTGCTCCATCCTGAGGGTTGGAATAGATTTATGTGGGAACTGGACCACCACCGCCACAAACGTGTGAAGCCTGCCCACCGTAACCAGTTCGCGACGCCAGAGGAAATCCGGCTGTACACCGAAAAGGCTGGGCTGGCTCCGTTGCATATGCTCCACGACAGTTTCTGGATACAAACGATCGCCGCCAAGCCAGGTCCCAACGTCGACCTGGACAGCCTTGCGCGACCGAATCACCCATCTCGACGACCTCGTGCCGCATGGGCATTGGTATTACTGAGTCAGTTCCGAACGCTCCATCGCACGTACACACAATGGCGTCGTGAAAACGGACGGATCAATACTCGCTACGGAGGAGCATGACTTCCGCGCATCGTACGCGCCCCACGCAGCGTTTTCTTTTCCGCTCGAAACTTCGCATCCAAAGTCTGCTCGTGGGACTGATGCTGCTTGTTTCGTGCAATAGCACCTGGCAAGAAACCGCAGTCCACCAACCACCCCACAAACCCAGATTCCGCAGGTCGCGCCGACTGCTACGTGCGATTCCGTCGCCAACTCCTGATCCTGACATTCATGTGTTTGGTGAAACTGAACGCACCGTGCGCGGAGTATTCCGGCAGTTCTGGGAACGCGAAGGCGGTCTCGCACGGTTTGGCCTCCCGCTGACCGAAGAGATACCCGTCGACGGTGTACTCGGTGCAGTATTTCGAGCGCGCACGCTTCGAGCTACGCGATGGCAGTGTGGCGCTTGGACGCCTGGGCGCCGAGCTTCAGCTTGCCCAGCAGCAGACTGTTCCGCTCGCTGATCCTATTGAGGGATGCCAGTACGTCGAGTTGACCCGACATAACATCTGCGAGCCTACGCTTTCGTTCTGGAACGCACAGGGCGCTGTGGCGGCGCTTGGTTGGCCCCTGGAGGACGTGCGGCAGACTGCGACCGGCTCGGTGCAGTATTTCGAACGTGCGCGTGTCGAGAGCGTGACGGGGCAGACGCCTACCCTCGCGCTGATCGGCGTCAGATGCGCTGGCATTGTTGCCCGGTGGGAACGTGCTCAAAGAAGGCGGGTGGCACCGCGCCACGCAATCCGCGCTCGTGGTCGGGCAAACGTCGAGCGTATCGCCGTTCGAACAGGCCGAAATCGGTCTACGCATTGAAGGATATGATGGCGCCGCCGAAGTGATCGTCGCCGACCGACGTGGCGCGACCGGACGTTATCCGGTAGCGGTTGCCGCTGGCGAGGCCCAGGTCAAGGTCGATGCGCTGGGCGAACTTGGGCCTCAGGCCGCGATCGTGCTGATCGACGGCAAGATCGCGACGGTTGCGACGGATGCCATCGTGCTGGATGCCGAAACGAAGATTTCGACCGGACAGCCACGCTTCGACGAACTGTACCCAATGGTGAAGGGATTCATGCTGCAAGATACCTCGGATTATGTCTTCGACGGTCATGAGGTGCATGGCTATCGTTCGCCTGATTCCGATTTGCTGTGGCTGCGCGATCACGTTCACCAGGGTAAGGGTTATGCCTACTGGGAGCGCGACATGACCAGTCTGCTCGATCAGTTCCGGCGCTTCCAGTACCCCGATGGTTCGTTCGAGGACTACATCGCCAACAAACCCTGGGCGTTGATCCGAGGCCGTACTGAGGTTGAGGCCGACCTGGAGTTTTTGTTTGTCGAAGGAGTATATCGTGCCTGGCAAGCCACCGGCGACGACGACGTGGATGCGCGAGCAGATCGACGCGATGGAGCGTGGACTGGCGTATATCCAGACCAGCCCGCTACGTTGGGACCCGGACAGTATCAGCTCGTTAAAGCGTCCGTTCACGGTCGATACCTGGGACTTTGAATATGGTCCGCCGACGATAGCGCCCGATGGCAAGGTCGCGCCGCGCCATTGGATTGATGAAAAAACCAAATGGTGCATTTTCTTTGGCGATAACACCGGCTATGCCAATAGCATGGAACTGCTGGCGCGTATGTACGACCATCTAGGCAACGGCGACCGAGCGCGGCATTGGCGCAAGGAGGGCGCAGGTATCACCGAGCGCATCAACGCTGTTTCATGGAACGGCACGTTCTTCCGGCACATGGTGCATATTACGCCGGTCAGGTGCCGGGGGTGGACGAATCGAAGCAATTGTCGCTGTCGAACGCCTATGCGCTCAATCGTGTCGGCGTCAGCGACGCCCAGGCTCGCTCGATCATCAACGAATATTATCAACGCTACGCCAATCGTGGGTCGGCGTTCTCGGAATGGTTCTCGATCGATCCCGCCGTTTCCTGAAGGAAGCCTCAGCACGTCGAATAGTGTCAATGGACGCTGGGGGCAGAATCCTGGTGAGTACGTCAACGGCGGCCATATGCCGCTCGTTGGTGGCGAACTGGCACGGGGTGCCTTCGACCGTGGTTCCGAAACCTATGGCTTCGATATCCTCCAGCGCTATTACAGTCTGATCAAGACCAGTGGTGAAAGCTACCTCTGGTATTACCCCATCGGCGAGCCAGGCCGATCGGGCGATGATACGCTGGCGACGGACGGCTGGGGATCGTCGGCAATGCTGGCCGCACTGATCGAAGGCGCGGCGGGTGTGCATGATGATGGCACGCTGTTCCAACGTGCGACACTTACGCCTCGCTGGACGGTGGCAGATGATGTCGATACCGCTTCTGTGGTTGTGCGTTATGGAGCATCCGATGGCTATGTCGCCTACCGCTGGGAGCGTCGCGACAACGGCTTCGCGCTACGCTGGACAGGCAGCGGCACCGACACGACAATCCGCTTGTTGTTGCCGTCTGACGCGCCCGATACTATCACGGCACAACTTGACGGACGCACGCTCGATGGTCGTGTCGCAACGGAAGGCTCCAGCCGCTATTGGGTGGCACAAGCGCCTGGGACCGGATCGATCGGGATCAACTGGTAACGAACCCGACGAAAGATCAAAACAGGTTTGCGAACGTTTGGGTGCCACATCGGATGGTAGCCCTGAGCCCTGTGATCGACACGGTGTGATCGTTGGCAACGTTCCGTCGTCGGGATCGTTTCGATCCAAAACCCGCACGCTACATGGCGTGCGGGTTTTGGATTCTATGGTACGAAGGATAAGGCAGTTTGTCCCCTTATCCTTAAGTTTGCTTATGAGTGTTGTCATAATCAAGTATCACTTTGTCCACATCAGCCGTGATACTATCCACCGCATTGTGGATAACCTTGTGTATAACGACGTAGCCAAAAATATGCCTTTTTCCATGCTACAGTACCATTCGTGGGTGAAAAAGCCTTTGCAACCAGAAAGTTATCCACAAGCATGGGGAAAACATTGTCAACTCTCCACACCGGAAACACTCTGGATTGCTCATCGAATGCCTCGCTCGGTGGTTGGGAACTATAAGCAATCGTTATACTCAAAATATCGTGGGGTGCTTGAACTGGCCTCGTGTCTGCGGTATGATTGGCGACACATTTGAAAGAATCATCCCTGTAGATACAGTCCGAAACGTACAGCCACCACAAACGCATTGCTGCGTTTATCACGGGTGTGCGGAGGCTACGAAAAGTTGAATACGAAACAGATTTGGCAAGCTGCTCTGGGCGATCTTCAAGTACAGTTGCCGCGCAATGAATTCGATACCTGGATCAAGCCGACCACGCTTGTCGCGATCGAGGACTCGACGGTGATCGTTGGAACACCGAATATCTTTGTGCGTCAAGAATTGGAAGGCCGTTACATGGCCCCGATCACCGAAACGCTTAGCACGATCATCGGGCATCCAATCCAGGTGCAGGTTGTCATCGGTAACCATAGCGATCAAAACTTCGGGCAGCCGATCGAGGAGCCGACGCGAAACAATGGTAATGCGCGCCCGACGAACCCCCCTGCTAGTAGAATATCCTCGGACAGCCCGACGCAACTCGAACTTCCTACACCGCGCATAACCATGCTCAACCCGCGCTATAAGTTCGATAGCTACATCGTCGGCTCGTCCAATCGGCTGGCACATGCCGCATGTCTGGCAGTGTCGGACCATCCCGCCCAGGCCTATAACCCTTTGTTTTTGTATGGCGGCGTGGGGCTGGGCAAGACACACTTGCTACATGCGATTGGCAACATGGTGTTGGACACCAATCCTGAGATCAACGTTCTCTATGTTTCATCTGAAAAGTTTACTAACGATCTCATCAATGCGATTCGTCGCCAGAACACGGAAGAATTCCGTTTACGGTACCGTAACATCGACGTGCTGCTGATCGATGATATTCAGTTTATTGCGGGTAAAGAAGGTACCCAGGAAGAATTCTTCCATACCTTCAACACGCTGCATGGGGCTGGCAAGCAGATCGTGCTGTCGTCCGATCGTCCGCCAAAAGCGATGTCGATCCTCGACGAGCGACTCCGATCACGCTTCGAGTGGGGTCTGATCGTCGATGTGCAAACGCCGGATGTTGAAACCCGCACCGCGATTCTGCGCGCCAAGGTCGAAACGCTCAACGTCCATATGCCCGACGAGGTTGTCGATTTCGTCGCACACCGCATCCAGAGCAGCATCCGTGAACTGGAAGGCTCACTCAACCGCGTTGTCGCTTTTGCGAACCTCAACAAGCAGCCGATCACTATCGACGTGGCGGCAGCGGCGTTAAGTGAACTGCTGGACGTGTCACGACGCCAGCGCATCAGCAATGAGGCAATCGTTGATACGGTCGGCAAGTTCTATGGCATCGATCTCAAAATACTCAAAGGTCGCGGACGCTCGCGCAATATCGTGGTGCCACGTCAGGTGGCGATGTACCTGATGCGCGAGGAAACCGATTCGAGCCTGATGGAGATCGGCACGGAACTCGGTGGACGCGATCACACGACCGTCATGCACGGCTGCGAAAAGATCGCCACCGAGATCAACACCGACGCACGTCTGCGGGCGGACGTGCTGGCGATTCGTGAACGCCTGTTCAACGGGCGCGGTGTTGGCGCGCGGGGATGTAACGTCCGACGAACGACCAACGCAGATGGCGAATAATCAAACCCCAACGCCGACGAGGCGATGTGTTGGTGAGGGTTGTAGACCTGTACTGCGAACGAATGAAAGATGTGAGCGAGCCGGGGCAATCCGGCTCGTTTCGTTTAAAACGGCTGGTTGTGCCGCTACAATGATGCGATGTTGACTATCGAAACGCTGACGGTTCTCGAAAGTGCTGTGGGTCAGGCCGCGCTTGCCATGGCAGCCGAACGGACGCCCACGCCCACGACGTTGCTGTCTGATCTTCAGGCCATGCGCCGCCACTTCACGCCGGATGTTGCCGCCGCTGCCCTGGAACTGGTGACGCTGCGGGAACGTGGTCGTGCCAAGTTCGCCCTGGCCGACCGAATGTTCTTTACCCGCGATGCGCTCGAACAGGCGACCAGCGAAACAGTCGCACGCCACACTGCGGCGCGCTTCCGTGGCGACGTTCCCGTATGGGATGTGTGCTGTAGCATCGGTGGCGATCTGTTAGAGATCGCCAGGACGGGAGCCAGTGTGACGGGCGTCGATCTCGATCTGGTGCGGTTGCGGATGGCGCACCTCAACGCCGAAGTCTATGGCGTGGCTGAACGCGTGCACTTCGAGCAGCGCGATGCCGCGACCTGGCACGCGCCGCCGGGGTCGCTCGTGTTCTTCGATCCGGCGCGGCGTAGCGGTGGTCATCGCGTGTTCGATCCGGCGAACTATCAGCCACCGCTCGGTGTTATCGCTGGCTGGCTCGAACAGGCCGACGGCATCGGGGTCAAAGTCGCCCCCGGCATTGCCTACGATGATCTGCCGTGGGGTCCCTGCGAGGTCGAGATCGTTTCGTTGGGCGGCGATGTCAAGGAGGCGGTGTTATGGTACGGACGGCTGCAAACCGCCGAACGTCGGGCGACGTTGCTGCCGTCAGGGTGCGACGATCAGCGGCGGGGCAATCGATCCCATCGCCGTCGCGCCGCCACAGCAGTACCTGTACGAGCCGGACGGTGCGATCATCCGCGCACATCTGGTGGAGCATCTCGCTCACATGCTCGGTGCGACCAAGATCGACGAGGAGATCGCCTTTCTCACCACGCCTCGCCCGTGGATACGCCGTTCGCACGGCGCTTTCGCATCGACGACGTGATTCCCTGGAACCTCAAGCGTTTGCGCCAGTACCTGCGCGACCGTAACATCGGACACACGGTAATCAAGAAACGCGGCTCGCCCATCGATCCGCAGGTGTTGGAGAAACAGCTACGGCTCGAAGGCTCCGGCGCGGCGACGCTCGTGCTGACGCACGTTGCGGGCAAGCCGAGTGTGCTGGTGTGTGACGTTACGCCATAACCACGTCATCCCGCAACCGAAGATGACGTATGGTTTCAACGAGAGCGCGCAAGTGTATCGCTGTATACTGTAAGCCTTACATCATTGGATACATATACGTGTGTCCTGTCCAAATCGTACAGGAACAATGGCTACTGTAGCCAGTGTGTATTAGATGTTCCCGCACACGGAGTACAACAATGAAAACATGGAGCGCCAAAATCAACATCACGGCGTCGTCGGCCATCATTTGGGCTATCCTGACGGACGCGTCGCGTTATCCTGAGTCGGGACCCGTGGGCCGATCAAATCGAGGGGACAATCGCGCCCGGGGCGCGAATTACCGCCTATACGAAACTCAGCCCCAATCGTGCGTTTCCTGTCACAGTGACAGAGTTTGTTCCCGAGCGCCGAATGACAATGGACGGGTGGATTGCCGCTCAGGATTGTTCAAAGGTGTGAGAACCTTTACGTTGAGCCCTCAAGACGACGGCAGCACTGATGTCGCGGTGAGCGAAGATTTTAGTGGACCGCTCTTGCCGCTCTTTGCACGCTCGCTACCAGATATGACACCAGCCTATTTGCAGACTTCGTTGCCGGCCTCAAGGCGCGCGCTGAAGGCACTTCGGCGGAATAGCTATAGGACTTCACGGTGGAATGCTCACTCCCTTTACAATCCCCCGTCGCGGTCAGATGCACATCTGTGCCTCCTTATTAGGGTGTCGTCTCCTTGAACATGGCAATCGCAGATCAGGCGATGATTCCAGCACCAAAGATCAGCCTTGCCAGTCCATCAACGGTCAAACATATCCATAACACTAAGCGTGCTGTGATGGAGAAATACCACCATGTTCGCCATTGGAAACACTCGCGCATTATCGCCGTTGAAACCATCACGGGCCTCCCCGATGGTAATGTCACCACAACGATGCCAAAGCAAAGCTCGAAGATGGAACCAACATCTAGTTGTCCTTCCCCTACATGCTACTCCGAGCATATCATACCCCAAATGTTGCTTGTAAGGTGATCAAAATCTTGTTTTTTTCGTTGACACCGCCGCGACCCGCGTGGTATCCTTTCGGCGCGGTATCGCTTCCCATGGAGGCCGTGCCGTTGGTTTCAAGCTTCGTGGAGTGAATGAGCGTGACAGACATCCTTTCGTAGATCGAACCTTTTGTCGATGCAATGGTCCGTGCATCCGTGTGATGCCCGTGCCTCTACTGAAAGGATATACTCATGCTTAGTGCGACCCTCATATCGCGCCGCTTCGGGTCCGATATCGTCCTCGATCGGATTCAACTCATCATCAATCGTGGCGAACGTGTTGGCCTTGTCGGGCCGAATGGCGCTGGTAAATCAACTCTCATTCGTATCCTCGCTGGCCTTGATGCGCCGGACAGCGGGAACGTCACCACGACGCCGAGCGATCTTCGCATCGGCTACCTTCCGCAAGCCCTGCTCGACTTCGAGAACGGTACCGTCGGCGATGTGCTGCTGGACGCCAGAGGCGAGTGGGGGCAGAGCGAGCGCGAACTGGAACAGTTGGGCGAACAACTGGCGCAGCCTGACCAGGATGCCGCTATCGTCGAAACATTGCTCCAACGCTATGCTGAGGTACAGGCACGCTGGGAAGCCGCCGGAGGCTACGAGCGCATCGACCGCGCCGCCGCAGTCGCGGCAGGGCTGGGTGTCGATAACTTCGACCACGCTACGCCTGTCGCGCAACTGAGCGGCGGGGAGCGAACGCGCCTGGGATTGGCGCGACTGCTGCTGATCGAGCCTGATCTGCTGATCCTGGACGAGCCGACCAACCACCTCGACATTGATGCGCTCGACTGGCTTGAAGGCTTCTTGACGCACTTTGCGGGCGCGATCCTGGTCGCCTCGCATGATCGGGCCTTTCTGGATGCGGTGGCGACACGCATTCTGGTCATGGACCCCGAAACGCATACGCTCGAAAGCTACACGGGCGGCTACAGCGCCTACGAGGATGCACGCGAAGCCGAGCGTGAGCGGCACGCGGCGGCATGGCAGGATCAGCAGACCTATATCGCGCAGGTCGAAGCGGATATTCGTCGCCTCAAAGGGCGGGCGCAAACGATCCAGAACGGTCCCAAACGCGGACGCGATTATTACGGTGGGGTGTCGGCGAAAGTCGCCCGTATCGGCAAATCACGCGAACGTAAGCTGGAACGCTATCTCGAATCCGATGAGCGCGTCGAGAAGCCGCGCAACCAGTGGGGGTCTGCGGCTCGATCTTGCGGGCAAGACTGGTGGCAGTGAGGTCATCGTGCGTGCCGAAAACCTCACGTTCGGCTATGCCGATCATGCGCCGTTGCTGAGCGACATGTCGTTCGACATCCTGGCGAACCAACGCATCGCGCTAACGGGACCGAATGGTGCCGGAAAGTCTACGCTGATCAAGCTGTTGCTCGGTCAATTGACGCCGACCGGCAGGCAAGTTTACGCCTTAGCCCAAGCATAAAGATCGGTTATCTGGCGCAGGAAAGTGAAACGCTCGATCCGACGCAACGGTGCTAGAATCGTTGCGGCAGGTTATGGCGGCGACGGAAACCGAAGCGCGCACGTTCCTACATCGCTTTCTGTTCGAGGGCGATGCGGCGCTCCGCCGAGTTGGTGTGTTGAGCTATGGCGAGCGCGTGCGGCTTCAACTGGCGCGACTGGTGGCGGCGGGCAGCACGTTCTTGTTGCTCGACGAGCCGCTCAACCACCTGGATATTCCGGCACGTGAACGCTTCGAGGATGCGCTGGCGAGCTTCAACGGCGCGATCTTGCTTGTGTCGCATGACCGCTACTTCGTGGAGCGTTTCGCCGAGGAAACCTGGCATCTTGCGGCAGGAGCATGGGAAGTCGCATAGCGCGGTACGCGACAGCTTCGAGCATGTAGATGAGGGAACATTGCATGACACAGATTGTATAGATGGTCGTCCGTTACTCCTTCGTGGTCGTTGGTCCGTTGGTCGTTGGTCGTTGGTCATGATCAAGGCCATCATCTTCGACTTCGGCGGTGTGTTCGATCAGCAGCACGAAGCGTTGGGTGGCTTCCAGGATGCCGCCCAACGCTACAACATCGCCCCGCAGGCGTTCTACGACCTGTTGTACAGTGGCGATGCGTGGCAACAGGCCAAGATCGGCGCGATGACCGGGCACGATTACTGGCATCAGTATGATGGTCGCGCTGGGACACGATTCCGACTGATGACGTAGAGGCGTTTCGGGCTGGACTTGTTCGCCGGACGCGAACTCGACGCGCATGTGGTGGCGATCGCCCGACGGTTGGCGCTAACGCTTTCCGCTCGCGCTGCTATCCAACGCAACCGACGAACTGGAATCGCTGCTCGAACATGAGTTTGGTATTCACGATCTGTTTAAGGTGGTCGTCAATTCGGCGCGAGTAGGCGTGGCGAAACCAGATCCGCGTGCCTACTGGCTTGCGCTCGACGGCCTGGGTGTAGCGCCTGACGAGGCGCTGTTCATCGACGACAAGCCGCGCAACGTCCGTGCATCCGAGGCACTAGGGATTCCAACGATCCACTACACAACCGCTGCCGCGCTCGAAGCCGAACTGGTGCGGCGTGGGTTGCTCGATGCGGCGGAACTGACACCGTGACCAGACGGATAGCGATGATCGCACCGTTTGGGTTGCGCCCCAAAGCGACCCTGAGCCAGCGTATGCTGCCGCTGGCCGTCGCCCTCGTGCGGCGCGGCTGCCAGTGTCTGATCGTCGCGCCCGCCTACACCGAGCCGCGTGATGCCGGACGGCGCGAAATCATCGACGGTGTAGTCGTGGAGCATGTCGCGCTGGCGCGATTGCCGGGACCGTTGGGAATCGTCGAAACCAGTGCTCGAATGCTGGCGACAGCCCGACGCTGGCAGCCAGACCTTCTGCATGTGTTCAAGCCCAAAGGCTATAGCGGTGTTGCCGCTTCACTGGGACACTGGCTTCGCGCCCGATCTACCGCAGGTGTTGGACACCGACGATTGGGAGGGCTGGGGCGGCTGGAACGAACTTGGCGATTACTCGCCCCTGATGAAACACGTATTCGCGTGGCAGGAGCGCACGCTGCCGCGTCAGGCGGCGGCGGTGACGGTCGCATCGCGCACGCTCGAAACCCAGGTATGGGGCTTCGGCGTCGATCCCGAGCGGGTCATGTACCTTCCCAATGGTGTTGCCTCCGAACGTCCGGTGTTGCCCGAACGTGCCGCTGCCCGTGCGCTTCTGGGCATTGCCGATGCCCCGACCATCCTGCTCTACACCCGCTTCTGGGAATATCCGCTCCACGACATCATCGACGTGCTGCTGGTGTTGCGGGAACGACGTCCCGATGCGCGGTTGCTGATGGTCGGAGATGGCGAGCGCGGCGAGGCGGCATCGTTACGGCGTATGGCCGAGCGTGCAGGTGTGGCATGGCTCGCCGATATCCGTGGCTGGTCCGACCGGGCGACGATTGCGGCGGCGTTCGCCGTCGCCGACCTCGCCATCGTGCCGTTCGCGGATACGTTGATGAACCGTGCGAAATGCTCGGTAAAGTTGCTTGAACTGCTGGTGGCGGGTGTGCCTGTCGTGGCGAGCCGGGTGGGTCAGGCCGCCGAATACATCGACCATCGCCGGACCGGGTTGCTGGTCGCTCCTGGCGGCGTTGCGCTGGCGCAGGGAGCGCTCGAATTGCTCGACGATGCTTCGCTGCGCCAAAACCTTGGTGATGCTGCTGCTGACGACGTGCTGGCCAGGTGGAATTGGGACACGCTCGCCGATCGTATGGAACGTTACTACGACGAGGTGAGTGTGAGCGGTCATCGCGCCCGTTGAGTGCGTCGTGTGTTATCGCTCGCCAATCACTGCGTCACATCGAGCCAGGATCACGCTTTCCTGATCGTGGTAGCGTTCGCACCATTCGGGTGTCTGGACCAGAAAATCGCGTAGTTCGGCTCCGATGCTTTGTCGGATCATGATGTGCGTGACATCCCAGCGGTCGAGCAGTTCGAGGCTGGTCGCGTCGGCGCGGGCGATAGCGAAATTGTCGTCCCACACTGCCTTTGGATAGAGTTCGATGCGGCTATCGACAAAGATTTGCTGCTGTGGCATGCGCCACACCACATAATTGCTATAGGCCATATCGCTCCATAAACGCCCTGCGATTGGATGCTGCTCCAGCCAGGTTGTCGCCGCCACGGGCGTGGTGCTGCTCAGCAGGTGGGGATAGGGGCCGTCGTTGGCGTAGAGATGCTCCGAGCCGGAACCCAGGTAGCGGCTTGGCATGAACCACGGCAGCATCGCGAAGCCAACCAGACAAACCAGGACGGTATGGATGCGGAGCGCTTTGCTGCTCCATGCGATCGGGCGGCGGGTGCCCCATAGCGATGCCAGTTGCGTCGCGATCAGCGGAAACAGCGCCAGTGCGAACCACATGACGTGACGCACGCTGCCGAAAGCCAGCCATCCCAGGCCGCAATACCAGCATAGGTCGATTGCTGATGGCCGACGGGGCGCGACCGCCATCAGTACCGCCAGCGCCATCACCGTCAGGAAGAACCAGAAGCCAGGGTTAGCGAGGCGCATGTCGCTGCTTGGCGGCATCCACTCGAGGATGCGCGTCTGCACGGTCGTATTGCCGAACAGGTCACGCACGTAGCCGATGATACCAACGCCGAGCGGATTGATCATCATCGCGCCAGCAGTTGCCACCCCCGCTGCCATCAGCGTCCCGACCCGCGCCCAGGCGGCACGTCGTGCCTTCCGCGCACCCAACGCCTGGATGGTAGCGCCAAGTGTAGTGAGCGCAAGCAAGGCGCCACCGAGCACGAACGAGCCGTGCATGTTGACCCAGAGGAGCATTGCCAGGGGCAGGAGTGCCAGGATACGACCGCTGGTTCGTTTCGTTGCATAGTCGCCGAGGACAACCACGAACACCGCGCCCGGTACGAGCGCCAGTGTCTGGGGACGGAGTGACCAGTTATCCCAACTGATCAGCACAGCCGCCAGCAGCGCCAGCATCACCGCCTTTCCGTTGGCGGCACGTCGCCAGGCATACCATGCAACCAGGCCGAAGCTAGACGTGATCACCACGCTGCGGGTCAAGACCAGCAGCGGGATGTCGCCGACGCGCCACAGACCGTAGAGTATCAATTCGCTGAGCCAGCTTTGATAGACATAGGGCGTATCGCGCGGTACGGCGTATGACCATTCGTTGGTGTGCATCAACGCGCCCTGCTCGATCATCGTGCGTCCCGCAGCAATATGCCACCATAAGTCGTGTGGTGGCAGCGGTAGCAGGCTGACGAACATCCAAACCAGTGCTGTCGTCGTGATCAGCCATAGGTGGTCGAGCGTCCAACCGCTCTCATATATGTGTTTTGCGGCAACGTCACGCTGCACCACGGTGCGACGGTCGAGCGAATGATCCATAGTATGTTCCTCGTATGTTCGCAGTATAGGTGGCGGTGGTGGTGACGACCATGGCTCCAAAGATACTCGTTGGTGAGAAATCAGGACTACGCTGCGCTAGGACCAGTCCGCCTCGTTGCTGTATCCTAAAACCTGCTAGCACCATCGTAGGGATGGCTGATACCCAAAGGACTATGGTCGTGCGTGTCCCTGGCTGACACAATAGGATATATGAACATATCTCCCCCCCAATCGCCGCTCGGCCTCCATGCCGTGCAATCGTCGCAACATGTCGCCCCACCACGAGTACGCTTCCTGGCACGGCTTGACAGTCGGGTCGTCGTGTGGCTTGCGCTCCTCGTCAGCGGCGGGGTGCTTGGTTGGCTGTCCGTTCTGCGTTATAACGGCTACAACGCGGGTATGCTTGACCTTGGCAACATGGCACAGGCCATCGCTAGCGTCGGGCGTGGGCGTCCGCTCGTGACCACCTTCCCTGATGGTTCGACCAGTCGATTGGCTGTGCATGTCGAACTGATCTATTTCCTGTTCAGCCTGCTATATATGCTGTGGAGCGATCCACGGTTGCTTGTGATTGTTCAGGCTGCATTGTTTGCATCGGGAGCATTGCCAGTGTATGCGCTGGCGTTGCGGCATAGCCGTAGCGCGTTCGCCGCTGTCTGTCTCGCCCTGGCGTATCTGCTGTATCCGGTCGCCCAGAACAGCGTGTTATTCGACTTCCACGGTGATACCCTGGCGATGCCACTGTTGCTGTGGGCGCTCGACGCGCTCGACCGTCGCGCATGGTGGCGCTATGGGCTTTTTATCGCCCTGGCGCTCGCCTGCAAGTTCTACGTCGCGATTCCGGTCGCCGCGCTGGGTGTCGTGATCTGGTGGTGTGGCGACCGTCGCGCCGGAGCGATCACCACTGCGGCGGCGGGCGTGTACGGCGCGATTGCCTTTGGCATCATTCGCCCGTTCTTTACCACCGCCAGTACCGCGCAAACGCATCGTGGCATGAATTATCTGCTGTACTACTTCGGGCAGGTCGATTCGCTGCTGGCGAACCTTGACCAACGCCTGATCGCCGCCGTCGTCGTGTTCGGCCCGGCGCTGCTGCTCATGGTGCGGGGGTGGCGCTGGCTCGTGCCGGGATTGCCGATTGCCGCCGTGGTGTTATTGTCGAGCAACGGCAGTTCCTTTGACTATCGTTTCCATCATTATGCCCTGGTGGTGCCGTTTATCATGATGGCGGCTGTGCATGGATTGGCACCGCGCCCGGCCAGCGCGGGAGCCAGACGCCGTGGGTTTCCTCCGGCCTTCAGCGCGCTACTGATGCTGATGCTTGTTGTGTTATTCAATGCCACCTTCGTGAACGCGCCCCTGAACCCGCAATGGTGGGCAGGTGCGCCGGGGTGGGGTATGGATGGGTCAAGTTATGGCGTGAGTGCACGTGACCGCATCAAGGATGACTTCCTGGCGCTCGTGCCGCCACGGGTAGCGGTCGCGGCCTCGACGTTCCTCGCGCCCCACATCGCCGAGCGCGACACACTGTATTCCGTGCGTTACCCGGAGGACGGCGGCGGCGAGATGTTGCCGCGAATCCTGCCACAGGTTGACTATGTGATCGCCGATGCCCTGTTCGATTATCGCTTGCAGGACGGCGCTACTGTCGCGGGTGGTGCGAGTTACGAGCGTACCGAGATCGGTCTGGTGCTGCGCGATCCCGCCTTTGGCCTGAGTCGACGAGCGAGATGGTTTGTTGCTGTTTAAGCGCGACGCGACGGGCGAAGATATACTGACACAAAAGGTCGAAGTGGTACGTACGCAGACAGCCGATGCTGGTACGATGGTCGAACTGGCGCGCGCCGAGATTGCGCCACTTGCACCCCGGCGTTTCCGTGCGACGTTCGAGTGGATCGCGCCCGTAGAAGCGCGCTCGCTGGTGGCGGTCAGCCAACTACGTGGCGTGGCGGGGAGCCGCGTCGTACATCTGCCGACCTATGCGCTGCTGCCAACCTCACAATGGCAACCTGGACAGCATATCCAGGAATCATTCGATGCTACACTGCCCGCCGATATTCCGGTGGGAAGCTACGTGTGGGAAGTGGCATGGTACGACCTCCACAACGGCGCGGCGTACCTCACCGACGGACGTAGCCAGATAGGACCGACACTCACCGTCGCCACGGTGAACCTGCCATGACCGACATGCACCCCCCTATGCGGCATCGCGTCCTGATCGCATACGTCCTTGGCCTGGTAGCGTTCGCCTGTTCGTGCGCCTTGCTGCTGCCTACCGATGGGGCGCAAGACTGGACGTGGGTGTATGTCGGGGCGCAGCTACTGCGCGAAGGGCGTCCGGTGTATAGTGATGCCACGCTTTATCCCTGGCATTGGCCTCAGTATTACCCGCTTCCGGCGCTATTGCTGGCGTTGCCGCTCGCGCTGCTCAAGATTCAACTGGCGGGCGCGCTGTTCGTCGGCCTTTCCTCCGGTTTGCTGGCGTTTGGTCTGACCCGCGAATCGTATGCACGTCTGGGCGTGTTCCTGAGCGCACCCTATTGGGCGGCGGTGTTCTTCGCCCAATGGTCGCCGCTAGTGACGGCGGCAGCGATGTTGCCGGGACTGTTCCCGCTGGTGATGTGCAAGCCCAACATTGGCTTGCCGGTGGTGCTGGCGTACCCTTCGCGGCGTGGCATCATTGCGAGTGCCGCGATCCTGCTCCTAAGCATCGCTGTTATGCCGTCGTGGCCGTTGGAATGGCTCCGCAACTTAGGCTTTCATCAGAACTTTGTGCCATTGCTGACGTTTCCGGGGCCGCTGCTGCTGATCGCCCTGGTGCGCTGGCGCGTGCCGGAAGCACGGCTGCTTGTTGCCAGCGCGGCGCTACCGCAACGCTTCTACGACCCGCTGCTGCTGTGGGTGCTGCCGCGCACCATGCGTCAGAGTCTATTGTTGTCATGCCTGAGTTGGCTGGCGTTGTTGCCGTGGATTCTGCGCCGTTCCGGCATCAGCGCCGAGTACGAGGCATGGCTTCCGCTCACGATCACGCTATTCCTCTACGGACCAGCACTGTTCTTCGTCACTGGATCATACTGGCGGGGATGGATTCAGGCTTTGTTCAGCCGCGTCGGAGCCACGAAGCACGCTAGCAGCATCAGCGCGAAAAGGAACCCCAGGTAGTTCGTGTGCATGAAGCGTCCCGTAAAGACGAAACCGCCCAGCACCAGCGCATAACCAAGTAACAGCCGTTGCAGCGTGTTTGAGCGCCACTGCATGTATGCGGCATAGGCCATCAGTGGCAGCGTCACGGCGAGTTGCACCAGCGTGAACGGAAACTGCGCGTTCTGTCCCGGCACCCAACCCAGCGCCAGCACGATGGCGCTGAAGCCGTAGGTCCGCGACCCACCGATAGGATAGGCATCCTCGATCCCGCCGCTGCCGAACGCGATCACGTCGGCGACAAACCCCTGCATGTTGGTGGCGGCGAACGGTATGATCAGCGCGAGCGAAACCACCGCGACAGGCCATACCCGCTTGACGAACGCGCCAACAGCGGGTGACCAGCGTCGCCACAGCGCAGGCGCATGTATCGGCGGCTGGTCGAGTGTTGCCGCGCGCCATTCCGCCATTAAGTACAACGGTACGAGCAGCCAGCTAAATTGGCGCGTTGCGATGCCGATGCCGAGCAACGTCGCGGCGGCGCGGCGGTGTCCACGCTGCAAACTCCAGACGAACAGGACCAATAAGGCCAGCAGCAAGAAATCGCTCAACCCAACCGCGAAGGTGTCGGCGAGCAGCGGGTTCAATGCCAGGCCGATCATCAGAGCGTGTCCATCTTCCCACCGTCGCCCCAGGCGAGGTGCGACGAACACCACCACCAGATACGCGGCGATCAAGATCACGCGAGCGTCTTGCCATTCCGTGACTGCCGACCATACAGGCAGCACGAGTGTACCGAGGATAAAGTTCACCGGCAGGTGGATGGCGTGCCGAAGCGCGGGATTGCTGGAAAAATTGGCGCGGTCGCTCCACGCTTGCATCTCTGTCGTGCTGTAATCGGCACCGTAAGGGCTACGTCCTTGCAGCAAGAAGGTGCTACCGGCTTCGATCTGTAACGGCCAGTCGATGACGTTGCGCGGGTCGGGACCATAGTTCAAGCGGTCGGCGATGAACAGCGCGGTCGGCACCAGGATATTAAGGGTGATCACACCCAGCGCTACAAGTGTCCGCCAACGCCGCAGACGGCCTAGCATCGTTGATGAGGGTGCAGAGCCCGCGCCAAACACGAGAGCAAGGTATACGAGCGTTGCTAGCGTTAGCAGCACACGTGGCAGCGTCGATTGCACCCAATCGAAGCCGGGAACGAGGTCGGTGATCCATAGGTTGGTGTACGCGAATCCGAGCAGGAGCACCGCCCCGATGGGCAAGGTCGTGGACTCGTCGGTCAGGGGGGTCGCTTCCGACATTACTTCCTCTTTGCTATATCACCTTTCGGTGACCCCGCCTATGCATGAGCGGGCTAAAATGCGTCTGGTGTTTCGTCGTCAGTGTTCCGTCACCGAATGGTCCATGTTCACTGGCTGGTGGTCGTTTCCCCGTCACCCCTCCGCTAGTCCGTCGTCGCTGGTCGGTGGTCATCTCAGGGCGTCCATCCCTCGACCGTGTACAGCATTAGTACAAACAGCAACGCCACAAAGCCGCTGCCGATCAGAACCATGCGCGAGCGTTGCCCGTCCGTACGAGCGCCAAGTCCGATAAAGACTGGAAAGGCCAGCAGCAGGTGGCGCGGCAAACCCATGTATGGGTAATAGGCTCCGGTATGGTAGCCGAAGCTGACACACGCGATCGCCAGCACATAGATGCGGTAGCTCCAACGCAGCCGAGGCCATGCGACACCTGTTAGCACAACGAACGCGGCACCTAGCACGAGGTCTACTGCGAGTGATATTTCGGGCGCGCGCCAGAACGTCGATAGGGCGAGCCACAACGCTTGCCAGGGCGGCAGAAATGCCTGGTGCGGTACGACCATCGACGAGCTTGGCGAGATCAGCAGCGAATAAATGAGCGCCTGTGGGTCGCTCCAGTTGGGCGACACGTCGCTGAGCATGACCGCTCGGTAGATGAGCCACACCAGCAAGCCTGCCGGTACTAGCCCAAGGCCAAGCCAGCGCCGCCACGCCGCCAGCGACCGTCGCCAATCCCCACCTGTCGCAATCCATAGTTCGACGGCGAGCGGTAAGATCAGGAACACACCCTGCTGGCGCGCCAGCACCGCTAGCCCGCCTGCCAGATCCCGCCCACCACCAGTGTCCTCGTCGCGCTAGCAGGAGACACGTCGCCGCGCACAGCAAAAACAGGGCTTCGGTGTAGGGTGCCCATAGCGCGAAAGCGAACGGCGAAAATAGGAGCAGCAGTGCGCTCCATCGCGCCTGATCCGGCGCAAGGTCGAGGCGTGCCAGGCGCTCGAACACCAGCACGAACGCGGCTCCGGCGACCGAACTGACGATCATCAGCGCCAGCAGCGGCGACGCACCGATCAGCGCCAGCGGTGTTGCCAGCCAGGGATACAGCGGGTGAAACTGCGCCGTGCCGTCGTCGATGCGATACCCGCGCTCGACGATCCAGAGATAGTACTTGGTGTCCCAGCGGTGCCAGGGCGCGAGCGTGACCCGTTCGAGCCACGCGCCCAACGGCGACGACGGCGGCCAGAACGCGATGCCCTGTTCACGTGGAGTGATCGGAACAAACCGCGCCACCAGCGTGACCCAGATGCCCGTGAAGAGCCGCAACACCGCCCAGGCGGCGAGGATGCCAAGCCCCGCGTTGAGTAGCCAGGGGCGCGCACGACGAGACGTGAGGCTCGCGGATGCCGCCGGAATGGATTCGATATCGTTCGTACTCAATATATGCATATCATACGCGAACGCACCGTGAATCGCTCCACGGTGCGTCCCAATAATGCCACAGGTGTAGCGGTTAGCGGCGAACGAGCGGCAGCGCGACCGAGAATACCTCGTCGGCGGCGGTCACTACGACCGAGCTATAGGTGGTGTCGAACGGCACCGAGCTTGCCGTTACCTGCGCGCCGTTCGTGTATGAGCGTCCTGCGACGCCACCGGTCAATTGCGCTCTGAACTTGATGCGCACGATGCCGGGGCGACCGTTCGCCGTCGCCGGAATCGAGACGTTCGCCCATGTCAGTGTCTGGCCATTCACGCTGGCGCTTGGTCCTTCGATTGACCGCACATACCTCATGGCGGCGGGCAGCGTGTCCGCGACCGAGGCCTGAATTGGATCGGTGGTGGTGTTGACCAGCGAAATCTGATAGAGCACTTCGCCGTCCAACTGGACCAGGCGCGGGTATGCGTCGATAGCGATGGTTGGGTCTGTGACACACACCGGAATCGTCGGATCGGCAACGCCATCTTTGCGCGGAATCGTGCCGTCGCTGCTCGATGTCGTCACCAGTGTATCGAGGTTGCCCAGCACCTGACCGACTTCGAGTTCGGCTGTCAGCGTGAGTTGCGACGCAAACACGTTACCTGGCTTGGCGGGAATACGTAGTCCGCTCCATGTCAGGGTTGAACCGGAATCGTTGGTGGTGACAGTCGGTGCCGGACCGCTGAGTTGCGAACCCACATAGTTCAGGCCTAACGGGAGCGCGATTGTTACCGTTATGTTGTTGTAGTCATGGTTGTTGGTGTTGAGAATCTTAAGCGTGTATACGCGCTTGTCGCCCGGTTTCGCACAGGCAGTCGTGTCGATCAGTGGCTCCACCGTAATCAACGGTTGAACCTTGACGACGACCGCCGAGTAGATAAGTCCATCGCTGCCGGTGACGCATGATCCGGTACATTTGCCGCCGGTCGGGACGATCATACGGTTGATATGGTCACCGACGACGTTGCCGGAGCGTGCGATGAACTTGATCCGGCTTGTCTTGGTGCTGGCGAGTGTGCCGATAGTCCAGGTCAATTTGGTGGTGCCGTCCTGTGCTGTTTGCGTTGGCGATGTCTTGATGTCGCTCGATGCATCCATGGCTTCGTAGCGGAAACCTTGCGGCAGAATATCGTCCACCTGGATGTTGGAGGCGGCAGCAGCATCGGCGTTGCGGACGTTCAGCGTATACACCACACGGTCGCCCAGGCTCACGATATCGCGGTCCCTGGCTTTGCTGAACTCGATCACGCCGCACGTCACCTTCACTCTGGCGAGCGCCCGTGGGATCATACGAACGAGTTCCCGTTGGATTATAGAACATGCCTTCGTTTATGTACTCGCGGGTCTGACAGTTATTAGGGACAGTGGCGACGATCGTCACTTCGAGGATACCGCCGGGCGCGAGGTCAACCAGAGGCCATTGGAGCGCGTCGCCGTTCGCGATGACTTCCGGCTCAGCATAGCCACTGATCTGGCGCACGAAGGTGAACTCGCCCAGCAGATCGTACATGCCGACGCGATAGGCTTGCGGCTCGCGGTTGGTCAGGCGCAGCGTAAATTGCACCTCACCACCAGCAGTGGTCGTTGTCCGGTCGCCGGTCTTGATGATCTCGATCTGTGGGTTGATCTTCACACATACCTGGCGACGGGGATAGATGATGTTCTCGTCGTCACTTTCCGCTGTGACGTTGTTGCAGTAGCGTACATAATCGAAGCCATCCACGTTCAGCATGTAGCGCAGGACGATTTTTCTACCAGCGGGAACGATGAGTTGCGTCCAGATCAGCGAGCCGCCTCGCCCGTTGGAGATCGAATCTGGCTCGTGGGCTTGTCCATTCAGTGTGGCACTGTTCGGAACATAGCTAAAGTTTGCCCCGCTTGCACCAGGGATCGCATCCGTTACGTCCACCGCTGTTGCGTCGGCATTGCCTGTGTTCTCGATTGTGATGGTATAAGCAACATCCTGGTTGCGTTGCACCGGGAAGGCGTTATCGACGATCACATCGGGATCGAGTTCTGCTGCTTTGGTCACTTCGAGTCGGGGCGTGAGGTTGACCCGACCGCTGCGCGATACGATACAGGCCGAAGGCACATCCGCTGGAGCGATCACCTGAGCGGTCCCAGCCTGGGCGCTGTTGGTATAGGTTCCCAGCACGCCGAGCGTAAACGTTGCTTCGCTTGGCGTCGTTTTGCTGCCTGCCGGCATGTTGAACGTCCAGCTTAATCGTCCGCCAGTGATCGCACTGTTGGGCGTTGCCGATGGGTTGGGCGTTGCCGACCCCGCCTGGTAGAAGGCGTTGGTTTGGATGTCGTAGTTGAGTTGTGCGCCGGTGAGCGGCTGGTTCCAGAAGTTCTGCACGACGATGGTGATCGTCGCGCCGGTGCCATACACGACGCTGCTGGGCGACGCGACAACCGACTTGATCGTGACCGGAGCGATCACAGGCACCGCGACGCCGGAGCCATCGACATCGTAGCGTGTCGCGCCGTTGAGCGGGTATTCATCGCTCGTCACGTTATAGGTTGAGTTCGAGAGGCGCGTGCAATCGGGTTTACGTCGAGCTTGCGGAACGTTACGCGGAACTCTTGCTTGGCGTCGGGATTGAACGGTCCCGCGATGGTCCAGGTGACGGTTTTGGCGTTCGCGTTGACGACCGGATTGCCCGTTGCCGTGACGAACTCGCTGCCAGCCGGAAATGTGTCGCGGATGACGACGTTGGTCGCGGGGCGTGCGTCCGCACGGATGACGCCGCCAACCTTGTCGCCAGTTCCGGTGGCGTTGCCAACCGTAATCACGAACTCGGCGGTTTCGGTCGGATAGATTTTGAGATTGCGGTCGGCGGGAATTTTGGCGAGTGTCAGCACCGGACCTGCAACCAGTGTAGCGGCGGTATCATCGTCGCTTGGCGTCGTAGCATTGTCGAGGTAAATCTGTGCCGAGCCTGCTGGTCGCGTCGGGGCCTGGTTTGTTTTAGGATAGATGTCGGCTTTGGTTTTCAGCAACACCGAGAAGTGGCCGCTCTGCCCCGCACCAAGGCCGCTCAGTTTGTAACGGGCGCGGTCGCCGCTGGCGGGTGCGACACGGGTGACGGCGGGACCCTCGACACTACCGGGTACAACATCGCAGAGACTGTTGTCGCAGGACTGCCAGTCACGATTCGCGGCTATGTTGAAGCGTGTCCAGATCGCCTCGATGATGACGGTATTGGCGGTTGTGGTGCCGGTGTTGGTATAGGCATAGGTATACAGCAAGTCGCTATTCGCCCTGATCTCGTCAGGTACGGACACGTCTACGAGAAGTTGGCGGCGTTTGGTGATGCTGCGGGAGCGATGGCGACCGGCGCGACGGCAACGGGTGCGGCTGCCTCCTCGCTCGTCGTGGCAGCTTCATCCGGCTCATCATCCGTAGGTAAACGAATCGCTTTGATTCGCTCGTCGAAGGGACGTGAATCGTCACCCTTTATGATCACGGCTTCGCCACTGAGCGGCGTAGTACCGGTCGGGTGTGGCGCGCGGTGTTGGCGGCGGCGTGGGTCCCTGCGCGTTCGTGCTGGCAGGTGCGAGTAAGGCGCACAGCAGCGCGACAGAGCACAATGAGTTGACACGTCCACAATGACCGTTTTTTCAAAATGTCCTTCTTTCTCAAGCAGCGATGCCGACAGCATCAGTGGTTAGCGCAACGTGTCCCACGACCGGACGGAGCGAGGTGCTGAAAGCGAAACGAATCGTGGGCTGTATACAGGATCAACTATAACCATCGCCCCGCGTTTCTACGAAGGGCGATGGTCCTGCTTATTACTAGTGCTTTGGTTCTGCTGTCACAGGTTGCACCAGGACCGCAGTAGGGGTGTCGATCGTCACGCGCCATGTGGGGTCGTGGCGTAAGCGTTCGAGCAATCGGCGCTGGTGGGTGGGGTGGAGCAAAAAGCCGTCGAAGCCGTAGCGGGCGCTCAGTTCCGCGAAGCGTTCTCCGTTGCTGAGTGCGACGTAGTCGTACCACTGCTGCAGCGGGTAATGCTCGATACGCGGATCGACGAAAACATGTTGCTCGGGAGATTCCCATATCAGGTAACTGCCGAAGCCGTTATCGTGGAATAGGCGCTGGGGTGGGTCGGCTAAACGCCCAAGTTCCGCGACCGCCTGGACAGGCGTCTCAGGATCGATGATCGCGCTCAGACGCGGAGGCATCGCTGCCCGGAAGGGCGGCACGACCAATCCAAACGGCAGCAGCAGTACGACCAGTAACAATCGCATTCAACACCGTCGATTCGGAACGCCACACGCCTGCTACGCGCAGGCCACAAGGGTGCGATGAGGTCGCCGCAAGCGGTCCAAGCCAGATGATGTTGCGACCCGCGCTAAGCGCAAGCGCGGTCCAGGCCGCGAGCGCCAGCCATAGCGCCAAGCGGTACCTGTCGTCGCCGTAGCATCAGAGCGATCACCGCTACTGCCAGGATGCTAAAGAAGATTGTGCCTTCGGGTGTCCCCAGTCGTGGTGCCGCCCATTCCGTTACCAACTCGCTGACGGCACGGTTGCCGAGTAGCGAGCGCACATACCACCACAGTCGCCGCGCCATGCGGGTTGAGCAGGGTGCCGAGCGTTGCCACGGCAGGACCGTGGTCATACGACCGAGGTCGGCGCGCGTGCGCGTGCCTGTGCCGCGCAACGTCATCACGGCCTTCGCCCACGAGCACGATCCCGCCGAGTGCCAGCGGCAATGTGAAGGTTCCGTGAAGGTTTGCCCACACAATCACGAGCGGTACGAGTATCCACGGCGTATGGCCTGTTCTGCGCCAACGCTCGATCAGGGCGATCGCCGCAAGCCATAGCGGTAGCGCATACGTTTGTGGGCGAACCTGCCAGTTGTCATAGGCCGAGATCGCCGCCAGCAACGCGGCGAATACGGCGATGCGCGTTCCGGCACCGATAGGAGCGTAGCAGCGCTATCAGCAGGGTATATGTTCCGGCGACGAGTATGGCCTGGATGACCTGGAGGCCAGTCGCGCCGAACCATTGATAGCCGCCGTACATAAGCACCTGGGCAAGCCAGGGTTGGTCGAAGTATGGTGCTCCGGCGCGTGTGTATGAAAACACATCCAATGCTGGAACGGTTCCCGATCTCACGATCTCGCGTCCATAGGCCAGATGCCACCAGAAATCGTAGGGCGCGATCGGTGTTAGCAGCACTTTCAGGGCGACCATCACCGGCACCAGCGCCAGCCAGAGGTGCTCGAGCCGAATCTGTAGCCCTACGCCGAGGCCGCGCTGTTTTGCAAGCGGGCGTATGGTCTGCGTTGTCATGGTATGTTCTCGATACGCACAAAACCGTCGCGCTCTGGTCGGCGGCGGCCTGTCGCCAGCGCGTATCGGCGGCGAGCGTCGCGATCGGGGCGCGGTCGACCGTGGTATCCAGCACAACGGTAGTTGCACCGAGGCGGTCCAATTCAGCGGCGGGGTCGCAATTGGTCGCGATGCGCTGCCACGCGCTGTACATCGTTTGGGGATCGTCCGCAGCATGGAGCAGCAGGTCGTTGGGAGAAATGCGCTCGTAGCAAACTTTGTTCGAATGCCGGACGGTACATCACCGGACCAGGCTGGAACCTTCGCCAGCAGCGACGGTGCAAGCGAACGTCCCGCAATCATCGTGGACCCATGCATCACCCCAAGGCCGAGGAGTGCCACCGCTCCGAGCGCGACCGCTGGCGATACCCAGCGTCGCGAGCGTGGATCGAGGTCAAGGAGCAGCGCCGCTAGGGCCGGTGCGGCGACGAAGCCAAGCCACACGCCATTGCGGCGGACTTGCCATGCCAGCAACGCAAATACCGCCAGCGGCAAAACGGCGACAGGAGTTTGCCCGCGCCGCAGGTAGCATAGGGCGAGGACGACGAGCATCCCGCCAAATAGCGCTAGCCCTACTGGATCGCCGAAGCTGTTGGTGGTCTGCCCATCCGCCCATACCCACGGTTGTGGCGTGGGAAACAATACTGTCCACGGCGCGAAGCCCCGACCCCACATCGCGCCAACCGCGATGAGGCTCCCGCCAAGGAGTGCCAGCGGGCGCTCGCGCCAGCGTCCGAAGGCGATCAGCATGATATACAGCGCCCCCCAGATCGCCTGACCGTCCAGCAGCGCCCAGCCGATGACCACCGCAGCCGCGATGTATTCGTTGCGTCGTGACGGTTGGTCAATGAGCGCCACGAGCGCGGCGAACACGACATAACTCACGGAGCGCGTTGTCCCATCCCCAGGCGCTCCAGCCAAGTGCCGCGCCCCACAACACCGCTGCTGCGCTGGCAAAGCCGACCTGAGCGCGGCGGTAGGCGGCACCTGCGACGAGGCTATACGCGACCGTCAGGACGGCGACGCGGAGCAGCATCCATTGATCGACGCTTCCCTGCGTCATCGTCGCCAGATACTGCGCCATGCTGGGTAACAGCGTAGCGGCGACGGCGATTGCGCCGACTGCCAGTGCGGTCAAGGGTGCTGCGGGTTTAACTAGAAGCGATACAGGATTCATCGTAAGCCACCGTTTGAGTACGTTCATAGATCAGGCTGGTAGTGTCCGAATAGATCGTCTGCCATGCCGTGTCGCGGTCGAGCGCTGTAATGAAATCGGCTTCTCCCGTGCGACTAAGCAGCAGGTGGGTTACACCGAGGTCACGTAAGGTCGCGTTATAGCGACAGGCGGCGGTGATCTGTTTGTAGCGCATCCACTCGTCCAGTGGATATAACTCGATGCGCGGATCGACATAGACCTTGGTCTGTGGCAGCGCCCAGATCAGGTAACTCCCGTAGCCCATATCATGAAACAGGCGAGCATCCTGCGGTAGCGGATGGCTTTGGAGCCATGCGACGGCTTGCACTGGCGTGTCGGCGGTAATCAGTGTGCCGTCGGGAACGGCGTTGCCCAGGCCCCCGAATACGGGCGGCAAGGCGAGCAGCGGCTTGAAGGGCGGCTGTGCCGCCAGCGGCAGGAGCAAGATCGCTGCGGCAAGCACAGTGTTGGCATAGTGCGCGGCAGTGGACGGCGGCGCGTGGGCGTAGCCGCGCCGAGCGCTCCCACGATTATGTGGCCAACTGATCATCGCCCACCACAGCACCGAGCGGACGCCGCCGAGCGCCAGCCATAAAAAAGCTGCCCAGAACAACAGATCGGTGAGCGCGACCGTCGGCTTGTTGCGCGCCAGCACGCCGATGCTCAGCACGACGCTCGCGCCGAACAGGACGCCCGCGATAGAACGCAACGTCAGGGGTTGCCATTCACTCACAAGCCCTGGACCGGTTGATTCCCCAGCAGATTGCCGACATAGCCCACACACCCCGCGCCCGCCGGATTGAGCAGGGTCGCCAGGATCGTTGCCGCCGCGATGACGGCAAGCCAGCGCACCCGCGCCCAGCGGTCGATCGCTGCCCTGCCAGAGCGCCGCGGCAGTTTCGCCCAGGACGGTGAGCAGGACAAGCACGATCCCCAGAATGAACGCGCCGTGTAGGTTGACCCATAGCCGCCATGATCAGCGGCAGATGCAGCAAGGTCCGTCCGCTCACCGCACGGTCGCGGTACGCGGCGAGGAGGACGATAAATAAAGCGAAAGGGAGCCACGAAAAGCTTTGCGGGCGCATCGTCATATTGTTGACGGTGAGCACGGTAAGTCCGCCGATTGCCAGTGCCGCAAGCCGCCATGAGCCCGAGCGACGTTTGGCTTCGAACGCCAGAAGCGTCCATGTCACCATCAACAGAATATTGCGTAGCCACACGATGCGCGGCCATGCCCCCAACCGCATGAACACCATAGAGTATGCGTTCACTGAGCCAACTCTGATATGTGAAGGGAGTGCCTGCTCGGGACTGCCCAACTATAGCGATCTACGCGTTGGGACATGCCCGGTTTGGGCGATATCGCGACCGATCGCCATATGCCACCAGAAGTCGTGTGGCACGATTGGCATTAAGGCCACGACGAAGCCCGCCAGTGCGAGCGCACTAACGGCGTAGAGGTGGTCGATGCGCAGACGTGGTAATGACGGCATATGATATGCTACAATTCCGTTTTTCGCAGGCTAAGCCTGCGAACGTTATGTTTCGTGGAAGATAAGGCTGCATGGCGCGTAATCTGCTCGGTCCGAAGATAGATCATACGCGCAACGGAGCGAGTGTGCGACCTCTCACAACTGATAGTCTGGTTGTTGTTCCAACCTATAACGAGATTGAAAATATCCATCAATTGTTGCCGCAGATTCTGGCATATCCGCGTTTGAGCGTGCTGGTCGTGGACGATGGTTCGCCGGATGGCACCGGAGACGCTGTCGCCGCGAGTGATGGCAGCCGAGCCGCGTGTCCATTGATCCGGCGTGCCGGAAAACAAGGACTGGGAACCGCCTATGTGGCTGGATTTCGTTATGCGCTTGCCATGGTGCCGACTATCATATTTCGAGATGGACGCCGATTTTTCGCACGATCCGCGATACCTGAACGCCTGCATCAAGCCGCCGAATCCACATACGATCTGGTGATCGGCTCGCGCTACGTTCCCGGTGGCGGTACTACCGATTGGGGCATCGGTCGTCGCTTCATCAGTAAGGGTGGCAACGTATATGCGCGCATGATCCTGGGGATGCGTGTCGCCGATCTGACAGGTGGATTCCGCTGCTACCGTCGTCGCGCGCTTCAAGCGATCAACCTTGACAACGTGCGCTCGAACGGCTATTCGTTCCAGATCGAGATGGCTTACCGTGTCCACAAAGCGGGTATGCGTATCGGCGAAGTGCCGATCATCTTCCCTGATCGCCGTGTCGGTGCCTCGAAGATGAGCAAAAATATCGTGACCGAGGCTTTGGTGAACGTCGTCAAGTTGCGCCTGGGATTGCTGCGTTAAGCGCTGCCAGCGCCCGCTCCCGTTTACTTGCCGATGCCAATGCTCAGAAAGCCAGGGACTGTCCTGATCTTTTGTGCGTCGCGACCTGGTCGCTCGCATACCCCAGCTATCCTCGCCTGATAGCGTAATCTAGGAACGTGTGATTTCTGTTGGAGTCTAATTCGATCCTCATTGACCACGCCACAAACGACCATATAGCCATCGGTCGTTGAAATTGTATAGGAAGAGCACCGTAGTGAAACGGGCCAATAGTCCCGTTTCAACTGAGCGGCCTAGACCATACAATTGGTACCACTACGCACATCAGAAAGCGCGTGGGCTGCGACCGGATAATCGCGATCGAACATGAATCGCATGTTGATGTGTGGAACGCGGTGTCCTATGAAGATAATATGGAGGTATTAGGTGGCCGAAGCTATTGCAGTCAGTGACCGTATAGCCGAGCTACGAACAGCCTATGAGGATGAGCTCGAAACGACCATCCGAGAAAGCGACGAGGTTGAGCGTCTGATTCGGCAAACGCAGAGCGAAGCCGAAAAGCTGGCCCAGCGCGAAGTAACTGCTGCGACGCAGTTGCGAAGCCTTCAATCGAATGTAGATCGATTTTCCAAGGAAGATATCCGCAACGTCTTTTCGATGGTGCAGGAAGTCCAGATGCGTTTGCAACTGGCACGCGCCCAGGTTGAACAACTCCAGGCCCGTCAAAAGCGTATGCGTGAGCGGCGTGATCGAACTCGAAATGCTGGTCGAACTCTTCGGTCAACTCGATCCGTCCGCCAGAAACCATCGTCGATTGGGCATAACGATTCGCAGCAAACCCTGATCGGCGAAGTTATTCAGGCGCAGGAAAAAGAACGACTGCGTATCTCGCTGCAAATGCACGACGGTCCGGTGCAAACCATGTCGAATCTGGTATCTGCGTGCCGAAATTTGCGAGCGTTGATCGATCGCGATGCTGACCAGGCCCGTATCGAACTCGCCTCGTTGCGCAAGGCGATCACGACGACATTACAGGACACTCGGCGTTTCATCTTCGACCTCCGTCCGATGATTCTGGACGACCTCGGATTGGTGCCAACGCTTCGTCGCTACGCTCAGGATTTTAGCGAGCGCTTTAAACTGGATGTGTCGGTCGCGGTGCAGAACCTGGACAACCGTTTGCCACGACACTACGAAGTCGCACTATTTCGTTTCGTGCAGGAAGCACTTAACAACGTCCAAAAGCATGCCGCTGCATCCAGCGCCCGTATCGCGCTGGATGCGCTCAACAACGAGATCCAGTTAACTGGTCGAGGATAATGGTTCCGGATTCAATGTTATGCAACATTACGCAGGGTGCCAATATGAACCGCAACATGGGTTTCGCCGTCATGCGCCAGCAAGTTGAAACACTCTTGCAAGGCCAACTCGGTATCGAAAGCATTCCCGGTCGCGGCAGCCGCGTGGTCGCTACAATCGCCCTGACGAGAAGGCGCATAGACCAAACTTTCAGGAGCGAGAAAGCGAAGGCATCGAGACGATATACGCAGGGGCCATGTGAACATGTGGCCCCTGCTGGCTGTGATCACGGAGCGGCATCGGACTGATGGGATAACCGTCATCATCGGTCAGTGGTCCATGGTCATCTCAACATAGCGATACCCAATGCCCCATTCGGTCTGGATCGGCTGGTCGTCCGGCGATCGATCTCGCCAAATTTGGCGCGTAGTCGGCGGACGTGTACATCCACGGTGCGGGCATCGATATGTTCATCACCACCCCAGATACGTTGTAAGCAATGCTTCGCGGCTCCACACCTGTTCGGGATGGCTGGCGAGCAAGGCCAGCAGATCGAACTCACGCGGTCGCAAGTCGAGTGCTGTGCCGTGAAACGTTGCAGAGCGGCGTGCGTTGTCGATGGTGAGGGCTGGTCGCTACCTGTGGCGGTGGGCACCAGTTGGGCGCGAAGCGCTGTCGCTTCTGCGGTGCGACGTAGCAGCGCACGTAATCGAGCAACAAGTTCGCGCGGACTGAAGGGCTTGACAACGTAATCGTCCGCTCCAAGTTCTAGTCCGACCACGCGATCGATCTCGTCGTCACGCGCGGTCAGGACGATCACGGGCAGTCGTGTAGCCTTCGGCGCGCAGGGTTCGTAGCACCGTGAAACCATCCATTCCCGGCAACCCCACGTCGATCACCGCCGCCGCAAAAGGCTCGGCGCGTAGAACATCGAGCGCAGTTTCGCCTTCCGAAGCGCTCCGAACATCGAATCCATCGCGTCCGAATCGTTCTCGAAGCACTTCAAGAATCGCTGGCTCGTCGTCGACGACAAGAATCCGTTGCATGATCACAGTATACGACTGGTTGTAATGGATGTGTAATCGCACACGCGTCGTGAGCCATTGACCGTGACGCGCTGATCCCTATAATGATTTCAACGCGGAGAAATATTTATGTCACAGCAGTACTTTATCGTAGCCGCCATCATATTGAATGTGCTTTTGCTTGCTGGCCTGATCATCTGGGGGCCGCGCCTATTGCGCCGTCTCGATAACCGTACGGCAGAGGAAGCAACGCGGCTCCGAGAAATGCTGTTAGATGTTCTCAGCGAGCAAGAGGCTGTGACAATTCGGCAAGCACAGATCGGTGTATCAATCAGTGGCATGCAGAAAGAGATTGGCAAGCTCGCCGACGCCGAACCTCCAACGGTACACCTATCAGCCGAAGACCTGGCACAAGCCGCCGGAATGCCACAACTTGACTCACGTATCGCGGAATTGCAGGGGCAACTGGGCTCGTGGCTGGACCGCTCATCCCATGTGCCTGACGAGCAGTACCTGCGCGATACGCAAAGTTGGGGTAACCTGATGGGCTTGCTCGCGACCATGCAGGATCGCATCGCGGTGCTGAACCAGGCCGTCGAGCAACCACAGCCGGTCGTCGCCTCCGACCGCTTGTTGGAAGAACTTGATAACGAGATGCAGAATCTGCGCACACTCGCCGACGAGATCGCGGGCCTGCAATGGAAATTGCGCCGTTCCGTCCTCGAACGCGAAACAAGCCTTGCTGCGCTTCGCGCACAGATGGTGGGTACCCCAAAATTTGGCCATCGAGCGGCTTGAGCCGACCACGGACGACCGACGACGGACCACCGAAGCAGGTAATAGAAAACAATCGAAGATATAGTAGAAGCCGATCATGTGCTGATCGGCTCCTTTCTTTTTGTCCAACATCTTTGTATACATAGAGCTGACGAGTTACATCAACTTCGTCGGCCATTCGGTCGGTGATCGTTAGTCGCATGTCTAAAATGCACAAACGTGAGCAGCGATCAATTACGTGTCGAAATAGATCAGGTTGGAAAAGCGTATGGTACCCATCGGGTACTTGCGAGTGTTTCCGCCGAACTCCAGCATGGCGACACGCTGGTGGTGACAGGCCGTAATGGAGCCGGTAAATCGACGTTGCTGCGGATCATCGCCGGCCTGATCAGGCCGAGCGTCGGATCGGTTCATTTCTGGTATGGGGCGAATCGCCTTGACGCGCAAGGACGGCGGCGAAACCTCGGCTTTGTCGGTCCCGACATTCAATTGTATCGTGAACTGACCGCGAACGAACACCTGGCGTTCGTGGCACGTCTGCACGCTCTGCCGCTCGACAGTGCAGCGATGGATCGTGCGCTGGAACAGGTGGGACTCGACGGGCGCGGCGACGAAGCGGTTGGCGGGTTTTCGAGTGGCATGCGCCAACGATTGCGCTATGCGCTGGCGCTGGTCCATCAGCCCGCGCTGCTGATCCTGGATGAGCCGACCACGAATCTTGATGTGCATGGTATCGCCATCGTCGATGAGATCGTCCGATCGGCGCGTGAACGCGGGATCGTGATCGTCGCCACCAATGAACCCCGCGATCTGGCCTATGGAACGCTCGAACTGGCGCTCGATCGGACAGCACGATGAAGGAGCCAGGCTTCGCCGACCTGATGCGTGCGAGTTGGGCGGTGTTCCGCAAGGACTTGCGGGTTGAACTGCGAACCCGTTATGCACTCAATGCGTTGCTGATGTTCGTGCTATCGACCGCTCTGGTCGCCAGTTTCTACCTTGGACCGCAACTCCAACGCCGTGACACCAGCGCGAACGCGACCCTCGCCGTGCTGCTGTGGATCGCGATCCTATTCGCCGCACTTACGGGATTGGCACGGTCGTTCGTTGGCGAGGAGGAAGCGCAGACCAGTATGTTCTTACGACTGCATGCGCCGACGCTGGCGGTCTTCTGGGGCAAGTGGCTGGTCAATGTGGTGCTGTTGCTGGTGCTGATCGTGTTAACGACGCTGTTCTTTGGTGTGCTGACGGGGCTGCGGGTGGCGAACGTTCCCGTGTTTGTGGTGGTGCTGACTGCCGGAGGGTTGGGATTATCGACGGCGACAACCTTAATCGCCGCGATCATCGCGCAAGCCAGCGCACGGTCGGCGTTGTTCGCAGCGCTCGCGGTGCCGATCGTATTTCCATTGTTGATCCTGGTGGTACATGCAACCGAGCAAGCGCTCAGCGGTACTACGTGGAATCTGGTGCGTCCAGACGTTCTTGGCATCGGTGCCTATGTGGTAACATTATTAGTAGCGACAATCTGGCTTTTTCCCTTCGTATGGGAGGCGTAACCCCGCGCGCGTCCTTTACACACTGAGTGTAATGACAACACTTTTCCGGCGCATGCCGGTAGTTGGCAAGATAACAACGACCGTGTGGATGGTTCTGGTGACCGGCGCGATGTTTCTGTGGGTGCCACGGCAACAGGGTCTTGGTAACACCGGACGCATCATTATCATGCACGTACCTACGGCATGGCTTTCCACTTTAGCGTTCGGCATCGCCGCGCTTTGGAGCGTTGTATATCTGTGGCGGCGGCGTCCCGGCGATGACGACCGTGCGCTGGCTGCGGTCGAACAAGGTTTGCTGTTCTCGGTCCTGGCGACAGCCACCGGATCGGTGTTCGCCAAGGTGGTGTGGGGCTCGTTCTGGAATTGGGACCCACGCGAAACATCGATCCTGGTATTGTTGTTGATTTATGGCGCGTACTTCGCGCTACGGTCTGCCATCGACGACGCTGACCGTCGACACCAACTTGCGGCGGTATATGCGGTACTCGCCTTTGTGACGGCACCGATATTGACGTTCGTAGTGCCACGCCTGGCTGAAACGACCCTGCACCCGAATTGTGCGTTTCTGGAAGGCTCGAAGTGTGACGGCGTTGTGCTGCGTGACGGTCAGGTCGCTGGACTCGGCGATACACGGGTGCAACTGCTCGAAACACAGCGTACCGGGGACCAGATAACCGCTGTCGTGGATGTATCGAGCGTTGGATTTGCCGAGCGCACGACCATGCAGCCGAGTTTCGACATTGCGCGCAACGAACAGGTCGCGATGCCGCGAGTTTCCAAATAGTCGTTTTATGCTGGTGGTGCAGGAGGTACGCCCCGATGGTACACTGCTCCTCAATATCCGTGCGCCGGGCAACGAAAGTCAGTTGGAAATGTTGCCACCCGCACGACATTTTTAGCTTCGTTGCTCGGCTTTACCTTCTTGTTCTGGTGGGTGTATCGTTTGCGTGTTGAAACATTGACATTGCGTCGTAGATTACTCGTCGAAAGGTGGACATAAGTGCCATCCGTGCTTGAAAATGATGCTCTGGCGATGTATGTGGCGGCGGCTGTCGCCCTGGTCGTCGTCATCGGGTTCTTCTGGTATTTGTGGTCGATCGATCGTGCCGTCGCAGCGTTACGCAAGCAGCTCGATCAGCAGGAAGCGGCGCAGCCGCAACAGGAAGTGACGCCGTTACGCCCGCACCGGCGCATTGAACAGGAGCAAGTAGATGGCAACACTGGCCGCTGAGCATTCGGCAAAGCGTACATTGCGACCGATTCATTGGCTGATGGCTGGTATCGTGGTGATCGCACTCACGACCGCGGGGTATTCGCTACGCGGTGGCGCGATCGTATCGTATGCTTCGGTGCCAGAGGCCATGGCATCGCCCCGCGCCGTGCAGGTATTTGGTTACTTGTACAGCAAAGGGGAATACGATGACCAGGGACGCTGGACCTTTGACATCCAGGGCGAGAACGGCGATGTGATGACGATCGTGTATCCACATACCAAGCCGGGGAACTTCGAACAGGCGATCAGCGTTGTCGCGGTCGGCAAATATCGATACTGCTAACAAGCAGTTCGTGGCCGATCAGCTTCTGGTGAAGTGCCCGTCGAAGTACCAGGAAGAAGGACAAACGGCACAGAGCTAACTGGCAACTGCCGGTTCCTGTGCTTGGTCGCCACATGTATTATTTTGGTACCAGTCTTATAGTGGCGGCAATCGCCCTGTCTATCGCATCGTCAGTGCTCTTCATCCAGGTTATTCGTGGACGAGCGAGCCTGCTGCGCTGGGGCAGGCTTGCCGTCTATGGCACGCTAATGTTCGCCGCTAGGTTCGGCGGTGCTGATTCTGGCGATGTTTCTGCTTCAGCGCTACGACATTCGCTATGTGTATGATTACTCCTCGGCGGACCTTGAACTGCGTTACCGCATCGCCGCGACGTGGGCCGGACAGCCCGGTTCGCTGATCGTCTGGGCGGTCACTGGCTTGTGTGCAGCACCGTTCCTGATCAAGCGCACACGCCATTTCGAGCCGTACGCGCTCTCGCTGCTGATGCTGCTGCAGGCGTTGCTGCTCGTGTTTCACGCTGATTCGTAATCCATTCTCGCCGACGTTGGATGGCTCCGGCATTCCCACCATCCCGCTCGACGGACGTGGCCTCAATCCGCAATTGCACAATGTCTGGATGGTGATTCATCCGCCGACGCTGTTTACGGGCTATGCGCTGCTGGGCATCCCATTCGTGCTGGCGCTGGCTGGGTTGTGGCGGCGTGACTACGACGGTTGGGTGCGGCTGGCATTGCCCTGGACCCTGGCTGGATGGGGTGTACTTGGCCTGGCTCTGACGATGGGCGGCTACTGGGCGTATGAGTCGTTGGGATGGGGCGGCTATTGGGGCTGGGACCCGGTCGAAAACTCCTCGCTTGGTTCCCTGGCTTACCTGTATCGCGCTGCTTGCATGGCTTGGTGGTGCAGCGAACGCACGGCGGTCTACGCCGCACGAACTTCGTCCTGGCGATCCTGGCCTATGTGCATGGTCTTTTATGCCTCTTTCTTGACGCGTTCGGGCGTGCTATCAAACTTCTCGGTCCATTCCTTCGTGGAAGAAGGACTGAAGCAGGTCATGATCGGCGCGCTGGTCGGCCTGATCGCGCTTGGTGGCGCGATGATCGTGTTGCGTTGGCGTGATATCCCGATACGTCGCCTGTCCGACGCGCTGATGTCGCGTGATGCGTCGATCCTGCTGATGATCGTGGCGTTCTCTGATCATCGCGCTGGTGGTTGGCCTGGGAACGTCGGTGCCGTGGATCTCATCGGCTAAGGGTGTTGGCTACGCGCTGCAATCATTCTTTAGTCGCGTGTTCCCTCTGTCCGATGGGTCCGAGTTCGGCGGCGCACCGTTGCAGGATGGGCGCTTCTCGCTGACGGCTGACTTCTTTGAGCGAACCACTCCTCCGCTGATGCTGGTGGTCGTCGCGCTGACCGGCGTAGGCCCGATGTTCGGCTGGGGTTCGACCAACGTGCCGAAGTTTCTGCGCTCCTGCCGCTGGCCTGCGCTGGCGGCGGCGGTCATTACGAGTGTTGCGGCTATGTTGGGCGTGCGCTCTGTCGATGTCACTTGCTTTCGTCCTGCTGACTTCATTCTCGATCGGCACAAATCTTGTGCTGATCGTCCGCACGCTCCGCAGCGGCTGGCTCCGTATCGGCGGTTACGTGGCGCACGTTGGCGTCGGGCTACTGTTGCTGGGCGTTGTCGGTTCGTATGTCTACGCCTGCGAAGATATACGCATGGTGATTCCACAGGGTGAAGCGCAGCGTGTGTACGGGCATGCGGTTGCGTTTTGGGGCTACGATGATTCGCAAGGCGGATGGACGCCATGGCATGCGCATAGAAGTGACCCGCGACAATAACGATACCTTTATCGCAACGCCCGAAATCTATTACAACGAACGTATGGGTGCCTGGACCCGCACCCCGGCGATCAGGCGGTATCTGTGGGAAGACCTCTATATTTCTCCCGAAGAATACCTGCCTGCCGAGGACCCAAATACGGCGACGCTGGTTCCCAAACAGGAAGCTAAGATCGGACCGTATATTCTGCGTTTCGATGGCTTTACCGATCGAGGATAACCTTGATACGGCTGCGGTCGCCGAAGTCGGCGCGTCGGTGATTATCACTGATTCGAACACGATGCGGACCGTGGTAGCCGCGTGTGCGGATGGCGGTCGATAAGCCGTTCGAATTTATTCCGGTCGATCTTGGTGGTGGCAAGGAATTATATCTGGATAATTTCGTCCCTGGTGCCAAGCAGGTTGTCCTGCGAGTGCAAGGGTTGAATATCCCGATCAAACCGGCTCGTGCTGTGTTGCAGGTCGGCGTCAAGCCCGCGATCGCGCTGGTCTGGCTCGGTGCGCTGCTGATCGCGCTCGGCTGTAGCCTTGCGGTCGTTCGCCGTCGTTTGGAAGTCCCTGTGCACGCCTCGCAGCGCACACGTCGCAAGATCAGATGGAGCGGTATTGGTGGACTAGGGCGGCTTCGTGGTCGCAACACATCCACCACCGGGAAGGCAATGCCCGGCGCAACCTATCGGTAACGGCTTGTCGCTGTTCCCTTAAAATCATTCGGTCATATGAATATACGTACACTCAACCAACCCGCAGCGATGGGCGCGGGCCCACAAGCAGATGACGGACCTGTACGCCGTGTTGCAGGTCGCCCCGACCGCATCGCATATCGAGATCGAGGCAAGCTACGACCGCCTTTCCGCCTTGTACAGCGTCGAGCGGTTGCAGGATGGACCGCCGGAGTTTCAACAACTCGCGGCACAGCGTCGTGAGGAACTCGCGGCCGCCTATGCCGTGCTTGGCGATCCTGAGCAACGCGCTGCCTACGATGCTGCCCGCGCCCCGACAAGTACTGAGGTTCCGCTCGATTATCGTCCACTGCCACCAGCGCGCCGCCAGGAGCGCCCAAGCCCATCGTTCGCTGTGCCGCCTATCGGTGGTGGCAGCGTCGCGGTGCGGCGCGTGGCGCGCGGTCCGCGCTCACTCGTCGCGCCCATCTTGATCGGGTCGACGGTGCTGGGTGTGTTGCTGCTGATCGTGCTGAGCGGCGTGCGTGTCGATGGCAGCAAGGAAGCCCTGGCAACGCCTGCCGTTGCCCAACTGACGTTGCCCTACAGTGCCGAGCAGATCGCTGGCGCTCTGGCACAGGCTGAAAGCGTCAATACTGCGGACGCCTGGGTCGAAGTCGGACATATGTATTTCGACAATATGGGGACATTGCGTGAGGCTGCTCCGCTGTCGCCGCAATATATGCAGTCCTTGTCGCAATGGATGGAAGCAGTCAAGGCGTATCGTCGAGGATTGGAACTTGGGGCTGGTCCAAGTGTGCGCGCTGACCTGGCGCTAGCACTGTTCTACCATGGTGTTAGCTCCAATGATCAACCATCGGTGAGCGATGCGTTGGCACAGGCCGAACAGGCACGCACGGATGGTCCTGATGATCCCCGCGTGTTGCTTAACTATGGCATGATCATGTTTAGTTCGAGTCCGCCCCGTGAAGAAGAAGGTCGTGCAGCCTTTCGGCGCATCCTGGAGGTCGCACCTCAATCATTCGAGGCACGTAGTGCACAGGCGTTGCTCGGATCGGGGGGGCAATAGATGGAACAAACCATCGAGGTGCAGCGACCAAGTGTGGACCGTGGCCCAACGTTCTATGAGCTATTACGCATCGAACCTGATGCAACTGCCAGCGATGTCACGGCTGCCTACCATCGCCAGCGTAGCCTCTACGAGCTATCCGAAGCCGAGGCACAGGACCCTGATTTTGTGCGCGTTGCCGAAGAACGCTGTGGGACATTAGACGAAGCGTATGCCGTGTTGAACGATCCGCACCAGCGTGCTTCCTATGATCACACCCTTGGCCTGGTCAGTAGTGTGGCAGGCGAACGTCGCAGTGTTTCCGCACGCGAAATTATGTATGCCATAGGTGGTGTCGTGGTCGGTCTGCTTATCCTGGGGTCGCTCTGGTCGGCCCTGGGGCGCGGCGCGAACACGAACGTTGCTGTGAGCGAAGTGTCGTATGCGGCACCGCCGATCAATCTGCGGACGATGGATGGCGGCACCTTCAACTTAGATCAGTATCGCGGCAAAGTGGTGCTGGTCAACTTCTGGGGAACCTGGTGCGAACCCTGTAAGAAGGAAACGCCCGCACTACAGGCTGCGCACGAGAAACTGGCGGATCAGGGGTTAGTCATTGTCGGAGTTGATCTGTTCGATGCTGAGAAATCAGCCGGAGTACACGGTGATCAGATCGAAGCCGAAATCCAGAAGTTCGCCACACGCTATGGCGTCACCTATCCGATCGCACTGGACGAAACCGGCAGCGTGTCGCAAGCATACAAATTGTACCCGATTCCGGTGTCATACTTCGTGGACCGCGAAGGTACGGTACGTTTCGTGCGTATCGGTGGCCTTACTACGGAAGATGTCGAGGAGTTGTTCAGCAGACTGTAGACATGCTGAAGCAGCGTAACGGGAGGCCATGGAATATATGTTTCATGGCCTCCTTTTTATTCATCACTTAACATCGCGTGCAGCGTTCGGCGTGGCCGTTGCCGCATATCAGAACAGCATTGGCGAGGAACGATCCTGGTAGCGTGCTTGTTCGCACCCCGATTCTGGCAGTATTATAGACGATGGTGCTGAAGGAAAGGTGGAACATGGTCGAGGCAGCGCAGCCGACCCAGGGCTGCGTCAAAGTCGGGAAATGTGTCATCCTGAACCGCAGTGAAGGATCGTTCCGAACCAGAGACAGAACTCTTCGCTGCGCTCAGAGTGACAATCTCGCGGGAAATCGTGTTCTGGATCGGACTTTGACGGAACCCTGGCAGCCGACCGATATCATTGCGTCATCTGACGATGGATACCATACTCAGGCGCGGCTGATGCATCGTCACCTTCGCGTTCGTTGATTCAGGTGCTGGTCGTCAAGGCCAATACCGTTGGCGCTCATATCATGTGGGTTGCCTTCCAGACCCTTGCACTACTCCGGGCAACGTTTACAATATTCTACGACCGTGGCAAGCGGTATCGAACTCAGTGTGGATAACGGAGTCCTCCAGGTGCGATACGCCTGTACCGGCGTGCGGGGATGCATGTGGCGTTCACAATCGGCGTATAGGAAGAAAGAGTTGAAAACTGGTTCGGTATCTTGACGGGGCCCCTTTATTCTAAGGAGTGTGAACGTGGACGACGAATCAATACGTGCGGCGTTCCAAGATGTAGGGACAATCGCGGTGGTTGGACTGAGCGGCAAAACCCACCGTGCCAGCTATCGCATCGCGCATTATTTCCAGCAACAGGGCTTCCGCATCGTGCCAGTGAACCCGAACATCGAACACGTGCTGGGCGAACAAGCCTATCCCGACCTCGAATCTATCCCCTATCCCATAGATTTTGTGGACATCTTCCGCCGCTCTGAGTATGTCGGTCCAATCGTGGACGCGGCGATCCGCAAGGGTGTTCGCACGATCTGGATGCAGATGGGCGTGTATGACCGTCTCGCCGCCCAACGTGCCCAGGACGCTGGTATCACGGTCGTGATGAACCGTTGTGCGATGGTCGATTACGGGCGGCTGGTGCGCGAGTAAAACCTTTGTAAGTGGTACTACGGGAATGGCGGCGCACACGCGGGTACGTCGCTGGATGCTCATGTGTCCGCTACGGTGCTACATACCTGGCGTAGTCCGCTCCCAGAATGACGGCGATATCCACGCCGGATGGCGCTTCTGAGGCCGGTCGTTCCTCGACTGGCATCCCGTTCAGGCTTTGTTGTAACCGCTCGCGTGTGCGCGACTTGCCCGTGTAATCGACGATGATCGATTGCCCGATGGCTTCGTCGGTCGCGGGTGTGGTCGTGGTAAACCCTGCTTCGGCGAGCGTATTCGTGACTTGTCCGGCGAGGCCGCCGACCTCGGCGGCATTGCGTACCTGCACTGTCGCGAGTTCTGGTTTTTCGCCCGAACGTGCCAGGAATTGCTGGGTTAACCCCTGGACACCGCCCGCATCCCAATAGATATCGGAGCCTTGTTCGGAGCCTTGCACCGTGTCGGGGGTGATGCGGAACGTGCCGATCGTAGCAGGATCGAGCCGTGTCATCAGCAGCGCCATCAGCAGCGCGTCGGGTCGCCCGACAGGGAAAGTCGTTTTGATCGCCCCACCAGCAGCGCGCGCCAGCCGTGCCGCCGCAAAGGGTTGGAGCGGCGCGGGACGCGAACGCACTGCCGCGACGATGGCGCTGATCACCTGTTGCTGGCGCTCGGCGCGTCCGAAGTCGGAATCGGCGTGGCGTGTCCGAACGTATTGCAGCGCCACTTCACCGTTCATGTGCTGACGTCCTGCCGGAATCTCGATCCGCATGATGCCGAAGTCCGGTGTAGGGTATTCCTCGTCGATGATCGTGAACGGCACGTCCACGTCGATGCCACCGACGGCGTCGATCATCGCGGCGAACCCATCGAAGTTGATCGTGGCGACGTAATCTATGCGTCCGCCAAGCTGACGCAGTCCCAGGAAGTTTTCGACGGTTTCGCCCGCAAGCGCCGCCCCACCGGCCGTCGGATCGGTGCCTTCGCCGTACAACTCGGCGGCGCGGTCGTGTCCCTGCGCGAATGCCGCGTTGATCTTGGTTTGTCCTACGTTGGGAATGTCCGCGACAGAATCGCGCGGTATCGCCAGCAGGTTCGCCCAGCCGCCACCAGGATCAAGGTGCAGCACCAGCAGGCTATCCGACCGGATGCCTTCTTCGGGATGATCGGGACGACTATCCACGCCCAGCAGCAAAATGTTGAGCGGCGTAACGAGGGGCTTGGCGATTGGGCGGCTCGATCGCACATCGGTGAGCGCGACCTGCGCTGCCACTTGCTGTTGCATCACCAGTACCGCGCCGACGGCTACCAGCACCAGTACGAACAGCACGAGACCGATGCGAGCGAATATACGTCGGATCGAGCGCGGCTGGCGCACCCGTGTTCTGCCAAGAACAGGCGAGGCTGCCCGCGCTGCTGGCGCACGTTTCGGCGTGTTGCCGGCGGTGGTACTGGCACGGACCGGAGCCGGACGACTGTTGGCAGGCGTATGTGGTTGCGCGGCTTGGGCGCCGCGTCCCGGTCCCTGGCGTACGACGGGCGTAGCAGCGCGGCGTTGTTCGGCCTGGGGCGTTGCCGGACCTGCCACCTTGCTTCCACCCTGCGGTGGTTGTCGCCGCGCGTCCGCTGGCACCTCCATAGGTCTGGTGTCGCCAGTGTAGGGCGTTTGCTCGTCGTCAGGTCGACGTGTCATTCTGTACCTTCTATCTATAGCCCGACCAGTCGGGCGAATTGAGGCCATGTATCGAGCCAATAGCTTCCGGCTGTCCCGACGGCAACGAGTGCGACGACCATTACCAGATCGTGCCGGTCGAGGCGCCAGCGACGGCGCGGACGAACGAGGTGACTGGTGAGCCAGTAGCAAAGCAGCCCGCATACACTATACAGGACGATCGTCCAACGATAGATCGGATAGGTTTCCGGTCCGTTGTTGCCGTATTCCACGACACCCGTCGCGAGTATGTTCAGCCCCGGCATGCTCATGATCATACCCGCGCTATCCATGATCGGGCTGGGACCGCGCGGCACGATCTCTGCCATCAGCGGAGGCACGAATGACGATCGAGAACATGGCGCTGAACGGGCTGGCGGCGACGATACGCGAATGGCTGATAGGCTGGTTGGGATTGGCTGCTATGCGTAGCGTGACGATGAAGAACGAACCGACAACCAGGAGTAGTACGAGCGCGTAGGCCAGGATCGTCGCTGTGATCGTACGTCGGACAACGGTTGAGCAGAATAGCCCGATCATGCCGAAGGTGAACGCCGTGACGACCAGCAGCAGCAAGGCTTCCAGCAGGTCGCGCAGCGAAACGCCGCCGAAGATCAGAACCAGACTTCCTAGCGGAATCGCCGTAAAGATTAGCAGCAGCACATATGACAGCGTGGCGACGAGTTTGCCGGATAGGATGCGCCCCGGACGCAACGGCGTCGCCACGAGCAGATCGTAGGTCAGTTGTTCGCGCTCGCCGCTGATAGCGCCCGCCGTCACCGCTGGTGTCAGGAACGTCACCAGGAGCACTTCAGCCAACGACAGCGCGGCGAACAACCCCTTGCCCAGATGGGCGCTGATAAGTGGGCTCCCGATCCGTGCCTGTGCCTGGAAGACTTGCAGGACGGCATAGCAGATCGCCGCGAGACCGACCAAAAAAATCGATAGGATGATCGACGTGCGCCCGCCACGCATGCGCGAGCGTAACTCTTTGACGATGATCGGGTTAAGGGAAAGCATCAGGCACGCTCCTGCTGTTCGGTTAATTGCAGGAACAGATCTTCCAGGTCGCCACCGTCGTCGGCGAACGAGCGCACGGCGATGTCCTGCGCGACCAGGTGTGCCAGCAGTGCCGTCGCTCGTTCGTCGTCGCCGCTCCAATCCACCAGCAGCGTTGCCGCTTGCTCGGGGGTGGGCATGACACCATCCTGATGATTGTCCGGCTCGATCGCAACGTCATCGACGCCAGCGAACGCCCGCACGAGCGCGGACGCTGTGGCAGCGTCGCGTTGTACCCGGATGCGCAGGCGGTTTGCACCGCCGAGCGTGCGCCGTACGTCTTCGAGCGTGCCGCTCACCACCAGCCTGCCGGAATGAATGATGCCGAGGGCTGTACATACTTCGGCAAGTTCGCTCAGGATGTGCGACGACAGTACAATAGTTTTGCCCATCTCGCTCAGGGTGCGGAGCAGTTCCAACAGTTCCAGGCGTCCACGGGGATCGAGGCCGGATGCCGGTTCGTCTAGCAGTAGAATGGGCGGGTCGTGAACCAGCGTGTGTGCCAGACATAAGCGTTGTTGCATACCACGCGACAATGTTTGGACGAAGGCGTTGCGCTTGGGCGTCAGGTCGACCAGATCGAGCAGGTCGTCAACAGTTTTACGTCGGCGTGCCGCTGGCAGGTCGTGGCAGCGCGCCCAGAAGTCGAGGTACTCCCACACGCGCAGGTCGTCGTATACACCGAAGAAGTCCGGCATATACCCGACCAACTGCTGCGCGGCGCGTCCGTGGCGGTCGAGCGAGCGCCCTAGCAGCCTGATCTCGCCGGAGGTCGGTTCGAGCAAGCCCGCCAGCATTCGCAGGGTCGTGGTCTTTCCGGCACCGTTGGGACCGATGAAGCCGTAAATCGCGCCTTGTTCGATTGCGAGATTGAGGCCATCCAGCGCGACTGTGCTACGGTAGCGACGGGTCAGGTCATGCGTCTCGATGGCGTTCATCGTGTTCCCTCTATGCTCGAATCGATCATCAGACACCCGCCACGCGCTCCCGCCGACGGGATGTGCACGCGAACACGTATCTCGCCATCGCGGAAGAAGCGGGCAGGATCACTCAGGTCAAACAAGGTAAGTTTTTCCGACTGCGGCTTCCAGGCGTTGGCTTGCCAGTCGAATACTTCGCTGACAACGCGAGCGGGCGGTTGTCCTTCGATCTGGGGATAGATGACGGCTTTGGTGACGGCGAGATCGCGAGCAGCCTGTGGTAATCGCAGCGTCGCCGTGATCGTGTCTGAATCGATGACCGTGCCACTTCCCCATTGCGTCATACACAAGTTGTTCGAACCATTAGCGGTGTATTCTGGCCAGAGCAGGCCGCGTGGAAATGCGACTGAATCGGCGTAGCTCAGTTCGATCGGCGTCTCCACCAGCACTCGTTGTTCAGTTTGTAGCCGCTGCTCTCCCGTTGAAATGTTCAGTGGGCTGGTGTCGAGCCAGCCGATCGCCAGTGGCGCGGCGGTCCGTGTCGCCGGAGCGTAACTATACAGCGAGTTGAGTAGTTGCACGGGGATACGTAGATCAGGCGGTGGTCCGGACTTCGGACTCCAGCGATCCTTGAATATAACCATCGCGATACTCGTGCCGCTGTTGCCCATGTTGTTGAGCGGAAACTCCACATCCTTGGATTCACCTGGCGCGAGGTCGCCGACAGCGAGCGCCCGCGAGCCATAGATGATTGCCGCGTCACGTATGACGGTGTCGCCGTCGTTACGCACAACGCCGCGCACCATACGCTGGCCTAATTCGAGGCTGGCGGCGAGGGTCTTAAAGGGTAGGCGGGTTTCTGCAGCAAACATCGTCATCGACCACTGGGCGACTGGCAGTGCCTTGACACCACCCAGACTGTATCGACCGTTGCTCATCGCTTGCGCCGCCTGACCTCCCCACATGCCGTCGATCTGCAACGGTCGGGTGAGGGCATCGCCGTCTACTGTGACATCATAGGTGCGGTCGGCAGGTGAAAATATCCCGGTGAACGTCCGAATCCGGGCGCGGTCGCCTAGCGGTTGGATGAACGAAATTTCGTTCACCACTACGTCGCTGCCACGGATGCTCAAGCCGTAGCCATAGGTACCAAGCGCGAAGACGATCGTAATTGCGGGGATCAGGAGCCAGGCCAGCGCCTGTCGATCGAGCCGCCGTAACACGAGGAACAGGCCGGGACCGATCAAAAGGATATACACAATCAGAGCGATGCCGAGGACGTTCAACGACGGCAGTGACAACACTGGCAGATTGTATAAGGCTTGCACGAACTGCTGTTCTTGAATCGTGTCGAAGCTCATGTCGCCCTGGAAGTTTGGATCGACGACACGAATCTGTAGTAGGCTGCTCCACATGCTGGTATCACGTGGCAGGTTTTGCAGCGCCAGGTCGCTCAGGCTCCACCCAAGCATATTGATACGACCGCGCCCCCACTGGCGCTGGATGGTCATCTCATCCAAAGCACGACTGGTCCCCGTAGGTGCGAGCGTAGCCGCTTTGATGCGAACGTCCGCGCCAAGCTCATGTAATACCGTGTTCGTCACGCCGCGGTCAGCGAACGTTCCGGCTGTGCCGATCTGAAAGATTGGCGGCAAGGTCGCGGCAGCGGCAGGGTTCTGCCCGACGCTGATTACCATCTGACCGCCACTTTGAACCCAATTGTCCAGTGCCGCGATCTGCTCGGATGCTAAGCCCTCGAAGGCGCGTTCGTCCAGTACGAGCGCGTCGAACAAGGCTAGTCCTTCGGCACGCGCGGGAATATCATGCTTATCGACGATCTGCGGCGTTTGTCGAATCTGTGCGCGTGGTACATGCAGCGGCGCGGCGAGTGGCTGCTCCATAATCAGGCCGATAAGCAATGAGGATGTGCCAACCATCGTCACGTTCAGACTATCGCTGGCGATCTCCTGCCCGCCATCCAGCAGGTGTGCTGTGATGGTGCGAGTAAAGCCCTGGGCGCGAACGTACATCACCAACGATTTGCGTGCACCACGCGGTAACTCGACGGATGCGTCGAACGTGCCACTGGTGTTGGTTGATAACCGAATCATAGCGTTACGGTCGGAGCCATCGTTGGCGACAGTGACATGAACCGGCACCCAGTAGCCGGTTTTCGCTGTGCCACCATAGAACGCACTGATCTCGATCGAAGCCGTGCTGTTCTGCCGAGCGAACGCTGGCGTCAGCGTACACCCGAGCAGAAGGACAAGTGCCGTCAAATGACGTAGCAACATACTAACTTCCACATACATGTCGTAGGCAAACATCTGGTGCAGCACAAGGCTGCATATCTGTTAGACGCGCTGCTGTGGTTCGTAGTTCCCGGTATAAACGGGCGTTTTGGTGCGCCTACGCTGATACGTAGATGATGCGGGTGTTGGTATTGTTCTTGCCCATGTGCAATCCCATCAACCTTTTCTACCCTTATTCCAATGTGCGGAGTATATGCCCATGAACGATCGCCGTACCTATCGTGTGTTTTCAGCACTCATGCTTGTAAGCGTTGTCTTGCTGACAAGTTGTGATATCGTCGAAAATACCGTGCAACAGCCAACGAGAGCCGGTCGCACACCAGTTGCTGATGTAGCGCCGACGCCGCGCACGAACTCTTCGCTCCGCGACAACGCTATCGGCAGCGGTGGTGTGGCGATGGCACAGGACGAGCCGACGCCAACGCAACTTAACACGAATGATCAGGCGATTCTGTCGGAATACGAGCGTGTGATCAACAACGTTTACCGCCGCACGATCAACGGCGTGGTCAACCTTAGCGACGGCAATGTGACGGGTTCTGGCTATGTGATCGATGCTCAGGGACATATCATCACGAACAACCACGTTGCTGCTGAAATGCAGGAAATTTATGTCACCTTTGCCGACCGTTCGACCGCGCAGGGGCGGTTAGTCGGCACCTTCGCCGATGGCGATATCGCGATTGTGCAGGTACAGGAATTGCCGCCGAGTGTTACGCCGGTCGAGCTAGGGGACTCGGGAACATTGCAGATCGGGCAGATTGTCGTGGCGATTGGCAGTCCACTTGGCCTGGAACAGACTGTGACATCGGGTATCGTCAGCGCCCTCAACCGCTCGATCTCAGAGATTAGTTCACAGGAATCTTCTGATTCCAGTTTACAGGGGCTGATCCAAACAGATGCTGCGATCAATCCCGGTAACTCTGGTGGTCCGCTGTTCGATTCGGCGGGACGAGTTATCGGCATGAATACGCTGATCGCCAGCCGCGCCCAAAGCAACGCAACCGCCGGCAACATCGGCCTTGGCTTCGCGGTGCCGATCAACCGTGTCAAGCGTGTGGCACGTCAAATCATCGAGAATGGCGAATACCGTCGTCCGCGTATGGGCGTGTCGGTGTTTCGGCTGTTCCCACAAATCGCCGAGCAACTCAATCTGCCGAGCGCCAGCGGCGTGATCATCAGCGAGGTCGTCCCCGGCAGTCCTGCCGAAGCAGCAGGGCTGCGTGGCGGCACGCGTGGCGTCCAGATCAATGGTCAAACCGTGCCAATCGATGGCGACATCATTACGGCGATCAACAATACGCCCATCCGCTCGGTCGGCGATCTGCGGAATGTGATCGAAACCGAATCCGATCCTGGCGATACGATCAACGTGACGTTCCTACGTGACGGGCGCGAGCAACAGGTGCAGGTACGGCTCCAATAGACCGCGCCGCCAAACGAAAGGGAGCGAAGCCGCGTGGCCTCGCTCCCTTTTGCATGTACCAGACGCTAGATCTATATCTCTTTTGGTCGCCGCCTGCCCGCCGCCGACTGTTTACTGCCATCATCACGGTCCAGCGTCGAGGGCTGTACCATCTCGCGCCACGCGCTATGAGCGTAGCGTCCATGTGGGTCGAGGTCGAGGCTGCGCCGAAAATAGGCGTTGCCGTCGTCACCTGCCGCGTTGTGCAACCGTCCGAGATGATAGGCTAGCTCGGCCTGTTGGGGCAATGGACAGCCGTCGATAAGCGTTTCAATGTGGTGCATCGTCGCCTGGGCGTCGTCTAGCGTCTTGCGCGCTACTTGTACTTCCGTCAGTAACACCATCAACGGTGCCGCCAACGACGCTTGCAACTTGTCCGGCTCGGCGCTTTGCAGCAGCCGTTGTGCCTTCGCTGCGTCGTGGTCGACGTGCAGCGCTAACCAGGCCAGGTGTTGTGTCGCGATCGGGGATGGGGCAAGCTGACGCGCGTATATCGCTTCTTCGCGGGCGGCGGTGTATTCGCCACGCTGCAAGAGTGCCCCCGCTAAGGCTCCATGAATATCCGCGTTCTGAGGTGCGAAATGTGCTGCACGCCGTAGCATCTGCTCGGCTGCTACGTCGTCACCCTGCGATGATAACCAGCGTGCCTTGACCGCGAGGGCATCAGCCGACCAGGGATAGATGCGTAATGCTGTCCCCGACTAGTCGGTCGGCAATCCGGTAATGTGCCTGTTCGAGTTCATGGCTTGCTGACCATAACAAAAACAAACGGAGCAAGAAGAACGCGATCGTCAAGGCAGTGAAGATGCCAATGATCGGTGGGAAATTGTATGCCCAGCCGATCAGGAGTAAGGCAAGAAGCGCGGGTGCTTCTGGAATCAGCAGCAGTTGCCGCCGTATCTCTCGCAAACCCGGCGAATACTCGTGTTTATTGCTCAACTCATCCCGTAGCGCCATATGCTCGTACTCCTTCTCGCCCCTACGATCTTTAGTCGTATTCTAACGAACAGGTGTGACAAGGACGGTCACATATGGGATAATTTGCTCGCGGACCCGTGACGATCAATACCAAAGAACTGTGGCGGATTACGGAAAACATTCAGTTGATAAAACATCCCACGGTCGTTGCCGCCCGTAACAGCAGGGGTAGCAACGACCGTGGGATAGTGTTCCCTCTCCGGTGTGATCAGTTATCCGTGGTCAGTCGTTCGCCTCAAGGCCACATTGTGCGCGTCACATACAGGTTGCGACCGAGTAGTCCAATCTGCATTTCGGCGTCCGTGCCAGCCAATCCGGCGTGGCGCTCGATACGACCGAACTCGAAGTACTGCACTGTGACGCCGTTTTCGTCGAAGGCTTCCGTGAGTGCCATACCAAAGCGGGCGAGGCCGCCGTTGCGTTCCCAATAGTCGCGGAAGGGAGCGCAAACCTGGTGCCCGGTTGCGGCGAAGAATGTGCAATCCGGCGACGGCGTAGCGATCTTCGGCAGCGTTCGCCAATCGACACTCATACGTTGGAGCATCTCGTCGCCAAGTCGTCCTAACCCGACGCGACCAGCGCTTCCGGCGTCTGGGCGTTCCTCGAACCGCGCTCGCTCGAAGTACTGCACCAGCCGCGTCTTGCCGGTGGCGGGGTCCGGCTCGGCTATCGCGCCAGTCAGGGGATAGCCGAACTGGTCCGCGCCGCCGTTGGAGCGCCAGTAGTTCAGGAAGATATCAGGGATGTTGTGGTTGGTTTCCTCAAAGAACTGTCCGCCGCCCACGCGATCTGGCCCCCACTCCACATAGATCGGCAGGCCGATCGAATCGAGTCGTACCGTCAGCATGCCGCGTGTTTGCACGATGCCGAGCAACTTGCCGTCCCATTGCCGGACACGCACGTCATGACAATCGCATTGCACCGAAATCAGCGGCGACGCTTCCGCGCTGGTGCGCCAGAATACCAGGGTCGAGCGATCCAGCCCATCGTAGCGGAAGCCAAACATGCCGGGCGCTTCGACGTTTTCGCCGTAGGCTAGCACGCTGGTTTGGCGTAAACCACCAACGATGCTCGTCAGCGCGCGATACGCGACGAACGCGGGCTTGCGTAAGTCGGCGCGGTTGGGGTCGAGTGGGTAGGAACGGCGCAGCAGACCGAAATTGTATTCCGGCTCTTTGATGTCGAGAACTGGCTCTGCATAGGCCGCGTTCGGCGCTGTATCGTTACGCAGGTCGTACCAGAACACGCGCTGAATCGACGGATGCGACATCGCCAGCAGGTACATACGTGTCAGGTAGGCCGCCTGATCGAGCTCTGAGACGCCGTAGAAGCCATTGTAGGCTGACCAGGCGACCTCAGTGAGCCAGACCGGCTTGTTGCCGAACTCGGCGAGTAACCCATCGACCGTGCGAAGTTCGGCCTCGAAATCCTGGGCGACATCGCGCCGCCACGAACTGGCTTCGGGAGCACCGGGGCGATAGGGATGAATCGCCAGCACGTCGAACGAGTTCCATCCGCCAGCATCGTACAGCATCCGCAGGTAGGTCGGTACGTCGTAGTCCTCGGCGCTCGAAAAATCGCCCCAGATGCTGGCGACGCCGCCCAGCACGATCACGGCTTCGGGGTCCGCCGATTTCGCGGCAGCGCGTGCCACATCCAGGAGCCGTACATAGTCCTGGACGGTGTAGATCGTGTTTTCATAGCCGAACTTTCGCAGGTTCGGCTCGTTCCAGATCTCCCAGTATTTGACCTGTCCACGGTCGCGTCCATAGCGTGCGACCGTGTTGTAAACATAGTCGCCCCAATCGGAGAGCCATTCGTCGAGTGTAGGATTCTTGCTTTTGAACCAGGCCGGATTATAGGCGAGTAGGCCAAGGACGTTGATATTCGCGTTATGCAGCCGTTCAATCGTGCGATCATAATTATAAAAGCCGTCGCCTGTGCCGCTCCATTGGTAGGGGCCACCTTCTGAGCGGCTGAAGTTTATCCCAGGAGATTTCCTCACGCGCCCATTGCACGCCCGCTTCGCGCATCAGCGCAACCGCCGCGTCCTGTTCGTCGTCGCGGACGCGGTTTCCCAGCGCCGACACAATGCCAAATGGCGAGCCTTTGTCGTAGGCGCGGGCGACATAATCGTCGGCCTGCACGTGCATGGCGGTAGGTACTAGCCCGCCAGCATGAGCACGACGGCGAAGCAATGAACGGTAACGCAACGACTTCAAAGCTGTTCTCCTTGTGCACGACGAACGACCAACGATCGACAGTGGAATCAAACAGCGTCGTATGATGATGTATTTCCGTCGACGCATGGCTGGCTCCTGGATACGTATGACGAGTGTACAGGATCGGTTTACGACAATTACGAACACGCTAATAGTTTTGTTGGAAATAATCCCAGGGCTGGAATCCGTAGCGCCACTGGTGATAATGTTGCCCAACGTTGCCCATCTCGACCTCGAATCCTGCCGGATTGCCCGGAGTGTAGGTCAGGGCGCGGCGCTCGAACAACTGCACCAGCACGCGCTTATCGACACCGCCGACCCGTGCGACAGTCCAGTACGGTTCGCTGATCGGATAGCCGAACGCGAACAACCAGTCATCCGGCTGTGCTTGCAGGAAGCGCCAGAACACATCCGGGATATTGTGTCCGAGCGTGTTGTCGAAGTTGGCGATACGGCGTTTCGGGGCGTGCCAGCGTGGGATCGTCGCCCAGGACGCCCGCCGTGTCGATTGTCGCCGACACCGTCTGCCCGACCCGCGATTGTGCGCGACGGTCCTGGTTGAGCGAAACATACGGCTCCCACACCCGGTACGGTGGCGCGGGATTCGCCGGGCCGGGATCGCCTGCGACCGGCACATTCGATGGTTCGAGCGCGTTTCAAACTGCGCGTCGCCGGCCTGCAAAATTCCGCTGACCAGTTCCTTGACCAATAGGCCGTTGGTCACATAGTAGCGGTCGTTGCGATCGCCTGCCGGACGGGTGATCTCCATACGGGCTTTGTCGTAGTAATCGACCTGACGGTAGCCGTTCGGGCTTTCGGCATATATCTCGGCGGCAGTTCGAAACGGGATCGGACCCCATAGCCACGAGCGCGTCGCCTCGCCGCGTTGCACGGGCCCGTCGGCACGTCGCCAAACCTGCTCGAAGGCTGGGTCAGCACGTTCAGCGTTTTGTCCCACGGTTTGAACATAAATCGATTGCCCTGCTTCCATGCGGGTTCGAAATTCAGGTCCACGATCCTGACCGTCGACATACACTGTCGCCCCGTCGCCGACCGGACGCAGCAGGACATTGAGCGGCTGATCGGTAGTCAGACGATAGACACGGTTCGTGGCGTCGAGTTCCATCGTGACGCGCGCGCCCTGGTACAGGAAGTCGTCAAGGCGGTCGCCCGCTACCTTCCGGAACGGCTGTGGCGCGATGATCAGTTCCGAAGGTGTCATCGTCAGACCGAAGTGACCACCATAGATCGCCGCGAACCAGGCCGCATTGTCCCAGGTGCGCCCACGGTCGCCGGAATCGCCTGCGCCATAGCGTGCGTTCGGACCTGCCGCGAACTCCATCGTCGGCGGCACAACCGCACGTACCATCGCGCTGTAGGCACCAAGCACGGCCTGTGCGTCTTCGGGATAGCCCGCCACCGCCATCGCCGGAGCATGAATCCCGACGATCCAGGGCGCGGACGCATCGAGCATCCAGTTTTGTGAAGGTGGCACGATGTCGCGGCGCACCGACAGCGGATAGCCGTCTAGTGTCAGCTTGGTAGGCGTCGGACCGCCGATCAGCGTGGCGAGCGAGTTGTGCATCAAGGCCATCAGGTTACGGTAACGCCAACCGTCCGCCGGACCCAGCAATCCATCATGGGCTGCCTGGAACACACCGAAGGTTTCCAAAACGTTGAACACGCGACCGTCGGCCTTGCGCCACGCGATAGGCCACGCCTGATTCGCGGGCCAATAGCCACCCGCTGCTGTGCTGAGGTGGAATCCAGCGCGGAGACGGTTCGCCAGGGCGTCGTACTGCGTGCCGTCGCGTCCGAGCATGCGCTGGAGCGAGGCCATCTCCCGATAGGCGGAATAGAACTTGGCGATGGCATAGGTATGCATGACGCTGTTTTCGACGGTGTCGAAATAGCCATAAGGAAAGATGTCGCGGTCGGGCATACCGTCGCTGTTGGTGTCGAGGCGGGTGATCCAACCGGCGATCCGTTCGAGCGTGCCAATGTTTCGGGCGACCCATTCGCGGTCGCCGGTCTTGGACGCATACACATAGCTCGCGTCGATCAGATTTGGCATCGCGTCCCACGCACCGCTGTTCACGCCTCGGTTAAGGATGATGTCGTAGGTTTCGGCAACAACACCCTCGTTATTGGTGGTTGCGAGAAAGAGATCGACATTTTCGCGCATCACGCTCATATCGTGCAGCGTATAGCTGTATCCGGCGATGGCATAATCCAGATCGCGCACCCAGCCAGTGTTGGTGTAGTTCTTCTGGCTGGACCGCAGCACACGGCTCGATCCATTGCCGATGATGTTCGCGGTATAGCCGTTTTCAAAGACCAGCGCTTCGACATCTGCGTCGACTGCCACCTGCGAACGGGCGGCGGTCGGCGCGGCTTTGCTTGGTACGACCAGGCCAACACACAGGACAACGGTACTGATGAAAACGAGCGGACGGAATGAACGATGTTTCATGCGTGTGCTTTCTTTTGAGTTGGGTTGACAAGACCGGATGCCGGTACAGCCGTCGCCAGCAGCGCCGCGATCAGGGCAGGGTTATACAAATACGGCCATAAGACCGGATTGAACGACATAAACAGGATAAATGCTGCCGTACTGTATGGTAACAGATCGGTACGGCTGGCTCGTCGCAAGGCATACAACGCGGTGACAAGCAGCACCAATAGCAACTGGATTGGCTTGAGCCACGTTTCCCAACCGCGCCTCCAGAACTCGCCGCTCCATCCGGTGATCTGCACCCAGGTTTCCTCGCCCTGCCATTTCGTGCCGGGGAATCTGTCGAGGTCGTTGAACCAGCGGAAGCTACCGTCGAGAAACGGCTGCGGTGACCAGACGAACCACGGCAATATCAGCACGGCGGCGACCGCAGCAGCGACCACGCCCCGTCGTACAAGCACCGCGAGGCCATCCGTGCGCCACCAGTGCACGGCGATCAGCGGCACGAAAACCGCGATAAATGGCGTCGTAGCAGCGCACATACCGATCAGCAACGGTGCCTCGCGCCGCCGTGTGACCACGAGCGCCAGCGCCCAGGCTAACACTGCCCAGCCAATCGGAGCGCTCGTTATCATGTCCCAATGGATGACGCTTGGCAACAGGAACAGCAACGACCACAACAACAGCGGCGCGTCGGCACGCATGGTGCGCCCTGGCATACGCCGCGCCGTAAACAGCGCCGCGCCCAGGATCGCGCCCTCAGCCACGATGTTGATCCAGCGAAGGTCGAGATTGGTGAGGAATGCCGGTGCATAGGCGAGCCAGGTTACGGGCAGATACGTCAACGGTAGTTCCCAGGGCATGGAGTAGGTGGTGTAGGGACTGTTTCCCGCGAACAGATTACCCAGGGCTTGCTGCACCAGCGGTAGCATATCGCCGCGAATCGGTTCGAGCGGCACATACTTCATATGAATCGAGCGCAGACCGACCCCAAGCGCGAACGCGACGGCGGCGATCCATGGCGTCGGGGCGCGCCGCGCCGCCAGCAGCACCAGCGCGACCGTGCCGCCGATGAACATGATGTAACGGGCGAATGACCATCCCTCCTGGACGAAGCTGAAAATGTCGGAGATCGACAGGACAAAAGCCAGCGGCAGCAGAAATGCGACCCAGTACACATCATCGCCGTCCTGGTCGGACGACGGGACGGCTTTGGCGGTGAGCCATAGTCCGGCTATGATGGTCAGGATCGTCGCCATGATGTTCTCTCTGGTGCTTCCCAGGGCATCTTCCATACCATACACATGCAGCGACCCGGAAAAATCCAGCGCGAGCGCAAGTGCTACAGTCAAACGGAGGGATTTGGTTTTCACGTTCTCACTTCACCAGTATAGAAAGCGTCGATTCGCCGCACAATGGTCGCATGCTGACACTCCAATGAACAAGCTCATCATCAGCTGATGGCCTGCTGAGCAGATAGATTTTGGTAGAATACCGGATATTATACGGAAGACCTGATGTACTTAATCGTCGGCCTGGGCAATCCGGGCGAAGAATATGTGAAAAATCGCCATAACGTCGGCTTTCAGTCGCTCAAATACCTGGCTGATCGCTATGGTCTTGGGTTCGGTGAAAAGCAGTCCAAAGCTCGTATCGCCAGCGGCTCGATCGCCGGACAGCGTGTGGTGCTGGCCAAGCCATTCACGTTTATGAATGACAGCGGGCAGGCTGTTGGACCGCTGGTGCGCTGGCACAAACTCGATCCGCAGCAGCAACTCCTGGTGATCTACGACGACCTTGATCTGCCCTTTGGCACGATCAGGATACGTGCGGATGGCAGCGCGGGCGGTCAGAACGGCATGAAGTCGATCATCACGCACCTGGGAACCAATGTGTTCCCACGTCTGCGCGTCGGCATCGGACGTCCGCCCGAAGGGTGGGACACTCGCGATTATGTGCTGGGAAACTGGAGTCGTGCCGAAACCGAGCAGTTGCCCGACCTGTACGGTCGTGTCGCGGACGCCGTGGAAACCTTCGTGCGCGAAGGGTTGCTCGCCGCCATGAACCGCTACAACACGCAAACCAAGAAGCAGGCATTGACGTAACGAAACCCCGTTGCTATACTTCGGCGGCGAAAGAACAAATCAAAACCTCATCCAGAGGGGCGGAGGGATCGGCCCGACGAAGCCCCGGCAACCCGGCACATGCCAATGGCGCGTGTGCGGTGGGTGCTAACTCCGGCAGACGGTGAACGTCTGGAAGATGAGGAGGTGCGCTAGCCCCTCCCTATCTGGAAGGGGTTTTTGTTATTAAAGGTACAGGTGGGTCGTGACCGATAGAGCTAACCAATCACCATATCTCGCTGAACTCAAGCATCGCGTCCTGATCTATGACGGCGCGATGGGAACCAGCCTGGACGAATTCGATCTTCAGGCGGAGGATTTTGGCGGCGAACAATACAATGGTTGTCGCGATTATCTGGTGATCACCCGACCGGATGTGATCGAGCAGGTGCATACCTCGTTCATGGAAGCGGGCTGCGACGTACTCGAAACCTGTACCTTCCAATCGACGCGCATCCGGCTCGAAGAATGGGGTCTGGGCGAGCAGACCTACGCGATCAACGTCGAGGCCGCCCGCATCGCCCGTCGCGTCGCCGACCGCTTTGAAGCCCTCGACGGACGCAAGCGCTTCGTCGCTGGCTCGATCGGGCCGACTGGCAAGTTGCCCTCGTCCGACGAACCTGCTCTCAGCGATATTACCTTCGACGAACTGAGCGACATCTTTCTGGAACAGTCACGCGCCCTGGTCGAAGGCGGCGCGAACGTGCTGCTGATCGAAACGTCGTTCGACGTGCTGGAAGTCAAGGCAGCCCTGGACGGCATCCGACGCTGCTTCAGCGAACTCGACCGCCACGATGTAGCGGTTCAGGCGCAGTTCTTCCTCGAAGTGTCGGGACGCACGATCCTGGGTGCCGATATCGGCGCGGTGCTGGCGACGATCGAAGCTATGCCGGTCGTGGATGTGATCGGCCTCAACTGCTCGACCGGACCGGAACACATGCGCGAGCCGATCCGCTATCTGTGCGAACACGCCAGGGTGCATGTGTCGTGTATCCCCAACGCCGGACTCCCGATCAACGTTGACGGCAAGGCTGTCTACGGCCTGGGACCGGAACCGTTCACCCAGTCGCTGCGCGAGTTCGTGGATGATCTGGGTGTGTCGGTCGTCGGCGGCTGCTGCGGCACCACGCCAGCGCATATCAAGTACCTGGCTGATACACTCGGTCATGCACACGCCCCCAAAAAGCGCGAGATTGAACACGAGCCGATGGTCGCGTCGGGCATGCGTGCGCTGTCGCTCAAGCAGGACGCGACACTGCTGATGGTCGGCGAACGGCTCAACTCCACTGGATCGCGCAAGGTCAAGCGGTTGCTGCTGAATGATGACTACGACGCACTGATGGAGGTCGCTCACGAGCAGATGGACGCCGGAGCGCATGCGCTCGACATCGGCGTTGCCATGACCGAACGCGCCGACGAACGGGCGCAGATGCAACGGCTGCTCAAGAAAGTGGCGTTGGGCATCGAACTTCCGGCGGTGATCGACTCGACCGAAGCCGATGTGCTGCAGGCCGCGCTCGAAATGTATCCCGGACGTGCGATCGTCAACTCGGTGTCGCTCGAAGGTGGGCGCGGCGATAAGATCGACCGTGTGCTGCCGCTGGTGGCACGCTATGGCGCGGCGACGATCGCCCTGACCATCGACGAAGACGGCATGGCGCGTACCGCCGACAAGAAGCTCGAAATCGCGCAACGCATCACGCAAATCGCACGCGACGAGTATGGTGTGCCAAGCGAAGCGCTGCTATTCGACGTGCTGTGTCTGCCGATCAGCACCGGACAGGCCGAAGAACGCCGCAATGCCGTCGAAACTATCGAAGGCATCAGGCTGGTCAAACAGCACATTCCCGGCTGTCTGACGATTCTGGGCGTGTCGAACCTGTCGTTCGGCCTCGATCCGCATGCTCGTGCGGCGCTCAACTCGGTCTTCCTGAAACATGCCGTCGATGCCGGACTGGATGCGGCGATCATCAATCCCGCGCATGTCACGGCCTATGCCGATATTCCGCAGGAACAACGTGAGGCCTGCGAAGGCGTGATCTTCGACCGCTCCGAGGATGCCCTATCGCATTTGATCCAACTGTTCAGCCAGAGTACGGCGACGGAAAAGGAAAGCAAGAGCCGATCCGACCGAGGGCATGACTGTCGAGCAGCGGATCCATTGGAAGATCGTCCATCGCAAGAAGGACGGCGTCGAATCGGACATCGACACGATCATCGCGCAGCGCATGGACGACGGAGCGACACAGCGGCGATGCGGCGGTCGATACGCTCAACAATGTGCTACTGCCTGCCATGAAAGAGGTCGGCGACAAGTTCGGCGCGGGCGAGTTGATCCTGCCGTTCGTGCTGCAATCCGCCGAAGTAATGAAGAAGTCCGTCGCGCATCTCGAACAATACCTCGATCGCGTCGCTGGCGTGACCAAGGGTAAGGTCGTGCTGGCGACGGTGTATGGCGACGTTCACGACATCGGCAAGAATCTGGTCAACACGATCCTGTCCAACAACGGCTATACCGTGTTCGATCTGGGCAAGCAGGTGCCACTCAACACGATCATCGCCAAGGCCGAGGAAGTAGGGGCCGACGCGATTGGTCTGTCGGCGCTGCTGGTATCGACCTCCAAGCAGATGCCGTTGTGCGTGCAGGAGTTGTACAAGCGCGGCCTGGACTATCCGATCCTGGTCGGCGGCGCGGCGATCAATCGCCAGTATGGTCAGCGCATCTCGTTCGTGTCCGACGGTGTAGCCTACGATCCCGGCGTGTTCTATTGCAAGGACGCCTTCGAGGGTCTTGAAACGATGGATCGCCTGTCAGACGTGGCTTCGCGTGCGGCGTTCGTCGAGCGCACGCACCAGGAGGCGGTCGCGGCGCTCCAACAGCCGGAGCGCGGACGCACGGTATTGGAAAAGGTCGGTCGGTCGAGCGAGCAAGGTGCACGTTCCAACGTCCGTACCGATGTCGATATCCCAACGCCGCCGTTCTGGGGAACGCAAACCACACGCCGTATCCGGCTCGAAGACGTGTGGCCTTGCATGGACCTCAACGCGCTGTTCCGGTTGCAATGGGGCGCGAAGAACGCCAAGGGCGAGGAATACCGCGAACTGGTCGAAAAAGAGTTCATGCCGAACCTGCGCCGCTTCCAGCGTGATGCTATCGAGCAGGGTTGGTTGCAGCCAGCGGTGGCCTATGGCTTCTTCCCGGTCCAATCGGCGGGGCAGGACCTGATCGTCTACGATCCCGCCGACCGCAAACGCGAACTGACGCGCTTCGTCTTTCCGCGTCAGCCCGAACGCGAGCGTCTGTGCATCGCCGATTACTACGCCTCGGTGGAAAGTGGGCGCATGGACGTGGCAGCCTTCCAGACTCGTGACGATGGGACAGGTGGCGACCGACTACATCGACGAGCTACAGGCCAAAGGCGACTATAGCCGCTCGTATCTGGTGCATGGACTTGCCGTGACCGCTGCCGAAGGGTTGGCGGAATGGACCAACCGTATCATCCGGCAGGGACTCGGCATCACCGACCCGCGTGGCAAGCGCTATTCGTGGGGGTATCCGGCCTGTCCTGACCTGGACGAACACACCAAGGTGTTCCAGATTCTGCCCGCCGCCGAAGCCGGTATCAGCCTGACGGATGCCTTCCAGCTGATCCCGGAGCAATCGACCGCCGCAATCGTGGTGCATCATCCACAGGCGACCTACTTCTCGATTGGTGGCTCGACCCGCGAACGCGCCGAGGCCGATGTCGCAGAAGTCGCCGGATAGTTCTCCTGCCGTTATCGACGCCCCGACGATACCACTCGTCGGGGCGTCGTGTTTTATCCCTGCTTGACCGTGAAGGTCTGCTCCCCCAGTGACGATGTCGCTGTTTCCGCGTCGCGTAACTTTTGCTCGGCGTCCTGTGGCGCGGTGCCGTTGCGGATCGTGCGGGCGAGTGCCCCGCTGATCACGGGCGTTGCGAAGGACGTTCCAGCCCAACGCGCCCACCCGCTCTTATTGCGAATCGGATGTGGGTACTTGCCGGTACTGAGGGTTGGTATCATCGCGCCTGGATTCGGTAGATCGCCGGTATATACGCCCAGTACGCCATCCTCGGCGTTGGCGACCAGCGGGACGGAGGTATTGACGATGCCCGTCGCCGTCGCGGCGACATCGCCGCCGAAGGTTACTAATCCCCTGCTCGTCGGTTCGTCGGAAAAGTTCGAGTAGCCCGCTGGTGCGCCGTTCACGGTCAGCGCACCGACTCCCATCACGCTGGCGAACGCCGCTGGATAGCGTGCCGGTGGGCGCGGTCCGGCGCGGTTGCCGGGGGCGAGTTCGGCGTCGTTGCCAGCGGCAGCCGCGATGACCGCTCCCGCGCTGATCGCACGGTCGCACACCAGAAGCAACGGCAGCGCCCACGCTTGCAGCAGACGGTCGTTGTTCGCCAGCGACCAGGGGAAGTCTGGCGCGGGGTGTCCGGCGCGGTCGCGGCTAGGGGGACGTGGCAGGCTCAACATGAACGAGCAGTTGATCACCAGCGCCGCCTTTGGATCGCGCCTGCGTTCGAGCGCGGCTTCGACGCCACGGGCGATCGTTTCCAGCGATCCCACGCCGAACTGGTTGAGGACCTCGACTAGATGCAGGTCGGCATCGGGGGCGACGGTATGGATGATTCCGGCGGCGAACAGGCCGTGGTCCTCCATGCTGTATTCATGTCCCTTGATGCCTGAATCTTTGGGTAGAGCGACGCCGGTTCCTGCCAGAAAGTCGGCGGCGTAGCTGGTCCGTAGCCGTCGTGCTCCGTCGCTCGGTTCCAGCAAACTGCGCAGCAGTGGATGCTCCGCGCCCCAGCGACCATAGGCGGCGGCGAGTTGTCGTTCTGATGGTGCGGTGTCGAGAATCGCCACTTCGACGGGTCGAGGATCGCCGCGCTTGGCGTCCAGCGCCTCAAGTGCGGGCGAACTGAATCCGAACGGCGTTCCCGCCTCGCTCACCGCGCTTGTCGCCCAGCGACTATCGAGCGCCGCCGCGACGGGTCGCGCGCCCGGTCCGCCTGTGCCGATCACCTTGGGCGTGGCGTTGCAGTACCATGATGGCACCAGCGCCTGAATGACGATCTCCTGGTCGTCGTTGGGATCGTCGAGCAGTTTGTTTATCTCATCGACCAGCGTGATCAGTTCCGCATCGGAGCGTCTGCGTTTGGCGGGCATGTCCAGGAACACCAGCGAAATCGCCGATGGCCTCCCATCGGGGCCGCGCAATGGCGGCAGGTTTTCCTTTTCCTCCTCCCAGAACCGCGCCGACGGCTCGTAGCGCAGGGGCAGGCGGCTTTTTCGACGGACCGACGACGACAGGTCGCGCAGACTGCGATTGAGCGTTTTGTTCTCATTGCCGATGCGCGTTTTTTGCAGACCTTCGACGACCTCCTCGGTGGAAAGAGTGCTGTTATGCGTAACTGCCAGAATGAACGTATCGGGAGCGAAATAGGAAAACGGGCGTGTATCCTTGCCGGTTTGATACGGCTCCATACAAAGACCTCCTTAGAGTGATAGCGAAGACGATTGTGATAACGGGCCAGGGTCGCCGATCAGTTGAAAGGCTCCCCAATACACCGGATGTGCTGCCGGATGAGCGCGGAACATCGCGAGTTGTGCCTGACGCAATGCCGCAATCTTCGAGGCGCCTGTTGCTAGCCGCGTGTAGAACTCGTTCATGAGCGGTGTGGTGTTGTTGTCGTCGACGCGCCACAGGCTCATCAGCAGTGCACCCGCACCCGCGTAGAGCAACGCTCGCCCCAGACCGATCGGTTCGTCTCCGGCGGCGATGGTCGCGCGGCCCGTTTCACAGGCGCTCAGCGTCACGAGTTCATAGCCCAGGTCGGCTTGCAGCAGGTCGTCGGCATACACCTGTCCGTCGTCGAGGCGCACATAGGATAGATCGGGTTGATCGAGCCGATGTTCGCCGTGCGCCGCGATGTGGAGCACTTTGGTCGGCGTCGTGTGGAGGCCGCGACGGGTGGCGTGCGCTTCCAGCAGCATCGTCCCGCCGAGCAGGTCATGCACCAGTCGTGCTTCGTCCTGCGTTGCAGGCAGGCGCTGTTCCCACGAATGACCCAGCACGACGGCACCTGAGCAGCGCACCGGAGGTTGGCGCAACAGGAGCCCTGCCGTTGGTAGTACTACGACCTCATGCTGTTCCAGCAAATACTGTTCGCCCGTGTGGAGCAGATGAAATGGAAGTACATGCAACGCGCCGTATGGCACGATGAGTAACCGTGTGTGGTCGGTCCAGCGTGCGGCATACGGGGCAAGCAAAGCGTCGTAAAGCCGCCCAAGGATGCGTTGCGCCATCGTCGTCAGTCCGCGCAACGCGGTCTCGTTGCCGCTCACGAGTGCGCCCGCGACGTTGGTCTGGAGTTGTGCAAGCAAACGGTCCAGCGCCGCGACACTGATCGGCAGCGCATGGAACTGCGCTCCCTGCTGGTCAATCGTGAACGCCCACAGGTGTGTGCTGTCGTTATAGAACTCGATCAGCACATCGTCGCCTAGCCGTTGCTGGATGGCATGGAGCGAGAAGGCGCGGTCGTGCGATGCCGTTTGCTCCGGTGCCGCCAGATATAGTTGTTCGCTGATCTCGCGCATGCGTCGTTCGCGTGATGCTATTTCCTGGCGCGCGTGGGCGAAGGCTCGCTCGTCAATCCCCTGCTCGGACGGCTCGTAGGCTTGCGCATAGAACCAGTGATGCTCGGCGCGGAGGCGGTTAAGTTCGCCGCGCAGTATGCGACTATCGGCGTCGGTCTGGCTCCAGCGCAGGTGTTCGCGGTTGGAAAGGTAGCGAAGGAGTACCTGCGATTTAGCGTGTTCCAGTGCCTCGAATGCTTGCGAGGTTTGTCCGGTCCGTAGGTACAGGGCGATCAGCGCACGCAGGGCCTCACCCTTGTCTTGCAGGAAACCCGGGCGTAGCGTGAGCGTTAAACGCCGCTCAACGCGATCCACGGTCGCGGCGGCGGCCTGATAGCGGCGCACGGCACGCCGTTCGTCCCCGGCGCCTTCGGCAATGCGTCCAAGTAGCAGGTGGGCAGTGTAGCGCAGCGGTGGGATATTCGCACGCCGTGCAACGGCCAGCGCGAAAGCTGCGGCATCTGCGGCAGCCGCAGCGTCGCCATCGGCAAAGCAGGCTTGCCCATGGAGCAACGCCGCTGTTGCCTGGTTCACGTCCTGTCCAGCACCGCGAAATACTTCGATCGCCGCCGCCGCTTCATGCCGTGCGCTTGCGGTATCGCCCTGTTCGAGCGCGATGCGTCCACGCCAGTGTCGAACCATCGCGCTCCATGTCGTCGCGCCAAGCGCCGCAAAAATCGGCTCGGCATCGTCGAGCGCAGCGGCTGCTGCGTCCAGCTTGCCTGCGGCAGCATATGCGCTGGCAAGTTGAATCAGGGTGCGGGCTTCCTCGTACTGTGCGCCCAACCGGCTGAACACGTCACGGACCTTACGTGCCAGTTCCTGAGCCTCGGCGTAGCGGTTCAGCACCAGATAACATTCCGCCATATCGCGCTCGACCAGCGCGGCATCGCGCTCCAACGCCTCCCTGGCGTATACCTCGGCGATCTGGTGCAGCAGGCGCAACGCTTGCGGGTAATGGCCTTCCGCCTGTTCGAGATACGCTAGATTGAGGTCGGTATCGGCGACCGCGCTGGTTTCGCCGCGACGGGCGAAAAGCGCCCGCGACTGTTCGTAGCGTTCGCGGGCAGCCCGAAAGTTACCAAGGTATTGCAATGCGATGCCGCTGTTGACGTTGATCGATCCAAGGTAGGCTTGCCCCGGTTCGCCCAACGCGACGGCAATCGCCAGGGCGGTATCGTAGTGGTTGAGCGCACGGCGGTACTTGCCCAGGAAGTAATAGGTGTTGCCGGTGTTGAGTTCCAGTCGCAACAGCTTTTCGTCGTCGCCCGCCTGGAGGAAGATCGTACGAGCGCGGGCGGCGTCCGCCAGCGTTTCCTCGACGCAGTTGAGGTCGGCGCAGAGTTGGAGGCGTCCGATGCGGGTTCGCGCCCAGCCGTATGCATCGCCGATCTGCTCGAACAGCGTTCCGGCGGCCTCCAATGCGTCCCACGCTTCGGCGGTGCGTCCCAGAAATTGTAAGGCATCGCCACGCGCCATGCCACCCAACGCGATCTGTGAGCGGTCGTTCCGGCGCTCGCCAATGGCGACGATCGTTTCCGCCAGTTCGAGCGAGCGGTGAGCGTTGATCGTCCAATAGCGGTCGGCCTCTGCCTTGAGCCGTTGCACGACCAGGTGTGCCGCCTCGTCCGGCAGCCATGGCACCTTGTTCTGGCGCAATCGTGCTCAACTGTTCAACCAATATGTGTTCGTCCATTGATTCGGTCGTTCGGTGAAATGAATGCGGGCGAGGATGCTTTTGTCACCCCAATCATAGCACCAGCGTAAAACCCGCTTCAAGTACCAGCGTAGGTTGTCCATGCTACAATGCGCGTGCGGTTACAGATGAACGTTCGCTGTGTTGCCGTCATCCTACAGTATCGACCATGAGGAGCTTTGCCGCATGGTAAGCATGATTCGTACAGCAGAGCTAGCCCAGCGGTGTGCCAGTGAGACCGATAAGTTCACCCGCCAACAACCCAACGATCCGCAATGGTGCTTCGAGCTATTGCGGCGTGCGCTCGCGGAGCGCGACATGGATGCGTTCACGTATGTGTACCGTACCTATGAAGGTTTGGTGTTGAGTTGGGTGCGACACCATAGTCGTTTCGCGCTGACCGGCGAAAACGCCGAATATTTCGCGGGCGATGCGTTTCGTTCGTTTTATTTCGCACTCGCTGGAGCGAAGTTCGAGCGTTTCCCGACCGTCGCGGCTATTCTGAGTTATCTCAAGATGTGTGTGCATACGTCAATCGCACAATATTTGCGGGGCAAGGAACGTGTAGATGTGTTGCCATTCGCGGAAGGCGTTGAGCCTTCTTCAACGCCTGACCTGAGCGAAAGCGTGGTCGCGGCGGAACTCTGGCAACATATCGTGCGCCTGTTGCCCGACGAACGCGACCAACTGCTGGCGCGGTGCGTGTTTGTGCTTGGCTTGAAACCCCGCGAGATTTGCGTGGCCTACCGCGTGCATTGGAGTAACGAACGTGATGTATCGGTAGCGTTGTATCGCATCCGGCGGTTGTTGCGGTCCGATGTCACGATGCAGCAGATCGCGGCTGGTGGCTCAACATAATATATCGTCAGTCGTGATATTCGGTCGCATGACGCATTGATTGATGCGAGAGGTTGGAGAAGGAAGCGATCGTCTACGATCTGACACCCAGGACAACCATATCGGTCGATTGGGTGTTGCCTGTTGGGATCGACGATTGATTGGAAACGAGGAAAGGCCATGTCGTGTAGCAATCCGCCGCCTGTGAGCGACGAAGATATTAACCTGGCGCTCGATGGCGTTGCATCAGAGGAGGTCATGGCGCACCTCGCCATGTGCGACGGCTGTATGGCACGGCTGACCGAGGCACAACGCTTTGAGCAGGGGGTGCGTGCACCGCTTTACCGATGGGATTGCCCGACGCCCGAAGAACTCGGAGTGTATCATCTAGGTTTTCTGAGCGGCTCGCAAGAACGTGCCGTCACAAAGCATCTTACGGTCTGCGTGCGTTGTGCGGATGAGGTCGAGGTATTACGCACGTTCCTGGTGGGCGATACCGCGCCGCAACCTCAGACCGAATCTGCAACTATCGCCGAGCGAGGGTGGCAGCCGCGTACTCAGCTTGCGACACTGGTCGCACGCATCATGCCATCGCGTCCCGGATTTGGGGCGGTGCGTGGTGGTGGTCATGCGCCGTTGGTCGCACATTCGCCCGTCGCTACGATCGTTCTCGATCCGGTAGAGCAGGGGCCGACGGAAACGATGCTGGTGGGTCAGATCGCGGATGACGAGGACGATCAGGATCGCTGGACGGGCGCGCTGGTCGCGGCCTACCTAAAGGGCGCGTTCGTGGGTGCCGCTGTCGTGGACGACCTGGGAAGCTTCACCTGTGGTCCGCTTCCAAGTGGCAACCTACAGATTCACATTACCTCGGAAACCGGACCTGCGATCCAGATCGAGGACGTAGCGATCTAGATTTCCCCGGATGAGAAAGGGAGGGCGGGCGCACCTGCGCCCGGCCTGCTCTTTTACAGCGCCGATAATGCCTCGAAGGTCGGCTTGAGTGTGCCGTATAGCGTGCGATAGATCGCATAGGTTCGGTCGTATGCCTGTGTTGCCGTGCTGTCGGGGTCGGTGACGGTGGTCGTGGCGACCGTCGCGGCGACAGCGGCGGCGACATCGGCGAACACGCCCGCATCCGACGCCCGCCAATAATGCCGCGCCGAACGCCGGACCTTCCTCGGCGCGCATACGCGTGATCGGCGCATTGAACACGTCCGCTTGCATCTGTCGCCACAGCGGGCTACGAGCACCACCGCCCGTCACGCGCACTTCGCCCACGTCGAGGCCGATGTCGCGCATGATCTCCAGCCCATCGCGCAGGCTGAAGGTCACGCCTTCCATCACTGACCGCACCAGATGCCCGCGCCCATGCCGCCCGGTCAGGCCGATGAAGCCGCCACGCGCCAGCGGATCGAGGTGTGGCGTGCGTTCGCCCATCAGATATGGCAGGAATACTAGCCCTTCCGACCCTGGCGGTACTGCTTCGGCTTCCGCAACCAGCGCGTCGTAGCCGCTCGTGACGTCGGGCGTCAGAGTGTCGCGTAACCAGCGCAATGAATTGCCTGCCGACAGCGTGACCGCCATCAGGTGATAGGCCCCCGGCACCGCATGGCAGAACGTGTGCAAGCGGCCTTGCGGATCGAGGCGCACCCGGTCACTGTGAGCGAACAGCACGCCGCTTGTGCCAATCGAACTGGTGATGCTACCTTCCGTGATCACGCCGTTGCCGACCGCTGCCGCCGCGTTGTCGCCACCTCCGGCGATCACCGGCAAGCCGCGTGGCAAGCCGAGGTCGTCGGCGACCTCATCGCGCAACTGTCCGGTCACTTCCGGTCCTTCATACACCTTGGGCAGCCATTCGCGTGGTATTTCCAGCGCCTGGAGAATCTCATCTGACCAATCGCGGGCTGCGAGGTCGAGCAGCAGTGTTCCTGCTGCGTCGGAAGCGTCCGTAGCGGTTTCGCCCGTCAGCAGATAGCGCACATAATCCTTCGGCAACAACAAGCGCGCCATACGGGCGTATGCCGCTGGTTCATGTTCGCGTACCCATAGCAGTTTGGGCGCTTGAAAGCCGGTCAGCGCCGGATTGCCCGCCACCTGGATCAGTCGTTCCGCGCCAACACGCTCGGTGATCTCGGCGCATTGGGCGGCGGTGCGTCCATCGTTCCAGAGCATCGCGGGTCGGATGACGTTGTCCGCGTCGTCCAGAAACACCGCGCCGTGCATCTGTCCGGTCAAGCCTAGTCCGGCGATCGCATCGCCGCCAACGCCGCTTTCCGCTACGACGCGACGGATCGCCGTCTGGGTTCCGCGCCACCAATCCGCCGGTTGTTGCTCGGACCACAACGGCTGGGGCGTCGAAAGCGGATATTCCTCGGTGACACTGGCGACGACCGTGCCAGCCGTGTCGATCACAACAGCTTTGACGCCGCTCGTTCCCACGTCAATGCCCAGCAGATATTGCACAAAGAACCCCCTTACTTGGAGCCGCGAACGCGCCGAGCGTTCGCGGCTCCAGATGTGTACTAGCGCACGCCGAGCAGGAGTTCGACGACCAGTTGGTCGAGTTCCTCATAGCGACGACCACGGCGGGACATCGTGGGGAGGTCGAACGCTGTGTCCCTTGAGGGCGTTCATGCGCGTCGGCGCTGTAGGTCGCGGTGCTTGGTCCGGCATAGGCGGTGTCGTCGGCCTGTAGTTCGCTGATGATCGCCTGAATCTCTTTATCCTTGGCGAAGCGTTGTGCCTTCTCCTTGAGGATCAGGTAGGTCCGCATACAACCGCGTGCGAACGCCCATACGCCTTCTTCGTCGTCGGTGCGATAAGCGTGTGCGTCGTAATGGCGCGGGCCGTCGTAGCCGCTTTCTTCCAGCATCTTCACCAGGAGGAAGGCGCGTTTCTGGTTTTCCGCACCGAAGCGGAGGTCCTGGTCGAAGCGTCCCATCAACTGATCGTTGAGATCGACGTGGAACAGTTTGCCTGCTTCGAGCGCCTGACCAACGGCATGCACGAAGTTCAGTCCAGCCATCGTTTCGTGCGCGAACTCAGGGTTGACGCCGACCATTTCTGGGTGGTCCAGCGTGGTGATGAAGTGCAGCGCATGACCGACGGTTGGCAGGTACAGGTCGGCGCGTGGCTCGTTGGGCTTGGGTTCGAGGGCGAAGCGCAGGTCGTAGCCCTGGTCGCGCACGTATTCGCTCAAAAAGTTGAGGGCCTCGCGGAACCACTTGAGCGCATCGCCGGGATCGCGGTACACGTCAGTTTCGGTGCCTTCGCGCCCACCCCAGAACACATAGGTGGTCGCGCCAAGTTCGACGCCCAGATCCATCGATTGCATCGTCTTTTGGACGGCAAACGCACGTACCGTGGCATCCGACGAGGTGAAGGCGCCATCGCGGAAGATCGGGTGGGTAAATAGGTTGGTGGTCGCCATCGGAACGACCATGCCACTTTCCTGAAGTGCTGCTTTGAAATCCTTGACGATCCGGTCGCGTTCGGCGGCGGAAGCGTCGAAGGGAACGAGATCGTTGTCGTGAAGGTTCACACCCCACGCTCCCAGTTCAGAGAGCTTGTGAACGCTGCGTACCGGATCGATGGGGGTACGTACCGGATCGCCAAACGGATCTCGCCCGATATTACCAACGGTCCAAAGTCCGAATGTGAATTTGTCTTCACGACGTGGTGTGTATTGGTCGGTCATATCGCCTCCTCGCGAGAGTCAGAACAATGCGCATGTCCAGGCAGCCCGGTGCCGTCGGCATTGCGCGGCATTGTACGTGCCAGAGTATGATGCAGGATCGGCGTCTCGTCAACGTATATTTGCCACCAAAACTGTAACAAAACTTGAAACATACAACTTGTTCGTGTTCCATGTTCCATAATAGGTGGCTGTTGGCTGGCCGTAACAGATTTCTCATATCGAGTATGATTGCCGCAGGGATACCCACGGATTCGGCGGCGTACCCTGCTTTAGCCAGTGGAGGCATGCGGCATGAGCGACACCGCAACTGTGGTTCTTTCGCCCGCTCAGATCGATTTCTATCACCAGTGGGGTAACTTGGCGCTGGATGCCATCACGACCCCTGATGAAGTGGCGTGGTTGCGCGGCATGTATGATTGGTTATTCGAGCAACGTGCCGGACGCGACCGTGGCGCTCAGTTTGACCTGGGTGGTACCGACGATCAGGGCAAGGAAGCACGATTGCCGCAGATCGTTGCCCCGAGCGCGTACGCACCTGAACTCACGACAGGATTGTTCCAAACCAATGCAGCGGCTATTGCACGACAATTATTTGGTCCCGACGCCGAAACACCCTGGCACCAGGTGAAAACCAATTACATGATCTCCGGTGACCGGTCGTCGGTGGTCAGTGGTCTGTTGAAGGAGATTGCATGAAGTTCGCGGTCGATATTCCAAACTATGGTGTGCCGGACAAGGATGGGCATCACTTTGGCGAGCCACACCTCGTCGCGGAGCTTGCGCACGAGGCCGAGGAAGCCGGTTGGGATGGTTTTTTTGTGTGGGATCATATTGGCGCGGACTGGCCAGTGCCGATCTCTGATCCCTGGATCCTGTTAGCCACCATCGCGATGCGTACCTCGTCGATCAAGCTCGGTCCGATGGTTACGCCGCTGCCGCGTCGCCGCCCCTGGATAGTGGCTCGCCAAACTGTGACGCTCGACCACCTGTCCAATGGAAGGCTTATCCTGGGCGTTGGTATCGGCGGCGGTAACGAATACCGTTCGTACAACGAGCCAGGCGACGACCGCGCTCATGGGGCGATGTTGGACGAAGGGCTGGATGTACTCACAGGTTTGTGGTCGGGTGAGCCGTTCAGCTACGACGGGACCTACTACCAGTTGCAGAACATCCACTATCTACCGAAGCCTGTGCAATCGCGTATCCCGATCTGGGTCGCCGGTATCTGGCCGAACAAGAAACCGTTTCGACGTGCAGCCGCCTACGATGGGGTCTTTCCACTAGGAAAGGACGTGCCCTTGACTGCGCAGATGACGCCCGAAGCCATACGCGAAGCCATTACGTATGTGGAAGCGCAGCGCGAGCAGCGTTCAGGCGGTTTCGACATCGTGCACGGTGGTGTTTTGAGCGGCGACGAAGGGGCGGATCGTGCGCTGGTAGCGACGTACGCCGACGCTGGCGTAACCTGGTGGGTCGAACATTTCAACAACGAACGTGGCACGTTCAAAGATCAACGTGAGCGCATCCGGCGCGGTCCGCCCCGGCTGTAAGCAGCGAGGGGGCATAGTGGTTCTAGTCACGCCAGCGTGAGTATTGCTCTGGCGTGATACATCTTGTTTGCTGTGGACGGCCGTGAGGTAAACTATGTGTCTTGCAAGGAGAGCCCAGCTATGTCCCCCCAAAAAGTGATTCTGGATTGTGATCCAGGCCACGACGATGCCCTGGCAATTTTGTTGGCGGCACGGTCGCCTGAACTTGAACTGCGGGCGATCACGATTGTGGCCGGAAACCAGACGCTTGATAAAACCCTGAACAACGCCCTGCGCGTCTGTGATTTTGCGGGTATTACGAACGTGCCGATCGCCGCTGGTATGAGCCGTCCGCTGGTACGCGAGCAAATCATCGCCGACGATATTCATGGCACCACAGGCCTCGACGGTCCGATGTTACCGGCTCCCACGCTCAAACCCGTCGATGAACATGCCGTCGATCTGATTATTCGTGAGGTGATGACTGCACCAGGCGAGATCACGCTGATCCCAGTAGGACCACTCACTAACGTTGCGTCTGCCTTGAATCGCGAACCGCGCATCGCGCAGCATCTGAAACGTATCGTGCTGATGGGTGGGAGCTTTACTGAAGGGAACACGACGCCTGTCGCCGAGTTCAACATCGTAGCAGACCCCGAAGCGGCGCATGTTGTGTTCAGTAGCGGTGTGCCGTTGACGATGATCGGCCTGGATGTTACACATACGTCGATCCCCACTCAGGAAGAACGCGAACGTATCCGACAGTTAAATACGCCGCTGGCGGCGTTCGTTGACGAGTTGCTTGATTTCTTTACTGACGCTTACAAGCGTGTGTTCGGGTTCCCCGGTGCGCCTGTGCACGATCCATGCGCTGTCGCGCAGGTGATCGCGCCGGGATTGGTACGGACCCGCCATGTCAATGTGGTCGTCGAGACGCACGGCGCATATACATATGGTATGACCGTCTGCGATATGCTGGGGGTGACCGGACGCCCACCAAACGTGGAAGTCGGCGTTGAACTTGATCGAGCACGCTTCTGGGATATCTTGATCGAGGGGTTATCGAGGTACGCGCAGCCACGCTAGCGCACGTTTCGATTTATCAACGAATCTGCTCCCATAAATATGCAAACGGTGTGGCGACTGTTTGAGGATATGTCGCCACGATCACCCAGTGCCTCAGTATCTCTTCCTTTTTTTAGCTCATTCTGTCCCTTTAATACTCCCCTATATGCGCTGCACAGACCACATGTTCACTGCACTTCGCCGTGGGTGCCTGGGCCATATAGCGGTGTCAGGAGCAATGGAGATGGGAGGAAGTAATCGGCTCAGCCGAGCAAGCGATGGTATGGTATTATGCGCGCTTGTAACCACCATATCCATATAACGAGCCATTGAAACAATTTCTATCATTGTGATTGTACTGTTGGCTGTGGCGACATGGTGAACGATAGTGCCAGGGTTGTGGAAAGCACAATGGAACATTGTGCGTATAGTGCGGACATACAGGCGTGACCTACCCGTACCATTTTCAACGTAACGAGACGAACGCTCGCATGGTCATGCTCGCGCATGGTCCTTTAAGATATGTGACGCCGTTGTAGATATCCGATCGAGTGTTTCAGGGAAACCCTGAAACGATATAGAACAAGGTCGGGGAACGAGTACGCAGAAAGGGTTATAGGTGCTCGCAGGAGCAATCGATATATGAGCGACGAACTAAATCAAATAATATCCAAGATCACATCTCGCAAGGCGCTTGTCAGCGTTATTGGCCTGGGATATGTCGGATTGCCGCTGGCAGTTGTGTTTGCTGAAGCCGGCCATCGCGTGGTCGGGATCGATGTCGATGACCGGAAGGTCGACGCAATCAAGCGTGGCGAATCCTATATCGAGGACATTCCAGCGGAGCGACTGCAGTCGTTGGTCCGCGATGGTCTGCTCGATGCGACGACTGATTTCAGCGTCCTCAGTCGACTGCGATACGGTCAGCATTTGTGTGCCAACGCCGCTCAACAAGACCGGCGATCCCGATATGTCTTTCATTATTCAGGCAGCGGAACAGATCGCCCAAAACCTGCACCGTGGCATGGCGATCGTCCTGGAAAGCACCACATATCCTGGCACGACAACCGAAGTTATTTTGCCGCGTTTACAAGAGAATGGTGCCAATCTCGAAGTTGGTACTGACTTCTTTTTGTGCTTCTCGCCGGAGCGCGTCGATCCAGGCCGCACGGACTGGATGACCTCGAATACGCCGAAGGTGATGGGCGGTACGACACCGATGTGCTTGAAAGCTGGTCGGACGCTCTACGAATCTGCGATCGAGCGGATCGTGCCGGTATCATCGACCGAAGCCGCCGAAATGGTCAAACTTCTCGAAAACACGTTCCGCTCGGTCAATATCGGTTTGGTCAATGAAATCTTGTTGATGTGCGATCGGTTGGGGTTGGATGCCTGGGAAGTGATCGATGCTGCCGGAACAAAGCCATTCGGCTTCATGAAGTTCACGCCTGGTCCGGGCCTTGGCGGACATTGTATTCCGATCGATCCGCTGTATCTTTCCTGGAAGATGCAAACCCTCAACTACCGGGCGCGTTTCATCGAGCTTGCCAGTGAGATCAACACCGAAATGCCGCGCTATTGGGTGCAAAAGGTACAGGATGTGTTGAACGAGGCATCCAAAGCGGTTCGCGGCAGTCGTATCCTGGTACTAGGCGTTGCGTATAAGAAGGATGTCAGCGACATCCGAGAATCGCCCGCGCTCGATATTATCCATCTGCTGCAAGAAAAGGGCGCGACCGTCGAATACCATGATCCGCACGTGCCATCGTTCCATCACGAAGGCATGGCGATGAAAGGTATTACCGACCTGGATGCTGCCCTGAACATTGCGGACTGTGTTGTGATCGCCACCGACCATTCGGATTACGATTGGGCACACATCCACCGTTCGGTCCATTCGCTCGTAGATACGCGACGAACCCTGCGCCAACTCGTTAGCTAACGATTCGCATTCCTGCTCGGGCGTTATACGAAAGAGGCTCCGAACGTAGACTGTGAGAAAACAGACTGCGTTTGGAGCCTGTTTTGTTGACAAGTACCACGTCGCAATGCTACAGTTGAATGGCCAGCAGGTAACATAATGTGTTTATCCTCCACACTGTATGTGCCTGCATTGCCCGAAATAATTTGCTGTGGTGCTATAAGGCATCGTAAGAATCTCGTATCGCTCTCGTCGTTCACATACGCTTAAATACGGAGTTTGGTATGTCCCTTCGTCAGTTGCAGGTGCTGCTCAGTCTCATGTTCTTGCTCGGGCAGGCGATTCCGGTCGCAGCCATGTCGCCCAATAGCGGGAACGAAGCCGCAGAAACCACAGCCCGCTTCCAGGTGCCTCAAGCGCTGGATGATGTTTTCGAACCAGGGAATTCTGAACTGACACAAGAGCCATGCGTACCCACTTATACCTACTATCTACCACTTGTTTTTGCGCCGCTCTCGGTTGTGGTCCAACGGCTCAAACCTGAACAACCCACACCAACATCGACTTCGACCCATCCTGTCCGGGCAGACCAGGATTGTCCGACGCCGGAGCCGACGGCGACTCAAACCGCCACGCGTGAGGTGCCATCTGCAACGCGTACACCGACCAATACTGTGACGAGTACATCGACGAGTAGCCCAACCAATACGCTGACGCCAAAACCGATCGATACTGCAACGAGCACGGCGACGAGTACGGCGGCAAATACGCCAACGCGAACGCCTGTTGATACTGCAACGAGTACGCCGAGTAGCACGGCAACGCGAACGCCAGTTGACACGGCGACGACAAGGCCGACCAATACGATCACGAATACACCGGTCAATACGGCGACGGCAATACCGACCCAAACAACGACAAATACAGTGACAGCAACGCCGACTAGGACGACGGCGAATACGGCTACACGAACGCCAGTTGACACGGCGACGCGAACGCCGACCAATACGGTCACAAACACACCGATCGATACAGCGACGGTAACGCCGACAAACGCGCCGACGAATACGGCAACAAGCACTGCGACGCCGACTGAACTAGCAACGGCAACCGCAACGCCGACCAACACACCGGTCGATACGGCAACCGCAATGCCGACTGAAACAGCGACGGCAACGTCGACCAACACACCGGTCGATACTGCAACCGCAACGCCGACTGAACCAGCAACCGCAACGCCGACCAATACGGTCACGAACATCCCGACGAATACGGCAACCGCAACGCCGACCAATACGGTCACGAACACGCCAGTCGATACGGCAACGAGCACGCCAGTCGACACTGCAACGAGTACGTCGACGCATACGCCGACGAGCACAGTCACGAACACACCGACCAGTACGGCGACCGCAACGCCGATCGATACAGCAACGAATACGATGACCTCAACGCCGACGAATACGCCAACCTCAACACCTGTTGATGTCGCACCGGTGGCGGTGGATGACAGCACGACGGTTGTTGAGGATGCCGCTGCAACCGCGGTGGATGTGCTTGCCAACGATACAGACACGGATGGCGGTCCAAAGAGCGTCGATAGCGTGACACAGCCAGCTAACGGCACCGTCGTTATCACGGGTGGCGGCACAGGGCTGACCTACGTGCCCAGCACTCATTACTGTAACGACCCACCAGGAACGACACTCGATACGTTCACCTACACGCTGACACCAGGCGGCTCGAAGGCGACGGTGTCGATAACGGTGACGTGCGTCAACGATCCTCCGGTGTTCTCTGACCTCGAATCCGCTGCACTCGCATATATCGAAGGCGACGGCGCCGTGCCGGTAACGTCTCAGCTAGTCGTTGATGACGTGGATAACACAACACTGAGCAGCGCTACGGTCCAGATCACCACTGGCTACCAACAGGGCCAGGATGTGCTGGCATATAGTGCGCCTGGGGGCGTCACTATCGTTGGAGCGTTCGATGCGCCGACGGGGATACTGACCTTATCGGGCGTCGCCACCCTTGCCGACTACCAGGCTGCTTTACGTGCCGTAACCTATACAGACACTAGCGACACACCCAGCACTTCAACTCGTACCGTCAGCTTCCAGGGCGATGATGGCGGTAGTAGCGCGAACCTAAGCACTGTTGTGACGCGACAAATCACGGTCAGCGAGGTGAACGATGCTCCGGTGAATACAGTACCTGGCGCTCAAACCGTCGATGAAGATACAAATCTGGTGTTCTCCACCACGAACAGTAACGCGCTGAGCATTGCCGATGCCGACGCAGGGAGCGCGACGGTTCAGGTGGACCTTACTGTCAATAACGGTATCCTGACCTTCCCATCGGTGGTTGGCCTCACTTTCGTGGACGGCACGGCTAACGGACAAGCGAGCATCCACGTCACTGGTTCTATCAGCGCCATTAATACGGCACTCGATGGACTGATCTACCGTGGCGCGTCGAACTTCAATTCAACACGCGGGACGGAATCCCTAGCGGTTGTCACCAAAGATAACGGCAACTCCGGCGGTGCCCCCGCCAGCGACACGGATACTGTTGCAATTTCGGTCACAGCGGTGAATGATGCGCCAACCGCATTGCCGAAGAATTACACCGCGCAGACCAACATGCAAATTAACCTCCGTGGTCTGATCAGCGGTGCGACCGATCCCGATGATGGCGACAACAACGGCACATTCGCGTCGACGTACTCGATTGCATCGCTGACGCCGGTCAATTGCACAGGCTGTACGATCGCTAATATTTCGTCCACCAACAATGGCTCGTTCGATTTCGACCCGCCGCCCGGAGGGACGGGAACTTTTACCCTTGAATACACGTTGACCGACACCGGTAATCCGGGCGCCGGGACCAGTGCGCCTGCCACGATCACCATCGCTGTTAGCGGGCCGGTGATCTGGTTCGTTGATCCGGCAGCCGCCGCCAACGGCAACGGTCGTTTGAGCAGTCCGTTCAAGTTCCTTGCTGGGGAACCGGGCACCATGGATGACGCCGTCGACGTGGATGAAGACTATCATCGTATCTTCCTGTATAGCGGTACAGCATCGAGCGGATTGACGCTGAACGTGGGTGAATGGTTGGTCGGTCAGGCTACCACCGGCACAAGTTTCGACGCTGTCATGGGTATCTCGCCGCCGATAGGCACGATCGCGCGTCCCGCGGTCGGCACCGGAACGACATCGCTGCCCGGCAAATTGAGGTTGGCGAGTGATAGCATTGTCAAAGGCATTGCCGTCGTGACGACTGGAGCAACGCTTGGGGTCGAGGGCTCAGGCGTATCTACTACTGTTAGCCAATCGTCGATCTCCACCGAACAAGGGATAGCCCTGGACCTGACTAACGTCAGTGGTACGCTTGACTTCAGCAGTGTTTCTGCCGGCAGTTCGACCGCAAGTCCAATGATAGGCATCAGACTAACGAACGTTGGAGCGTCGATAACCATTACCGACGGCACGATTCAGAATACGAATGTAGTCGGCATCACGGTGGACGGCTCGAACGGCACATTCAGCTACGCTGGCGACGTTTCTAACACCAGTGGTCGAACCATCGTGGTACAGAACCGTACCGGTGGCACCACGACGTTCAGCGGAGCAATCACTGGCGTCGGGACGGGATTGCTGGTGCAGAACAACAGTAGCGGTACGGTTACCTTCAGCGGGGCGAGCAAATCGCTGAACACTGGTGCCAATGCGGCGGTGACACTCGCAAGTAATACCGGGACGACGATTACATTCTCAGGTGGTGGCCTGGCTATCGTGACGACGACTGGTATTGGTTTCAACGCGACTGGTGGTGCAACCGCTATCAACGTCAGCGGCACCAACAACAGCATTACGGCTGCGGGTGGTACGGCACTGAATGTCGTGAATACCACCATCGGGGTGAGTGGATTGGTCTTCCGAAGTATCGTGGCGAATGGCGGCACAAGTGGCATCGTACTTAACAGTACTGGTGCGGATGGTGGATTAACCGTTCAGGGTACAGGTACCGCCGACAGTGGGGGCACGATTCAGAACATGACAGGCGATGGCGTGTCCCTGGTAAGTACGCGGGCGGTGAATCTCAATCGTATGCTCATCACCAACAATGGTAATAACGGCGTGTACGGCGATGAGCTGACAGACTTCAGCATTGCTGATAGTAGTGTGACGAATAACGACAGCGCTAACACAGTTGCGTTCGCTGCTGGAATCCGCTTTGATGAACTCTACGGTTCCAGTGTAATTAACAACACAACGGTGAGCGGCACCAAGGGCGATAACCTTCGCTTACAAATGGCGACTGGCACGCTCACTAACCTGGCGATCTCTGGCTCGACATTTGGACCAAATCCGGTCGGGACGGGCGCGAACGGCGTCGCCGTCGTGACGGAAGGCAGCGCGAATGTGACCGTGACAATTGCGCGCACAACGATTGCTGGCAATCAAGCGAGTGGGTTGCTGACAAGTATCGGCAATGGCACGCAGGCGAACATTGCGATCACCGATTCGACGCTGACTGATAACAACATTGGTATTGACCTCGGCAGCAGCGGCAGCGGTCAACAGCGCATCACAGTTAGCTCGAACACGTTGCTCCGGCACGCGACAAGCGCGATCAATATCATTGGTGATGGTGTCATCACCGGTACGGTTGGTGGTAACATAATCGGCAATGGATCACCAGGCTCAGGTGCTCGTGACTACTATGGCATCGCAGTCAGTCATCGCAGCAACCTTGATTGGCGGCTGGCGATCACCAACAACACCATCCGAAATACGGACTTTGAGGGTATATTTATTCGCTCCGGTGACATCAGCACTAACACCGGCAGTCTCGATCTAACGCTGACGGGCAATACCGTCGCTGTCCCTGACGATAACTCAGGGTTTCCGGCAAGTCCGCGTGGTATTGCGGTACGTTCGCGGCAGGCAACGACGATGTGCGCGAACATTGCCAACAACGAAAGCCAGGGAGCGAATGGCGGCGTAGGCTACCGCCTACAGCAAAGCGATACATCGTCGCTCAAGCTCCAGGGCTTCACCACGGATGCGGCCACGACGCTAACAAACAACACGAATACGACCAGCGGAGGCGGGCCAACATTGAGTACTGCCGGGGAGCCGTTTGCTGGGGGATGTACAGCGGTGCTGCCTTAACGTTTCAATAGCATCGGAGATAGACCATGTCTGAACCGTTCTTGAGCGAAATTAGAATTATGTCGTTCAATTTCCCGCCCAAGGGCTGGGCGTTGTGTAACGGGCAACTGTTGCCGATCAATCAGAATCAGGCATTGTTCTCGCTGCTTGGCACGACCTATGGTGGTGATGGACGAGTGAACTTCGCGCTACCAAACCTTCGCGGGCAGACGCCGATCCATGTGGGGAATGGGCATACGCTTGGCGAAAGGGGAGGCTCGACGAGCGTGACATTGACGAACCAACAGATGCCGCAACATACGCATTCGCTGATGGCTTCCGCCACGGATGGCAATGCTCCTGTTCCGCGAGTAGCCACCACCGGGAATGTTCTCGCTCGCACAGTCAACCAGGTCTATGCTCCGCCGAATACGCTCGTTCCGTTGGCGAGTGGTACTGTGACAAGTGTTGGCGGCAGTCAGCCGCATACGAATATGCAGCCGTATCTCGTTCTTAATTTTTGTATCGCCCTCCAGGGCATCTTCCCAAGCCCAAATTAAGGAGGGCGGCAATGGGACAACCATATGTTGGCGAAATTCGTATGTTTGCGGGCAACTTCGCGCCCGCTGGCTGGATGTTATGTGAAGGACAGCAGTTAGCGATCGCGGAGAACGAAACACTGTTTCAATTGATCGGCACGACGTATGGTGGTGATGGACAAGAAACATTCAACTTGCCAAATCTGGCGAGTCGTATCCCGCTACACATGGGGACGGGACCGGACGGGACGAATTATCAGATCGCGGAGATGGCTGGGGTGGAGCAGGTGACGCTCACCGTGCAACAGATGCCGCTCCATAACCACCCCATGCTGGCGTCGTCGAGCCTAGCTTCAAGTCCCGATCCGCTTGGGGCTGTCCTTGCCCAATCGCGCACGGCTGGCGTCGATCTGTATCTGGAGGATACACCGAATAGTGCGCTGGCAGCCAGCAGTGTAGGAGCTACCGGTGGTAGCCAGCCGCACACCAACATGCAGCCGTACCTGTGTATCAATTTCATTATCTCACTCTATGGGATTTTTCCGTCGCCGACCTAGGAGTTTCTTGATGTCCGATCAATTTGTTGCTGAAATTCGTATCTTTCCATTCAATTTCGCGCCACGGGGCTGGGCATTTTGTGATGGACAATTGATGCCATTGTCGCAGAACACCGCCTTGTTTTCCTTGCTTGGCACGATCTACGGCGGTAATGGCAAGAGCAATTTTGCACTGCCTAATCTGCAAGGCAACGCGCCGATGCAACCGGGACAGGGACCGGGGTTATCTTTGCACGATTTGGGCGAAACGTCAGGTACGGAATCGGTAACCCTGCTCACCAGCGAGATTCCCATGCACAATCATACCGTGCAGGGGAATAACACCTTGGGCGACATGCCGACACCGACCGCTCACACGCTGGCACGGTACGCGAATGCCTACCAGACCAACACGAACAGTAATCTGGTGATAATGGCACCTCAAGCCTTGCCAACGGCAGGGGGAGACATCCCACATACCAACATGCAGCCGTACCTGACGCTTAACTTCTGTATCGCGTTGCAAGGCATCTTTCCACCACGGTCCTGATAGTATGACCGAAACGATTACCTTGCGTCCGCTCGCTGCGGGTGACGAACTGTTTTTGTATCAGGTGTACTGGCACACACGTGAAGCAGAACTGGCGTTAGTGGATTGGACCGACGAGCAAAAGGCGGCGTTCGTCCAGATGCAATTCGTCGCCCAGCACGAGTACTATCAGCAGAACTATCGTGATACAAGTTGGGATATCATCCTGGTGGACGGTGTTCCGGCAGGACGGCTGTACGTGGCACGCTGGGGGCAGGAAATACGCATCGTCGACATCGCGTTGATACCGGCGTTTCGGAACCGTGGCATGGGTACGGCGCTGCTACAGAGCCTCCAGGACGAGGCCGCACAGGTACACAAGCCGCTCAGTATTCATGTCGAGCAGTTCAACCCTGCTCAACACCTATACGAACGACTTGGGTTTCAGCGTATCGCCGACAAAGGCGTTTATTGGTTGATGGAGTGGACACCCCCTACGACATAACGATGTATCAGTACGTCATCGCTCGTTTTAGTATGTGTGAAATAGAATGACCGATATGGTTTCCCTTCCAATGAATCGTTCGACAATCAAGCTCTCGCGACGCACGTTTCTCGCTAGCTTTGGCGTCATTGTCGCTGGAAGTACGTTCTTTGCCGTGCAACAGGGGCAACTTCTGGAACCCAATGCCACACTAGAGGAGCTTGTGACGACGCTGCAACGCTCGACGTTCGCACGTTTCATTGACGATACTTTCAGCCTTACGCTCGATTTCAGCCTTACGCTCGATACGACCCGTGCCAAGCTTGTGCTGACGACTGTCAGAAACCTCACGACGCCGATCATCTTTGCTTCCGAAGACCAAAACCGTGCCTATCAGGAGGCGAGTTTCTCGATCCTGTTCAGTGGACCGCTGCATCAGCCCCTGGCCCAGGGCAACTATATCGTGCAGCATCATCGGATCGGCACGTTTCCGTTGTTCATCGTGCCAATGCAGTCCTCCGGGGATGCGATGTATTACGAGGCGACGTTCAACCGTCTCCCGCTGTGACGTTCTGAATGAACAGGTGTGGTGTGCGGTTGCTAGGTGAAGATTGCCTCGTACTGCATGCCTTGCTGGTCGGGTCCGATGGGGACCAGAAAGATATCGAGCGCGCCCAAAGCGTCATGGACGATATGATAGATCTGCTGGGGCAGCAGAGGCGTGTGGTTGCCACGAAACAGCAGCGAAAAGGGCATGCGCGGGTTGGGTATGTTGGGAGCCGTATGAACGCTGAGCGCGACGACCGACACCAGTTCTATGGGGAAGGTCGTGGCTGCGTCTAGCTGCACGCTGAACATACTTCCAACGTATGGGGTGAATGTTTCTGCCGTTACGACATCCAGCATGTTTCTTCCCTCAAGTGTGCGCGATACATGTCAGTCTTACTCCCGCGCGGCTTATTGTACGCGAGCGAATGACAAATCGCGGATAGCGGCGAGACCATCGCGCAGCATCGCCCAGGTGCGCCCGCGATCTTTGCTCAACCACAATTCGCCACTTGTCGTACCTGCATACGCCCAGTCCTGGTAGCGTGGTGGATTGACCAGCACCTGAACAGTGCGCGGTCCACCTTCGACGGTTGTGAGGCTCGCGCCTGCGTCATCGGAGCGTTGGAGTGCGCTCTGGGTCCCAAGCAAGATCACTTCTGGTTTGCCGGCCAGCAGCGTCAATGCACCCGTAGGACCCTGGCTCACCGGACGGATGCCCCAATGCGTCACCAGACCTTTGTGATTGGTGATAAACAATTCGCGAGGGTTGGCCACGCTGCTGACAACCTCTGCGATATTGGGGACGCACACATCCTGGCCTTTCCAGGTTCCATCTGCAAGCAAAGCTTCGACCTGGCCGTTACCATACACTGCCGCAACCCGCTCATCTGCCAGGATCGCCAGATGCCGCACCGAACCTAGTCCTGTGTGGATTGCTGTCCATGTGGTCGCGTCATCGCTGCGAAGGATCGTGTTGTCGCTCGTACCAGCGTAGAAGATGCCGTCAGCCGCGGCAGCAAGCGCGGTGATTGCGGCATCATGGACAGGCTGCCACGTCGTGCCGCCATCATGGGTCGCATGGAGGCCTTTTGCGGTTCCTGCAACCGCTACGAGTGGGTCGGCAGCGGACGCGCGTACCGCGACCACATCCTGGCCCGCTAACGCCTGATCGACGACCCGCCAGCGGTCACTGTTACCGGGATTGGCGAGTTGTGCCAGCCCGTCCGCTGTCGCGACGTATAGAATTTGTACTTGAGCCATTGATTCCTCGTGTCGGGTGGTGATTGCGGCGGCTTGAACTTATGCTGCGGCAAGCTCGCGGTATTCGGGTGACATGGCGCGCAGCCGTTCGATCATAGTTGGCAGACGTTCGAGCAGCGCTGCGATGTCGTCAGCGGTAGTGGATCGCCCGACCGAGAAGCGGATACTGCCGATAGCCTGTTCCGCGTTGATGCCAAGAGCAGTCAGGACATGCGACGGATCAACCGATCCTGCGGTACAGGCCGAACCTACCGACGCATAAAAGCCTTGCTGATCGAGCAACATCAACAGTGATTCGCCGTCCACATAGTCGAAACGCAGATTGGCGTTGTTGCTCAATCGCTGGGTCGGATGACCGTTGAGTTGAACGTGCGGGATCGTCGCCATGATGCCATCGATCAGTTGGTCACGCAGCGCCGCGCAATGCTGGTTGTACGCATCACGCTGCTCGTCGGCTGTACGGAAGGCATGCGCGAAGCCGACAATCCCGGGAATATTTTCCGTTCCGGCGCGCCGTCGGCGCTCCTGGTTGCCGCCGTTAATCTGTGATTGGAGCGGCGTCCCCTGGCGCACGTACAACAAGCCGGTGCCTTTGGGGCCATAAAATTTGTGCGCGGTGAGCGTTAGCAGATCGACGTGTAATTCGTTGACATCCAGACGACAACGCGCCGCCCGCCTGTACCGCATCGGTGTGAAAGAGGATGCCGCGCTCGCGGCAGATCGCGCCAAGTTCGGCGATCGGCTGGATTGTTCCGATCTCATTGTTCGCGTACATGATCGTCGCCAGTACCGTGTCATCGCGCAACGCCGCCCGAAATTGCTCCGGCTCGACCAGGCCATCGGCGTTTACCGGCACGATGGTAACCTCGAAGCCCATCGTTTCTAATGCTTCCACGGCATGTAATACGGCGTGATGCTCGATCGCGCTCGTCACGATATGGTTGCCTTTGCCGCGCTGACGTTGTGCCAGGGCGGCCCCTTTGATCGCTAGATTGTCGGATTCGGAGCCGCCGCCCGTGAACACCAGTTCTTTGGCGTTGCAGTGCAACACAGAGGCGACCGTGGAACGTGCCTGGTCGAGCGCAGAAAGCGCGGTGCGCCCAGCGCGATATATGCTGGACGGGTTGCCCCAATGCTCCGTAAAATACGGTAGCATCGCTTCGACAACCGTGCGGATCGACGGGTGTTGTCGCAGCATGGTCCAGATATATCACACGGTCGCTCATCACCTTCTCCTTCATGCCGGATCGCCGGATCGTACGAACGCATCGCGGTCTGCGACGCCTCGGCTTCGCATCTTCGCGGATTGTTGCGGTCATTGTACTCTGCGCTATAGGGTGCGGCAAGGGTACGGCCACATGTCAGAAAGGGAGCCAACCGATGCGCTATGCTATAATTTGGATGAATGGGAGGGTCCATGGACTACGTTGCGACAATCGGACTGGAAGTCCACGCACAAATTCTGACTGCATCAAAGATGTTCTGCGGCTGTAGCGCCGATTACGCGAATGCCGAACCAAATACACATGTTTGCCCGGTATGCCTGGGCTATCCTGGTGCGTTGCCGGTGATCAATCAGCGGGCGATCGACCACGTCGCTGAAACAGGCATCGCGCTCAATAGCACGATTAATCATGCCAATGTCATCAGTCGAAAGCAATATTTTTACGCAGATTTGCCCTCGAATTACCAGCGCACACAGTATGAGGACCCGATCTGCAGCAACGGTTGGTTGGAAATTACTACCGCCGAGGGTGTGCGTCGTATCGGCATCACTCGCGTGCATATGGAAGAAGATACTGGCAAACTGACGCACGTCAGTGATGGTTCGCTGGTGGATTACAACCGTGCCGGGGTGCCACTGATGGAAATTGTCAGCGAGCCGGATATCGCTACTGCTGAAGAAGCGCGGCTCTACCTGCAAAAGATGCGCCAAATTCTCGTTTGGATCGGCGTCAACAGCGGAAGCCTTGAAGATGGAGCGTTCCGGTGCGACGCGAACGTGTCTGTGCGTCCACGCGAACAGAAAACCTGGGGAACCAAGGTCGAGGTCAAGAACATCAACTCGTTTCGCTCGGTCGAACGCGCGATCTTATTTGAGATCGAGCGTCAGATTGGTGTGCTTGAGGCTGGAAACGCGGTACAGCAGGAAACACGCGGCTGGGACGAAGCCCGTGGCGGTACCGTTGGGCAGCGTTCCAAGGAGTTCGCCCACGACTACCGCTATTTTCCTGATCCCGACGTGCCACCGCTGTCGCTTGATGACGCATGGATCGAGGAACGGAGCAAGGTGTTGCCGGAACTCCCCGATGCACGCCGCGCGCGTTTCATCAGCGCGTATGAACTGTCCGCGCAGGACGCCGATTACCTGACCGCCGAGCGTGGTATCGCCGACTACTATGAGCAATCAGTGGCGGCAGCGAACGGGCGATCGCCGAAGGGCGTAGCGAACTGGATTACCGGCGAGTTGTTCAGGTTGCTCAACGATAGCGGCGAGACACTCGACGCGGCGAGCGTGCGTATGCGTCCAGAATTTATCGGCGAGGTCGTGGCACTGGTTGCGGACGCTACCATCAACGGGACGGTCGCCAAGCAGGTCTTTGAGGAATCGTTCCGGACCGGCCAGGCTCCCTCGGCGATTGTCGAAGCGCGTGGATTGCGCCAGATCAGCGACAGCGACGTGCTGGTGACAATGGCACGCGAAGTCATCGCCGCCAATCCCAAGGTGGTGGACGACTACCGACGCGGCAAGACGCAGAGCATCAAGTTTCTGGTCGGGCAGATCATGCGCGCATCCAAAGGACAAGCCAACGCTCAGGTGGCGGAAAAGATCCTCGCCGACGAGCTCGCGGCATAGCCGCCTGATCGCTCACCCGATTAAACTCGAAACGCCTGGAAACGCCGTTTTTCCAGGCGTTTTGCTTTGCTCCAACCCCGATAGATCCAAACCTCCCTATCGCTGCGTATAACCTAAAGTACCCCCCGACGTAGGTGTATGGATCGCCCCAGGATAGTTGTAACGGGTGACAGGCACCGACGGTTCTTTCCACTACACTATCAGTATGTGAAAAATGCAACCTGGGTGGCATTTAGTAATGGCAACGATGTTGCATATATGGAACTATGATGATAACGATTGACAATCCGGCACAATCCAAGCGCGTTTTGATCTTACGCGCTGGCATACGCAGTTTACGCATCGAAGCCGACCGAGCAGGGGCCGCGGATCTGGTGCATCAACTCCGCAACTGTGTCATGACTGCTCAGGGTGCGCTGCAGTTGGCGGAAGCCCGTTTGACACAGGGACGTAACGATGAACTGGACGAACTATTGGATCTGGCGGAGCGCCGCATGCAAGAAGCACGCGCCTTGGTGGCACGAGCGCAACTGGCACGTTTCCCTCGACGCCGTCCAGTGTTGGCTGCTGCCTGACCTGTCAGCCTCCTGACGGCATCGTCTGGTGTTTGTCTTCCGTGTGTTCCGGTGACACTGAAACAGCAGATCTACCCTAGTAAGCACCCTGCCCACGCACGACCGTTCCCACGGTCAACCACAAAATCTTCAAATCGAGCCAGAACGAGTAATTCTGAATATAAAACAGATCATCCTCGGTATGCAGGTGCATTGGTTTGTCGCTGCGTCCATTGACCTGCCACCAGCCTGTCATTCCCGGTGGAACCCGGAAGCGTTGCCATTGCCAGGGCGCATATTCGGCGGCGATGTGTGGAATCTCCGGTCGCGGTCCAACCAGGCTCATCTCTCCCCGTAGCACGTTCACCAGTTGCGGTAACTCGTCCAGGCTCGTACGGCGTAGCTTGCGTCCGACCGACGTGATGCGCGGATCATCGGTGTGTTTGTGGACAAGTACGCCTTCCGCATCGCGCCGAGCAACCTCGCGCCAGTGCTTTTCAGCGTTCGCGTTCATGCTCCGGAACTTCAACATCTGAAACCGTCGCCCATACTCGCCGATACGCTCCTGTTGGAAAAATATGGGTCCTGGTGATTCTCGCCGGATTACCAGCGCGATGACGCCAAAGATCGGTGCGCATAGCACGAGTAATATGGCGCTGGCGAAAACGTCGAACGAACGCTTGATGATGCGCTGCGAGACGGTAAGAGCGGATTCACGCAGGCTGATCAGCGGGATTCCACCTAGCGTTTGGACGGGTGTGCGGGCAAAGGCTAGATCGAGGATGCTGGGGACCATGTGCTGCATGACTGGCCGTTCTTGCAACTGTAACGATAGTTTGACGATGCGATCCTGCTGAGCGGGCGGCATGGTGAAGATCACTTCGTCGATGTGTTGATCCTCGACGATATGACAGGTCGTCGTCGATTTTGCCCAGCCATGGGGCGGGGTTTTCGGTCTCCGTGTCGCTGATGTAGCCGACGATCCGTAACCCGGCCCAGGGGCGCAACGCCAATTCATGCGCCAGTTGTTCACCTGCCGGGCTGTCGCCGACCAGCAGCACGCGGCGGGCATGGCGCGGCGTGCGCCCGATAGACGACCACTCGGATGACCACATGCACCACCAGCAGTACGACCATATCGAGCACGACGAAGTAGAGAAATTGAAGCGTGAGATTTCGCGGTATGAAAGGTACAGTGTTCCGGCGAACGTCAGCGATGCCAGCGCGACCGTGCTGATCAGCCGTCCGATCGCTTCCAGCAGTGAGCCGGAAACAAGGTTGCTATATGGGGCGAGCAACAAAAAGACGATCGCCCAAATCGCGGCGACCAGCAGGTATATCTGCGGTGCGCAGTGCGACCGTCGCCGCGTCGATATCGCGACCATAGCCCAGGACGAGGCGCAACGATGCGGCGGCACGCAACGCTAGCAGCGTTGCTACGATGTCGCATATCAGGATCGTCGTCGCCAGTCGGTAGTTCAGCCGTTCAAACATCGTAGCATGCACCCATGCTGCGTATCATACACTTAACGGGTGAAGCGTTCGCGCAGGATCGACCACAGGAAACGCGGATTCCCCAGCAGGTAGCGCCGCCACAAGCGGCGTGGCTCGAACCATAGGCGGCAGACCCACTCGAATCCGTTGTCGGTGAGCCAGCGCGGTCCGCGTGGCACGCGGTCGGCGAGATAGTCGAACAACGCGCCGACCGCCATCGTCACGTTCACGTCGAGCGTGGGCGCGTTCTGGTCGATCCAGTATTCCTGGCGCGGCATGCCCATCCCCACCAGCAGAACGTGGGGAGCAAAGGTCGTGATCTGGTCGCGGACTGCCTGGTTTTCGGCACCTTCTGATGCGAAGAAGCCGTGGTGCGCCGCGACTTCGAGGCCGGGAAAGCGCGTGCGTAGCCGTTCGGCGGCGCGTTCGACCACTGTCGTTTCAGTGCCGAGCAGGAAAATGCGGTACTGGCGGGCGGCGCATTCACGGGCGAGCATATCGATCCAATCAGGCGGCGTATAGCGTTCGGGGAGACGACATCCCAGCAGCCGTGCGCCGAGACGCACGCCTTGTCCATCGCAAAAGACCAGATCGGCGCGGCGATAGAGCGCCGCGAGCCGAGCGTCATGTCGCGCCAGGTTGATGCCATGAACGTTGGCATATAGCACGACGGCGTGCCGTCGTTCGGCGATGCTGTCGACGATCCAATCAAGCGCGGTTTGTAGCGGGACGGGATGCACTGGTACACCGCCCACCTGGCATGGTGCGGGTAGAGCAAGTGTACGGTTCGCAGGGATGGGCGTGTTGTCGCTCATCTCACAACCGACGTAAGCTGCATGGGCACCGCCGCAATACTGCGCTCCGCCACGGTGGGCGAGGCTTCGACTGACTGACGCTGATACATCGGCACCAGGTGTTTCAGAACTTTGTGGAGCATCAGCACATCGCCTTTTGCTGCCGCTCGTTCCAGTGTCGCAATGCCATCGATCCGACTTGCGGGTAGGAATGCGCTCGCGTTGTCCGTGATCAAGATGTTGTTGTGACGGGTGCGCTTGTAATCCTCTGCGGTCACACGAGCTCCTCGACTACCTTTTTGTTGGTTAGCGCTTCAGAAATTACCAGGACAATCGCATCGAAAATCGCGGGATTTGCCGACATCGTTAATCGCTCCCTTCCATCGGATGCTGATTTGAGGTTGGAAAAGGCCAGTATCGCCTCCTTCCTGCAAGGACATGGCGTGCCCCTCTGCTTTTTAACCCTACAATGGCGATTCGTTCACCTTTGACGGAGCATTGTCTCTCGTGCAGCTTGCGGTGGCGGGTGTGGCTGGTATAATATCATGTTGCGGTATAGTGATCGCTCGACCGAGGGCGCAGTATGTTTGGAACTGGTGTATGAATAAATATCATGTATGGACCGTAGGCTGTCAAATGAACGTATCCGATTCGGAACGTCTTGAATCAGCCCTACAGTCCGTTGGCTATGCACCTACAGAGCAAGCAGAAGACGCGGACTTTATCGTGATGAACTCGTGTTCGGTGCGGGAAAGTGCCGAGGACCGCGTTTTCGGCAAACTCGGATCACTGGCACACCTCAAGAAACAGCGACCTGACGCCAAGATCGTGCTATGGGGCTGCATGGTCGGTCCCAATAACCAATCGATCTTCAAGGATCGCCTACCGATGGTCGATCATTTCGTGTCGCCGTCCGCCGTGGACGAAGTGATCGCGCTGGTGCCGAACCCGATCTATCGTTCGATGAGCCGGTGCTGCCGATCGCCGACACCGAGCATCCGCCCGTGAGCGTGCATGTGCCGATCATCTACGGCTGCAATATGAATTGCTCGTATTGCGTGATCCCGTTGCGGCGTGGACGTGAGCGTTCGCGTCCCATGGCGGAGATCGTGGAAGAATGTCGTAGTGTCGTGGAGCGTGGCGCACGCGAGATCACGCTGCTTGGTCAGATCGTCGATTCCTATGGACACGATTTGCCCGGTAAGCCCGACCTCGCCGATTTGCTTGAAGCCGTCCACGAAACGCCCGGATTGCTGCGGCTACGCTTCCTGACATCGCATCCCGGCCTGGATGACCCAAAAGCTGATCGACACCATGGCGCGTTTGCCGCGCTGTATGCCTGAAATCAACCTGCCAATCCAGGCGGGACATAACGCGGTCTTGAAGATGATGAAGCGAGGCTATACCGTCGAGCGTTATAAGGATCTGATCGGGCGTATTCGCGCTACAATCCCTAACGTGTCGATGACTACCGATATCATCGTGGGACATCCCAACGAAACCGACGAGCATTTCGCCGCTACGCTGGATATGGTCAACGAGATGCGGTTTGGTAAGGTGCATATCGCGGCATATTCGGCCCGACCTGGCACCCGTGCCGCCGATATGGAAGCTGATCCGGCCCAGGAAGTGCCATACTGGAAGAAGCAAGTGCGCCGTGTCGAACTCGAAAAAGCGCAGGCCGCGATTCAGACCACTCGATAACCAGATCTGGCAAGACCAGATGCTTGAAGTGCTGGTCGAAGACAAAGTCCGTGGAAAGTGGCGTGGTCGCACACCACAAAATCGCTTGTTGTATTTCATCCGATGACGGGGATTGGACCGGCAAACTGGCGCAGGTGCAGGTAACACATACCAGCCCCTGGTCACTAAGCGGCGAGCTTGTTCCTGAACTCGTCCTGTCATAAATAACCAGTAGGGAGATTGTTCCTTGACGAAGCAAGATGAACGAATGCGCCTCAAAAAGCGCTTGCTCGAACGCGCTGTTGAGCTTTCAACGACCAACCAGTGGGACGATGCTATTGCCACCAATCGCCAGTTGCTTCAGCTTGGCGAAGATGCCGAGTGCTTTAATCGTATCGGCAAGGCATATCTTGAACTTGGCCAGTTCCAGGAATCACATGCTGCCTACGAGGATGCGCTACGGCTCAATCCGTCCAATGTGATCGCCCGCAAAAATATCAACCGCCTGAGCGATCTCGCAAGCCTGGGTGGTCGAGGCATCCGTAAGGAACTGCGAAACTATGCCGACCCACAGCTTTTCATCATCGAAACGGGCAAGACTGCGCTCACGACACTGACCAACGTCGCCAGCCGCCAATCGGCGTTGCGCCTCGTCAGTGGCGAGCAGGTACAACTACAGTACGGCGATAAGACTGTTACCGTCGTCGATGGCGAAGGCTTCGAAATCGGACAACTCGAACCGTTGCTGGCGCAGCGCCTGATCGAATTGCATCAGGATGGCAAAGGCAACCGCTACGCTGCGGCGATCGCCAACCTGGACGGCAATCAGATCAAAGTGCTGATCCGCGAAATCTTCCAGACGCCCGCACACCGTAACACGGTGTCGTTCCCTGGCAAGCTTGGCGGCGATATCGCTCACTTCCGTACCTACATCCGCGATCTGCCGTCGCGCTACGAGCTTGATGGCGATGAGATGCTGGAGGACGAGGAGCTGGTCGACGACGATACCGCGGTAGAGGTTGAGGACGATTTCTTCCGCAGCGGTGCTGGCGAGGAAGAGGAAGTGCGCCTCGAAGAGTTAGAGCAGGACCTCAACACCAACGACGAAGACGAAGACGAGAGCTAGACGCACGTCAAATACTAGCGGAACACACATGCGGCGTACCGGACCACATCCGGTACGCCGCGTGTGTGTTCCTTTACAATCAGCCTTAATCAGCGTATGATCCTACTTGCGAGTATTCGCAATAGTATATTTTTGCATTAAGCATAACCGTTGTGGATGCAGGTCGTTAGCAATGACGGTCATACGTTCGCGCTCGTAAGGATGTCATAAGATCGATGATAGTGGAATTTTGGAGCTGGGTGGTCACACTTGGCATGCATATACCCGACAATTTTCTGACGCTACCTGTTTCGCTGTTGCTCTGGTTACTCACCATCGCGTGTGTTGGCATTGCGGTACGGCGCACCAACGCAGCGCTTGACGACCGGCAGGTACCAATGATGGGCGTCATGGCGGCCTGTGTGTTCGCCGCCCAGATGCTTAACTTTCCGGTCGCCGGGGGCACGTCTGGACATTTGCTCGGCGGTGCACTCGCCGCGATCGTCCTCGGACCTTCCTCTGGTATCCTGGTCATGACGTGTGTGGTTGCCCTCCAAGCTATTCTGTTTCAGGATGGTGGCCTGGTGGTTATGGGCGCGAACATCTTCAACATGGGCATTTTGACTGCTCTCGTTGGTGGGACACTGTTTCGGGCGCTGCTTGGCGTGTTTGGCGGTCGGTCGTGGGGTCTGGTAGTGGCTGGATTTATTTCGGCGATGGTATCCGTCGTTGTCGCCTCGGCCTTTACCGCCTTACAACTTGCCGCATCGGGCAGTGCCAGTGCTGTCGTTGTCCTCCGGCGATGATTGGTGTACATAGCCTGATCGGTATCGGCGAAGGCCTGATCACGGCTGCCGCACTGTCGTTCATCCTGGCAACACGTCCTGATCTGATGCCTGAACGGGTTGTTGCGCGGCTGCAAAAGACTCAACGCAGCGTCGGGCGTGGTGCAGTGTTGGGCGTAGGGTTGGCCGTGGCGGCGCTGCTCGCGGTGCTGTCGCCGTTTGCGTCGAGTGCGCCTGATGGCCTTGAGCGCATCGCGATCGATTTTGGTTTCCTCGATACGCTCAAAGGCCCGACCACCGGTTCTCCCATTGGTATGTTGCCTGATTATTCGTTGCCAGGTGTTGGTGGTGGTGCGTCGACGATCCTCGCTGGACTGATCGGCGTTGTGATCGTGATGGCGCTGGCATATGGCATCGCGACGACGCTCACTCGGCGCCGTCCTGAACGCTCGTAGGCGGGACAGATGAGTGCTCACTTTCTCGATCGTTATGTCGCAGGGGTAAGCCCGGTACACCGGTTGGATGCACGCATCAAACTTGTGCTGGTATTTGCCTTCATCCTGAGCTCGGCGTTGCTGCCGGATGGCGCATGGCTGTCCCTGGTCTGCCTGACCGCGCTCGTCTGGATGGCTGTGGTTGTATCGGGGATCGGCCTTGCGACGATGCTGCGTCGTGCGCTGGTGGCGTTGCCGTTTTTGCTGGTCGTCGCCACGATCCTGTTCGTGCCAGGACGTCCGCTGCTCGATATTCCCCTGGGTTTCATGACGCTCACCGTCTCCGATGTAGGTGTGCTGCGCTTCACCACCATCATCTGGAAGATCGTGGTTATCGCTACAAGCGGCGCTATTGCTGACGGCGACGACCCATTTCGTTGACGTACTGCGCGCTTTGCGTGCCTTCCGACTTCCGGCGATTCTGGTAGCGATTCTGTCGTTTGCTTATCGCTACCTTTTCATCCTGACCGAAGAAGCCCAACGGCTGCTGCGGGCGCGTGAGTGTCGCTCTGCCGCACTCGACGGCAAAGGTGGCGGCTCGGTTGTCTGGCGTGCGAAGGTGACAGGTCGCCTGGTGGGAACGCTGTTTTTGCGTGCCTTCGAGCGTTCGGAGCGCGTGTATGTGGCGATGGTTTCACGTGGCTACGCTGGCGAGATACGCTCGCTACAGACCACGCGGCTTGTTCGCCAGAGATGTGCTGACCGTCGTGGGTGGCATGCTGATCCTTATACTTGTGTTATTGCAAGCCTATATCTGACAAGCGCTTCTTCAAAAAACACATCGCTGCGTTCTGGCACGACCGGAATGGACGGTGCGCCCACGGCGCACCGTCCATTCCGGCCTCGACGTCTCATGGGCAAAATTCTATATTCTCATCCTCGACATGGAGACAAGGCGTCGGTTGCGGTGACGCCATTCGAACTCCCGCATCGTAAATGAGCGAGGTCCCGACACCAGGTCCGGCGCGAATGCCTTCGACGACCAGACGGTACGTCGACAGGTTTAGACTATGTAGGTCCTGTGCGCGAGACAGCATCGCGCATCCTGCGTCCCGGTTTCATTCGGCACGGCGCGACCGATGCGTTTCGAGCCGTCGCATCCGCTGGCACTGACGTTGCTTTAAGTATAGGTGCTGACATGGTTGAACTCGACATGCTAGAAACGATCCGTGTCGTACAACGTGCGACGTTGGACCGCTACGGTCCGTGGTTGGACACTAGATCGCGTCTCGTGTGGGCGTGCCGTAGGGGAACGTGGGTAAGAACTTTTATCCGAAGGGGTTGCGATGGGCGGGCTAATGCCGCGAGTCGAAGAATTGGTTTCCGAAGTGGAGATATGCGAAGAAATCGTGTGCCTGGATCGTGTGTCATATCGCTATCCTGACGGGACAGTTGCTTTGCACGACCTGAACCTACGTATCAAGCGTGGCGAGAAGGTGGCACTGGTAGGACCGAATGGAGCCGGTAAATCAACGTTGCTGCTTCATCTTAATGGCGTGCTGGGAGCACTCGATGGCACCGTGCGTATTGGCGATGTGGACGTCCGCCGCACCACCCTCAAAAAGATACGGGCGCTCGTCGGATTAGTCTTTCAAGATCCTGATGACCAGTTGTTTTCGCCTACAGTCTTTGATGATGTCGCCTTTGGCCCTCTGCATATGGGATTGCCCGAAGCCGAAGTGCGCCAGCGTGTCCAATGGGCGCTCGAACAGGTCGGCATGGAAGGCTTCGACGACCGTATGCCTCATCATATGAGTGTTGGACAGCGTAAGCGTGTCGCCGTCGCCACGGTGCTGTCGATGGAGCCGGTGGTGCTGGCGCTGGACGAACCTTCCGCTGGCCTCGATCCGCGCGCTCGTCGTAGCCTGATTCAGTTGTTGACAGCGCTGCCGCAAACAATGTTGGTTTCGACGCACGACATGTCGATGGTGTCGGAAGTGTTCGAACGCACGGTCATCCTTGCGAACGGCGCGGTGGTAGAGGATGGCCCGACCGACCGTATTCTGGGTGATCGCGACTTGATGGCGCAGTATGGCCTGGAAATGTCCTGAGTCGAGCCAAATTCTAATACAACGCTAACACTTCTCATACGGGGTTCTATCATTCGCCGGGGTACACTACATTCAGTTCTTCCGACCGGGTATTTACGCCGGTAGGAATGTGGCAGAAGGAGTGTTCAACGATTATGGCAAAGATTGTAGGTATCGATCTGGGGACTACCAACTCGGTTGTTGCGGTGATGGAAGGCGGCGATCCTGTCGTGATTCCTAACGCAGAGGGTGGTCGGACAACCCCATCGGTTGTTGCATTTACGAAATCCGGCGAGCGTCTCGTCGGTCAAACGGCGAAACGTCAGGCGACGATCAACGCCGAAAATACAGTGTTCTCTTCCAAGCGCTTCATCGGTCGTATGTATGACGACACCGATGCCGAGCGCAAGATGGTTCCATTCCAGGTGACGCGTGGTGGACGCGGCGATGCTCGCTTCAAACTATCCGCAACCGGCAAGGAATATACGCCGCAGGAAATCGCCGCGATGGTGTTGGGCAAGCTCAAGGCTGACGCTGAAGCATACCTCGGCGAGAAGGTGACACAGGCTGTGATCACGGTCCCGGCGTACTTCAACGACTCGCAGCGACAGGCGACCAAGGATGCCGGTCAGGTTGCAGGTCTGGAAGTGCTGCGTATTATCAATGAGCCGACAGCCGCGGCCCTTGCTTATGGCCTCGACAAGAAGCGTGATGAAACGATCCTGGTGTTCGACCTCGGTGGCGGTACGTTCGACGTATCGGTGCTGGAAGTCGGCGAAGGTCTGGTTGAAGTCAAATCGACCGCAGGTGACACTCACCTGGGCGGTGACGACTATGACCAGCGCATCGTAGACTGGGTGATTAGCGAGTTCCGCAAGGACCAGGGTATCGATCTGGCGAACGATCGACAGGCGATCCAGCGTTTGCGCGAAGCCGCCGAAAAAGCCAAGATTGAGCTATCCTCGACCATGCAGACGGAGCTAAACCTGCCGTTCATTACGGCGGATGCCAGCGGACCAAAGCATCTGCAACTTAACCTGACGCGCTCGAAGTTCGAGCAGATCACCCAGGACCTGACGGACCGCCTGAAGGGACCGTTCAACCAGGCGCTCCGCGATTCTGGCCTTCAGTCCAGCGGCGTGGACGAGGTTGTGCTGGTCGGTGGTTCGACCCGTATGCCGATGGTGCAGGAACTCGTTCGCAAGCTGACGGGCAAGGAACCGAACCGCAGCGTCAACCCTGACGAAGTGGTTGCCGTCGGTGCCGCGATTCAGGCGGGTGTTCTTGGCGGCGAAGTCAAGGACGTGCTGTTGCTCGACGTGACGCCGTTGTCGTTGGGTGTCGAAACACTTGGTGGTCTGATGACCAAGATGATCGACCGCAACACGACGATCCCGACGCGCAAGACCGAGGTCTACTCGACCGCTGAAAGCGGACAGCGCGCTGTGGACATCAAGGTGTTCCAGGGTGAGCGCGAGATCGCTGCCGACAATATGTTGCTCGGTCAGTTCCGCCTCGATGGTATTCCATCGGCCCCGCGTGGCGTGCCGCAGATCGAAGTGACCTTCGACATCGACGCGAACGGTATTCTGAACGTGTCGGCGAAGGACAAGGCGACTGGTAAGGAGCAGAAGATCACCATCACTGCTTCGACCAATCTGAGCAAGGATGATGTCGAGCGCATGGTGCACGATGCTGAATCGCATGCCGACGCAGACCGCACCCGCCGCGAGCGCATCGAACTGAAGAATCAGGCTGATACGCTGGCGTTCCAGGCCGAAAAGACGCTGGAGGATTTGGGTGACAAGGTGGACGCTCCGACGCGAACGCAGGTCGAAACGCAGGTTGCTGCGCTACGCGACGCTGTGAATGCTGAGGACGATGCCCGCACGCAGTCTGCGATGCAGGAACTACAGCAGACGCTGTACACGCTTAGCCAGAACGCGTACAGCGCTGGCGATGACGACGGGCAGAATGGCGATGGCAGCGCAGGCAAGCGCAAGGAAGAGGGAGTCGTCGAAGGCGAATACACCGTCGACTAATCACTCACATATCGGGTAACAGAACAAAAGGCCAGGGGTTCAGCCCCCTGGCCTTTTGTTGACCACCGACCATGGACGACCAACCACTGAGCCTGGAGATTCGTGTACCACGCAGATGAATGATATGACCACCACGGTCGTTTACACAATCTCGACCACAGTCTGAACCCGTGGACCGGGGAGCGACATGACGATGAACGAGGGAAGACCGAGCCGCTTCCAGAGCGGCAGCGGCTCGACACCAGTCGTGCGGGCGACGAACAGCGAGATGACCGTACCGTGGGCGATGATGGCAATATTATCTTCCGGAAACTGCTGGATGACATCGGCGACGCCACCGGCGAACCGCTGATAGGCTTGCTCGGCGGTTTCGCGCCCGAACACCAGTTGCGTAGGCTGATCGTAGAAACGGGCGATCGAGGCAGAAAACTGTTCTGATGGCAGAAAACCGACGTTGCTCCGGTCGTGCTCATGCAGGTCCGTGGATTCGAACGAGGGAATCCCCAGTTCAGCCGCAACCAGTTCGCCGGTTTCGATGGCCTTCGCCTCAGAACTCGTCGCAATGCGTGTAGGCTGGTGCGCCTGTAATGCACGTGCCAGCCCCTTACACCGCTGACGCCCCTCCACCGAAAGATGCCATTCACGGGATGGGATCGATGGATCGATTTCGGGCGCTGAGTGCCTGACCAGAATAATCTTACGCATAGTGTCCTTTCTCGTAATGTCGAGGCGTGCAGCGCCCGAATGGTGTGGAACTGCGTCGCGAACCGATACCGAATTGCTACGCCAGGTCGTATGCTATAATGACTCTTCGATAACCCTTGTGTCTCGGAGAAGACCGTTGCCCTCGATTTTCGTGATTGATGACGATATTTCAGCCCTCGCTTCCATCGTCTCGACCCTCACTGCTGCTCGGTTTGAGGTTCATCAGGGTCGATCCATCGATCAAGCCCGTCACTTCCTCGACGAAAACGATCCCGACCTGATCTTGCTGGAGGTCGATACCGACCGTGGCGTTGGCTGGGACTTGCTGCGTGATATTACCCGCTTCGAGGGTCCGCCGACCATCGTCATCAGCCATCGCGGACGTGAGGAGGATATCGTCAAGGCACTCGAAATCGGCGCGGTCGATTTCCTCCCTAAGCCGTTTCGCACCAACGAACTGCTCGCGCGTGTCCGCACACGCCTCGGCATACCCGGCGAAGATGACGCTCCTGAGCCTGCTCCGTCGCGCAGCACGCGCCGCGAAGAAGAAGCACCTGTGTTCATGACCGACGCGGACGAGTCGCCGCTGTTCAACCACAGCGAACCAATTGCCAGTGGCTTTGCCGTCGACGAGTCGCTCCCGCTTGGGCAACGGTTTCGTATGGCTCGGCAGGGACGTAAGATGTCGCTGGTGCAGATCAATCTCGAAACCAAAATCCCGATCTGGTACCTCCAGGCGATCGAAGAAGAAAAGTTCTCGCTCCTGCCGCGTGGCGATGTTGCCGCTCAAATGGTGCGCACCTACGCCGAGTATCTCCGGATTGACGCCGAACGTGCGGTTGCCGACTACCGGACGAACTATGATTCCGGTCCGTTCCGGCAGCTCAATAGCCTGGGTGGACCGCCGCCACGCGAGATTCCGATGTGGACTAGCATACTGGTCGCGGCGTTGTTGGCGCTCGTCATCGGCATCGGTGTCCTCTGGTATGTCGCCGGAGACGAGATGATGATCCTGGGCGACAACCTGCGAAATCTGGTGACCACTCCTGCGCCAAGCGCGACACCCCCTACCACTCCCTGACCAACGACGCGCCATTTCTCAATGCCATAGGATGTGTGATTTTCCACCCTATGGTAACTTAAATGGACGTTTAGCGAAACGTACTTACCAGAGCAGTTACATGAGCGCGTGCAAGGCGTTCGAGAAACGCCGGATCGTAGAGTTGGGCGTCCTGTTCCGCGTTCGACAAAAAGACTGGCTCGGTCAGTACGTTGTTGCCGCGTGGATAGGTCCAGCGCACCGGAGCGATATCGCCGGGATGCACGCCCGCAGGATAGCCTGCGTCACGATAGCCAAAGCCACCCTGCGTCACCTCCTCCAACGCGAGTGCCATGTTGATGGCGAGTTGCGGCACCTCGGCTTCCGGATCGACCAGTACCTCGACCCGCTCCAGGCCAGGGATTTTCACGATTACTGTTCAGGTGCAGCGAAACTGTTCTGCCCGCCTCGGTGTCATTGTCGGGACGAAACAGCACGGCGTTGGCGAAGCGAACGCGCGCCCCTAACGAGATGAAGCGGTCCTGTTCGCGTGTTAGGTAGACCGTCGCACCTTGGTCCTCAAGCTGATCGCGCAGGTATTCGCTGATGCGCAGGACGACATCCTTCTCGCGTTGCTTCGAACCAGCCGGATCGACACCCCAATCGTCGCCGCCATGACCGGCATCAAGGACGATCACCTTTCCTGCGAGCGTGTTCTGACGATGTGCCGTGGCGGTCTGTCCGCCAAGAAGTACAGTGACGAGCAACCCCAGCATCGTGATACTGACCAAGCGATTCATAGTTCTCTATACACACACCCCGAACGCCGTAGCATCCGGGGTGTGTTGTAAATGGGGCGCTCACGCAGATCGTTTGAGCAAGTGCGGCATCGACTACAACAGGATCAGCATGGGATTCTCGATCAACCGCTTGAGTTCCTGCAGGTACTCAGCGCCAACCGAACCATCCGATACACGGTGGTCTCCCGACAGCGTAACCTTCATGACCTGGCCGACAACGATTTGCCCGTTGCGTACGACTGGCTGTTCGTTGACCCGACCGACCGCCAAGATCATCGACTGTGGTGGGTTGATCACGGCGATGAAGCTATCAACGGGCCACATGCCCATGTTCGACACGGAGAACGTGCCGCGTGATAGTTCGTCGCCGGTGGCCTTGCCGTCGCGGGTACGGGCGACAAGCTCCTTGGTTTCGGCGCTGAGCGTTCCAAGCGCCTTCTTGTCCGCGTCGGTCACTGCCGGAGCCAGCAACCCGCGCTCGGTAGCTACCGCCATGCTGACATTGACGTAATCGTGGAACTCTACCGCGTCGTCTGCCCAGGATGCGTTGAGATCGGGATACTTGCGGATCGCCAGTGCCGACGCCTTGACCACCAGATCATTGACGGTGATTTTGACATCACCGCTGGCGTTGAGTTGCTTGCGCAGGTCCATCAGCGCGTCCATATCGATCTGTGTCGTCACATAATAGTGGGGGATGGGTCCCTTGCTTTGTGCGAGGCGACGTGCGATCGTCTGGCGAATGCGGGTGTGCGGTACGCGCCGCACGCCCGGCTTCTCGGTGGCGGGCTGCGCCGGGGCAGGTTGTGCCGCCGGTTCGGCCTGTTGTGCCGGGGCAGGTTGGGCTGTGGCGTGCGGCGGGCTGTGCCGTCGGAGCCACAGGTGCGGCCTTCGCGCTTTCCATGTATGCTTCTACATCGCGCCGCACAATGCGGCTGCTGGGACCTGTCCCCGAAATCTGGGCGATGTCGATCTGGTTCTCGCGTGCCAAACGCTTCGCCACCGGTGATGCCTTCACCGGCTCTCCTGGTTCGCTCGAAGTCGGTGTTGCCGACCCGCTGGGAGCTTCGGCAGGCGGTCCTTTGGTTTCCTGTTCAGCAGAAACATCTGAGCCGTAGCCTGCTTGTGGTTCACCGCCCGCGTCGGATGACGCCGTGGTTTCCTGAGCGGCAGGCGAAGCCGCCTCACCACCTTCGCCAGTTTGCCCTGCTGGCGCTTCAGCGGCGGGTGCGGTATCAGAGCAGCAGGTGCAGACGCGGGTGCGGTGTCTTCCGCAGACGCGTCGTCGCCATCGCCAAGTATGGCGATTGTAGCACCGACCGGAACGACCGACCCTTCTTCGGTGACGATTTTCTGGAGCGTTCCAGAAGCGAACGCCTCGATTTCGATCGTCACTTTGTCGGTTTCGATCTCGGCGATTGGCTCGCCCTTCTTAACGTCGTCGCCGACCTTTTTGATCCAGCGGACGATCGTCCCTTCTTCCATATCGAAGCCCATCTTGGGCATGGTTAACTCTGCCATCCTCGTTGCTCCTCAGTTACTCAAGCACTTTGCGGATCGCTGCCTCGATGCGTGCAGGGGTGACGACCACCTGATCTTCGAGGTTTGTCGCATATGGAAACGGCACTTCGCGAAATCCGACGCGCTCGATTGGAGCATCGAGGTGGTCGAAAGCATGTTCATACAAGCGTGCAGTGATTTCTGCTTGCACGCCGTGCGATTCCCATTCTTCCGAAACCACGACAGCCCGACCTGTTTTGCGGAAGCTCGTCAGGGCTTTGCTCATATCCATGGGGCGAATCGTACGCAAGTCGATAATCTCACATTGGATGCCATCTTCGTTGGCGAGTTTCTCGGCGACTTCCATACACAGGTGGACCGGACGCGAATAGGTGACGATGGTTACATCGCTGCCTTCGCGCGATACCGTGGATTCGCCGATCGCTACTTCGTATGGCTCATCCGGCACTTCGCCCTTCACGCCATACATAAGCGTGTGTTCGATGAAGATCACCGGATCAGGGTCCTCCATGGCGGCCTTGAACAGCGCTTTCATGTCGGCTGGGGTTGCTGGCGCTACCACTTTCAGGCCAGGAACATAGGCGAACATCGAATCGAACGATTGCGAGTGCGTCGCCGATAGGTTGCGCCAGCCGTTCGTGGTGCGAAGCACCATCGGGCAGGTGATCTGACCACCGAACATATAATGGAGCTTTGCCGCATGGTTGACCAGTTGGTCGAAGGCGAGCAGCGAGAAGTTCACCGACATGATCTCGCAGATCGGGCGCATGCCAGCCATGGCAGCACCGATGCCAATGCCGACGATACCGGCTTCGGCGATGGGCGCATCGCGAATACGCTCGGTGCCGTATTCCTCCAGAAAGCCTGCGGTTACGCCGTAGGTGCTGCCGTAATAGCCGATATCTTCACCGATGATAAAGACCCGTGGGTCTTCAAGTTGTTCGCGTAGCGCCTGTTGGAGCGCCTGTCGCACGGTCAAAACAGCCATAGGTCGTCCTTCATATATATACCAACGCTCTTCATAGGATCGACACCGACGAGCCTGTCAATCTTTCGCCCGGCTAGTCGATCCATGGCGCTGGAAGTTAGTTAGTATTTCGGCTCGATCGGCTTCGCATAAACACCCTCGGTCAGCCACTTTTCGTCGGCGAGCGGGCTTTCGTCCGCGAACTGCACCGCGGCGTCGACTTCGGCGTTCACGTCGGCTTGAATCTTCTGCACCTGTTCGTCGTTCAGGACGCCTTCGTCGAGCAGAATCTTCAGGAATAATTCGTTAGGATCATTCGCTCGATGCTTTTCGACATCTTCTTTGGTGCGGTACTTCTGCGTGTCCTGCGCTGAGTGTCCACGGAAACGGTAGGTAACGGCTTCCAGTAGCACCGGACCCTGGCCTGAACGCGCATGCTCGACGGCACGCTGTGTTGCTTCATAGGTGGCGACCAGATCGTTGCCGTCGACGCGTTCGGCGGTCATATCGAAGGCGCAGGCTTTGCGATAGATTTCCTGTACCGAGGTATGGACTGCGATCGGCGTTCCCATGGCGAACAGGTTATTTTCGCAGACGAACACGACCGGCAGCTTGGAAAGCTGTGCCAGGTTGAGTGCCTCGTAAAATTCACCGCCATTGGTTGAACCATCGCCGAAGAACACCACAATCACTTCTGGCTTCTTTTGTAGCTTGAGCGCCAAGGCGATGCCGCAGGCCAGCAACAGGTGGCTGCCGATGATTGCGTAGCCGCCCCAGAAATTCTTGCTGACATCCACCAGGTGCATCGAGCCACCCAGGCCCTGCGCCGATCCGGTTGCCTTGCCGAAAAGCTCTGCCATCAGCGCGTTGGTGTCAAGACCGCGAGCGATCGCGTGGCCGTGATCGCGATAGTTGGTGATGATATGATCTTCAGGTTTGAGTGCATTAATGACGCCGACGCCGACCGCTTCCTGCCCGACATAAAGGTGCAAGAAGCCGCCGATCTTGGCGCGAGTATACATTTCCTGACATTTCTCTTCAAAAACACGAATGAGAACCATCTGACGGTACATATCGATTAACTGTTCGTTGCTCAAACCAGCGAATCGCTCAGCCGTTTCAGGAGTAGTTGCCATACTATCTTCCTTTTTTGATTTTTGGCGCTTGGTTGCCATATGCTCAACCCTTCGTTTATGTGCTTGGCTCAATACGGTCATCCTCATTTGAGGGTCTGATAATCAAACCGCGAGCCCAAACATAGATTCCTCCGTGCGTGTATGCTCGCTAGCAACAAGTGTGCTTTGGTTGGAGCTATACGCACGAAGAACCGACAATACACCTTCCGGGCGCGAATGCATCGTGGTCGCGCCATGCGCGCCGTTGTGGTCGTTTATGCGAACAATGTTGGACGTCGCCCATGGCACGGTGCCGCGTGCGACGAGCTTGCATAATGAAAGCGTCATCGGCTCTATACATGCAGAAATAGAGTCTGAAACAATACAGGTCGCCGTGGTGACATTCTGGATCGCTGCGTTGCGCGGCCCAGTGAGGACATATGATGAGAGCATGGGAACACGAGTGTACACACACTCCACAAGCCGTCGAACGACGGCGCGAAGGGTGTGTATACGATTTGCTCCTGTCATAGCATCAAAATATGCTAGCGACGCCCGCACATTACGATGGGCCGATTCAAGCAATCCATGTTCCATCCAGCGGGACGGTTCTCGTTCCATGCTCCTCGGTGTGTCTACGACGGTCCGCATTGGCGGATCATCACAGTATATGCCGACGCTATTATGCCCCATTTATTCGCGCTTGTCACGTCTTATCATGTTTCGTCCTGGGGTGCTGTGCGCGTCATAATGCCGTTTGGTCTCCCAAATCGCTTTGTGCCATTTCATTCTGGGTGTTCTACCGGTGATATACAGCGACAACACCTCGGCGAGGCGCTACGCCACGGCGTTTTCCCACGCACACTCAGGATGTGAGCTTTTCGAGTCATTCCAATAATCGTGTCAACATCGAAAATGGTCATCCCCATGTAGGCCAGCACGCTCTATCGTTCGGACAATAGTCTCTCCCGAAGCGTTTCAGCGTAGAGCGCCCCACCGCGCCTACTGAGATGCAGTATGTCCTTATAGTATCCTTGATTATATGCCTTTTGGAATGGACCAAAGAGGACATAACCATCAAAAAAGCCGGTTTTCATCGTGCGTGCGACATACCGAATCGTATCATTGTATTCAGGAATGGTATAGGGTCGTCCGTTGATGCCGTTGTCGGATGGTGCCGCCAACACGATGTCCACGTCTGGCACAGCGGCGCGAATCGAGCGGACCAGCGTCATGAGTTCGAAACCAACTATCGCTGGATCACTTCCTTCATTCATATCGTTCGTACCCAACAGCACAATAACAATGTCGGGTGCGAGTGCAGCGATTTGCTCGCGCCATATCCTGAGATCGACGCTCGCAGCCTGGGTCGTTGTGAGGCTTCCATTTCCGAGTCGATGAAGGCGGACACCCCCTTGGTGCTCGATTCGGGAATCCACCCCCATAAGTGTCACGCCAACGCTACCAGCCACGCTGACTTCAATCGTCAGCGTATGACTTTCAGGAGCGAGATCAGAAACATAGGCCAGGCCGGTCTTCTGGTAAGCGCCCGTGGTCGCAACTGTCTGCCAGCCACCATCGTCGACACGGTACCGGAACTCACCACCGCCGGGTTGCACCAGGTAATGGATCGTGAAACTCGTGGCGATGCTCGTTATCGTGACTGTGCCGGGATTTGCGATATCTTTGCTGGTAGCGTCAGCGATGGTTACACCCCGACTGCCTGTCGTTTGGTCGCAGTCTTTCCAAACGCCCGTTCGCTGGTACGTCGTACCATCAACGTCGGGCGCACCACTATTGCGACCAATTCCGATGTATCCGGCCCCACCGTCGCCATAATGCTCCTTGAGGCTGGTCGTCAACGGCGTAGTGATGCGCTGATTTTCGACCCACGAATCGCCGAAGACTGCAATGACGGCCTGTGTTGGTGCCGTTTGCATCGTGACTTGGGCGAGGCGCTGGGGCCATAAATTGATATATTCCTGGCCTTCTGTATCGCTCAATACTGCGGTTGCCGTGGGGATGGGCGTGGCTGTCGGAAGGGGACCTACTGGCGCAAACTCTAACGTACCACAACTCCGGTTTTTTTTGATCGGAGATGGTTGCAGGACAGTGTTAACATGTGGGAGATAGATTGTGTGAACCGTCAGTGCTGAACCGTTTGCCTGATGGGATGTAGCTAATCCTAGCACTATCCCAATAATCGATACAACGAATACCCATCGTCTCATCTGCTGTGATGCTCCAGAGCGCTTAGCTCAATTGTGCCAGACTGCGGCGGCCAGTGGTACATATTTTCTTGCTGATATGTTGGAAACGATTCGTGATACCGTTGAAGGTGGAAAGCGTAGTATCGTCCTGCTCGACGTAAACCTCAAGCCGTGCTGGCTTGCTACTACTCTGCACCCTCCCTGCATTGACGGTGAACAATCAATACACCGATCTCGTAACCTGTAACAAGTACCGTACGCCCCAGACTTTTGCTCACGGATGTTCTCATTGATGTATGCTCCCTCATACTATTTACGCGGGCAACCGGTATTTGCCCGCGTATGCTAAGCAATCTATGAGCCGTGCGGCTCACCATCCACGAATCAATATGCCTGCGTTTCCAGTGGTCGGTCGTCAGTAGTGATGTTCATAGCACTCCGGCAGTGACCATATGCGGGCAATGGTCATTACAGTCGCCAGATATGACAAACATCCCTTGATATACAAGCGGGCATAGCTACCCTGGGATGGCTCATTGTGCGACTTCGATGGAACTGCGGGTTGGAACGGCACACGGTTTGCGTCGTTTTCTGAATGCCTTCGCCATCGTAACCGAGTAGAATACGGTATTACGATTCTCTCGCCGCGCAAGGGAGCGCAGCGGGTAGTATGAGAGGACGACAACACGTGGCTGATGTGCAGAAAGAATTCGTGACCTGGGACCAGATTCATACGATGGTTGGAACATTGGCATCGCATAGCCATGATCAATATGACGCCATGCTTGCCATAACCAGGGGGGGGTTGGTGCCCGCCGGACTGCTGGCGTATCACCTGCAAATCCGCAATATCCTGGTCGCCGCCGTGCAGTTCTATAGTGGTATGCAGCGTCACCTGCAACAGCCATCGTTCCTACAATTTCCCGCCGATCCGTTTCTGCAAAATCAGCGTATTTTGATCGTCGATGATATCTGGGATAGTGGGAAGACGATCATGGCGGTCCGGCAGCGCGTCGAAACCGCCGGAGGAACGGCTGTCACCGCTGTGTTGCATTACAAGCCCACCGCCTCAGCCTTTGAGGAAGCACCCGATCATTACGTCCAAACCACCAGCGCCTGGATCGTCTATCCCTGGGAAACACCGGATGAGGCAGAATAATTTGCTGCTGGCGCTCGTTGGCTGTACCGCGGCGGGGAAAACTGCACTCGGTATCGACCTTGCCCGACATTTGGGCGGCGAAATTATTGGCGCGGATTCCCGCCAGGTGTATCGCTGGATGGACATTGGAACGGCGAAACCAACCGCGGAGGAACGCGCTGCCGTGCCCCATCACCTGATCGATTTCGTCGATCCGGATGAGGATTTCTCGCTCGCCACCTATCAGGACCTGGCCTATGCCGTAATCGCTGATTGTGTTGAGCGGGGTCTGGTTCCTATCGTGGTCGGCGGCACCGGGCAATACGTTCAGGCTTTGCTCGAAGGCTGGCGCATCCCACGGGTCAGCCCACAGCCGACGCTACGGGTGGCGCTGGCTGCCGAAGCCGAGCAACATGGAACTGATGTGCTGCATCGCCGCCTCGCCGCCGTCGATCCCGACGCCGCCGCTGCGATTGGCCCCACCAACGCACGCCGCTTGATTCGGGCGCTGGAAGTCTATGAGGTCACAGGCGTGCCGATCTCGGTACAACAGGAGAAGGTGCCGCCACCCTACACGATCGTGACTTCCTGGATCGACTGGCCCCGCGAGGAATTGTATCGTCGGATCGACCTCCGCGTCGATCTGATGATCGCGGCGGGATTGGTGGACGAAGTGCGCGCGTTGCGTGAGCGCGGCTATGGCTGGGAGCTATCATCAATGGCAAGCCTGGGATACAAGGAGTTCAGGCCGTTTCTGGAAGGTAGCACATCGCTCGAAGCGTGTATACAGACCTTGAAATGGAATACCCACGCTTTTGCACGCCGCCAGATCGCCTGGTTCAAGCGACTCCTCACCTTCACCGGATCGAAGCGGGTCCCGCTGCCGTCGATACGGTGCTACAGATCGTCGCGGATCGTGGTGCTGCGATAGGATGATGTATCCGTCGCTTGCGGCGGTCGATTGCGGTGCTCGTTCGCTCGATAGGATGTATCTGCGGGCGATGGGGACGTCATTTTGGCTCAACGTCCGCTGGTGTAGCCATAGTCCTACCCGCTGTGCCGAATCTGCCTGACGTGCCATTGGTTGCAACGTGCTATCGTCTGTCGATGGTGTCGCCGCAACCGGAGCAATACCTCTGCTGTTTCCGCGATGCCAGGGCTTGTGACCAGGTGGCTCCCGTCGTTGGCGACGGGGCCGCGCAGGAGCAGCAGGTGTTCGGCGGCGACGCGCAGCAGGAACTGCTCGACGTTGAACGAGTGTCGCGTTGCACCGGATAGCCCAGACGTTGCTCAAGCCCGTCCAGTATCGTGTTATCCAGACGTTTGCGGACTTCTGGACCGATCTGTGTGCGTCGTCGTAGATATGTTTCGACCATCGCGAAATCTTCAGGGTGCAACACCGTGAGGTTCGGGATGTTTTGCTGGTCCGCTGCCATCACCACTGGTGCTTCCACTATCGGCGCGGCGGTGAGCATGTCCAGCGTGACGGCCTTGCGGTCGCGCACCGCTAGCGAGCCAGCTGCCATGTCGCCCAGGCGGCGTGATTGGCGATCGATGAACATGACGAGCACGCCAACGCCGTACAGAATGGGCAGAAAATCGGCGAGCCGGATGATATTGCGGATCGTGCTGCCCAGAAAGCCCAGCGGTCGTCCGCCCACACGTACCATGCGTATGCCGACCATGCGTTTTCCTGGTGTTTGGCCGTTCCAGGTCGTTTCAAAGAAGATGTAGTAGCGCGCACATGAACAGGTATACCAGGATGCCGAAGATGCTGAAGACAGGCGTGGTGTCGAGCAGATCGAGCAGGTTCTCGATCACCAGCGTTATCACGACATAGCCGAGCGACAGGATCGAGTAGCATCAGGATATGATCGAGCAGCGCTGCCAGGATGCGCGAGCCGATGCCAGCGACATCGTAGACCAGATCGATTTGTTCGGGTGTGTCGACGGTATACAGGTGTTCATCGATCATGGTATTCCTATTGCTGATTGTATGCTACGTTCAGACATCCAGATCAACTGTAGCACGACTCGGGCGCATGTGACGTGGCACCATGTTACACTGGATCTAGTTGATCGTGCCGTTCGATAGGGAAGCATCGAAATGGCCGTAGAAGATTTTATCGCGGCGAAACGTCCATCCTGGCAACAACTCGAAACGCTGCTCGGCAAAGCGCGGCAAGGCCGTCTGGCTGGCCTCGACGCCGACGAACTGTATGAGCTTGGGCGGCTGTACCGCCAGACGACCTCGGACCTTGCCGTTGCACGCCGCGACTGGCCCACCCATCAGGTGACATCCTATCTCAACGGTTTGGTCGGCCGCGCTCACGGCGAAATCTATCGCGAGGAAGCAACGACCTGGCGGCGTATTCGCGACTTCGCACTGGTGACGTTTCCCACAAACCTGGCGTAGTACCTTGCCGTTTACGTTGCTCGGCTTCCTGTTCTTCGCTCTGCCCGCCGTACTCGCTTTCGTCGTGTCATATCGTGATCCCGCTCAGGCATCGCTGCTGTTTCCTGCCGCCGACATCATCGTCGCAGGACATCCAGGCGCAGAATGAATGGTGGCAAAGCATCAACCAGGATGGACGCGGCACAAGCGCGACATTGATCATGACCAACAACATCCTGGTCGCGCTCAAAGCCTTCGCAGGTGGCGTCTTTCTTGGCCTATACGCGATGTATCTGCTGATCAACAACGGCTTGATGCTTGGCACCATCGCTGGATTGAGTCAGTATTACGGTTTCTCAACGCGGCTGTGGGGTTTTATCGCGCCACATGCGCCGATCGAACTCAGCGTGATATTCTTCGCAGGTGGTGCTGGGCTGCAAATGGGCTGGGCGATCATCCATCCGGGGCTACTCACTCGCGGTGCCGCCTTGCGCGTTGCCGCCGAACGTGCCGTCACAATCATGGTCGGCTGTGTTCCGTTGCTGGTGATCGCCGGACTGATCGAAGGCTTTATCTCGCCTTCCAACCTCCCGCTGTGGGTCAAACTTTTCGTTTCGTTCGGCAGCGGCATCGCCATGTATACCTATCTGTTCGGTATGGGACGCCAGCCGCAACAAACAGGTAAACCAGCCGCCAAAAAAGGTTGGTTCTCACCATTTGGTCGTCGCGCTTTGCGCTAACGTCGCCTACCTGGTATCGATATTGCTAAAACCGCGTACCGAATTGTTTTATGAAAAATAAGAAGGGATACGGTAGTGGGCCTAGATCAGAGCCGCGCAGCAGAAAATGACGAGCGAGGTTTTCCTATATCAGCGGAATCTTCTTAGGCCTTGGCATCGGTGGATTCTTCGATGGCATCGTGTTGCATCAGACGCTGCAATGGCACCATATGCTGACGAGCGGCGGGTATCCTCCTACAACACTCCAGAATCTTCAGGTCAACACCCTTTGGGATGGACTGTTCCATAGCGTCACCTACATATTCGTACTGGTCGGTCTATTGCTCCTCTGGCGGGCTGCCCACAAGACCCATAGACGTTGGTCGGGGAAAATGCTGGCAGGAACGCTTTTGATGGGCTTTGGACTGTTCAATGTGGTCGAAGGCATTGTCGATCACTTCCTTCTTGGCATTCACCACGTCAATGAAACTGTTCCGCGAGAACAATGGATTGTTTGGGATATCGGTTTTCTGGTCTGGGGCGGCGTGATGTTGATTGGCGGCTGGTTGCTGGTACGGAGCGGTAAACGACTCACCAGTGATGGTTCAACATTACCTCACTCCACGACGATACAACGGTGAGCGACAGCACAAGCTCCAAAGAAATCCATTTCCTCGACGCATCGCATGACCATCGCCGCGCCTGACGACAGGGTAGTGTGCCCGGTGTGGATGCTCTGTTCTGTGCAGGAGCGAATCCGAGAACCATGCAGTACAATAGCACTTCAGATCGTACATTGCAGTATCGATCTGTCAGGCACGCGCCGTAGGCTGCCAGGCCGATTGTAGTCGTGCTCCATCCGATTCACTTCATGGGCAATACACATTCCGTTCGTATGTAATTCACGGTGCAATTGTAGACTGGATCGCAGGTATAGCGTTCATACCTTGTGTAATTGTGGGCAGCGAGGATTGATATGTCGGAGCTTGTTCTTGGGTTCGCGTTGGTTGCGGTCGTATTGCTCGTTGCGGCGCTCGCGTCAGGGGTGGTCGAACGCGCCCCATTGTCCTACCCGATGATCTTTCTTGGTCTTGGTTTCTTGTTGTCCTCTCCCGGTATCGGTATCGTTCAGATAGATGCTCATAGTCCGGTGCTTGAAGGTGTCGCGATCGTCAGCTTGTCGCTGGTGTTATTTCTGGACGCCGTAAAGCTGGAGGTCGATGAACTCCGCGGCGATTGGCTGGTTCCAATGCTCTCGTTGGGACCAGGGACCCTGCTGATCATTGCCGGTGTTGCCGCCGCTGCCTATGGCCTGATGAACGTATCTGTGCTGCAATCGGTGCTACTGGGCGCGATCCTGGCTTCAACTGACCCGGTTGTGCTGCGTGATGTCATTCGCGACGAACGCATCCCACGTTCGGTGCGCCGCGCACTTGGCGTCGAAGCCGGCATGAACGACATCGTTGTGCTGCCGATCGTGCTGATCCTGATCGCGGTGCTGCGGTGCTGAGCTCGGCGGTGTGGTGGATTGGCTGGTCTTCCTGGGGCGGCTGTTGGTCCTGAGCCCGCTGATTGGGCTCTTCGTTGGCGGCGTTGGTGCCTGGTTAATGGGCAATGCCGACGCACGTTGGGGTATTCGGCGCGAATATCAGGCGCTGTATGGTATCGGCCTGGTGCTGGCGGCGTATGCTGCCGGGCAAGCCGTGTATGGCGATGGCTTCCTGGCGGCCTTTTTCGCCGGTCTTGCCGTCAATATCTTTAGCGTCTCGCTGTGTGACTGCTTCCTGGAATACGGCGAGGTAACCGCCGAAATGGCGATGCTGCTGGCCTTTGTGTTATTCGGGGCGGTGCTATCGACCTTGCTACCGACGCTGCCACTGGTGCCAGTGTTGATCTTCGCGGCGATCACGATCATCGTGGTGCGTCCGGCGGCGCTGGGCTTTGTATTGCGGAAAGCGGTCATAAGCAACATCGGACGTGCTTTTATTGGCTGGTTCGGGCCGCGTGGTCTGAGTTCGCTCCTACTGGTCTTGCTGGCGGTGCAAGCCGGCGTGCCGAACGCCGAGTACCTGCTCGCGATCACGGGCATGGTCGTGGTGCTGTCGGTGGTGCTGCATGGCGCATCGGCGACACCGTTCGCGAATTGGTACGGACGTCGGGTCGCACAGTCGCACATCACCATGGCGGAGGAACGCGAAGCCACGGCGACCGGATTGTTCCAACAGGATGCGAACGAAACGCCGCGCACGACACCCGCGATGCTGGCGCAACAGTTGTCGGGATCACGCCCGCCGGTGGTACTCGACCTACGTTCGCGGGCGCACTATGATGAGGAAGACGGGCAGATACCGGGTAGCGTGCGGGTGCTGCCCGACCATGTGGACGAATGGGCTGCCTCGGCCTCGCCGGACTCTGCCCGTTGTGGCGTATTGCAGTTGCCCAAGTGATGCTACCAGTGCACGGGCGGCACGGCTGCTCCGTGGAAAGGGCTTCGATGCAAGTGCGCTGGCGGGCGGCTATCATGCGTGGCGCGATGCGCACCCGGTCGAGCCTAAGATGAAGCGGGCGGCGTAGCAACTTCAGGCTCACTCTTGCGCTCTTGGAGGCTGTCATACCAACTGCATCAACGGTGTGACGGTGATGCCATGAACCAGGATCGAAATGACGATAATTGAAAGCACGACCGGCGCAAGATGTTGTGCGAGTGATTCATCGAGGTCGTGTCCGATGGCGTAGGTGAGGTAATACAGCTGACCCGATACCACGAATGCCGAACCAGCCAATCAGTCCTGTTTGCACGCGATCCACACCCGCGCCCATGAGCCCAACCACGACTGCGAGCGGACGTATGAGCAGAAAGAGCAGGGGAGCGAACCAGCGGATGTCGAATGTAAGAAGTCGAAGTTTAATGGCGCTACCAATCATCACGACGATCGCCGCCATCAACAGATGCTCCAGTTTCTCGTTGAAGTCGCGCAGCGAGACAGTCAGGAAGTGTGCTGCCTTTGAGTGATCCTGTGAAACCTCGTTCAATGTTTCCTGTTCGCTGCCCGGTGTGATCGCGGGGAGTTCGGGTGGCTCGGACGCGTGATTCGTCGCCTTTAACTCGATGTAGCGTAGGGCGTAGCCCGCTGCGAAGACTGCAAGAAAGCCGTAGCCATAAAGCAACTCAGCCGCACCATACGCGAGCGCGATCAGACCCGAGTACCAGCAGTTCGTGGAGACTGAAAGCGTTATTAAGCCGTCGTTGCAGAAAAAGCGCGGTATGCCCAATCGTCCAACCGCATAACGCGCCGATGCCTAGTCCGACCCCAACCGCCCATAGCGAGGTCCCAGGCGAACCAACCCCAAATGGAGAACAACTCCGACATCCAGGGAAGCATCGAGCCGGGTTCGGGGTGTAGTCCCAGCAGACCAAGCCCAAGCATGACGAAGGGAAACGCGGTGCCGTCGTTCAGTCCAGCCTCACCGCTGAGGCTATAGCGCAGCGCATCCTTGTCGGTGGGTTCCTGAATCTGGACATCGGACGCCAGCACCGGATCAGTCGGCGCGAGAATCGCCCCTAGCAATACGGCAGCACCTAGCGGAAGCTCAAGTAGATAGTATCCTGCCGCCGCTAACGCGCTGATTGTTACAACCATCGTGACTGTTGCAAGCCGTACCGGTAGGAGCCATAACCGATCACTCAAGGAACGGCGCATAGTCAGGCCAACGGTAAACAACGATACAAGTACGACGATCTCTGTTGCAAGTTCAAACAGATGCGCGTCTTTGATGATGTCCCATGAAACAAGGCCAAAGCCCACCGGGCCAAGCAACACTCCAATGCCAAGGTGAACCATCGAGATCGATAGCGGTAAACGCTTGAGCAGTGGTGTCAGGAGTGTAAGGCTGACGACGAGTACGCCAACCGAAAGAAACCAGAGCGCCTCGCTCATAGCGTTGGCGATAGAGTACAAACAGAGGAAGATGGTGTCATGGCGCTACACATGGCAAGCTGTATGCCAGGATGTGACGAATGGAAGCATGGAAATGAAGATAGCGGTGTCAGCACGTCATACATGAAGTGGGGCGCGAGAAATTGATTTCTCGCGCCCCACTTCATGCCTTCCAGTGTCAAGATATTATGGCGTTGTGCCGCTGATAATACCTGTTACATCGACGAGTGGCGTTGCGCCACCGCCGTTGAACACTGGTAGCTTGCCGTCCCAGCGCTGCAATTGCTCGTAGCGTAGCAGGTCGGCGGTGAGGCTTTGTGAAAGCTCCTTGTTGGCTTCGGCCTGCGCCAACGCACGAATCTTGGTTGCTGCTGCCTGACCTTCGGCACGCGCACGTTCGGCGTTGGCTTCGCCCTCGGCTTGCACCTGGTCCTGCTGCGCCTTGATCTGGGCTTGCTTGAGCGCGAACTCCTGTTGTTCGGCGGCCTGCTGAGCAGTGATCTTTTGCTCCAGGGCTGCCTGGAGGTTCTCGGGCAGATGCCAGCCGCGCAGATTCAACAACTCGAATTTGACGAACTTTTCGGCGAGGCGGCGCGTAATTTCCGCCGCAACCTTGTTGGTATACTCGATGCGTTTTTCGCCGTAGATTTCCTCCCAGCCATACTGTGATGAAACATCGTTGAGCGCTGAACGTGTCACCTGCCGTACTAGATTGTCCTCGATGCGTTCAATCGGTGCGCCCGCCCACGTTTCATATAAACGCGCAGCGTTAGCCTTTTCGACCGAGTATTGCACGCTTACGTCGGCGTTCATGGTCTGCCCTTCACGGCTGCCAACCTTCACGCTGTCATCACGAGCTATCTTGCCTTCCTCGATTTCCTGGACCATCACGAGCGTCTGGACGCTGATAGGATAGCGTGTCACAGTTTCGGTAAAGGGATTAATAAAGACCCAGCCCGGATCGAGTGTATTGGTGACACGACGGTCGGCTTTGTTAAAGACGATTCCAACGAACCCTGGCTCGATGGTGCGCCAGGCCGCGAATGCCAGGCTTAGCCCGGCAGCGGCGACGAGCGCGAATAACACTAATGTTGTGATGCCCGCAATTCTTCCGCGTTGCGGATTTGGAATCCGAGCTGTTTCTTTCCTTCATAATCAGATATATCCTTACATCTAGTGGGAGAGTATGATCTATATGACGATGAATCTGGCTGAATAGGTGCAGATAGCCCTATTGTAGTACATTGAACATCATACACTATGCCCTCTGGTATCACGCGCTATGCAACAAGCACGAGTGTTTCGGCGTCCTTATGTGTACTAAACCTGAAAGGAACGATGTTCATGCGGATCATATTGTATTTGGGTAAAGGTGGCGTGGGAAAGACGACCACGGCTGCGGCGACCGCCGCCCGTGCCGCTGAACTCGGTCACCGGACCCTGGTTGTTTCTACGGATGTGGCACATTCGCTTGCGGATGTGATCGATCGACCGCTCGGATCGCAGCCGACCGAAGTCGCGCCAAATCTGTGGGGACAGGAAATCAACGTCCTCGACGAAATCCGCCAGAACTGGGGCAAACTCCAAGATTATTTGCAGATGTTGCTCAAGCGTAAAGGTGTCGATGAAGTGGCCGCCGAAGAACTGTCGATCATTCCGGGCATGGAGGAAGTCGTCAGTTTGCTGCATATTCGTAAGCAAGCGCAGGAAGGCAAGTTTGATGTCGTGATCGTCGATGCTGCCCCGACCGGAGAAACGATCCGGTTGTTGACGATGCCTGAAATGTTCCAATGGTACGCTGGTCGGGTGATGAACTGGGAAGGCAGCACAATGAAATTGGCGCGTCCGCTCGTACGTGCCTTGATGCCTGCCAGCGATATGTTCGACGTGCTGCCAAAGTTCATGGCAGAGGTCGAGGCGTTACGGGCGACGCTGACTGATCCTACTATCTCCTCGTACCGTCTGGTGATGACGCCCGAACGCATGGTGTTGCGCGAAGCCCAACGTGCCGCGACCTATCTCGCTTTGTACGGATATCCCGTCGACGGCGCGGTGCTCAATCGCGTGTTGCCCGCATCGGCGGCGATGCAGCGACAGCTTTGCCGCGCAGTTGCACACCATGCAAGAAGTCTACAGGCGCGAAGCCCACTGCTTGTTTACTCCCCTGCCGATCTGGGAGGCACCATTCGAGCCGCGTGACTTGCGCGGTGTCGAGGACCTGCGGATGCTTGGGCGCAAGATCTTTGGTGATGCTGATCCAACCGCGGTGTTCTTCCAGGGCCGTACTCAGGAGATCACCAAGGTGGGCGAGGAATATATCCTCAAGTTGCCGTTGCCACATGTCGAACTCGACAAGGTGAACATGATCAAGCGCGGCGACCAACTGTTCGTGGAGATCGGCACGTTCCGACGCGAGATGATCCTGCCGACGACGCTCGCCGAACGTGATGCCAGCCGGGCGGTGTTCCGTAATGGAACGTTGGAAGTGCGCTTCACACCACGTGTCGCTGAAGTCGTTGCCACATAACACGTAGCCCACCAAACAAGGATAGCGCACGGTGCGGGACGAATCCGATTCGCCCCGCACCGTGTTTTCGGGTATCTTACAGGCGCAGTAGTATATGCTGGCTTTAGTACTTCGCGTTGGTCGTTGTGTATAACAACAGCTTAGATAGCAATCCTGTATCGTTTCCGATGGTCGGTCGTCTATAGTCGGTCGTCACTACGAGGAGTACACGCCGTTGAGTGCTCGTCTTGCCGCGTTTCCGAAGTGTTATCTGGATGCCCTGGTCGTCGATCATTCCATGACCTTGCTGGAATGGATCGATCTTGCCGCGACGCTGCCGCATATCGAGGGGTTGGAACTGTATCCACCCGCCTTTGAATCGTTTGACGCAGCCTATCTCGCACGTATCAAAGCCGCGATGGATGCCCATAATCTCGCGATGCCGATGATGTGCGCGTCGCCGGACTTCATCAAGCGCGATCCGGCCGCTCGCGAAGCCGAGGTCGAACGCTATCGTGCGATCGTGGATGCCGTCGCCGTGCTTGGCGGGCAAACCTGCCGTATCCTATCGGGTCAACGCCAGCCGGACGTTTGAGCGTGCCGAAGGTGTCGCGTGGGTCGTCGAGGCGATCGAAAAGCTGCTGCCGCATGCCGAACAACGCGGCGTCGTGCTGGTGATGGAGAACCACTACAAGGATGGCTACTGGCAATATCCCGAGTTCGCTCAGGCCAGCGATGTGTTCCTGGAGATCATCGAGCAGATCGACTCGCCCTGGTTTCGGCGTCAACTACGATCCCTCGAACGCACTGGTGGCCGGCGATGATCCGGTCGAATTGCTTGAGCGCTCAAGCACCGTGTCGTGACCATGCACGCCTCGGATCGCTGGCTCGAAGGCGGCACTCTCGAGGATCTGCGTCGCATGGACGCCGATCCATCGCTGGATACGCGCCGTTCCTCAAGCATGGCATCATCGGACGTGGCCTGATCCCCTATGACCGTATCTTCGCAGATGCTGGCCGAGATCGGATTCGCCGGCTGGATCTCGATCGAGGATGGGCAGGACCCGCCGTCGGCATGGAACATCTGCGCGAGTCGGCACTGTTTCTGCGTTCCAAAGTCGAGCAAGACGGACTCGCCTGAGTCTATCCTGTATAGCGTTCGTCATCGACACATCTTTGTAGGTCAGAGACCTTCGTCGGACAAAGGAAAGCCGCGTCGCTCCTGCGGTGCGACGGGCTTTGTCTCTATAGTTCATTAGCGGAAATAGGTCATGCCCATGGCATCTTCGACCACCGGATCGTTTCCTCGGCATAGTGCGCATCCGCTCGTTGCCGGTCGAGCAGCATCTCGGTCGATAAAGTCCGGCTTTGCGTCATACAGGGCGCGGCGCTCGCGGATCGGATCGAGGTAAGTTGTTGAGCGCGACCGTCAGTTTGCGCTTGACCTCGACATCGCCGACCTTGCCCAATGCGGTAGCGATCCTTGAGATCGTCGACTTCGGCGGTGTCGGGGTTGAAGAAGTCGTGGTAGATGAAGACCGGGTTGCCCTCGACGCGTCCCGGCGTGTCCGCACGCAAGCGATTGGGATCGGTGAACATGCCACGCACCTTCTGCTCGACGGTTTTGGCGTCGTCGCTCAGCAGGATCGCGTTGCCCAGGCTCTTGCTCATCTTGCCCTGGCCGTCCATGCCAACCAGCGTGCCGACTTCCGGCACCAGCACATCCGGCACCGGGAAAACTTCGCCATACAGGTAGTTGAAGCGGCGGGCCAGTTCGCGCGTGATTTCGACATGCGCTTCGTTGTCCTTGCCGACCGGCACGAGATTGCGCACGCGGCAGCAGGATATCGGCGCTTTGCAGCACCGGATATCCCAGCAGACCGAAGGGCATCTGTTCTTCGTCGATGTGCGCTGCCCGTGCCATATCCTTGAGGCTGGGCATGCGGCTCAGGCGCGGTACGGACACAAGCATCTCGAAGATCAGGTTGAGTTGATAGACTTCCTTTACCGCCGACTGGACATAAAACGTCACTTTGTCGGGATCGATGCCGACCGATAGCTGATCCAACACCTGATCGTGGATGTTCTGCGGCACGGCGGCGATATCTTCGCGTGTCTGCTTGGTGGTGAGCATGTGCAGGTCGGCTACGATGAAGAAGCACTCGTATTCGTCCTGCAAGTCGCAGACGGTTCACGAGCGAGCCGACATAGTGTCCTAGATGAAACTTGCCGGTGGTCCGGTCGCCGGTCAGGATACGTTTCTTGCGGCGTGATTCTGCGCCGGTGGGCATATCCTGAGATATGGTTGCTTGTGTGGTCATGGTGTGTACTCCGTTCATGGGATGACTGTGTATTGCTTGTATAGTCCGTAGTCAGGCAGGGAATTATTCCGTTTCCTTGCGATCCTTGCTCATGTGCTGGTAACGACGGCTGCCAAAGATACCATCGATCAGCCAGGGCAGCGCCTTGGCGACGTAGGCGAGCGGCGCGTAGATCGCCGGAACGATGATGCGGCGGCGCGGGCGGCGGATACCGTCTGACGATGGCGCGTGCGACTGCTTCTGGTCCCGGCATCGGCAGACGTCAGTCCTTCGGTCATCGGACGTGCGGATGAAGCCGGGGGCGATCAGCACGACATCGATGCCGCTGCCGCGTAATTCGCGGCGTAGGGCATCGCTCATGCCACGCAGGCCAAACTTGGTGGCTGAATACAGGCCTCTGATTGCGACCTCGCCTGACACCGAGCCCATGTTGACGATCACGCCGCTGCCTTGCCGTTGCATCGTGCGGTAACACGGCATGGATGCAGCGCGCAGGAGCCAGCAGGTTGACGTTGATGATGCGTTCCATGTCCGCGTCGTCGCTGTCGGTCATGCGACTGCCGCCGCTGATGCCCGCGTTGTTGATCAGAATGTCGATGCGACCGTACGCATCGAGCGTGCGTGCGACCAACTGGTCGATATCCGCACGCTGACTCACATCGGTTGGCACGGCGAGTGCCTGCCCGCCGCGTGCTTCGATCTCAGCAGCGACGGCGGCGAGTTCGTCGGCACGACGTGCCGCCAGCACGACCGTCGCGCCAGCCTGAGCCAGCGCTCGCGCCGTCGCCGCACCGATACCGGCCGGATGCTCCCGTTACGATCGCCACGCTGCTTATCCAGTTGCATCGTCATCCTCCTCGTGCAACGGCTTCCCACAGCGCTCGAGCCGTGTAATGCTGCCCGTCAGAAATTCACGGTCGTCGGTGAATACTTCCAGGGTGATAGTATCGTCGTAGCCGCTGCGCTTGAGCAGACCCGATCTGTTTGGGCCAATTGATCGTGCCGACGCCCAGCGGCAGATGATCGTCGATGTGCGCTTGTTATCGGAAACATGCACATGCACCAGTTTGTCACTATGCGCCTTCAAGAACTCCTCGGTGCGGTCGCCTTTGACGTTGGCATGCGCGATATCGAGGTGGAAACGCAGGGCTGGATGTTCGCTGCGAGCATCATCCGAATGGCTTTGGCGTTGTTCAGGTTGTTGGGGACGTTTTCGATTACCACGATCGATGCCATGATGGTGCGGCGTCCTCAGCCAGTTGCGCGAACGATTCGGCGTTCCAGCGCACCGTATCATCATAGGCGAACGCATGCAGCCCGCGGTCGACATGCACCGTAACCTGTGTGCAGCCAAGCGCCGCCAGCGGCTCGAAGGTCGCACGCACAGCTTCGATCGCACCGCGGCGCACCTGTGGCACGGGCGAGCCGAAGGGCAGATACCAGGCGGTATGCCCGACGATGCCGATGCCGGTGTTGCGCAGGGCGTCGCGCAGCGCCGGGACGTTCAACGCCTCGGCGTCGGCGGCAGGACCTTCGACGGTCAGATCGATGAACTCGAATCCGTGTTCGCCCGCCCACAGGATTTCTTGCACGGGGTCCATCGCTGGATCATTCATCATGCCGATCTTCACGCTCGTATTCCTTCCACATAAAAAATCCTCCCGTCCCAGCAAGGGACGAGAGGATTAGCAACTCGTGGTTCCACCCCTGTTCGTCGCGGCTCATGCCACACGACGCACTCGGTTCGTCGTTCCCCACACAAGCGTGTGAGGCTGACGGACGCCTGTGTAACGGTGGCGTGGCGCCGGCTCAGGCTACACACCACGAATTCGCGGCTTCACCCTGCGACTCCTGGGGCCATTTCTCCCTGGCGGGTACACCGGTTCGCACCAACCGCCGGTTCTCTGGGTACCGTGCGCAGGGATACTCGTCCCAATCATTGTCGTTGATATCTTATTTCGAGTATAGCATGCGGTCGAGAGTGGGTCAACGCAGGTGGCAGGGTCCGCTATAATAGGCGTCACGCGAATTGTGAACCCGATTCAACTGCTTCGGCCGAAGGGGAAAGGTAAACCGTTGATGACGACGATGTTGCGCCGCTGGTGTAGCTGTTTATTGCTGCTGCTGGTTCCGGCTTCCTATGTGTACGCGCAGACACAGCCGAAGTTCGTCACCCTGGGTGCCGACCTGACCGCAGAGCAGCGCGCCGCCCTGTTGATGCGATTCGGTGCGGTCGATGGCACCGATACAATCCTGACTATCACACGCGATGAGCAGATCGCCGCCATGCAGAACATCATCCCGGTCGATGCCTCATACCTTGCGATCTCATCGTCTGCGCTGACCTGTCCGGCACCGGGAACTGGCCTTCAGGTATCGACAGAAAACATTACGCTGGTCACGCCCGCGATGTACAGCGGTGCGTTGCTGACAGCGGGCATCACGGATGCACAACTGATCGTCGCGGCTCCCCCGGACGCCGCGTCGGATGGCATGACCGCGCTCACGGGTATCTTTCGCGCCTTCGACGCGGGGGCATGCGGACGTGCTGCCGTAGACCCCACGCGCCAGGAACTCGCGACGCGCTGGCTGGCGACTGCCTCTGCTGTCGGCTCGTCGCTCAACGACAACGCGGCAGCCGCTCGCGTACTGCTGAGTGCCCAGCAGCAGTTGATCGTCGGTGGTCAAAGCAATCCGGCAGCGGTCGAACCCGCGTTCAACAACGCGCAAACCGACACAGGCGTGACTGTTCCGCCCGAACAGCGCGATGGGGTCCTTGATCTCCTGCGGCGGCTGGCTGAAGCGAAGCTCGATTGGGGCAACTACGGCACTGGCTGGAACCTTCAGGACGTATCGCCCTCCGAGGTCGCGGTGATTCCGAATGGGGCCGCCCCGCCATCGGTTCCACGCTCGATTTCAGGCACTGTCCGCACGGCGAGCACGTCTGACACACCGCTGACGATCGATGTCAACGGGCAGCAAGGACAGCTAAACCTGCAAGCCAACGCCGTGAGCGTCACCCGCGATAACCAACCGGTACAACTCACCGACCTCCAGGCCGGCGATACGGTCACCATGGAACTTGGCGAGGGTGATACGGTGGTGCGTATTTTCGCGCTTAGCCCCGAAGCGGTTCAGGCGGGGCAGGCTGGTGTCGTGGTCGGGCGCTTTGTCGTCGGTACGGTCGCCGACAAAGGTGCGGATAGCCTGACGCTGGTAACACAGGAAGCAGGGAGTCCACAACTGTTCAATGTGCCAGGTTCGGCGATGGTCAAGCGTGATGGCATGAACGCGACACTCAACGACGTTGCTATCGACGATAGCGTCGTGCTGTTTTTGGGCAACACGAGTGTTGTCGAAGCCGTATATGCGCGGGTCGATCCCGGCGATTACATCGTCGATGGCGTCGTGACGAGCCTGGATGCTGCCGAGCGACTGCTGCTGATTCAGATTGGCAATCGCCCTGTGAATGTGACAATCCCTGAGGAAGATATTCCGATCAAACTCAACAACCGCGACACGGAACTTGGTAACATCAAGGCTGGCGACACAATAATGGTGAAGTTCAGTGCGTCGGGACAGGTGGCGGAACTCGATGCGATGCGCGAAGGCGGTAGCACGAACTGGGGTCGCTATCTGTGGTGGTTGATCCCGTTGCTCTTGCTGGTGCTGCTGGCTTTGTTCCTGTTCGGACGTGGGCGGCAACCACGCCAGGCGATGCTCGTGTTGCCCGGGCGGCGACGGCGCGTCGTCGATGACGAGGAAGAACTCGACGACCTCGACGACCTCAATCGCCGCGCTGACGACGACGACTAATACGTGATTCTGATAGCACAAGAGGGGCGATCATCACCTGATCGCCCCTCTTGTGCTTGTCTTGATTCTTGCTTACGCTCCTGCGCCGTCGTTGCGGAGCACCACCCGCGCTCCATCCGACGCCTGACTGACGTAGATGTTGGGGGTAACGCCATAGGTCGCTTCGTAGGCGCTCGAAACAGCCGCCGTCATGTCATCGACGGCTTCCGGTGTCGTGAGACTGACGGTGCAGCCGCCGAATCCCGCTCCCGTTAGCCGCGACCCATACACCCCCGGTACGGCCTGCGCCGCCGCCACCAGCAGATCAAGTTGTGGACTCGAAACAGCGTAGTCGTCGCGCAAACTCTGGTGCGAGGCGTTCATCAGTTCGCCAAAGCGTGTCGCGTCGCCAGCACGCAGCCGTTCCGCCCCTTCGACGGTCCGGGCGTTCTCGGTTACGACATGACGGGCGCGTTGGTACACAATGGGTGACAGCAGCGAACGGTTGGCATCCAGTTGTTCGGGCGTCACGTCGCGCAATGCCTTGATACCCGGCAGTACGCTTTGGAGCTTGCTGACGGCTTCCTCGCATTGGGCGCGGCGCTCGTTGTAGGCTGAGTTCGCTAGTTCGCGGGAAACCTTGCTGTCGCACACGACGATGCGAACATCAGTCGGCATAGGAATCGCATCGTATGTGTAGGTCCGACAGTCGATCAACAACGCATGGTGCGCCTGTCCCATCGCCGAGATCATCTGGTCCATAATGCCGGACTGCACGCCCACGAACTCGTTTTCAGTTTTCCGACCAAGTTGTGCCATCCGTACTGGTGGGATTTCCAGCCCGGCAATTGCCGCGAGCGCGACGCCGACGGCGTTTTCCAGTGAGGCCGACGACGACAATCCCGCGCCGGTCGGCACGTCGCCGTCGATCACCATATCCGCGCCGATGAGCGTATAGCCGTCGCGTTCGATCATCGCCGCTATGCCCAGCACGTAGATCCCCCAACTGGTCGCGAAATGTGGTTCGGCGCGGTCGAGGTCCAGGATAAACTCCTCCTGGAACTGCGATGCCCACACGCGCAGCAGCCGATCCGAGCGTGGCGCGGCGGCGACATACGCCGCCCGCTCGATTGCCACTGGAAACACGAAGCCTTCGTTGTAATCCGTATGCTCCCCGATCAGGTTCACACGTCCCGGTCCGCGTGCCACCAGCAGAGGGGCTCGTCCCATATATGTTGTGAACTCGTTCTCAACCGTTCCTGCGGTCACCCGCCTGCCTTGCGCCATAGTCTACTCCTGATAACCGAAGTTGGAGGATGGTTGACCACACCCACGCCATGCGGATCCCGATGACCATGGGTGTATAAGGAAGATTGACGGGCTTACACCCGTCAATCTTTACCGTCCATGTTAATAGTTGGCTTCGAGCGTCGGCTGGCAACGGTCGGACTGCAGATATTCGATCAGATCGTGCAGCATGACCATGGCAGTCGGATCAGACGACAACATCCCCTTAAGCCGGAATGTCGTCATCAGAACGCGACCACGACCGTAGCGAAATTGGAGCGTATGGGTCGCTGGGTGATGCACCCAGCCAGAAAGCATACCCGCCAGCAGATCGCTCTGAATGGCCGGATCGTTCACTGGCACGCCTACGATCGTCCCAACCGGCATGATGTTACTGAATGCCATACCCAACGGATTTTCCGCCGGTAGGTGCGGGTGAACATCAGTCTTGATCCAGCTATAGCTCGTGACCCAGTTGCCGCTATAGGCTCCGCCGCGTCCCTGCACCCAGAAGAAGGGGCTGGGTCCATCGGTCAGGAAGAGCAGGTCGCCGCCGTCGCGCACCCATTGGAGCAGTTCCGGTGTTGCATAGCTGGCGACCGCTAGTTTGGCATCCTGAAGCCGTGCGGTCGTCGCGTAACCCGCGCCCGCCAGTTGTTGCCCCAACATCGAGGCTGGTGCGGTTGGGGTGATGATAGGCTGTTCGGCGGCGGGAATCGCCGGAGCGTCAGACTGACCGGGCGCATCGTCGCCGCTCGGCTCCAGTTCGTCCAGGCCGGAACCGTCAAGCGCGAAGGGGTCGTCAGGCGCGGAACCAACGACCGCGACTGTTGCGTCGATACGCGGTGCGCGTGCAGCCGTTGGATAAATCGTCAGGTCGAGCGTGTTCTGGGCGAACACCGTATCGTCGTGGCGCAGTTCCAGCAGCAGTTGGCTGGCACTTGTCGTCGTAACGTCGGGAGCCTTGATCCGCAGCGTCGTCACATCAGCGACCTCACCACGCGCCAGTGCTGGCAGTGGCATAGTGCCGTGCTGGTCTGTGCCTTCCAACCGCCACACCAATTGCGTTCTCGCGTCGATTGCGCCGCTGTAATGGCTGGCGGTAATCTTGACGCGCATGTTTTCGCCGCTCCAGTATGTATAGCGCGTCGGGAACGCCACGACAACGTCGGGGCTATTGATATGACGGAATACGTCGTGATAGACCTTGGGGTTGCGTGCGAAGTCAAGCAGACCGTTGCTTTCCCAATAGGCGTCGGTGAACTCGGTGATAACGTACCCTGCAATTGATGGCAAACGTCGCATCGCCTCGATCTCTAGCTTCATCGCCGCGTACTGGTGGTGCTGAGTTGCTGTCGCAAACGCTTCGTAATCGTCCCAGATCGCGCTCAGACCAAGCTGCTGGAAGCGTTCCTCAACTCGTGCGGGCCAGCCCGGTTCGCCGCCCCAATCCGACCACCATGGCCCCAGGTCGAACCAATGTGGCTCGCCGCCGTGATAGTCGCGCAGCGCCTTGAGCGATGGCAAACCCCAGTTGCCGAACTCGGACAACACCAGGGGCTCGTCGCCACGACGTTGCGCGTCGCCATTCGAACTATATGTCCAAAGGGGACGGAGCGCGAGTTGTTCGACTGTATGCACGAACGTCCGCGCATTGTCGGGGATCGCATGGTAGATATGGAAATCGTCGATGTCGCTCTTGATATGAAGGTTCGGTCCCCAGGCGTGCAAACACGGTGAGTTGTCGACCACCAGGCGCGTCGGGTCGATCTGCTTGCAGTAGTCGTACAGGCTCGTGACCCAGGCGCGGTCGTCGGCATGGAGTGGCGTCGATGTTCCCCAGTCCTCGTTGACAATCGTCCAGATCATCAGCGACGGATGGTTGAAGTCGCGCTCGACGATGCCTTCCAGCGTCGCTTTGACCCGTGCTTTGAGCTCGTCGGGTAACTGAAGTTGATCGGGTTCAAGCGTGCCACGCACCCAGAACGTGCGCCACGATGGTACTTCAGCCCAGATCAGCAGACCCATCTCGTCCGCCAGATCGAGGTATATCGGATCGGGCGGCTTGATGTGGCAGCGTAGGCTGTTCAGACCAAGCTCTTTGGCCTTGCGGAACTGGTCGCGCATGAACTCCTCGGACGGCACGGTGTAGATCGTGTCGGGATAGAGGTCCTGGTCGAGCGCCGACAACAGGTAAATCGGCTCGCCGTTGAGGATGAACTGACCGTTGCGATATGCGATGCTACGCATACCAAAGCGCACGCGATAGGTTGCCGACGTTCCGCCCGCCGTGAGCGTTGCATGTGCTTCGTACAGGTGCGGTGTCTCCATCGTCCAAAGCTGGGCGTCAGGAATCGCGAGTGTTGCCTCGAAGCTCGTCCCTGCGGCGCTGAGCGCAACATCCGTCGTCGCGATGGTGGCGCTACTGTCGGCGATGGCGATGGTGAGTGTTGCAGCGCTGAGTGCGGCAAGTTCGCCGTCGAGTTCGACCGCGACCGTCGCCGTTCCCGCGTCGACATTCGGCGTGACGTGGATGCGCTTGATCGACGTGGCGGGAATGGCAGTCAGCGTGACATCCTGCCAGATGCCGCCGACGTTGATGTACCATTCCTGCTTGCCATGGGGGATGTGCTGGGCGTCGAAGGGCGGTCCGTGCCGTGCCGCTTCACGTTCGCGGTCGTGGTCGCGCCAGCGCTCGCTCACGATCCGCTCATGCGCGGAATCGTAGACCCGCACGACGACGGTATTGTCGCCAGCCTGCAGAAGTGCACCGACGTTGTAGGCGAAGGGCGTATAGCCGCCTTCGTGGGTGCCGAGATGCGTGCCATTGACCCACACTTCGCACCAGTAATCGACCGCGCCGAAGTGCAACCGTGCATCGCCCGCCAGGAACGCGGCATCGACGCTGAAGGTGCGGCGATACCAGGCATATCCACTATATTGTCGAAGCTCTGTGAAACGCTGCTTGCCAGGGCATCGGTACCACAATCGTGCGGTCCGGCGCTATGGATTCAAGTGTTTGTGTACCATCGGGATCGAGCTGGAACTCCCAATCTCCGTTGAGGTGTACCTGCTTGGCATTGTCAGGAGTGAGTGGCATCTTTGCGTATACTCCACGATTTCATATGAGGGCGTTCAAGCATTAGTTGCCCAATGCAACATGGTTCATCATGTTGCGGCGCATTGTGCTTTGTCGCCATGGGATTGTCAAGACGAACGACCAGAAGCCAATGGACAGGAACTACTGACCACTTGAAAGGAAAGACCACCGACTACCTTGCAGGAACTATTGACCATCGGAGATGAACCTCAGTCACCGCCTGCCGAAGAACAGCATGCATTCCAGTCTTTGTCATAGTCCGGAGGCTCACCGCGTCGCGTTAGGTATCTCGTTCTTCCTTGCATGGGCACATGCCTCTGAAGATACGTTGTCGCCATGGAGCATATTGGGGCATGAACGATGCTTTGATTTCTTCAAGACAGGCTTCCCCGGATAAAACGATGCGTATCCGGTGGGCGGTCGTGGTGGTTTTTATGGACCGGATTGCGTCCAGGCACGCCAGTCCCTATGCTACACATCCCAGGCTCAACAGTAGTGGAAACGAAAACGAGGAGAGCGATGTATCGACGAGGAATAGCCAGCGGAATGTGGGTGAGAAGTATGGCACCGCTGATGCTCACGTTGCTAATGGCGTGTCAGCAACAATCGACCGCCGAGGTTGCGACGCCAGCCGCGATCAAATCCACTACCATGACGCCGAGCGCGACGACCGTGGTGGCAACACCGACGCTCGCGCCCGGTCAGTTCGTGAATCCAGTCATCACCACTAATTTTCCCGATCCCGGCATCATCAATGTGGACGGTACCTACTATGCCTATGCCACGAACGGTAACGGCAAGAACATTCAAACCACGAAGTCCACCGATCTGATTCATTGGACAATGCTGGCGGATGCCATGCCGATGTTGCCGAAGTGGTCAAACTTCGAGAGCGGCTTTATGTGGGCACCAGAAGTAATCAAGATTAACGATACCTACGTAATGTATTACACCGGACGTGACCGCGAATTTGACGTGCAATGTGTGGGCGTGGCGACCAGTGACCGCCCTGATGGACGTTTCACCGATAGCCGTGACAAACCGCTGGTGTGTCAGAACACTGAGGGTGGCACTATCGACGCCAGTCCATTTCAGGACGACGATAAACTGTATCTTTACTTCAAGAACGACGGCAACTGCTGCGGTCAGCCAACCCATATCTCGGTACAGGAATTAGCACCGGACGGTCTGAGCCTCGTCGGGTCGCCCACGCAGTTGCTCGTCAATGACCAGGGCTGGGAAGGTAATGTGATCGAAGCGCCGACGATGTGGAAGAAAGGCGGCACGTATTATCTATTCTTTTCGGCGAACAGCTATGCTGGTGCTGCCTACTCAGTCGGCTATGCTACCTGCGATAGTCCGACTGGACCCTGCCAAGACGCTCCCGAGAATCCGATCCTGAAGTCGGCATTCGACCGCATACCGTCAGTCATCGGGCCCGGTCACCAGACCATCGTAGTGGATAAGGACGGCGACGAGTGGCTGGTGTATCATCACTGGGAAGTGCTGCCAGGTGGGTTACGTGGCGAACGGCGTTTCGTTTCGCTCGACCGCTTGCGCTGGGAGAACGGCAAGCCTATCGTCGATGGACCAACGAGCGTACCGCAAGCGCTGCCTTAATGGCAGGGTTCCGTCAACGTCGTGAAGTGTCTCATCCTGAACCGCAGTGAAGGATCTTTCCGAACAAGAGGCAGAATGTTCGCTCCACTTCAGCGTGACAATATCGACAATGGTGTCGTCTTGAATGGGACGTTGACGGAGCCCTGGCCTTATATGGAACAACGAATCAAATAATGGTAGATTGCGAAAATGATTCGGGGAACCAGCGCGGATGTGTTCCAAGGAAGCGTCGCATGCAATGATTGGACGTGGCGTTAACGAAGCCACCCGCCTGAAAATCAGGCGGGTGGCTTCGTCTTTGTACGAGGCTAAGAAGGTGTTACTTAGGCTTTGATGATGGCGGCTTCAATGGCGTCCGTGCCAGCCCAGTTAGTGGTTTCTTCCGTTGTTACAGCGGCGGCATTGGTACCGGGGAGCATACCCCAGGCGACGATCAGAACAGCGAACAGGATCAGTGCAATGGTGAATTCCATGTGTATTCCGCGGCGCAAGCCACGCTCCTTATCGTTTACTCGAAAACTGATAGACCGACACGATACCGAACAGTCGAACAATCAGGCCAACGAGCCCTGGTAGGCTGGTTCACCGTGGAGGCTGAGGTCGAGACCCTTTGCTTCTTCTTCGGGAGCGACGCGCAGACCAACAGTCGCGTCAAGTAATTTCAAGATGACGAAGGTGACGATGGCGGCGTATCCGGCGGCAATGACAACCGCGAGTGCCTGGATGCCAAGCTGTGCGGGGTTTCCGTACAACAATCCATCGAACCCAAATTCGTTGACTGTCTTGGTGGCAAATACCCCTGTCAGCAAAGCGCCGATGATACCGCCGACGCCGTGGACGCCAAACACATCGAGTGCGTCGTCAACGCGCCGTCGGATGAAGGTTTCGACAGCATAGAAGCAGCCAGCACCTGCGGCGAAGCCGATGATAATTGCAGCCATCGGCGTGACGAAGCCAGCGGCGGGTGTGATGCCGACCAGACCTGCGACCGCACCGGCTGCGGCACCCAACACGCTCGGTCGTCCGTGGCGCATCCAACTCAGTGTCATCCAGGTCAACAGACCCATCGCGGCGGCGGTGTTCGTCGTCACGAAAGCCTGTGCCGCGACACCACCAGCACCAAGGGCGCTACCAGCGTTGAAGCCGAACCAACCGAACCACAGCAAGCCAGCGCCGAGAACGTTCATCGTTACATCATGCGGCTCCATGCGCTCGCTTTCATTGGGAAGGCGGCGACCCAGAACAATCGCACAAACCAGTGCCGAAACGCCCGATGTGATGTGAACGACCGTACCACCCGCGAAGTCTGCAGCGCCCAGGACGCGCAGCCAGCCGCCTACACCCCAGACCCAATGCGCTACCGGATCATAGACGAAGGTTGCCCATAGCAGCGAGAAGATGATGAACGACTTGAACCGCTTCCGCTCTGCGAATGCGCCTGAAATCAGAGCGGGGGTGATGATGGCGAAGGCTCCCTGGAACATCATGAACGCCAGATGGGGAATCGTCGCCGCATATTCAGCGTTCGGCGTTTGCCCGACGTTTGCCAATCCAAGGAAGTTCAGACCGCCGATTATTCCAAGCCCACCAACATCTGTTCCGAACGCCAGAGTGTAGCCCCACAGTACCCACTGCACGCTGATCAGCGCCAGCATGAAGAAGCTGTGCATGATCGTCGAAAGCACATTCTTTTGTCGTACCAGTCCGCCGTAGAACAGCCCAAGCGCTGGTGTCATCAAAATGACGAGCGCTGCAGAGACCAAAACCCAGGCCGTATCGCCGGTGTTGATCTGGTCCATCATTTACCTCATCTCTATAAGCTGGCTTGTGTCAAACAAAATTCGCTCGTGTAGAAAAAGAAAAGCGCCTGCTCGGATGCTTAGCATAAGCTGTCCGAGAGGCTGCTTTGCCTCACCACTGTTTTCGGTCGCTAGATGATTGCGCGCGCTGCATCTGCGTCTAAACAGTGCTTCGTAGAACTTGTTGTAAGTATAGGGGCGAGTGTCACGATCATCTAGGGATGAACTGTACAAACATGCCATGGATAATTTGTGCAACATGCATATAAGGGAACGTGGATTATGCCTGACATAGCGCAGAGGAGGCTGGATAGGTCCGAATCGACAACCAGAACCGCATCATTTATGGTTCTGGTTGCCGATTCGGTGCGTCTTTGCCGCGATACAGGTCGTCACGTGTCGCTTTCGCCTGCTCGAACCAACGTTGGAGATACGCTGGATCGTCGAGATTGGCGGCGATATCCTGGAGCATCTGGGCAGTTTGCAACAACCACGGTTTGATCTGTTCCTGATTCGACAAACATATATCGCGGTGCATACGGGGATCGCCTGAGGCGAGGCGCGATATATCACGAAAACCGGTCGCCGCGATCGTGCGAAAGAGCGACCATTCAGGGCTGGCTGCGGTGACTTCGACCAGGGCGGTCGAAAGCATGAACGGCAGGTGGCTGACGGCGGCGACCGCACGGTCGTGGGCCGCGGCGTCGAGGATGAACGGACGAGCGCCGATCTGCTCGATCAAGCCTACCAGTGCATCGACGGCATGCTGCGGTGTCATCTCTGTGGGCGTCAGACAATAGGTCGCGCCGCTGAACAGATCGGGACGGGCTGCTGCGATGCCGTGTCGTTCCGAGCCAGCCATCGGATGTCCACCCACGAACGTACACGGCAGTATGTTCGCCCACTCGCACACGTCGGCCTTGGTGCTGGCAACATCGGTCACGATGGTCGTCGGGGAAACCACGGGCGCGAGCGAACGGAAGATGTCCGCGACCGCCAGGACCGGTACAGCGACAACGATAATATCTGCCGTCGCTGTCGATTGTATATCTTGAACAAACTGGTCCACCGCGCCGCGGGCGAGTGCCTGCTCGCCTGCGTGCGGATCGCTATCCCAGCCAACGATGGTGAGGGATCGAGCGGATCGCTTGAGTGCTAACCCCAGCGATCCGCCAATTAATCCTAAGCCAATGATGGCGATCCGCTGCTCGGTCATGCTGGGACGTGGTCGCCGATAGACCGACCGACAGCGCTCGCGACGGCGGCGGCCTGCTCCATCAGTGCCGCGAAGTTCGGCACGTTGAGCGATTGCGAACCATCTGACATGGCGCGGTCAGGGTCAGGATGGACCTCGACGATCAGGCCATCGGCACCACATGCCACGCTCGCCAGCGACAGGGGTGTGACCAGATGCCACTTACCCGTGCCGTGGCTCGGATCGGCGACGACCGGCAGGTGTGAAACACGCTTGGCATAGGCCACGGCGTTCAGGTCGAAGGTGTTGCGGGTGGCGGTTTCGAAGGTGCGGATACCGCGTTCGCACAGGATGACGTTCGGGTTGCCCTGGGCCATAACATATTCGGCTGCCAGCAACCATTCCTCGATCGTCGCTCCCGGTCCCCGCTTGACCATCACTGGCAAGTTTGCCGCGTCCGGCTTCTTCAAGAAGCAGGTAGTTCTGCATGTTACGTGCGCCGATCTGCAAAATATCGGCGTAGGCGCTGACGATTGGCAGATCGTTGGGTGTCATGACTTCGGTGATGATCGGCAAGCCGGTCACTTCGCGGGCTTTCGCAAGCAGTTCCAGTCCACGCTCGCCCATGCCCCGGAAGCTGTAGGGCGACGTGCGCGGCTTGTAGGCACCACCGCGCAAAATTCGTGCGCCAGCCTCACGTACTGCTTCGGCGGTTCGCAGGATTTGATCCTCGCTTTCGACCGAACACGGGCCTGCCATCACGATCACTTCATCACCGCCTAACACAACATCACGGATCGTGATCTTGGTATTATGCGGGTGGAACTCGCGCGACGCGAGCTTGTAGGGCTTGGTGATACGCACGGTGGTTTCGACGCCGCTGAGGGCTTCGAGTTCGCTGCCTAGCCCTGAAACAATGGGGGAACCGACAACTCCAATCACGGTGCGCTCCTCTCCTTGTGAGATGTGTCCGATGAGGTGATGCTCAACGAGACGGTCCTTGACGCGAGCGATATCTGCTTCTGTTGCATCTGGCTGCATAACAACAATCATGGCGATCCTCCGGGTATTATGAGTTGGTGGTGGCGCGACTACGCTCTGGTCGGAGATTCGTTGCACCCTTGATATATACATGAACGATCTCGGTCTGAGATTTTGGTGTGTTCCAATGAATCAGGATACGGATACACATTGGCAGCGCTCCTGGCACGCTCATTTCGTGACCGCACATCAACGCTGCATCATGCCAACCGAGCTGGCGGGCAGCCACAGCCGGAAACTCTGCGTTGAGGTCGGGTGTCGTGGTAAAGGTCGCGCTGCCGACATCTTCCACCCGAAGCTCGTTGGCTTCGATGATGTGTTGAAGCAGTTCCCGTGTGCCTTCCAGGATGGCTTCACGGGTGTTGGACTCGACAGTTGTTGCTCCGCGAATACCCCGACAGTACATTGGCATGAGTGGCTCGATCCTCCTAGCAAACAAAAGAGCGTGAAGCTTATCTGCTTCACGCTCTTGCTTGTGTTGACCGTTTGAACTGCGCGTGTCAACAGGGCGCGAAGCAGGTTGCGTCGCTCCCATAATACCAGTACCCAAGTTGCCGCAGTTCAATAGTTGTATTCATAGTACTTCCTCGCCAGTTCCATCACTGCGCCATCGCGGGAGGAGATAGAACGATCTGTGCGTCACTATAACACGGCCCACGAGTCGCCGACAAGGGGCAAAACTGCGGGCTTTGTCTGTTTGCGGTGCTAAAGGTAATATGCCCGCGTGCCCGCATGATCAGTTCCTGCTTCAAATCCCACAGCGTTTCGGTCAACGACACATGGTAGATATGCGGGTTGATCAAACGACGTACGCCCGAATCCAGCCGCGCAACGTCGGCCTGACGAGTGGCGCGGATCGTTTCGAGGTCGGGTAGGTCATAGACCAGCTTGCCTTCGCGCAGCACATCAACATGCAGGGCTTCGAGTTCCACGTCCTGTCGCCGTACCGTGCGCCACTTCGTGAAGTCGGACGGGTGATGCAGCACGATGTCGGTCTGTACTGGCGAGGTCCTCTGTGTCGAGCGCCAGCACGTCCGCCGTCGCCCTACCGCGCTGGTCATACAATCGCCATGCACGTTTTGCGGCAGGATTGGCGGTCTTTTCGGGCGAGTCCGACACCTTGATCGCGGGCGTCCATGTGCCGTCCCGGTCGATCGCGACGAGTTTATAGACGCCGCCAAGCGACGGGTCGCCGGAGGAGGTGACCAGCTGCGTGCCGACGCCAAAGACCAGTCGTCGAATGATGTCCTTCGGCGTCGAGCCCTTCGCGCGGCGCATCCTGCCGGATCTGGCTGCCGATCTGCCAGATCACCAGTTCATCAAGATTGTTGGACAGCACGATCGACGTGTCGGGAAAGCCCGCCTCGTCGAGCATCTTGGCGGCGTGCATGGTCAGGTAGGCCAGGTCGCCCGAATCGAGCCGCACGCCGACAGGCTCGTGGCCTTTACGCCGCAGCTCTTCGAATACCTTGATCGCGTTGGGGATGCCGCTGCCGAGCGTGTCGATGGTATCGACCAGCAGCAGGGTGTCGTCGGGATAGGCTTCGGCGTAGGCGCGAAAGGCATCGAGTCTCGGACATGCCAAGGGCGACTCGCCGCCTGTACCATGCTGTGCGCGTGCGTGCCCTTGGGCTGCAAGCCCATCGCCGCCGACATGCCGACGTTCGAACTGTAATCCGCGCCGCCGATCAGGGCGGCGCGGGTCGCGGCGTTTCCGCCGCCGTCTTGGGCGCGGCGCAGACCGAACTCCAGCACCATGCCGCTGCGGGCGCTTTCGCGCACCCGCGCGGCTTTCGTCGCGATCAGACGTCTGGAAGTTGATCTGGTTCAGCAGCGCCGTTTCCAGAATCTGCGCCATCGCCAATCGGACCCTCGACAACCGTCAGCGGCACATGCGGATGTGCCACGCGGCCTTCGGGCAGGGCTCGCAGCGTGATCTGGTCGAACGAGCCGTTTTACGCAGCCAGCCCAGGAAATCGTTCGCGAACAGCCGTGCGCCGTTACGTGCGGTCATGCCGCGCAGCACGTCGATCTCGGCATCGCCGAAGCGGGCGCGAGGCATCCATTCGAGCAGCGTTTCAAGTCCAGCGCTGATGCAGAACCCGCCGAATGTGAACTGTAATCGGGATAGGAACGCGAAAATATGCTCGAACAGGGCGGGGCGTTCGTGAATGCCCATCCGGTAATACACCTGCGCCATCGTCAGTTGATAGGCATCGGTAAAAAGGATGCCGGTTGTTAGCGATTCCACGATTTCTCCGGTCGTTGTACGAAAATGATTTGGGCTACTATACCACCTGAAAGCGGGTTTCCGCTCCATGGTATGCTAGCTTACGAACATACTATGGGGTGCCTGGTGCGCTCCCATCTGCAAAAGGAACTGGTTGTTATGTCGCTGATTGACATGCCGCGCGCAGAGCTTGAGCGCTATCGCCCATCTATCGACCGCCCCGCCGACTTCGACCAATTCTGGGATCGTGTGCTTGCCGAAGTCGCCGCCCTTCCCCGCGACCTCGACCTCGAACCTATGGACTACCCCGTGCGGAATGCACGCGTCTATCGGGCGACGTTTCACGGCATCGGCGATGCGAAGATCGTCGGGTGGTATATGCATCCAGAAGGTGACGGACCGTTTCCCGCCATCGCCGGCTACCATGGCTACAGTGGTAATCGCGGCGAGCCATGGGGTTACCTGCCTTGGGTCGCAGAAGGCTATGCGGTCCTGACGATCGACGTACGCGGTCAGGGCGGCGAAAGCGAAGATAATCAGACCTATCGCCCCGGTGCGGTCGCTGGCTGGATGACGCGCGGCGTCGAGGACCCCGAAACCTATTTCTTCCGCGATGTCTATGGTGATGTAGTCCAAACTGTGGAAGTGCTGGCGGCGCGTCCCGAAGTCGATGCTTCGCGCATCGGCACGATGGGTGGTAGCCAGGGCGGTGGTCTGAGTCTGGTCGCCGCCGCGCTCAACCCACGTGTTGTGGCGACCGTGCCGGACGTACCGTTTTTGTGCCACTTCCGGCGCGCGCACGTCGTTTCCGATACTGCACCGTACCGCGAGTTCGACGACTACCTCTTGCGGCATCCTCAGCGTGAGGACCAGATGTGGAACACGCTGCGCTATTTCGACATCCTGAATCTGGCGGAACGTATCAATTGTCCCGCGCTTGTCAGCGTCGGTTTGAAAGACCTGGTTTGCCCGCCATCCACGATCTACGCGGTTTACAATTACTTGCAGGGCACCCAAAGAGCTTGCGGTGTATCCGGCGCATGGTCATGCTGTGCCGGAGATTCACGCGACACGGCGTCTCGCCTGGTTCAAAAAGCATCTGTTGGATACGTAGCTGTGGGTGATAAAGCGCGATACGCGCTTTGCCTCGAATATCATCGTTATGGAGTACCTCATTATGAGTGAATTCGATCTGTTTGCCGCACCTCACAAACGCTATAACCCGTTGACCGATGAGTGGATACTGGTTTCGCCCCATCGCGCACTGCGACCCTGGCAAGGACAGGTCGAACAAATTCCTGCCGAAACCCGCCCGACATATGACCCCACCTGCTATCTGTGTCCCGGCAACACGCGAGCCAACGGCGAGGTGAACCCGCAGTACGCACAAACCTATGTGTTCACCAACGACTTCTCGGCATTGTTGCCAGACATCCCAGCGGGGGAATTCGATCAAAGCGGCCTGATGCGTGCGGAAAGCGAAGCCGGAATGTGCCGGGTGCTTTGCTTCTCGCCGCGCCACGACCTGACGCTTTCGCAGATGGCACCCGCCGAGATTCGGGCGGTGGTCGATATGTGGGCGCAACAGACCACTGAACTCGCTGCCGTGCCGTGGATCAACCATGTCGAGGTGTTCGAGAATCGTGGGGCGCAGATGGGCGCGAGTAATCCGCATCCCCACGGTCAGATCTGGGCGAATGCGACGTTGCCGTCGATTCCGGCAGCGGAACTGCGTTCGCAAACACACTACTTCGAGCAGCAGGGTACGCCGTTGTTGCAGGACTATCGCATGCTCGAAGAGCAGCAAGCGGCGCGTATCGTCGTACGAAATGAGGAATGGCTGGTCGTCGTACCATTCTGGGCGGTCTGGCCTTTCGAGACGCTGTTGATTACCGGTTCAACGCGCCGCGTCGTTGCCCGAACTCACCTCCGCGTCGCGTGATGGACTGGCGGACGTGCTGAGCCGTCTGCTGATCCGCTACGATAACCTGTTCAATATCACGTTCCCCTACAGCATGGGGTGGCACCAGGCACCGACGGATGGCAAGGAACATCCGGGTTGGACGCTGCACGGGCATGTGTATCCGCCGCTACTGCGCTCGGCAACTGTGCGTAAGTGGATGGTCGGCTACGAACTGTTGGGACAACCGCAGCGCGATATTACGCCCGAACAGGCCGCCGAACGCCTGCGTGCGTTGCCCGAAACGCGGGGGTAATGACAGACGACTGCCCACCGACGACTGACCACCGAAGATGGGAAAAAGAACATCAGGGGTGCGAAACGCATATGAGAACGTTGAACGAGAATGCTTTGGATGATCTCGGATACCAAGGGCTGATGCTTGTAGCTATCGTCATCAGCCGTTGTGCTTCGGTGGTCAGCGGTCGATGGTCGGTGGTCTGTAAGGGGTACGGTGCGCCCGCGTGGCGTTTGTAACGCGACGCATGCTGTCAGCAGGGATGCGTCTTTGGGCTGAACCGATGTGTTAAACTCTATGGACGCAGCACTCATCAGCCTTATGTATGCAACCGGAGCGTTTCCGGTAACGTACCATTGATGGACTATACAACAAAGGAGTCCTGCAATGCAATGTACGAATTGTGGAGCGACGCTAGCTCCCAACTCGCGGTTCTGTACGACGTGTGGAACACAACAGCCAGCAACGAATGCGACCGTCAGTCTTGGTGGTAATTCCGAAGCAGCATATCGCCAGGAAGAAGGCAAGCGCCTGGACCTGCCGGACCCGCGTGTGGTCCAAACCGGCGAGGGGCGGTCAGGTGTCGATTACCAGATCGTAGGAACGACGCTGCAAGCCGTTATCTTGCAGCTTGAGCCGGGCCAGACGATTTATTCGGAAACGGGCGGCATGTCCTGGATGTCCGGCAACGTGGTGATGAACACCAACACCGGCGGCGGTGGCGGCGGACTGGGTGGTATGCTGGGCGGTATGGTCAAGCGTGCTATTTCAGGCGAATCGCTGTTTATCATCGACTACACCGTAACAGGTGGACGCGGACTTGTCGCGTTTTCCTCCGAGTTCCCCGGCAAGATCGTGCCGCTGAACCTGACCGCAGGCCAGCAGATGATCTGCCAGCGCGACTCGTTCATGTGCGCGGAAAAGTCGGTTAACCTCGACATCCACTTCCGGCGAAGCCTGGGGTCCGGATTATTCGGCGGCGAAGGTTTCGTGTTACAAAAGCTGACCGGACCAGGCCTGGCTTTCGTGGAACTCGATGGCGAAGTCGTCGAATACACGCTGGAACCCGGGCAGGTACTCAAGGTGGATACCGGACATGTGGCGATGTTCGAGCCGAGTGTGCAATTCGACATCGAAATGATCCGCGGTTTCAAAAATATTCTGTTCGGCGGTGAAGGCATGTTCCTGGCGACGTTACGCGGACCTGGGCGCGTATGGCTGCAGACGATGCCGATCGTCAACATCGCAAAGAAGATCGCCGAATACCTGCCGCGTGGTAATAACTCAGGTGGGTCGGGTGGTGGCCTGGGCGACCTTTCGCGGTTGTTTGGCAACGACTAGCAGACGCGCTGGATGCACATCGTCGCTGTCTACACTACGCTGGGCGACCAGTGATACCATATTCACTGGTCGCCGGAAAATACATGAACGATACGATTACATTAACAGCTGATGCGTATGACGCGCTCCAGTTTGGGGTTGACTTCACACGGCGCGGCGCGTTTCGTGCCGCGCTCGCCGAGGCGGTCGAAACGATCGTGATGGAATACCAGCCACCTCCAGGCAGTCTCGACCGTGGTCCACGCTCGGTGTTCGCTACGGCCGTCGTCGAAGTCGTGGCTGCAGCAGAACGGCTTTCCCAACGCCGACCAGCGTCGCTGGATCAATGTCGAGGGATTGCCGGAATGGGGCGGGGCGGAAGAACTGTGCGAGATCGATTGTGGCACGTCCAATCGATTGGTCGTGCAACTGCTGATTGGCAGCGATGGTATTCGCCAGACGATCGAGCGCGTTCTGGTGACATCATAATGGCGTATGCCCATGCGCTGTGCGATAAGAGAACCTGCATGGAGCATGTCGTTGCGGTCGGGTTTGGCGTCGCCGATGTTGACCATCGCTACTTCGACTTTGATGCGGCAGTAAAGTAGTTGCCGCCCCGCTCAAAGCGTGATCAGACCTTCCTGCACCGCAGTTCGTACTGCCTCGACGCGATTGGTCGCATGGAGTTTCGATAAAATCGTGCTTACATGAAATTTTGCCGTGCGCTCGCGAATACCGAGTTGTGCGGCAATCTCTTTATTCTGTAGCCCTCGCGCCAACAACTGTAAAACTTCTTGTTCGCGGTGGGTGAGCGTTTCCGTCGTGGGTGATTGGGGATTGGACATGCGTTCCATCAGACGGGTCGCGATTTCGGGCGACAACAAGGAGCCGCCGCGAGCGATGACTCGCACGGCGTTGAACAATTCCTCACGCGCCGCGCCTTTGAGCAGGTAGCCCTGCGCTCCGGCCTGAATCGCGCCAACGATGCGGTCGTCTGTTTGGGAGGCCGTAAAGACCAGCGCTTTGAGGTCTGGCTGTTCTGCACGCATGGCACGCAGCGCGTCGACACCATCCATGCGTGGCATCGCCAGATCGAGCATCACCACATCGGGGCGCAGGGCTGACGCCATATCGACCGCTTCGGCTCCATCGTTCGCTTGTCCGATCACTTCGAAGTCAGGCTGCGTTTCCAGAATTGCGGCCAGTCCTTCACGAACCACCGGATGATCGTCTGCTAGTAAGATGCGAATACTCATGCGTAGACTTCCAGCATGCTCGGCATTACGATCAGCTCGGACACTGGTCCACGTCCGGTACTGCATGTGTTGATCGCACGGCGGGCTGGCACCGCTTCGATACGGTGCGGGTGATAAAGGTCACGCACGAATGGCGTGTCGGAGTTGCTCAGCAACGGCCTACAGCCACGCTTCACCAGGTCGCCAAAGAGCGAGGCGAGTTGGTGGTGCTCATTGTGTCCGAACGAGTGCTTGCTATAGGCGGTAAATGAAGCGGTCGTACTCAGCGGCACGTAGGGCGGATCGAGATAGACGAAGTCGCCGTCCCGCGCGTTACGCAGCACGCTCGAAAAGTTCCCCACCTGTAGCTCGACATCGCGCAGCGCCTCGCTGGCGGCACGCAGGTTGACCGCATCGCATACGGGTGGATTGACGTAACGTCCCCACGGCACGTTGAACTCGCCGCGACGATTGACGCGGTGCAGGCCGTTGTAGCAGGTTTTGTTGAGGAACACCAGGCGTGCGGCACGCTCAACTGGCGTACGTAGCCGCCAATCCGATTGGCGATCCCAGTTCCGCACGACGTAGAAATAGGCGCGCTCGTATTTATTATGGTCGTGGTCGTTCAGATGCAGGATCAGCGTGTCGACGTCATCCCGAATCACGCGGTAGAGTTCGATCAGGTCGGCATTGACATCGCTCAGTGTCGCTGACTTGATGCGGTTCAGACGGCGTAGCTCGAAGAATAGCGCTGCCGAACCGATAAATGGTTCGTAATAATGCTCGAAGGTCGCGGGAGCCCGACGCAGGAGCTCTGACAGAAGTTGGGTTTTGCCACCGGCCCACTTAAGCACTGGACGCGGCGAATGTCGCCCCGACATCCGAGGACTATGTGAAGCGCTACGGGTATGGGGGGTAGGGATTGGCATGTTGGTCATAGCTGCATATCCGTCGCTCGTCGTCCTTGAATACGCCCGCTCTCTTGCCTGAGCGTGTAATCGGTTGCTAAAGCACCTACGTGAGAACCGAATCCTACCATAAGTAATGACCGTTGCTGCGATCATCACAGTGCTATAATGCAAAAACGAGCCTGAAAAGGCTCGTTGCTATTCGTTAGTAAGCATAAAACAGGAAACCATGGCTGAAACGCTAACATTTATGGCGATACACGCGCATCCCGATGATGAAGTCATCGGCACCGGCGGGACGCTCGCACATTATGCGGACGAAGGTATCCAAACGGTTCTTGTCACATGTACGTTGGGCGAAGAAGGCGAAATCGTCGTTGCCGAATGGGATACCCCCGAAAATCACGCTAAGCTCGATGTGATTCGCCGTCAGGAATTGCAGGAAGCCGTCGATATATTAAAGATCAGTCACCTGGAAATATTGCCATACCGCGATTCTGGCATGATGGGACGCCCCAGCAACGAACATGTGGAGTGTTTCAACAAAGCCGATCCGCAGGAGGCGACCGGACGTTTGGTGGCGCTGGTACGCCGCTATCGTCCGCACGTCATGGTGACCTATAACGAGGAAGGCGGCTACGGCCATCCCGATCATCTGATGGCACACCGTATCACGGTTGATGCCTTCGCGGCGGCTGGCGACGCCACGCAATATCCGGATGCTGGCGAACCCTGGACCCCGCTTGAAACTGTATGTCATCGGCTCGCGGCGTTCGTTGTGGCTACGTGCCTGGGAAATCATGCGCGAACGCGGGATCACGACCAAGACGCCGCTCGATGACCCCGACTTCGACCCGAAGCGATTTTCTGACGACCCGCGCCCGGCGACCGCCATCAATATTACGGCGTATTTGCCCCAGAAGCTCGCCGCGTTACGCGTTCACCGTACACAGATAAAGCCTGACTGGCCCTATCTGGCGGTGCCGGACGATGTGCGGCTCGAACTGATGGCGGAGGAATTTTTCGTGTTGCTCCAAAGCCGCGTCGACACGCCAACCGACGAGAAAGACCTGTTCGATGGTATTCGAGATGCGGGATAGGCTTCTCGCCGTCGCGTTGGTTTTGGTGCTACTGGTTGGTTGTTCGAGCGTTCCGCCGCGAGCGCAGCCACTGAACGTGGTGACGACGATCGCGCCTTTTGCTGAATGGACACATGTTATCGGTGGCGAACGGGTGACGGTGCAGAGCATCGTCCCCGTTGGCGTCGATCCGCAGACATACGAGCCGACCGACCAGCAACGCCAGCAGATCACAGCCGCCGATGTTGTGATCCTCAACGGACTAGGGCTGGAGCCGTGGCTTGACGATATCCTCACACGTTCCCACAGCGAACAGATCGTCGTCGAGCTAGCACAGTTCGTTGATATGCCCGCCCCGCTCGTCACCGCGCCGACGCCGACACCGCAAGCGGGAATAGGAGCACAAGCCATCCCGACCTCCCAACCTACGCCGCCTCCGATACCTAGCCAGGAACTCAGTCGCTATTTATGGCTTAGTCCGCGTACCGCGATTGGGCAGATCGACACGATCGCTCGCACCCTCACTCGTGCCGACCCAGCGGGATTCCCAGAATACCGTCAGCGGTCGGCACGCTATAGTGCTGATATCGAAAACCTTGACAGACGGATCCAGAATGAGGTCGCGACATGGCCGCAACCAGAGATATGGTCGCCCGATGGCTTCCTGTATCCATTCACCCAACGCTATAGCATCATACTTGAAACGCTGGATGCCGATGCACCAGAACATCCGTCCGGCGTACCTGTGTTCGTCAATCGCTTTGCCACGGACCGCGAAGCGTCGGCGTTGCCATCGGGCGCGGTCGTCCTCAATCCTTTGGGAGCGGCAACCTACGAGGAATTGATGAATACGCTGGTCGTTTCTATGACTGCTGTCATGGATCGCTCCGAATGAGGTTCGATTGAATACACTGTTTCATCTTTGCCGTCATGCTGCCGTTGTCGCATTAATCGCATTGCTAGCCTCGTGTACATCGCCGTCCGCTCCGGTCGCCCAAACGACGGCGCAACCGATAGCAACAGTTGTCGCCACGACGCAATCCGTAAGTCCGACCGTCGTTCCTACCAGCGTTGCGAACACGGCGACGGCAGTCAGCACGCCAACGCTCGAAGCGACGGCGACAACAGTCAGCACGCCAACACTCGAAGCGTCGGCAGTCACCACAGCGGAAGCGCTCGTCGTGCCAACCGAGGCTGCGGTCGAAAGCACATCGCCAGCAGAAACGACCAGCCGTATCCGCCACACCGATCGTCGCGCCGACGGTTGTCGTCGCGGCAGCCGAAAGCACGGATGGGTGCCGCGACGCGCACACGGCGACACGCGAAGAAAGCACCGACCTGAACGCGGATGGCGAGGCGCTCGTGCCAGCGCTTGATACGTTTAACCAGTATCGGCTCGATCTCGAACTCAACCGTGAACAATCGACTGTCGTCGGACGGCAAACATTGGTGTATACGAACCGCACGGGTGCTACCTTTGCCCGACCTGGTGTTTCACCTGTATCCCAATCTGACCGAGTTCGGGGGCAAGCTTACAATCGCCTGTGCCAAAATTGATGGCAGCCCTGTCACGACGCAACTGGAGGATGGTTGGCTACTGCGCGTGCCGTTTGCCGCGCCGCTTGTGCCGGATGCCACAGCATCGGTTAACCTGCATTGGACTACGACGACGCCGCGCAATTCTGGCACGATCCTATACGGCGCGTTCAACGCCGAGAATACGTTGTGGGCGCTGGCCTCGTTCTATCCGCAACTCGCGATCCGGTTGAGTGATGGCTGGGACACGCTCAGGCCAAATGGCTGGGGTGATTTCGTCAACAGCGATATGGCCTTGTATCATGCCGAGATTCGCACGCCGGAAGGACTGCTCGTGACGACTGGGCGTGCCACCAGCACCTGTGACAGCGGGCGATGCTCCTCCATCGTCGCAGCGGGACCACAACGTGATCTGACGCTGACCCTGCTTGAAGGCTGGGAACAGGAACGCCGTACCGTCGGCGGCACCGAAGTCGTGTCATCGTTTCCCGCTGAATGGCGCACTGCCGGAGAAGCGGCGCTCGAACTTAGCGCGGATTCCGCTGCCCGCTACAACCAGGCGTATGGCGTGTATCCCTATACCGAACTCGACGTGCTGCCGATTCCTGCTGCTGGATTTGCCGGTGTCGAGTACCCGGGGCTGATCATGCTCAGCGATGCGTTCTACAAGTCACCCACTAACCCGCTGAGTGAACTACAAAGCGTGGTGGTGCATGAAGTCGCGCATATGTGGTGGTTCAACACCGTCGGCAACGATGTGTTGCGCGAGCCGTGGCTGGACGAAGGCATTACATCCTATACCGAGCAGTTTCTGTATCCAGAACTAAGTGGGCGCGGTTCTGTGCCGAACGCCGATGCGCGCGCCACCCGCCTGGACGAGCTTGGATACGGTGACGAGCCGATCGATGAGCCGGTTGCCGATTATGGCACACCGCGGGCGTATGTTGCGGTTATCTATTCTCGCGCGCCCTTGTTCCTGGTCGCGCTGCGTCGTGAAGTCGGTGACGATATCTTCTTCCGCATCATGCAGGAATACTACCGGCGCAATGCGTTTGGGCGAGCGACGACTGGCACATTTGTGGCGATCACCGAAGAAATCGCGGGCCGACAACTCGACGCCTTCTTGACGCCCTGGTTCGGCGAGGCCACGAATGCGCCCTAAACGACAGCATCGACCATGGTATTTTGCATGGCGTCCATTGCATGTGGACGATGAGGAAACCTTCGATATTCTCGTGGGGCGACCGTGGCTGTTGAGTGGAGCGGCAGTGCTGGCAACGTTGACGGCGGTGCTGCTGGTCGCGCCGCGTCAACGTTGGCCACGGTTGCTGGGCAGGATCGCTGCCGTGCTTGGTGCGCTTGGACTGACCGGGCTGGTCGGCGGGATTCATGGCACGTTGTTTCCAGCCTTGAGGCGCGTGCGGCTACCGCTCCGCGGTCTGCCTCCCGCTCTGGACGGCCTCAGGATCATGCACTTAAGTGACTTCCACCTGGGGATGCCATTTAGCATCGGGGCGGCGCGACGAGCGATGGCGATAACCACTACGCTTGCCCCCGATCTGATCGTGCTCACGGGAGACTTCATCTCGTATCGCCATCATCTGCCATTGCTGCGTTCGGTGTTGGCGGGCATTCGAGCGCCATTAGGCGTGTTTGCGGTGTTCGGCAACCACGATCATAAAACCGATCCCGCAACTGCTGGCGCACGACCTCGAAAGCCTGGGCGTGACGCTGCTCGACAACGAACACCGCATCGTCCACTACCAGGATGCGGCGTTCGTGATCGCTGGCACCGACGATATGTGGCATGGACAACCCGATCTGGGTGCTGCGCTCGCCGACATACCGGATGGCTTGCCGGTGCTGCTGTTAGCGCATAGTCCAGATTATGCCGACATCGCCGCACAAACCAATGTCGCCGTGCAGTTCGCGGGACACACTCATGCCGGACACATTCGTCTGCCGGGGCTTGGCTCGCTCTTCCTGCCGCGCTATGGCGTGCGCTACCCGCACGGCTTGCACCGTGTCGGCGATATGTGGTTAGTGATCAGTAATGGACTAGGGGGGTTGCCGCTGAGGCTGGGCACGCGAGCCGAGGCGTTGCTGGTGACGTTGCGGCGGGGGTAGTGAAGCAGACAAAAAGAAAACCATATGCAACGCTGCATATGGTTTCTTGATTATTCGAGGTAGCCTACCAAGCGTCGCCCGACTTGAGGATCGCGGAGGCGGCGGATCGCTTCGGCTTCAATCTGACGCGTCCGTTCGCGGGTGATGCCGAACTCAGCGCCAACCTGTTCCAGCGTGCGGAGTTTGCCGTCCTCCAAGCCATAGCGTAGTTGCAGCACGCGCCGTTCGCGTTCGGGCAATTCCAGCAGGGCCGCGTGTACATCCCGGAACAACAGGTGTTGCGTCGCGATTTCCACAGGAGTGCGTTCGTCGGCATCGGCGATCATCTCGCCGATGAACGTGTCGCCGTCCGGCCCCATCGGTTGTTCTAGCGACAACGGTTGGATCGCGGCTGTCAGTAGGCGCTTGATTTTGCGAGGCGTCACGCCGAGTGATGCGGCGATCTCCTCGGGCGTTGGCGGGCGTTCTAACGCCTGCTCCAACTGATGCATCGTGCGGCGTACCTGACCGATCATTTCGCCCAGGTGAACGGGCAAGCGGATCAAGCGGCCATGTTCGGCGAGCGATCGGCTCACCGACTGTCTGATCCACCACGTCGCGTAGGTCGAAAAGCGATTGCCTTTGCGCCAATCGAACTTTTCTACGGCTCGCATCAAGCCCAGATTGCCTTCCTGCACCAGGTCAAGGAAAGACAGTTGGTGACCGATATACTTCTTCGCGACGCTCACTACCAACCGTAAGTTTGATTGGATAAGTTCCTGACGTGCAAGGCCGCCATCCGCGACTGCAGCCTCCAGGCTAGCGCGATGCAATGGCGTAATCGACACATCGCTTTGCAGTTCTGCGGCGGCTTCCTTGCCTCGTTCGATGCGCTGAGCGATCGATACTTCTTGTTGGGCGGTCAGCAACGCGTGCTGTCCGATTTCGTGCAGATACAGTTGGATCGCGTCTTCAACCGGCACTGATTCGTCTTCGACTTCGGCCTCGGCGTCTTCCCACACCGAGGTCATCAGAACCGCTTCGGTGTCGTCACGCTGCTCCACATCTTCGGCAGAGAATCTTTGCATTACATCACCAGACTTCCACTGCCGTAACTGCGGGGAACGGTCAATGGCTATAAGTTGCAATCATTTACGAGTGTGCAACGAGCTCATCTCATACTACGAACCTATAAGCACGATGGATGCAACAGAAAGTGCTGTTTGAGCGAATACTCAGCAAACGTTAAGGATCACGGTGTTTTTTATCAGAATGTAGGTTATGAAGAAATATTTTTGGTTGGCGTAGCAGTTGGCGTGCTTGCAGGCGCGAGCAGCACTGGAACGAGCATCAAGGCCTCGGCGATGATCGCGATGATCGCGACGACCAACAGCATAATCGGTGCATCCATCCCCGGCAGGCGTGTTTGCGGAAACAGGAGCCATATGAGCAGCCATATGCCGAAATATCCGTGCATCGCCCATCGCGCCAGCGTCGGCAACACGTCGATGCCACGCCGCGGTTGTATGCCACGCCAAACAACGCTGGCTGTGATCGCCGCGAACACAGCCAGCGTCACGGCAAAGATCAGCATGCCGCTTCCACCGTCCTGTTGAGATGGATAGGCCAGCAGCACCAGATCGAAGAATAGGATCGCGCCAATCAGGGGAACATAGGCGACAAGTGGTGCGATACTTTGCAGCCAAACGCTACTACGTCCACGTGAGCGCACCCAGCGCGTCCAGGCAGAGAAGCCCAACGCAACATAGAGCCAGGCATGAAAGTTCGCCGCCGGAACGCCGTAGAAGCCACTATCGAGCGGAATCGTCCACGTCCAGAACTGAAGCCGGATCGCTACAGCGTCGAAAGCCAGGTCGAGCAGGATCGCCCACAATGCATCGGCGAAGGGTGCCGCCCAACCTGGCAACCCAAGTTGATCGCTATAGGCCATCGCGCCGTAGATGAGCATTGCCCAGCACAACCCGATTACGATCGGTACCGGGCCGAGCGCCAGGAAGAAGCCTTGCGAATAGGTGTAGGTGCCGAACAGCAGGATATCACCCCATTCGAGCAGTACGCCATATACGGCTGCGCTGAGTAATTCGATCAGGGGTTGCCTGCCACGTCGAGCGGCATGCCACACGAGTAGTCCGAACAGGACGACCGTCGACAACTCCAGGAACAGGTAGTTGGTAGCCGACATGTGCGGTCGTTATTCCTCGCGCATCAGTTCGTCGGCGGCGGACAGCAATTGTTCCTGTCGCGTTCCTTCGATGCCACGGGTACGGAGGTACAGTTCGAGCGCCCGTCGCGGCGATAGGCCACCTTGTAGCTCGCTGGCGACTTCGGCGAAGCGTCCACGGGTCGAACGTTCGACATCCAGTGCGACCGCTGCTACCCAGAACGCGCCAGCGCCTTCAACGACTTCACGAATCTGGCGGTCCTGGATCAACGGACGCTGCGCTGCTGTACATTGCACTAATACACGGACGACGGCATCCACGAGTGGACGCTTTTCGATCGCACGCATGATGCGTTCAACCGGATCGGTGGCTTGCCGGACGTCGACTTCGACAGTCACGAAGCGGCGCGCGGCGACTGGCAGGAATCGCCAGGTCGTCGCATCTTTCTGTAGATCGACGATCACGAAGCCTTTTTGCTCGTGTTCCTCGCCGAAATCGATCCGTTCGATGCTGCCGGGATACACCGCCGCAGGCGCGTCGCCGACGATCTGGTGTTTGTGAATATGTCCGAGCGCGATATAGTCGATGCCGGGACGAGCGACGATCGATCGTGGCATCACTAGATCGTGGCCGAGCATGACGGCACGCTCCGAGCCATACGACGCGCCCGCCAGGGTGCCATGAAACGTCAGGACTGTCGGCACCGTTGGATCGAGGTTGGCGAGTGTCTTGTCGAGCCAGGCTTCGACCCGTGCCAGCATCTCCATATCGATCGCGCTCATCGGCAACCCCTGCAAATCCTCTTTGGTCAGCAGGGCCTGGCGGTTGAGCCAGGGAATCGCGACGATCTGCACAGGACCGTTCGTCGTTTCGATGGTATGCGCCTTCAAGCGCGACGCGATCGTGATATTTTCGATCTCAAGCGCATCGAAGATCTCGACCGAGTGGGCACGTCCCGACGCCATGGGTACGTCATGGTTACCCGTTAGCATAAAGACCGGAATCCCCGCCTGGACAACCCGTCGGATGCGGCGCGCGAACTCGCGCTGATGGGTCGGGTTGGGGGTGCGGTTCTTGTAGATGTCACCCGCGATCAGCACGAGATCGACTGGCTCCTCCACCGTTGCATACGTCAGAACTTCATCCAGACGCGCCAGGTAGTCGATGAGCCGTGTGTGCAATCCGGTTGCCGGATCGGTACGACCGTAGTTTTCAACGCCGATGTGAATGTCGGCAATATGGAGCATTTTTGGCATACACACAGTGTACCGCCATCTGTGTGATGTTGGCCAGAAGGCAAACGACCCGATGCGTGTGGCTGGCTCGATACCATACGCATTTGACCGTATTGGACCAAGTACGTCGCCAGAGCGTACCGCTGCTGAGGCTGGGTATCTGTGCCATTTAAGCTGTGAAAATGCTGAGGATTTGCATAGAAGTAGGCGTTCGCATACATCTTGATAGAACCTCGTGGTCGGTAATCACGTAGTATCATGCATACATAAAATTTCTTGGGAGGAACTTTCATGCGGCGACTTGCGACGTGGCGACCCCCGTTGTGGCTAGTCATACTATTGATGGTCGGGACCCTGGCTCTCGGCTCCGGCGTGGGCTACGTCCGCGGTGCTGAAGTAAATAATGGAAATTGTACTGAATCTGAAGCAGTGTGCGCGAAATTCGCCGACTTCTGGGATGTTTGGAATATTGCTGAAGGCTCAATTCGTTGATCCTTCAGCACTTGTGCCTGAAGATATGGTCGCTGGTGCGATCAACGGTATGCTTGATACGCTCGGCGATCAGGGACATACCCGCTACCTGACGGCAGAGCAAGTCAAGCGGTTTGCTGAGGATCTTGAAAAGCTCGTTCGAGGGCATTGGTGCGTATGTCGATATGCAGGGTACGGTTCCCGTGATCGTCGCGCCGATTGAAGGCTCCCCCGCCGAAGCCGCCGGTATTAAGTCGGGAGACCTGATCCTCAAGATCGACGGTGAAACCACCGAAGGCTTGCTTATCGACGAGGTAATCAGCCGCATTCGCGGTCCGAAAGGCACCGAGGTCAAACTGCAGATTCGTCACGCTGGCGAAGAAGGCACGGTCGATGTAACGATTAAACGTGCGAACGTCAATGTTCCGGCAGTCACCTGGCATATGCTTCCGGGCGATATCGCACATGTTCGCTTGTCGCAGTTCGCCGAAAACGCCGATGCCGAGTTACGTGCGGCGATTGAAGCGGCCCAGTCTGATGGAGCCAAGGGCATCATTCTCGATGTGCGCGACAATCCTGGCGGCCTGCGCGATCAGGCGGTCAGCGTAACCGGACTGTTCGTGCCCACTGGCTCGCCGGTGTTGCTCGAAGTCGACCGCGATGGTGCTAAGGAAACCTACAACTCCGAGCAGAAAAACCCCTTCACAGACATTCCGATGGTTGTGCTGATCAACGGTGGTTCCGCATCGTCGGCGGAAATCTTCGCCGGAGCGCTCCAGGACTATGATCGTGCGACGATCATCGGTACCCCCACAGCGGGCACCGGCACGGTGCTATCGAACATCAACGTCAATGATGGTTCGGCGGTGCTGCTCGGAACCAAGCAGTGGCAGACGCCGAAGGGTCGCTATCTACGCCGCGAAGGTGTCACACCCGATATTACCGTTGCGCTGGACATCGATGCAAAGCCGTTGACGCCGACAAACGAGAAAGATCTGACGGACGATGAAATTCTGAATTCGTCGGACGCACAGGTGTTGCGTGCGCTCAACGTCTTGGGTGTTGGCAACGAAACGGCTATGGCGATCCCGCGCTTCTGGCCCCGCTAGTTTTCCCCCACCAGGTACAGCATGCAGGCCACGACATATGTCGTGGCCTGCATGCTATGCGCGAAGCAAAGGCGTTATTGGTAGGCAACATTTGTGGGCTAGCGTCCAAAGAGAATGTTGCCGGGAGCCGACGGGTCCTCGCTCTTGAAGAACTGATCAAGCAAGACGAGATACTGATCTTTCGACACTGTTGCATCATCGTTCAGCCCCAGGCGAGTATATAGTTCGGCGGCACAGGTGTCGTCCAGACCAAGCGACTGGAAGTATTGATGGAATTCTCCGAGTGACAATGTGTCGTCTCGATTCGTGTCGAACAAGCTGAAGATGAAGCTGGCTGTACCGGTAATCTCGGCATCGTAGGCTTGCGGATCGTCCATAGTCTCGGTGATATAAGCCAGCCATTGATCGATGGTGATGCGATCTGGGTTGCCAGGATCGGCAAATTGCTGCATGTGTCCGAAGCGTTTCGCGAATTTCTCCCGGAGCGTGGTTGCTTCTGGAGAACTCATGGGTAATTGTTTGTTCGCCATGACCTTCTGGCACAAAAGGTCGAAATCGTCGAGGTCGATGTACCCATTCTGGTCGATGTCATACATGCCGAACACGTTTGGTAGCTTTTGGCGCTGAACTTCGCTGAGCATGTTGGTCCTCCGTTCGTGAATACCATCGTACTTTAACCATCGGGCGTGATTAAATCGTGATACGGTGGAGTGCATGATTCTGGGGCAACTAGAGTAACCTGAATGCTGACACGGTGGCATGCGTGATTCTGGGTAACTAGAGTATGTGAATGCAGCTATGCAAAAGCCACGGCATTTGCCGTGGCTTTTGCATAGCTGCGACTGCACGCTTGTCAGGCGACGAGGGCGATGTTCGACGATGCTGGTTGTGCGGCAAGCTGTCCACAGGCCGCCGCGATCTCGACACCGCGCTCGATGCGGACGGTACAACTGATGCCACGTCGGGTCAGTTCTTCCTGGAAAGCGTTGACGCGACGGCGATGCGAGCGTTCGAGTGGCGTGCCGGGCACCGGATTCCACGGAATCAGGTTTACATGGCACAACATGCCACTGATGCGTTCGGCGAGTTCGACCGCATGTTCAGGCGTGTCGTTTTGCCCCTGCAACAGTACATACTCAAACGATACGCGACGATGCGTCGTTTCAGTGTAATCGCGGACGGACCCAAGCAGCATATCAAGCGGATAACGCTTGTTGACGGGCATCAAAGCGGTACGCAATTCATCGTTAGGGGCGTGGAGCGATACCGCAAGGTTGATCGGCAGAGCGTTCGGCTGCCAGCCGCTTGATCCCTGGCACCAACCCCACGGTCGAAACCGTCATGTTGCGTGCGCCCAGATTGTAACCCACCGGATCATGCAGGCGTTCGACAGCTTGCCACCAGCGATCATAATTTGCGAATGGTTCGCCCATGCCCATGAACACCAGGTTTGTAATATGATCTACACGAGTATCACCCGCCGCGCGACCCTGGCGTAACCGGCGCTCGAAGTGCAGCACCTGTTCTACAATCTGTCCTGATGTAACGTTTCGCAGCAATCCCATCATACCTGTCGCACAGAACACGCAGCCCATGCCGCAGCCTGCCTGCGAGGATACACAGACTGTAGCGCGATCAGGGTAGCGCATCAGCACCGATTCGATCACGATGTCGCCACCGATGCCCCACAGGGTTTTGCGCGTTTCGCCGTCGTCAGCAACCTGTTCGCGTCGCTGTTCGAGCGTCCCGATGCGTGTTTCGTCCTTGAGGCGTGCCCGAAGTGCCGCCGGAAGGTCGGTCATAGCATCGAAGTCGGTTGCAAGGTTTACGTACAACTGGCGATATATCTGGCGTGCGCGAAACGCAGGCTGCTTCCAGCCGGCGAGCAACTCGCCAAGCTCGGCCTGCCCTAAATCATAGAGATTGATTGTATCTTTTATAGCTTCCACAGCTATAGAGTATACCAAATGGGTGACATAAAAACTGACGGGTGACCACCGGTAGAGCCGACTAACGATCAAACATCAACAGAGATGCAGCGCTAGGCTTGGCTCTTTGCTTAGGCTGCACTATTGTGTTACACGACCTCCTACCAGTTTCTTTGAATGTCGATGTTAAAGCGGACGGATAACCAAAGTCTGGTGTCGGTACGAGGCGGAGAGTTGGCTGTCCTGCTCATTGATGAGGAAGTCGATGTATGCGAGTGTCAGGTGGTGGCAGTTGCCGAATGTGACATCATAACGTTGCACTGGATCGAGAGGAGCGTGTAAACATGAAAGTTTGACCGTTCTCCCCAACCGCTGATAGAGAAGTTCGTCACTAATGCTGTGTGCAAGCATGTGTCTTGTTTGTTCATCTAGCATGTTTCGCTTTTATGGATATTCTTCTTGTACGTCCTCCACCACATCCTCCTGCGTACGGTCGAAACGCCCGCCACGCCCAAGCGTGATCTGATCGAACAAGCCTTCTTGCCGGAATACGATTACATGTCGCTTATACAACTCAAGCACGGTCCACAGGGTAACAATCACTTCATGGCGTGACGTGGCGAGGCTGAGCAGATCGTCGAACGTAACCCAGGCGCTTTTGGTGAGGCGACGGCGCAGATGTGCGGTCACGTCGGCGATGGTCAACGCTTTAGGACGCGGGATCTCGACGGTTGGCTCCTCGGTGGAGCGGAGGATCGCCAGACGGCGCTCCACGGCTGCATGGAGCGCGCCGATGCCGATGTCCAGAGTTGGGACTTTGGTGGGTTGTGGGCGTGGCGGGAGCGGCGGCGGCGCTACGCGCAGATAGGTGCGTAGTCCGGCTGATTCACGATCCTTGAGCGCAGCCGCCACCTGCTTGAACTGGCTGTACTCGCGCAGTTGGCGAGCGAGTTGCTCGCCGGTATCTTCTTCCGCGATGACAGGGAGTGGTGAGCGCGGCAGCAGTGCTCGCGTTTTGATCAGCAACAAGCGTGCGCCTGTCGCCAGGAACTCCGCCATCGTCGCCAGGTCCGGCTCGGCAGCATGAACCAGCGCGAGGTATTGCTCGGTGACCTCGGCAAGCGCGATCGTCGTGATGTCGAGCTGATGGTGCTCGATAAGCTGTAGGAGCAGATCGAGTGGTCCCTCGAAACCTCTAAGGGACAGCGTTGGTCTGGTGGTACCTTCGAGCATAGCGTGAGTATAGCAAAGATGTGCGGTGGGCGTAAAAAATCGGCGCACTGCCGAAACAGTGCGCCTGTGGGCGGTACAGTAATCTAGGATGCTTATCGTTGGACTGTACCAAACCGTTACAGCATGCGACGTCGAAACACGATGAACTGTAACGGGTCCATTGTCATCGTCAGCCGGAAATCGTATCCGATCCGCTGACTGGATGTATGCTGTCGATCGTTCGTTGATCCGCTTCCACTGTACTCTTCGGAATAACTGACCCATTTGGATCTCTGGTTTTCGACCAATTTTGTAGCAGTTTCCAAAAACGTCGCGTACGGGTGTCATAAATTCTTAACGTTGTAGTCGGTTGCCTCGTGCGTTGCACAAGTGGAGCCAGCACAGTCTGGTGCAACGATGTCGTTACTATGCTGTACTGGCTCCATAACAGTGTGTTGGAGTGAGGGTGTTTGACTGTATTTGCACTACCAGCACCGTGAAAAAACAAAAGAACAGGGTGCTGGTAAGCCGCTCACGCGAGCTACTACGAAGGCTACGACTGCTTGACCGGTTCCGCGATTGTGACCAGTCGAAACTCCTTGGTGAGTGTCCCGTTCTGAATAACTTTGTCGCCGATGCATGACACGAGTGTTAATCGCTCACTCAGGGTTGGATATAACAGTTCGGTTTCTTCTGGTCGGGATTGTATCTGCTGGGTCACGAGGTAGTGGTGTTCGCGCCCATCTACCGTTACGATGGTGATTTCGGAACCTATCTCAAGGTCGTGAAGATACTCGAAGGGTGCTTTTATCTCGGGTGAGTCAACCCATCGCAAGACATGCCCCCATAAAATCACGTTCGAGCGATCGCCAGGCATCGAACTGCCAGTAAACCATCCAACATCGTGCTTTGGCACGATGGGCACCCGTTGGGCATCGAGGCCAACCGACACGGTTGGCAGGTCGAGTCCAAGCGCTGGAATAATGATACGTGCTGGCTCTGATGCAACTGCTACTGCTTCGCCTGTCGCTGCGGGCAGTTGCGGCGCGTTCTCTGCTGACAATGCTCCCAGGTCACTGACAGATGCTTCGACGGTCACGACGGGCGACTTCAGTTGCGGCGGGTGCTAGCGTTGGCTCGGGTGTCGCGCCAGTCGTCGGCGAAGTTTCCACCGTCGGCGTGCTAGGCGGCGTTGCGGAGGGAACGAGCGGTTGGGTTGTCGCGACACTCGACGTAGTTGTGGGGGACATGCCACAACTTACCGCAATCACTGCTAGACAACCCATAACACTCAAACCCACAACGCGCCGCATCATCTGTATATGTCCCTTGAGGATCGGGTGCCACGCACGATTGTCACGTAGCACCCGCCCTCGATCGTACTTATTCGTTGGTCGTCGCCTTGGCTTCGCCGCTGCGCGACAGTGCAACACCGGCTGCGATCGCGCCGATACCGGCAGCAATTCCGAGCACCTTTAATGTGTTGTCGTCGCCCAGGCCTGTGTTTGGCATCTGGCTTGGAGCGCCACCGGGGGCTTGCAGGAACGGTGTGACGACTGCCAGGACTTCGTCCTTGGTCATCGGTGGTGCGAACGCGAATGGTACCGGATCCTGCCCTGCCAGGAAGCGGAATGCTGTAGCATGTTCAGCTTCATTGGTGTGAATCTGTACCGCGACCGTCAAGAGATCCGCGTTCTGCAGCAAGGGTGCCGCGCCAAGATAGGCCGATGCTCCCAGGTCCTCGACCTGTGCGATGATGGCGATCACTTCGGCCTCGGTCGAAAGCTTGGGCCAGTTGTATCCGGCCTGTTCTTTGACAGGCGTACCACCCAGGTCAGAGATCGTCTTGGTGAGCGCCTGCACATGGGTGCTTTCATGTCCACTATAGGCGGTGGCATATTCGAGCGCCTTGCCTGTCAGTAGTCCGGTTTGCAGCAAACCACGATACAGCGCGTTCTCGAAGTGTTCCAGCGTCAGCGCGTAGTTCAGAATACCCAGGTCGCCGTCGGCTTGTGCAGCGGATTGCGCGAGTGCGATCCCCGCGATCGTCGATGGCGCAAAGTCGTCGTCGCGGTAAGTTCACTCGCAATCGTCGTCGCACGCTGCTGGTGCGAACGCGAGGTCGAAAACATGCTGAGAAGTGTCGAAAGATCGTATGTCATTGACAGGCTCCTTGAAGATCGTAGCGATAAGGTTGTGGTTAGCTACCAATGATTGGAGTAACCGCTTTGGTTACTTCGTCCACGGTCATTTTCGGTCCGAATGCTTCCGGCGCGGGATCGGAGCCGCGTAGGATAGCGAATTGCACCGAAGTGACGTGCTTCAACCTGCTCGATACTCGCGGCTGCGGCAAGAATCGTCTTCTTGTCTGTGATCAGCGCGGCCGCGCCTGTATATGCTCCGACGCCTACACCTTCGAGCGTTTCGGCGGTTGCCAGGATGGCGTCCTGTGTGCTCATGTCGCCAAAGTTGTACGAGGGAGCCTTTTGTGCCGGTGTTCCACCAAGCTGTGTTACAACCTTGGTCAGTTGATCAACATGGGCGATTTCGTGATCGCGGACGGCTGTCAGGACCGTCAGAGCCTGTCCTGAGAGTTGGCCGCCCGACACTGCCATCTTGTAGAACTCTAGCTTCGAGATGTTCTAATGTCAGCGCGAAATTTAGGATGTCAAGGTCGGTCAGTCCTTGAAGCAACGACGAAGCATACGCCTGGCCCTGTCCGATTGGGTTAACTGCGGTAACTGCGAGAGCCGCGAGTGTTGCTCCCACACCCTTGAGCGCGTTACGTCTGGAGACTGGTCGACTTGCGAAGTCGAGAAGACCATGTTGATTGTGGTCCATACACCTATTTTCCCTATACTATATCGTCGTGATGCCGCCAAATCATCATGCGATGGACAGACGATACTTATGAATGTAACATCCATACGCAAAAGTTCAATAAAAGAATGTGTTTTGTATCGGGTTCGTATCCGATTTTCTACAATTCACGACCTTTCACATTCTTGTGGTCTTGATTTGCCCTCGTGCTAGTATTCGGAGTGAGACATGCTTGTTGGATCTCATATGTCAAACTGGCTTTTAAAAAGTTGTGCGAAAGGACCGGTATAGCATTGACTTGCGGCCGGTCGACAGATGATCTGCTTGATTGACACGAGAATCATTTTCAGAGTAGGATACGGTAGCTTCGCCGGAGCCATCCGGTTGAGCGCGCATTCCGGCGACGCGCTAGATATCAACGTGTGAACAACAGATATCCATGTATGAAAGGAGCCGTTCATGAAGCTTGCAGGCAGTTACACGTTCGACGCATCACGCGAGAGCGTATGGGAACTGCTAATGGATCCGAAGGTGCTTCAGCGTATTATCCCCGGCTGTGAGCGTTTGGACGAAGTAGGACCGGACACCTATTCCGCCGATATCAAACTTGGTATCGCCAACATTCGTGGTGATTACACAGGCACTGTCAAAATCTCTGAACAAAAGCCACCTGAAAGCTACCATCTGGAAGGCGAAGGACGTGGCAAGCCGGGTTTCGCCAAAGGCTCCGGTGGGCTGGAGTTGGCTGAGGCAGACGGAAAAACCATCATGCGCTATCAGGCCGACGTTCAAGTTGGCGGCCCTGTCGCTGGTATCGGGCAACGCTTGATCGAGGCAAGTGCGAAATCGATCGTCAATCAGAGTCTCAAAGCACTAGGAGCTGAATTCGAACTTAGCAATCAAAAGATGCCGCCGCGAATCGCCAGCCGATGAACCACAGCCGTCCGACGATGGCTCAGTTACTCCGAGCGCGCCACCTACTCCTTCGTCGCCTGTTGTCGCCGCGAGACCGAGTGCCCGGCGGTGAGCCTGACTGCGACGGATGTGGCGCGTGGATCGCAGAAGATATGTTGGCGGAACAACAATGGATGCGTTGGGCTTTACCATTGGCGGCGGTTTTGTGCTCGGTGTATCGTTGGGCTCTGCCTCGGCCACGCCAAAAATAGATCGTTCTCACGATCGATATGCTACTCGATGTAGAGGAGGCTAACGTGGAAGTTTCGGTCACTGTCAACGGCAAGTCCTATCAGCATGATGTCCCTCCGCGGTTACTCCTGGTCCACTATCTTACGCGAGCAACTCAACCTCACCGGCGCACACATCGGCTGCGACACGTCCCAATGTGGTGCATGTGTTGTCCAGGTCAACGGCAAAAGTGTAAAATCTTGCACCATGCTGGCTGTGCAAGCCGATGGCGCGGATGTTCTGACGATCGAGGGGCTCGCGCCGCAGCGGTCAATACCATCCCATCCAAGAAGGCTTCTGGGAAAAGCATGGACTGCAGTGTGGGTTCTGTACACCCGGCATGATCATGTCCGTGACATGCGCTCTTAGAAGAAAACGCTCATCCCTCGGAAGCCGAAATCCGTCATGGCCTGGAAGGGAATCTGTGTCGTTGTACGGGCTACGAGAATATTGTGCGTGCCGTGCAGTACGCCGCGGCAAAGATCGAATAGCGGGGCCAATCGTAACGGACACGCGATGCACGCAGGCTGCCAAACCGGAGACACCGGAAACGTGGACGAGCTCGAGCACCCACAGCGTGACGGCGGGGCACCCGACGAACCGATACGGTCGAAGATTGGAAGGGCGAGAACGCTGGCGTTAACGATGCAACCGATGGGGGGACGCGCTGATGGCAACCATGGAAGCACCCACTAAAATGTTCGGTCAGGCGCTCAAACGCCGCGAGGACCCACGGCTGATCACTGGCAAAGGCAATTACGTCGATGATATCACGTTGCCGGGTATGCTCCACGCCGCAGTTTTGCGCTCACCATACGGACACGCACGTATCAACAGCATCGACACGGCGGCGGCGCGAGCACTTCCGGGCGTCGTCGCGGTGATTACGGGCGAGGAGATCGCCGCCGAGCAAAACCCATTGCCATGTGCCTGGGCTGCGGGTGGTGTGCAGAACAATGTCAACACGCCACGCGCGCTTGCGGTCGGTGTAGCGCGCTTCACGGGCGAAGGCGTGGCAATGGTCATCGCCGAATCGCCGTATATCGCCTATGATGCGCTCGATCTGATCGATGTTGACTACGAACCGTTGGATGTCGTTGTCGATGCCGAAGCCGCTACCGCTGCCGGTGCGCCCCAACTGCATGAAAATGCTCCCAACAATGTCGTGATGCGGTGGACCTGTGGCGATGAAGCCGGAGCAACGTCCGCTCTGGAGGGTGCCGAGGTGGTCGTGCGCCAGCGCATTGAAAACCAACGCTTGTTGCCGACGCCGATGGAGACGCGCGGCTATGTGTCGCGCTATGACCATGCGACCGGCGAGTACACGATCTGGATGAGTTCGCAAGCGCCGCACGTTCACCGGTTGTTGCTGACGGCGTTCGTGCTGGGCATTCCGGAAAATAAGATGCGTTGCATCGCGCCGGATGTCGGCGGTGGCTTCGGCGCCAAGATCTTCTTGTATCCCGAAATGGCGGCGACGCTGTATGCCGCGAAACTGGTGGGCCAGCCAGTGAAGTGGATCGAAACACGCCGTGACAATTACGCCTCCACCAGTCATGGGCGTGCCCATACCACCGATATAGAAGTGGCGGGCAAGCGCGACGGCACGATCACCGGCATGCGCGTGCATACCTATGCCAATCTTGGCGCCTATCTTTCCACGATCGCGCCCGGCATTCCGACGACGCTTTACGGGCGTATGTTGTCGGGCGTCTACAAGATTCGTAACATCTTCTGCGAAGTCGAAGGCGTGTACACCAATACCGGTATGGTCGATGCGTATCGTGGTGCTGGACGACCCGAAGCGGCGTATGTCATCGAGCGGGCGATGGATATGTTCGCCGACGAGATTGGTATGGACCCGGCGGAAGTGCGCCGCCGAAACTATCTAAAACCCGACGACTTCCCCTACGAGAACGGCCTGGGCATGCTGCCCTACGATAGCGGCAACTACGAGCCAGCACTCGACAAAGCGCTTGAAATGATTGGCTATCAGGATTTCCTGCGCGAACAGGCCGAAGCCCGCAAACAAGGCCGTTTGCTGGGTATTGGGGTTTGCACGTACGTCGAAGTGTGCGGTGTCGCTCCAAGCAAATGGATCGGCCTTGCAGGCGAAGGCTGGGGTGCCGGATTGTGGGAAAGCGCCAACGTCAAGGTGCATCTGACTGGTAAAGTCGTGGTGACGACCGGATCATTGCCACACGGGCAGGGACATGAAACCACCTTCGCGCAACTGGTGGCGGACGAACTTGGCGTGCCATACGAGGATATACTGGTCGAACATAGCGACACGCAGGGCGCGCCTTTTGGCTACGGCACCTACGGTTCGCGCTCGGCGACGGTCGGCGGGACAGCGATCTATAAGAGCGTCGCTAAGATCAAGCACAAGGCGCGACGCCTGGCGGCGCATATGCTGGAAGCCGCCGAGGAGGACATCGAGTTCACCGATGGCAAAGCGTTTGTGCGTGGCGCTCCCGATTCAGCGAAAACGATTCAGGAGATCGCGCTGCAAGCCAGCGTTGCCTACGACCTTCCCGAAGGTATGGAGCCGTTCCTGGACGAAACCACGTATTACGACCCGCCCAACTGTACTTTCCCCTTTGGCACGCACGTCTGCACCGTCGAGATCGATCCTGACACTGGCAAGGTTACGCCATTACGCTACATCGCGGTTGACGATGTTGGCAAGGTGATCAATCCGTTGATCGTCGATGGACAACTCCATGGCGGCATCGCGCAGGGCATGGCGCAGGCATTGTATGAAGGTGCTGTGTACGACGAAAACGGGCAGTTACTGACAGGCTCGATGATGGACTACGCCATTCCACGGGCGGACATGTTGCCATCCTACGAACTGGCGCGCACTGAAACGCCGTCTCCGGTCAATCCGATGGGCGTGAAGGGTGCTGGCGAGGCCGGCACGATCGGCTCGGCGGCTACTGTCACCAACGCCGTGGTCGACGCCCTATCGCATCTCGGTATCCGACACCTCGATATGCCGTTCACAGCCGAGCGCGTCTGGCAAGCGATCAACCAGCACAATGGAGGCAACGGTCATGTATCCGAATGAGTTCGATTATGTGGCACCCCAAACAGTCGATGAAGCGGTCGCGTTGCTCCAACAAAATCCTGATGCCAAACTGCTGGCGGGTGGACACTCGTTGCTGCCGCTGATGAAGACGCGACTCGCAAGTCCTCCCATGCTGATCGATATCGGCAAGCTCGACGAGCTACGCACGATCAGCGCGAACGGTGACCTGTCCATCGGCGCGCTTGCTACATATAAGCAGGTCGCGCAGTCCGCCGACGTACAGCAACGCTGCCCGATGTTGGCTGAGGCGATCCCGTTGATCGGCGATACCCAGGTCCGAAATCGCGGCACGCTAGGCGGTGCACTAGCGCACGCCGATCCCGCCGCCGATATGACCGCGATTGTGTTGGCGCTGGGAGGAACGATCAGGGCGCGGGGACCGAACGGCGAGCGGACCATTGGGATCGACGAATTCTTTGTGGACCTGTTGCAAACACAGCTAGACCACGACGAGATTCTACTGTCGGTGACGATTCCTGCGATGAGCGGGCGCGTGGGCATGGCATACGAGAAATTCAAGCATCCGGCTTCTGGCTACGCCATCGTTGGCGTAGCGGCGGTTGTACGACTCGGCGACGATGGCAACGTCAGCGACGTGCGTGTCGGTATCACCGGCGCGGGAGCGATGGCGCAGCGGGCTAAGGGGACCGAGGATGCTTTGCGCGGCAAAGCGCCAACCGCCACAAACATCGAAGCGGCGGCGCAGTTGGCAGCGGACGGCATCGACCTGTTGGCTGACCTCGCGGCCTCGGAATCATTCCGAGCGCACCTTGTACGAGTGCATACACGCCGCGCGTTGGAACGTGCCGTGAAGGGACTGTAACGACCAACATGTGGTGCTTCCCGACCATCTGGAACGGAAGCACCGCATGTTCGCACACCATCAAGGGGCCTCTGTGACCTACCTCTCAATCGACGAACTCCAAACGGCCCTGGCTGAACACGCCTATGTTGCCGACCGCCCGCTTGCCACGGCGCTATTCCTTGCCCTTCGCATGCGAAAGCCTCTGCTGCTCGAAGGCGAGGCAGGTGTCGGCAAAACCGAGGTCGCCAAGGTGCTGCAAACGCTGCTTGGGACGCGGTTAGTACGGCTGCAATGCTACGAAGGTTTGGATATTTCCACGGCCGTGTACGAATGGAATTATCCTCGGCAACTGCTTTACCTGCGTGCCACGGAAGGCCGGGGAACGACCGATGAGCAATTCGAGAATATCTTTGGACCCGATTTTCTGTTGCGGCGTCCTCTGCTGCAAGCACTTGAAAGCTCTGGCGGACCGCCGCCGGTGCTGCTTGTAGATGAACTCGACCGTGCCGACGATGAGTTCGAAGCATATCTGTTGGAAATATTGTCAGACTTCCAGGTCACGATTCCAGAGCTTGGTACGATTCGGGCAACCGAGCCGCCCATCGTGATTCTTACCTCGAACCGCACTCGCGAGATACACGATGCGCTCAAGCGTCGCTGCTTATACCACTGGATCGAATACCCATCCTATGACAAAGAACTCGCAATTGTGCGTGCGAAAGTGCCACATGCGCGGGAGGAATTGAGTGCTCAACTGGTCGCTTTCGTGCAGGAGTTACGTACCGCGCTCGACCTGTACAAATACCCAGGTATCGCAGAAACGCTGGACTGGGCGCAGGCACTTTGGACACTTGACCACGAGGCGCTCGACCCGGCGATCGTGGACGATACGCTCGGCGCGATTCTCAAATACCAGGATGACATTGCCGCGGTGCGCCGCCATGGCGTGCAAAAGTTGCTCGACGGAGCACGCACAAGGGCTCATGGATCAACCCCATCTACTTGAACATGTGATCGGCTTCGGGCGATTGTTGCGCCAGATGGGTGTGGCAGTCGATCCGGCGCGTATGCTTGATTTGCTTGCTGCGGTACGTCTGATCGAAGTCGGGCGCGAGGAGGATCTGCGTAACACCTGCCTGACCGTGCTTGTGCGACGGCGCGAGGATTATCCGCTGTTCGATCAAGCCTGGGCGTTCTGGTGGCGCATGCGACACGGCGCGGCAGGAGCGGGAGTTTCGCTGCCCGACCAACAGGTTAAACTCGCACCGCTCCCGCGTCGACTGATGCGTCATCAGCCTCCGCCACCCGTTGAGCGAGGCGAGGAGCAGGAACTCCAACTCGACGTACAGCTTTCGTATAGTGCCAGCGAGGCCTTGCGGCACAAAGATTTCGCGGATTTCAATGCTGACGAAATGATGGAAGTGCGGGCGTTGTTGGCGTTGCTGCGCCTCCGCATCGAACAGCGTACAACGCCTCGCAAAGTGCGTGGCCGTGGGCGGCATATAGACCTGCGTCGGACGTTGCGTGGCGCGTTGCGCACAGGCGGTGAGCCGCTCGTGCTGCCAAAGCGCGAACGCAAACGACGTCAGCGCCCGGTTGTGGTGTTGTGCGATATCAGTGGCTCGATGGATCGCTACAGCCGCGTGCTGCTCCAGTTCGTGTATGCCATCACCGCCGGATTGAACGATGTCGAGACGTTTGTATTCGGCACGCGCCTGACGCGCATTACCCATGCGCTGCGCCATCGAGACATCGACGAGGCGGTTGATCGTGTCGTGAAGGATGTGGTGGACTGGGGCGGGGGCACACGCATCGGCGATGCTCTCAAGCATTTCAACCGGACCTGGGGTCGTCGTGTACTCGGTCATGGCGCCATCGTTCTGTTGATCAGCGATGGCTGGGATCGTGGTGATCCCGTCGTGGTCAGTGATGAGATGGCCCGCTTACAGCGTATGAGCCATCGGCTGATCTGGCTCAATCCACTGTTGGGTCGTCCCGGCTACCAACCGCTCACGCGTGGCCTTCAGGCAGCCTTACCGCATGTGGACGATTTCCTGCCGGTTCATAACCTGCATAGCCTCGAACAACTCGGCGACGTACTGGCGGGTAAGGTCTAGAACAGACGTGTACGATGCGGTTGCCGGTGACACACGCGAGATCAACGCCCTGCCGGAAAGCCAACTATCCTGTTGCAGCCCCTTACGAACTGGCGCTGGTATAGGAGCGAATCGCGAACTGCCAGAACAGGCGCGACACGATCAGCAAAATACACGCACTCAGCAGCGCACCGAAGGCGCTCGCAAGGCTTGCCCGCCCGAGCAATGCTTCAGCCGGAACCGTGGTGATGAACGCGATCGGCACGACAAACGTAAAGAGCGCACGGACCCAGCCACCGTAGGCTGTGATCGGAATCTGTCCGGCGCGAAACAGGCCGTTGAACATATCGGTCAGGTTCGCGACTTTCACGAACCAGAACGCGGTGGTCGTCAGCATAAACCAGATCGCATATACGATCGCCAGGGCCGCCACTAACAGTACCAGGCTAACGGCGACGCCCGCGGCTGTCGATCTGGCGATGCCAACCACCGCCCACACGATCAGACCGAGTGCCGACGACCATATCGGTGAGCCGGAACATGTTGACGTTGCGTGCCGACACCAGGAACTGTGCGTCGATCGGCTTGAGCAGGTTGAAATCCATCGTGCCGGTGCGAATCGCTTCGCCGATGGCGTTCAGGTTGGGTGCCAGGAACGAGCCGATATAGCCCTGCACGAGCGTGTACAGTCCCACGACGATCAGCGCCTCGCGATAGCTCCAGCCGCCCAGCGGTTGTCCATCGCCATACAGCACGACCAGGCCAAAGACCGCCCCACCGGCTGTAGCAATCGAAGTCGAACAGGTTGACGACGAAGTTGACGCGGTATTCGAGTTGTGCGCTGATGCTGGTCAGGACGAAGATACGTACTAGCCGCAGATAGCGTCGAATCTTCATGCGCCCACTGCTCCATAGCGGCGCAGACCGCGCCGCCATAGCACGGAGCGAGCGAACCATAAGACTGCAGTCCAGCCCACCTGAATCGGCCAGGACCCGTAGAATCTCGCGCCCGTCTGCGGTGCCGTTCAGAATCCGCACCGGGTAGTACACCAGATATGGAAACGGGGTCCATTCGATCACCGCGCTGGACCGCCTGCGGATAGAAGGTCAGCGGTGCGAAACTGCCGGTCAGGAACGCTGCAGACGACATAATAGAGATCGTCAATGGCGGTCGCCTGGGTGAACCAGAAGCTCAGCAGACCGATGCAGTAGGCCGAAAGGAAGCGGATCGCGAAGGCGAGAGCACGCACCGATACAGATGAACAACAACGTATGCCAGATGTCCGGCGTGAGGCGCGTGCCTGGTACCAGACAGCATCGCCAATGGTGACGATGATGAGCATGAACGGCAAGCGTACGAAGCGCTCGGTGACATGCCCTGCCGCCATCTCCCACAGCGGATCGATCGGGCGCTAAGCAGCTTGGGCGATAGCGAGCCTGTGCGAATTTGCGTGTCCAGTTCCCAGGCGACCCAGGCGGCGATCAATTGCTGGTGAACCAGGCTCCCAGGAAATAGGCCGCGAAATCGGTGCGGCGTATAGCCGTCCAGCACGCCGCCATTGGCCTGTGCCTTGCCGATCCAGACTGCCAGCATGATCAAAGGAACCGTACCGGTCAGCATCCAGATGATGATCTCGGCGCGGTAGGCGCTCATGTGGGCGAACCAGACCGACAGCAACACGCGCGCTTTGCGCAGCGTCGCCCTGAACGCCGACCGTCGCGCTCCACGGTGGCCTTATGCATCGATGACATCCGCGCTCACCTCCTCGCGCACGGGCGGTGTCGCCGCGTGCTCGGCGAACATCAGGCCGATCACTTCCTCGATCGGCGGGTCCTCGATCGTCACATCCACGACCGGCAGTTCGGCCAGTAGACGCGCTGCCGGCTTCGCGGGTGTCCTGGCGCTGGCACGTTGATTTCGACGCGCAATCCTTCGTCGCATTTGCACCGTGCCATAGGTTGCCAGTTGTTCTGCGGTCGACCGGATGGGCCAGTTCCAGCCGCACCACCTTGTGCGGTGAGGATTGCTCGATCAGACGGGAAAGGTCGCCGTCGAAGACGATCTTGCCATGGTCGATGACGATGATACGGCGGCACAGCGCGGTCACATCGGCCATGTAATGGCTGGTCAGAATCACGGTCGCATCAAAGCGCCGGTTATACTCGGCGATGAACTCGCGGATACGTACCTGCATATTGACGTCGAGACCGATCGTCGGCTCGTCAAGAAACAGCACGCTGGGACGGTGCAAGAGCGCGGCGGCAAGTTCGCATTTCATGCGTTCGCCCAGCGATAATTTGCGTACCTGCTTCTTGAGGATGCTTTCGAGTTCGAGGATGTCGTCGAACTCGCGCATGGTGGCTTTGAACTCGTGCGTCCGGTATCTCATAGATCGCCTGGTTGACCAGAAAGCTATCGTAGGCGGGCAAATCCCACAGCAATTGTTGTTTCTGCCCCATGACCAGCGTGATCAGCTTGAGGAATTCCGAACGGCGTTCTTTCGGCGTGTAGCGTGCCACCTGGACGTCGCCGCTGCTGGGATGCAGCAGACCCGCCATCATCTTGAGCGTGGTCGTCTTGCCTGCGCCGTTTGGACCCAGAAAGCCCACCATCTCTCCCGCGTCGATGTCGAAGGAAACGCCGTCGACGGCGCGCACGGTGCGGGTTTTACGCCGCACGAACGACCGCAAGGAACCCATGAAGCCCGGTTCTTTTTCATGTACTTCGTAGGATTTCGCGAGATGCCGTACGTTGATTGTATGAGGAGTATATTCTGCCACGGTGCGTCCTTAAATCGTTGACCCGCGACGGATGAGCATAAGTGGCACAACCCAGGTGTACGCACATGCTATGATGCAGCCCTCAATCCGTTGGAAGTGTCGCCCCTAGTGTACCAGTTAGGCGCCAATGTTCCGAAGGCGTCCACCTACACGCATCCAAAATGAATACATGCTGGTTCACGGCATGCTGTACATACACAGTGTAGGATGGCGCACCTGCCATATTCTTGGTCGGCGGTCTTGGGAAGGAGTATCATCATGGATGGTACGACGGGTGGATTGATCTTTGAGGGTGAGATTGAATCGTATATCCGGTCGGAATGTATTGGCTTCCAGCGCGATGGTGATCGGCTGATTCCGGTGGTGCAACTGCTGGTGCAGCCAAAACGTGGGCCGTTGATGACGCTGTATCACGTCCAAACCGACGACGAGCAGGGTCGCCAATTACGCCGCTTCCGTCCTCCGGTCGATATTCCTGCTCCACAACGCCGCCCGCTATGGAGCGATGACTGAGGCATTGTGTTTCAGGTGGTAGCACCCGAAAGTTTTGGTTGTTTGGCGTGGTATAACGCTGACTGTCCTGGTATGAAACGGCTGTGCCATCGCATATAGTCATTATTGGTTTAGTTAACACTGGGAAATGTATGCCGCAGGAATGGCCTGACGAAATCGACCTCGAAATACACGGCATTGCACAGGGCGGCGATGGTGTCGGGCGCTTTGGGGAACGGCCTGTGTTCGCGGCGGGTGGGTTGCCGGGGGAAACCGTGCGCGTGCGGCTACGCGACCGTCAGGCAGCCTTCGCGCGAGGCAACGTGATCGCCGTCATGCAGCCAGCCACCGAACGTATCGTATCACCCTGCCCTAAGGAATCGATCTGCGGCGCGGCGGGATGGCGTGACGTGGACTACGACGCCCAACTGCGCTTCAAGGCCGAGATTCTGCGTGATCAATTGCGGCATCTGGGTGGCATCGACATCCCGGTGAGCGCCGCGCACGGTGCTGACCTCGCGCCATCAGCAGGCTCGGACCTGCCCGCCGGACGCGGTTGGAGCTACCGCACGACGGCTGAACTCCATTACGCTAACGGCAAACTGGGCTATTACGCGCCCAATTCACGGCGTGTCGTTGATCTCGGTCAATGCTGCCTGCACCACCCGCTGATCAACGAGGCAATCGCCGAACTGGAGGGGTTGCACCTGAACATCCAGGATTGCGTGGCATCACCCTGCGATGTTCGCCCGCGCTCGGCGAGGTGCTGGTGGTGTTAGAAGGTGAAGGGCGCTGGGAAGCATTGGCGCAGCAGTGGATGCGAGCGTGTCCGGCGCTGATCGGCGTCATCCATCGTACCCGCAACACGATCAAGCGCGTGCGTGGGCGAACTGACCTTGAACAGGTCATCGACGGCGTGCGCTGGCACGTCAGCGCGGGCTCGTTCTTTCAGGTCAACGCCGCCCAAACCGCACGGCTTATCGAACGCGTCCGCACGCTGCTGGCGGTGCAGCCGGGCGAGCGCATCCTCGACCTCTTCTGTGGCGTCGGCACGTTCGCGCTGCCGTTACGGATGCAGGGTGCACAGGTGACTGGCATCGAGAGCTACGCGCCTGCGATCGAGGATGCTCGCCGCAGTATGGTGGCAAATGATCTCGATGGTATCACCTGGTACGCTGGTCCGGTTGAAACCATGCTCGAACGACTGCGAAGGGCCGTTTGATGGAGCCGTTCTTGATCCACCGCGACGTGGCTGTGAGGCGTCCGGCATTGGAGCGACTGGCGGCGCTCATGCCACGCCGGATCGTGTACGTCGCATGTCATCCGGGGACGCTGGCGCGCGATTGCAAGGTGTTGGGAGGCTATGGGTATGTCGCTACCCGTGCTGAAGTGATCGACCTGTTTCCGCACACCCATCACGTCGAAAGTATCGTCCTGCTGGAACGTGTCTGAACCAAAGACGGTCTAGTGTTTGCCGCGTAATAGATATATCCCTAGCCCGATCAGCGTGAGCGGAATCACGAACTGGCTAACCTCGACGTTCAAGAAGCTGCCGACCTGATTGACCAAGATCAATGCACCCACGCCGACGAGTACTAACGCCAGGATATGTGGGCGCGGTTGCGTGGTCGTGGTGGTTGTCGGGCGTTCTGCCGACCAGGTGCTAGGTTGCTGCGATGACGTGTAATCGAGGGGCAATGGTAGACCTGTCTGCGGATCGAAGCGTGCTCCTGGTGGCAAAGGCGTGGACGAGCCGACTTCGGGCATGATTATCCATAAAATCGGGTACAGGATCACCGACAGACCGGTGGTTAGACCAAGGACAACAAATAATAAGCGGACGATCACAGGATCGATCCCAAAATACAAACCAAGGCCCGCGCAGACGCCGCCGATAATACGGTCTGAGCGCGGACGAACAAGACGTGACATATCTACCTTTCCTCTGCGTTGTAACTCCTGACAATCATCTCTGTTGCTTTTGACGTCCTGGATCGGGTGATTGTTGCAGTTCACAATCGTTACCGTTAGAATGAGCAGAGCTACTGCCTTTTAATATGGCGCGGTATTCATGTTCCAAGTCATGCTATGATTGGTCATGTTGGCTTGCACGAAGGAGTTTGTGAGATGGGGTTTCCGAGACAACCCGACGATGATGTCGATCAAGAACAAGACCCGCTATCGCGCTACTCTGCACCAACGATTCGACGTTCTTCCGCCGACCGTGGGAGTACGCAACCGCTTGAGGATTTAGGCGGCTTGCCACGCGGTTCCGGTATGCAGGTCGATGGCGCAGATTTTGCCAACCGTTCGCAACAGCGGCGGCAACGACAACCTGGCGCACAACAATATACCCAACGATTTGGTGAACTCGCCCAACGTGTTGATAATCGCACGTTCATGGTGGCCCTGGGCGCGATCTTGTTGCTGCTGGCGCTGCTCCTGATCTGGCGCGTGATGTCGCGAAACAACGATGCGAACGTCATCAATGGGTTGTCGGCAACGACGCAAGCATCTGAACAAGTGACACCTGGCTTCAACGAACCAACCAATGCCTTCTCAACCGCACAACCGGGCGTCGATCCCGGCACCGGCATCGGCACGGAAGCGATTCCAGTTCCAACGGTTGCCACGAATCCGGATGGAGGTGGTGGTGGTGGTGCGTTCGTCGTTGCTGGCACCGGCACGGAAGGATTATTCTTGCGCGCCGAGGGTAATTCATCGGCAGATGTGCTTGGAACACTTCCCGAAGGTACCGAAGTAACGGCAACCGGCGAGGAATCCAACGATGGCACACGGACCTGGAAACGTGTCCAAACGCCGCAGGGTGAAGGTTGGGTCGCGGCAGATTTTGTGATACCCAAACACATGAGCGAAACAACAGCCGCACAACGACCGGACTTTCTCCGGCACCACCTACAAACACTTACTATTCACCGCACGATCGTGCGCTCGGTCGAGGCACGCCTGTTCTGGGAGCTCGATCAAGAACTTGCCGAGCCGATCCTGGATGTAGGCTGTGGCGATGGCACGTTCGCACAGATCGCGTTTCCGACCCATCACGGCAAGATCGTCGGCATCGACCCACGCCCAGACGATGTGCGGGAAGCACAGGAACGTGGGGCCTACGCGACGGTGATGGTCAGCGATGGCGCGAAACTGCCCTTCGAGGACGAGAGTTTCCCGACAGTCATCAGCAACTGCGTCCTCGAACATGTCGTGCCGCTCGATGAAACGTTGAGCGAGGTCGCCCGTGTGCTGCAACCAGGGGGACGCTTCATCACCGGCGTCGTCGGCAATAAATTTGCCTCGATGTTGCTCGGCACCAAACTGTTTGGTGAAGGCTACGGGCGCTGGTTCAACCGTATCTCGGTGCATCACAATACCTTCAGCGCTCAGGGCTGGACCGAACGCTTCGAGGCGGCGGGCCTACAGGTCGACGAGTGGCATTATTATCTGACGCCGAGCGCCCTGAAAATCTTCGATCTGAGCCATTACTATGGCGCTCCCTCGATTATCACGCGCAAGCTGCTCGGACGTTGGTTGGTGTATCCGCCGCTGACGCCGAATCTGTTGTGGGAGCCGCTGCTTCGTCCGATCTACGAGGCTGCACCGCCGGTGGTTGGGCCGTACATTTTCTTCAAATGTAGTAAGCCAGCCTAGCGTACTACTATGCGTTGCCAGAAGCGTCGTCCGAGCGGGGTGTTTCACTCGCTTTGGGCGGCGCTTTTTTGCGTCGCTGTTGCTTGTAAGGGAAGTCGAGGGGATTTTCGACGAACGCTACCGGTAATACGTCATCCAGCGTCGTCACATACACCAGCCGGATAACACGGAGCACGTCGCGGGGAAGTTCATCAATCAGGTCGCGCTCGTTCTTGCGCGGCAGGATGATCTCGTGTATTCCAGCGCGGTAGGCACCCAGCACTTTTTCCTTGACGCCGCCGACTGGCAGGACATGTCCGCGCAGCGTGACCTCGCCGGTCATCGCCACGGTGCGCCGCAGCGCCCGTCCGCCGAGCGCGGAAACCAGCGCACAGGCGATGGTGATGCCAGCCGAAGGACCATCCTTGGGAATCCCGCCTTCGGGGGCGTGAACGTGGATGTCGATCTTGTCGAACTGGCGCGGATCGATGCCGACGCGCCGTGCGTTGGCGTGCGTCCACGACAGCGCGGCCTGCGCCGACTCTTTCATCACATCGCCCAACTGGCCGGTCAGGATCAGATCGCCCTTGCCGTCGACCACGACAATCTCGATCGGCATCACATCACCGCCCTGTTCGGTCCAGACTAATCCGGTTGCCACGCCCACTTCGTCCACGGTTTGAGCCGCGCCATAGTCGAAGCGTGGGGGACCAAGCATCGGCTGAAGTTGTCCCGGCTGAATGCGGCGCGGATACGGGCGTTCTTCGGCGACTTTGCGGGCAACTTTGCGGCAGATCGCGCCGATGTCACGCTCCAACTGACGCACGCCTGCCTCGAAGGTATAGCCGCGTACCATCTGGCGCAATGTCGATTCGGTGAAGCGGATCGGCGTCGTTCGCAGACCATTGACGCTGTTCTGGCGCGGCACCAGGAAGCGGCGTGCAATCTCGATTTTCTCGTCCTCGGTGTAGCTCGGCAGTTCGATGACTTCCAGCCGGTCCAGCAATGCTTCTTCGATGTTATCCAGCATGTTGGCTGTAGTGATGAACAGTACACCCGAAAGGTCGTAGGGAACGTCGAGGTAATGGTCCGAGAACTGTCGGTTTTGTTCCCAGTCCAGCACTTCGAGGAGCGCCGCCGATGGATCGCCGCGTGCGTCCTGTCCCAATTTATCGATCTCGTCGAGCATAAACACGGGATTGGTGGTACCAGCCTCTCGCATGGCCTTGATGATACGTCCTGGTAGCGCACCAACATAGGTTCGACGATGCCCGCGAATCTCGGCTTCATCATGGATGCCGCCCACGGCGACGCGCACGAATGCACGGCCTAGCGCCGCGGCGACCGCGCGGCCCAGACTGGTTTTGCCGACGCCGGGAGGTCCCACAAAGCAGAGAATTGGTGGCTGCGTTTCGTTCCCAGCCAACCTGCGTACTGCCAGATGTTCGATGATGCGATCTTTAACTTTGCGTAAGCCGTAGTGATGTTCGTCAAGTGTCCGCACTGCCTGGTCGAAGCTTGGTGTGTCGTGCGGCGCGGGATGCCACGGGACGCTCAATAGCCAGTCGATATAGGTATGGATCACACCATACTCTGGGGTGCCCATTCCGATCAGGTCCAGACGGTGCTGTTCGTCCAGGGCGCGATTCCGTACTGCATCGGGCAGCGAGGTCGCCGCAATACGTGCGGCAAGGTCGCTACGGTCACGCGACGCGGGGTCGGTTTGACCGAGTTCGTGCTGGATCGCCCGCAGTTGCTCGCGCAACAACTGTCCCCGCTGTGCCTGATCGATCTCGTGTTCAACCACCGTACGTACTTTATGTTCCAAACGCAGCACGTCGAGTTCATGTTTGAGCAACGAGAGTACGGAGTTAAGGCGTTCGGCAATGTCCAGTGTTTCCAGAATATGTTGGCGTTTGCTCAGGGGGATCGGCAGGTTCGACGCGACGATATCCGCCACGGCTCCGGGGTCATCGGCGTTCTGGGCGGCGGCAATCGAAGTATCAGGCAATGTGCGGCTGAGTTCGGTGACTTGCTCGAACACCTGCAACACGACCCGCCGCAGCGCTTCCAAACGAACCGAATCATCTGCGCGTTCTTCGAGCGGCTCGCCATGAGCGCTTAGCACCGTGCCGTCGTGTATCAATTCGTCGATGCGTACACGCCGCAGACCACGCAGCAGCACATTGGTCGTTCCGTCTGGCAACCGCATGACACGGGTGACCTGGGCTTCCACTCCCACATCGTGCAGATCGAGGGCAGCAAGTGTTTCGTCGCCACCGGTCCGGCGGGCGACCGCAAGAACGATGCGATCGGTCGCGAGCGCTGCATCCAGCACCGCATGATGTTCGTAGCTGAGAAACAACGGCGTCAGAGCATGAGGAAACAAGACCGTCATGGTGAGCGGAATCAACGGCAGTCTGCGACCTCGCGGCGGTTGATCGCGATACTGTGTTTCAGCTAGTTGTACTGCTTGGACCTTATTCACCATGCCTATCCCACCAATGTGGGAGCATCATAGCACCGTTGTGCAAGCGAGTTGACGTTGGCGCGTGTGGCTTGACGCCGCCTGGAGACCACACGATCACTTCAGATATTCCTTGTACCAGCCTGGCTGGGGTGACACCATTGTTGATCATACATAGCTGAATGGTGGCCGTTAGGCGATGGCCTGGACGTGCTACAATCCCAATATGCCTACGATTTTACTTGTGGAAGACGAAGCGGTTCTCGCGGAAACCTTGCGTTACAACTTCCTACGTGAAGGGTATGAGGTACTGGTAGCGAGCGATGGCGTCCAGGCACTCGACATTGCGCGTAGCGCACACCCTGACCTTATGGTATTGGACGTAATGTTGCCCCGCCTGGATGGGTTTTCCGTGTGCCGGATGCTGCGACGCGAATCCAACATGCCGATCCTGATGCTGACGGCACGCCAGGACGAGACTGACCGCATCGGCGGATTGGAGCTTGGGGCCGACGATTATGTTGTTAAACCGTTCAGCCTGGGTGAACTGCTCGCACGCGTGCGGGCGATTATGCGGCGTGGACGGCACGAAGCCCAGGGTCCCGAACGTGAAATGCTCCGTGGCGGGGATGTCACGCTGGATACCGGATCGCGTCGTGCGTGGCGGGGTGACGAAGAGCTTGTGCTGGCGACCAAGGAGTTTGATCTACTCGCATGTTTGATGCGAAACCGCGGCATGGCATTGTCACGAGATCTACTGGTAGAGCGCGTGTGGGGCGATGACTTCAGTGGCGATGCACGCACGGTAGATGTGCATATTCGCTGGCTTCGTGCAAAAGTCGAAGTCGATGCCTCGCAGCCTGTGTATATCCAAACGGTGCGCGGCATCGGGTATCGGTTTGAGGCGCACCCCATCGTCAATAAAGGTTAACGGGTTGGAGCTTTCGTATTCGCTTTCGATCGCTCTTGCGCTGAGCGTTCTTGGCATCGTAGCCGCCTATCTTTGGACGCGACGAACCCGCTCCGACCATCCTTCGTCCCTCGTCGAAGAGGCTGCCCAACCTGCCCTGGAATTGCACGCCTCCCCCACATTAATTGCCCTGGCAAAAGCACTGGATGACGGTTTGATGCTGATTGATGCGGACGAACGCATCACCTATGCGAACGATGCCGTGGGGAAACTATTGGGACTGCCACCCAATGGAATCGAAGGCCAAACCCTCATCACGGCGGTGCGCGATTACGAGGCCGATCAAGCTGTTCAACGTGCGCTCGTTTCAGGAGAAATGCAGGTTGCGAATTTGCAAATTTCGCGCACAGGGCGTACACTACGGCTCACTTGCCAACCTCTTGAAGAACATGGTGCCGGTGCTGTCATTGTCTTACGCGATCTCACCCAACTCGCACAGTTGGAACGGGCGCGTCGTGAGATGGTCGCTAACGTATCGCATGAACTGCGAACACCACTGGCAACGATTCGCCTCCTGGTTGAAACACTAACTCTTGAACCACCTGTAGAACTAGCCCAGCGTATGTTGGGACAAATTGATGATGAGCTTGCATCGATGACGCAGCTTGTCGATGAATTGCGTGAACTGTCCCAGATCGAATCTGGGCGACTCATGCTGCGTTTGAGCGAAGTGCCAGTGGCGAGGTCTGGTGGAGCGTGCGTTTGAGCGGCTTCGACCGCAAATCGAACGGCGGTCGCTCGCTTTTCGGACGGAAGTTGCTGACGGCTTGCAGCCGATCCTCATCGATGAGGAACGCATCGGGCAGGTGCTGCTCAATCTGATGCATAACGCGTTGAAATGGACGCCAGAAGGTGGTGAAGTCATCGTCAAGGCGATGGGCGCCGAACATGCCACTGATGCACGAACTCTTCGCGAGATCGCAAAGATCGAGGCTGATGCGTGGATCAGGCTTAGCGTTCATGATACTGGCATCGGCATACCTGCTGGGGAAACGGAACGTGTTTTCGAGCGCTTTTACAAAGTGGATCGCTCACGTACACGCGACAGTGGTGGCACAGGTCTTGGCCTAGCTATCGCTAAGCATCTGATCGAGCGACATGGTGGCCGAATCTGGGCAGAATCACGCGAAGGTGCTGGCAGCACATTTAGCATGCTTTTACCACGGATAAAGTAGCGAGCTTGTCCACCTTTATGCCGATATTTTGTTATGCATAACTAAAAAAATTGAGTAGTATAGGAATATCAATTGTGGTATCCTATATCTACCGAGGCGCTCGTCTCGTGCAGATGTTCTCGACTGGTGGTACTACAGTTAAGGAAAGATGAATGGTATAGCAGTTGCTAGGCCCGGCATTTCTATGTTGGGTGTCCGAACATTAGTCGGGTCCAATTTCGAACGAAGAAACACCAAGGAGACTTCCTCAATGACTGCCAAAGATGGTCAGAAAAATGTCAGTCGACGACAATTCCTGCGCGTAGCAGCAACCGCAATGGGCGGTGTCGCACTTGCAGCGTGTGGTGGCGGCACGACCACTGGCACAAACACAGCCGGAACAAGCGGCAACAACGACAGCCGGCGGCGAAGCAGCCGCACCAAGCGGTGGCGTAGCAACGATCAAGTGGTCCTCCTGGGGCAACCCCGGCGAAGTCGAGCGCTTCAACCAGTACACCGCCGACTGGAACAAGAAAAACCCAAACATCCAGTCGACGTTCATTCCAATCCCAAGCGATTACGAAGCCAAGATGTTGACGCAGCTCAGCGGTGGTACCGCACCGGACGTGTTCTACACCGGTGACGGATTCATCGGGCGCTTGATCGCCAACAAGACGATCATCGACCTCACCGAACTGCTCAAGAGCTCGGCCTCGAAGTCGAAGCCCGAAGAGTTCGCCGATGGCCTGTGGGGCGCTGCCCGCACCAAGCGACAACAAGTACTACGGCGTCACGGTTGACTGCAACCCGATGATCATGTGGTACAACAAGAAGCTTCTGACCGACATCGGCATCACCGAGATGCCTGCCGAAATGCAGAAAGCCGGAAACTGGAACTGGGATGCGTTCCAGAAGGTCTGTGAGCAGGCTGTGGCAGCGGGCAAGCGTGGCTACGTCTTCGAGAAGTGGTCGGCACACATCTATAGCTTCGTCACCACCAACGGCGGCAAAGTCTATGATATCGGTGGCACCGGCCAGTACGTTGGCAACACCGATCCCAAGACCGTCGAAGCCTATCAGTTCGTGGTAGACAACCTCCAGAACAAGAACTTCATCTACTCCGGCAACCTGCCCCAGGGCCAGGGCTCGGACGCGCAGTTCATGTCGCAGGCCGTTGCTTTCGTCGCGGCTGGCCGTTGGCTGCTGCCGGTGTTCAAGAAGAACGCCGCACTGGAATACGATATCGTGACGTGGCCCACCAACACCGGCCAGCCACAAGAACCCGCCGTGATCGCAACAGCTTACATGGCACAGAACACCAAGGCCGCGGATCAGGATGCGGCGTTCGCGTTCTTGACGCAGTTCGTGTCGAAGGAAGGACAAACCTTCCGTCTGCAGGGCGGTGGTAACGCGGTTCCGTCGGTCAGCGGTGTCGATAACCTGGTATCCGAGGGCAACGATCCGCCAAACTGGCAGGCGCTCATCGACGCCCGTGACAAGGGTTACGCGATCTGGGCAGAGCAGACCAGCGTCCCCGGTCTCAGCGACGACATTGAAACCGAAACTGATAACCTGTGGCTCAAGGGTGGCGATGTGCAGGCAACCCTCGACAAGATCGCCGAAATGGCCAAGTCGAAGATGGCAGGGTAGCCAGCCACACAGCAGGCTTCGGTACCTTCGTTTGCGGCAGCAAGGACAGTGGTATACCCTGTACTTGCTGCCCTAGCAGGATGGGATCACTATGGCAGTTACCACTACGCGAGATTCTCAAGTCAGTTCTCGTGGGAGCCAGCTCAACCGTAAAACCCAGGATACCTTATGGGCGGCTTTCTTTGTCGCACCACAGGTTATTGGGCTTTTTATCTTTTCGCTGATCCCTCTGGTTGTCGCCTTCTATCTCAGTCTAACAAACTGGGATGCGATCGGCGACCGCACCTTTGTCGGGTTCCAGAACTTCGCCGAGCAGTTCCAGGATCCCGATCTTTACACCGCACTCAAAAATACCGCGATCTACACCGTCATCGCGGTCCCCGGTGGCCTGTTCGTCGCCTTGCTGGTTGCACTTGGCCTCAATAATGTGAAGTTCAAGAGCGCCTACCGACTTGTTCTATTTCATGCCGAACGTAACAAGTTCGGTGGCTATTTCGGTCATCTGGATTTACCTTCTAAACGGCGACTTCGGTATCATCAACACCTATGCGAAAGACCTGTTTGGCATTACGCTGCCAAACTGGTTGATCGACGAACACTGGGTGATGCCTTCGCTGGCAATTGTGGGTATCTGGTGGGGCCTCGGCTTCAACATGGTGATCTTCCTCGCCGGTCTCCAGAATGTTCCCGCATCGCTGCTAGAAGCCGCACAGATCGATGGCGCGAACAAGATTCAATCGTTCTTCAACGTGACATTGCCAATCCTTTCGCCGACCACGTTCTTCCTGACGATCACCTCGATCATCGGTTCGTTTCAGGTGTTCGACCAGGCGTATGTTATGACAGGTGGTGGTCCCGGCCGTGCAAGCTACACAATGGTGTTTCACGTGTTCCGGTTGGCCTTCCAGCAGTTCACGTTCGGGAAGAGCAGTGCCGCAGCGGTGATCCTCTTCATCCTTATCCTCATCGTCACAGCCTTCCAGTTTTATGCTCAGAAGCGCTGGGTTCACTACGAAGATTAAAGAAGGAAAGGTACACATATGGCTGCTGCAACTCCAACCGCAGGACCAAGCGTACGGCGTACCTCAGGCAAGAAGCCTGGTGCGAGCAACACGCAATCGATTCTGCTCCATACCGTGCTGATCATCGGCGCGTTTCTGATGGTCTTTCCGTTCATCTGGATGATTCTGACCTCGTTGAAGGACTTTTCGCAGGCGTTTTTGATTCCGCCGAAGATTATTCCTGATCCGTGGGTATTTTCGAACTATCCCGCCTCGCTCCAGGCGCTACCATTCGGACGTGCATACTTCAATAGCATCTACATCACCGCTATTGTCGTCGCTTCGACGTTGTTGACGGGCTCGATGGCTGCGTATGCCTTCGCGAAGATTGAATTTCCTGGTCGCGAAGTGCTGTTCTTGATGTTCCTGGCGACGCTGATGGTCCCCTACCAGGTGACGATCATCCCGTTGTATCTGATTATGACCAACATCGGATGGGTCGATACTCATCTGGCGCTGATCGTTCCAGGTGCGCTGTTCAACGCTTTTGCGGTGTTCCTGCTTCGCCAGTTCATTCGGGCGATCCCACGGGAACTCGAGGAAGCCGCGATCGTCGATGGCGCTGGACGCTTCACCATCTACTACAAGATCGTGATGCCACTGCTCGTACCTGCCTTGTCGGCGCTGGCAATCTTCGTGTTTCTTGGATCGTGGAACAGCTTCTTCCACCCGCTGATCTTCCTCAGCACGCCTTCCAAGTTCACGGTGCCGTTGATGCTCGATCAGTTCCGTGGACAGTACACGGTTGACTGGACTCTGCTGATGGCAGGCTCAGCGATCGCGGTTATTCCAGTTTTGGGTGTCTATATGATTGGGCAACGCCAGATCATCGAGGGTATTACCCTGACAGGCCTGACCGGACGCTAAGCGATCAACACTCGCCTTCCAAACGATAAACCCACCACCGTGCCTCGGTGGTGGGTTTTTTGCGATCGTCGTATGATGGTGCAAGCATCATACGTGTAGGGTTTCGTCAACGTCGTGCGATCTGTCATCCTGAACCGCAGTGAAGGATCTTTCGAACCAGAGACAGACCCTTCGCTTCACTCAGCGTGACAATATCGACAATATAGTCGTCTTGAATGGGACTTTGACGGAGCCCTACATCATACGTGTAGGGTAAGGATCTTTTGAACAAGAAGGAATACAGTATGACGACGATCACCACATCTCACTACACGATCAGCTTGACAGGCGGCAACGATGAGATCGCCACATCGTTGTCCACCAGACAGACGGAACCCGGCATTGACGAGGTGCATCTTGAAGTCGTGCCGCACAACGCACACTATCCCGTCGAACTTACTCTGGCGTGGGTACAACCTGCCATCGATATCCATTCCTACTGGCGGCCAGGGGCCGACCGCGATCACCGTTTCGTCCCGGATTGGGGTCGTGGCTTCGAGGCCAAAGCGACCTCGCAAGCTCCGGTCGCGTGTCTCCACAGCCTGGGTGGGCAGAACAAGCTGACTTTCGCGTTGAGCGATGCGCTTAATACCACCTTGATTCAGGCTGGACTGCGGGAGGAAACAGCGTCCTTTCAATGCTCAATCACAATGTTCGTGGAGCCGTGGCTGCTCCAGGCACCTTACCGCGTGACACTTCGCCTCGATACCCGCCCGCTGCCATTCGCGGCGTGCCTCGACGACGTACAAGCGTGGTGGGCGGCAATGCCGGGTTACGAACCTGCGCCCGTCCCTGACATCGCACGGCTACCGATGTATTCGACCTGGTACAGTTTTCATCAGGACGTTGATCCCGCCGCGATCGAGGCCGAATGTGCGCGTGCCAAAGCGCTGGGCTGCGAGGCGGTGATCGTGGACGATGGCTGGCAGACCGTCAACAACGAGCGGGGCTATGCCTACTGCGGCGATTGGCGACCGGCACCCGAAAAAATACCTGACATGCAAGCGCATGTGGCGCGGGTTCACGCGCTCGGTATGAAATACCTGTTGTGGTACTCGGTTCCCTTCGTCGGCCCCCATAGCGACGCCTGGGCGCAGTTCCACGACAAGATGCTTTCGACGCCCGATATCGGCGGTGCTAAAACCGGCATCCTCGACCCGCGCTATCCTGACGTGCGCGAATACCTGATCCAGACCTACGAGCGCGGCCTGCGGGAATGGGACCTGGACGGCTTCAAACTCGATTTCGTCGATAGTTTCCGCCTCGATCCTGACAAGCGCGATGATATTGGCAACGGGCGGGATTACGTGGCGGTGCCGGAAGCGGTCAACCGTCTGCTGAGCGATGTGCTGGCGCGTCTGCGTGCGATCAAGCCCGACATCATGATCGAGTTTCGCCAGTCATACATCGGTCCTTTGATGCGAACCTACGGTAACATGTTCAGGGCGGGCGATTGCCCCAACGATTCGGTCGAGAATCGCGTGCGAACGATCGATGTGCGTCTCTTGTGCGGCTCGACGGCGGCACATGCCGACCCGCTGATGTGGCATCCTGACGAACCTGTCGCCAGTGCGGCGCAACAAATCCTCTGTACGCTATTTGCTGTCCCGCAAATTTCTGTGCGCCTGGATAGGTTGCCTCCGGCGCACCTGGCGATGCTGCGGTTCTGGCTCGGTTTCTGGCGTGAACATCGTGCAATCTTGATGGACGGTATGCTCGATGCGGCACATCCCGAAGCTCTGTATCCAATCATCACGGCATCCGATAACGCTACTGCAATTACGGTTGTCTACCAGGATATTGTTGCACGACCTGTCGAGCAAATGCTGAAGCAGTGGATCGTTGTGAACGCCACGCCTAACGAACGTGTTGTAGTGGAACTTGGCACCGCCTACGGGCGCTGCCGCGTCGAGGTACAGGATTGCAGCGGGACGTTAGTGCGCTCTGCTTCTATCAACTTTGGCAAGGGATTGCATCATATCGACGTGCCGAGCGCTGGCCTGGTGACGATCACACGGGGTCGCGAGCCGTTCTAACCTATCTTGGTCGCGGTTGCGTGGGTTCTTTTGCGGACGGTTGTTCAACATGGTACAATTCCGTCACATTGGAATAGTCTTCTGCTCTGCGACGGCACCGTTTACACGCGCCGTCGGTTGTTTGTTCGCAGGGCAACTCCACAGAAGGAAGGTGAAAACCTTATGCGCGATTATGAACTCATGTACATCGTCAATCCCGGAATCGGGGGAGACGAAGAGTACGCAGCCTTCGCCGACCGTATCACTGCCATGCTTACGTCGCATGGTGTGACGCTTGTCGCCAGCGAACCCAGTCCCCTCGCCGGTCGTCGTAAACTCGCATATCCGATCCGCGTCGAAAGCCGCGATCTGACTGACGGATTTTACGTACTGACTATGTTTCAGGCCGAGCCTGACCAGATCGTGAAGATTGAACGTGACCTTAAGTTGTCCGAGCCGGTCTTGCGCTATCTGTTGATCAAGCCAGAACCCGAAAAGATTTTAGAAGAAGAAGAAGACTAAAGGCTTGTATCCGTTAGTGGCGCCGCGGGCGATGTGGCAACATATCTGAACAAGGGTATGCTCATCGTTTGACGTATACCACAACGGAATGTCGGTAGTCCCTGCAGGGACGCCGATTGTGAGCTCTGTACGGCTCTGTCGCGTCAATGGCGTGACAGCGCGAAGGCCACGCTCATGAAGAAACCCACTGGTTCACTGTGAGCGCCTGGACCGGATTGCCGAAATACACAGATAGTATCTTCACAAAGCTTCACGGGTTTCTATCGAAGGGCGGCTCAAACCGCTCCTGGACGATGCGCAATCACATGAGAAGCGCTTTCGGACCGAAGCATTCGCTTCCGATATGATCGAGCTTGACGCCCATGGACGTGATGGTAGCGAGCACGGTAGGTGACGGGTTATCCGACACCGACACCACTCGTAACAGCGCCCATATAACCGATGAGCCAATCGATTTTGGCGAAGAAGACATTCCATTCTGATCAAGAAGTGTATGTTGAGGAACAACTAATGGCTGACGAATACAATGACGATCGCCGGGGCGGTTATGATGACCGCCGCCGCACAAGCCCGCCAGCGGGCATGGACAGTGGCGAAGGCAGCGGACCGCAGGTTGGTGGACGCCGACGCTATACCCCACGGCGCAAGGTGTGTATGTTTTGCACCGACAAGATTCGCACGCCTGATTACAAGGATCTGAAGCGATTGCAGCGACATATTTCGGACCGTGGCAAGATTTTGCCACGTCGCCGAACCGGGACGTGTGCCCGACACCAGCGTGGCGTCGCGACCGCCGTCAAACGCGCACGCCACATGGCGCTGCTACCCTTTGTCGCCGCTCCCGGACGCGGTTAAGTTAAGCAACGGTATTGAAGGCGGGACACGACAGTATGGCGATATGCCCTTGGGCATAGTCCCCCTGTCGGTCCTGCCTTCTGCCTTTTTACTGGACAAACATGAGCAATCGACCTCGTAGAAACGCAACGACACCAGAACGACCCCTGACGAAACGTCAACGCATATACCATTCTCGTGAAGCCCAGGTACAACGCAATGTGCTCCTTGTGCTCAGTGGAGTGGTGTTGCTTGCGGTCTTATTGATCGTAGGTGGTGTCGTTTATTCTCGCTTGATCGTACCTGGACGCACGATCAAGTCTGTCAACGGGCAAACCTTGAGCCGTGGCGACTATGATCGTATTGCACGCCAGGCAACGATCCAGCAATTGGCTCAGAATCTGCAGTTTGCACGTATCCTCGGACCAAACGCCAGCTTTGGACAAGATCAGTCGACTGGCAGTTTTTCGCAACAGGTCGTGCAATCAAACGCAGATTTGATCGAAATCGGGAGCGTGCGTGGACAAGAGCAACCGGTCGTCGATCAATTGGTCGACCGCTGGGTTGATGCTCGCATCGTCGAAGCAGGGGCGCAAGCACAATTCCAGATCGCGCCAACCCAGGGTGAAGTCGATCAGGTGATTGTCGAGCGTTTGGGTTCGCTTCTGAGTAATCCGGACCCGTTGACATCGACGACTACATTAACCCCGACCCCCGGTATCAGCGCAACGGTAACAGGCGATGACATCACCGCGGGTGCTACCGCGGGACCTGATGCGACTGTTGGCGCTGAAACGACCGCTGCCGCCGATGCGGCTTCGGATGTGACGCCGACGAGTGGACCGACGAATACGCCCGCGCCGACGAACACGCCGACGCCATCGCCCGGACCGGAAGAAGCATCGACCAAGGCCGATGAAATCTTTACGATCTTGTATGACGAGTACACCGCCATACTCGAAGAGGTGCCAGAAGGTGGCACCGCTGGGTTGCGCCGACCACAGGCATCGAAAGCTGAGATCGCCGAATCACTACGCGCCCAATACCGCGATGAACTGATTCAAACGCGGGTCAAGGCGCAACTGGTGTCGACCGTGAACGCAGATGACACGACTGAGCCGGAGCAAATCCAGGCCCGTCATATTCTGCTGAAGGTGCCGTCGCCCACACCCACAGAAGCTCCCGTCGACACAACCGCCACGGCTGCTGATACGACGGCGACCGCTGGACCTGAAGTTTCGCCGACGCCAGAGCCGGAGCCGACAGCGCCTCTTGAGCCGGCGGAACTCGATGCTTTGTTCGCCGAACGCAAGACTGAGGCTGACGCGATTTATCGAGCAGGTCTTGGCGAACCCCGATAGTTTCGCCGACGTTGCTCGTGAAAAGTCCGAGGATGAAGGCTCTGCTGTCAATGGTGGCGATCTTGGCTCGTTCGGTCGAGGGCAGATGGTGCCACCGTTCGAAGAAGCCGCGTTCGCCTTGAAGGAGAACGAGATTTCGCCGCCAGTACGTTCCGATTTTGGCTGGCACATCATCCAGCGCTTACCGGAAGAGCCCACGGCGAAACTTGAACGCCAGCGCACTACTGCCTACGATACCTGGGTGTCTGAACTGCGCTCGAAGGCGACCGTGGTACCTGCCCCGACGCCAACCGCAACGATGGAACCGACGCCGACGATGGCTCCGCTCGAAGCGACCACCGAGGCTGCGCCGTTGCCGGAGGAAAGCACTATCCCGCTGGAGCCGGAAGCGACGATTCCGAGCGAAGGTGTGACGCCAGAAACAACCGCAGCCCCGTAACACGCGTGGCTGATGCAGCAATGCCCGTGCTTCGTAAGGAGCACGGGCATTGTGTTTTAAGATAAAGGCTGTGATGTCGAACAACCTACGTATGGTCGTCTGCGGGAGCACGATCGGGGCGAGGGGCTATACGGTATGCAACGTTGCATCCCGTACGCCAAGCATGGCATACACAAGCGCATTGAGCCTAGAATTCGCCGTAACCGCGTGGATGCGACTCGTGCCATTCCCAGGCGGTTCGCAGAACGGTATGAATGTCACTATGAGCAGGCTGCCATTCGAGTTCGCGGTTGGCTTTGGCGGGCGATGCGACCAATTCAGGCGGGTCGCCCTGGCGTCGTGGGGCGATCTGGGCGGGAATTGGATGTCCGGTAACTTCGCGTGCTGCCTCGACGATTTCCTTGACCGAGACACCATTGCCGGTTCCCAGGTTATAGATATGTTGCTCGCCCGGCTTTAGGCGCATCAACGCGGCGATATGAGCGGATGCGAGGTCAAGAACGTGGATGTAATCGCGCACCCCTGTTCCGTCACGGGTGGGGTAATCGTCGCCAGCGATTGGCACGAACGGACGTTTACCCTGGGCGACCTGAAACACAATTGGGATCATATGCGTTTCCGGCTCATGGTCCTCGCCGCGCTCAGGCGTCGCGCCACATGCGTTGAAGTACCGCAGCGCTGTATAGCCTATGCCATGACATTCGGCGTACCAGCGTAGCATCTTTTCAACCATCAGCTTGGATTCGCCATAGGGATTGATCGGTGCCGTTGGCATATCTTCGGTCATCGGAACAACAGTCGGCACGCCGTAGGTCGCACAGGTTGACGAAAAGATCATGCGTTTGACGCCATATTGGACGAGTGCTTCGAGCAGGTTCTGGCTGCCGGTGAGGTTGTTGCGGAAATACAGGCCGGGATCGCGCATGGATTCTGGGACGAGCGCGAAGGCAGCAAAGTGCATCACGCCTTCGATATCGGGGTGTTCGCTGAAACATTGTTTGAGCGAGTCGGGGCGCAGAAGATCGCCGTGAAAGAAGGTCGCCTGGGCTGGTACGGCTCCACGATGCCCCCGGCTGAGATTATCGAATACGACGACTTCGTGACCGCCTTTAAGGAGTTCATTGGTTGCAGTGCTCCCGATGTAACCTGCACCGCCGGTGACAAGAACTTTCATAGATGCTCCGTTGCTACAAAATAATCTAGTACGCAGGATACTCGAAAAAGCTTCTCTCGACCAATGAGCGGCGGGCATATCTCTGGGCGAGATGATGCGGCGTGGCATCGTGCCTCTATGCAATGTCGGCAGGCTATAGGCGCGAAGGCAGGGCTGGCTTTGGTATATACTAACGATATATCCAGTTCGCGGAGGAAGGGTGCAACCAATCCTGGACCTTACGGTGCTACTTAGTTTTCGTTCGCTCGAACGTAACGGTGTATTGATCGTTGACGAGCTAATCCAGCTCTTTCTGTTTCATACACAGCCATTATTGGAGACGATCGAGCGAAGTAGCGTTGACCCAAGCGAGAGTACGTTTCGCATCGCCTTACATCGCTTGAAGGGCAGCAGTGCGAGCATCGGTGCTTTGCGTCTTGCGCATCTCTGCGAAGAACTGGAGCAGCAAGCTACAATCGGGACGCAATACCTGACGCACGATATCCTCGCACAGATGTCACGTGAATATGAGCATGTGCGGGAAGCGCTCGAACATTTCTCACATGTCTGAGCCGCTCAGCATGTCCTAGATTGCCCTAGATACAACGATGCCCCCGCGATACTCCTTTGGACCTATACTCAAACCGTGGTCGATTCGGCATACTGTATCCTGCGAGTATGGAAGCAGGTATGGCAATGGACGAACGAATACAACAAGCAATCACAATCCTACAGCAGGGCGACCGCAGCACGGCTCGTCACCTTCTGACAGAGGCTATCCAGGCGCACCCCAACGACGCGCTTGCGTGGCAATATCTTGCCGACACCGTGGATTCACCCATCGAGCGACGAGTCTGCCTCGAACGACTGCTTGCGCTACACGGTGAGGACGCTGCGATCCGCGACGAACTCGAACGCATGGGACCGCCGCCAAAGCCGGAACCATCGCCGAACCAGATCATCTCCGCGATCAAGCAAGCGGGCGCGACACAAGCCATCCGTCGCATCGAGCGCACGTACTGGCGCTGGCTGCACGTTTCGTAGATCGCCCAACGTTTGCCTTCAGGATGTGCTTTCATTACAATAGCAGCGTGAACAACAGTTTTCAGATCGAAATTATTGAACATGGTTGGCTTGATGACACCTTGCCCGAAGACGATATATGTTCCCATGGTCGTCTTCGGATTGTCATCGGCGATCAAGTTATCATTCCTATAGCTAACGATACGGACCATCGGCCGTATGGCATCAGCGAAAGCGCCCTCGCACTACTACGTACTCTTGAGGGTGACCATTCCCAAGAGCAACCAGTAGCAGAACAACTTGTGTTCCATGGCTGTGGTGCCAGGCTTATGTCAGGTTGCCCAATCGGGATAAACTGGCGCGTTGAACATCGCGCAGATTATGCTGTTATCTCTAATGTTGTTCGATACGATAGCACAAATGAAGACGATGCTGTGCATTTCTCTGGCCTTGTGGTTGAAGTACCTGAAGCGCAGTATCGGCAGCAGATTGTAGCATTTGCTATGCACGCACAAGAACCATTCATAACAGTAACAAAAGTATTCAATGATGACTTTGATGAGGAACGCTATCAAGAGTTTTGGTCTGAATATAATGCTCTGCTGATCCGCTTTAGCTAATAGAAACTCTAGGGAAAGTCGCTACGACGAGCAACAAACAAAGAAGCTAGCGGCATTTTTAGGGTTCTTAGTGATAAATGGAGCGGGAGACGGGATTCGAACCCGCAACCCTTTGCTTGGGAAGCAAATGCGCTACCATTGCGCCACTCCCGCTCAGGAGTGAGGATTAGTATATCAACTTGGGAAAAGCGTGTCAATCGCCGATGCGACCGCCACGGCGATCAGCGCCAGCGTCCAATAGCGTAGTGGGGCGGGGACATATGCTGTGGGGGTGACAGGAAGCGTGGTGACATCGCTCTCCGGCGCGTTCCCAGGGGTAATTCGCTGCCGCCAGTGTTGGCGGCGTTCGGCATCACGCTGTTCGGTGGACGTGAACAGCATCGCCCGCGCCACCTGCGCGGCGGCGACGATCAGGAGCAACGTCCCAACGGCGACGATGCCGATGGCAAGCGGTCCGTCACGCCATGCCGTTTGCCACAACGCGAGCTTGGGGGCAAAGCCACCCAGCCCCGGCACGCCAAGCAGCATCAGGAGTCCGACCGCTAGCCCTGCTGCGGCAATCGGACGTTCGCGCCACGGCTCGCCCGTATCCGAACGTCCTGCTACATGCGCATCTAGCAAGGCAATGCTCGAACAGATCAGCGTCGCAGCAAGCACATGCGCCGCCAGCAACGGTAGGACGCTCGATCCCACCATACCCAATACCAGCGCCAGGACGACCTGTCCGACGTTCGCCAGCAGCACAAAGGCCATAGCACGTCGCACCGTGCCACGCGCTAGCAACGGCGCACCGATCGCGGTCGTTCCGGCCACGACGAGCAGCAGCGTGTGGGGTAGCTCTGAAACGCTGGCTGGATGTGCGCCCACGATGCGCTGGAATAACGCCAGCACGAGCGCTTGCACTACCACCACACACAGGAAAACGTGCGGCGTGGTATCTTCAGCTAGATGTGCCAGGGTAAAGTGAAACGGCATCAGTCCCGCCCATACGAGTAATCCGAGCCACATCAGCAGCGTTCCAAATGATACGTCGAGCGAAGGAGGCAGTAGCAGGTAGCCCATCACCATCAGCAAGGCACCAAGCAGCAGCAGCACCAGACGTATGAGCGCCGTCGCGAGCGCACGCGGCGCGAGCAGCACGTTTTTTTCGGACGATGTATCGACGATCAAGGCTGTGCTGATAGCGACGGCGATGAGCAGCAACAGCAACGCAGGGACGATGGGTTGCAACAGCAACGCGCCGATTGACAGACCCAGGATCACCAGCATACCGGGCAGCGCATACCTGCCGACAGGCAGCGCCGACCACCCGACATAGGCACTGCTGACCGCCAGCAGCAACGCCCCGATCAACACCTGCCCCGATACATCTGCCGCGAGTTCGACGCCCAGGCTACGTGCCGGGATATTGACCGGAAGTTGAAGCAGGAATATCAGTTCGACGGCAAGCGTCGCGAGGCCAGCGTACAGCCCGAGCCGTGTGTTTGGGCGCAGCACGAAGCAACCAGCCGCTATCGCACACGGTAGCAAACTCATCAGCAGAAATATCATGATCTGTCAGCGCTGTGCATTGGCGTTTCCGGTGCTAGGCTGTGTGGTCATGGAACGATCCACTGTATCTGCGGAAGCAGGACGGGCTTGTTCGAACAGCAGCGCGAGCCTGAGGGTTCCCAGACGAGCGAACACCAGGGTACTGAGTAATGCTGTAAGGAGTGCGACGACGATGGGAACGAAACTGAACAGCATCAGGACGAACAAGCCGACGCCTGGAGCCTCTGTCAAATAGCACAGCTTAAGCCCAGGCACATCAGTGTCAATCCCATCCCAAGTTTGAGCAAACTGTCGCTCGTCGCTACGATCAAGATGCCACCGAGCAGCGCGAGTGTCCAGGCGTACACGCTAGGTGTCGTTGGCGACGAGTAGAACTCTGGCAGGAGCACTGTTCCTGCCAGCAGTAATAGCAGTGCGAACACAGGCAGACGATATGCCGCCCATCCCTGTGGCATGAGTGCGCTGGCAGCGCGACGTGCGGCACGACGAAGCTGCATCCGGCCCACTTCGTCGGACGCCAGGTGTTCGTGGTGGCGGTCATATGTGAGGCCGGTCCATAGCAATATCGTCGCAACACAAAGAAGCGCCGCGATGTCGCTGGCGGTGTGCAGCGTCAGGAGCGAGCCTGCTCCGCCCAGCATCTGAATTTCATGCTGGTTTAGAACGGTCAGCAGACCGCCACACACGCACAGCAGCACGAACGCGGGACGCCAGTCAGGGGCCAGCATCAGTACCGCGATACTGACCACCAGACCACCAAGTATGATGTTTGTGTCAATCACTCCTGGCTTCCTTCGCCGCCGTGTGTTCAGCCACCAAGAATCTCCAGATCGAGACGTGTCACGCCCTTTTTGGTTTCGTTGAGCTTCGCCAGCAGATCGACGACCTTTGCTGCCGTCGCACGGTCGCGACAGGTGACACGAAATTCGTGCCAACATTGTACGCTAAGTGGCTCGATCAATGGTTCGGCTTTAACTTCGCGTAACTGGCGTTGTAGTTTCTGACGCTCGGCCTTGGTGAACCAGGCGACGGTGCCGCCGCGATTCCGCACGACCAGCGTGCCAAATGCTTGCATTGGTGGCATTTTGAGTTTGGCCTGCGCCTCTGCCTGTGACGACGCCGCGACCCGCGCGACGGTTGGCGTCGTATCCTTGGCTGCTGCCGCAGCGAACTGAACTTCGGGTGGGGCTACAGGCGCGGCGGTGGACGGTGCGGGCTGCGTGACACGCCGCCACAACGAGCGCCATCGTGACACCTCGGCTTCGACATCGACGCGACAGATCGTGTTGGTCTTATTCCGAACGATGAGATATCCACGAACCTTGCCTGTCGTGCCAACCTGATTCATATCCCCTGATAGAGTGAGCGAAATACTCGCTCCGGGCGCGAGTTCGATGGTTTGCTGCGATGCGATGATCCAGGCGGGCGTGAGCAGTTCCGCCACGACATGGCGGCGGCCTGTGTTCGTGAACGTGCAACGCCGCTCGGCCTGGGCGTCCGATGACAGGCTGCCGAAATCGTACCGAGCGGGCTGTGCCGTAATCTGGAATGGCGCGATACCATAGCCGTGCGGGTCGAGTGTTGCCAGTACGGAGTCCAGTCCGGCGCTTTCCTCGCGTTGATGAGTTTGGGTCAGGTGCCGAACATCCTTCGCCAGTTTGTTTTTGCCCCAGAACCGCGCGATCTGCTCGGAAAGCTGATGGCGGTCGTACAGCCAACGCAAGGCGGCGTCCCAATGCTGCTCGCACCATGTTGCCAGTTCCTGCGGATTGGACACCAGCGTGCCGTCGGGCGTTTCCAGCGCATGCGTGCGCGTGGGTGCGCTGATCGCCTCAAGTTGCTGCCTGAATGCGGCGGCGGTGGGACGGTCGCGTGCTTCGTTCTGCAACGCTCCCTGTAGGATGGTGCCCAGCCCGCCAAGGTCCGTGAGATGCGGGAAATCAAACGGGTGGTCGCGGGGGTCGTCGTCGGTTAGCAGATGATACATGGTCGAGGCTAGCGCGTACACGTCACTGCGGGGTTCACTTTGACCACCGTACTGCTCAGGAGCGGCATACCCCTGTGTGCCGAATACGCTCGATTTTTGCAGCCCGACCGTTACCAATGAATGCACGAGCCGTGCGCGTGCGGTTCCAAAATCGACCAGACGAATATCTTCGCTATTGTCGTCCAGCAAGATGTTGGCTGGCTTGATATCCTGGTGGATCACTGGCTGCGGATTACGGGTGGCGAGGTAATGCAGCACGCGGCACAGGCTGATCCCCCACCGCGTCACATCTTCGGCGCCGTATGGCGTGCCGCGCACGAGCTTTCCGGTCGTGTCGTCTTTCCGGCTTAGCCCCTGGTCGAGATCGCGGCCTTCCACGTATTCCATCACGATATAGTTATAGGGACCGTCGGCGAAATACGCGAAAATGTGCGGGATCGCCGGATGGCGTAGCGTCGCGAGTGTGCGTGCTTCGTGCAGAAACCGTGCTTTGGCGACATGCGCAGCCTCGATATCGTGCGGATCGAAGTAATCCAGCAGCGCTTTGATGACGACAGGACGGTCGAAGGCATCGTGGTCCTGCGCGACATAAATTGCTCCCATGCCACCCTTCGACAAAGGACGCAGGATCGAGTAACGCCCGTTGGCAAGCACCTGACCGGTTTGGAGCGGCCGATAGCTCCATACGAGCGATGTACCGCACGCACCGCATATCCTTGCCCCCGAACGTGCACGTCGCCCACACGCCGGACAACACGCTCCTTCCGGCGGCATGGACGGGCGCGTGGCAACCGTTTTGGGTGCCAGGTGTGAGCCGAAGATTAAGCCACAATGACCGCAGAATTGTTCGGTTGCGGCATGGCGGGTTTTGCAGACTGGACAGGTTCCCAGGACCGAAATCATAAGCCAACTCGCGCAAACAGAATGTGTATAGTTGCTATTTTACTATGCTTGTGGTGATGGCGAAATGATGGACGGTTTAATCCGGTACATATGGGGAGTGGTAGGCTCCTGCCAGCGGGCAGGGGATGGATTCGCAGAGCGCTGTCGATGCTCCAGGCGCAGGTATAGGGTGGATGTACGGCTCCCACGCTCACGATCAGATAGAGATAGCCAGCCCAGGCGCTGTGACGGTCGGAAAGGGAAGGGATCGCGAGATGATTGGGATGGCTATGGTAGAAGCCGACAATGGATGAACCCAGTCGGGAGGCTGCATCGTCGGCGGCCAGCAGGGTTGGCGCGTCGAGCAAGTAGCGGTCAGTGGCGTTAAGGACGTTGGTGCCGCGCATGGCGTATGTGATGGTCGGGGGCGGTCCCCATGCGCCTAAGAGGACGCCGCACACTTCGCGGTGGGGTTGCTCGAGCGCATGGTGCCGGATGGCGTCGAGGACCGAGGTCGCCAGGACGACCTCGGTTGGTTGATCGCGCACGCGCCGCTGTTACTCGGTTTCTTCCGGCGGTTGTCCGATGCTTCCTGGCAGCATCGCATCGTCCATCCGTTCGATTTTGGGACCGAGCGTGATATGCTCGCTGTCGAGAATGCTGACCTGTTCGAAGGGAATCGAGCCACCGCCTTCGAGAAGTAGCTCGGTTGGGATGCCGGTATGAGTTACGATTCCAGCAAGGTGTCCCTGGTCGCCAACTCGGGTTTCGGTGGTCAATACGACGTTCATGGGAACGAGCGCCGAGTCACTGCGCATCTCGGTCGGCGGGCGGTCCACAAGTCCTGCGTTGGATGGCGCAAATCGATCCCGAAAGCAGGAAACTCGGCTGGACATCCTCGATGGTCACGATATTGTTCGACGTTGTAGGCGCCGTAGCTATGCCAGTCTACGTCGGTGGCGTTGAGCGTGATACCTTCTGCCGACGATTCCGCGATCGCATTGATCGGCACGACGCGGTCAGGTCCGGCAAACAGCCCTGAAGGATTGACAACAATCTGATTTGCGATGCCGTTATCGACGATGATCGTCGTCAAAGAACCGAACTCGTCGCCTTCTTTGCTCACAGGTGCTCCCAACATCAGCGTATAGATCATACTTCCTCCCCTTCGAGCCAGTTGCACATCGCTACACGAGCGACCGCGAGCCAGCGTCTTTATCGACACACGCTCTTGCGTTGAACTTTCATCGGCTGGTATCATAGCATGGTGTCAGAGAATCATGAAAAGGGGATGCGTATGAAATGCCCTGTGTGCGGCGCACAAAACGATGAAGGAACCGCATTTTGCTATCAATGCGGCAGTGCTTTACGCCCAGGTAACGCTGAACCCGCCACTGGGCGCACGGTTATGCTTGGCAGCGATCCGTTGAATCAGCCGCCTATCGAACCCACGTCACCGTCTCCATCGAATAGCAGCAACGTGTATGGGTCTGCACCCCAGACACGGCATGACGCACGCACCTATGATGTGCCATCGCCACAACCGACCCTGCAAACGTCGATACCACCTTCGCCATCGCTGCCGACTGCGCAGTCTCCGTATCTGGTGACGAGTGTACAATCGTCCTCGTCACAAACGAGCACGCTCGCGGTGTTCGCGTTGGTGCTGGGTATCTTGACGTGGTCGTTTCTGCCAGTCCTCGCCGGGCTCCCCGCAGTGATCACTGGACACATGGCTCGACGCGAAATCGCAAGATCTGGTGGACGCCTGGCGGGAGGTGGGCTAGCACTCACCGGACTGATCTTGGGCTATCTTAGTATTATGGCGGCGATTGCCGCCTGTGCGTTCTTCACGCTGGTGCTCAGGGCGGCGTAGCTGTACAGGTGTCGCAGATATCAGGACGTGCGGCCGGCGGAGATTCGCAGCAGTAGTCCCACGATCAGGAAGTTGATCAGCACCGATGAGCCACCGTACGAGATGAAAGGTAGCGTGATACCGGTCAGCGGTATCACCCGTAGGTTGCCACCGACGATGATGAAGGTCTGAATCGCCAGGATCGAGGTCAGGCCGATCGCGAACAATTGCTCGAAGCCGCGAAAACGCCCATTGAGGCGCAACGCGATGTGGTAGCCTCGATACATCAGCAGCACATACACCAGTAACACGCCTATGGCACCGGCAAGACCGAGTTCTTCGGCGATAGCAGTGAACACGAAGTCGGTGTGAACGGCGGGGACGACAGCGGGCGATCCCTGCCCTAGCCCTACGCCGAAGATACCTCCGGCGGACAACGCATATTGTCCCTGCACGATCTGATAGCCCGTAGCAGCGGCGTCCGCCCACGGATCGAGCCAGATCGCCACGCGGTCCTGCACACGCCCAATCACCTGGTACATCACATATGCGCCACCGGCGAACGCCAGTAGACCGACGAAGGCGTACGAACCTTTGCCGGTCGCCACATACAGCATCGCCAGGAAGATGCCAAAGAGCAGCAACGCTGCGCCCAGGTCGCGCTGGATCACGATGATTCCCATGGTCAGTCCCCACATACCGATCATCGGTACCAGGTACGGCAGTGGTGGCAACGTCAATGGACCGACGCGCCAGCCCTGCGCCACGACTTCACGGTGTTCATCCAGATACGACGCCAGGAAGATGACCAGTGCTAGCTTGAGCAGTTCCGAGGGTTGAAAGGTGAAGAAGCCAAAATCGATCCACAGTTTCTGGTCCTGCCCTTCGGGACCCTTGCCAAAGACGAACGTGACCGCCACCAACACTAACCCCAACACCACCCAGGTCCAACGATGATTCTTGAGCCAATCCATCAACGACATGCGCTGAAGGCGAATGAACATACGGTCGAGCGGTGCCAGCACCATCAGCAGCAGCAAGCCGACGCCTGCTGTTACGAACACGGTCTGCTTGGCGGCGATATGCCCATACACATCGATCAACCCGTTCGCGGTGTAGCTTGCTTCAAGCCGTGCCATCATCAGCAAGCCCAGCCCCGCCAGGATCGACACCAGCGGTAGCACAAGCTGATCGGCACGTGGTGCGCGCCATGACAGGATGAAACTGATCGCCATGAACATCAAGATCGGCAGACTGGAAGGCCAGAGTAGTGACGCGAGCCCTTGCGCGGTGCGGGTGAACTCCGCGCCCGGTCGTGCCGCTGTCGTCAGCACGTAGCCACAGGCAAAGAACAGGAGCGCGATGATCAGGAGTTGGAGTTCGATCAGGCGAACGCGGCGCAGATGTGTCAGCATGATAGTGTATCCGATGCACTGTCAGCAGTATCGTCTGCGTATGCCTTTCAGCATACGCAGACGATACTGCTGACAGTTGCTGGGTGTGTTAGGTATTAAGCTCGACGATCTCGCCGGTGACAAGAAACACGAGTCGTTCGCCGATGTTGGTGGTGCGGTCCGCCACCCGTTCCAGATTGTGCGCCACGAACATCAGATGCAACGCACGTTCGACGTTCTTGGGGTCTTGCAGCATGAACGTCAACAGTTCGTTCTGCACCTGGGTTGTGAGCGCGTCGATTTCTTCTTCGACGACGGTAATCCGTCGAGCCGCTTCGACATCGCGGTTGACGAAAGCATCGACGGCTTCACGGAGCATTCGCTGGGTCGTTTCCGCCATACGTGGCACGTCGATGAGTGGTTTGAGTAGCGGCTCGTTCGCGCCGCGAATCGCGATCTTCGCGATTCCTTCCGCATAATCGCCGATGCGTTCGAGTTCGGATGCGATCGAAATGACCGCGCTGATCGCACGCAGATCCGCCGCCACGGGTGCCTGACGAGCAATCAACAACAGCGCCTTATCTTCGAGCGCATATTGTCGCCGATCGATGATGTCGTCCTCGGCGATGATTCGCCGTGCTTCTTCAACGTCCTGATTCTTCAGCGCATTGATCGAGCGACCTATCGCCGCTTCGACCAGGCTGGCGAGTCGCAGCAGGTCATCCTGTAAGCTGCGAAGCTGCTGATCATAGTGTTCGCGGGGCATGAGCTTGCCCTCCTCGCAGGTAAGAGCTGATCCACGATGCTTTGGAACCTCATGGCCCTACGCTACCTCGTGCCGGTGTCCTCGACCGCTGCTTCAGTTGACTTCAAAACCGTGAAGTACGCATAAAGAAACGGTTAAGATTGCCTATAGTACAACAAGCATAACAGATTGTGTAGGGTCATTCTAGCTTGCTTTGACTGTATCTTCCCAGAATTGCCCCATTTTGGTGCGTAGTAACGTATGTTCGGCGCGTTCGAGCTGTGGATCGCTGTTCAAAACCCTCTCGGCTTCCAGTCGTGCTACCTCAAGTAATCGCAGATCACCCATTTTCGCCATCTTCAGGTCGGGCGTTCCCGATTGGCGACGACCAAAGAATTCACCCGGACCACGTAGCTTAAGGTCCACATCCGCAAGATTGAAGCCATCCTCGCTCTCGACCGAGGGCTTCAAGGCGTTGTTGTGTCTGCTCGTTGTCGACATCCGATACCACGATACAATATGACTGGTGCTCGCCGCGCCCGACGCGACCACGGAACTGGTGCAATTGTGCCAGACCGAAGCGTTCGGCTCCCAGGATCAGGATCGTCGTCGCGTTGGGAATGTCGATACCGACCTCGACCACGGCGGTCGCCACCAGAATCTCGAACTCCACGTCACGGAACTGCTGCATGACCATATCTTTCTCGATCTGGCTCATGCGCCCATGAATCAAGCCGACGCGCAGATCGGGAAAGACCTCATGTTGCAGGTATTCCTGCGTTTCGACCGCCGACGCCAGTTCAAGCTTCTCAGATTCCTCGACCAGCGGGCAGATCACAAACGCCTGACGCCCTGCGGCGATTTCCTTGCGAATATGCTTGTGGGCTTTGGCGATCTCTGCCTTGCGAATCCAGCGTGTCTTGATCGGCTGGCGTCCCGGCGGGCGCTCGTCGATCACCGACGCATCCAGGTCGCCATAAATCGAGAGCGCCAGCGTGCGCGGAATCGGCGTCGCGGTCATCACCAGCAGGTCGGGGTGGTGCCCTTTCTGTTTGAGGCGTTCGCGTTGTTCGACGCCGAAGCGATGCTGCTCGTCCACCACCACCAGACCCAGGCTGTTGTACTGCACGCTTTCCGAGATCAGGGCGTGCGTGCCGATCACGAGGTCCACCTGTCCCTGCGCGATGGCTTCCAGCACGCGCCGCCGTTCCCGCGTCTTGAGCGAGCCTGTCAGCAACGCCACCCGAATGCCCGCACCGCCGCGATCGTCCTCCTCGGTCATCCCCAGCAGTCGCTTGATCTCCTCCATGCGGTCGAGTTGTTCGCGCTCCACGCGCCCTTTCCAATCCTGCCGTTCGAGTTCTTCGGCGGGACGCGGCACCTCGACCTGTCCCAGCAGTTTCTTGAGGCCACGATAATGTTGTTCCGCCAGGATTTCCGTGGGGGCCATCAACGCGCCTTGAAATCCGTTGGCAATGGCCTGAACGAGCGCGGCGGCGGCGACGACGGTTTTGCCCGAACCCACGTCGCCCTGTACCAGTCGCGCCATCGGGATCGGACGTTTGAGGTCGTTGAAGATCGCTCCAAGCGCACGTTCCTGTGCGCCTGTCAGCTTGAACGGGAGCGCCTGAAGGAACCGTTCGTGTACCTTGTCGTCGAACGGGATTTCGTTGCCTGGTTCGCCCTGCCAGAGCTTCTTGCGTTGCAACACGCCAAGCTGGATGAACATGAATTCATCGAAGCCGAGGCGGTAGTTCGCTTTGCTTTTATGCTCCATGGTATCGGGAAAGTGCGCTTGACGGATCGCTTCGCTCAGCGGCATCAGGTGCGCGCGTTGGCGCACCTCGTCGGGAAGATGGTCGCGCACGTTGGGCGCTGCTCCATCCACGATACGCTTGATCAGGGTACGCACGTTGCGTTCGAGCAACCCTTTGGTCAGCGGGTGAACCGGCACCAGGCGTCCGGCGTGAACCAGTTCGTCCTCGCGGTACGGTTCCCATTTCGGGCTGTTCATCTGGAACTGCCCCATGTAGCCGCTGACCTTGCCACTGACCACGATCCATTGTCCAGGAAAGAGTTGCTTCGCCAGCCATTGTTGCCCGAAGAACGAGAGTTGCAGCACACCGGTGCCGTCGTTGAGCGAAATCTTGACGCCCTGCATCCCCGCTCGCATCGAGAAGGTCTTGATCTCGACGATCTCGGCGATGATCGTAGACGTTTCGCCCACGGTGAGGTCGGCGATCGTGTCACGGGCCGAATAATCGTCGTGGCGATGTGGAAAGTGGTACAGCATATCCTCGACCGTCCGCAGGCCGAGCCGTGCGAAAGCGCGGGCGTTGGTGGGGCCGATGCCGTTCACGCTGGCAAGCGGCGCATCCAGGGCGAGGTTTTGAATCGGCACGGGTTTGGCCGCTGTGGGTACGGGTGTCGTGGGTTGTCTTGGGGCGGCAGCGGGTACGGGTGTCGCCGCTTGCTGTGCGGCGGCTTTGGCTTGCGCTCGTACCAGCGCCCGTAGCTCGTCCAGGGATTGATCGACACGACTGCGTCGCTCGTCCGCTGAGAGGCTGGAGTAGGTCGCCAAACGGGCAAGTACCGCCTGTACGGTTGGATTTTCGCCGCTGCCGTTGGTTTCTGACTGCCAGCGCTGGAGAAAGGTCGCCATGCCGCCCGCAGCGGCGTCGATGTATCCAGCTTTGGCTTCCGCTGCCAGACACTTGCCAAGCTGGATCAGTTGTTCATCCATAATTGAAAACGCGCTATCTTATTGTATCGAGGGGGCACACGGAAGATGCCGTGTGTACCCCCTATTGCTCGTGTTCCTGCGCCGATGTGCTGATTAGCGTTGCTTGATGCCGGTGACGCCCAGCACACCCGGTCCACCGTGGACGCCGATCACGCCGGTGAGTTGCGAAACGACGATCTGGTCACGCGGATGAATAGTGCCGAGCCGGTCGGCAAGTTCCTCTGCGTATTCCTTGCCGGTACTATACAACACTGCCAGGTCACGGAACGGCCCTTCGGCAGACACGAGATCGACCATACGAGCGAGCGCCTTTTTATGCGTCCGCACCTGTTCGCCAGGATGAACGCCGCCCTCGATGTAGATCATCGGTTTGACGTTGAGCAACGTCCCCAGAAATGCCTTGCCGCGCCCGATGCGCCCGCCACGTTCGAGGAACTTGAGCGAATCCAGCACCGCCCACAGCGCCACATGCGGCACCAGCGCTTCGAGTGATGTCGCAATCTCGTCCAGGCTTTTGCCTGCGCGTGCCTGTTTCGCGGCCTCGATGCCCAGGAATCCGGCGCCCATCGACACGCTGCGCGAGTCGATCACCCTGACGGGAATGTTCGGCAACATGTCGGCGGCTTGCTGCGCCGACCGCACGGTGCCGCTGAGTTCGCCGCTCAGGTGAATCGAGATGATCCCATCATGGTCCTTCGCCAAGCGCTCGAACGCTTCCACAAAATCGCCGGGTGAGGGCTGCGACGTTGTAGGATGAATAGTGCCCTCGACCAAACGAGCGTAGAATTCATCGTTCGACATATCAACGCCGTCGCGGAACTGGTCGTTGCCAAACAGAATCAACAGCGGCACCATCGTGATGCCCAGTTCCTCGCGCATCGATAGCGGGATATCAGTTGTCGAATCAACTACAACGGCTATAGTCACTCAATCCTCCTTGGGTTGTATGAGCGACGCATCCATTGTTCGCTACGCTCATCAACAATGATGTATAGAGCAAGAACGCTGCCCTATGAGCTTCCTTCATACACGGCGACACCCATCGCGCCCGGTCCAAGATGAACGCCGATCGATGCTCCGTACTGCCCGACCATCACCTGTTCGCGGGGGAATAATGGTCCAATCTTATCGAGCACCTTTTCGACATCTTCAGGCGTCGTGCTATGGACGACGACGATCTCATCGGCGTGTGGAAAGTCCTCAACGAACGTGAACAAGCCGTCGATGGCCTTAGCACGGGTACGGGTGCGTTCGTACAACACGATATGCCCCTGGTCGATCAGCAACAGTGGCTTAATGCGCGACATGGATGACACCATGCCCGGTGGCAGGCTCATGCGTCCCGAACGGTCGAGATATTCGATCGTGTCGACGAAAAAGACCATATGCGTGTGCTGCACACGATGCTGTACAGCGCGTACGATCTCTTCGGCTGGTACGCCCGCCTGCGCCATGCGTGCGGCGGCGATCACCGTCAGTCCGACGCCCAGTGATGCGGAATGGGTATCGACGACCTCGATACGAGCAAGCGACGGTGGTAGTTTCTCGCGGGCTTGCGCCGCGGCCTTGAATGCCGAACTCAGATGCCCCGAAAGGTGGATCGAGATGATCGCGTCGTGCTGGTTCGCTAATCGGCGGTACGTTTGCTCGAAGGCGATCGTCGCGGGCGCGGTCGTGGTTGGCGGCACCGAGCTTTCGTTGAGCAGTCGGAAGAACTGCTCGCCCTCGATATCCACGCCATCGCGGTAGCTGTCATCGCCGAAGTTGATCGAAACAGGGACGACCTCGATATCGAGTTCGCGTAATAAAGCTGTTGGCACATCTGCTGTGCTATCAGTTACGATTTTGACCGAAGGCATGAACATACTTTCTATATATCATGAGGTCAGGGACTATCCCTGACGCTTGTTATTCGACTGCAATAATGAAATCGTAGAAGGGTTGTCCACCCTCAACAATATCGACGCTCACCAGGTCAGGATAAGCTGTCTGGATGCGTTCCGCCAGGGTATTGCCCTTGGCTTCGTCGCATTCCTTCGCCACGGTAGATCGTCACGATTTCGGCATCGTCCATATCGACGCTTTCGAGAACCTTGTCGATCACACCGTCCTGATCGTCACCGGCGGCGATCAGTTTGTCGTCAAGCAGACCGATCGTCTGACCTTCACGTACCTCGGTATCGTCGACGGTCGCGTTGCGAACGGCGGTGGTGATCTCGATTGTACGAACGCCACTCAGCGCACTTGTCATGGCTTTGACGTTCGCGGCGAAGTCGCGCCCGTAGTTGAGCGACAGAAGTGCTGCGATGCCCTGCGGCACGGTGCGCGAAGGGATAACCTCGACTGATTTTGTCAACCAACTCTTGTGCCTGACGCGCTGCCATCAGGATGTTCGAGTTGTTTGGTAGGATCAGAACCTCGTTTTGCGGTAAGCGCTCGATGGCTTCTACCAGGTCCTGCGTGCTTGGATTCATCGTCTGCCCGCCCGTAACGACCTCGCCCACGTTCACCGAGCGGAAGATGTCCGCGAATCCGGCTCCTGGCGCGATGGCGACGACGCCAAACGGCGAGGTTTCCTTATCGGTCGCGGTTGTGCTGCTGGCCTTGGTCGCGCTCTTATGCGCTTCCTTAGGTTCGCGGCGTCGCGACGGCGGATACCGATGCCGCTTTCGTGGATCGCCGCACGCTGCGCGTCCATATTAGCGATCTCGATCTGGGTGATCGCGCCGAAGTCGATGGCGTAGTTCAGCACGTCACCAGGACGCAGCGTATGAATATGCACCTTGACGGTTTGCTCGTCGCCGACCACCACCACCGAGCGTCCCATGTCGCCGATGGTTTCGCGCACTTGCGCGAAAGGAATCGTGTCGCCTTCGATCATGAAGTTGGTGCAATACCCGAAGTCGTCATCGCTATGGATGTCCGCGAAGGCGACGGCTGCCACTGCGGGAGCGGCATCCGTGCGTATAATCTCCTCGCCGTGCGCCCACCGTCGCCAGCCGTCCAGAATCACCGCCAACCCCTCACCTCCAGCATCGACGACGCCCGCGTCGCGCAACTGTTTGAGTTGGCTGGGGGTATCGGCGACCGCCTGCTTGGCTCCCGCTGACCGCCGCATCCAGCACGGCGCTGACATCGCCACCATTTTCTGCTGCTATCGCCGCCTGTTCGCCGACGACCCGTGCGACGGTCAGGATCGTGCCTTCTGTCGGTTTCATCACAGCTTTGTAGGCACGTTCGGCGGCCTTCTGGAAGGCCAGCGCCAGTCCGGCAGCATCGAGCGTATCTGTTCCGGCAATGCCCTCGCTGAAGCCACGGATGATCTGCGATAGGATCACACCGGAATTGCCGCGTGCGCCGCGCAGGGCCTGACGTTCCACCTGTTTCGCCACGCTTGCAGCCGACGAGTGCGGCGCGACATCTTTCAACGCCGCGCTCATCGTCAGGTGCATGTTGGTCCCGGTGTCGCCGTCTGGAACAGGGAACACGTTGAGTGCATTGATCTCGCCGACATGCTGTTCAAGCCAGGTCGCCGCAGCCTGGAGTCCAGACAGAAACTGCGTACCATCCCAGGCCACGACATTACCTTGCGCCATCGCCAGTCCTCTTCAATGATAGTTCGCCGATACCAAATGTATGGGCGACGCTGTGTTGTGTAGTTCGCATTACTCGGCGCTCACGCCTTGTACGTGGACGTTGATTGCGGCGACAGGCAAGCCAAGCGATTGCTTGAGCGCATAATCGACGGTCGCGATCACCTGTTGTGCCACTTCCGAAATGCGAATGCCATACGCCACAACGATATAGATATCTACGGTGATCGCGTCACGCGATAGGTGAACATCGATCCCGCGGAACTGATCCTCTTTACGTAATACCTGAACCACGCTGTCGCGCAGGTTCTTTGCCGGTGCCATGCCCACGACACCGTACGAGCGAGTGACGGCATGTGCCACCAGACTGAGATCGCACGCGGCGAAACCTCGATGCTGCCTTCGGGCAGAACGCGGGTATTGGGCTGTCTTGCTCGTTCGCTCATATCTATCCTGCTGTCCTTGTGGGCGAGGTTGCGAATCGCCTTGCGGTATGCTATGATCATTAGCCGATTACGCTGAAATATGACCCCACCTGGTTATATACGTCCGGGTGTGTGGGAGGAGACCCTTTCGAAATGGCTACGTGTGCAACCTGTGGTAAAGGCCCATCTTTCGGTAACAAGGTGAGCTTCAGTAACCGCAAATCTCGTCGACGCTTCAACCCCAATATTCAAACTGTGACTGTCGCTAAAGGCGACAAAACAGAGAAGATCAAGATGTGTACCCGCTGCATTCGCACAGCCGCCAAAACGCGCTAAGTGAGTGCCGCATATGATTGAGGTCCATCCGAATGGATGGGCCTTTTCATTTAATCGTTGTCGCGTCGCTTGTACCATAATTCAACGTGTATTATAGCGTTGAAGCTTTAACGAAGGCAAGTACCAAATACGAGCGCACCTGACCAGGCCGTTGCCCCACCGGACATATGGTCCGGTGGGGCAACGTCGTTTAACGGCTTTCAGCGCCTAAACGACCGAGCAACACGTTGTACGGCGCAGCGTTCTGCGGGTGCGATTCAAAACGCGCACGCTCGAACCACTGTGTCAGCACGTTGTCGCCCGACGAATTGCGCTCTACGGCGGGCGTGGTGATCGGCAGACCGAACAAGGCCAGCGATTCGCGGGCGCTCGTGCCGGGATCGCCCAGGTCGAGGCCATGCGAGCGCCAGTAGCTCAGGAACGGCTCGCATAGGTTGTGCTGTGTTTCCTGGAAATACAGGCATCCGGCTTGAGGCTGTTCGCGGGGCAGTGTTTCCCACGGGCGTCCCTGCCTGGCGAGAATGTCGTCGCCCAGGCGACCCAGCAGCACGTCGTATGGCGCGGCGTTCTCAGGATGCAGTTCCAGCCGGTTGCGCTCGAAAAGCTGTGTCTGGAACGTGCCATCGGGCGTTTGCTCGGCGGCCTGTCGCGTTGAGCGGAAGGCCGAACACGGGCAGACCGCCGTTGCCGTCCCAGTAGTGCAGCAAGCGCCCGCGCACGGTTTGCCCGGTTTCGGGGAAGGTCCGCGAATCGTCATTGCTTTGCCTGGTGCCCTTGTAGCGGGCGCTCGCGTCGCGGGTCATGTCAAGGTACTGGGTGCCATAGGAGCGGCTCGGCTCGATCTGTGTGCCCTCGAACCACTCGTTCCATGAGTTGATGATCACGGCTTGGGCGTTGCTATCGATTGCGGCCTGCCAGGAGCGGCGGTAATAGTCGCCGTTCGCCCGGTCGCGCACGCGGGTGTTACGGATGCGTGTGTCGTCGTATCCCGGCATTACCGTCCCGATGAAGGGCTTTCGGGTGCCGTTGGCATTGTTGTAGGCGTCCAGCCGTCGCGCATAGCCCGCCATCGCGTCGGCGGGGTTGGCGGCCCAGGTGATGTCGAAGTAATACAGGCTGTCGAACACATCCAGATAGGAAAAGTCGGTGCCTTCGCCGACCCAATGCCATGCGTTGTTAGGATCGACGGCGTTTCGTAACTGTCGCCATGTTGCCACCGAGCCGAACGATTGTGGGTTCCAGAACACCACCACGGGCTTGCCGTCCCAGCGTAACCAGTTCGGATGGCTCATCCAACGGTCGCGCATTACCCCCAGCGACCGTTGCATGCCTGCCATGGTTTTGAGCGTGCCGGTGAAATCTGCCGCTTGATCGGGCGATATCGTGACCGAGAAATCGCGCCCCGCCGCGCTCCGCAGTAACTTGTCGCAGCGTTCCGTCAGGCGCGGCTCGTCGGGTCCGAACCAGGTGCAGATAAAGCCGTCGATGCCGTTGTCATCGGCCTGCTGGATGTGCTGCTGTATCGTGGCGTCGTCGCCGCCGCTGTACGTCGTCGTGGGCAGGTCCGCCATCCTGGATTCCTGCCAGTCAGATTGCTCGTACCAGGGGAAGTAATACGCCAATACGGGCTTGTTCGTCTGTGCCGCCGCTGGCTGCGCCAGGGCCGGGACGAGTATCGCGCCGATCAGGAGTAATGACAGAAAGGTGCGGTGGCTCATGTGGTCCTCACTTCTTGCTCGCCCGTGCAGTCTCGCAACGTCCGAGCCAGGGATTGATTAGACGTATGACTAACTCTTGAGATGTGTCGCAGTCCGCGAGAGAACGATGTTGTTAGTTGTGAAGGGGCTCTACGACGATTTCGAGAAGAATAGCGTGCATAGGCGGGTGATAGAGTGACCGCCAACATATGTTGGCGGTGTGACATATTGCCAGAAGTATGGACGTAAGGGGCTATGCCTACGATGCACAGCGTCAGTTCCCGTAATAGCCGTACGTTTCCTCGCCCTTCACATCCGTCAGCACCACGCCGACAATGTTGGCGTTGACCTTTTCAAGTTGGCGGCGGGCGTCACGCGCACGGTCGCGCTTGGTCGTGCCAGCGCGGAACACCAGCAGCACGCCATCGACTTTGGTCGCCAGCACCGCCGCGTCGGTCACGGCGTTGACGGGTGGCGTGTCGAACAGCACCATATCGGCGTGGTCGCGCAATTGAGCGATCACGGCTTCCATGCGCCGTGATCCCAGGATGTCGGCGGGACGGGGCGGCAGCGGTCCGCTGGTCAGCACCAGCAGCCCTGGAATGTCGGTCTTTTGCACCGGGATACGCCCGTCTTCGTCCAGGATCAGACTGGTCAGCCCTGCTTCGTTGGGTAACCCAAACATAGTATGCAATGTCGGACGGCGCAGGTCGCAATCGACGAGCAGCACGCGGCGCTCGGATTGCGCGATAGTCACGGCGATGTTGGCGATCGTCGTCGATTTGCCCTCGTCCGGCGCACTACTGGTCGCCAGCAGGGTACGCAGCGGACGGTCGAGCGACGCGAACTGGATGTTGGTCCGCAGGGTCCGGTACGCTTCCGCTGCTGGTGAGCGTGGATCGCGGATCGTCACAAGCTGGTTAAGTGTCGTCATGGGTTACTTCCGGTTCACAAGGCGCGACACAGCGGCAGGCTGCATACGTGCGCGGCGACGGGCTGCCTGTGCGGCGCCGCTTGGGATCAAGCCCAGCGTCGTCAGTCCGGCGAAACGCTCGACATCATCCGAGGTTTTGATCGTGTCGTCCATGTATTCGAGGATGAAGGCCAGCAACATCCCCAGCACCAGGCCGAGGATCGCCCCCGCCAGTGTGTTGATGCGCGTGTTGGGCTTGGCCTTGATAGACTGGACCCGGCTCCTCGCGGTCGAGGTTGACCCGATCCTGGCCTTCCGCCAGCCGGTTGTTCTCGGCGACCTTCGCCAGCAGGGCGTTGCCGATAGTGTTGATGATACGCGGCGGGTCCTCGGTGTTGTAGCTATCGGCCTCGATCGTGATCGTCAGGTCGGTCGGCTGCGCTTGCATCCGCACGTTTTCGCAGCAGTTGTTCGGGCGGCAATGTCAATTTGGAGTTGCTGCGAGATCGCCGCAAAGGTTTCGCGTTTTTGCACCTGCCGGATGAAGCCGTTGAGTTGCTGCCCCAGGAACATATAGACGCCGGAATCCGGGCGGTTGACCGTCGCGACATAGGTGGCTTGCGAACGGTAAACCGGACGCTGGAGCTTCGAGATGCCATAGGCGCTGACGGCAGCTATGGCACCGACGAGGCCGATCATCCACCAGCGTTTCCGCAATACCTGTATATAGTCCTGTAGGCGCATGTGCTTCTTCCTTATATCAGCGAACTGCGATGCTACGACCCTGACGGTGTGCAGCGGGTTTCGACGCCTGGAATACCAACGCATATCAGTGTGCGCCCCACGTTGTTCACAGGATACCCGACGCCCTCATGCACCAGACCAACGTAGAACTCCATGCGGCTTTCGCGTTGCTCGATGCGGACGCTGCCCGTAATATCGACGACCTCGCCTGGTTGCAGGTAGTCCCACTCGTTGGGTTGCGCCCATTGTTCCGGCGGACGTGTGGAAAGCGCCCAGCGGAAGGGATATGCGTGTCCGCCGCCCCAATCTAGCCCGACACGCCAGAAGCCGCCGCCCTGGTCTTTCCACTTGTGATCCAGGATCGAAGCATAGGTCTCGTCAGTTGTATACATAAAGCCGGAGCCGGGGCCTTGCGTGCGGATTGGTACATTGCCGGTGTTCTCGACGCGCACGGTCACGGTGATCACGTCGCTCAGGGCGACCTCGACCGGAGCGATATGCACGAACCCACCCGTGCTTCGGAACTTCCAGGAGACATCAATCGTTATCGGTCCGCGGCGTTCCACGATATTGCCTACGCGGTCGCGTGCCGCAATCGTGTACGTATAGGCACCGGAATCCAGCAACGCGCCGTTGGGTTGCTTGCCGTCCCACAGGTGGCTTTGCGCGTATGGTCCTTCTTCCAGGTCGCTGATGAACGGAATGACCGTGCCGTCGCTTTTGGTGAGGTTGATCGTAACGGTCGCCGTGATCGGCAGACGGTAGGTGAAATAGGCTACGTCGTCGATGGCGTCCTCGTTGGGCGAAAACGTGGACGTGACGTTGACATCTTCGACCATCGGTAGCTGCGTGATCGCGTCGCGTACCTCGATCGTGCCGCGTTGCTCATCGACCGTGCCGCCGTTGTCGGGCGTGGCCTGAACGACATACGTGTAGGTGCCGTTGGGCAACACGCTTTGGCGGATGGGGTCGTTGGGATCGGCGCTCTGCACTGTGCCGTCGAAGGAGAGCAGGTACGCATCGGACGATGCCGCCCGCTGCACGTTGTCGCGCAACATCCACTTCTTGCCGTCGGCCTGTTCGATCCAGATCGAAACGTGTGCCGGTGCGCCGATGGTATAGGTGATCGACGCTGTATCGTCGAGGCCATCGCCGTTTGGCGTGATCGTGATGTCTGTCGTCGGGAAGGTCAGCCAGCAGCGGTTGCTGAGCGCAACCTGCGAGCAACAGAAAGCCGCCAGCATGCCCATGGCAGCGGCGAAGGTTCTCACATAAAGTCGTCTATTCAATCGCGCCATCGATCTCCGAAAATCTCGGCGGGATCAACCACCGAGCGTTCCATATTCTACCTGAGGATTGCCATACACGGGATGACGTAAAACTGACGAACGACAGAGCGATCAATGGGATACGCGCCAGCAAGTTTCCATATTCCTCATAGGTTCGCGTCGCATCCACATTTCATCGTATCAAAGTCCAGGGCGCAGTTTCGTGACCGATTTTGCTGAACGCTGCGTTGGCACGGCTTCGGTGGCGAAGATACGCTCGATCAAGGCTTCGACCTGTCGGCGGTCGCCGTCGTGGATCACGGCCTGTTCGTGGGCGCGTTGGAGCGCCACCGGGTAGCCCATACCCCGCTGGCATTGGTCATAGATCAAGCTATGCACCAGATCGAGGTCGCCGTCGCCGACCCAGGCGGGAAACTCCACGCGGGCGATCTCGCGCCCGACCTTCAGATAGAAAAATTGAATCTTATGCTCTGAAGGGTAGGAATCGACATTAATACGTGACATGGATTGGAAGCGCGCACTGCGCTCGCCGTCTCGCAGGATTCTATCAAACAGCAAATTATCGTTGACACCCCGTAACGGGCTATCCGCACGTTCGTGGGTACAGAGTTTTCCATTTGCTCGTATCACCTTCGACCATGGTGAACTGCACCAGACCAACCACATCAGACGAGCGAGGGCGACTGATGTAACTTGCGAGTGGACATGCTAGGTTTCAACAAACCATCAAAGTAGGTGAATTGCTCCTGGAGAAAGCGATTCTTTAGCCAATTTTCAAAACTGTTAAGCGTCCAGCGAATGAGTGTGCCATCAAATAATGCGATTTTGGTGCGGTCCGAAGGAAGCGAGCTCACGAGGTCTGCGAGGCGTAGTCCTTCAAATAGGTCACGATAGTGCAGCGAGTACCGGGCCTGTTACGTGGGCCTCCTGGTCGCTGCGTGAGTCGTTCAACACAAGTTCATTCGAGCGATAGCCAAGCGTAGGGACCGATTCAGCTTTGAACGACGCATCTTCACCGTAGACCAGGCTAACTCTACCGACGTTGATCAGCCAATAATCGGCAATGCCGTGACGCTCAACATCGATATGCGAGCCATCTGACGCGGCTACCGCATATATGCGAGGTTTGTCGGGCAGGGGATATACCTTGGCCAACGGTTCGAGCGGATTCGCAAATAGCCATGCTTGCTTGAGGCGACTTTTTTCTACCTGTTCGTGCCATGTTTCCCAGGTTGCTGATTCGGCTTCCAGTATGCGCTGTGTCACGAGTATACGTTCGTGTAAGCTACTGGAATCACCGCCAACAGCGCGTGCCATGTCGCGTACCTGACCGCTAAGGGCAAGCAGATCGAGGCTCATAGACTATCCTCGTGTGGTTGTATAGGATTGGGACACAGGAACGAGGAAGGAATCGCTCCTTCCTCGTCCGGCGGAATGGAACAGTGCATCATTCGCCTTGTGCGTCGATGCGTGCGATCCAGAGTTGCGGAGCGCGGATTTCCTCGATCGACGGTAGATTTGCCGCACGTTCCCAGACACGGGTGGCGAAGGTGATGCCGCGCTGATCAACGATGAAATCGACGAACTTCTGGCCTTCGGCGTACTGGGCGAGCTTCAGGTCCATGCCCGTTACACGATTGAATAATTGCTCGGCGAGCGGACGTCGACCTTTACGTTCCTCGATGCGGTGCTCGATCTCCTCGAAGTTGGGCAGGATGTCCTTGCCGATCGCGTTCATAATGTGGTTCGAATAGCCCTCCACCAGCGACATGAACGCCTGGAGCTCGTTGAAGATCGTACGCTGTTGTGGCGAAAGGATCATCTCCATCCAGTGCTGGCCGCTCCCCCAATTGTCCAGGATGCGTGACACCAGCGATCCGACGCCACCGCGCAACGATTGTAGCTGCTCGTTGAGTTGGTCGAAGTAGCGAGCGTAACAGACTATTGAAATGCTCGCGCACCCATGGATACGCCTCGAACTCATACGCATGCGTCGTTTCGTGGAGCGCGATCCAGAGGCGAAAATCGTGGGCGTTGAGGCCAAGCGTCTGCTGTACCCTGGCGATGTTTGGCTCGACGAAATACAGCACACCGGCCGCAGGTTCGGGAGCCAGCAGCGAGAGATCATACTGACCGAGTACTTTCCGTGCTAGTACGCCGAGCAGCACGCCGACCTGTACGCTCATCAGGCGCTTGTTGATGTTCGACGCTACTGCTGTTCCGACAGTGTTGACCGAAGCATTGCGTTCGTAGATTTCCTCGATGAAGGTAAACAGTTCACCAAAGTTCGCGATGTTCGCGTCGAGCCATCCACGGCGATCGACGACATGAATACCTTGAATGGGCTCCGGCAGAGCAACGCCAAGATAGCGTGCGATCAGTGGTTCGGAACGGCGCACCATATCAGTGTACTCTGCGGTTGCTTCGGCGCGTCGTTGCACAGGTGCCTGGTCCGACTGCGAGGCACGCACGGCGATCTGCCGCACCAGGCTCCAATCGATCAATTTCTTATCACGGGCCCCGATCGGGGCGTCGACGGCTGGCGACGTAGCTCGCTCCTAGACCGGCGATAGCACCCACGACCAGGATAGTGCCGAGCCGCTTGATATCAGTATTCGCCCGTCGTGGCATAGCCTTCTCTCCTTAGGTGGCACGGTGTGCCGCAATCGATTCCGATCGCGCCCGAAGCGCTCCGGTCGTCAATATTTATGTCGTACATCGCCGATCCGGCGCGTAATCTTACGTTCGTCGAGATGTTCGAGAAGCGCCTGTGCATATTTCCGGCTGGTCGCGAAATGATCACGCAGCGTCGCTATTGTGAGTTCGTCGCCTCGCTCGAGGACATGTATGCTCCATTCTACCAGCTTCGTATAGCCCTCAACGCCAAACAATACGTCGCTCGATACACGCACAAGTTGCCCTGTTTCGAGCAGATATGTAATCAGGTGCGTGTCGGTGCGCTCCCATTCGGTGCGTGGGGGAGGGGTATAGGGTGCTGCCTGGAACGCTGCGAGTAACGTAGCGACCTCGCGTTGTTGTGTGCCGGTTAGCTTCGGCGCGAATGCGAACTGGCGCACCACAGTATCATTCGCCACGATAAGCTCTTCGGCAGCGGCAACCTGCAATACCAGCGTGAAGGTGCGCGGGGCGCGAACGCCGAGCTTACTTTTCAGCTCCTCGCGTGGAATGCCGAGCCGCAACGGGTTGCGTGCGTGGAACGCGTTAACAATGGTGGTGAGGGATGATGCCAGTTGACCCCAGGCACGCGGCGTGATCAGCAACATGTCGTCGCTGAAGGGAGCATCACCACCCCCGAGCCGTCGTAGATGATCGAGGCGCAACGCTTCAATCAGCGCGGTCGTCGCTACGTCCTGCGGCAGTCCACTTTGCCGCCGCAACGCGGACCATTCGACCGGACCCGCTGTTCCCGCGGCCTGTGCGAGCAGTTCGGCGGGTGTGCCACGCGAAAGAGTTTCAAGTTGCTGCATCACGTCCGAGCGAAAGCGGCGGTGGCGACGTGGATGCGGATCGACGATGCGACCACCGCCAACAGTCATCGAAGGCGAGGGAACGCGCACGATAGTACGATCGCCTCGTGCCGCTGCGATGGGACGATCGAGCCGCAGTTGTACCCAACCATCCTCACCGGGACGCAACACGTCTGTATCAAGCAGCGTGATGTGACAACCCACCTCGGTCGCGCCAACGAACAGGTCGAGCGCATCGTTTTGTTCGAGCGCATGGGGTGCGTCCGGGACCAGTCGCATCTTGAGATCGAGCAGCGCTGTCGGTACGATCGCGCCAGGAACGGTGACGACATCACCACGACTGATATCGGACACGGTTACGCCAGCGATGTTGACCGCGACGCGGGTTCCTGGCAGCGCTCGATCAAGCTTCGCGCCGTGTGTTTGGAGGCCGCGCACTCGCCCTCGTAATCCGCTCGGCGCGATCTCAATTTCGTCGCCGAGCGTGAGCGGACCATCCAGCAATGTGCCTGTCACGATCGTGCCAAATCCACCGACGGTAAATACACGATCCACCGGCAAACGAGGTGCGCCACGTTCGGTCGCGCGCGAAGGCGTCGTGAGCAGCAACTGGTCGAGGGTGTTGCTGAGGTCGTCGAGTCCACGTCGTTGCCGCGCCGAAACGGGAACGATTGGCGCGTCGGCGAATACGGTGCCAGCGAGGCGGTCACGTACTTCTTCCTGCATCAAGCCGAGCCATTCCTCATCCACCATATCGATCTTCGTGAGGACGACGATGCCATGTTCGACTTCCAGAAGGTCGAGGATATGCAGATGTTCGAGGGTTTGCGGCATCACGCCTTCGTCGGCGGCGATGATCAGTAATGCTGCATCGATGCCGCCAATGCCCGCGAGCATGTTCTTGATGAAACGTTCGTGTCCTGGCACATCGACGATGCTGACCTGCTTGCCCGATGGCAGGGTAAGCCACGCGAAACCCAGGTCAATCGTCATCTCACGGCGTTGTTCTTCCGCCAGACGATCGGGATTGATCCCGGTCAGTGTTTCGACCAGCGTCGATTTGCCATGGTCGACATGACCGGCAGTACCTATAACATACATATTTGGTTACAAGACGTTCGTACAGGTCGATTGGTTGCATGACCCACGCAGATCCCGGTATATGTGTGACATAGACCGCTTGCCTGGAACTGTCATGCTCCGTTGGTTGTGGGTAACTGGTCGTTAGGTGTTGGTTGCTAGTGGTCATTGGAGTGTTCGTGCATGACCAGTAAGATCCCCGACCTAATCGTGATGGTGGCTTCGATGGCGGTCATTTTGTTGCTGACGCCACGTGCCGGACCAAGTAATAGCGGTTCGTCGTTAAGAGGATAGTACAAACCCCTGGTGACGATGCCTTCGACACGCTCGGTCATCGGTAGGAGCGAAACGGTTTGCCCCGGCGTGCCTTCGAGCCGTGTGTTTGTATGGACGACGAATACATCCCACCCTCCCTGGCGCACTCGTACGTCAAGACCCTTGAGGCGCTGGTGCGTCAACAGTTGTAGATTCGCGAGGTGTTGATCTGGGCGTCCACCCAACGCTGCCAGGATAATGATCTGTCTCGCGCCACGCTCGACAGCATACAGCAGGGCAAGTTCAAGGTCGGTTTCGTCCTTGTGAACCGCGTGACGGTCGATCGCGACGCCGCCCGATTCAAGTTTTTCAAACATTGGCGCCGGCAGGGAATCGAAGTCGCCAATCGCGATATGTGGCAGGATACCCAGGGTCAAGAAATGACGTGCACCGCCGTCGGCGGCGATGCGAAGGTCTGCCTCACGGATCAGGTTCTCGTAGGGTGCGATCTCGGCGACCGGAGCGTCGGCGATGACGACGGCAAGCGCCACAGGGAATGTTGTACTCATTGGCTCGCGACTGTAGCACGCCCTGCTTGCGACGTCAATCATCTATGTCTTGTCCGGCGTCTGCTCCTGGTCCTCGTGGGGCTATGGTAGAAGCGTCGCCTCGCCTGATGTGCAACCGAGGCAACACTGGCATCAGGAAGGTAGAGCGTGGACGTGAGTGGGATGGGTTGTCCACGCAGTTCCGAATCGTCCAGATACATGTAGTGGTATCTGCGATGCTTGAACAACCACCGTCCGTTGACACAGACCAGTGTATACTTCATACAATCCGCGTTGTTGTAATACCGTGTGGCCTGTGGCGAACTGGCTGTTTCGTGCATCGTCCATCGCGCGGTCGCCGTGTCGCCGTCAATCTGGA